>NZ_QDKQ01000024.1 GCF_003116815.1 Caulobacter endophyticus
GCCCGCGGCCGCGGCGCCCGCGCCGGACGTCCCGGCTCCGGCGGCGACCATCTGGGCGGCCGCGGCGCCGGCCATGGCCATGCCGCCAACCACAAGGCCCGTTCCGACGGCCGCGCCGGCGCCCAGTTGCGGCGCGCCCGACACCAGGCCCGACGCCACGCCAGGGCCGAAGATCGACAAGCCCAGAAGCGTCAGGGACGCCAGGGCCATGCCCAAGACCTCCTCCAGGGTGGGCTGACCGCTGGAGGCGCTGCTGAACTCGGCAAAGAGCGACGATCCGATGCCGACGATCACCGCCAGCACCATGACCTTGACGCCGCTGGCGATGACATTGCCTAGCACCTTTTCAGCCAGGAAGGCGGTGCGCCCGAAAAGGCCGAACGGCACCAGGACAAAGCCGGCCAGGGTCACGAGCTTGAACTCGATCAGGACGACGAAGACCTGAACGGCGATGATGAAGAAGGCGACTATGACCAGCAGGGCCACGGCCAGCAGGATGACGATCTGGACGATGTTCTCGAAGAAGCCCGGAAAGCCGCCCAGCTCCGCGGCGGCCTGGAGGATCGGCTTGCAGGCCGACACGCCTAGGGCCGCCAGGCGCCCGGGCCGCAAGAAGTCCTCGGCCGAGATCCCCGTCCCCGACGCCTTGAGGCCAAGGCCCGAGAAGCTCTTGAGCACGATAAGGCTGAGCGCCTGGAAGTTGCCGATCAGGAAGGCGAAGAAACCGACATAGAGGGTCTTCTTGACCAGCCGCGCCAGCACATCCTCGTTCTGCGCCCAGGCCCAGAACAGCGCCGCCAGGGTGACGTCGATGGCCACCAGGGTGGTCGACAGGAACGCCACCTCCCCGCCCAGGAGCCCGAACCCGCTATCGAGATAACGGTTGAAGGTGTCGAAGAACCGGTCGATGACGCCGACGTCGTTCATGACGCGGCCCCGCCGAAGAAGCGCTTGCGGGCCGACGCCCACGCCGCCCGGCATTGCGGGTCGTCGCCGCTGGCTTCGCCGAGCGTCTGGCATCGGGCCAGCTGGGGGTCTGGCGTCTCCGCGACCGATCGGTGATCCGATGATGGCTGGGACGCCCCGCCCGCCAAGACAGCGACGCCCAGTAGGATGATGAGGGCTGTCCCCCAAACGAGGGCTCGGGTCACGGCGTGCCAGCGCTCCCCATGAACTTGGAAAAGCGCGCCTTGGCGTCGGCTCGGGCGGCAGCCCGGTCGGCGGCTTCCAGGGCCTGGGCGCGGCCCTGGGCGATGTTGAGCGCGATCAGGTCCGACAATTGCTGAGCCTGGAGCGCCAAAAGCTGGTTGCCCGCCTGAGCGGCCTGCAGCCCGCCGACCGCGCCCTGGCTTTGACCCACCAGCGCGGTCAGCTGATCGCGGCTGGCCCCAAGCCCGCCGACCACGCCGGCCTGGACCTTCAGGGCGTCCTGAAATCCGGCCAGCGCCGCGCCCCAGCGCGCATCGGCGCGCTGCGTCAGGGCCGCGTCGGTGACCGACAGCGCGACGCTGCCGTACTGGCTCGAAAAGGCCTCGCGGATCGCGGCGACGTCATAGGCCAGGCCCTGAGCCTCCGCCAGCAGGGCCCGCGTGCGATCGACCTGGGCCTGCAGGGCGGCCAGCGACGAATAAGGCAGGCTCGCCAGGTTCCGGGCTTGTCCAACCAGCATCTGGGCCTGGTTCTGCAGGGCGGTGATCTGGTTGTTGATGGTCTGCAGGGCGCGGGCGGCCTGCAGGACGTTCTGGGCGTAGTTGGTCGGATCAAAGACCGTGAATTGGGCCAAGGCCGGGGTCGCAGCAACGGGCGCCAAGCCCAGAAGGCTCGCGGCCAGCACGCCCGCCAAGCGGCGGCGGTGTAAGATCATGACAATGTCTCCGAGGCGGAAGCTTGGGCGGCCGATCCGCCCGGCAGGAGGTCGGCGGTCCAATCCAGGCCCTTGCCGCGCAGCCAGGCGCGCGCGAACCCGCGCCGCCCGTGACTGGCCAAGACGCTGGCGATGGCGGCCTGGTCGGCCTTGGACGAGGCGGCGCAAAAGGCTAGGGCCACGGGCCCCAGGCCAAGATCGAACAATCGGTCGCCAACCCGGGATTGCAGGTAGTAGTCGCGGGCAGGCGTGGCTCGGGCCAGGATCTCGATTTGGCGCGGATTGAGGCCAAAGGCGGCGTAGGCCGCTGCACCCTGCGGCTCAAGTGCGCGCGGGTTGGGCAGGAAGATCCGGGTCGGGCAGCTTTCGATGATGGCCGGGGCGATGGCGCTGGTGGTGATGTCGGCCAGGGACTGAGTGGCGAAGACCACCGAGGCGTTCTTCTTGCGCAGGGTCTTGAGCCACTCGCGCAGCTGGGCGCCGAAGGCTGGGTCGTCGAGCGCCAGCCATCCCTCGTCGATGAGGATCAGGGTCGGGCGACCATCCAAGCGCCGGCCGATGCGGTGGAAGAGATAGGCCAGCACAGCAGGGGCCGCCGCGCCGCGCGCCAGGCCCTCGGTCTCGAAGACCTGGACGGCGGCGTCGCCGAGCCGCTCGCCCGCGCCATCGAGCAGCCGGCCATGCGGCCCGCCCAGCACGAAGGGGGCCAGGGCGGCTTTCAGGGCCGGCGCGGCCAGCAGCGCGACAAGGCCGGTCAGGGTGCGTTCGGGGAGCGGCGCGCCGGCAAGGCTTCCCAGCGCGGCCCACAGGTGCTCGCGCACCGAAGGGGTCAGGGTGACGCCTTCCCGAGCCAGGATCGCCGCCAGCCAGTCGGCCGCCCAGGTCCGCTCGTCGAGCTGGTCGATCCGGGCCAGGGGCTGGAGGGTCGGCGCCGCGCCGCTCTGTCCCGAAAGATCGTGGAAGTCACCGCCCATGCCGAGGACCGCCGCGCGGCTCGAGGCACCATAGTCGAAGGCGAAGACCTGGGCCTCGGGATAGCGGCGAAACGACAGGGCCAGCATGGCCAGGAGGACGCTCTTTCCCGCGCCGGTCGGCCCCACAACCAGGGTATGGCCGACATCGTCGACATGCAGGCAAAGCCGAAAGGGCGTCGATCCGGCCGTGCGCGCCACGAGCAGCGGCGGGCCGTCCAGATGCGCATTGCGCCGGGGTCCAGCCCACACCGCCGACATCGGCGCCAGATGCGCCAGGTTCAGGGTCGAGAGCGGCGGCTGGCGGATATTGGCGTAGACGTGGCCAGGCAAACTGCCGAGCCAGGCCTCCACGGCGTTGACGTCCTCGCGAATGACGGTGAGGTCGCGGGCCTGAATGACCTTCTCGACCAGGGCGAGCTTGGCGTCGGCCAGGGCGGGATCCTCGTCCCAGACCACGAGGCTTGCGGTGACATAGGCATAGGCGACCGCGTCGCCGCCGAGATCCTGCAGCGCCAGATCCGCGTCCCCGGCCTTGTTGGCCGCGTCGTTGTCGACCAGGGCCGCCGGCTCCTGGGTCAGGGCCTCGCGCAGCAGGACGAGCACGGACTTGCGCTTGGCGAACCATTGGCGGCGGATTTTGGTCAGCAGGCTCTGGGCGGCGGCCTTGTCCAGGCAGATGGCCCGGGTCGACCAGCGATAGGGCAAGGCCAGGCGGTTGAGGTCGTCGAGCAGGCCCGGCGTCGTCGAAGGGGGAAAGCCGACGATCGTCAGCACCCGCAGCGCGGCCCGGCCCAGACGCGGATCCAGGCCGCCGCTCAAGGGCTCAGTGGCCAGCAGAGCGTCGAGGTGGATGGGGGTCTCTGGAACCGCCACGCCCTGGCGAGCGGTCGAGACCGCCCCATGCAGGAAGCTCAATGTGGCCGCGTCATCGAGCCAGGCCAGGCGCGGCATTAGTCCGTCAAGGAGGGCCAGCAGCCGATCGGCGCGGTCGATGAAGGCGGAGCGCTCCGCGCGCCAGTCTATCTGGCTCCCGGCCCTGCCCTCCACGAAGAGGCGTTCAAGCCGGCCGCGGCGTTCGGCAGGCGGCAGGTAGGTCAGGGTCAGGAAGTAGCGGCTCTCGAAATGCTCGCCGCCGCCCAGAAAATCGGCGCGGCGCTCCTCGTCGACCAGGGCCGAGACCGGATCGGGAAAGACGCTCAAAGGATAGTCCTCCGCGCGGTCGCGGCGGGCCTCGACGAACAGCGCCCAGCCCGAGCCGAGTCTGCGCAAGGCGCCGTTGAGCCGCGCGGCGACAGCCGCGACCTCGGCATCGGTGGAGGAGTCGAGATCGGGCCCGCGAAACGCGGCGGTCCGCTGAAAGCCGCCGTCCTTGTTCAAAACGACGCCCGGCGCGACCAGGGCGACCCAGGGCAGGAAATCGGCCAGCAGCGCGGGCCGGCGGCGGTATTCGCGAAGATCGAGCATGGCTAGACCTCCAGTCGGGCCGGCAGGCGCACATGACGCGACCCGACCTCGAAGATCTGCGGATCGCGTCGCGCGGCCCAAACCGCCAGGCCGTGGCCGACCAGCCAGAGCATCAGGCCCAGCGCCCACAGGCGAAGGCCCATGCCCAGGGCCGCGGCCAGGGTGCCGTTGACCAGGGCGATCGCGCGTGGGGCGCCGGCCAGCAGCATCGGTTCGGTCAGGGCCCGGTGCACGGGCGCGGCGAACCCCATCGCGCGATCGCCGGCCATCAGATGACCGCCCCGCCGCCGAACGAGAAGAACGACAGGAAGAAGCTGGAGGCGGCGAAGGCGATCGACAGGCCAAACACGATCTGGATCAGCTTGCGCGATCCGCCCGAGGTCTCGCCAAAGGCCAGGGTCAGGCCCGTGACGATGATGATGATCACCGCGATGATCTTGGCGACCGGCCCCTCGACCGACTCCAGAATCTGCTGCAGCGGCTCTTCCCAGGGCATGGACGAACCGGCCGCGTGGGCCTGGGCGGCGATCAGGCCGAACGCCAGGACGCTCCCGGCGAGCAGCCAGCGCCGGATGGGCGGCAGGCGGGAAAAACGAGGGCGCTGGTCGGCGGGGGCGCACGCAGAAGCGCGCGGCACGGCAAGGCTCGTGGACACGAGACCATCTCCTTCAACGAGGTCAGGGTTTGCGGGGCTTAGGCTCTCAGGCGGGGCTGAGCTGGTAGGCGCCGTCGGGGCCAAAGCCCTCCAGGCGGACAAGGTCGGTCAAGCGTCGCGCTCGCCCGCGACCGGCGAGCACGGCGATGAGATCGATGGTTTCGGCGATCAGGGCCCGCGGCACGGTGACCACCGCTTCCTGGATCAGCTGGTCTAGACGCAGCAGCGCGCCCACGGCCGATCCGGCGTGCAGGGTCCCGACCCCGCCAGGGTGGCCGGTGCCCCAGGCCTTGATGAGATCCAGCGCCTCGGGTCCGCGGACCTCGCCGACGATAATTCGGTCAGGCCGCAGCCGCAGGGCCGAGCGCACGAGGTCGGTCAGCGAGGCCACGCCCTCGCGGGTCCGCAAGGCCACCTGGTTGCCAGCCGCGCACTGCAGCTCGCGCAGGTCCTCCAGCAGGATCACCCGGTCGCCGCCCATCGCCACCTCGGCCAGCAGGGCGTTGACCAGCGTGGTCTTGCCGCTCGAGGTGGGACCGGCGACCAGGATGTTGGCGCGCTCGCGCACGGCGCAGGCCAGCACCTGCCCTTCCCGCTCCGTCATGATCCCGGCCCGGACGTAGTCGTCGAGCCGAAAGACGAGGCTGGCGGGCTTTCGGATGGAGAAGGTCGGGGCGGCCGCCAGTGGCGGCATCAGGCCCTCGAAGCGCTCACCCGTTCCGGGGAGCTCGGCCGACAGTCGCGGCTGGCCGGCATGGATCTCGGCGGCGACGTGATGGGCCACCAGCCGCAGGATCCGTTCGGCGTCAGCGGGCGACACCGTCAGCCCCGCATCGATCATTCCCGCGTCGAGGCGGTCGATCCACACCCGGCCATCGGGGTTGAGCATGACCTCGGCCACGCCCGGATCCTCCAGCCGCGCCAGCAGCAGAGGCCCAAGAGCCGTGCGCAGCATCTGGCGGCTGCGCTCATGTCCAAGTTCGGTTTCGGAAGGGTCCACGGCTCATCCCCGGTTTCCACGGGGATGAGTAAGAAGACCTGGAATTGGCCGATCTCAACAGCCAAATCGCGCCGTCGTACCCTGGCGTACAGAGACAGGGAAACGGCGGCTCGACGCGCCAGGCCGGCCGGCGATCTAGGCCGCCGCGGCGCTCAGCGGCGTCACGAGCCGGGCGGCGATCTGGGCTCGCCGCGCTCCACGCTGGGCGTAGGTCACCGCCTCGGCGATCACTTCGGCCGCCACGTCAGCCTCCAGGGCGGCCAGCCTGATGAGGATAATCCCGGCCTTGCGCCGTCGGCCAGGCTCGCAGCTCAAGGCCTGGCTCATCGACAGCACCAGCGTCTGGCGCGCGGGATCGACCTTGATGACCGCATGGGCAGCGTCCGGCCAGCCCAGCGTGGCGAAGGTGTTTCCGCCGAGGCGAACCTGCCTGGCCTCCAAGACCAGCTTGGCCACCGCGCCGGGCGCGAGGCCGTGGACCCGTTGCAGAAAATCGTCCGGCGTCATCGCATCCCTCGTCACCTCGGCAAACAGACCCTGAGTCTGGCTGGCGAGGCAAAGTCGAGGCGCCCAACGTCAGAAGCGGACGCTCGAGGCGAGGCTTCGCACAAGCGGAGGTACGAGATCACCAGGGCGCCACGAAGCAGGTTGTGGGCGCTCACCGCCGAGGAGCCTCCGCACGGTGGAAAAAATGCTCCAATGCCGCAGCATCGTGCTGACAACTTCACTCGCTCCGCCTTGCGTCGCCGGCCAACCCCAATCAAGTTCTCGCCGAACTTATGAATGGATTGCGGCGTGACGGAAATCGCTGACGACATCGCGGCGGTCGCCTCGATCGAGGTCGTTCCCAGAATCCTGCAGAACGTCTGCCGGCTGACCGGCATGGGTTATGCCGTGGTCGCCAGGGTCACGCCTGACCGCTGGGTCGCGTGCGCGGTGGCCGATCACATCGACTTCGGACTTCCGGTCGGCGGGGAACTCAGCGTCGAGACGACGCTTTGCAGCGAGATCCGCGACCATCACCAGTCAGTCTTGATCAGCAACGTCGCCGAGGACGCGCAATACGCCAATCATCCCACGCCGGCCATGTACGGCCTGCAAAGCTACATCGCTGTCCCGATTTTTTGCCAAGGGGAGTTCTTCGGCACCCTGTGCGCCATCGATCCCGCGCCGGCTCCATTGGCTGAGCGCAACGCCAAGGAGACGTTCGAACTCTTCGCGCAGCTGATTGGGGCCCAGCTTGAGGCTGGACGTCGACTGGCGTTCAGCGAAGCGGCCCTGACCAATGAACGCGCCGGCTCCGAGCTGCGCGAACAGTTCATCGCCGTGCTCGGGCACGACCTTCGCAACCCCTTGGCGGCGGTCGAGGGCGGGGTTCGCCTCCTGCGCAAGGACCCCACAGGCCCACGCAGCGATTGGATCCTTAGTCAGATGGAGGCCAGCACGACGCGCATGGCCGGGTTGATTTCCGACGTCATGGATTTTGCCCGTGCGCGCTTGGGCGGCGGCTTCAATGTCGACCTCTCGCTGGACGGCGAAGTGGGCCCTGCCCTTCTGGCTGTGGTGTCCGAACTCTGGACGGCGCACCCCGATCGCGTGATCGAAGCCAACATCATCGTCCCCGAAGCGATTCCGGCCGACCGGCAAAGGCTGGCCCAGCTTCTCTCAAACCTGGTGGCCAACGCCCTCACCCACGGCGCCAAGGATAGCGCCGTGGTCGTCAAGGCCGAGATAAGCGGCCCGATGTTCGAGTTATCGGTCGCCAACCAGGGCCCGCCCATTCCCAGTGGAACCCTGGCGCGCCTGTTCCAGCCGTTCGAGCGCGCGTCAGCCACGCCAACCCAGCAGGGGCTTGGCCTTGGGCTCTATATCGCCTCGGAGATCGCTCGCGCCCATAAGGCGACGCTGACGGCGACCTCCACCTCCGAAGAGACCCGTTTCACCTTGCGCATGCCGATCGGTATCTGACCAACCGTCGCCAGTTCCCGCGTCAAGTCGGTGCGCAAGACGTCGAGTTTGGATTGGCGGCGAGCGGATAGTTGGAGGCGCGCCACATGCGGACATTGGGATCGAGCGAGGAACCGGACCCAAGATCCCCGGCGCCGAACGCGATGAGCAGCTCATCACTTCGGCTTTTGGCGGACGGCGTTGTAGACCGCGTCGAGACCTGTGAGTCCGCCCGGAACGAAGGGCTTGACCTCGATCGTGTCCCCCAACTCCAGGATGCGCGGATCGGCCTCATCAAACGGCGGCCAGGCGGGGCGGCCGTCGCCGTTCGGATCGCCGGTGCGGGCGAAGGCGACCCATTGGTCGACCATGGTCGCCGAGAGCCGCCGGTCGATCTCAGTCCAGGCCCAGCGCTCCTGATCGAGCTGACCGAACATGTACCAAAGCTCGGCGAAGTGCGATGCGCCCCAGCCGGCCCGAACCGAGTTGCTAGGGAACGGTGGCCGGCGTGAGAAGCGGTAGAGATAGGCCGGCGTCCCCGTCCGCGCCTGCAGCCGGACCCAGGCCCACATGTCCCAGCCGAAACGCAGATCGCGCTCGAACGCATCGCGTGCGGCTTGGGCCCCCACATCGTCGCTGAAGGGATAGCCGGCCAGCAGCGCGGACGGCAGTTGGCCGAACGTGTTGGCCAGATCTGCCTGGAAGCTTGCCGCGCGGATGGCCGACAGGTCGGTCAGGGACCGAGCCTCCTCGGCGTTGTAGCCTAGCAGCAGCGGGACGCGGCTCTGGCGGCGGGCCGTATAGGCGTCCCAGGGCGCCAGCGGCAGGACCCGCGCGCCTATCACCGGATGGCCCAGACGCGCCGCGTCAGGCGCAGTGAGAGCCTCTACCGGCAAGGCCCGCAACTGCGCCGTCGTTGTCGCGCCGAGCTTCTCGGCGAAGGCCGCTCCGTCGCGCTCGGCACTGGCCAATTGGTAGCTGGGGGCTAGGGCGATGGGCTCGAATAGACCGCCGCTCTGCGCGATGGCGCGATGAAACAGGCCCGTGGCCTCCGGCGACGCCAGCAGCAGGCTGACGGACATGGCGCCCGCCGACTGCCCCGCGATTGTCACGTTCCGCGGGTCGCCGCCAAACGCGGCGATGTTGCGTTGGACCCAGCGCAGCGCCGCGATCTGGTCCATGAGGCCGAAATTGCCGGATGATCCGCCATCCTCCGCGCTCAGCGCCGGATGGGCCATAAAGCCCAGCGCGCCCAGGCGATAGGCGATCGACACAACCACCACACCGCGCGCGGCTAAGGTGTCGCCGGAATACAGCGGCAACGACGTTGCGCCATTAGTCCAGCCCCCGCCGTGGATCCAGACGATGACCGGCGAGCGAGCGGCGGGCTTGGCGGTTTTGCTCGACGTCCACACGTTCAAATAGAGGCAGTCCTCGCTTGTCGCGGGAGCCGGCTCGCCAGGCATGGAGACGCCACGCTGCGGACAGGCCGGGGCAAACGTGTTCGCGGGCCGCAGACTCGTCCAAGGCATTGCGGGACGCGGCGCTCGCCACCGTAGGTCGCCGACCGGAGGCCGGGCGTAGGGCAGACCGAGGAAGGCCAGAACGCCGCCGGTTTCGACACCCTCGATGCTACCAGTGTCCAGCCGCGCCACCGGCGCGGCGTGCACAAGACTGACCCACATCCAAAACACCGTCACTAGCCCGATCCTACGCATCGCTTCGCCTCCTTGGGTACAAGGCGACAGGGTCGCGGCTTGCGCGCGGATCGATAAGACCGGTTTGTCCCGCCCAGACCTCGGCTCGTCACTTTGCCGAAAGGGCCGTGGACGCGGGGGACCCGGCCGGTGCAAATGACGCCATGGTTTTGCCGCGCTTACTTCCACGCCTCGACCGCCTATCCGGCCCCGGCTGGCTTGGCGCGGGCTTTCTCTATTGGCTGGCGCTGGTCTGCGCGCTCGAGCCTGGCAACCTCGCCGCCGCCAGCACGCCGCCTCCTTGGCTGCGCGAGGTCATACGCTTGCTGGCCGCCGGGGCCCTAGGCGCGGCCGCGACGCCGGCGGTGCTCGCCCTGGCCGGCGCAGGCAACCGCGCGCGCGCTGTGGGCGTGCTGGCCCTGGCCTTCGGCCTGATCATCGTCTCGTGTCTCTTGGAGGCTTGGCTCCTGGACGGCCACGCCTTGCCGAGCCTGCACGGGATCTGGCAGGAGCTGGCGGCCAACTTCGTGCTGCTCGTGTTCGGTTTGTCGGTGTCCCTGGGCTTCGTGCTGCTGGTCCGCCGCGACCGAGCGCAGCCCGCGCGCCTCGTGTTCAGCGAGCGGGGTCGGACTCTCGTGATCCACCCCCACGATATCGAATGGATCGAGAGCCAGGGCAATTACCAGGCCATCCGCGCGTGCGGTGTCACCCACCTGGTGCGCCAGACCTTGGAGGACCTGGAGGGGCGCCTTGATTCCGACCGCTTCGTGCGAATCCACCGCCGGACGATCGTCGCGGTGTCGGGCGTGCGGACACTCGCTGCCCTGTCGAATGGTGACGCCGAGCTCACCATGGCCGACGGCCAAGTCCTGAGGGTCGCGCGCGGTCGCCGGGCCCGACTGTCCGAAGCGTTGGCGAGGTTCGCGTAGAACCCTCCATGCAACGGTCGGCGCCTCTCTCCGGCCAGGTCGCGCCAGCAGCAGAACTTGGGATCGCTCCAGGAACACGACGTTCGATAGGGCCGGTCCGCAGCGATAAATGCCTTATTCGGTGCGCATTCCCATCGGAACCTGCTGCAGCTAAGCTCATCGATCGAGGCAAGCCTGCAGATACTCGATGAAGCGCTGGGTTTTGGCCGGCAAGAGGCGCGTCTCGGTGATGGCGTAGACAGAGATCGGCGCGGCTGACCATTCAGGTAAGACGCGGCAAAGATCGCCGCGCTCTACGTCCTCGGAAACGATGCCGTCGGCAAGCAGGCCGATCCCCATTCCCATCGTCGCCAGCCGGCGGATCATGCCAATGCTGTTGAGCCTGAAGCGTCCGTGCGTGAGGACTTCCACGACGTCGCCGCCTGACGACAGGCTCCAGTGGTCGATCCTCGGCGTGCAAAGGCACTCGTGGTCGATGAGATCAGCGGGCGCCTTCGGTGCGCCTCGTCGATCCAGATAGGCTGGCGAGGCATAGAGGCTGCGGCCGACCGTGGCCAGTCGGCGGGCGATAAGCCCGGAGTCGCTCAGCTCCCCCATCCGGATCGCCACATCGAACGGCTCGGCGACAAGGTCGACGCGGCGCGGGGTCAGATCGAACTCAAACGAGATGGCGGGGTATTTTTCGGCAAATTCGGCGATCACCGGCGTCAGGAAGTAGGTTCCAAAATCCACGGGTAGCGACACCCGCAAGGTTCCGCTCGGCTGTTCCAGCAACTCGCCCAATTGCTCATGAGCAAGACGGGCCTCATCAACGATGCGGCGACAACGTTCATAATAGAGCTGACCGGCTTCGGTGGGCTCGACTTTACGGGTGGTCCGGTTGAGCAGCCGAAGGCCAACGGCCTTTTCCAGCATTCCAATCCGGCGCGATAAGGTCGAGCTTGGCATGTGCAGGGCCTCTGCGGCCCTTCGGAAACTCCGTGTTTTCATGACCTCGACGAACAGCGCCATGTCGGCCAAAAGTTCCATGTCGATTGTTCCACCAGTGGATTATTCAATCCCAATCTGACGCCTTTATCTCATTGCCAGAGAGGTTGCACGATGGGCCATGGAAGACATTCGGCATTCGGCGGACAGCGCTGGCCCTACGGTCCTGAACTTGCAGCGCGCGCGTCACGGGCCGACGTTTCAAGCCTTCGGGCTTCGGGGCTCCAAGATCCAAGCGCTCTGCGACCCCTATCTGAACATCGACCACGCCTGGATGAGCGCACCGACCTTTCCGCCCCACCCTCACGCGGGCTTCTCGGCGATCTCTTACGTCTTTGCCGATTCAGAAACCGGCCTGGCCAATCGTGACTCCCTGGGCACGCAAAACCTGATCGCGCCCGGCGGGCTGCATTGGACCGCGGCAGGCCAAGGCATCGTTCACGAGGAGAGGCCTGCAGAGCCGGGCAAGACCGTCCACGCGCTTCAGATCTTCGTCGATCTGCCGCCTCGGCTTCGGACCGCTTCCCCGTTTGTTCTTGGCCTGGGCCCGGAAGAGATCCCGATCGCGCGGACGTCTGGCGCAGCTGTCAGAGTCGCGCTTGGTGACTTTGCGGGTCAGCGCTCGCCGCTCCAGCCGCCCAATGACGTTGGCCTCTTGGATATCACGCTGAACGCGGCGGGAAGTCTCGGCGTAGCCATCCCGGCGGGCCATGTGGCGATCCTGATGCCCATCGCCGGCGCCACGCGGGTCGAGGGGAGACGCTACGCCCTCGAAGACGCGCGCCTTCCCGTGTTTCCCGCCGCCGCCTCACAGCGCCAGATCACCCTGACCGCCGACGAAGGTCCCGCACAGGTGGTCGTCTTTACCGGTCGCCCGTTGGCCGAGCGGCTGGTGTGAAGGCCCTGATATGTCGATCCCCTCACAAGGAACATCTCTATGAGCTTTGAACCCTTCACGGCGCAGAACGCGGTCATGCTGTTGGTGGATCATCAGGTCGGCACGATCGCAATGGTCGGCTCGACCGATCCTGAGCGCCTCAAGCGCAACGTGGTGATGCTGGCGCAGGTCGCTCGGATCCTTGATCTACCGGTCATTCTCACCTCCAGTATGGAGGACCAAGCCCAGGGTCCGCTGGTCGAGGATCTACCGGCGATCTTGCCGGCCGCCCACGCGGCGCGGATCAAGCGGCGGGGCGTGATCAACGCCGTAGAGGATCCGGCCGTCGCGAGGGCGATCCAAACGACGGGGCGAAAGAAGATCATCCTGGCCGGCGTCACCAACGACGTCTGCACCGTGCTCCCGGCTTTGAGCTTGGTCGGCGACAGGTTCACTGTCCAGGTCGTCGCCGACGCGGGTGGATCGCCGACGCTGGCCGGTGACGAGCTGGCCCTGCGCCGCATGGAACAAGCCGGCGTCTTGCTTGCGGGGACCAACCAGATGGTCGCCGAACTGGTCGGGGACTGGAGTACGCCGCAAGGCCAGGAGGTCATCAAGCTCATCCGGTCGGACGCGGGCTGATATGAAAAGGGACAAGTCGTTTTCCTTGGGGCTGAAGGCGGGCGCGCCCGTCAGTTTTGCAGGCAAGACCGCGATCATCGTGGGCGGCACCGGCGGTCTGGGCCGGGAGATCGCGCGCAGCATCGCGCAGCGAGGCGGCCAGGTGGTTGTCGTCGGCCGAACATTCAGGGACACCGAGATGCTAGGCATCCGGTTCGTCCAGGCCGATCTTAGTTTGATGCGGGAAGCCGCCCGAGTGGCCGATGTGCTGCCGGCCGAGCATGCCGACTTTCTGATCTTCACCACCGGCATCTTCGCAGCGCCCCACCGTCAGCAAACGCAGGAGGGTCTTGAACGCGACATCGCCGTCAGCTTCCTCAATCGTGTGGTCATGCTGCGACGACTGGCGCCGCGGCTAGGCAGGGCCCGAACGGACGCCACGAGCAGACCGCGCGTGTTCGTCATGGGCTATCCCGGCAGCGGGCAGGCGGGCGCCTATGATGACCTCAACGCCGAGCGAAGCTACAAGGGCATGGCGGTCCACATGAATACCGTCGCGGGCAACGAGATCCTCGTGGCCGACGCGGTCGATCGCTACCCCGAGTTGGACACGTTCGGGCTCAATCCCGGGCTGATCAAGACCGATATCCGCTCCAACATGCTGGGGGCGGGTTCTTTGCAACATCGCATCATCGAGGCCCTGATCGGCGCCTTTTCGCCCACGCCACGTGCCTATGCCGAAAAGATGGCCCCGCTGATCGCCAGCCCAAGGCTGGAAGGCCAGAGCGGGCGGCTGTTCAACCGCGATGGCGATGCGCTGTCGCCCTCGCCTGGCATCGACAAGATCCATTCGCAGCGATTCCTGAACGCGTCGGAAGCGCTCGTTCGCCGGACCGGCATCACCCTGGCCGGCTGAGCCGTCCTTGTCCTCACCCTGGAAAACACCATGTCGAAACTGAACATCGCCGTGATCATCGGCAGTACGCGCGACGCGCGATTTGCCCCTACGCCAGCGGCCTGGATCGCTGATCTGGCTGGCCGGCGTGACGATCTCGATGTCGAGATCGTCGACCTGAAGGGCTTCGACCTGCCCTTCTTCAACGAGGTCGCGTCAAACGCCTGGCGTCCTAGCCAAGACCCGCGCGCCATCGCCTGGCAAAAGAAGATTTCGGAATTTGACGGCTACGTCGTGGTGACGGCGGAGTACAACCACTCGATTACGGCCGCGCTCAAGAACGCCTTCGACCAAGCTTATGTGGAATGGGGTCGCAAGCCCATCGGCTTCGTCGGCTATGGCGGCGTTGGAGCCGCACGCGCGATCGAGCATGCCCGCGCTATCGCCGTCGAACTGCAGATGGTCCCCGTGCGAAGCGCGGTCCACATCGGCGGTGGCGATTTCGTCAAGGTCGTTCACCAGCGCCAGCCCATGACGGAGATCGAAACCTCGATCACGCCGGCAGCCAACGAGATGCTCGATCAGCTGGCCTGGTGGGGCCGCGCGACCAAGGCGGCGCGCTAGCTAGGAGGCACGAATGGACGACGCGGCGGCGGTAGAGGCCTACTTCGAAGCCTGGCAGGCCAATCAACCCGAATGGCTGGACGCGGTGCTGGCCCCAGACATCCACGTCGAGGGTCCTTTAGGGGTGATCGACGGCGCGTCGCAATACAAGGCGGCGCTCTCGCGTCTCTTCGCTATCACCCGACGACTGGAAATTCGAAAGCGCTGGGTCGATGGGCCGGACGTAGGGACCTGGTTCGACCTGCACCATACTGGTGACGCCAAGGCGATCGCTTGCGTGAATTGGCTGCGCATTGAGGCTGGTCTCGTAACTCAGGTGAAGGTTGCGTTCGATCCGAGGGCTATCCTGACCCTGATGAACCGTTGAGGCCGTTTGTTAGGCAACTGCGCGCCATAAGCTGCCCTTGAGCCAGCTTCACGAACTCGACATTCGCAAGCGCAACCATCGAAATGGGCACAAATCACTGACGCCATCTCTGGCGAGCCCGGCTACCCCATCGTGAGCACGAGCTTGCCGCGGACTTTCTGTGTCGCGAGCATCCTGTAAGCGTCGCGAGCCTCGCTGAGGGGGTAAGTTCGACCGACGTGCACCTTGAGCTTGCCGTCCGCCACGAGGGCGTTGGCTTTGGCAAGGGCGTCGGCGGCCGGAGCGGCCCTGACAAGGATCGCGCGAACCCCGTATTTTTCCGCCTCGGCTTGATCGGGCGGCGCGACGATGCTGACGACGATGCCGCCCGCCTTTACCAATCCCCAGGATCGCGCCTGGGCGTCCGGGCCGAACAGGTCGATCACCGCATCGACGCCAGCGACGGCGTTCTCGTACGCGCTCGTCCGGTCGATGACCTGATGTGCGCCGAGCGCCCGGACGAAGTCGGTGTTGGCGGACGAGGCCAACGCAATCACTTCCGCGCCGCGGTTGACGGCGAGTTGTACGAGGATGGAGCCCACGCCACCGGCGGCGGCGTGAACGAGGATCCGATCCCCAGTCTTTACCGCAACAGCATCCAGCACCGCGGTGGCGGTGCTTGCCGCGACCGGCAGGGCCGCAGCCTCGACGAAGCTCAACGCAGACGGCTTGGCGACGAGCTTGTCGGCGTCAATCGCGATGTATTCGGCGAACGCGCCGCCCATGCCGTTGACCGCATGCACCGCGTCGCCAACGGCAAATCCCTGCACATCGGGGCCAAGTTCGGCGACCACGCCGGAGAACTCGCCGCCGGGCCGAAACGGGAACTGGATTGGAAGAAGGTCACGCACCACGCCGCTGGCGACCTTGAGGTCGAAAGGATTTACACCCGCCGCCATCACCTTCACGAGCACTTGGCCCTCAGCAGGGGTCGGCCGCGAGACGTTCACGACGCCGAAGCTGTCGGCACCTTGATAGTCAGAGTATTCGATAGCCTTCATTACTCGATTCCACGATAGACTACGCCAAGACTGACGTTGGAAATGTTCGGGAACGGCCGCAACGCCGCGCACGCCGTCCCCGCACGTCTGATCAGGGTTATTTGACGTAGGTCGCCAGCACCTCGCGGAATGACTTTGCCGGGCGGCCTGACAGGCGCTCGATATCGGTGGTCACGATGTCGAAGTACCCCTCCACGAACATCGCCTTCATATCCATGATCGCATCAACCACGAACGAAGGCAGGCCCATCTTGCCAATCTGTTCGCGCTGCAGATCCGCGGGAACGACCTTGAACTCGACGGGCCTTCCGAAGAGTTCGGCCGCCAATGCAGCGCGGTCTTCACCAGTCACGATCTCCGGTCCTGTGGCGTTGTAGATCGCACCCGCATGACCTTCACCGACCAGCACCCCGGCCAGCGCGGCCGCGAAGTCGTCACGCGACACATAGGCCACGCGCTCGCTGCCCAGCCCGGGAAGTACGCCGCTGGCGACCGAATTGGCAATCTGCTCGGCCATCGACTCCGAATAATAGTTCATGCGGACGATGGTCCAGGCCTGCGCCTTGCGGATGAGGTGCTGTTCGCCAAGCCAGTAGGCCCCGCCCACCGCGGGATCCGCGGCTTGGCGCGTGCCAGCTGCGGACAGCAGCACGATGTGCTTTACGCCGGCTTCCACGGCAGCGTCGATCGCCGCCAGAACCTGTGCGGTGCGCCGCCCGGGCGTGAAATCGGGAGAAGGGATCAGCACCAGCCGATCAAGGCCCGCATAGGCTGCGGCGAGCGTCTCCGGCTGGTCATAGTCGCCACGGCGGGCTTCCACGCCCTCCGTCGCATCCGGGGTGCGGCTGATCGCGACGATGTCTTCAGCTCCGCGCGCCTTCAGTTCCGCCAAGATGGTCTGCCCAAGCTTGCCGCTCGCCCCGTTAACGCCGATCTTCATCGTGATTTCACCTGGTTACAAATTGTGCCTGGGGCTGTAGGTAACACTGGCTCAAGAGCCCGCAAGAAGGCACATGCATGTACCCTTCACGCAGCAATCCTGATTGCCCTGGCCTCAGCGCGCACTAAACGCCAAGCCAACGCCTGGCTGCGGTCGTGACTAGACAACGAAAGAAAGACCCATGCCTGACGGCGTCTCCATCCCTCCGGCCCCTCACGAGGACGATCGCCAGCGCTGTCGTGCACTTGGCGCGGTGCTGGACCGGATCGGTGACAAGTGGGTCGTGATGGTCGTCGGCGCGCTTTCGAACGGGCCAATGCGATTTAACGCCATCAAGCGCATGATAGGGGGCGTCTCCCAGCGCATGCTCACGCTCACGCTTCGCGGCATGGAGCGCGACGGGCTGGTCACGCGGACCCAGTTCCCGACCATTCCACCGCGCGTCGATTATGAATTGACCCCGCTTGGTCAATCGTTGCTCGGGCCGCTTCTAACCTTGAGCGAGTGGGCGACGGCCAACCTGGCCACAATCGAGGCGTCGCGCGCCTTACACGATCAGGCGGATACCGAGGCAGCATAAGCGTCTTGTGAGTGTCGGCCGGATTGTCCGACGCCATTTTTCCCGGCCGATCTGCAACTTGGTTCGGGGCGACTACGCGCCACAAACTGACCTTGGCCCCGGCCCAGGAACAAGACGTTGGCGGAAGGCGCGCCTGGCGATCTATTCCGACGGCGTCGGCGGCTCGAAACTGACCACCAGCTGGCGCAGCCCAGGCCGCAAGCGCGTCGAGTTGAGGCTTTACGTAGGCCCGCGACGACCTTGGGGCCGCCAAGCCGAATTCCATCAAGGTGTACGCCGCCTGCGTGTAGACCGGCCAAGCCGGCGCTCCATTCGTCCTGCCAGCAGCCTGCCAGTCGCCGGGCGCCCCAAACCTCCAAGGCAATAATCTCAAATAATGACTTGACGAACCACAATATGAGATTATTCGATAAGTACGATAAATGAGCTAGGGGCCCGCTTACGAGGCCTCGGGGCACGTGGCGTTCGGGCGCCACGCGCATAGTGGGCAGGAATTTGTGATGCGCAGCCGCTTAGCGACCTTCCTCGCAGCCTTGAGCCTCGCCGGCGCCGCCGGCGCCGCCGCGCAAGACGCGCCCCATTTTCGGAAACAAGGCGCGGCCACCCAGCTCATCGTCGACGGCAAGCCGCTGCTGATCCTCGGCGGCGAACTGGGCAACTCGACCTCGTCCGACCTCAACTATCTCAACGGCTATTGGCCGACGCTGAAGACGATCGGCCTCAACACCGTCATCGCCACCCTCGAATGGGACATGATCGAGCCGAAGGAAGGCGTTTACGACTTCGCTTCGGTCGAGGGCCTGATCAAGCAGGCCGAGGCCAACGACGTGAAGCTGGTGCTGCTGTGGCTGGCGGCCTGGAAAAACTCGACCTCTTCCTATGCCCCGCCCTACATCAAGCACGGTTGGCAAAAGTACGCCAAGGCCCAGGACGACAAGGGAACGCCGGTCGATATCCTGAGCGCCTTCGACCCCGACACCCTAAAGGCCGACCAGCGGGCCTTCGCCGCGCTGATGGCCCACATCAAGGCCGTCGACAAGAACCACACCGTCGTCATGATGCAGGTCGAGAACGAGATCGGCATGCTGCCGGTCGTGCGCGACTACAGTCCCCAGGCCCAGGCCGCCTACAAGGGCAAGGTCCCCAAGGCGCTGACCGACTACCTGCAGAAGAACAAGGCGGGCCTGCATCCCTTCGTCCGCGACGCCTGGACCGCCAACGGCTCGAAGACGGCGGGGACCTGGACCGAAGTGTTCGGCGCCGGCCCGGTCGGCGAGGAGATCTTCCAGGGCTGGGGCTATGCGGTGTTCACCGACGCCCTGACCAAGGCCGGCAAGGCCGCCTACGACCTGCCGATGTACATCAACGGCGCGCTGAACGCCCCCGACCAGAAGCCCGGCGAGTATCCCAGCGGCGGGCCGATCCCGCACATGTTCGACATCTGGAAGGCCGGCGCTCCCGCCGTCGACCTGATCGGCATGGACATCTACTATCCCAACTACGTCCACTGGGCGGACCAGTTCAGGCGGGCCGACAACCCGGTCTTCGTGCCGGAAGCCAACCGCGCCGGACAGATCGACGCCGGCGGCAACGCCTTCTACACCCTGGGCGAACTGGACGGCATCGGCTTCTCGCCGTTCCACATCGAGACCCTGCCCAACCCCGAGACCCACCCGCTTACCGGCGCCTACCGGGTGCTTGGTCAGATCGGCCCGCTGGTCCTGGCCAACCAGGGCAAGGGAACGATGCGCGGCTTCAAGGCGCCGCTGAGCTACGAAGGCGTGGTCGACGAGACACCCAGAATCTTTGAACTGGGCGGCTACAAGATCAGCGCCTCGATGGTGGATTCCCGCACCCCGAAAGACACTCAGACCATCCCTGCCCATGGCGGCCTGATCATCCAGACCGGTAAGGACGAATTTCTCGTCGCAGGCAGGGGCGTGATCCTGCGGTTCGCCGACGCCGATCCAAAGTCCGGCTATCGGGTGGGGCTTGAGCAGGTCGTCGACGGCGAGTTCGTCAACGGCCAATGGGTTCCGGGCCGCTGGCTGAACGGCGACGAGAGCGGACAGGGCCGCTACCTGCGCATGCCGCCGGAGAAGTTCGGCATCCAGAAGCTCAAGGTCTATCGCTACAAATGAGGCTACGGCCTCGGCGGCCGCCTGCGAGCCGTCGCCCCACCCAGGCCGTCACGGAAGACAGCCGCGACACCCCGATTTTCTCGCCGCAACGATCGGCGCCCATCGCCCTGAAGGATTTCAGAACCATGGCGTTTCCGCTTACCCGAGCCGTCCTCGCCGTTTCCGCGCTGGCCCTGAGCGCCGGCGCCGCGCACGCCGCGCCGCGCTGGATGGAGGCTCTGGACCGCGGCGCGGTGGCCGTGCCGGCCAAGGACGGCGGCAATCTGGTCAGCTGGCGCCTGCTGGCCACCGACGCGCCGAGGATCGCGTTCGACGTCTATCGCGACGGGATCAAGCTCAATGAACGGCCGCTGACCGGCGCTACCAACTTCGTCGACACGGCCGGCTCGCCCCAGTCGACCTACGTCGTCAAGGCCCGCGTGAAGGGCAAGGACGTCGAGACCGCCAAGCCCGTCCCGGTATGGGCGGACGGCTATCTGAGCATCCCGATCGAACCGCCGCCCGCCGGGGCCACGCCGACCGGCGAGGCCTATGACTACACGGCCCACGAGGCGAGCGTCGCCGACCTCGATGGCGACGGCCGCTACGAGATCATCCTCAAGTGGGACCCGAACAATCCCAGGGAGACGCCGACCACCTATCCGTCGAACGCCAAGGACAACGCCTTCGACGGCTATACCGGGCCGGTCTACATCGACGCCTATACCCTCGAGGGAAAGCGGCTGTGGCGGATCAACCTCGGCCGCAACATCCGCGCCGGCGCGCACTACACGCAGTTCCAGGTCTACGACTACGACGGCGACGGGCGCGCCGAACTGGCGGTTCGCACCAGCGACGGCACGATCGACGGAACCGGCAAGGTGCTCGGCGACGCCAACGCCGACTGGCGTGAGCCGGGCGGAGAGGTCGCCTCGACGGATCGCACCGGCGGCAAGGTCCAGCCCGACGGCAGCCTGGTCGCGCCGCTGCAGGGCCGCATCCTCAAGGGACCCGAATTCCTGACCGTGTTCGACGGCTTTACCGGCAAGGCCCTGGCCAGCGAGCCCTACTGGCCGGCGCGCGATCCCCGGACGGACGCCCCGACGGCGGCCCAGCTCAAGGAAACCTGGGGGGATGGCTACGGCAACCGCGCCGACCGGTTCCTGGCCGGCACGGCCTATCTCGACGGCCAGCGCCCCAGCATCATCATGGGCCGCGGCTACTACGCCCGCAGCACCATCGCGGCCTGGGACTTCCGGAACGGCAAGCTGACCCGCCGCTGGGCCTTCGACAGCGCAGCGCCCGGCAACGAGAAGTTCTCCGACAACGGCAACCACCAGCTCAGCGTGGCGGATGTCGACGGCGACGGCCGCGACGAGATCATCTACGGCTCGATGGCCGTGGACGACAACGGCGAGGGCCTGTGGAGCGCGGGCCTGGGCCACGGCGATGCGATGGGCGTCAGCGATCTGGACCCGTCCCGTCCGGGCCTCGAGAAGTTCGGCGCCCACGAGGAGGTCAGGAAGAACGGCGGCATCGGGTCGGCCATGCTCGACGCCCGCACCGGCAAGATCCTCTGGACCACGCCCGCGCCGACCGACACGGGGCGGGCCGTCACCGCGGACATCGACCCGCGCTTCCCGGGCTCGGAAGCGTGGGCCAGCAACAGCGACATCCTCTACACCGTTCAAGGCAAGCCCATCGAGGGCGTCAAGCGCCCCCGGGAGATGAGCTTCGTGGTCTGGTGGGACGGCGACGACCTGCGCGAACTCTACGACAAGAACCGCATCACAAAGTGGGACTGGACGACGGGAAAGTCGAAGAACCTGCTGGTGGCGACCGGGGCGGTGGCCACCACCGGCACCAAGAACGTGCCGGTCCTGTCGGCCGATCTCTTCGGCGACTGGCGCGAAGAAGTGATCTGGCACACTCCGGACGAAAAGTTCCTGCGTGTCTACACCACGCCCTACCCCACCGATCGCCGCCTTGTGACCCTCATGCACGACGCTCAGTATCGCGTCGCCGTGGCCTGGCAGAACACCGCCTACAACCAGCCGCCCTATCCAAGCTTCTATCTGGGCGAAGGGATGAAGGCGCCGCCGACCCCGAAGATCGTGGTCAGAAAGCCAGGCGGCGCGAGGGGCGACTAAACGCCCTGACCGTACATTGGCGTACCCGTGGAAATGCGACGCGCCAAACAGGCGGGAGTCACCCATCGCCCATGAGGGCGGACGATGCGGAAATCGATGCTCATCCACTTCAGATGGATTCGGCCCCGCTAAGCATGGCCATGATCCGGCCATGCGTGGCGATGAAAGTGGCGTCGCCTCATCCCAAGAGCCTCCAAGGTCCGGCAATGCTCAAACCCGTCGGGGCGTGATCGGCGCCGCCGCGCTGTCGATCGCCTCGCTCCGTTCCCCGGCAGCTCTCGCCGCGCCGCAGGACGTCGTCGGGACGCGACTGGAGACCAGGGCGATCCGGGCCATCGGCGTTGAGACAGCGCGGACAGACTATCAGGGCCGTGCAGCCCTGCGCGCCACGGCCTTGGAAAGCGCCCCGGAGCTCGACCGCCTGGTGGTGCTGGACACGCCTGACTTCGGCGACGGCGTCATTGAGGCCTGGATAAGCGGCGCCCCGAGCGCTACGGCCAGCGCCACGGCGCGAGGCTTCGTGGGCGTGGCCTTCCGGGTGCACGACGAGGCAAAGCTCGAGGCCATCTACGTGCGTCCGACCAACGGCCGGGCCGAAGATCAGCTACGCCGCAACCATGCCGTCCAATACATCTCCCATCCCGATCATCCCTGGGAGCGGCTGCGCGCCGAAACCCCGGCCAAGTACGAGACCTATGTCGATCTCGAACCTGGTCGGTGGACACATGTGCGGATCGTGGTGGCGGGAGCCAAGGCCCTTTTACATGTCGACGGCGCCGTGCAGCCGACCCTGATCGTCGGCGATCTCAAACACGGCGCCAACGCCAAGGGCGCCGTGGCGCTGTGGATCGGCCCCGGAACGCTAGCCCATTTCAGTGACGTGCGGGTCACTCTTGGGGCGTCGTGAGGATAAAGCGCTTCAGCGCGAGCGCATGGCGATGGAGGCGCTGGCCACGAAGCGATCGCGGGTTGGTTTCCCAACCAAGCTTGCAGTGCGATGAACCGGTGTTATGCGGCAACGGTATGGGTGCACCACGTGAGGTCAACGCTCACTTTCCACCCTTCTCCGCCTGGCCGGAGGTCTGCATCGCTGGCCGGGTCGCGTCATAACCGGACTTTGGGATCGCTCCGGTAACACGACCTTGAGATCGGCCTGCGGCGTTGACGCTTTTCCGCAATCGGCAGGCAGCAGTTTGCTCCAAGAGAACTGGTCGGGTTGCCGCTGGCCTTGCCTTAAGTCTGACCTGAGCCGGCGTCGCCCCCACGCACCCACCGGTCGTCACACCGTCTCGTGGGAAATTATGACCGAGGGTCACGAGATGCCCGGCCGTACCGGTTCGAGGTGACGCGCTAGCCCGAACCTTCCGCCGCGGCGTGGCGAGCGATCCGTTCAGGCTAACGGTTGCTCCCAAGCATCGAAAGCGTCGCGGCCGCCAGCGTCCGATGGGTGTCGATCAGAGTCTCAGGTGAGCCGGTGAGACCCGCGTCGAGCCAGACACGGATCTGCCCCATCAGGCCGCCCGCCAGGAACGCCGCCGCCTGTCGACGAACCTCCGGCCGGACTTGCGGAGAGGCGGCCGTCAGATTGGTGTTGGCGATGATGCGAAGGCGGTCCTCGCCGGCCGCCAGCATGGGTGCGAGTGTCTTGGATCGCGCGATCGCCAGGGCGAACTCGCGCTGCCCCGCGACGTGAAGGACTAGAGGCTCGACCGGAAGACAATCGTTTCGCCCACCTTCGCGATTGCGCCGCTCGCACAGCGAGATCATGTCGCTGAAGGCCCTGCAGACCAGGTCGTCCTTGTTCTGGAAATGCGCATAGAAGGTCGAGCGACCGATGCGCGCCGTGCGAATGAGATCGCCAAGTCGGATGCGGTCGAAGTTCTCCACCGTGCCGAGCGTCATCAAGGCGTGCGACAGGCGGCCCCGCGTCCGCGCCGCACGGTGATCGATCGGTTTCAGCTCAACCCTATTTCCGGACATTCCGGCCCCATTGTCCCGATCCCGTCCCACGCGGCGGGCCACCGCTGGTTTTCCGCGCGATCCGTGCCAACGACAAGCCTTCAGCCGAACCTGGAGCGCGAGATGTCGAACACCACCAAAGCCGGAGCCATGACCCTGATCATCGGCTGGCTGGCCTATATCGGCCTGATGGCGGTTCATCCGTCACATACGGGCGGCCCCAGCCTGGGCCATATCGACCTCAACGACGCCGTGCACTGGACCGGCCTGATCATCGCGCCCCTCCTCGCCTACGGCTATTTCGAGACGTCGCGTCATCTCGAACTCTCGCGCCCCCTGCCGGTGCTGGCGCTTTGCGTCATGACGTTCAGCCTGCTGGCCGGCATGGGCGCTGGCGTCATGAGCGGCCTGGTTCAACCGCAGATCTCTCAGGCCGCCATCGATGGCGAGATGTCGCCCGACCTTCTTCGGGCGCTGCGCCACCAGACCTACTGGATCAATCAAGGCTTCGCCTCCATCCACTATGCGCTGGGCGCGATCGGCATCGGGATCTACGGCCTGGCCTGGATGGGACGGTCCGGTGGGCGCCGCATCGCCATTGGCGGCTTGGCCGTATCGGGGCTGTTTCTCGCCTGGCTGGCCACGGGGACGTGGCGACCAGACTTGCACGGGGCGTTGTTTGCGACGCTCGCGATCGGGGCCTGGTCGATCGCTTCGGCGCTCGCTATGCGCCGAGAGGTCAACGATAGAGATCCGGCCTGAGATCGCGCAGGCGCCGCGTCAGCTCCCTCTTCCGCGCTCGATCCGTTTCAGACACTCGTGGCGCCCCATGGACGCCGACCGCCAACCTTGCCAAAGCCATTCGTACTCGTGGAGCTTCACCTATGCCCGACACCGCAACCCCTAATCTCCCGTCGCGCGACTTCGACGTGACCTCACGGTTCTATGGCGGGTTTGGCTTTGTCGAGACTTGGCGCGACGCAGGATGGATGATCCTCAAGCGAGGTGATTTGATCCTGGAGTTCTTCCTGTTTCCAGACTTCGATCCTGCAGGCAGCGCCTTCGGATCTTGCCTCAGGATGCAAGACATAGCGCCGCTTTTCGAAGCCATTCTCGCGGCGGGTGTGCCCGAGAGGTCCGAGGGCCGGCCATCTGCTCAGCGCCCTAAGCTGGAGAATTGGGGCGGGCTTGTTGGTGCGATGGTGGATCCAGACGGCAGCCTGATCAGGCTTGTTCAAGCGCCAAACTGAGCCTCGACCTTTCCCCTGCCCTGTCGGTCCAATGGTCTGGAGTAAGGCCCGGGTCGCGCCAATTGCTGCCGTTGGGACCGCTCCAGGAACGCGACATTCAGAGCGGGCGCGTTGATGCGTTACAGGTCGATCTGCTCGGACATCTCCAGCGCGTCATCGACCTCAATGCCAAGGTATCGGACCGTGCTCTCGAGCTTCCTGTGCCCGAGCAGAAGTTGGCATGCGCGCAAGTTGCCGGTCTTCTTGTAGATCAGCGCCACCTTCGTTCGGCGGAGGCTATGCGTGCCGTAGGCTCTGGGCTCAAGTTCAATCATCGACACCCACTTGTCGACGAGTCGGGCGTACTGCCGCGTGCTGACGTGATCACCTGGCCGGCTGCGGCTGGGAAACAGCCAGTCGTCGTTGCGCCGCCCACGCACCTTCAGCCAAACCGCCAAAGCGTCTCTTGTAGGCTCGGTGATCTCGAATGGGACGGGCTGTCCGGTTTTCTGCTGGATGATCGTGGCGCGTGCCCGCAGCGAACCACCCGGAGCCACGTCGCTGACACGCAGCTTCACCAGATCACAGCCTCTGAGCTTGGCGTCTATGGCGCAATTGAACATAGCGAGGTCGCGGACCCGCCCGTTCGCTTTGAGCTGCTGTCGTATCCCCCAGATGTGCCTGGGCTTGAACGGCGGCTTGGGGCCGATGATACGGCCCGTGTTCCAGGGGCGCTTGGGAGGAAGGAAGAGGTCAAATTGAGCCATGTTCGCCTCCTGCGAATTGGCTACTCCCCTCGGTTCATTCTACCACGTCTGAGCACCTCACGCGCCGGCGGCGCATAGCTGAAAGGTCCGCTTCTGGAAGCGCCCATCTAATTCGACCCGCGAGACAATTCCGCTCCCTCGCGTTCCAAATCTAGCAAGGTTTTGCCGTCGGGTGGCTGGACATACGGCCTTGCTGGTGGGGCGTCTGCGGCGCACTGCAGTGGCGGATTGCGCGGATCGACGCTCAACACATTGAAGGCGCCCAGCGTGTTTCGCTGGAGCCATCTCAAGTGGTATTGTCGGCCTCGAAGGGTATGCGTGTGCTGCACCGTCAAGACGGTAAGGCGGCCCGTTGTGGCATGGCCGCTCAGCACCCGTCCTACGTTCAACTCGACGATCCAAGGCCACGACATAACGATACGATCGGGTCCGCAATCATAGGCGGCGGTTGGCGTCTCGCGAAGAACCCTTGCTTTCACAACCTTGTCCGCAAACCGAACGGTAACCGGGATGCTGTCGTTGAAGTTGCAGGCGTTGTAGTTGATCTTGGTGAGGCCCATGATGTCGCGGAGCACGCCTTCGATCTTGGGAAAGGCCTCTTTGCTCCGCAGGACCGAGATGAAAAGCGGGTTAGGTGTTTCGGGACCGATGTAAGTATCGAGCTGCGGTGCATAGCCGAGCCGGCACGTTTTTATGAAGCGCCTTTGCGGCGCTGCGCGACAGGGATTTTGAAAGGGCTCGCCATGTTCCCGACCTTCGAAGACGCCCTGCAAGTGGTTCTTCGCCACCTCGACAACCCGCCGGTCGAAGGAACGCCTGAGGACGAGGCCTTCCTGGCTGCCTTGGACGAGGTTCTCA
Source organism: Caulobacter endophyticus (assembly GCF_003116815.1). GTDB lineage: Bacteria > Pseudomonadota > Alphaproteobacteria > Caulobacterales > Caulobacteraceae > Caulobacter > Caulobacter endophyticus. The sequence goes on from NZ_QDKQ01000024.1 coordinate 26,545, forward strand.
CCTTTTCCCGAGACGGTCAGAACGACGAAGACGGCTTGGAGCAGCCCGCCGTTATCGACGACGATCTGCGCGCGCGGCTCGAAGCGGTCGCCCATCGCCGCCGTCCGCAAAACCCCTTCGGCGAACACCCCGACGGCATCGGCCCGACGCTCGGCATGGACCTTCGGATGAAACCGGGGTGACGTCGCTCACTTGTCCTTTCGACTGTCGGCGCGAAGCGGGCGGACCCGAAGCGACCTTACCAGGCCTGGCGTCGGCAGAACCCGAAAGACGAAAGGAAGGGCAAGCGCCAGGGCGGCGCAGGCCGAGGCGAAAACAAAGAGATAAGGCATGGATCGTCTCCGATACGCCGGCTGAATGTTCCCCGACCGCATAGTCGCGAGGCAGCCGGCGAAACGATGCGGGTCCGGGCGACCGTCGAACGGGTCGCCCGGCGTACTGAAAGTCACTGCAATCGCGCGTGACGATCTCAGCGATCGTCGCGAATGTCCCCGCTGACGCTGTCGCTCAGCCGATCGAGACGAGCGGTGATGATCGCCCGCCCCTTGGGGCCGAGATTGCCCTGGCGATTACGCAGGGATCGCTCCTGGCGTTCGATCGCGGCCAGGGTTCGGGTCGCCTGGCCGGCTTCGGCCCGGCTCAGCCTGCCGCTGCTGGCGCCGCGGTTGATCCGCTCGGCCAGTTGCGCCTGACGATCGTCGATGCTGAGCATGCCGCGACCATCCGGATACTGCCCGTTGACGTAATCGGCGCGCGAGCGTTGCGCGTCCGTCGAAACCCAGCTTCCACGAGCATCGTAGTAGCCGACCGTCTCGCCGCGCACCCAACGTCCATTGTCATAGTAACCCGGCTGCGGATCGGAGATCCACGTTCCATCGGCGGCGCGGCGCCCGGCTGCCTGGCCAGGCATCCAGCGTCCATCGGCGTCGTAGCGGCCGGTGGCGGCGCCCGCGATCCAGCGCCCGGAGCTGTCGTAGTGACCCGACGTCACCTCCATCCAACGGCCGTCCTGGGCGTAGTAGCCGGCGGCGGACGCCGGCACCCAGAGACCGTTCGCATAGTAGCCGGACGCGCCTGCGTCCGTGCTCGTCTGCATCCAGCTGCCGTCGGCGCCGTAGTGGCCGCGCGGAGCGCCGTCCACCCACTCGCCGTTGCGGTCGAAGTAGCCGGAGGCCTCGCCGCGCGAGACGGCGTTGGCGTGCCAGGAACCCTGGTTGTCGTAGAAGCCGTAGGCGCGGGCGCAGTCCTCCCGCCCCTTGGCCGCCTGCCCCTTGGCGACTTGATTGCCGATCAGCGCGCCGGCGACGCCGCCGATCACGGCCCCCTTGCCGCGATCGTCGCGGCCCGCCACGGCTCCGCCCGCGACCGCGCCGACACCGGCGCCGACGATGGTTCCGGCCACGCGGTTGTTCTGTCGCTGCTCGCAGGTCTGTTGCGCGAGCGCCACGGCTGGAATGAAGGCCGCGGCGCAGACGCCGGCGACCAGGACTTGGATGCGCATTTTGTGGGATTCCTTGGGAGGAGACATACTCTTCCCGGCAGTCGACATATGGCGCTTCAATCCATATATTCAATGACAACAGAGAATATATGATAGTAATTGGCGCGAATATATATTTGTCGAACGTTGGAACCAAATCAGATATTGGTTCCAACGCGACTAAATAAACGAGCTACATCAACTTGTGAAAATTATTTCAACAGACCCGCCGCCCGCAGCGCCTTGGCTATGACCTCTTGAACGCCGGCGGGCACATGGCCAATGGCGTGCATGACGCCCTGCCCCAGGCCCGAGGCCTCGACAGGCTCCGGATCGACGGCATGCTTCGCCGCCCCCTCACGCTGCGGCGTCGCGGGGATCATCGCCAGGGCGCCGGGCTCGACCCGTTCGCCGCCGTCGATGTTCCAGAACCTGGCGATCTCCAGCGACGAGGATATGCCGGCCTCGAGCATGAAGGGTCCCGCCCTGCCGACATCGTCCGCGCGCTTGGTTGAAAGCGGCGTTCCGTGGCCGAGACCGCGCACGATGTTCAACTCGACGAGGGGTTCGCCGTCGGCGGACCGCCAGATCGATCGCGTTCCGTGCGGCAGAGGCTCCACCCGATGCGGCGCGCTGGGCAAGCCGTTCAAGGCGGCCCATTGCTGGGCCAGGTCATGACCGTTCTTGACCTGCACCGTCCCGTCGGCGTCGCCGTGCCAGATCGACAGCCGCGGACGAGACCCGCCGTCGCGAGACACTGGAACCAGGGCGGCCAGGTTCGCGCCCGAACGGCCGGCCGGATGGTTCATCACCTGCATCGCGCCCTGGACATTGCTGGCCACGCCATAGGGCAGACCGGCGATCACCGCGCCGCCGGCGAAGAGGTCGGGATAGACCGCCAGCATCACCGCAGTCATCGCCCCACCGGCCGACAAGCCGGTGACGAAGACGCGGCTTCGATCGAGATCATGAGTCTCGACCGCGTGGGCGACCATCGCCGCGATCGACGCCGCCTCGCCTTCGCCGCGCCGGATGTCGCCCGGCAGGAACCAGTTGAAGCAGCGGCCCGCATTGTTGGCCTGCGGCTGCTGGGGCGCGACGACCATGAAGCCCATCCGATCGGCCAGGTCGAGCCAGCCGGCGCCTTCCGCATAGGCCGCGGCGGTCTGGGTGCAGCCGTGCAGAACAACGACCAGGGGCGAGTCTGGCGCCAGCCCTTCCGGGCGATAGCCGAGCATCGTCAATTGGCCGGGATTGGCGCCGAAATCGTCGATGCGATTCAGGCGCCCCGTCGCGTCGGAGGTCGGGAAGGACGTACGGCGCAGGCGCGCCAGCATCGCGGTGGTGTCGCCGAGGCTCGGCATGGTGATGTCCTGAAAGAGCGAGACGGAAAGCCGCCGCCCAGTCTGAATGCTGCAATGCAGCAAAGGCGCCATCACGCTTGATCACGTCTTTTGAGAGAGCGAATATACCCCGACTCCAGGCGTTTCCAGAGTCGGGGTGAAGGCTCAGTAGTCGCGACGGACGGGGTCGACGACGTCGCGGTCCTCGGGGCGAACAGCGTCGTCATCGATCAGCACATCGTCGGTCGGAGCCGCCTCGAACGAGCGGTTCTCGCCGTAGAGGGTGCGCTCGCGACCGATCTGCTCGGCGCTGTACGGCGTGGCGGCCGGATCGAAGCTGGTCCAACCGTCCTGACGATAGGCGTCGCCGCGCGTGGCCGCGTCCACGCCCCGTCCCTCGTCGAGGATCCGTTCGACGGCCTGGATCTCGTTGTCATGCGCCTTGACGCTGACCAGGGCGCCGCCGCGACGCACCCCTTCGGAATAGACATTGGCCTCGTCGTCGCTGTGGCCGGCCTCCTTGAGGGCGCCCAGCAGGCCGCCCGTGGCGCCGCCGGCGGCCGCGCCGACCGCGGCGCCGACTGCGGTGGCCGCGAGCCATCCCGCCGCCACGACCGGACCCAGGCCCGGAATGGCCAGCATGCCGAGCCCGGCCAGCAGGCCCGCCCCGCCGCCGACCAGACCGCCTGTGGCCGCGCCCTTACCGGCGCCGTCGGCGACGTCGTTGTCGCCGTCGCCATTGTGGTCGCCCAGCGGACCGTCGGCCTTGCGGTCGCCGTCATGCCAGTTGTCGGTGTTGTCGGAAACCAGGCTGATGCGGTCGTGACCGACGCCGTAGGCTTCCAGGTCCGAGACGACGTCGAGCGCCTCGGTGTGGCTGTCGAACAGCCGGGTGATGGTCTTGCTCATGTGGATGTTCCCAGAAAGGTTATGATTTGAGGCGAGCAAGGACGGCCGAGCCTAGAGCTCGGTGATAGCGCCCTTGTAGTCGATCGAGACGTTGACTTTGCGGCCGTCCTTGGTGGCTTCGCCCTGCCACAGACCGTTGGCGTTCTGGTTCAGCGGACCCAGCGCGGTGTAGCCGGCCTTCTCGATGGCCATGCGGGCCTGGTCGGCGGTGTAGGAGCTGGCGCCCGGGGTGGGGCCGGTCTCGCCGGTGGTCGGCGCGGTGTCGACGGCGGCGTTACCCGGAGCCGCCGGCGCGGAGACGGCAGGCCCTTCGACCTTTTCGTGGTCGGCGTTCTTCTGGCCGCACGCGGCCAGCAGCATCGCGACGAGCGCGACGCCAATCATGGGCTTCAACATGTTCGTGGATCTCCGAGAGGTGCGGAGTTAAGCCCTCTCAACCCGAGAAGGTTGCACGATGATCCGCAGCTTATTCCCGGAAATATGGAAATTTATCTCTGGTAATATGAATATAAATATTTGCACGCATCGTGAAAATAATTCACGCGCGACGGCATCATAAAACAATCGACGTCGAATTCTCCGCGAAGATATTTCGCCACCTGTTTCGTCACCGACTAATAAAGGCGGCCGCCGTCGCGCCCTTCCGGATCGAGACCGCCCACGGCGCGTTGCATGCTCGGATCATCGAGGGACGCAAGATGAACGATCAGGTCGGCGACAAACCCTTCCTCAGCGACGTGCAGACCCTGCGGGCCAGGGCGCGGGAACACCTGGAGGACGGCGCGCTGACGCCGGCCTATGGCGGCGACGTCAAGAAGACCATCGAGATCCTGCAGACGGTGCTGGCCACCGAACTGGTCTGCGTGCTGCGCTACACCCTGCACTCGATCATCGCCTCGGGGATCTCCAGCCAGGGCCCGAAGGCCGAGTTCGCCGAACACGCCAAGGAAGAGCACGCCCACGCCCTGGCCGTGGCCGAGCGCATCACCCAGCTGGGCGGCACGCCGAACTTCAGCCCCGAAGGGCTCGCCAGCCGCTCGGCCTCGCAATATGTCGAGGGCGAGAACCTGGTCGACATGATCAAGGAAAACCTGATCGCCGAACGGATCGCGGTGGAGCACTATCGCGAACTGATCCGCTATTTCGGCGACGACGACCCGACCACGCGGGTGATGCTGGAGGGCATTCTCACCGTCGAGGAGGAGCATGCCGACGACATGCACGACCTACTGGTCGCGCACGAAGGCACGCCGATGCTCGAGGACGCCTGACTTGGCGCAGATCGCGTTTACGCCAGCGCCGGCCCCGCCGTCTGTGGCGGCGGTGCTGGCCGCTTTGCGCCATGCCTTGCAAGACATTCGCGCCCGCGCCGCGGATCTCGACGCCGGCGGCGAGTTCCCCGCCGAGGACGTTGCTTTGCTCGCGTCGATCGGCGCGCTTGAGGTGATGGCCGGCGACGCCACCTCCCCGCGCGAGTTGATGGAGGCGTTGCGCCTTGTCGGCCGCGCCAATCTCAGCCTGGGGCGGATCTTCGAAGGTCACGTCAACGGCGCGCGGCTGGTCGCCTGGTACGGGTCGGCCGAACAGCGGCGGACCTTGGAAGCCGACCTGGCCGCCGGCAAGGTCCTGGGTGTCTGGAACACCGAACCGACGCCGGGCGTGACCATCGCCGATGGTCGCCTGCACGGGGCGAAGTCCTACGCCACCGGCGCGGGCCATATCGACATCGCCGTGATCACGGCCGCCACGGCGAGCGGCGGCAAGCAGATGGTCCTGGCGGACGCCGCCGATCCGGCCCGCGCCGATCCATCGGCCTGGCGGGTGCGGGGCATGAGGGCGACGGTCAGCGGGACATACGACCTTACCGGCCTGCCGGTCGACGCCGCGACGCGCCTGGGCGCGCCCGGCGACTACGAACGCGAGCCGCGCTTTTCGGCCGGAGCCTGGCGGTTCACGGCGGTGCAGCTGGGCGGCGTGGAGCACGTGCTGACCCTGCTGCGAGAGCATCTGGCGGCCTCGCCCGCCGGCCAGGATCCGATCCATCGGGCCCGCTTCGGCAAGGCGCTGGCGGCGACGCGCTCGGCCTATCTGTGGGTGCGGGAAGCGGCCCAGCGGGCCGAAGCGCCGGATGCGGGAGCCGAGGCGATCAGCTTCGTACTGATGACCCGAGGCGTGGTCGAGGAGGCCGGCCTGACCGTCATGGAGGCAGCGGCCCGCAGCGTCGGCACCCGGGCCTTCTTCGTCGACAATCCACTGGACCAGGCCTGTCGCGACCTGGCGCTCTATCTGCGCCAGCCCGTGCCGGACCAGGCGCTGGACCGCGCGGCGGCGGCGTTCCTGGCCAAGGACGCCTGGGCGGACGATCCCCTGTGGTGACGGCGATGGGCGAGCCGGCCTGGGCGGCCCTGGTCAACCAGGCCTTCAACCTCGACGCCACGGTGCTGGACGGCCTGTCGCCGTTGCTGATCCTGGCGCCGCACCCCGACGACGAGACGCTGGGCTGCGGCGGCCTGATCGCGACAGCCAGCAAGCTGGGCCTGAAGCCCCGCGTGGCCTATCTCACCGATGGCGCCGGCTCGCACACGGGCTCGCCGACCTGGCCGCCCAAGCGGCTGGCCCGTGTTCGGCGGCAAGAGGCGCTGGCGGCCCTGGAGGTGCTGGGCGTTCCGCCCGAGGACGTCCATTTCATGGGGTGGCCCGACGGCGCGCCGATCCCTCGCGAGGATACAGCCTACGCCGCGTCGCTGCGGGAGCTGCGCGACTGGTCCGACGGCTTCAAGCCGTGGAGCGTCTGGGCGCCGTGGCTCGAGGAACGGCATTGCGACCATGTCGCGGCCAACCTTCTGGCGTCGGACTACATCGCCTCGATCGACACCCGCGAGCCGGTGAAGATGGAATATCTGGTCTGGGGCTGGGCCGATCCGGACCTGGCCCATCGCCACGGCGCCAAGGGCGTCTGGGGCCTGATGTGCGGCGGCGAGATCACGCGCCGCCGAAAGGCCCTGGCCTGCCACGAGACCCAGATGACCCCGATGATCCAGGACGCCGCCGAGGCCTTCCAGGTGCCGCCGGACCTGGCGGCCCTGACCGACCGGCCGGTCGAGATCTTCCTGGAGTGCAGGCGTTGAGAAAAACCCGCTCGCTGGAGCCCGGCTATTTCGAAGGCCTTTACACCGCCGATCCCGACCCCTGGGGCTTCGAGACCAGCGCCTACGAGAAGGGCAAGTACGCGGCCACCCTCGCCGCCCTCGGTGAAGAGCGCGCCGCCCATGCGCTGGAGGTCGGCTGCTCGATCGGTGTCCTGACCCGGCAGTTGGCCGAACACTGCGACCGCCTTCTGGGGCTGGACGTTTCGGAGACCGCTCTGGATCAGGCGCGAAAGCGTTGCGCCGACTTGGCCAATGTCGAATTCGCCCTGCTGCAGGTTCCGCGCGATCCCGTTCCCGGGTCGTTCGACCTGATCGTGCTGTCGGAGGTCGCCTACTACTGGGACGACGGCGACTTGGCCCTGGCGGCCGAAGCCTTCCGGGCGGCACGCGTTTCCGGCGGACGGATCCTGTTGGTCCACTGGCTAGGCGAGACCGATTATCCCAAGACCGCCGACGAGGCCGTCGAAGGCCTGCGGGCGCACCTGGGCGACGCTGTCACTGTGGATACGGCTCAGCGCAACGCCGACTATCGCCTCGATCTGTGGCGCTGGGCCTAGCCGGCCTCGGCCAGCAGCATCCGCTCGCGCCCGATGCGCACCAGAGCGCGGGCCTTGTCGATCTCGGCCGGAAGATCGGCGAAGGTCAGGGCGGGTCCCGGCGTCGCAAGACCGAGGGCGACATTGAGCGGCGGCGCCTCGTGGATCGGCTCGTCGACCGCCTGGCGCCCCCAGAGGTCCAGGGTGTCGGAGGTTCCGCCTACGGCGCGACCGGCTAGGCGGCAGGAGGTGAAGACCTTGACGTCGATGGGGTGGCGCACGCGTCCGCCGGCCGCCCTTACGGCCTGGAACAGCGCCTTGTCCTCGCCCACCGGCGGGGCGGGCGCGCCGCCGATGCGGGCATAGCAGCCGAGGGTCAGGGCTATACTGGCGCCGCCTTCGTAGAAGTGGTGCGGCCAGGCCTCGTCGCTCCGCGCTGCCCGCAAGGCGTCGAGAGCGGCGTAGTAGCGGCGCAGCAGGGCCAGCCGGGCGCGGTGCGCCGGGTCGAGGCCGCGCAGTTCAGCACCCTTGAGCCGCGCCAGCCCCGCTACCGCGTCGTAGCCGGCGTCGACATGGTCGAGCGTACGCCTCAGCCAGTCCGCCGCGACGTGGGTGTCGGCGTCGGTGGTCAGCAACAGGTCTTCGGGCGAGTGCAGAAGGGCCGCGGCGGCCTCGAACGCCGCGCGACGGGCGCCGCCGGCATGAGCCTGGTCAGGATCCAGCCGCATCTCGACGACCTCAACGTCGCCGCCCAGGCGACGGGCGCGCTCGGCAGTGTCGTCGATGCAGTTGTTGGCCAGCACCACGATGCGCAGCGACGCGATCCGATCGTCGCGCTCCATCGCAAGCAGGCGGGTCAGGCAGACCTCTATCCAGGCGGCCTCGTTTCGCGCCGGAACGGCCACCGCCACGCGGCGCTTCAAGACGAGATTCCCAGCCGGTGAATGATCGATGCGCGCATGACGTTCCTGCTCTCGTTCCCAAGCCGTTCACAGAGACGCGGCGGGGTGCAAACTCTCCACGGAGCGGAAAGTTCGAGGCGAGGCCCGCACGAAAATAAATCGTGGTTTCAGGGAGTTATGTCGGCTTGGCGACAGCAACCTCGACTCCGCGCGAACGTTAGTTCGCCACACCTCAAAATTGAAAGACGCCCCATGGCCACCCCGGCTAAGACCAAGGCCAAAACAGCGGGCGCACGCGCCGGCTCCACGCCGCCGACCAACGCCCCTCCCCCCAGGCCCGCGGGTCCCTCGACCGAAGGCGAGACCTTCATCGCGCCCGGCGGCGAGACCCACCAGCAGGCCGACGGCCCGGAAACGCAGCTGACCACCAATCAGGGCGTGCCGATCGCCGACAACCAGAACTCGCTGAAGGCCGGGGTCCGCGGCCCCGTGCTGCTGCAGGACTTCATCCTGCGCGAAAAGATCATGCACTTCGACCATGAGCGCATCCCCGAGCGCGTGGTCCACGCCCGCGGCTCGGCCGCGCACGGCTTCTTCGAGTGCCTGGATTCCTGCGCCGACGTCACCGCCGCCGACTTCCTGCAAAGGACCGGCGAGCGCATTCCGGTGTTTACGCGGTTTTCGACCGTGGCCGGCAACAAGGGCTCGGCCGACCTGCCGCGCGACGTGCGCGGCTTCGCGGTGAAGTTCTACACCCAACAAGGCAACTTCGATCTCGTCGGCAACAACATCCCGGTGTTCTTCATCCAGGACGCCATCAAGTTCCCCGACCTGATCCACGCGGCCAAGCAGGATCCCGATCGCGAGTTCCCACAGGCCCAGACCGCCCACGACACCTTCTGGGACTTCATCTCGCTGACGCCCGAGAGCATGCACATGATCATGTGGGCGATGAGCGACCGGGCCATTCCGCGCTCGCTGCGGATGATGGAGGGCTTCGGCGTCCACACCTTCCGCCTGATCAATGCGGCGGGGACGAGCACCTTCGTCAAGTTCCACTGGCGACCCAAGCTGGGCTCGCAGTCGGTGGTCTGGGACGAGGCGCTGAAGATCAACGGCGCCGATCCGGATTTCCACCGCCGCGACCTGTGGGAAGCCATCGAGGGCGGAGATTTCCCCGAGTGGGAGTTCTGCCTGCAGACCTTCACCCAGGAACAGGCCGACGGCTTTGCCTTCGACGTGCTGGACGCCACCAAGCTGATCCCCGAGGAGGACGTACCGCTGCGCGTCGTCGGGCGCATGGTGCTGGATCGCAACCCCGACAACTTCTTCGCCGAGACCGAGCAGGTCGCCTACTGCGCCGCGCACGTGGTGCCAGGCATCGACTTCACCAACGACCCGCTGCTGCAGGGGCGCCTCTTCTCCTATCAGGACACCCAGCTCAAGCGCCTGGGCTCGCCCAACTTCCACCAGATCCCGATCAACCAGCCCAAGTGCCCGTTCCACAACCTGCAGCGCGACGGCCACATGCAGATGGCCGTTCCCAAGGGCCAGGTGAACTACGAGCCGTCGAGCCTGGGCCAGGACGTGGCGCGCGAGTCCCTGGAGCGCGGCTTCCAGGCCTTCCCCAACCCCGAGGCCGGCGAGCAGTTGCGCCTGCGGCCGGAGACCTTCGCCGACCACTACACCCAGGCCCGATTGTTCTTCGCCAGCCAGACCAAGCCCGAGCAGGACCATATCGTCGCGGCCCTGGTGTTCGAGCTTAGCAAATGCGTCACGCCGCGGGTGCGCGAGGCGGTGCTGTCGCGCCTGATTCACATCGACGAGTTCCTGGCCCAGTCGGTCGCCGAGGGCCTGGGCTTCCCGGGCGAGATCGTTCCGGCGCCGGCGCCGATACCGGCCCAGGACATGACCCCCTCGCCCATGCTCAGCCTGCTGGCCAAGGCGCAGCCCACGCTGGAAGGCCGCAAGGTCGGCGTCCTGGTCAGCGACGGCAGCGACGACAAGCTGCTTGCCAAGCTGAAGGCGGCCGTCGAGGCGGCCGGCGCGCGACTGCAGATCATCGCGCCGACCATCTATGGCGTGACTACGGCCGGCGGCGCCCTGCTGCCTGCCGACCACAAGATCGATGGCGGCCCTTCGGTGCTGTTCGACGCGGTGGCGATCCTGCCGTCCGACGAGGGCGGTGCGCTGCTGGCCCTGGAAGCGGCGGCCGTCAACTTCCTGCGCGACGCCTACGGCCACCTCAAGGTCATCGCCTACCTGCCCTCGGCCGGTCCCCTGTTCGCCAAGGGCGGGATCACCGAGGTGGGACCGGACGACGACGAAGGCCTTATCGATCTCGAAGCCTCCAGCGTCGACGACTTCGTCGCCACGGCTTCCACGGGCCGGGTCTGGGCGCGCGAGCCTCTCGTGCGTCCGCCGCCCAAGCCGCTGGTCGCCGACCCCGCATGAGCGATCGGCGCACATGAGCGACGAGAGGATTCACTGCCTGATCGTCGGCGGCGGACCCGCAGGCCTGACCGCCGCGATCTATCTGGCGCGGTTCCGGCTGTCGGTGGTCGTCGTCGACGCCGGCGACAGCCGCGCCGCCCTGATCGCGCTGACCCGCAACCATGCGGGCTTTCCCGAAGGTATATCAGGCCAGGCGCTGCTGGCGCGCATGCGCGAGCAGGCCAAGCTGTATGGCGCGCGCGTGATCTCGGCCCGTGTCGCCGCGTTGGAGATCGCGCCCGAGGACTTCCTCGTCCGCTGCTCGACCGGCGCGTTCCGAGCCCGCGCCGTCCTGCTCGCGACCGGGGTGACCAATCGCCGGCCGCCTATGGACGAGACGCTGCATGCCCGGGCGCTCGCGCAGGGGCGCCTGCGGTACTGCCCCGTCTGCGACGGCTTTGAAGTGACCGACCAGAGGGTGGCGGTGATCGGTGGCGGCGCCCGCGCCGCTGGCGAGGCCGAGTTCCTGCGCGCCTACACCAGCAGCGTCACCCTGATCGCGCTGGAGGCCGACGACGGCCTCGACGAGAGCCAGCGTCGACGGCTTGATGAGATCGGGGTCAGGCGCATCGCGGGCCCGGCTGGAGACTTCGCGTTGGAGGACGACAGTATCAGCCTGGCCTGTTCCAAGGGACGCCTGCGCTTCGATGCGGTCTATCCGGCGCTCGGATCGGAGGTTCACTCCGATCTGGCTAGCGGCCTGGGCGCGGCGGTAACGGAAGACGGCTGCATCAGGGTGGACGCCCATCAACGGACGAGCATCGAGGGCCTCTACGCCGCCGGCGACGTCGTGCTGGGCCTGGACCAGATCAGCCACGCCATGGGCGAGGCCGGCGTCGCCGCCACGGCCCTGCGCAACGATCTGGCCAAGCAGGCGCTGTTCCTGCGCTGACCAGGGGAGGCTGCGGGAAACGCCCGAAGTCCCCCCTGGTCGACAGGCCTATCGCGGATCGCGCAGATAGACGGTCCTGCTGCGGCCGCGCAGAAGCAGTCCCAGTACGATGCCTACGGCCGCCGCGATGGCCACGGCCGGAAGGGGCTTGCCCCTCACATAGGTCTCGATAGTGTCGAGGCGTTCGTGCACCTCGCCGCGCACCGTATCCAGCGCGCCCTCGAGCCGGTCGCGCACGTCGTCGGTGAGTTTGCCGTAAGCCCGCTGGGCGCCGCCGGCGGCTTGGTTGAGCTTGCCCTTGATCTGGGTGGCGCTGTCGCCGGTCAATCCGCCGACGGCGTCCTGGACCCGGCCGACGCCCTGGCGGGCGACGCCTGTGACTTGATCGTCCATCGGTCTGTCCTTTGCCTGCCGCCGAACGCGGCGACAGACCAATCCGCCAACCCGCATGGATGTTCCGGGGAATGTTCGCAAGCGTTCGACCGGCGTTCTATTTCTGCTCCAGATCGATCAGCCGGCGCTCCGCCCGGCGCGCCCGACGGTTCCTCCGCGCCAGGCGCAGATACCCGCCGCAGACGAGGACGAAGCCGCCCGCGGCAAGGATCAGCGCCAGCCCGAGGCGATCTCGCACAGGCCAGCCATAGAAGCGCGCCGCGACGATGAAGCCCAATAGAGCGAGCGCGGCGCCGCAGACACCGGCCATAAAGGCTCCGCCAACGGGCTTTGGCGCATACGCCTCGGCCCGATCCTCAGCCAGCATCTCGCGTTCGGTCTCGTTCATTTCGTAGTCTAACATGGTCACGACGCCAGGCCCCGCGATCATCGCCTCCGCGCGAACGGAGCAGTTCCGGAATTCCCGAGAGCGACACCCGCTACGATGACCTTGGCTCCAGCCTTTGACCAGGCCGAGCCGGGATTTCTCGCCGGTTCAGCTGGCCCGCTGGGCCGGCCACCCGCGCCCGGCAAATGGGTCGGGGCGCGTCAGTCCTGCGAAGGTCGTGTTTCTGGAGTTGGCCCAAAAACATTTACAGGCGCTGTTTGCGGAGGCCTCGGGGCTAGTGGGTTGCCGCTACTGCATTTAACGCTGCTAGCTCGCGTCGATCATGAGACGGTTCCAAGCTGGATTTTAAGCGTTAGATTGACGGGGGCTCGAAGCAATGAGGTCGCCACAATGCTTGATGAAGCAGCGCTCAAGCGGATTGACCCTGTGGACCTGCACGTCGGCGCGATGTTGAGGGCCCTGCGTCGAGCTAAAGGCATGGGAAAGAGCGAGCTGGGTCGCGGAGTTGGCGTCAGCTATCAACAAGTACAAAAGTATGAATTGGGGCACAACCGCCTAAGCGCGGGCATGTTATTTAGGATATCTCAAGCACTGGATGTCGAAATAGCAGAATTTTTCTCGGGGTTGGAACGAAAAGAGATCAATCAACCATCAATATTGAGTCGTTTTGTGGTCGCTCCCGACGCGGTGAAATTTATGAAGGCGGCGCTGGCCTTAACTGGGGCGACGCGCGATCAATTATTTCAACTTTGTATTGTGCTTGCAGAGGATAAATAGCGCTGCGCCATATCGCATGTCATCGGACAAGGACTTTTAAAGCGAACAGTCGCGCTCGACGCTCGTCTTGATCAATCGTGAAGGCGCAGGTCAAGGCCATCGCCGGGGCCCGGGTCCGCTACGTCAGCGGATCACCGTGCTGCTCAAGCTGGAGGGGGCTCAACCGCAAGCGGGTCTATCGCCTTTACAAGGCTTTGGCCCTCCAGCTGCATGGCAGGACGCCCGTTCAAAATGCGAGGCTTGGCGTAGGGACTATAATGAGCAGCGTCCCCACAGCTCGATCGGCGACACGTGCCCGATCGAGCTGATGAACGGCGCCGGGCCATATGGCCCGCCCGGCGCCTGACCGGCGAGAAATCCCGGCCCGACTTGGTCCAAGGTTGGGGGCAAGGTCGGGCTGTCACCGCGCCGGCCGCCTCCGGACCGTCGCCATCAAGGACAGCGCCTTAGCGATGGGCGCCGACGTCTAGCGTATAGCGCGCCACCTCACCGCGGCGCGCGGCGTTGCGCATCAGATAGACCTCAATCTTGTAGCGGCCGCTCACGCCGGCGCGACCGCGATAGCGGTTTCCGCTCGCCGAGCCGTTGAACAAAGCCTGGTCGGCGCGCGGCGCTGTGATGTTGAAATAGGCCGATCGGTTCTGGCTCTGCATCGAAACCGTGAGCATCTGACCCGGACGAACGTCCAGCCAGTAGGTCATAGTCTCGTAGCCCGTGATCACGCCGCGCCGGGTCGCCGAAGATGCGCCGCGCTCGAAGCGGATTTCATCGCTGCGGCCGCTGGCGACCGGGGCGCCGACCGGGCCTGGCAAGGTGCTGGGCCCAGGCCGGCAATCGGGCGCCGGCGTTGGGGTGATAGCGACCAAGCGGCCGTTGACCACGGCCACCGACAGGCAAATTTTCCGCCGTTCGTTCCACCAGTAGGTCCACTTGCGATCATCGCCAGCCTGCGTGCGAACATTGACATAGCCACGCGAGGCCAAGGCGCCTTCTGCTCCGGCGGCCCGCGCGCCGACAAGATCGCGCAGGTCGGACGGCGTATCCTGGGCGGCCGCCGGCGCGGCCATGGCCAGGCCGATCAGGGCGGGGAGGATCAAAGTCGTCGCCACTCTACGCATGGTCGCCTCCAGACAGGACTTTAAAGCCGGCTATTCGATCGTCTCGCCGCGAAGGGTCTCGGGCGCCTGCATGGCCCGCATCCACTTCACGGACCTCACCTTCCAATGGGGATCGGCCTTGCGCAGTTCCGCGAGCAAGCCCTTCAGGTGCTCGGCGCCATAATTGACGTAGATGCGGTCTTGCGGCGCGGCCTCGATACGCGCGGCGAGCTGGCGATTGCGGAAGTCCAGGATCACGGGATCGAGGACGGCGGGCTTTTCGCCCTTCGCCTTGAGGAGCAGTGTCATGGCGCCCCGGCACGTCACGCCCGCTAGGCTCTGGTGGCGCGGATCCCCGTCCTGGGCCCAGGCGAAAAACTGGGTCATGGCGCCGGCGTCCTTCTTGTCCCGCCGCGTTTCCTCGACCGAAGCCTGGACCTTCTTGGCGAAAGCCGGATCGGCGGCGGCCAGGCGCTCGTACTCCTGCTTCAGCTGCAGGGTGGTGACGTCTGCGGCGACATGCCGGTCGGGGTGTTCGAGGATCTGCGGCTTGAGCAGCTGGAAGTAGTCGCCTTGGAACGTCAGGCCGCAGACCTTGCTCATGGCCTTGTATTCGTCGTTCAGGCTGCCGCCGCCGGCGACCACGTCGCGGAAGAAGGCGTCGCCTGCTGGATCGGGGCGGACCCCTTCGTAGTAGATAACATAGCCGTCGCTGAGCGCGTGCTCGAGATCGTAGATCATTGCCTTATAGAAGGGCTCTGAGCCGACGTGCACCGCGCCCTGGAAGAGTACGGTCTTCTTTCCGTTCGACAGCACCGCTTGGGGCGCGAGCAGCGGATCAAGGCCCACGACGATCGCCAGGGCGTAGAGCGGCGCCGCCGCCAGAATCGAGAACGCGAAGGCCAAGGCGAGCGCGCATCTGATCCAAGCCCGGAGCAGCGACCGACGCCGCGCGCGATCGAAGATCAGCCGTTCCAGCCACGCCGCCGGCGCGGCCACCAGCGCCGCGAGCGCCAGCACGCCTGGCAAGACCAACGGATGAAGGCCGAGCAGGACGGGCAAGGCGAGCAGGAAGCCGGCGCCGAACAGAAACCAGATAACGGTGGCGATCCGCTGGCCGAGATTCAGCCGGCCGCTGTCGTCGTTCACGCTCGTCATGTTCCCTCGCGATGGCGCTCAACCTTTCCGCGTCAAGCTTTCAAAGCCAAGCGCGATCTGGGATTGTCGCCGAAAATTCCCGCTTGGACCCGCGCTTCGTGCAGATGAACAAGGCCAGCTCGATGGATTTCATGCGTATCCTCCGCTCGCTGGAGGAGTTCCTCTATGAGGTGATGACCTGGCTGGTGTTCTATCCTCGCACCTTGTTGAGGACCGCGCTTCACCCCATCGAGATCTTGGACTATTCGCGCGCCGAGCTGCGCAAGGCCGAGGACGACCAGTACCAGGAGACGATCAGCGCTCCGCTCTTCCTGATGCTGAGCTTGGTCATATCGCACGGCGTCGAACTGGCCCTGCATCTGCACCCCTTCGCCAATGTCGGCCACGGCGCCGAAAAGCTCGTCGGTTCCGACCAGAATCTGATCATCCTGCGCTCGCTGATGTTTGCGGTCTTTCCGCTCATGTTCGCGCTGGAACAGGTGCGGGACGCCAAGCAGACGCTGACCCGAAAGAGCCTGCGCGGGCCGTTCTACGGCGAGTGCTATCCCGCCTCGGTGTTCTGTCTGGTGTTCGGGATCGGCGGAACCATCGACCAGGCCTGGCCGGACAAGCGCGCCGCCGGCTGGGCGATCATGGCCGTGGCGATCGTCTGGTACCTTCTGGTGCAGATCGTCTGGCTCAAGCGCTTCAATGATCGCTGGTCGCGCGCCATCGGTGTCGCCGTGCTCTGCTTCCTGAAGGCGTCGATGGTCGTGTTCATCGTCGCCGTCGCCGTGAGCCTGGCGATCCTCGGATGAGGGTCGGACGCGTCAGAGCGTCCGACCCGCAAGGCCGCTAGAGCTTTTTAGCTCTCACATGGAAGCATGTGAGGCGTCTAAAAGCGCTCTAAATCAAACGCTTAGAGCGCGCTGGTCGGCGAAGCCGCTCGCGCTTTCGCCTAACGCGCTCTAGAATTTGCGATCGCCGTCAAGCGGATCACAGGTCCCATTGAACTTGGTCAGGCCGTCGAGCACGATCCGGCCGGCGCGGCGGTCGATGGTCAGCTTGGGACGATTGGCGCCGTTGAGCTTGAACTGGCCTCGGATCATGTCGCGGTCGATGCTGAGGTTGCTAATCTCGTACCAGCCGCCGTCGCTATTGGAATGGATCGGCGGGAGCATGCTCTTGGCCGGCCGGATCCGGCCGCGGCCGCCGTCGATCTCGACGGTCACCGATGTGTCGTAATCCTGGCGGGTAAGCTCATAGCCGCTCTTGGGCACGTAGCGCCGCTTGTCGCTGTCCCACTCGTAGCCCGAGCGGTACTGGTTGGTCAGCTTCTGGCCCTCTCCGTAGCAAACGAGCGCAATATGCTCGCGATAGTCGCCGCCGGCGCCGCCATAGCCGAATTCAGGCGGGCGATAGCCGCCGCCGCTCGCGCCACCCCCGCGACGGCAGTCGGGCGCCGGCGTCGAGACGATGGAGTCATAGCGTCCGCCGACGGTGCTCACCGACAGGCAGACGCCGCGCCGGTCATTCCACCAGTAGGTCCATTTGCGATCGTCGCTCGACTGCACGCCCGTGTTGACGTAGCCGCGCGCGGCCAGTTCGGCCTCGCCGCCGGCGGCGCGGGCGCCGACGAGGTCGCGAACGTCCGACGGCGTCACTTGAGCCGCGGCCGAGTGCGCCCAAAGGACCGCAACGCCGAAAGTCGCCGCCGCGATCATGGAGTAAGACAGCTTCATCATTGGACCTCCGAACGCCCGCACCGATAGACGCGGTTCATGACGGCTCGATATCGTCAACTAAAGGTTGGCTTCAGAGCGACGTCAAACCTTGATTACGGATGATCGAGAGGAGCCGCCAACGAGGCTTTCATCCCTATAGCCTTCTGGTGTGTACCGATCCGAAGATCAGACGCCGGCCGGGGCGCGCCAGACCGCGCCAAAGGTTGCGGCCAGATATGGCGCAATTGAACATGGCGAGATCGCGGACTCGCCCGTTTGCTTTGAGCTAATGGCGTATTCCCCATATGCGCCTGGGCTTGAATGGCGGCTTGAGGCCGATAATGCGGCCTGTGTTCCAAGGACGCTTAGGTGGAAGGAAGAGGTCAAGTTGGGCCATGTCCGCCTCCTGCGGATTGGCTGCTCCCCTCACGTCATTCCACCACGCGCGCGGTTGGGGTCCGCGTCATAACCCCTGGTGCATGGATTGGCGGCCCGTGAGCGCCTGCCTCGTGCCGCTAGATGGCGAAGCCGTGCTCGCCTTCGACCCGGATTTGGCAGGCATGGCCTTCCCCCATGCGCTCGCGAGCTCGGCGGGCGGCCGAAGCCTTGGCGATATCCTTGTCGGGCGACGCACCAAAGAAGAGGCCGGCTTCCTCGGCCGCCCATAGGCCGTCGTTGCGGCAAACCGTAATGACGATGCGATCGATGGGGGGCTGTTTCATGGATGTCCTTTATCGGCGTTCGCTAGGGGGCGGCGATCGCGCTACGCGTTGCGAGGCCGGGAGGGGCGCGAGGCATTGAACGCGTCGTTGGAAAAGCGCCGCCCAAGCTCGTCGGCCAAGCCGCCGACCTGGGAGGTGACGTCGTTCAACTGCCGCTGGAGTTCATCGCAGCGCTGACGAAGCTGGTCACACTCGTCGCGAATGCGTTGGATGTCTTCGCCCATAGGCTGTCTTGCTCTCCGGCTTTGCGGTTGTTGCTTCAGCCTCGGCCGTGTTGATCCTGGCGCCTGCCAAGATAGTTCAGGCCGTCGCTGGTCGGCCGCCATCCGCCACGGCCATGGTGTGCAAGGCCCCGCCCGGCCAGCTCTTGAGCGTCTCGGATATTGACCGCGTCGAGCGCGCCGGTGCGCAGCCGGCGTTCCAGTTGGCGCAGCGCCCGGTAGGCGCCTTGCGAAATCTGGTTCGGGCCGACCTCGTGTTCCGCCTCCTGAACGAGGCTCAGCCCCAGGGGGGCGTCGGTGACGTCTACGGGCTCAACCATCTTTGGCTCCTGTCTCGCCGGTCTATCGGCGGGCCTGATGGCTGGGGCGCAAGGATGGCCCCCGGCCCGCGCGCAGCCGCGCGATCAGCGAGCGGCGAAGATCGCGGCCACGGGCGGCCATCGGGCGCGCATCCGACGGCGCGGCGAAGGCGGCGATCAGGGTCTCATGGACAAGGAAGCGCGCCGCGTTTCGGTCGGGCAGAAGCCGATCGGCCAGGCGCTGCAGGTTCTCGGACAAGATCACGACTTGGAGATTGCGCTGGGGGTGAGGCAGCATCTGGGCTTTTCCTTCCTGAAGAGGTTGAAACCGAGTGATGCGTCCTTGCCTTAGAAGGATTTACCAGCGATCCCGTTCAAATTTCGGCAATGTTTCGGCGCGACGGAAAAATCATCGCTGCGCCTTCTATTTTCTGACATTACGCCTATATTGAAGAAATGGCCAGACTGGGCCGGCCTATTTATTCACATTTATTTTCGAAGGACGCGCTCGAACGGGGCGTGAATGGCGGCGCTGCCGCCTGAAGGGCGTGCATGCGTTTTGAGATCGAAGCCTCCCTCACCTATGATTTCGCGGCGCCGTGCGAGGTTCTTCTGCTGGTCGAGGCCGCGCATGGACGGTACCAGCAGGTGTCGTCCGATGCGCTCACCTTCTGGCCGCCCGCGCCGGCCAGGCGCATCGACGATCCGCTGACGGGCGAGCGCCGCACCGTGTTCGCCGCCTCGGGCCGGATCAACGCGCTCTATCGCGCCACGGTCGAGGCGGCGCCGGCCGACCATGACCTGGCGGGCGCGGCGGAGATGGCGATCGCCGCCCTGCCAAGCGAAGTGTTGCCGTTCCTTAGGGCCAGCCGCTTTAGCCCGTCCGATCGCCTCATGCGCTTCGTCGAGCGGGAGTTCGGTGAACTGCGGGGCGGTGCGAGGGTCGCCGCGATCCTGGCCTGGATCGCCGACCATGTGGACTATCGCGCCGGGGTCAGCAACGCGGCGACGACCGCCGTCGACACCCTCATCGATCGCGCCGGGGTCTGCCGCGACTTCAGCCATCTGGCGATCGCGCTCTGCCGGGCCGGCAACATCCCGGCCCGCGCCGTCAGCGCCTATGCCTGGACGCTGGAGCCGCCCGATCTCCACGCCGTGGCGGAAGTCTATCTGGGTGGGCGGTGGAGGCTGATCGACCCTTCCGGTCTGGCTCCGCTCGATGGCCTTGTCCGTGTCGCGACGGGGCGGGACGCCGCCGACATCGCGTTCATGACGATCTTCGGCGCCGCGACCCTCGTCGAGCAGCATTTCAGGATCGACAGGGTCGGCGGGTAAGGTCGTGACCCGACCTCGCCGCCGCTCGGCTCTGCCTGATGCGCTCGGGCCGTTCCACTATCAGTTTCGGCCCAGTTCCGCCGGTCGCTTCGACGCGGTCCTGATCCGCGCGCCCCTCGGCGCGCCGCTGCCGAGATGCGGCGATGCGATCACGCTGACGACCCGCGATTGCTATGACGCCGATTTCGAGGTGACGCAGGTCAATCACAATGGCGAAGGGTGGTGGATCGGGTGCGAGCGCAAGCCGCGATAGCCGCGCCAGCGCCGCAAAGTTGGCGACTGATCGACTTGGTCGGGGGTTAGGCCCGCCGGACCTTTCGAGGCCTCAGGCTTCGCCAGTCTCGCCGGCGCGCGGGCGGAACCGCCCTACCCATCGCGCGCGCCTTGGCCTTGCCGTCGCCTTTCAGCGACTTTGGCCGCCTAGACGCGCTCGCGCTCGCTGCGTACGTGCTCGCGCGTTTGGCGGCCGCGGCGTCAAGCCTAGCGCCGCGCCTGGCGAGCGGCGTAGCGCGCATCGCGCTTGGCCTTGGCTTCGGCGGCGGAGAGCACCTTGCGCTCGCCGTGCTTGGCGCCTGGCGCCTCGGCTTCCAGGTCGGCGATCGCCCGGGCGGCCGCTTCCTGGTCCGCGAGTGTAGCGGCCTTACGTACTGCCTTGGTCTCGGCCCGGTCGTTCCGGACCTGTTTGAGGTGCGCCGCGCGCTCGCCGGCGCGGTCGATCGGCCCGATCGCCGGCTGCGAGGGCTTGGGCTTGAACGCGGCGATCAGGACGCGGCGGGCAGCGGCCGCGGCCGATAGGCGATCGGCGAAATTGTCATGGGGAGCGTTGGCCATGAAGGCTTTCGTCTGGAGCAAAGGGCGTTCTCCGCGCCATGCGGCGCGGAGAACGACAGCTTAGGCGGCCTGGAGCTGGCCGGCCGACGTCTTGCCGCTGCGCTGGTCGCGCTCGAGCTCGAAGCCGATCTTCTGGCCTTCCTGCAGCGCGCCGAGGGTCGAACGCTCGACGGCCGAGGCGTGGACGAAGACGTCCGGGCCGCCATTGTCGGGTTGGATGAAGCCGAAGCCCTTGGTGGCGTTGAACCACTTCACAGTGCCAAAGGTCATGAGAACACCTTTCAGGTGCGAGTGTTCTCGCGCGGAAAACCCGACGCGAGATCAAAATTCGATGAGGATAAGGGGGCGGACTCGGAGCTCGATCCGGAGATCGAAACCTGGAGAGCAACCGAAGCCAAGGCGATATTCGACACCACAATACTGGCATGGCGGCGGCATGATAGCCAGGTGATATTTTATTTTATCTCAAAGCAGGCATCAGTTGGCAGCTGCCACTACTCCAAGCGAGGCGAACCCTGGCAAAAATCGCTCTCGGCTCCGCCGCCATTACCGCCGTTTGCGCATCTCCACCGCCACGACGTTCACGGGACACGCATCGAGCGCCGGCCCCGCACTAGACCGACAACTTGGGCAGTCAGGACGCTCGGCTGACGGCTCGACGCCAAAAGAACCTGCCCTCCTGGTCGCGCGCTACGGCCTTTCCTCAGCGAGCATCATAAGGACGTCACCGATCAGGGCCGCCGCGGCGTCCTGCCCAGCCAGATCGGCGAGGAGATCCTGACGCACCTCCAGCTCGAGATAGTCCAGGCCGCGCGGATCCACGTGGTGCGGGATGGTGAAATCGGTCCCGTCCATCGCATAGGGCGCGTTGTCGCCCACCGCATCCTCCCCCACACGCGCCCTCAGCGCACCGAGCACCGCGGCCGAGACCATGGAATCGCCCCGGTGCAGAACGCCGTAGCGCCAGGGTCTGGCCAGGCCGGCCAAGGACGGCGTGAAGCTGTGCAGAGACACCACCACCGTCGCGCCGTGGCCGCCGTCGAGCGTAGCGGCGATCTGGTCGTGATACGGCAAGAAGATTTCCGCGGAGCGACCGCGACGCGACGCCGCATCAAGGTCGTTGTTGCCCGGGATGACCGTTCCATCGCTGACGGGAGGGATCGAGCCCTCCGAGCCCAGGGCGCGATTGCAGTCGATGACGAGGCGCGAATAGGTCTGGCGGACGAAGGTCGCGTTCAGCCGCTTCGCCAGGCGCACGCCAAGGCCTTCGACCCCGATGTCACAGGCGATGTGGCGCGCCAGCTCGACATCATCCAGGCCCAGGCGGTCCAATCGCCGGGGAACGGCGCGACCGGCATGATCGCCCAGCAACAGAAACGGCGAGGAACCGCCCCGATTATCGACAGCCACCGGATCGATGTCGCCTGCGACCAGCAGCCTCATCGACGGATCGTCCCGGCTCAGGTCACGCTGGCTCAATGTCGATCCTCTCGATCCGTCACCTGACGCGCTATCGCTATCGCAAGCCCGTCGGGTTTGGCGAGCACCGGATGATGTTTCGCCCGCTGGAGAGCTACGACCAGCGCCTGATCAGCGCGGATCTGGTCATCGGGCCAGAGCCCTGCCTGATCCGCAACGTCCACGACGTCTTCGGCAACTGCGTCGCCATCGCCCGCTTCGCCGAGCGCGCCAGTGAACTGTCGTTCGAGAGCCGCGTGACGCTGGACCACCGGCCCCTGCCCGCCTTCGCCGGCGTCGACGGCGAGATCGAAGCCTATGGCGGCACGATGCCGTTCGCCTACAGCCCCGAGGACATGCCCGACCTGCTGCGTTCCATGGAGCGACAGTATCCGGATCCTGATGGCGCGCTTGAACGCTGGGCGCGGAGCTTTCTGCGTCATGACGGCCGCACCAGCCTCCAGACCCTGCTGGCCGAGATAACCCAGGCCATCTACAGCGAGTTCCGCTACGCGACCCGGCTCCAGGGCGCAGCCCAGAGTCCGGCCGAGACCTTGGCTTGGCGCACCGGCACCTGCCGCGATTTCGCGGTGCTGATGATGGAGGCTGTTCGAACCCTGGGCCTGGCCGCCCAATTCGTGTCCGGCTACCTCTATTGTCCACCGCGACCAGCTGACCTGCCCGTCAAGCTCGGCGGGGGGCATACCCACGCCTGGGTCCGGGTCTATCTGCCGGTCTGCGGCTGGGTGGAGTTCGACCCGACCAACGGCATCGTCGGCAACACGGACCTGATCCGCGTGGCCATCGCCCGTGATCCTCGCCAGGCCTTGCCGCTGTCGGGCGGGTGGTCCGGCGAGGCTGGCGACTATCTGGGCATGGACGTCGAGGTCGAGGTGCTGAGCGAGCACGATCGCGTCGGAACGCGCGCGGCGCTGCATGGGTCGCAACCGCCCGGTCAGGCGGACGTTGCCTTGGCCAGTTAGCCATCAGGACACTCCATGCGCATCCGGGCCGGTTTCGAGATCATCTACGAATGCCCGGCCCCCACGCCGATGCTGCTGATGCTCAATGTGCGGCCGGAACGCGAGGCGGATCTGGAAGCCCCCGACACCATCCACATCGACAGCGCCGCCAAAATCGACAGCTACTTAGACGGCTTCGGCAACCGTTGCAGCCGTGTCGTGCTGCCCGCCGGCCGCTCGGTCTTGTCGTCCGATTTCATCATTCGCGACAGCGGCGCCCCTGACCCCGTCCTGCTCGACGCCCAGGCCTCAAGGGTCGAGGATCTGCCCCCCGAGGTTCTCGTCTTCCTGCTGGGCAGCCGCTACTGCGAAACCGACACCCTCAGCGATCTGGCCTGGTCGCTGTTTGGCGACACGCCGCCCGGCTGGGCGAGGGTGCAGGCCATCGTCGACTATACCCACCAGCGCATCGAGTTCGGCTACGCCCACGCCCGGGCGACAAAGTCGGCCTGGCAGGCCAACCAGGAACGGCGCGGCGTCTGTCGGGACTTCGCGCACCTGGCCATCACCCTGTGTCGCTGCATGAACATCCCGGCCCGTTACTGCACGGGCTACCTAGGCGACATCGGCGTTCCGCCAGCGGACGCGCCGATGGATTTCAGCGCCTGGTTCGAGGTCTATCTCGACGGTGGATGGCGCACCTTCGACGCCCGTCACAACGCGCCGCGGATCGCTCGCATCCTGATGGCGCATGGGCGCGACGCCACTGACGCGGCTATCACAACCTCGTTCGGCCCCGCGCTGCTGCAGAGCTTCATCATCAGGACTGATCAATTGCAGCCGGCGGGGTAAGGGCGCCTCAGAACCGCCATGGGTGTTGTCTGTTAGCTCGGTTTGGGTCTCCATCACCCGCACAACCAGAACGAAACAGGCTCGGGAGAACGTGGAGGCGGATTGTGGCGACTTGGACGGCGATATTTCTTTTGTCCGATCCCATCAGGAACATCGGACCGCTACAGGCATTTTGGAGAAGGTCGCGCGAAGCGATTGCGGCCGACAGCTCCAGCGTCAGGTCACTAGGGCATAGGCCCGGAAGGGCCTTTTCATGCCACCCCCTGATATGACCGCGGCTGCCGGAAGGCGGGGCGCTACTTTGCTTGTTGTCGAGGATGAGCCCATCGTCCGCATGGTCGCCTCCGACCACCTTCGTGACGCCGACTACATTGTGCTCGAAGCCGGATCAGCCTTGGAAGCTTTGGCGATGCTCGAACACCACGGACCAATTGCCTTGGTTTTCACGGATATCGACATGCCTGGTCCAATCGATGGTCTGGGCCTGCAGAGGATCGTCGGCCAGCGTTGGCCGGACATCGCCGTGTTGATTACATCCGGCCTCCACGGTCCAACTGGACCGGACGCATCGCCTTTCCTGGCCAAGCCCTACGACCTTTCAAAGTTGGTCAGGCTCGTCGAAGCTTTGCTGCGCAGCGCCCACGCTTGAACCACGCGGACAATATCAGCGCAGCTGTCAATGCTGCGCCTCGCAAATGACACCTGCGAAACTCGCCGTGGGAACCTGGCCCCTCATCGCGCTTTGACCTCCAACCAGCGTTCATGTTCATCAGGACCGCTACCGATGCCGCACACATCGTCAACACCGCCATCGACCAATGGCAGTTGAATCCGCCGCGTTGAACTCGCCCTGTTGCGTACAGACTCTGGACGACACCGGGGCCGTCCGGTCCTTCAACGAGGAGGGCTTGAGACTTATGGCCGTCGACAGCCCCACGGACATAGTCGGGCGTTATTGGCCGGATCTTTGGCCCAAGAACGTGCGCCCGACCTTGATCACCGCTCTCGAAAAAACGCGATGCAACGGCACGGCAAATTTTCAGATACGCTGCTCTATGACCACGGGCGCCAACCGCTGGTGGGACGTGACTATCGCGAGCCTGCCTGGAAACATCGCGCAGTTCATCGTCATCTTGCGAGACATCACCGCCGCTCACTCCGATCTCGCCGCCGAAAAACGGACCAATGACCGCCTGCAAGACATCATGCGGTCCAATGCTGATATCCTTTGGGACATCGATCTCGTCGACAACAAGGTTTGGTGGGGCGAAGGCATGACCTCGACCCTCGGCTACGATCCCGACCAGATCGGCGAGAGCACCCGGTGGCGTGATGAACGCATCCATCCAGACGACCGGAAGCGAATTGTCGAGGGTATGAGGGCGGCGATCGAGGACGGCTTGGCTAACTGGGAAGGAGAGTTCCGCTATCTCGACGCGGCCGGCAGGTATCGCGACGTCCTGGATCGCGGAGCGATCCTAACGGACGTCAATGGCAAGGCGTTCAGATTTGTCGGCGTTATGCAGGACGTTACCGCGCGAACCGCCTTGGGGGAGGCGTATAAGTTGGTCGCCGGCGAACTTGCCCACCGGGTCAACAACGTGCTGGCCGTGGTTAGCGGGCTCTTCCAGAACTCGGTACGTTCGACGACCTCCCGTGCCGACCTGATCGACGCCTTTGGCGGTCGGGTGATGGCCATGGCGGCGGCCAACACCGCGGTACTGCGCAGCGAATTCGGCGGTGCGAAGCTCGAAGACCTGATTTGCGTTCAACTCGCACCTTTTATCGGCGCGGGCCGTCTTCGTCTTTCGGGGCCGCCCGTCGTGCTCAAAGAGGCAATGACGCAACCCTTCGCCCTGGCAGTCAACGAGTTGGCGACCAATGCACTCAAATATGGCGCTCTTTCCAACGAAGTGGGTCGCGTTGACTTAATGTGGCGCCTGGAGCTACGGGGCGAGCAAAAGCGCCTTATCGTTGATTGGAAGGAGAGCGGCGGGCCTATCGTCAAGTCGCCAACGCGACTGGGGCTCGGCTCAAAACTCATTGAACGAGGAATCCGAAACTGCGAGGTGTTGCGAAGGTTCCATCTTTCAGGATTCCATTGCACGCTGGATTTGGAGCTCGACTAAGGCGCTAGCTGCCAGCCCCATGACGGACCGCGTCTCACTGTTGGCCAGGGATGGCCGGTTCGCGAAACCTACGTCCCTAGCGCCTCAACCTCCCGCAAGCGGACACTCCGAACGGAAGAGAAGAGTCAGGTAACGTCTCGTTCTTCAGAAATCTCGCTTCGAAGCAAACGCCCTGATGCAAGCCGTCGGGACAGAGCATCGAGGAACCCGACATAGCGCTCCTGCCCCTTGGCGTTCTGCGCCCTCTGATCTCCAGCCGACAGGCTTGGCGTCGCCGTTAGCCAAGCCTTCACGAACAGGGCGACGGCCTCGTTGGAGATTGTCACGTCGCGTTCTAGCCGCTCGATCGCACGGCTAATCCGATCGAGACGCCGGGTGACCGCCGCCTCCGACGCCTCTTCCCCATCCGCCGACAGGTAGGCCGCCACCGCCGCCTGCACGATCTCGGACTTCGACCGACGCATCCGGCGTGACGCCGCGTCTAGGGCGAGGGACAAATCCCTGGCCATGAACACCTTCGTCTGGACCTTCACAGCGGGATGCCATCATCAGGATCCAGGGCCGCAAGCCGAGCAGCAGTCCTGAACCGCCGCGATTGCTCAGTCTGGACGATGTCATCGGCGTCGAGATCGGGATCCAACCCACGCTCAACCTCCTCCGGCGTGGCCACCAGTTCGGTCGGACCATCCAGTTCGGGCTCGAGGCGCAGCCCGCCGTCATCGTCTTCACCGGAGTTGCCTCCACCCTCCCCTGCCGCCGCCTGGACAGACACCCATTCGGATACCTCGGCTGGCAGAAGGATCGCCGGCTTCTCGGGCGACGAGGCCACCCGCGACGCAAGCTCCCGATCGAGATAGAAGCGCGCCTTTTTCGCGCGGATGGGCGCAACACCCGAGACCTGCACCAAGGCCTCGTCGGCCGGCAGCTGCATCACCTCGCCTGGGGTCAGCAGCGGCCTTGCCGTCTCCTGGCGGCTGACCATCAAATGACCGAGCCAGGGCGACAGCCGATGCCCGGCGTAGTTCTTCATCGCCCGCATCTCGGTGGCGGTGCCGAGACTGTCGCTGATCCGGCGCGCGGTGCGCTCGTCGTTGGTCGAGAACGCGACCCGGACGTGGCAGTTATCGAGGATGGAATTATTCTCCCCGTAGGCCTTGGCGATCTGGTTCAGACTCTGGGCGATCAGGAAGGCCTTGATCCGGTACCCGGCCATGAAGGCCATCGCCTGCTCGAAGAAGTCGAGCCGGCCAAGCGCCGGAAACTCGTCGAGCATCAGCAAAAGCCGCGGCCGTTGACGCGCCGACTCCAAGCCCTCTGTCAGGCGTCGACCAATCTGGTTCAATATCAAGCGGATCAGCGGCCGGGTGCGGCTGATGTCGGATGGCGGCACGACCAGGTAGAGGGTTACGGGACGTCCCGGGGTGACGAGGTCGTCGATCCGCCAATCGCATCGCGACGTAACGGCCGAGGCGATCGGGTCGCGGTAGAGTCCCAGGAAACTCATGGCGGTCGACAGCACGCCCGACCTCTCGTTCTCGCTCTTATTCAGTAGCTCCCTTGCCGCGCTGGCCACGACAGGGTGGACCCGGTCGCCCAGGTGTAGGGTCGCCATCATCGCCCGCAGCGTCGCCTCGATCGTCCGGCGGGGATCGGCCAGGAAGTTGGCCACGCCGGCGAGCGTCTTGTCCGGCTCGGCGTAGAGGACGTGGAGGATCGCCCCGACCAGAAGGCTGTGGCTGGTCTTATCCCAGTGCGACCGCCGCTCGAGCGCGCCGTCTGGATCTACAAGAATGTCGGCGATGTTCTGAACGTCCCTCACCTCTGAGGGACCGCGCCGCACTTCCAAGAGGGGATTGTAGGCGCTGGAATTGGGATTGGTCGGGTCGAACAGAAGGACCGGACCAATGCGCGCCCGGCAGGCGGCTGTCAGTTGCCAATTCTCACCCTTGATGTCGTGAACGACCGCCGACCCGGCCCAGGTCAGCAGGGTCGGCACCACGAGTCCCACGCCCTTCCCCGATCGCGTCGGGGCAAAGCACAGGACGTGCTCTGGCCCGTCGTGGCGAAGGTAGTGCTGGTCCATACGGCCGAGGACGACGCCGTCGGGGCCGAGCAAGCCAGCCGCCCTCGCCTCAGCTTCCGTCGCCCAGCGCGCCGACCCGTAAGTGGTCACTTTCTTGGCTTCGCGCGCGCGCCAAATCGACATGCCGATGGCGACGAAGACGGCGATCAGCGCGCCGCCAGCCGCCATGAACGCGCCGCGCGCGAACACATCCGGCGCGTAGGCGTCGTAGATGAACCACCAAACGAAGAAGGCCGGCGGTGGGTAGATCGGCCACGGGCCGAGATGAAACCAGGGTGGTCCAAGCTGCGGCTGAAACCCTAGCCGCCACGCTGTCCACTCAGTCGCTAGCCAAACGCCAGCCAAGGTCAACAGGGCGACGGTCAGGATCTGGCCCCAGAGGATCTTCGTTCCACTCATGGAGGGGACTCATTTTCAAAGCCCTCTCCCCCGCTTTCGTCCGAGCGCCCAATCGACCCCTCCTCCCGGGGTCATCGTGCCCTTGACCTCCTGCCCGAGGCGGTCATCCAAGGCCTTGGTCCAGGGCACCAATTGGAACCCCAGACCGTCGTCGATCATCGCGAACCGGCCGGAGGCCAGGTCCACCCGCCGCTGGTAAACGCCCTGCACCAAGTCACCGGGCCTGGCCGCGCCCGAAGCGGTCTGTCCACTCGCAGCAATGTTTTCGGAGACCCGTGCCAGCTCTTCGGCCTTGAGCGAGGCAAGCAGACCAGGGCGCAAACGTCCGGCGTGATCCGCAAATCCTAGGCGCTGCAGGTACGTACGACGCGCTTCCAGGGTGACACGGACCTCCTGTCCGAAGCCGTGGCTGGCGAGCGCGGCGGGATCTTTGATGACGAGTTGGCGGTCCAACCAGGTCGCGCCAGACGCGGTCACCTGTCGCTCGATGCTCAGGTCGGCGCGATGCACCAATTCCACGCCGCGCCGGCCATCATCCGCCGTCCAGGCTCTGACCTCGACGAGGCCGCCTATCGGGGTGTCGCCCGCCGCCCCAAGGTGAGGAACCCGGACATGATGAAGCCGTCCATCGACGCCGTCGACCACGACATAGGCTTGGCCATTCAGCTCGTCATGGAGGCCTCGGTCCGCCAGTCGCCCAAGGAGCGGCGCCTCCAGGGCTTCGCCATGAATCCGTAGATCGGCTGAGTCCCGTTCACCGCGCTGTGCGCGATGCAGGGTCTTGATGATGTCGCCGCGCTCGCCCAGCGCCCGCAGGCGGGCCTCAAGGTCCCCGTCGAGTCGCCACTGCCCCTCGCCGCCCTCCGCGAGCCCGAGCTTCTGGAGGAACTGCGCTCGTCCGATCAGACGCGGCGGAACCTGATGTTCCTCTTGAGACGCAGGTCGTAGATCGACCAGGCCATCGGGGCTCATGCGCTCGCGAAGCTTGCGGTCCAGGCTCGTCCACCGCTCGGCCTCTACCTCTCGGTCCAGGCTGGCGGCCAGCTCCTCTGGGGTTCGGGGCCCTAACTCCATCGACACCAACGCTTCGGCACGCTGGCGCATGCCTTGGGCGATGTAGTCGCGGTCGATGATCAGATCCTGCCCGCGCTCATCGACGCCGCGCACGAGAATATGAACGTGCGGGTGTTCGGTGTTCCAGTGATCGACCGCCACCCAATCGAGGCGCGTGCCAAGATCCCTTTCGGCCTGGGCCATCAATTCGCGCGTCGTGGCTTGAAGGTGCTCAAGGGAGGCCGCGTCCTCTGGCGACACGATGAAGCGGAAATGATGCCGGTCGTCGCCGCAGCGGTCGGCAAATGCGGCATGGTCGGCCGGGCCGTCACGATCGAACATCTCGGCCGGCGAGCCGTCCTTGGTGACGCCGTCGCGCCGCAAGTACCGAATGTGATCGGGCAGCGGCGCAGCGCGGTACCTCGCGCCGGAATGACGGACGATCCTGGCCTTGATGATCACGCGGCGGCCAGCCGATCGCGCGCGCATCCCAGCGTCTCGGCCGCGACCCGATCTGCGAACGCGGCTTCGCCTGTTCAGGTCGACGGCGCCGAGCCCGCTCTTCCGAGCGCCCACTAGAACCTCTCGAACGAAGCTTCGGCCCCTGGCGCCATTGCTGGCGCCGCGATCGCCGATGCGTCCGAGCCGCAGGAAAAATTCCTGGTCGTCAGACATGGACGGCTTTCCGGCGATCGGTCCCGGACAACCCCATGATAAGCTTCAAGAAGTTCGAAAATCCGGGACCTTGACGATGTCGCAGGTCCCGGAGAATCACCAACAGAAGCAAGGACATGGGCCTAAAAGGTCCCGGTCCTTTTATCTCGCCATCTCCCCCGAGCAGGGTTTTGGCGAGACCTCCTGCCTTACGCCTTCCAATTCCCAGGTCTTTAGACTGAAGCCGCATCACGGCCGCCCAGCTCGATCTGTGGAGGCGAACAGCCGCTTCTCCTCCACCGCGTCGCCTTCTCGATGAGTTTTGACGAACAGGTCAGCGCCGCGCCAGTCGACGGAAGGGGCGGTCTCAATGGCGATTGGTTCTCGCGCCGCAGCCGCGATCAAGCGCTCGACTTTGGCGGTGTAATGGATGGTTTCGGTTGGCAGGTTGCGGCGACCCGCGAGCGCTTCAGCATATCGCCCTGGTCCCGCGTTGTAGGCGGCCAGAAAGCCGCTTCGTCCGAACCGATCGTACAGCGCGCGCAGATATGCCGATCCGGCAAGCACGTTGGCGCGCCGATTGAGCGGGTCTGTGCCGAGCCGATGTTCCGCAGTCAATGCGCGCCAGGTCGTTGGCATCAGTTGCATGAGCCCGACCGCGCCCTTCGCGGAAACCGCGTTTGCATCACCTCCGCTTTCAGCGCGGATCACGGCGTGGATCCAGATGGACGGAAGCGAAAAACGAGCCGCAGCCTCGTCGACAATCTCCGCTATTCCAGCAGACTCCGCGTAGGCAGACGATACAGGAACTGTGACGACAAGGCACAGGAGCAGCACACCGCCACTCCAAGTTCGAAGAGAGAGGGCTGTGGGCTTGAGGCGACGCCCGCCTTTCGCAAGCGTGCGACCGTGCTCTCCGCCGTCAAGGGAAGCGCGCCACGCGCGCCGGCCCGTCGGCCGCCCCTGACCGCGGCTGTGCGCGGCCGCTGTCTGGATCTCGGCCGGGACGAGGAAAGGACCGCAGTAGTGGCCGAACAAGGAAAGGTATGAGGGCGTCGACATATCAGCGCCCCCACGTCCAGACCGGCGTGAGCCGACCCTCAACGTCGCGTCGTTGAAGCGGACCGAAATACCTGCCGTCTAGGCTCCGCGGCGCTGTGTTGAGGAGGAAAACCTCGTCGGCCGACAGGCGACGGCAGATCGAGGCTTCTGAGAGGAACCGGCCGACGCGGTCGTGGGTGAGGACGTCACCGATCTGCACGCCATCGATGTAGACGACGCGGTTTCGGATGCAGACGAACTGCCCCTCCTCCGCAGCCACATGCTTTATCAGCGGCACGTTGATTGGCAGGTATCGGCGCACGGCTAGCCATCGCGCGAGGTGCGGTGGCGGTCGGACCAGAGCGAGTTCGCCAACGCCCGGTTCTGCGTTATCCCGCCAGTAGAAGCCGAGCGGCGCACTGGCGGTGGCGTTGAAGATCAATCGTGCGTCTGGCCTGATCACTACCGGGCTCAGGAGGACGATGCAGCCGAAAACGAGGCCGGCTAGAAACTTGGCGCGGCCGGTCATCGCGCGAGTTTCCGGCGCAGTAGCCAGGCGCGATGACGCCGTCGGTCGTATTGCCGAGGCGCCAACCCGACGCTGATCCGCGCACCGACATGACGCCAGTAGTCCGGCGCCACGGACGTTGCGGCCAAGCCCGTCGCCTCGATCCCATCGATGACGTCAAGGACCGCTTGGACTTTCGCCCACCCGCTAAGGTTCAGAAGAATCTCCGCGCCAGGAGCGACAAACGGATAGGTCGTGAACGCTTCGCCGGTCGAGACGGCGCGCAACACGGCGAGACGTGACTCCACCGTTCCATAAACACCGCTGCGCCAGCGGACGAAGGCGAAGATCGCACCGGGCGCGAACTCGACGATGCGCTGACGGCGATCCACGATCCGCTCGGACACGCTCGTTCCGAACCTGATCCAGCGCTCGATTTGCCCCTCAAGCCACAGAAGATCCACCTGGACGCTCATTGCTCGGCGCTTTCTGGCTGGACGAGCGGGGATGCGAAGGATGGCGAGCTTGCGGCGTGCCGCTTCGCGGGCGGCACGATTTGCGCGTGGGGATCGCTCGTCGACGTGCGCATGCCGCGATCCGACCAAGCCTGCAGGTCATCTAGCGTGTAGACGACACGGCCGCCGATCTTGCGGTAAGTGGGGCCGGTTCCGTACGACCGGTGCTTCTCGAGCGTCCTGTCTGACAAGCCCAGAAACCGGGCGGCCTCGGGCGTTCTCAAATGTCGCGGGGGGCTTGGTGTGCTGTTGATCGTCATCGCGTACCCTTGGCGACGCTCGGATACGGTCGGCGTCGTTCGGATAGGCTGACGGGATCGATCGCCCTTGGGGGATGACGAAGACGGCCACCCCGATCTACGTCACCCCTCACAGCCCGCCGCGAAGAAGCTTGAGGTAGCCCCCTTCCATCAGCCCCCTACCCGCTTGGACGAGACGGATCGTCATCGCCCGCAGACTTGCGGTGCGCCAGGACTCCTCACGGACGGCATTTTCGCCAAACAGCGCGTTTGCGATGCTGCGGTAGCTATCGCCGCGAAGCCGTGCATCGAGCGCGAAGAGGCTTTTCGCCAGACGCGTACGCTGGGCATTGGTGAGCCTGGATTTAAGCGGTGGACGTCCGCGCGCGGCGCGGTCCAAGGCCTCGGCCGCTTTTACACGGAGGCCAAAATGAGGGTCGTACGCGAGCATGACGACCATTGGCCCGCTGGCGTCGGACAACCCCTGCAAGAGAAGTTGGAGCCCGGCGGGCAAACGAATGTGCAGCCCGTCCTCGGCGGCGCGCGCGCAGCCCTCCGGCAAACGATGTACGATGCCGCTGTCGCCAAAGCCGTCTGCTGCGAGCGGAAGGACTATCCCCGGCGCCACGTCCTGCCGCCAGAAGACATCGCTGACGCGCGCCAAGTCCGGATCGGCTGCGAAGCGTAGGCCCCAGCGCATATCCACCGTTGGCGAACCGCGGGCAACACTGCCCGCGAAATCGTTTCTATATCCGGGGTTGCGCCGCAGGAATTCCCAGGCAAATCCGGGCACGTCGAGCGGCAGGTAGGTGCGCCAGCCGCCGTCGGCGCCACCGCCGGGCGGACGTCCCCATCCCGAGGGAGATGCGAGCGCGGCCATTGAAGGATTGCGCCAGAAGCGTCACTGACGCGCACAGCTTGGCCTAAAGATTTGGGAGAATGTTGCTCTTGAGGCGCACGAGTTGCGGGCTTACCCGCAGTGATCCGCACTACGCGTGCAAATTTGCTGCGGCTGATGTTCTAAAGAGCTGCGCCACTTTGCATTAAGACGAGCGACGAAGTTTCAGCGCCGCTGAAATCATCTCGTCAATAAACGCCAGGTCATCAGGCCCAAGCGTCGAGAGCCGCTGGACAATGCTAACGAGCGGATCATCCCGCCCAGCTTGCGCAGCGTAGTCACCTATGCCGAATAGCTCCCGCACATCGACCTTTAGCGCCGACGCGAAGATCGCCAGCGCCTCGAACATGGGCGAGGACTCGCCGCGCTCGATTCGACCAATAGTGACTGCGGTACGATCGACCAAATCTCCCAAGTCTTGCTGGGACATGCCGAGGCGTTCGCGATGGTGGCGAACGAGCGAGCCGAACTGTTCTTCCAAACTCGCCATCGCCCGAGGCACCCGACAAACCAGTTGGAAATGGTCGGACACCGGCCGGCTCGCACACAGATCGTCGGGCGTATGTTTTTCGCGAAAACATACTTCCAATGTTTCTTCGTTCGTAGGATTCTGTGGGTCATTCTCTGGTTGGAACTCCCCCGTGGATGGCTCGCTCCCCCCCACGCCGAGTTTGGCGGAAGTCAACGCGGCGCTAGAACGACTCTGCCGACGTCACGATCGCTGGCTGCGGGATCGGCTGCGCAAGCGCTACGGCGCGGTGCTCGCCGACGACCTGGCGCAGGACACCTACCTGCGCGCGGCCCCATACGAGGTCGCTGGCCAGATCCGCCACCCCAAGGCGTTTCTTATGGAGATCGCCGACAATCTGGCCAGAGACTGGTTTCGGAACCGCCGCCGCGAAGCCGGACCCGAGGAGTCGGCGCGTGAGATCGAGAGCGCCGCCGAAGCCGCGCAGCAGGAAGCTGAGACCAATCTTCGTCGAATCGTGCTGGCCCTGCCGGATAAGTTGCGCGATGTTTTCATCCTGACCCACATCGAGGGCTTGTCCTATGCCGATGTCGCGAAGCTCAGGAAGATCCCGGTGACAACCGTCCATCACCGCATGCGCGAAGCCCTGGCCTTGACGCGTAAGGCGTTGAGGGAGACGCAAGCGTCGTCATGACCGAACATCATCCGGACACGGAGCGGCGCGAGCTTGAAGCGGCCGACTGGTTCGCACGGTTGAGCCGCACTCCGATCGAGACCGAGGAGCTGACAAGGTTCCAGCGCTGGAGCCGGGATCCTGACAATCTCGCCGCTTACAATGATATCGAGGACATCAGCCGCGCCGTCCGTGGATTGCGAGACGATCCGGTTATGCGCGCTGCGGCGCACCACGCCTTGGCGCAGCCGCCCGAGCGCGCCAGACGAAACTTCCGCGGCGCATGGTGGGCTTGGGGCGCGGGTCTGGCGTTCGCCGCCGTGGTCTCCGGCGCTGTTCTAGTGCTGCGGCCCGGCGTGTCCGACACCTACAGCACCCGGGTCGGCGAAATCTCCAGCCTGCGGCTGGACGACGGCTCCCAAGTGCGCCTCAACACCGATAGCACGCTGAGGGTGCGCTTCACAAACGGTCAGCGCCGCGTCGAGCTGCTGCGTGGCGAGGCCTATTTCGAGGTCGCCCATGATACGGCGCGTCCGTTCGTGGTCGCCGCCGGCTCGGCGCAGGTCCGCGCCATCGGTACGGCGTTCGATGTCCGAAGAGCCGGCGACAAGGTGCGCATCGTGCTGGCCGAAGGGCGCGTCAGGGTCACGGATCGAACCACGTCTCGCAAGGACGGCTGGGCGCTCAATCCGGGCCAGGGCCTTGTGCTCTCGAAGGCCGCAGGAGCGCCCGAGCCAACGACGGTCGATGTGGCGGCGGCGACGAGCTGGCGCACCGGCACCCTCACCTTCCACAACGTCACGCTGGCTGCGGTTGTCGACGAGCTCAATCGCTACAGCAACACCAAGATCGTCTTGGAGGCCTCAGCGCCGCGCGAACTGGTGGTCAGCGGCGCCTTCCAGGCCGGCGACACCGCAGAGTTCACCTCAGCTGCATCGCTGCTCTACGGCCTGACGGCGCGCAAGCTTCCAGGAGGCGAGGTCGCCCTCAGCGCACCGGCTGCGCCTGGGCCGCGCACATGACGTCATAATTTTTTCACGAGCCAACTACCCGAGCCCCCCGCGTGGCGCGTCCCCCTCTCACCGCTGACGGCAAGAGCGCCTCGCAAAGACGGCGCCCGCCAGCCTGGGGGATGGGAATGGGACAGTTCCAGGGTTTGCTGCTGAGCAGCGCGGCGTTGACGCTGGTGATGGCGCCGCCGGCGTGTGCGGCGGACATCAACGCCCCGGTGAGCGTGAAGATCCAAGCCGGTCCGCTCGACGCTGCGATCCTCAGCCTGGCCAGCCAAGCCCAGGTGCGGATCCTGTTCTCGGGCGAGGTGGTCGCTGGCAAGCGCGCTGCGGCGTTGGAGGGGCGGTTGAGCGCGCGCCAGGCGCTGGAGCAGATGCTGGCCGGCACCGGCATCACGGTCGCGACCGCGCGCCCGGGCGTCCTGGTCTTGAAGATCGCACGCCAGCCCGTGTCGATCCGTCAGCTGCCCCTCGATGAGCGGGCCGCGGCGACGCCGGTGATGGCAGCCGCCGCGTCGCGCCCCATCTCGGCCCCAGCTCA
Organism: Caulobacter endophyticus; assembly: GCF_003116815.1. Taxonomy (GTDB): domain Bacteria; phylum Pseudomonadota; class Alphaproteobacteria; order Caulobacterales; family Caulobacteraceae; genus Caulobacter; species Caulobacter endophyticus. The sequence continues at coordinate 62,657 of NZ_QDKQ01000024.1, forward strand.
GGCCGACGAGGCCGTGACGGAACTGTCGGAAATTGTCGTCGGCACCCATATCCGCGGCGTGAAGGACGGCCCCTCGCCGGTCGTCACGCTCGACCGAAGCGAAATCGACAGGGGCGGCTACGCCACCGTCGCCGATGCGGTGAGCGCCCTGCCGCAAGCTTTTGGCGGTACGACGAGCGACGACGCCAGCACCACGGGATCGGACCCAACCACGACAAACGCCAACCGCGCGACGGGCGCCAATCTGCGCGGGCTGGGGGCCGACGCCACCCTCGTCCTGATCAACGGTCGGCGCATGGCCGGCGCGGGTTTGATGGGCGATTTCGCCGACATGTCGTCGATCCCGCTGGCCGCGGTCGCGCGGGTCGAGGTCCTGCTGGACGGCGCTTCGGCGCTCTATGGCTCCGACGCGGTCGGCGGCGTGATCAATGTCGTGATGCGCGAGCGCTACGAGGGTCTGGAGGCCCGCGCACGGATCGGCGGCTCGACGCGCGGGGATCTTGGCCAGAGGCAGCTTGCCCTCACCGCCGGGCGCGGCTGGGACGGGGGTTCGCTTCTGCTCAGCGGGGAATATCAGCGTCGAAACGGCCTGATGGCTGTGCGCCGTGACTATGCCGGCGACGCGGACTTGCGCCGCTTCGACGGCACGGATCATCGGCTTTACTACAGCCAGCCGGCCACTGTTCTGGGCATCGATCCAGTGACCTTCTCGCTCGTGCCGATCTACGCCGTACCGTCGGGACAGGACGGCACGAGCCTCAAGCCGGCCGACTTCCTGGCCGGGCAGCGCAACCTGGCCAATTGGCGTCAGACCATGAGCCTTCTGCCCACCCAGGAGCGCGGCAGCGTCTATATCGCGGCCAGCCAGGACGTCGGGTCGCGGGTGACGCTGTCGGCGGACGCCCGCTACAGCGACCGCCGCTACACCGACTACGCGGTCGCGCCGCAGACCACGATGGTGGTCGGCCGCAACAATCCCTACTTCGTCTCGCCCAATGGCGCGGCGACCCACTATCTCGCTTACTCGTTCCTGAACGAGACCGCGGGCCTGAAGAGCGCCGGCGAGGTGCAGAGTCGCGGCCTGTCGCTCTCGGCCAAGGTGCGCCTGCCGGGGGATTGGCGGCTGGAAGCCTATGTGCTGCACGCCGAGGAGATCGGCGCCAGCCGCTACACGACCATGCTCAACTCGGCGTTTCTCAGCGAAGCGCTGGGCAATACGCCGGACAATCCCGCGACCGCGTACAGCGCCGCCCGCGACGGATACTTCAACCCGTTCATCGGCGCGGGCCGCAACAAGCAGGCGATCCTCGACTTCGTGACATCCGGCTGGGAAACGCGCCGCACAATCGGCCGCCTCGACACGGCGAGCGTGATGGCTGACGGCGCTCTCTTCCGCCTACCGGCGGGCGCGGTGCGCCTGGCGGTCGGCGCGCAACTTCGCGAGGAACACCTCAAGACCATCGGCCTGTCGGCGACGGCCGGGGTCACGCCCGTCGCCAACTTCTCGCGCTTCGGCGACCGACGGGTCAGCGCAATCTTCGCCGAGGCGCGCGCGCCGCTGTTTGGTCCGGACAACCGCCGGACCGGACTGGAACGCCTGGATCTGTCGATCGCGGTGCGCCGCGAACACTATGAGGGCGGCGCCACCAGCACCGTGCCCAAGCTTGGCCTGGTCTGGTCGCCCGTCTCCGACTGGAATCTCAAGGCGACCTATGGCGAGTCCTTCCGCGCGCCGTCCCTTGGCGAGCTGACCGACGCCCAGCGCGTCACGCCGGTCAATATCGCCGTCGGGTCTGGCACGGTCCTCACCCTGCTCCGCTACGGCGGCAATCCCGACCTGCAGCCCGAAACCGCCAAGTCCTGGACCACCGGCCTGGAATACGCGCCGCAAGCTCATCCGGAAATCCGCCTGAACGCGACGCTGTGGGACACCCGCTTTCAGGGCCGGATCGGCCAGCCGGCGATCAACAACCTCTCCACGGTGCTGACGGCCCCCGATCTGGCCCCGTTCCGCCAGTTCATCAGCCCCACGACCAACACGGCGGACCTGGCGCTCGTCAAAGACCTCCTGAAGCAGGCCTCCTCGTCGGTGGCGGGCCTCTATGCGCCAGAAGCCTATCTGGCGATCGCCGACGCCCGCTACGTCAACACCGGCGACTTCAAGGTTCGGGGCCTCGACCTGACGGGGACGTACGGCTTGAGCGTCGGCGGCAATCCCATAGTCGTCACCGGCAACCTCTCGTGGCTGCTCTCCTACAAGCGCAAGATCACCGCCGCGGCGCAGGGCGTCGAACTGGCGGGTACGGCCGAATACCCCGCCGACCTGCGCGCCAGAGTGTCCGCGACCTGGTCCCGAGGCCCCTACAGCGTCACCGGGACTTTGAACCACGTCGGCGATCTCCAGACCGTCGCGGGTTCGCGCATCCAGGCTCAAACGACGGCGGACCTGCAGGCTCAGTTCACGGCGCGGGACGGGCGCGGTCCGCTCAAGGGCCTGGTGGTCGCCGTGACGGTTCAGAACCTCTTCGACAAGGACCCGCCCTTCTATGATGCGCCGGTTGGGGTCGGCTATGACCCGGCCAACTACGATCCGGCCGGTCGCGTCGTGGCCCTGCAGCTGACCAAGGCCTGGTAGGCCCCTCCTCCCTCCCAGAATCTCAGGAAACCCGTGATGCGAACCTTCGCAGCGCTTGCGCTCGCCTGCGCCCTGGGCGTCTCGCCCGCCCGCGCAGAGCGCCCCTACACCGTCGAAGACCTGCTCTCGCTCGAAGGGCTCGGCCGCGCCGCCTTCTCGCCCGACGGGCGTTGGCTGGTCCTCGAGCGGCAGGGCCCCTTCAAGGACGCTCCAAACTTCGACCACGAGTGGCTGCACAGCCAGGCGATCAGCCGCCTGCTGGTCGTCGACGTGGCGTCCGGCGGACCCGCGCGCGCCCTCCTTCCCCCAGATCCAGGGGCCGGAGACACGTTCGGCGCGTTTTCGCCCGACGGCGCCCGCCTGCTGGTGTTTCGGCTAAAGGATCGCCGCCGCGAAATGGGCGTCGTCACTCTGGCCACGGGCGAGACGCGGTGGTCGGGGCTGACCGTCGAGGCCGAGGTCTGGAACGCCTTCGCCCGTTGGCGCGACGACCGCGAGGTCATCGTGGTCGACAAGCCGCCGGAGATCGCCTCGCTGCTGCTGGGCGCGGGATGGCAGACCCAGGCGCGGCTGACGGCGGCCTGGGCCGACCAGCGTCGGGGTCTCTACTCGGGCGTCGTGATCGGCAGCGGTCGCTACCGCGACCTGACGCCGGCTGCGCCGCCGCTGTCGCTCGTCGCCTTCGACGCGAGAACCGGCGCGGTAAGGCCACTGGCCAAGGGCGCCTATGTCGACATGCTGCTCTCGCCCGACGGCGCCTACGCGGCGATGATCGAGGAGGACGGCCTGATCCAGCCCGACGCCAGCGTGCCCAAGGCCCTGGGCGGTGAACTGGCGCGCTGGCGGCGCCTTAGTCTCGTCGACCTGCGAACGGGCCGGCGAACCGCGCCCTGCCCGCGCTGCGACCTGATGCGTAGGACGTGGTCCTGGTCAGCGGACGGAAAAGCGCTGGTGGCGGCCGCGCGCGAGAGCGACACCTACGGCAAGCCCTACGGCTATTGGCGGTTCTCGCCCGACGGCCAGGCTCGCGCCCTGGCTCCCGAGCTGAGCGTCGACACGGGCTGGCGCGAACTCATGGTCCAGCCTCAGGGCCAGGGCTTATGGATCGGCGGACAGCCGGCGGGCCTGGCGCGACGCGTGGGCGAGGCTCGCGCCAACTGGTGGAGCCTTGGAGAAACACCGCGCAATCTCACGGCCACGATCGGCAAGCCGCTCGGTCTGGCCTTGGCCGCCGATGGCAAGACGGCCCTAATCCGCACCATCGACGGGGTGTTTCGGCTCGACGGCCAAAGCGCGCCGGTGCGCGTCGCCGACCCGAGCGCCCAGCTCACCCCCGGCCAGTTGCAGCCCGGCGACCGCCCCTCGGTGCTGCTCGACCAGGCTGGCGCCGAGACACGCTGGCTGACCCCGGCCGGCGCCGGTGGCCGGCTGGCGGCCACCGATCCGGCGCTTCGGATCCTGGCGTTCTCGCCACGGACCGCCGCCGTCGCAGCCGCGTGGAAGAATCGGCATGGCGTCACACGCGTCACCCTGCTGCGCCCAGGGCGCGAGCCGGCTCTGGTGACCACGGTCAACCAAGCGCTGGAAGACGTCCAGTTCGCCGAGCCGATTGCCGTCCCCCACAAGGGCATCCACGGCGAGCCCCTGACCTCATGGCTCTATCTGCCGGCGGGCCACAAGGCTTCGGACCAGCGGGGCGTCGTGATCATCCCCTACCCCGGCGCACGCTATGACGTCGCGCCGGCCAGCTACGCTCCGGGCTCGCCGGAACTCTACACCAGCGTTCAGCTGCTCGTCGCCAAGGGCTATGCGGTCCTGGCGCCCAGCCTGCCGCTCGCACAGGACGAACCGCCGGCGCCGCGTCTGGCCGAGGCGATCCTTCTGGCCGTGGACGCCGCGCGCAACCAGCAAGCGGGCTTGTCGGCGACCAAGCTGGCCCTGTGGGGACAAAGCTACGGCGGCACGGGGACCCTGCTGGCCGGGTCTGAGTCGCCTCGCTTCAAGGGCTTGATCGCCTCGGCCCCGATCACCGATCTTGGCTGGATCCACGACACGCTGCGTCCCGGCGTCTTGGCGGCCCCGGAGGTCTACACGACCCTGGGCGGCTTTGCGGCCTATACCGAATCCGGCCAAGGGCGCATGGGCGCCAAACCCGAGGACGCCCCGGAACTCTACCGCGCCAACAGTCCCCGCTTTCAGGCCGGGAAGATCAACGCGCCGGTGCTGATGCTGTTCGGGGACAATGATTTTGGCGTGATGCAGGCGCTGGGCATGTTCTCGGCGCTGGCCCGCGAGGGCAAGGACGTCCAGCTGGTCGTCTATCGCGGTGAGCAGCATGCCCCCATCAGCCCCGGAAACATCCGCGACACCTATCGCCGGGCCTTCGCCTTCCTGGAGGAGGTCTTCGGCGGGCCGGAACCCGTCAGCGCCGCTCCCTCTGCGCCCTGACGGCTGGCCGCCGCGATCCTCCCCTCCCAGTGGCCGATCCAGGCTTCAAGGGTCGCGGCGGCCAAGATCTCCACACTCGCGTCCTTCCACACCATGGCCTCAACGCTTAGCGCCGCGTCCAGGCGCGCAACGTCGATCAATCCTTCAGCCGCCAAGCGTCCCTCAAGGAGGAAAGGCCTCAGGAATTCCAGGCTGGCGGCCAGGCTGCGTCCTAGGAACACACTGATGTCGCCCTTGGATCGCCGCTCGACGATCGAGGGCGGCAGGCGGTCGCCAAAGGCTTCGCGGGCGTAGCTGCGCTCGGTCTCTCCGGCGCTCAGCACGGTGGCGGGTATGGCTAAACACAGTTCGATCACGGGCTGGCTGAGCAGCGGATGGGCCAGGCGCGCGCGTTCGGCCCGCCGCGTCGCCCCATTCAAGGTGAGGCTCATCACCAGGCCGGAGATCTGCGCCTGCTTGCCCGCTGCGCCGGCCGCGCCTTCGACGACCCATGGATGCTTCCTCGACGGCGATCCGCGTTTGATGATCCCAGACGTCGAAGCCTGGGCTTCTGGCGAGAAAGCGCCCGGCCGGCCTCGCAGCGCCTCAAGGCCGAGACTCCACACCGACCGCCGGGTGCGCCGCGCCACCTCGGCCAAACGATGCAGGCGCGCGCCCTCGCAGGGCGCACCGGCCAGAAGGTCGGCGGCCAGGCTTGCGGCGCCCACCTGCAGGAAAACGACGTCGCCGCCGTGCCCTGTGAACAGCACATCGGCCTGCGTCCGCGCCAGGACATCGCTCAGGCCCTGGTCGTAGCCGGGATCCAGGGCGTTGAAGTTGGGACGCACCGATCCAGCCGACAGCGCGAAGGTCGCAGCGTCGAGGACGAAAGGCGTTCGCCTGACGGTCTCCAAGGGGACGCCAGCGCGGGTGGCGGCGGCCTGCGCATAGGCGCGCTCGTCGGCCTCGGCCTGGTCACGAAAGAAGTTGATGGCCTGATCGGCGGGACGTCCGATGGCGGCCAGACTCGTGGCGACGATCGCCGAGTCCAGGCCGCCGGAGATCTCGCAGACAATCTTTCCAGCGCCGATGGCGAGCGACCCCACCACGCCGTCGACGCAGTCGCGCAGCTCCTGCCGGGTGGCCCAGCGCTTCTGCCCGCGACGGTGCGCGAACCGGACCGGAGACCACAACACCACCTCCTCTCGCCCGCCGGGCCCAAAGCGGCAAGCGCCCGGATCGACAGCGCGGACGCCGTGGAGCGGCAACGCGCCGCCGCAGCGGGCCGGGTCGGCCAGGATGTCGGCGATCCGTTCCCAGTCGAGGGCCAGATCCGGCGGCGCGGCGAGGCCTTCGGGGATCACCGACCCGATCACGGTGACGCCATCGCGGCCCCAGACGAAGGCCTCGATGGCGCCGGTGGGATCGCGCAGGATCGTGGGCGGCTCGCGCCGATCCTGGGCCAAGACGCCGACATAGCCGCCCCAGACCTTCTCAAGGAGCCAGGCGCTCGCGTCTTGCGGATCCTGCGCGATAAGGCCGGCAAGATCGCCTTCGGCCAGAGGCCCCGCGCCAAGGCTTGAGCGTGGATAGGCCTGGCCGAGCAGGACCCCGCCGACGCCCTGCGCCGCCCGAAGCGGCACGAGCGGCGGCGCGGCTCCTTGGGTCAGGACCATCAGGGCGAAGGCTTTCAGCGCCAGGCTCCAGCCCCGCGCCTGAAGGTCGGCGACCATCGCGTCGGCGAGCTGGCCTGGCTGACCGGGCTCATGGACGACAACGAGATACGCCATCTCAGCGCACCATGATCGGATGGTAGGCGGCGACGCGCTCAGCCTCGTCGTCGAGCGCGACGTCGCCCGCCTGCAGCCAGCAATGGGCGCGGAACGGCCAAGTCCTGACCCCGAACATCCAGTCGACCCGATGGCCAAGCGCGTCGAGATAGGTCCTCAGCAGATGGCTGCGGTTGAGGCAGAGGCCGTCGAGCGGCAGCCACGGGGCGAGCCGCCGAAAGACGGCCAGATCGTTCAGCAATCGGGCGTCAGGCGCCGCCGCGCCGCCCTGACTGTCGGGCAGAAGCGCAGCGAAGGCGCGCCGGCGACCTTGAGACGCGGCGAGCGCGGCCTTAGTCATCGCCTGCCAATGACGCCAGTCCGGACGGGCCGCCCCTTCGTCAGCCGCGACGATCAAGGCGCGAGCGGTCCGAGACGGCGTGGCCGGCGGGGCGGGCCGGCACGGCGCGATCGGGTCAGCGCTCGCCATGCCCGCGGCGCAGAGACTGTCGGCCAGCGCCGGTTCCGTCGTGGTCACCGACGAGCCGTCGAGGGTCAGGATCGCCCCGACCTGCGGCAGGCAGAAATAGGCGTCGGCCTGGACGTCGAGAAAGACGGCGTCGCCGTCGATCATGACGCCATGCACGGCCTCGCCAAGACGAAGCTGCATCGTGGACCTCGTGGTTTGAAGATCGCCAATGAGCCGCCGGACGCCCCCGCGGCGGCCACAGCTGATCCGACGTTGTCCGACCTGAGATCAGATCGGGTCGTACTTGAAGATCATGTTGTCTTCGAGAAAGAGCGTGCCCCCGGCCGACTGGGTCAGGGCCGAAGCCTTGCCTACCCGGGTCAGAACAAACCTCTGCGACATCGACTGTTCTCCATGATGGACCACCGCGATCATTCGCGGCCCATCAAGGAGGCCGGGCCAGCCAACTATATTCAAACCTATATTTGACCGGTCTGAGAGGTGGTCAGAGGTTGAAACGCTGGACGGGACTGATCGCCTCAGGGAACATGAAGGCTTTGCTCTGGGTCAGGCTGCTGGCCGGCCCCAGCGCGATCAATCGGTAGATCGAGCCCATCGTTACGCTCCTCGACGTCAGATCAGAAAGGGACATGCCAATGGCGGGCCGTCGTCGCCGGCGGCCCGCTGACGGCGCTACATCCAGCGCAGCGGCCCGACCTCTTCAGGGAAGAGCGTGCCGCCGCCGGCCTGGGTCAGGACCCCGGCCCGGCCGAGGCGGAAGAGTTGAAACCGCACGATCATGACGTGCTCCTTCAGCTTTGGGGTTGAGACACCGGCGGCCAGAAGCGACCGGGACGAGAGGTGACGCGGGACGTCAGCGGCGCCCCGCGTCCCTCGCACTCAGCTGCCGATGTAGCGCTGGGTGGGGTTGGCCTCCTCCGGCACGAGCGGGACGCCGCCGCCCTGGGTCAGCTTCTTGGCTTGTCCGAGACGGATCAGGCGGGTGGTGGTGGTCATGGTCGCCTCCTTCAGGCTGGTCACCGCAGGTTTGCGGCCTCACCATCGGGCGCCTTTAGTTGAGTATATTCAACGCTATATTCTAGGATGTCTCAGCAGGCCGTGGGCGAGGATGTCGGCGCTGCGCTCGATACGCCGCAGATAGTGACGGCGCACGGCGCGCACGAAAGCCGGACCACCTTGGCTCAGCGCCTCGGTCAGGCGCGCGGCGTCCAGGGCGCCTTCGCCGCAGATCGCCGCCTCGTCGGGCCCCAGCGGCGCAAGCTCCCTCAGCACGCGCGAGAAGGCCCGGCTGAAGGCCAGGTTGCCGCCCTCATCGATCACATAGGCCAGCACCTCGTCGGCTTGGCGGCGGTCGCCTGGGACAGCCAAGGCCGGCCTGCGACGGTAGGCGGCCAGGACCAGCAGCAGGGCCAGCTCGTAGCCGTGCGCCAGATCCTGGGCATGGTAGGTCGCGCCGACATAGCCGCTGCGCGTGCGGCCGATCAGGCTCTCTCCCGACAGCCAGGCCAGCGCCTCGCGGACCGGCGTCTGGCTGACTCCAAGGTCGGCGGCGAGAAGGTTGATCGGCAGTGGCGCGCCCTGCAGCGGACCGGCGTGGACCAGACGCTGACGCAGGGCCTCGATCGTGCGTTCGAACGGATCCCGGTCTCGGCCCACCCCACGCTCCTTACAAAAGCTGCAAGCGTGTCGGCCGCTGATCGCAAGGTCGAGCCGTTCGCCGTCAGAACGCGCTGACCGGGCGCGGAAATCCGACCCGCGCGGATTGAGGCGCAGCGATCGAAGGGCGGAAGCTGAAATGCCTGCCGATGAAGTTCGCGATCACTGCGTTAAAACCCGCAACACCACGCGGAAGAGACCGCAAGGTCCCGAAAACTTCGCCATTCTTCTGCGCCGCAACATCGTCGGCGGGCGGACGAAACAATCAGCAATTGCACTCCACTCACAGTGGAGCACTAATGCAAATCTAGAGTTGTTCAGTCGTGTGGAGTGAGGCATGTCTGGCCCGCCGTCGACGCCGCTGGCCCGCCAGGCCCGCCTGCTTAAACGCATCCTGAAATTGGTCCGCAAGGAACGACGCCTGTCCCAGCAGGAAGTCGCCGACAGCATGCGCATGCCCTTGCGAACCTATCAGGACTTCGAGGCTGGCGGCGGCGCCCTCGACTTGCGAAAGCTCCGCCTTTTCGCCCGCGCCACACGGTCAGACCCTGTCGCGTTGCAACTGGCCTTGTTCTTCAAGCGCCCCGAGGTGGCGCTCTACACGCTCGACAGCAAGCTGCCGATGACCTTCTGGATCGCCTTCTTCGAGCTGCTGACCAAGGTGGGGCCCCGGCTCAACGTCGTGCCGCCGGGGCTGGTGCTGTCGGGGATGCGGCGGATGACCGAGGAGATCGACGAGTATCTCATCCGTCACGCCGCCAGCGCCGAAAGCTTCCTGGAGAAGGCCTGGGCCGACATCTACGACGCCGACGACGAGGAGGACGGCGATGTCGGAGACGGCGCGGAGGACGCGGCCGAGGACGAAGAGGCCTAGCCGGGGGCCGGTGCGGTGGCCGGTGGCGGATCGGCGCGTCGGAACCAGACGAGCGGCAAGGCGCCGTCCTCGGCGGCCATGATCCGGCCGCTGACCGGCTCGGGCCAGGTAGGGTCGTCCAGCTTGAGGCTCAACACCGCGCCGCTGGCGTCGTTGACCCGCCAAGCCGCCCCGCACTCGCGCGCCGAAGCGCCGGCGCCGGCATAGGCGATGAAGTCGGGGGCCTTGGCCGAGAACTTCTCGGCTGGGGTCAGGGTGACGACCGCCTCGATGGCCAGGGTGGCGATCTTGCCGGTGAAGCCGTCGCCTTCGCGACGGAAGTGTCCGATCGTGGTCATGAGGTCTCCTTGCAGCGCTGGGCTAGGCCCGCCCCTGGGCCTGAGGGACCGCCCGTCTGGCGGCGGCTCGAGGACCGGCTGGGGGGAGTTGAGCCGGTCGGTCGAGCCGCCGCCTCGTCGCGCCCCGGGGGGACGGAAAGCGCGACGACGGCGCGGGTGCGAAACGGACGCCTGGGCGGGCGGTTGGAAGCGTCCTCGCGAGACCCGCCCAACCGTTCTGAGCCCCATGTCCGTGGGGCTCAAGACGTCCGCAGGACCGGTCGTACAAAGACAGGCCATGGCGTAGAAACGGCGGAACGCGCCCCTCCGCGTCGCCCTGCTCGGCCGCCTCGCTATCGGCTGCGCAAGCCGAAACGCGCGCTCGCGCGCCGCGCCCGCCCCGCCGGGTGGCGGAGCGGGCGGGCTGGTCAGTCTTCCTTGGGGCCGGTGCTGCGCGACCACACCAGGGTGTGGACGTCGTCGATGACGACAAGAGCGGCGTTGATCGCGTGGCCGAACGAAGGGTCGTCCAGGCGGACCGACAGGTAGGCGTTGTTGTCCTTGCTCGTCTTCTTCCAGGCCGCGCCCAGATCGGCGAGGCCGGCGGTGATGCGGAAGTCGGGCGCCTTGTCGCTGGACTTCTCGGCGACGGGGCGGAACTGAACCTTCTTGAGGTTGATGGCCAGGGTGTTGATGGCGCCCGTGAACGAGCCGTCAGCATTGGCGGTGAAGGTGCCGATGGTAGCCATGGTGGTCTCTCCGATCTGATCCGGGCCGCGCCGATCGCGGCCTCGATGGCGATCGTCAGACCGGGGTCGATGTCCGCCCCGCAGAGCGCGCCCTTCCCGTTCAAGCCGTGCTTGCGGGCGCGCTCCCGAAGCCTCGGCGAAGGACCAAGTCGGTCAAGTTTCTTGCCTCGCGAGGAATGGGGCCCGAGGCACGAGGAAAAGACCCCAGGGGAAGAAAGGCAGGCCGCGCCGGTTGCGGGGATGGACCGAAACCCGGTCAGATCAGGCCAGAAGAGGACGCGGTCGACGCAGCCCGGCTCAGATCTCCCGGAGAGACCGCCTTGGCTGCCGGCGGCGGCTTCGCCGACACGCTGGCGGCGCGCTCACGGGCGTCAGCGACGCCCTGGTCGCCCCTCAAGGGTCCAGGTTCGCCCCGTCGCCGAGAAGCGCGGCGACAAGGCGCCCGGCTGCCGATCACCGCCGCGCCGATCCGGCGCGGCCTGGAAGAAGACGAGCAAGGACAACAACGCCTACCTGTCGGTCCGCCTGGACGACCCTTCGTTCGGCCTCGCGATCAACGCCGCCCTCGTCGTCATCGACGTCGCCCACACCTTTGTCTGGCCGCGCGGCGCCGGCCTCCAAGGTGGACGGACCAGCCCGCCCGCCCCGCCACCCGGCGGGGCGGGCGCTGAGTGCCAGGCGCGCGTTTTGGCTTGCGCAGCCGATGGCGCACCCGGCGACGCAGGCTATATCGACGACATGACCGTTCTTGTTATCCTCGCCGCCTCCGGCCTCATCGCTTGCACGGCCCCGAGCGTCCACGACGGCGACACTCTACGGTGCGGCCCCGACCGCGTCCGGCTCCACGGGGTCGATGCGCCGGAGGTTCGCCGGGGCCAGACCCGGGCCCAGCCCTTCGCCTATGAGGCGCGCGCTCTCCTGGTCAGGCTGACGCGCGGCCGGGTCGGATGCCGGGTGGTCGGTCAGGACCGCTACGGTCGTCACGTCGCCCGCTGCTGGTCGGACGCCTCGCCCGATCTCAACGCCGCCTTGATCCGCTCGGGCCTGACGACGGAATACCGGCGCTACAGCAAGGGGGCCTACGCCGCCGCCGAAGCCGAGGCGCGCCGGACGCGGCGCGGGGTCTGGGCGTCCGGACAGCCTCATACGCCCCGCTGAGCGAACCTTCGCGCGGCAACTGGCCCCGGGACCTCCCTGGCCGAAGGCCAAAGAAAAGGCGGCCGATCCCAAAGGATCGGCCGCCCCGCGTCGCGACTAGACGGGCGGCCGCGCGGCCGCCCGTCATCGCCCCATCAGTCCACCGTCTCGACCAGACGCTCGACCGCTTGCGCCTCTTCGGCGGGCAGTTCCGGATCGGCGAGCGCCGCGCACGGATCGCAATCGGGGTCGATCAGCGTGTTCGGATCGTCCAGGGCCGGGAGGTCGTCGGCCCCTGGCGCCTGCGCCGCTTCGGACGGCCCATGCGCCCCTTCCTGGCCATGGGCTGAGGCCTCCGCTTCCGCCAAAGCCTCCGCCTCGCCCTCTTCCGCCTGCTGCGGCTTGGCCGTGCGCAGCAGGGCCGGGACCCACCTTGCCGCGACCAGCTGCGGCTCGGCCGCCTCAACCATCTGAGCCTTCTTGAGGCCCGTCAGACGCGCGGCGGCCTCGGCCGATACGCCGTCCGTGACGGCGGCCAGGACGTGGGCCTTGGTCACGCGGTCGAGGTAGCGCGCGGCGGTGGGCTTCCAGTAGGCGCGCATGTCCAGGTCGAGCGCCGTGGCCAGGGTCTCGACATGGGCCAGGACCGTCCGGGGCTTGGAGGTCCAGGCTCGCACCCCGTCGAGCGTCAGGCTCACGCAGTGGGCCAGCAGTGCGGCGCGACTGTCGGCGTCGAGCCCGACCACGAAGTCCCAGAAGTCCTCGGGCTGGGTCGGGGTCTGCCGCGCCCAGTTGCGGTGACGCTCGGCGATGGCGAGACCGGCCGGGCTCTCGTCGATCCCCTCGCCGAACTCGCCAAGGTCGCGCGAGCCCCAGCGGATATCGAGACAGGTGGCGACCCCACCCATGCCGAAGACGCGGCTTGCCAGGGCGTGGACCAAGGCGACCTGGGCCAGGTCGTAGTCCTGGGCCAGGGCGTCGCGCAGGGCGGCGGTCCGATGGGCGGTCAGTTCGGCGATCACCCGATCCGGCAGGGGCGCGGCGGGATCACCGGCGGGCTCTTCGGGCTCGGCGCTCCCAGGCTCTTGATCGGCCCCTTCGTCGCCATCGTCGGCCCCGGCATCGGGGCCAAAGCCGTCTTCGTCGTCCGCGTCCGAGGCGGTCTCGCCGTCCGCTTCGGCCTGCGGCTCGGGCGCGGGTTCATCCTGCGGCCGCACAAAGCCCCGGTCGATCCGGGCCTCGCCATAGGGGGTGAGCACCACCAGCACCCCGGCCATGGCCTTTTCCTCGGGGTCGTAGCCGTAGTCGTCGCCTAAGGCCTCGCGTTCGGCGGCGATGGCCTCGAAGCGGGCAGCGACCTCGGGCGGCGGCGGCTCGACGTCGGCCCAGCGGTCGGTCAGGGCCGCTTCTTCCTGCTCCAGCGCGTCCAGTGCCTCCATCTGCTCGGGCGTGCGCTTGCGCACGTGTTCCCAGATGCGGCGGCAGCCGTGGCCTTGCGGGAACTCCAGGTGGGCGCTGGCCCACTTCCAGCCCTCGGCGTCACGGATTTCGAGGGCCAGGGCGGCGAGCTTTTCGCCGACGAGCCGGTCGAGCAGGACGACGTCCTCGACATAGCCGCCGCCGTCGTCGGTGAAGAGATCACGCAGCACCGGCCCGCCCGCCGCCACATAGGTGTCCAGGCCCAGGAACTGGACCCGGCGGTCGTCGGCCGCGACCTTGGTCTCGGTCATGGCGCGACGGATGGCGTAGGGCTGGCGATTGTGGGCGGGCATCTGCGCATAGACCTGCATCTGCCGCTCTGGGTCGGGATTGACCGCGAACGCGGTCACCTGCTCCAGAGTCAGGGCCTCCTCGCGGTAGAGGTCGAGCAGGGCCGGAGCCACCGCGCCCAGCCGCAGCCGCTGGCGCACGATGTCGGGCTTGACCCCGAACCGCGCGGCAATCTCCTCGGCCCCGTAGCCTTTGCGCTCGGCAAGGTCCTTGAAGGCTTCGTACTGGTCGGCCGGGTGCAACGGCTCTCGGCTAAGGTTCTCGTCCATCGACGCCTCGGCCGGGTCGTTTCGTGTATCGACCACGCACCGCACCGGCGCGCCCTTGGCCAGCGCCTTGCGCTTGGCCAGCAGGCGCAAGGCTTGGCGCCGCCCCTCCCCGGCGCTGACGAGATAGTAGCCGGTGGCCTTGCCGTCCTTGACCTCGGGCTCGACGACGAGGGGCTGAAGCACGCCCTTGTAGGTGATCGAGGCCGCGCGGGACTCGATCACCTCGGCGCTGTGCCCCACGCGCCGGACGTTCTTGGGCGAGGCCTTGAGACGGTTGAGCGGGATGTCACGGACCTCGCCGTATTGGACGACGAGCCCGCCGCTCTGCGGCGCGCTCGTTTCGACCGCCTGGGCGGCTGGGGTTTGCTGGGTGGTCATGGTCTGCCTCCTTGGGCTGGGTTGCAGGCACGCGAAGGGCGCGCCTGAAACCCTGCCAAGCGGCGAGCGCGGGGGTGCAAACGGAGGGGCGGCTTCGCGGGGACCCGGCTGCAGGGCGTCCCTGCCCGATCGCCAGGCCCGGCCCGCTTCGACCGAAGCTGGGCGGAAGCCGATCCGAAGTGCGCTGGGGGCGGAGCCCTAAGCCTGCGCGCTCGCGCCGCGAGCGCTCATGACGATAAAGCCTGCACAGGAGCCCCCGCAAAGCGGGTGGCGGGAGGCGGCGTCGAGCGCCCGGCGGCAGGCCAAAGCCTGCCCCATGGGTCGCGCCCGAGGGAGCGGCGAAAGCCGCGGGACCGAGCGTGACCGCCGGATGCTCACCTTGCCTTGAGGCGCGGAGCCCGCCGAAAGGCGGGCCCAGCCGGTCTTTGGACGCAAAGCTGCGTCGGAAATTCCCGTCATGCGTTGATGGCCAACAGCTGGCTACCGCAGCCCCAGGGACATCGATGGATATTGCGTCAAACCACCGACTGGCGGCCCTCCTGATCGAAAACGCCGTCGAGTACGCCATCTTCACAATGGACGACAAAGGTGTCGTCACCAGCTGGAGTCCAGGGGCCGAAAAGATCCTTGGCTACGCGGTCGATGAGATCGTTGGGAAGAACTTCTCGATGCTGTTCACGGTCTCGGACCTAGCGGCCGGCAGCCCGCCCCAGGAGCTGGCCATGGCGCTGGAGAATGGTCGGGCGGAGGATACACGCTGGCATGTGCGCAAGAGCGGCGAGCGCTTCTGGGCCAACGGCATGACCATGCGCATCGCTGACAGCCAGCCTCCGGCCCTGCTGAAAATTCTGCGCGACGAGACCCCGGCCAAGCTCGCCGAAGAGCAGCGGATTCTCCTGCTCAACGAGCTCAACCATCGCATCAAGAACACCCTGACCATCATCCAGTCGATCACCGAACAGACGCTCCGTTCGGCCAATGTCGATCCCGTCGCCCGGGCCACGCTGACGGAGCGGCTCATGGCGTTGTCCCAGGCCCACAATGTTCTCACCGACGAAAACTGGGCTGGGGCTGATCTGGAGACGATCCTGCGCCAAGCTCTCGGCGCCCACCTAGGTCCGAACAAGGCGCGCGTTCGCCTCGATGGGCCGGCTGTGAGACTAAGCCCGCACCAGGCGGTCGCGATGGCGCTGGCCCTGCATGAACTGGCCACCAACGCGCTGAAATACGGCTCCCTCTCGAACGATGCAGCTTGGTGAACGTGAGCTGGAACCTGGCTCACAACGGCTTGGGAGAGCGCAATGTCACCCTGCTTTGGGTGGAGACAGGAGGCCCGCCTGTGACGCCGCCAACGCGGAGCGGCTTTGGAGCGCGGTTGCTGTCGCGAAGTTTTGCCGAGCAGAGCGGCGGACACGCGCGTCTGGACTACCAGCCTTCAGGACTGAGCTGTCTTCTGCAAATGCCCTTGTCCGACGATGGCGGAACGCGAGAGCCTTTGCTGTCGCCGAACGCACCGCCATGAATGACGTTCACCTCGGATAAGCCTGACTCGTCCGGCTGCCAATGAGCGGGCAAGCGGGGTCGCGACCGGCGCGACGTCCCTCGCAAGGCAAGCGGACGCCCGGCCGCAGGATCCGCGGTAGCCCAGAGCTCCACGTCCCGCCGATCGCCTGTCTTTCCACGCCGTGGCCCTACGCGCCGCTCGGGTGTCTTGTTGGATGAGCGCCGGCCGCAGCTATTGGCGGGAAAGGAGATCGCCATGTCGCATGACCGCGTCGCGCCACCCCGCCCGATGGGCTCGCTGCCGTCTACGCGCGCCATTCGGCGCACGGAGTTGCGCAAGATCGTGCCCTTGGCCGACACCACGATCTACGAGATGGAACGGCGTGGAGAGTTTCCGCGCCGCTTTCCGCTCACGCGGCGCTGCGTCGTCTGGGACCTTGGCGAGGTCGAAGCCTGGCTTGAGGCCCGGAAACGCGAGGCTTTCGCCGCGCCTGTCGAGGGCCCTGACGTCCGCGCCCGACGCACTCGCCCCGTGAAAGGCGCTTAGCGGCAGCGATACATCGCCGCCGCCCACGCCACGTCCGGCGGCCCCGCCGCGGCCTGTCCATCGTTACGATCGAGGATCGAGGGTCACGCCGTGTGTGGCGGACGGATGGAGCACCGGCGTGTGGGTCCGCCCGGCCACCCAGGCGTCGATCATGTCAGCCCATTCTTGAAGCATGTGTTTCCGGCCAGCGGCGTACTCGGCCACGTTATAGACGCGGCGCGAGGTTCTGCGGTCCACGTGCGCCAGACACTTCTCGACCCAGTCGGCCTCGAACCCGACCTCGTTGAGAAGGGTCGAACCGGTTCGACGCAGATCATGGACCGTGAACGGCGCCAACGCCTGGCGATTGGCGCGCGCCCGGTCGGCGATCGCCGTGGTCACTCGGTTGAAGGTCGCCCGTGACATGGGCTGGTCAGGCTCGTAGCGCGACGGCAGCAGGTAGGGGGAATTTCCAGCGCAGGTGCGCAGCGCGATCATGATATCCAGAGCCTGGCGCGAGAGATAAACGTTGTGCGGCCGCCCGCACTTCATCCGCGCGGCCGGAATGCACCAGACGGCGTTGACGAAATCGACCTCATCCCAGGTCGCGAAAGTCAGCTCGCTCTTACGCACCAAGGTAAGCAGGATCAGCTTCATCCCGAGGCGAATGGTCGGCAGCGTCGGTACCTGCTCCAAGAGCGGATAGACCATCCGGATCTCCTTCGGCGTCAGCGAACGTTCGCGCGGCACGAAGGTCGCGATCGAGGCTGGACTGACCTCGGTCGCGGGGTTGTCGATCTTGACGCCGTGTAGCCGCGCGAAGGCGAAGATCAGCTTGATCTGCTCACGCACATGGATGGCTGTCGCCGGCGCGTCTCGCGCGACGATCTTCTCGCACAACGCCCGAACGTCCTGCGGCTCGATCTCCAGCAGCAGCCGGTTCTCGAAGACCGACTTGATGTCGCGATCATAGATGCTCTGGCGCATGGCGCGAGTGCTGTCGGCCATGACGCCCTTCTCGAACCATTTAGTCGCCCACTCGCCAAAGGTCTTGGCGCCGTTGAGGGCCGCCTTGGCGCGCTGCTTCTCGATCATGGGGGAGCGGCCCTCTCGCACCTGGGCGCGCGCGGCCATTGCCAGCTCCCGGGCCCGCACCAGAGTGATGCCATCGGCCCCGTAGCGACCCAGGGTGACGCTCTCTCGCCGGCCGTTCATTCGGTAGTCCAGACGGAAGGAGATCGCACCCGTGGTGGCGACGGTGACGTAAATGCCGTCACGGTCGGCGACCTTGTAAAGTTTATCTCGTGGTTTCAGAGACTTAAGCTTGCTGTCGTTGAGCATTGACGGTCCTCCGAGCGCCCCGAAAGTCGCCGAAAGCGCGCGAAAATGCCGTCAGGCCACAAGGGCGCGACGAACGCGGGATTTCGAGAGTTGATTCAGGGACTTAGGTTCGAAAAAAATGCCGTCATGACGTAATTCCGGACGGTATAGCCCCTAAGATCAATTGGGCAAGATCACGCCAACGCCGTTACCGATGCCGCCAAACGAAAAGAGCGCCGGCGATAGCCAGCGCTCTTCGCGGAGAGGAAACACTTATTATTTCAGCACCTTATCGGAATTATCGAGCCTGTTCGGATAGCCCCTGAAACACGCCCCGTCATTCCCACTCGATCGTGCCAGGGGGCTTGCTGGTGACGTCGTAGACGACGCGATTGACGCCGCGGACCTCGTTGATGATCCGGGTGGCGGTCTTGCCGAGGATCTCCCAGGGGAACTCGAAGAAGTCGGCGGTCATGCCGTCGGTCGAGGTGACCGCGCGCAGGGCCAGGACGTTCTCGTAGGTGCGGGCGTCGCCCATCACGCCCACCGTCTTGACCGGGAGCAGCACGGCAAAGGCCTGCCAAATCTTGTCGTAAAGGCCGGCGTTGCGGATCTCTTCGAGATAGATGGCGTCGGCGTCCTGCAGAACCTTGACCTTCTCGGGCGTGATCTCGCCCGGGATGCGGATGGCCAGGCCCGGGCCGGGGAACGGGTGGCGACCGACGAAGGCGGGCGCCAGGCCCAGCTCCACGCCCAGGGCGCGGACCTCGTCCTTGAAGAGTTCGCGCAGCGGCTCGACCAGCTTCAGCTTCATGTAGTCCGGCAGGCCGCCGACATTGTGGTGGCTCTTGATCACGGCCGACGGGCCGCCGCGGGCGGAAACGCTCTCGACGACGTCGGGATAGAGCGTGCCTTGCGCCAGGAACTGCGCGCCGTCGATCTTGGCGGCTTCCTTGTCGAAGACATCGATGAACAGGCGGCCGATGGTCTTGCGCTTGGTTTCGGGGTCGGAGACACCCGCCAGCTCGCCCAGGAACAGGTCGCCAGCGTCCACGTGAACCAGCGGGATGTTGTAGTGATCGCGGAACAGGGTGACGACCTGGTCGGCCTCGTTCTTGCGCAGCAGACCTGTGTCGACGAACACGCAGGTCAGCTGGTCGCCGATGGCTTCATGGATCAGCACGGCGGCCACCGAGCTGTCGACGCCCCCGGACAGGCCGCAGATCACCTTGCCGTCGCCGACCTGGTCGCGGATCTTCTGGACCATCTCCTGGCGGAAGGCCGCCATGGTCCAGTCGCCCTTCAGGCCGGCCAGGGCCAGGAAGTTCTTGTAGATCTGCGGACCGTTGACGGTGTGGTAGACCTCGGGGTGGAACTGCAGCGCGTAGATCTTCTTGGCGTCATTGGCGATGGCGGCGAAGGGCGCGCCGTTCGAGGTGCCCACCACCTCGAAGCCTTCGGGGATGGACGTGACGCGATCGCCGTGGCTCATCCAGACGGTTTCCAGCTCGCCCACGCCGGCAAGGCCCTGGAACAGCGGGCTCGACTTGCCGATGGTCAGTTCGGCGCGGCCGAACTCGCCGGCGTGGCCGCCCTCGACCTTGCCGCCCAGCACGTCGCACAGCAGCTGCTGGCCGTAGCAGATGGCGAGCATCGGAAGGCCCAGGTCGAACAGCTTGCGGCCGATGCGGGGGCTGTCGGCCTCCAGCACGCTGGCCGGACCGCCCGACAGGATAATCGCCGAAGGCTGGTACTCGTCGACCATGGCTTCGGCCTTGTCGAAGGGATGAATCTCGCAATAGACGCCCGCCTCGCGCACCCGGCGCGCGATCAGCTGGGTCACCTGGCTGCCGAAGTCGACGATCAGGACGCGCTGGTGGTGGGGTTCGGTGGTCATCGGGCGGGTCTCCAGCGTGTCGGGGGCGGGCAGTTACGGTGCGTAGGTGGAGCGCTCGAGCACGGCGGCGAAGAAGCCATCCGTACCAGCGCGGTGCGGGGTCAGGCGCAGATAGCCTTCCGGGGTCACGTGGGTGACCCCGTCCAGCGCGATCGGCCTGGCGGTGAATTCGGGGTGGCGATCAAGGAAGGCCGCGACGCGGTCCTCGTTTTCCTCGGTCAGCAGCGAGCAGGTGACATAGACCATCCGTCCGCCGGGCTTCACGAAGGTCGAGGCGTCCTCCATGACGCTGTCCTGCTCGATCTGGCGCTTGGCCAATTGATCGGGCGACAGTCGCCACTTGGCGTCGGGGTGACGGCGCCAGGTGCCCGCGCCGGTGCAGGGGGCGTCGACGAAGACGACGTCGATCTTGCCTTCCAGCCCCTTCAGCGGCTGGGCCTCTATCGGCGAGCGAATCTGCAGGTTACGGACCCCTGCCCTCTGGCCGCGACGGATGGTGTCCCCCAGACGGCGAGCATCGCTGTCGTGGGCGAAGATCTGGCCGCTGTTGCCCATGGCGGCGGCGAGCGCGAGGGTCTTGCCCCCGCCGCCGGCGCAGAAGTCCAGCACCTGCTTGCCCTTGACCTCGCCGGCCACGGCGGCGGCGATCTGCGAGCCCAGGTCCTGGACCTCGAACCAGCCCTTGGAGAAGGCCGGCACGGCTTCTACTGAGGGCGTGCGGTCGGCGGCGGCGGGCGCGGGGATGCGGAAGGCGTTGGGCAGGATCCCCGCCGGCGCGGCGTTGATCGGGGCCAGGGCCTTGGCCCCGCGCTCGGGGTCGGTCTTCAGGCTGTTGATCCGCAGGTCGACCGGCGCGCGCTCGGACAGCGCGGCCATCTCGGCCGCCTGCTCGGCGCCCAGGGCGCGGGCCAGATGCGGTTCCAGCCAGTCGGGATAGTCGCCCGCCACCGGCGCGGGCGCGCCGTCCAGCGAGACGGGATCCTTCAGGCGGGCCTGTTCGGCCTCGGTCAGTGCGCCAAAGCCGTGCTCTTCCGAGGCGGCTTCAGCAATACGTTCGGCCGGCCACCTCCAGGTGAAGGCCAGGACGCCCAGCACCACGCCCCGCGCGGTGGCGTCGCCCATCATCCAGCCCAACGAGCGCTTGCGGCGCAGCGCGTCGAGCACCAAACCCGAGACGAAGGCCCGGTCCTTGGAGCCGGCGTAGCGGGCGGCCTCGCCCCAGCGCTTGAGCGCCATCTTCACCGGAAAATGCCGCGTCTCGATCTCGGTCAGAACCTCGATCGCCGCGGAAACCCGCCCTCCGTCACGCATTGAGCTAGATCACCAGCGCCAGAAGGACCAGGCCAAGGCCCGCCATCGAGGCGACCCAGACCAGGCTGCGAACGACCGGCACGCCGAACGCATAGAGAAAGACATAGACCGCCCGGGCGCCGACATAGAGCGCGGTTCCGATGCCGGTCAGCGCGCCGAGCCGGCCGCCAAGATAGGCGACCAGCACGGCGGCGACGAAGAACGGGAAGGTCTCGCGGAAGTTGGCGAAGGCCCTTTCGAGCCTTCCGGCCATGCCGGTCAGCACGACCGGCGTCTCCCGCGACCCGACATTCCACTTCAAGCCGCGCTGGGGCTGGGCCGCCGCGCTGGCCCACAGAAGGTGGACCAGCCCGATGACGACCGCGACCGCCAGCATCTGCAGCTCGAAGGCCATCTGCATGGCCTAGACCGCGCTCGGATAGTTCGGAGCCTCGCGCGTGATCATCACGTCGTGGACGTGGCTTTCACGCAGGCCGGCGCCCGTGATCCGCACGAAGCGGGCACGCTCCTGCAGTTCCGGAATCGTCGGCGCGCCGACATAGCCCATGGCGGCGCGAAGACCGCCGACCAGCTGGTGCAGCACCGGGGCGATAGGACCCTTGAACGGGGTCTGGCCCTCGATGCCTTCCGGCACCAGCTTGAAACTGTCCGTCACTTCCTTCTGGAAGTAGCGGTCGGCCGAGCCACGGGCCATGGCGCCCACCGAGCCCATGCCGCGATAGCTCTTGTACGAGCGCCCCTGGTACAGGAACACCTCGCCCGGCGCCTCTTCGGTGCCGGCGAACATCGAGCCCATCATGGCGGTAGAAGCGCCCGCGGCGATGGCCTTGGCCAGGTCGCCCGAGAACTTGATGCCGCCGTCTGCGATCACCGGAACGCCGGCTTCGCGACCTGCGCGGACGGCTTCCATGATCGCGGTCAGTTGCGGCACGCCCACGCCCGCGACGATGCGGGTGGTGCAGATCGAGCCCGGGCCGATGCCCACCTTCACCGCGTCGGCGCCGGCGTCGATAAGAGCGCGAGCGGCGTCGTAGGTGGCGATGTTGCCGGCCACGATCTGGACGCGGTTGGCTTCGCGCTTCAGGCGCGAGACGGCCGCGGCCACCTGGCTGGAGTGGCCGTGAGCGGTGTCGATGACGACGACGTCGACGCCCGCGTCAACGAGGCCCATCGAGCGCTCGAAGCCGGCGTCGCCGACGGTCGAGGCCGCGCCGACCAGCAGGCGGCCCTTGTCGTCCTTGGCGGCCAGGGGGTGAGCCTGGGCCTTCTCAATGTCCTTCACCGTGATCAGGCCGACGGCGCGATAGGCGTCGTCGACGACGATCAGGCGTTCGATCTTGTGCTTGCGGAGAAGCTCGCGGGCCTCGCGATGATCCACGCCCTCGCCGACGGTGATCAGGTTCTCGCGGGTCATCAGCGCCGAGGCCGGGACGTTGGCGTCGCCCTCGAAGCGCATGTCGCGGTTGGTGAGAATGCCGACCAGCTTGCCCGTCTCGCGCTCGACCACCGGGAAGCCCGAGATCTTGCGACGGGCCGTGATCTCGCGGACCTCGGCCAGGGTGGTGTCGGGATGGATGGTCAGCGGATTGATGACCATGCCGCTTTCGTACCGCTTGACCTCGCGGACGTGGTCGGCCTGCTCCTCGTTGGAGAGGTTGCGGTGCAGGATGCCCAGGCCGCCGGCCTGCGCCATGGCGATGGCGAGACGGCTTTCGGTGACCGTGTCCATGGCGGCGGACACGAGCGGGATGTTCAGACTGATTTCACGCGTGAACTTGGTCTCGGTCGTCACTTGCGTCGGCATGACGTCGGACGGACCAGGTTCGAGCAAAACGTCGTCGAAGGTGAGCCCTTCGCGAATCTCCATCGGATTCTCCATTTTGCGGCGCTCGTATAGTCGCGAGGCGGGCGTTTGTCGACCCGCCCGAGGCCGGAAATGGAGATGATTTTCCGGAAGGGAAGCCGGGAAGAGCCCCCTTCCCCGCACCGTTCGCGTGAAGATCGCGCGTCAGCGCCCCTTGAAACCCGTCGCCACGAGGAAGACCTCGGAGCTGTCCTGGCGGCTGGCCTTCGGCTTGAAGTGCTGGACCTTCTCGAAGTGCTTCTTGAGGCGGGCGATGACCTCGGAGGTCTCGCCCCCCTGGAAGGCCTTGGCCACGAAGGCGCCGCCGGGACGCAGGGTCTCGATGGCGAACTCCGCGCCGATCTCGATCAGGCCGACGATGCGCAGGTGGTCAGTCTCGCGGTGGCCGACGGTGTTGGGGGCCATGTCCGACATCACAAGGTCGGGCGCGCCGCCGAGCAGCTCGAGCAGCTTGGGCGGACAGGCCGGATCGGTGAAGTCCATCTCGACGATATGGGCCGGCTCGACGGGATCGACGTGCAAAAGGTCGACGCCGACGAGCTGAGTCACGCCGCGTTCGACCGCCACCTGCAGCCAGCCGCCGGGCGCGCAGCCCAGATCGATGACCTTCGCGCCCTTCTTGAAGAAGCGGAACTTTTCGTCGATCTCGCTGATCTTGAAGGCCGCGCGGCTGCGATAGCCGAGCGCCCGGGCCTTGGCCGAGAACGGGTCGTTGATCTGGCGCTCCAGCCAGGCCTGCTGGCTGGGCGTGCGGCCGTAGGCGGTCTTCAGGCGCGCGGGCTTGGCGCGGCCGTCGGCATTGCCGCCGGTCGGCGGCTTGACCATGCGGCGCTTGGGAGGCTCGTCGTTCATGCGTTCACCGTTCGGGCCGAACCGGCCCCGCCGCGCCGCCGTCGGCGGGGGCGCTTCTGCCGATCCGACATCAGAGACATCAGAAGCCCCTCTCTAAGCCCTCGGTCGGCGACTCGCACGCGAGAACATGGCCAAAGCTCTTGAACGGCTTGAAGAATGGCCGCACCAGCGAGAACCAGGTCGGCGCGATCGGCTCCGATGCAGGGCTCCAGCGCGCGTTCCTTGGCGGTCAGTTGAAGCAGCCGGCCGGCGGCGGCCTCGCAGTCGGAGCGCTGCATCCAGAGACCATCGACGACGTTGCGGTCATAGCGCGGCAGGCCAAGGTGCAGGCCCGCCAGGCTGGTGATCGCGCCCGAGGTGCCGACCATGTGCGCGCGACCGGCGTCGAAGGTCTTGCGCATCGGTGCGGCGTGCGGGAACGCCGATATCCTCGACTTCACCTCCTCGACCATGGCCCTGAACCAGCCGTCGTCGGCGCGCTCGCCCTCGGGGAAGCGCTCGGCCAGGGTGACGACGCCGATGGGAATGGACAGCCAGGCGCGGATCGGCAGCTTCCAGGCCTCGAACTGCCGCGGCTTGGCGTCGAGCCCGCCGCCCCGCAGATCGACCCAGGACAGCTCGGTCGAGCCGCCGCCGACGTCTACAACCAGAGCCGCATCGGCCTCGCGGTCGAACAGGCTCATGCAGCCGGCGACCGAAAGCTGGGCCTCCTCGCGCGGGGTAATGATCTGCAGCCGAAGACCGGTCTCCTCGGCGACACGGCGGACGAACTCGGTGCCGTTGGCGGCCCCGCGGCAGGCCTGGGTGGCCACGGCCTTGACCCGGATGGCCTTGCGACGACGGATCTTCTCGGCGCAGACCTTGAGGGCGGCCATCGACCGCTCCATCGCCGCGTCAGACAGCTGGCCGGTCTGGGAAAGACCTTCACCGAGCCTGACGATGCGGGAATAGGCCTCGACGACGCGGAATCCGCGCGGTGAAGGCGTCGCCACCAAGAGGCGGCAGTTATTGGTTCCGAGATCGAGCGCCGCGTAGCACGGCTGCTCGCCCGGAGACCGGCGCGATCCCTGGCCGCCCTGGCCACGGGGTCCGCCGGGCGCTCTCGGCGCCTCCGACATGGTCTTTCACCTTGTCTCGCAGGCGATTCGTCAGGAACCGCCTCACTTCAGGTGCGACCATAGCAACCGTGTCGATGCACCGGAAGGCGGCGTGTCCTCACAATGAACGCCGTTTACGTTCAGGATTCAGTCAGGAGACTCGTCGTAATATCTTCATCATGAACGAGAGACTCGCCAAATTCGCGATCGGCCAGATCGTCAAGCACCGCATCTTCCCTTTCCGGGGCGTGGTGTTCGACGTCGACCCGGTGTTCGCCAATACGGAAGAGTGGTGGGAGTCCATCCCCGAGGACATCCGGCCGTCCAAGGACCAACCGTTCTATCACCTGCTGGCCGAGAACGACGACAACACCTACGTCGCCTACGTCTCCGAGCAAAACCTGCTGGCCGACGATACGGGTGAGCCGGTGCATCACCCGCAAGCGGCGCTGATCTTCGAGTCATTCGACCACGGCGCCTACAAGCTTCGTCCCCGGATCTCGCACTGACAGCAAGGTCTGACCGCGACCTCAGCGGTTGCGCGCAAAAATCGAACGGAACTTGCCCGAACGCGGGCGTAACGTCGTTTCATGAGCGCAGACGGTTTCAGCGGCGGGCCGCCCCCGGGGGTACGGCCCGATTGGACGATCGACCAGGGCTGGGAAGCCTATAGCCAGGCCGAGCACGACGTCTGGATCACGCTGTACGAGCGCCAGGCTCGCGTCCTGCAGAACCGCGCCTGCGACGAGTTCCTGCGCGGCCTCGACGCGCTGGACCTGCACCGCACGGGCATTCCCGACTTCAACCGGATCAACGAGGAGCTTCAGCGCCTGACCGGCTGGAGCGTCGTGGCCGTGCCGGGTCTGGTGCCAGACGACGTGTTTTTCGACCATCTGGCCAATCGCCGCTTTCCGGCCGGCCAGTTCATCCGCAAGCCGCACGAACTGGACTACCTGCAGGAACCGGACGTCTTTCACGACGTGTTCGGCCACGTGCCAATGCTGACCGATCCCGTCTTCGCCGACTACATGCAGGCCTACGGCAAGGGCGGCCAGCGAGCGCTGAGCCTTGGCCGGCTGGCCAATCTCGCCAGGCTCTACTGGTACACGGTCGAGTTCGGCCTGATGGCGACACCGGCGGGCCTACGGATCTACGGCGCGGGCATCGTGTCGTCGCGGACCGAGTCGATCTTCGCCCTCGAAGACCCCTCCCCCAACAGGATCGGCTTCGACCTGGAACGGGTTATGCGCACGCCTTATCGCATTGACGATTTCCAGCAGGTCTATTTCGTGATTCCGTCGATCCAGACCCTGCAGGAAGTGACCCTGCGCGACTTTTCCGCCCTCTACGAACGGCTGGCGAGCGCGGGCGACCTCGGCATCGCCCAGATCGTGGAGGGCGACCAGGTGCTGACCCGCGGGACCCAGGCCTACGCCGAGGCCGGCGGGCGAATGCGCACCTAGCCCTTCACCGCCCAGAGCAGCTTTTCGACCTGCCCCTCGCCGCCGGCGATGGGGCTTTCGGCACGATCGCGCACGGTCCAGCCGGAGACCTCCAGGAAGGCCGAGACGCGATCGACGCAAGCGGCGATGACTTCGGGGTCCTTCACCAGACCGCCCTTGCCGACGTTCTCGCGGCCGGCCTCGAACTGCGGCTTCACCAGCGCCACGAGATCCGCGCCGGAGCGGGCCAGAGCCAGGGCGGCCGGCAGGGCCTTCTCCAGCGAAATGAAGCTGACGTCGGTGACCACGAGGTCGACGCCGCCGGGAGCATGCTCGGCAGTCAGGGTCCGGGCGTCCAGCGGCGACAGGTCCGTCACCCGAGGATCGGCCTTCAGGCTTGGATGCAGCTGGTCGCGGCCGACATCGACGGCCAGCACGCGGGCCGCCCCCTTCGACAGCAGCACCTCGGTAAAGCCGCCGGTCGAGGCGCCGACGTCGATGGCGATCCGCCCCTCGACAGCGACGGGCCACAGCTCCAGCGCCCGCACCAGCTTCAGCGCCCCGCGCCCGACCCAAGGGTGAGCGGCCTCCGCGACGATCTCGGCAGCCTCGTCGATCGTCTCGGAGGCCTTGGCCACGACCTTGCCATCGGCGACCACGCGGCCGGCCTCGATGGCGGCGCGCGCCTTCGCGCGGCTGTCGAACAATCCCTTCTCGACCAGCAGTATGTCGGCGCGTTTACGGCTCATACGCGCCTGATAGCAGACTCGCGGCTAAGCCGCTTCGGCGTCGTTGGCAGCCAGGCCTAGGCGCGCCACGGCGGCTTCCATCGCAACGCCGCGCGGCACGACGATCCATTCGCGGGGCCTGGACGCGTTGACCGCCACCACGGCGTCCTTGGGGCAGACGTCAAAGCAGTCGACCTCGATGACCGCCAGCGGCGCCTTGCGATCCTTGCCCTTGCCGCCGCCGGAGGCCTTGCGCAGGGCCTTGGCGAAGCTCTGCTCGCCATCCTTGCCAAAGCCGCCGTCCAGCTTGCGCGAGCATTTGCGGCAGACCAGAACCACGTCGTTCCAGTCGGCGCGCACGCGCTTGATCGGCCTGTCCTTGCTCACCCGAGCCTCTTTGCGTTTCAGACGCCCAACCCGAGCCTTGGACATGGGAAGTCGAGCCCCGAAGTGCTAGAGACCCGCGCTTTCAACGCTTCGGAGGCTGTCATGGCCCGCAATCTCAAGGGCGAACTCCTGCCCAAGGCCGCCGACCCGACCGCCGCCGAGGACCTTGCCTGGTTCGCCGCCAAGGCCGACCGCGCCTTCCGCCTGCGCGATCCTGCGCCGCTGGAATTCGGCCCGCTGGGCGATCCCGGCGACGGCTTCAGCTGGCGCGTGCTGGTGGCCCGCCTGCCCGACGGCGGCCGCCTGCGCCTGCCGATTTCGCTGGCCTGGGACCTGCACAACGACCACGCCAAGGACCAGCACCTGTCGATGCTGTTCGACCAGCTCGCCCCGGCCGAGGCCAAGGCGATGCTGAAGGCCAAGTCGAACTAGCCCTTGCGCATCCACGCCGCGACGGCCCAGGAGTGGGCGTCGTGGCGCAGGGCCACGACCGCGTCGCGCGGATCCAGCCAGACCAGCCTGTGGTCGTCCTCGACCTTCAACTCTGGCCGCTCCCCGGCCAGCCTCACGGCATAGATGCCGCCGTAGTTCCGCACCGGCTGGCCGTCGGACTTCAGGAACGGCTGCGAGACGTCGACGACATGCGCGCCGACCTCGACCACCAGACCGGTCTCCTCGCCGAACTCGCGGACCAGGGCTTCGACCTCGGTCTCTTCCCCGTCGACGGCCCCGCCCGGCAGGTCGAAGTAGGGCGACTTGCCGGGCTTGGTGACCTCCACCAGAGCGATCTGCCCTTGCGCATCCTCGGCGATGCCGAAGGCGGCGTGCCGGTCGGCATAGCGAAGGGACTCGTCGGGGGCGTAGAACGCGATCAAGCGGTCAGTCCTTGCCAAACAGGTCGTTCCACGGATCGGCCTTGCCGCTCTCGACGTCGGCGACGCTGATCTCCGGGCGATAGCCGATCTTGCCGTCGGCGCTGGCCTTCCAGGCCATGGCGACCATGTCGCGCAGCTCGGCCGCGCCGGCGGCCAGGCGCTCATCGACGAAGGCCTTGGCGCGCGGATCTGTGGCGACCATGCCGCCCGACTTCTCGAGCTGATAAAGCGGCTCGGTCAGCTTCCAGGTGGTGGTCAGATAGCCGACCATCCGGGTCTCGTAGCTGCAGGCGCAGTCGCGCAGCGCCGGCATCCTGGCCTTCACGTCGTCTTCCTTGGCCACGGCCTTGACCAGCGGGCCTTCAAAGGCGCCGTGGGTGCCGCGGCTCTGGGTGTAGCCGTTGGGGTTGGGATAGTCGCCCCAGCCGTTGTAGTGCACGCTCATGTGCAGCGGCTGGCTGCCGTCGCCGATGTAATGGGCCCAGACGCCCAGGTCGCGCAGCAGCAGCTCCTCGCGGCGCTTGAGGTCGGCGGCGTACCAGGCCTTCTTCTGAGCGTCGGTGGTCTGCTTCTCGGCCGCCACCAGCACGCGCCAGTAGGTGAAGTCCTTCACCAACTGCTGATAGCCGTCGATCATGGCGTAGGGCAGATAGCCGGCCTTCCACTCGTCCTGGCCGACGGCGCGCAGGGCCGTGGCGTAGTCGGCGCGGGTGGCCGGCAGGGTCTCGACCGTGAACTTCGGGCCGCCGAACATGCGGCCCTCGTCGTCGAGATCGAGGAAGTGGGCGGCGTCGCGATCGTGATCGTGGACCTTGCCCGAGCCCTTCCAGCGGTCCGGCTCGCGGGCGTACTCGCCGATGGCGGCCACGCCGTAGGGGCTGCGCACGAAGGCCGGCACGTCGTCAGGCAGGGTCTGGGCGCCCAGCACGCCGATCATTCGGTGGCCCGAAGCCCCCCAGGCCAGTGCCGACTGGGCCGGCGCCGCCACGACGGCGGCCAGGACGAGAACCTTCAAAGTAGAAGACGGCGACTTCATGCGCGCTCCGAAGACTTAATCGATGCCGAGGGCCGTCTCGACGCGGCCGACCCAGGCCTTCACGGCCGGATAGCGCGCCAGATCGAAACCGCCCTCGTGGGCGACACGGGTGTAGGCCACCAACGCGATATCCGCCAGGGTCAGCCGATCACCGACCAGGAAGCCGCTTTCCGAGAGCCCGTTTTCCAGGCGCGCCAGGGCCGCATGACCGCGCTCGACCAGCTTGCCGTCGAGGCTTTCGACCGCTTTGCCCATATAGGCCACCTGGAAACGGGCCACGGCGACGTAGGGCTCGTGGCTGTACTGCTCCCAGAACAGCCACTCGTACATTCTTGCCCTCAGATAGGGATCGCTCGGGATCAGCACCGAGCCTTCGGCCAGGTGCAGCATGATGGCGTTGGATTGGGCCAGGGCCCGGCCGTCCTCCAGGAGCACCGCCGGCACCTGACCGGCCGGGTTCAGCGTCAGGAAATCGCTGGTGCGGGACTCGCCCTTCAGGATGTCGATCTCGATCCACTCGAAGGGCAGGTTCAGGCGCTGGGCCGTCCACTTCACCTTCAGGCAGTTGCCCGACTTGCCGTCGCCGAAAATCCGCAGCGTCATACGGTCGCTTCCCCCATTTTTCAAATGGCGCGCTAAACGATTGAATTTTCGGATAAGTTCCGAGCTTCACCAGAGGTTTTCATCCGATTCCACCCTATAAGGGCGACTTTAAGCGGGTTGTCACGGAGGCGTGATCGGCTTAAGGAACGGCCCGAACCGACAGATACGCCGATAAGAGGACCTCCTCGATGCGACGCACGCTCGCCGGAATTTTGGCCTTCATGGCCATGTTCGCCGCACTCCCCGCCGCCGCGGGTCCCGACTCCGAACGCGCCAGCGATCCGCTGGGCGAACTGATCGCCGGGGCTCTGACCGGCTCGATCCCCGGCTCCATCGAATACAAGATGAAGGCCACGCTGTACCACGCCGGCGCCAAGGGCATCCGGGCCCTCGACAGCCTTGGCTGCAAGGTCGTGGCCATGCGCACCCTGGCCGTGGACACCAAGGTGATCCCGCGCCGCACGGTCGTATTCATCAAGGAGACCGTCGGCCTGCCGATGCCCAACGGCGAAACCCACGACGGCTACTGGTACGCTTCCGACATCGGCGGGGCGATCAAGGGCAACAAGATCGACATGTTCAGCGGCCAGGGCGCCAGCTCCATGAAGCCGCTTGCGGGCCTGAACCTCACCCACCTGTCGGTGACCAAGGTCGGCGAATTCAAGGGCTGCCCGCCCGAATAGGGCTTCGACGTCTTCGAGTTTTCCGAAAGGCCTCCCGCAAGGGAGGCTTTTCTGTTTTGCGGCCTGCGGTTCCCCCTCCGGCCCTTCGGCTGCGTCCCCCTCAGGGGGAGGATCTGAAGCGGCGAACCTCTTCCCGTGGGGGAGCTGTCGGCAAAGCCGACTGAGGGGGGAAATGATTGCTGCCGCTGCGGATGTGCTGAGCGCATCAGGAACTTCCCCCTCCGGCCCTTCGGGCCACCTCCCCCTTCAGGGGGAGGATCTTTGA
The DNA here is from genome assembly GCF_003116815.1 of Caulobacter endophyticus. Lineage (GTDB taxonomy): Bacteria > Pseudomonadota > Alphaproteobacteria > Caulobacterales > Caulobacteraceae > Caulobacter > Caulobacter endophyticus. The sequence goes on from NZ_QDKQ01000024.1 coordinate 93,517, forward strand.
GGCACGGCTTTTCGTTCTCCCGCGTTCGCACGCGTTAGTTCGGGGAGGCGCGGAGCGGCCGGGCGGAGCCCGGAGACCGTGTGTTTGTTTAGCGTTTCGGCTTCGTCGACCGCTCCGCCGCATCATTTGTCTCGGAGGGGCCAGAGGCGCGGGTGATGTTTCAACCCAAGGGCCAGCCTTTC
>NZ_QDKQ01000025.1 GCF_003116815.1 Caulobacter endophyticus
CCTCCGCCCGGCAAAAGAGCCTCCAGAGTGGCTCATCAGCCTCTCGGCCGCCCGTCCGCCACCTCAACCTCGACGATCCGCCGTTTTAAGCAACACGCCCCTTGCGGGAGAGGGTGGCCCCACGCAGTGGGGTCGGGTGAGGGGTCGCACCAACGCAAAACGCCGCGACGGCCATCCGGCTGTCGCGGCGTTCTGTTTCTGAGAGACCCCTCAGCCGTCGGCTTTCGCCGACACCTTCTCCCGCAAGGGGAGAAGGATCAGGAAGCTCAAGCCTTGGTGTCGAACGACCCGCCCGACTCTTCGCCGGAAGCCGCGTACGGGTTGGCCGCGGCGGCGGCCGGTTCGGACGGGGCCGGGCCGGTGGAGCCCTTGGCCGCGACGGCGACCATGGCCGGGCGCACGAGACGACCCAGCAGCTCGTAGCCGACCTGCAGCACCGCGACGACGCCGCCGGCGGCGACCTCGTCCGAAGGCTGCTCCATCACCGCCTGGTGCAGGTGGGGATCGAACTTCTCGCCCTTGGTCGGGTCGACCTTCTTGAGGCCGTTGCGCTCGAAGGCCGCCTGCAGCTCCTTCTCGGTCATCTCGACGCCGACGATGAAGTTCTTCACCGCCGCATCCTGCGAATCGCGCGGGCTGGCCGCGGTGGCGCGCGACAGGTTGTCGGCCGCGCCCAGCAGGTCGCGGGCGAACTTCTGGATGGCGTAGGCGCGCGCGTCGTTCATCTCGCGCTCGGCGCGGCGCTTGACGTTCTCGGCCTCGGCCGCATAGCGCAGGGCCTGGTCCTTCATCGCCGCGATCTCGGCCTTGAGCGCCTCGATTTCCTGGGTCAGGTCCTCGGCTTCGAAAGCGACGTCTTCGGCCGGCGTTTGCTCGTCGGTCATTTCAAACAGTCCTCATCCATCGATCATCCGGCCGAGCACGCGGGCGGTATAGTCCACCAGCGGGATCACCCGGGCATAGTTCAAACGCGTGGGGCCGATCACGCCGATCGCGCCCAGCACCTTCTGTCGCCCCGTCATATAGGGCGCCGCGATCACGGAGGAACCCGAAAGCGAAAAGAGTCGCGTCTCGGCCCCGATGAAGATCCGCACGCCCTCGGCGTCGCGGACGTCGTCGAGCAGGCCGATCAACTGGCCCTTCTGCTCCAGGTCGTCGAACAGCTGGCGCACGCGCTCCAGATCCTCGCGGGCGGCGGCGTCGGCCAGCAGGTTGGCGCGGCCGCGCACGATCAGGGCGCGCTCGGCCCCCTCCCCGCCGCCCCAGGCGGCCAGGCCGTCCTCGACGAGGCGCGCGGCGGTCTCGTCCAGCTGGCGGCGAGCGGTCTCCAGCTCGGCGCGGATCTCGTCCTTGGCCTCGGTCAGGGTGCGGCCGCGCAGGCGGGCGTTGAGAAAGTTCGAGGCCTCCTGGAAGGCCGAGGGCGTCAGCCCCGCCCCGCCCCGCATCAGCCGGTTCTCGACGGTGCCGTCCTCGAAAACCATCACCGCCAGGGTCTGGCCGCCGCCCAGCGCCACGAACTCCACGTGCTTGATCCCGCCCTCCCGCACCGGGGTGACGACGATGCCGGCCCCGCCGGCCAGGCCCGACAGTATGGCCGAGGCCTCGTTCAGCGCCTCCTCGAAGGTGCGGCCCTTGGCGTAGAGGCGGGCCTCGATCTCGCGCCGCTCGTCCTCGCCGACGTCGCCGACCTCCAGAAAGCCGTCGACGAACATCCGCAGGCCCGCGTGCGTGGGCATGCGGCCGGCGCTGGTGTGCGGGGCGTCGAGCAGCCCCAGCTGCGCCAGGTCCTGCATGGTGTTGCGGATCGAGGCCGGCGACAGCTGCACGCCGCCCTTGGACAGGGTGCGCGAACCGACGGGCTCGCCGGTCTCCAGATAGCCTTCGACCACCCGGCGGAAGATGTCGCGGGCGCGGGCGTCCAGCTCGGTCAGGCCGGGCGTCCGAGCGATCGGTCCCGGAAAAAGCTGCGTCATGGCCCTTCGAGATAGGAACTGATGTCGAAAAAATCGAGCGGGGACTTGGAGGTTCCCGTCCGCCGGAGGATAAGCGGCGCCTTCAGATACGACCAGACCTAGCCCGGAGTTTCTTCATGCGTCCGTCCGAACGCGCCAACGACCAGCTTCGCGCCGTCACGCTGGAGACCGGCGTCAACCGCTACGCCGAGGGCTCATGCCTGATCGGCTTTGGCCACACCAAGGTGCTGGTCACGGCCACGGTCGAGGAAAACGTCCCCGGCTGGATGCGCAACAAGGGCGCCGGCTGGGTGACCGCCGAGTACGGCATGCTGCCCCGCGCCACCCACACCCGCGGCCGCCGCGAGGCCGCCACGGGCAAGCAGACTGGCCGCACCCAGGAGATCCAGCGCCTGATCGGCCGCTCCCTGCGCGCCGTCGTCGACCTCAAGGCCCTGGGCGAGCGCCAGATCAGCCTTGACTGCGACGTCATCCAGGCCGACGGCGGCACCCGCACCGCCGCCATCACCGGCGCCTGGGTCGCCCTGCGCCTAGCTGTCAACTACCTGCTCGAAGAGGGCGTGCTGAAGGCCGACCCGATCCTGGGCCAGGTGGCCGCCGTCTCCTGCGGCGTCTTCAAGGACACCCCGGTCCTCGACCTCGACTACGAGGAAGACAGCAGCGCCGAGGCCGACGGCAACTTCGTGCTGACCGGCGCCGGCGACATCGTCGAGATCCAGGCCACTGGCGAGAAGCGCGGCTTCACGCGCGGCGAGTTCGACACCCTGTTCGGCCTGGCCGAAAAGGGGATCGGCGAGCTGTTCGCCTTCCAGCGGGCCGCGATCACCGGCAAATAGCGACAAGGCGCGTCGGGCGGCCTGGCCGCCTGACGCCCTCCGGCCCTTCAAGGACTAGCGGGGGCTCGCCTTGCGCCCGTAGGCCTCGGACCACGCCGCCCGGACCTTCGGCTCCACCAGTTTTTCCGGGCTGATCGTCCCGATGATCGATGCGCCCGTCGGCAAAGCGGACGACGAGTAAACGACGAACATGTCCCCGGCCGTCGGATCGAGGGCATCAAGGGCCGGCGCCGGCCCACACGAGGTGAAGCTGGTGTGCCGTATGGTCGTCGACGTCGCCGTCGGCGGTCCCTTCAACTGAAGGATCGGCTTGAGCGCCGCCTCGCGCCCCGGCGCCCCGCCGGCGCCTTGAAGCCAGATCTCTTTGGGATGCTGCAAGAGCGCCACGAACACCACTTCCGAACGGTCCCAGAGGCTCGCCTGGAAATCGAGCGTGCGTCGACGCTGGACCTCGGGACCGGCTGGCGGCGCCATCACGCAGGCCAGCGCCGGCGAGCCCGCAGCCGCGATGGCCAGACCGGCCAGAACGCTTCGCTTCAAGACCTGCATCCCATGACCTCCTAGCGCGCCGCGACCACCGTCACCTCGACGGCGTAGTCCTCGCGGGCCAGCCGCGCCTCGACGGTCGTGCGCGCCGGCGGGTTGTCGCTGTCCACCCAGGCGTCCCAGGCCGCGTTCATCTCGTCGAAGCCGGCGATGTCGGCCAGGTAGATGGTCGCACTGAGCAGCCTGTCCTTGCTCGACCCGCACTCGGCCAGGGTCTCGTCGATCTGGGCCAGCACCTCCTTGGTCTGCTCCAGCACCGACTGGCCGCGCGTCGCCTCGGCCACGTGCCCCGACAGGAACACCACGCCGTTGAAGGCCACCGCGTCGCTCCAGCGCTTGGCCTTGCCGATACGTTCGATCATGTCGTGAGCCTTCCTTATCTGCCCCTTCCCCCTTGATGGCGACGGGGCAGGGGGTCAAGACGTCTACCCTAAGGCCCGGCTCGTCCAGTCGACGATCTGCGGCGCGCTCATCAGCCCGGCCGAGCGGGCGACCACCGCGTTGTCGCGGAACAGGATCAGGGCGGGTATGCCGCTGACGCCCAGGGCCGAGGCCGGCGCGGGGTGGGCTTCGGAGTTCAGTTTCAGCAGGCGCACGCGAGGTTCCAGCTTCGCTGCTGCGGCGGCGTAGTTCGGCGCCATCGCCCGGCAGGGCCCGCACCAGGGGGCCCAGACGTCGAGCAGCACGGCCGCGCCCTGGGTCAGCCGGCGATGCCGGTCCAGGCCCGCGCCGTCGACCTCGATCGGCATGGCCGTGAAGACGGGGTTCTTGCAGCGGCCGCACCTAGCCGCGGCGGGATCGCGGTCTGGCGGCAGGCGATTGGCGGCCCCGCAGGATGGACAGACGATTTGCATGGCCCACAGGTGTGGCCCGCCCCGGCCGCGCGCAAGCCCGGGTCAGTCCTCGTCGCCGCCGTCGCCCGGCCCGTGCTCGAAGGTCATCAGGTCGCCCGGCTGGCAGCCCAGCTCCCGGCACAGGGCGTCCAGCGTCGAGAAGCGGATGGCCCGCGCCTTGCCGGTCTTCAGGATCGACAGGTTGGCCAGGGTCACGCCGACGCGGTCGGACAGTTCGGTCAGCGACATGCGGCGTTCCAGCAGCACGCGGTCGAGGTTTACGCGGATGGACATGCAAGCTCGCGATCAGATGGTCAGTTCGGCTTCGCGGCGAAGCCGGGCGCCCTCGCGGAACACCTCGGCCAGGACGAAGACGACCAGGACGGAAAACCAGGCGGTGAGGGTGAAGGATCCCTCCGACGGCTTGTCGCCGGCGACCAGGATGCGGGTCAGGGCCGACAGCACGTAGCGGCCGATCTCCAGGGCGGCCAGCACGATGCCCATCACCCGCAGCCGGCGCACGTTGTCCGGATGGAACGGGTCGCCCAGGATCATCGTCGCGAAGATCTTGCGCAGGCGCTCGACGATGGCCATCCAGCCGCCCGACATCAGCGCCCAGCCGCCCAGGGCCACGGCCGCGCCGGCCCCGTACTTGCGCAGCACGCCCGCGGCCTCGCCCGGCAGCATCGAGGCCAGCAGGTCGGGATTGAAGCTGAGCAGCAGCACCAGCACCGTCACCAGGGCCAGGAAGCTGACCCAGACCCACAGCGCGTAATAGCTGACGTCGAGAATGATCTTCAGGAAGCTCGATACCGAGCCCGGCCCCAAGGCGCGCATGGGCTGTGTCCCCGCCAAGATCCAAAAAGAGTTGCCGCGCGCCCGGCGCGCGGTGGCGACTCGCCTCCCCAGGCGGTGGCCGGATTGAAGTCTAGAGCGAGTGGGCCAGGAACGTCACGGCGGAGATCGGCAGGCCAGCGATCAGCACCAGGGTGGCCAGGCGGACGGCCGAGGATTCCAGGAGGCTGAACAGGCGGGGCAGCGACATTGGGCGGTTCCGGACAGGGGCGGGCAGGAGCTTTGCCGATGCCGCCAGGATCGCCGGTCCCTGCCCGGCGGACAATGTCGCTTATCGATAAACGATATTAAACTTTCGCAATGATCGGCCTTGCGGCGGCAGGCCCGCGAGGGTCTAACCACCCTCAGTTTTTGCCTGCGGGAGCCGCGCGATGACCCTGAAACTGATCAACGGCCAGAAGATCGTCGCGGCCACCCACAATCCGGGCAAGGCCAAGGAGCTGGCCGCCCTGCTCGACGGCCGTTTTACGGTGCTGGCCGCCGGCGCGCTTGGCCTGCCCGAGCCGGACGAGACCGAGACCACCTTCGAAGGCAACGCCCTGCTCAAGGCCCGTCACGCCGCCAACCTGTCGGGCGAGGTGTCGCTGGCCGACGACTCGGGCATGTCGGTCACCGTGCTGGGCGGCGCGCCGGGCATCTATTCGGCCCGCTGGGCCGGTCCGGAAAAGGACTTCGCCATGGCCATGGACAAGGTGGCCGAGCGCATCGAGGAGACCGGCTCGGAGGACACCAGCGCCTGGTTCACCTGCGCCCTCGCCGTCGCCTGGCCCAACGGCGGCCCGGCCGTGGTGGTGCAGGGCGAGGTGCATGGCGCGCTCGTCTTCCCGGCGCGCGGCGACAAGGGCTTCGGCTACGACCCGATCTTCGTGCCGAATGGCTACGACCAGACCTTCGGCGAGATGGAGCCGGCCCAGAAGGACGCCATGAGCCACCGCGCCGTGGCCTTCGAGAAGCTGAAGGCGGCGCTGTTTGAGTGACGGCCTCCCCCCTCTAGGCCTCTACGTCCACTGGCCCTACTGCGCCCGCATCTGCCCCTACTGCGACTTCAACGTCGTGCGCGACCGGGGGCGGACGGACGAGCAGGCGGCGCTGGCCGACGCCATCCTTGCCGACATGACCGCCCAGCGGGTCCTGACCGGACCGCGCCGCCTGTCGTCGATCTTCTTCGGCGGCGGCACGCCCTCGCTGATGGACCCGGCCGCCGTCGCCCGCGTGATCGAGACCGCCAAGTCGCTGTGGAGCCCGGCCGACGACCTGGAGATCAGCCTCGAGGCCAATCCCACCGACGCCGAGGCCGGCCGCTTCGACGCCCTGGCCGATGCGGGCGTGGCGCGGCTGTCGCTGGGCGTTCAGGCGCTGGACGACGCCTCGCTGAAGATGCTGGGCCGCAACCACGACGCCGGCTCGGCCCGTCGCGCCATAGCCACGGCCGCGCGCCTGTTCCCGCGCCTGTCGGTGGATCTGATCTACGCCCGCCCCGGCCAGACCGACGCGGCCTGGCGCGAGGAGCTGGCGGAAATGCTGGCCTTCGGCCCCGAGCACGTCTCGCCCTACCAGCTGACCATCGAGGCCGGCACCGCCTTCGACCGCGCCGTGGGCCGGGGCAGGATCGTGCCGCCTGACGAAGACCTGGCCGCCCAGCTGTTCGAGACCACCCAGGAGGTGCTGGAGGCCGCCGGCTTCGACGCCTACGAGGTTTCGAACCACGCTCGGGGCCCGGCCGCCCGCTCGCGCCACAATCTCGTCTACTGGCGAGGCGTCGACTATGTGGGCGTCGGCCCCGGCGCCCACGGCCGCCTGACCCTGCCCTCGGGCCCAACCGGCGGCAAGGTCGCCACCACCGCTCGCGCGAAGATCGCCGACTACATCGCCGCCGTCGCCGCAGACGGCACGGGCTTCGAGCGCGAGGACCTCAGCCCCATCGAGGCCGCCGAGGAGCGCCTGCTGCTGGGCCTGCGCATCGACGACGGCGTCGCCTTCGCCGAGATGGCCGCCCTGGACCTCTTCCCGGACACGCCCAAGGTGAAATCGCTGGTCGAGGCCGGACTTCTGGTCGATGACCCGGTCAGGTTGCGCGCCACGCGCCGGGGCCGGCTGCTGCTAGACCGGCTGACAGGCGTGCTCGCGACCTGATAGCCTCCTGCTTCGCGGGTCCCGGCCCGATCTTCTCAACGGAAAGTACCGCCGCTTGAGCCGTCTGCTTCCCCCGCCTGCCCTGTCCGACGCCCCCCTCGCGCCCGGTCTCTACCTGGTCGCCACGCCGATCGGGAACCTGCGCGACATCACCCTGCGGGCGCTCGACGTGCTGGCCGCCTGCGACCTGCTGCTGGCCGAGGACACCCGCGTCACCGGCAAGCTGCTGTCGGCCTATTCGATCCGCACCAAGCTGGAGCGCCACGACGAGCACGTGGCCGAGCGCGCGATACCGGCCATTCTCGAACGGCTGGAGGCCGGCGAGCGCGTGGCCCTGGTCTCGGACGCCGGCACGCCCATGGTGTCGGACCCCGGCTACCGCCTGGCCCGCGAGGCCATCGCGGCGGGCCATCCGGTATTCCCCATACCCGGCGCCTCGGCGGCCCTGGCCGCCCTCACCCTGGCCGGCCTGCCCACCGACCGCTTCCTGTTCGCCGGCTTCTCGCCGCCCAAGAGCGCCGCGCGCAGAACCTTCCTGGAAGAGTTCGCCAACATCCGCGCCACCCTGATCTTCTTCGAAGGCGCCTCGCGGGTGGACGACACGCTGGCCGACATGGCCGCCGTGTTCGGGGCCGAGCGCCCCGCCGCCGTCTGCCGCGAACTGACCAAGCTCTACGAGACCTGCGTGCGCGGCTCCCTGGGCGAGCTGGCCGTGGACCCCCGCTTCGAGAGCCCCAAGGGGGAGATCGTCATTCTCGTGGGTCCCGGCGCCGAAAAGGTCGCCAGCGCCGACGACGCCGAGGCCGCCCTGCGCGAAGCCATGGCCCGCCTGCCCCTGGGCGAGGCCGCTTCCGAGGTCGCCAAGGCGCTCGGCCTGTCGCGCAAGGACCTCTACCGCCAAGCCCTGGCCCTGAAGGAGGCCGGATGACGGCCCCGCCGCTGCGCGAGGTCCGCAAGGTCCGCGGCGCGGCCGCGCGGCGCTCGGGCCGGCGCGCCGAGGCCTGGGCGGCGGCCTGGCTGATGATGCGGGGCTACCGCGTGCTCGGCTTCCGCCTGGCGACCAGGGCCGGCGAGATCGACATCCTGGCGCAACGCGGACGCGTCTTGATCGTTGTCGAGGTCAAGAGTCGGACGAGCCTGGAGGCGGCGCTGGAAGCGGTGAGCTTCGAACAACGGATGCGCCTGCGCCGCGCGGGCGCGCTGGCCGCGGCGTCGCGCGCCGGTCTCAAGGGCATGGCCGTGCGGCTGGACCTCCTGGCGATGACCCCAGGCCGCCTGCCCCGCCACGTCCCCGACGCCTGGCCAGGCGACGACAGGGGCGACGGGAGGAGCTGGGCATGACCCGCGACGAGGCCGAGGCCGTCCTCACCCGCGCCGGCGAGCACGACGACGATGGCTTCCCGCTGTTCGAGGCGGCGCTCGCCTGCGCCGTCCACGACGATCCCGATCGCGACGAGCAGCCGGCCCTGGACCTGGCCCGCTCGGCCGTCGAGCGGCTGAAGGCGCGCCTGCAGGGCGAGTCGCCCGAGGAGGCCATCGCCGAGGCCATGGCCGGCGACCTGCGCCTGACCGGCGACCTTCTGACCTACGACCATCCCGACAACGCCGATGTCATCGCCATCGCCGAGCGACGCAAGGGCCTGCCGGTCGCCCTGGGGGTGTTCTACATCCACGCCGCCCGCGAGACCGGGCTCGACGTCAACGGCGTCGACTTCCCCGGCCACTTCCTGCTGCGCATCGAGACCGACGAGGGCCCGCTGGCGCTCGACCCGTTCAGCGAGGGCCGGGTGGTGCTGCCGTCAGAGCTGTCGCGCCGGGCCCTGCGCACGGGCCTGATGCCCGACGTCGCCGCGCGCCTGGACCAGCTGATGGCCCCGATCTCCGATCGCGCCGTCCTGATCCGCCTGCAGAACAACATCTTCGCCCGCGCCCAGCAGGCCCGCGACTGGGCCCGCGCCGAGCGCTCGGCCCTGCGCCGCGCCCTGCTCGACCCCACCGACCACCACCCCTGGCTCGACGTCGCCGCCGCCCGCGAGGGCCAGGGCGCCCTGGCCGGGGCCCTGCAGGCGCTTTCCCGGGCGCAGACGCTCGACGGCGGCGCCACCATCGCGGCCCGGGCGGCGCGGGAACGGGTGCGGCTGCGGCTGAATTAGCTTTGCTTACAGTGGCGAGGCCTTTATCAATTCCTGGTCAATTGACCTGAGCGAAGTGCGCATACGATTGATTTCAAACTCGAAAGACGCACGAAGATCATTGAAGTCATCGCGCACCCTGGATGCCGCCCCACTTATCTGCTCCTCGGCTAGCGCACCTTCCCTTTCGATCTGCGCCCAATCTTCATCACTAATGGCATAATCCTCTCCAACCTGGTCAGTCGTATGGGGGCGATGCGCAGCTTCGAGCTTATCAACAAGAAATCTTAGTGACTTAATAAGTTTATCAATTTCAATATCTATCATTAGAGGATCAAGGCGCTTACACTTGTAAGATTCCATCTTCACGACGATAAAATATAAATTTTGCTCACTTTCGAATAGCCACTCTATTTCATATTTCCCAATTTCAAGCTCCTCAACTTCGTAAATTTTTTTCTCAAAATTATCTAGGTCATTGCTCACAAATTCAGATACAATTTGATATCTATCATTTATTTCAGACAACCTTCTATCAACGAAATCCCTATACATCGCACTTGACTGAAATTTTATATATTTCAGCTGACGCCAAACAGGTCTGACCGCAATGTAAGCAGCCAGAAGGGCCACTACAGCGCCTATAAGAGTTTGGTATCTGTAGATCCAACTTTGGTCGGAAAATAAGTTCGCTCCCCGAGCGAACACTGCCAACAGGCCAACGCCGGGCAAAACCGTGGCCATAACAAGCGCGGCACCCCGAACGTTCATTCCATCCCCCCAGCACAATCAGCCCACATGGACATCCAAGCGCGCTCCAAGCAAGGCGCACTTCGCCCTCGCAATCGCCAAAAAACGGCCTAACTAGGTGACTGCGCCCCAGATCGGAAAGTAGCCGGAGTCGTCATGTCGCTGAGAGTCGCCGTCCAGATGGATCCCGTCCTGGGGATCAACATCGACACCGACACCACCTTCCTGATGATGATGGAAGCCCAGAACCGGGGTCACAAGCTCTGGTTCTACACCCCCGACAAGCTGTCGCTGGAAGACGGCCGGGTGTTCGCCCGCGCCCAGCCGCTGGAGGTGTTCGCCGAAAAGGGCGCGCACGCCAGGCTCGGCGAGACCGTGATCCTCGACATGAAGGACGACGTCGACGTGGTGCTGATGCGCCAGGATCCGCCGTTCGACATGGCCTACATCACCGCCACGCATTTTCTCGAAAAGGTTCACCCACACACGCTCGTGGTGAACAACCCGGCCGAAGTGCGCAACGCGCCCGAAAAGCTGTTCGTCACCGATTTTCCCGGCGTGCAGCCGCCGACCCTGATCACCTCCGACCACGAGGCGATCTACGACTTCCGCGCCCGTCACGGCGATATCGTCCTGAAACCCCTCTACGGCGGCGGCGGCTCGGGCGTGGCTCGTCTGCTGGCGGACGATCCCAATCTCGACGCCCTGCTCGAGCTGCACGCCATGATCGGCCGCGAGCAGGTCATCGCCCAGAAGTTCGTCCCGGCCGTCAGCAAGGGCGACAAGCGGGTGCTGCTGGTCGACGGCGAGCCGGTCGGCGCCATCAATCGCGTGCCGGCCGCCGGCCAAGTGCGCTCGAACCTGCGCGTCGGCGGCCGCGCCGAGGCCGTCGAGCTGACCGCCCGCGACAAGGAGCTGTGCGCCATCATCGGCCCTGAGCTGAAGAAGCGCGGCCTGCTGTTCGTCGGCATCGACGTGATCGGCGAGTACCTGACCGAGATCAACGTCACCTCGCCCACCGGGGCCCAGCAGCTCAAGCGGTTCAGCGGCATCGACGCCGCCGCGGCGCTCTGGGATCGGATCGAAACCATCCGATCAACCCAGGCGTGAAGAAGCGGCGCTAGCGTACTGAATCGTCACACTTTCCCGAAACGTTCGTTTTTCGTTCTTGCTCCGAACCGACAGCCATGCTTGGCTTGTGGATAAGTCGGGCATTTTCGGGGGAGAGAGCATGGCGGCCAAGGTCGTCACGGTGGCGTTCGAGGGCGTGGAGGCGCGCCGCGTCGACGTCGAGGTGCAGCTGACCGGCGGCGTCGTGGCCTTCGCCGTGGTCGGCTTGCCCGACAAGGCCGTGGCCGAAAGCCGCGAGCGGGTGCGCGGGGCCTTCGCGGGCCTTGGCCTCTCGATGCCGGGCAAGCGCATCGTCGCCAACCTGGCCCCCGCCGACCTGCCCAAGGAAGGCACCCACTTCGACCTGCCAATCGCCCTGGCGCTGCTCGGCGTCATGGGGGTGATCCCGCCCGACGCGCTCGACGGGTGGGCCGCGATGGGCGAGCTGTCGCTCGACGGCCGCATCGTCGCCTGCGCCGGCGCCCTGCCCGCGGCCATGGCGGCCGGGGCCATGGACCTTGGCCTGATCTGCCCCGAGGCCTGCGGGCCGGAAGCCGCCTGGGCCGGCGGCACGCGGATCCTGGCCCCGCGCTCGCTGGTGGCGCTGATCAATCATTTCCGGGGCAGCCAGCTGCTCGGCGCGCCCGCCCCCGGTCCGGTGGTCGAGGGCGAACGGGCCAAGGACCTGCGCGACGTCAAGGGCCAGGAGCAAGGCAAGCGCGCGCTGGAAATCGCCGCGGCCGGCGGCCACAACCTGCTGTTCGTCGGCCCGCCGGGCTCGGGCAAGTCGATGCTGGCCCAGCGCCTGCCGGGCCTCCTGCCGCCGCTGACCTCGCACGAGCTCTTGGAAACCTCGATGGTCCATTCGGTGGCCGGGCTGATCGCCCGGGGCGCGCTGACCAGGGCCCGGCCTTTCCGCAGCCCGCACCACAGCGCCAGCATGGCCGCCCTCACCGGCGGAGGCCTGCGCGCCAAGCCCGGCGAGGTGTCGCTGGCCCATAACGGCGTGCTGTTCCTCGACGAGCTGCCCGAGTTCGGCGTCCAGGCCCTCGACAGCCTGCGCGCGCCGCTCGAAACGGGCGAGGTGATGGTCGCCCGCGCCAACGCCCATGTCCGCTATCCGGCCCGCGTGCAGCTGGTGGCGGCCATGAACCCCTGCCGCTGCGGCCACGGCGGGGCCGGACGCGGCGCCTGCGGCAAGGCCCCGCGCTGCATCCGCGACTATCAGGGCCGGGTGTCGGGACCGTTGATGGACCGCATCGACCTGGCCGTCGACATGCCCGCCGTCACCGCCGCCGACCTCGCCCTGCCCGCCGCCAGCGAAGGCTCGGCCGAGGTCGCCGCCCGCGTCGCGGCCGCCCGCCGCCTGCAGGCCGAGCGGGCCGAAGAGGTCATGCCGGGAACACCGGAGGTGCTGAACGGCCGAGCAGAGGGCGAACTGCTGGAGCGCATCTGCGCCCTCGACGAGCCCGGCCGCGCCCTGCTGGCCAAGGCCGCAGAAGCCGGCCGTATCAGCGCCCGCGGCTGGACACGCACCCTGCGCCTCTCACGCACCATCGCCGACCTGGAAGGCGCAGGGTCGGTCAAGAGGGTGCACGTCGCCGAAGCCCTGGCGCACCGGCGAACGAGCCCGGCGGGGGGGATGGAAGGGGTGATCTAGATGTCGAAGCTATGAAGGTTGTTCACCCGGGGCGGTGCTGAGAGGCTGGGGTTGCGAAGCGCCAAACTCTAGCCCGGAGGCCCCGGATGAACGTGCATGAGAATGCG
>NZ_QDKQ01000026.1 GCF_003116815.1 Caulobacter endophyticus
GGCCAAGAACGAGATCCTGCAGATCGTGGTGTTCTCGCTGTTCGTCGGCACCGCCGTGGCGGCGCTGGACGACAAGGCCCCGCAGGTGCTGCACCTGGTGGAACAGTGCGCTCAGATCATGCTGAAGGTCACCGGCTTCGTCATGAAGCTGGCCCCGCTGGCGATCTTCGCGGCCCTGGCCTCGACCATCGCCACCCAGGGCCTGGCCATGCTGGCCACCTACGCCAAGTTCGTGCTGGGCTTCTACGGCGCCATGGCCACCCTGTGGGCCCTGTTGTTCCTCGCCGCCTTCGTGGTGCTGGGCAAGCGCGCCGTCCCGCTGTTCGGGGTCATCCGCGAGCCGGCCCTGCTGGCCTTCTCGACCGCCTCCTCGGAAGCCGCCTACCCGCGCATCCTCGACAGCCTGCCCAAGGTGGGCGTGCGCCGCCGCATCGTCTCGTTCGTCCTGCCGCTGGGCTATTCGTTCAATCTCGACGGCTCGATGCTCTACTGCACCTTCGCCACCATGTTCATCATGCAGGCGCACGGCGTGCACCTGACCATCCAGCAGCAGATCTTCATGCTGCTGCTGCTGATGGTCACCTCCAAGGGCATCGCCGGCGTGCCGCGCGCCTCGCTCGTCGTGATCATGGCCACCCTGACCTATTTCGGCCTGCCCGAAGCCTGGATCGCTCTGGTCCTGGGCGTCGACCACCTGCTCGACATGGGCCGCTCGGCCACCAACGTCGTCGGCAACTCCGTCGCCGCCGCCGTCGTCGCCAAGTGGGAAGGCGAGTTGGAGGACATGCCGGAGGAAACGGCGAAAGCCTGACGCTCACCTTCCGTAAAATCCCCGCGAAAGCGGGGACCCAGGCGTTTTATCGTCGAGCGCCCCGCGCTTCAGAAAAGCCTCGGCCCCCGCTTTCGCGGGGGTTTTACGGTTTTTGGGGGCCGAGAATGGAAAGGGCGGGGCCTCGCGGTCCCGCCCTTTTCTTTTGCCCCTGACACTCCTCGCCTCCCTCGTCCTCGTGGCGAGGAAGGCGCCAAGAGTGGGACAAGGGTATAGGGAGCCAAAGCCCCCTACTTCACCGTCTTGTCGACCGTCTCGCGCGTCACCGCGTGATAGAGCGGCCGGCTCTGCGCATAGATGCGCCTGGCGATCGACTGGCCCCAGTCGCCCTGGCCCCACAGCGACACGAACAGGGGGGCGACGAACTTGCGGCGGCCCTGGCCGGTCAGGAACTGTTCCAGCGACGGCACGGCCGGCTCGTAGCGGTTGGCGACGGCCAGTTGCAGCCAGGCGAAACGGATCTCGCTGTTGCCCTGGGCCGACAGGCCAAAGGCCGTGTCGACGGCCGCCAGGCGTTCGGCCGGAAGCTGCCGCGGCAGGCTGCCGACGAAGCGCACGCGCTCCGAAGTGCCCCAGCCCTTCCAGGCCTCGAGCGGCGCGGCGCCGCCAGCCGCGAAGGCCTTGGCCTGGGCGTCGACGGCCTCGAAGGCCTTGGACTGCACGTGGACGGCGTTTTCGGGCAGACCCGGCTGGTACACCCAGCGCTGCACGTCGATCTTGGCCTCCAGCGCCTTGTCGCCCTTGAACAGGTGCGTGCGCAGGTCGGCGATGAAGCCTTCGGCCGTCTGCGGCTGGAAGGCGTGACGGTCGAAATAGCCGCGCAGATAGGCGTCCCAGCGCTCGCGCCCGACCTCCTTTTCGATGGTGCGCAGGAAGGCCGCGCCCTTCTCGTAGGGGATGTCGGTCATGCCGTCGTCGGGATCGCGGCCGGTCAGGTCGATATGCAGGCGGGTGTCGGGACCCGTGGGACCGCCGGCCTCCTCGATGGCCCGATGCAGATCCGTCCAGCCGAGGTCGGCCAGCATGGCGGCCGTGTCCTTGCCGTACAAGGACTCCATGATCCGGTTCTCGAAATAGACCGTGAAGCCCTCGTTGAGCCAGAAGTCGGCCCAAGTGGCGTTGGTGACGAGGTTGCCCGACCACGAGTGCGCCAGTTCGTGCGCCACCAGGCTGACCAGCGAGCGGTCGCCGGCGATGATGGTCGGCGTGGCGAAGGTCAGGCGCGGATTCTCCATGCCGCCGAACGGGAAGGACGGCGGCAGCACCAGCAGGTCGTAGCGGCCCCAGCGATAGGGGCCGTAGAGCTTCTCGGCGGCCTCGACCATCTTTTCGACGTCGGCCAGCTCCCAGGCGGTGGCCTTCATCACCGACGGTTCGGTGTAGACGCCCGTGCGCTGGCCCAGCGGCTGGAACGTCAGGTCGCCGATGGCGATGGCGATCAGGTAGGGCGCGACCGGCTTGTCCATCCTGAAGCGATAGGCGCGGCCGCCGGCGACGGGCTCGCCGTCGGGGGTCAGCATCTCTGCGCTCATCACCGCCTTCAGGCCTTCGGGCGCGACGATGCGGGCGGTCCAGGTCTGGCGGATCCCGGGGCTGTCCTGGGTGGGGATCCAGGTGCGGTTGAGGATCGCCTCGCCCTGGCTGAACAGATAGGGCTTGGCCTTGCCCGCCGTCTGCGAGGGCGACAGCCATTGCAGCGCCGCGCCATCCGGAGCGCTCTCATAGGCTATGACGATGCGCCTGGCGCCGTTCAGCGTCACGGTCAGCGGCGCGCCCAGGTGCGGATCGGCCGCCCCCAGGGTCCACTTCAACGGCTTGCCCTTGGCGTCCGTGATCGACTTGACCACCAGGCCCTTGCTGTCGAGCACGACCTCCTTGGCGCCGGGCGCCAGCAACAGGTCGAGGGCGGCCGTGCCGACCATCTTCTTGCCCGTGAAGTCGGCGGTCAGGTCGAGATCGACATGGGTGACGCGGGCGACCTTCGGCTTGGCGTAGGAGTGGATGTCGGTCGCGTCCGAGGCGGTCGACAGCGGGGCGATCATCGGCTTGGCCGGCGCGGCTTCCGCCTGTGCCTGGGCCAGGGCGGGGACGGCGGCGGCGCCGAGCAGCGCGGCCATCAGGGCCGCGCGCGGGGTGTTTAGGATCAGGGACATGAGCAATCCGTGGAAGCGGAACTTGCCCCCTTATTCCAGATACGGACGGCTACAGATAGTCGAGCAGGCTCATCCCGGTCTTGATCGACCCGTCGGGGCCGAACATCGACGAAAGTTTCGCCGACAGGTTCTGCAGCGAGACCATCTTGTCATAGAGCGCCGGGGTCCAGCCGACCGCCTCGCGCTCCTCGCTGCTCATCGAGACGTACTGCGAGACCAGGGTCCGCCCGAAGGCCGAGCCGTCGCCCGACTGCTGGGCCGCCTTCCAGTAGGACGACACGCCCTCGCGGTTGCGGCTCCTGATCTCGTCGGCCGCTTCCTTGACCTCGTGGTCGGAGAACTGCCCGCCCTTGTTCAGCGCCATGGCCGACAGCGAGCGGTCGTCGAAGCGGGCGAAATCGATCTTGCCGGCGTCTGGACCGGTGGCCATCCCTTCCCCGGTCGCCAGGCCGTACTGCCGGTCCAGCGCCACGCGCACGTCGGCGGCCACGTCGTCGATATCCCGCGAGCGGGGATTGGAGACGACGCCGCCGTTCTGCTTGACGTAGGCTGCCACCGGATCGTCGGCGATGCCCGTCGGCGCGGTCCCCGGCTTGGCGGTGGACTGGCGCAGGCCCTCGACCAGGGCGGCCTTCTCGTTCTGCCACTTCAGCGTGGCCTTCTCTTCGGTCCCCGCGCCCTCGTGGCGGCTCAGGGCGGCCTTGTAGAGACCGGCATAGTCGCCGGTGACCCGGGCGTCGGCGGCGGGCCCGGCCAGGACCGCGTTCTGGCCCGACTGCAGTTGCAGGCTGGCGACCACCTGCTCCTCGATCGGGAAGCTCCCGCCCTGATTGGAGGCGATGGCGTAGAGGCTGCGGCGATCCAGGCCCGAGACGTCGATCGTCGCCTTGCCGTCCTTCAGGGCGCTGGTCGCCTTGGCGGCCGACAGCAGGGCATCCAGGCTCTTGCGGGCGTCCGACACCACCGCGCCCAGGTCGCGGCCGTCGGTCTTGTTCGCCAGAGCCGCCTGAGCCTGCGCCGATAGGGTGACGCTGACGCTGGACGCGCCCATCCTGGCGGCCTCGGCGGCCTTGGCCTGCTGCTGGGCGGCGGTTCCCGTCTGGGCGTTCGTCGCGCCGGAATAGGCATAGGCGGCGGCATAGCCCTGCGGCCCGATCCTGGTCATCACGCACTCGAAGTCGATTCAACTCCGGCGAGTTGTATCAGCTGAGTCGCGATTTGAAATGTTTGGAAATCAGGGATTTGGTTGGTTAACGCCGAAGCGGGGCCGGGGATGTCGCGCGCCCGTCCATTAAGCGCCACTTTTGCGTGTGGAGCTTGAGCACGCCCGCCAGGATCGGCGGCGGCAAACCCGGTCGATATCGGAGACTCCCATGCTCGCAGTCCTGTTCGCGGCCATCGCTATCGACGGCTCGGCCCCGCCGCCCCAGGACACAAGCCCCCGGCCGCCCAGCGCCACGGCGTCCCAGGCCTTCGATCCGGCGGCCGTGCGGGCGATCGAGGCGGCGGCTTACGACTATGTCGACGGCCAGCTGGAGGGGGACACGGCGCGTGTCGCCCGCGTGCTGCATCCCGACCTCGCCAAGCGCGCGGTACGCTCGCGGCCAGATCCGGACGAGGTGCTGGGCCTGCGGCGGATGAGCCGCGACGAACTGGTGGACCTGACGCGGCAGGGCGCCCTGAAGACGCCGCGCGAGAAATGGGACCGCAGCGTCAGGGTTCTCGACGTCGCCGGCAACGTGGCGGTGGCGCGGGTGGAGACACCCTGGTTCGTCGACCACCTGAACCTGGGACGGTTCGGGGATCGCTGGGTGATCGTCAACGCACTCTGGTACGCCAAGCCGCGCGCCAACTGACGGATGAAAACAATCACGCCCCGGGCTTAGCCGCGGGGCGTGATCCTTGGTCCTACTCGGCGTGGCCCGGCTTGCGCGGGGTCGCCCAGGGATCGGAGACGTCGGCCAGCACCACCTCGATGCAGTCGACGGCCACCTTAAGGTCGCCGCCGCCCGCGAAGGTCAGCAGCACCGTGCCGCCGGGGGCTTCCTGCCCCGGCTCGAAGCCGATCGACAGCAGTTCGACCACCGCCTGCTTGGCGTCGCGGCGCAGGTTGCGGGCCTGGACGCCGGTGACGTCGCCCAGCTGCAGGGCCGAGCGCACGCGCTCGCCGCCCTTGCCTCGCCCCTTGCCCGCCTCCCAGCGGAAGCGGTTGCAGGCCAGGGTCAGGGTGCGGGCGCTGGCGTCCCAGCGGATGTCGCCGATCTTGGCGACAGCGTCCTGCAAGGCGGCCGAGACCACCTCGAGGTCGGCCGGCTCCTGGGCCAGCAGGCGAAGGGGGGCGGCGTTCATGCTTAAAGCTCCGGCTCGCCGTCGCCCTTGATGCGACGCACCTGGGCCCCGCAGGCGCCCAGCTTCTCTTCCAGCCGCTCGAAGCCGCGATCCAGGTGATAGATGCGCGACACCACGGTCTCGCCGCGCGCCACCAGGCCGGCGATCACCAGGCTGACCGACGCCCGAAGGTCGGTGGCCATCACCTCGGCGCCTTCCAGCTGGGCGACGCCGCGCACGCGGGCCTCGCCGCCGTGCACCGAGATGTCGGCGCCCAGGCGCATCAGCTCGGGAGCGTGCATGAAGCGGTTCTCGAAGATGGTCTCGCGGATGTGGCTTTCGCCGTTCGCCGTCGTCATCAGGGCCATGAACTGGGCCTGCAGGTCGGTGGCGAAGCCGGGGAACGGCGCGGTCTCGATGTCGACCGCGTTCAGGCGCGAGCCGTTGCGCTTGACGATGACGCCGTCTTCGGTGCGCACGACGGTGGCGCCGGCCTCCTCGAGCTTGACCGACAGGCTTTCGATCAGTTCGGGCCGGGCGTTGGTCAGGCGCACTTCACCGCCGGCCATGGCGGCGGCGACGGCGTAGGTGCCCATCTCGATGCGGTCGGGAATGACCGAGTGCGTCGCGCCCTTCAGGCGAGCGACCCCGGTGATGGTGACGGTGGGGGTGCCCGCGCCCTCGACCTTGGCGCCCATGGCGTTGAGGCATTCCTGCAGGTCGACCAGTTCCGGCTCGCAGGCGGCGTTGCGGATGACCGTCACGCCGTCGGCCAGCACGGCGGCCAGCATGGCGTGCTCGGTGGCGCCGACAGAGACGATCGGGAAGACGATCTCGGCGCCCTTCAGGCCGCGCGGGGCCTGGGCGTAGACGTAGCCTTCGTGCAGGTCGATCTTGGCGCCCAGGGCCTCCAGGGCCTGCAGGTGCAGGTCCACCGGACGCGCGCCGATGGTGCAGCCGCCAGGCAGGCTGACCTTGGCCTGGCCCGACCGGGCGACCAGCGGACCCAGCACGTTGAACGAAGCGCGCATCTGGCGCACCAGGTCGTAGGGCGCAAAGCCGCTGGTGATCTCCGGGGCGTGCAGGATGGTCTGCTGGCCGTCTGGACCGTCGCTTTCGGTGACGCTGACGCCCAGGCGCGTCAGCAGCTTGCCGAGGAATCGCGTGTCGGCCAGGCGCGGCATGTTGGTCAGGCGCAGCGGCTCGTCGGTGAGCAGGCTGGCGGCCATCAGCTTGATGGCCGAGTTCTTGGCGCCGCTGACGGGAATGACCCCGTTCAGCTGCGCGCCGCCGGTGATGGCGATGCGATCCAATGAAAATCCCTCGAACGCGCGAAAAAGACGTCCTTCGCGCGGGTCACATGTGAGGGCGCGGTTCTAACGCTTGCAAGTGGGCATGCAAGAGGCCGCGCCGATTCCCCTATTCGTCGCCTTGCGAGGACGATTCCGGCTTGGCCGAAGCGCTGGCGGGCGCCTTTCGACGGCGAAGGTTCGTTCGCAGGGCCTGGGCCAGACGCGCCTCGCGTTCGGCTTTTTCCTTGTCTGGACTGGGGTTTGGCTTCGATGACTGGCTCATGTGTCCACAGGTGAATTGCGTACGGGCCTTGGTCAATACGATTTGGGCTTTGCAATCCCGGAAATCGTTGGCTATACGCCCCTCCTCGCCGCCGCCGTAGCTCAGTGGTAGAGCGCATCCTTGGTAAGGCTGAGGTCGGCAGTTCAATCCTGCCCGGCGGCACCACGGGGACCCAGATGGAAGTCTGGGTCCCCACCACACTCCAGAAATGCGGCGAAAACGATCCTGCTCAGGCAGCGCTTCGATGCGCGCTAGAGGCTTCCCGCCTCGCCGGCCGGGACCGCTCCCTGCACGAATTCGATCAGGTTGCCGGCCAGGTCGCGGATGAAGCAGGCCGTCCCGTGCGGCATGACCTTCAGCCAGACGATGTCGGCGCCCCGTCCCCCCAGCTCCTCGACCAGGGCCGCCACGTCCGGCGTGACGAAGGCCACGTGCTTGACGCCGTGAGTATGGACGTCGCGGTCGGGGATCCGGCGCTCGTCCGGCAGCGGCGCAGCGCCAGGGACTTCGAACAGCTCGATCCGCAGGTCGCCGTTGGCGATCATCGCCACCTGGGCCGGGATGGTGGGGATCTCGAAGCGGCGCTCCAGCGAGAAGCCAAGCACGCGCCCGTACCACGCCACCGCCGCGTCCAGGTCGGGAACGCTGACGCCGCCGTGATGGAAGCCGTACCGCAAGCCGCTCATCTTTGATCTCCGCCGGTCGCATGGCCCGCAACGCCCCCACTCTGGGCGCGAGGCGCCTCCACGCCACAGGCTCGCGCGTTTCGCTCGCACAGCGAACGAAGCCGTTTCGAAGCAGCCTGCGGGAGATCCGCCCACGGACGAAATCGACCACGCCCTGCGCGCGTGTCCAGACCTTCAGTATAAGCGCACTATACTTCGCCAAGCTGAAGCTTGAACGCCGTTAAACGTAGACTTCTCGACACAGATAACTGGTTACCGATGCGCTGTCCTGACGCATTACGCGAGTCAGTCGCGCCCTATACACATCAATTAAGCATATCGATTAACCACAGCTGATCGGGGGAGCGTCGATGACGTTCGACTTCGCGCGCTGGGCCATGGGCCTGGCGGCCATCGCGGCCTGCTGCCTGTTCACCGTCCCGGCCGCCGCCCAGGTCCTGGAGATCGGCGACGAGGGCGAGGTCACGCGTTTCGAGGGTCCGGCCGTCTACACGGGCGAGTCTGTCGAGGCGATCGCGCAACCGCTGACGCCGGCCGTCCTGGAGGAAGGCCACGAAGAGGTGCGCCGCGAGATCGCCGTGGCCGCGGCCGCCTATGCGCTGGACCCCAAGCTGGTCGAGGCGGTGGCCTGGCGAGAGAGCCGCTTCAAGCCCACCGCCCGCTCGCGCAAGGGCGCCATGGGCGTCATGCAGCTGATGCCGGCCACCGCCCGCGACCTGGGCGTGGACCCGTCCGACATGGCCCAGAACGTGCGCGGCGGGGCGATGTACCTGCGCCAGATGCTCACCCGCTTCGGCGGCGACGTGAAGCTGGCCCTGGCGGCCTACAACGCCGGCCCCGGCGCCGTCCTCAAGCACGGCGGCGTGCCGCCATACGCCGAAACCCAAGCCTACGTGACCTCAATCCTCGGCCGCATGGCCGTGTCGGGCGCCGCCTTCGCCGTTCCCGCCCTCGGAGCCTCCAACTGATGCGTAAACTTGTAAGCGTTCGCGCCGCCGCCCTGGCGACCGCCCTCCTCGCCGCCGCCGGCCAGGCCCATGCCCAGGCCGTGCAGGCTGACCCGCAGGGCTCGTCGGCCGTGCTGTCGGGCGTGATGTGGCTGCAGGGCACGCTGCTGGGCAACGTCGCCACCGCCGTGGCGGTGATGGCGGTGGCCGCCGTCGGCTTCATGATGCTGACCGGCCGGATGAACTGGCGCTACGGCGCGACCGTCATCCTGGGCTGCTTCATCCTGTTCGGCGCCACCACCATCGTCAGCGGCATCCGCACGGCGGCGGGCGCGTAAAGCCCGATGGCCGCCCCCCTCGATCGCGACGTGGTGTTCGGGGCCCTGACCCGGCCCCAGATGTTCGCCGGCGTGACCTACAGCTACTTCGTGATCAACGGTGTGGTCACAACCGAGCTCTTCCTGATCACCAAGTCGTTCTGGGCGCTGCTGGCGGCGCTCGTGATCCACGCGATCGGCTATGCGGCCTGCCTGCGCGAACCGCGCATCTTCGACCTGTGGCTGACCAGGGTCAGCCGCTGCCCACGCGTACCCAATTTCCGGGCCTGGCGATGCAACAGCTACCAACCGTGAATCCCAAAAAGGAAGCGTCGGCCGGCAAGCGCCTGCCCTACGCGCGCCTGCTGGACGATCGCACGATCGAGATGCGCGACGGCCTCCTGATGCAGGTGATTCACCTGGCCGGCCTGCCGTTCGAGACGGCCGACAGCGAGACCCTGAACTACCGCAAGGCCGTGCGCGACGTGATGCTGCGGGGCCTGGCCTCCTCGCGCTTCGCCGTCTACCACCACATCATCCGCCGCGAGGCCCGCGTCGGCACGCAAGGCGCGTTCGCCGACGACTTCAGCGCTCGCCTCGACGCCGAGTGGAGCGCCCGCCTTTCGGGCCGCAAGCTCTACGTCAACGACCTCTTCCTGACGATCGTGCGCCGGCCGCTGCAAGGCCAGGGCGGCCTGATCGACAAGGCCCTGCGCCTGGCCAAGGGTCCGACCCAGACCGCCGGCCAGAAGGCCCAGGACCGCCGCGAACTCGACGCCGCCCGCGACGGCCTGGTCTCGGCCCTGGCGCCCTACGGCGCGCGGGTGCTGGGCCAGTACGAGGGCGCCAACGGCGCCTGCTCCGAGCCGCTGGAATTCCTGTCCTGCCTCTATAACGGCGAGATGCGTCCCGTGCTGGCGCCTGAAGGCGACGCGGGCGAGTACCTGCCCTATCGCCGCGTGAGCTTCGGCCATGAGACCCTGGAGCTGTCGCGCGCCGGCGCCCTGGCGCGCAGCTTCTCCTCGATCGTCTCGGTCAAGGACTACCCGGCCCAGACCACGCCGGGGATGCTGGACGACCTGCTGCGCCTGCCCTGCGAGATGGTCGTCACCCAGAGCTTCGGCTTCGTCGACCGCCAGCCGACGCTGGACCGCATGAACCTGGCCCTGCGCCGCATGCGCGCGGCCGACGACGATGCGATCAGCGTCAAGGCCGACCTGATCCGCGCCAAGGACGACGTGGTCAGCGGCCGCGCCGCCTTCGGCGAGCACCACCTGTCGGTGCTGGTGCGCGGCGAGAGCCTCGACAGCCTCGACCAGTCCACCGCCGAGGTGATGAGCGCCTTCACCGAGATGGGCGCCATCGCCGTGCGCGAGGACGTCAACCTGGAGCCGGCCTTCTGGGCGCAGTTTCCTGGCGCCTTCAAGGACATCGCCCGCCGCGCGCTGATCTCGACCGCCAATTTCGCCGGCTTCGCCAGCGGCCACAACTTCCCGGTCGGCAAGGCCCTGGGCAACCACTGGGGTCCGGCGGTGACGCTGCTGGAGACCACTTCGGCCGGCCCCTACCACTTCAACTTCCACAAGGGCGACCTGGGCAACTTCACGATCATCGGCCCGTCGGGCTCGGGCAAGACCGTGGTGCTGAACTTCCTGCTGGCCCAGGCCCAGAAGTACAAGCCGCGCACGGTCTTCTTCGACAAGGACCGGGGGGCCGAGATCTTCCTGCGCGCCATCGGCGGCCGCTACGAGGTGTTGCGTCCCGGCGAGGCCACGGGCTTCAACCCGCTGGCGCTGGAGGACACGCCGGCCAATCGCCGCTTCGTCGCCGACTGGGTCGCGCGTCTGGTCTCCCAGCCCGGCGAGACCCTGACGCCCGACGACCTGGCCCGCATAAAGGACGCCGTCGACGCCAACTACGACCAGGCGCCGCGCTTGCGCCGCCTGCGGTTCTTCGCCGAGCTGTTCAAGGGCGCGCGCCGCCCGGACGCCGCCGACATCTCGGCCCGGCTGGCGCCGTGGCACGGGACCGGCGAGCACGCCTGGCTGTTCGACAACGCGCAGGACGGCCTGGACCTGTCGGCCGCCACCCTCGGCTTCGACATGACCCAGCTGCTGGACGACCCCGCCCTGCGCACCCCGGCCATGATGTACCTGTTCCACCGCGTGGAGCAGCGCTTGGACGGCCACCCCACCCTGATCGTCGTCGACGAGGGCTGGAAGGCGCTGGACGACGACGTCTTCGTCGCCCGGATCAAGGACTGGGAAAAGACCCTGCGCAAGCGCAATGGCCTGGTGGGCTTCGCCACCCAGTCGGCCCAGGACGCCCTGGAAAGCCGCATCGCCAGCGCCATCGTCGAGCAGGCCGCCACCCAGATCTTCATGGCCAATCCCAAGGCCCAGGCCCGCGACTACTGCGAGGGCTTCGGCCTGACCGAGCACGAGTTCGAGCTGGTCCGCAGCCTGCCCGACACCGCCCGCTGCTTCCTGATCAAGCATGGGACCGACAGCGTCGTGGCCCGCCTGAACCTCGCCGGTTCGCCCGAGCTGCTGACGGTGCTTTCGGGCCGCGAGAGCACGGTGCGCAAGCTGGACGTCCTGCGCGAACGCCTGGGCGACGCGCCGGAGGCCTGGATGGCCAAGCTGTTGAAGGAGGCCGCATGACTCCGGTCGCCTGCCCTTCGCCCGACGCGGCCCTGGTCCAGGGCCTGATCGGTTCGGTCGACTGCCAGGTGCACGGCCTGGCCCAGGCCGGCTACGCGGCCCTGTCGGCGCCCGGCTCGCCGGTCTCGACCCTGCTGACGGTGCTGATGACGCTGTACGTGGCCTTCATGGGCTACCGTCTGGTGCTCGGCCGGGGAGCCTTGCGCATCGGCGACGCCACCATCGCGGCGGTGAAGCTGGCCCTCGTCGTCGCCCTGGCCACCAACTGGGCGCTGCTGGAGACCCTGGTCTACGACCTGCTGTTCAAGGCCCCGGCCGAGGTCGGCGCCCTGCTGCTGGGCCAACTGGACGGCGGCGGGACCGGCAAGCTCGATCCCTATGTTCGCCTGCAGTTCGCCTTCGACGCGCTGCAGGACGCCGCCCAGCATTTCGCCACCCGCGCCGGCGCCCGCGACGCGGCCCTGCAGGGCGGCCCCGGCTTCGCGGCCTTCGCCGCCAATGTCGGCGGCCTCGTCACGCTGTTGACCAGCCTGGGCGTGGTGCTGGCCTGCAAGGTGGTGCTTTCGGTGCTGCTGGCGCTCGCCCCCATCGTGGCCGGCCTGTTGCTGTTCGAGACCACCCGCGGCCTTGTCGAAGGCTGGCTGAAGGCGATGATCGCCCTCTCTATCCTGCCGATGATCGCCACCCTCGCCCTGTCGCTTGAGCTGGCGATGATGGCCCCGTCCCTTAAGGCCCTTGCCGCCATGAAGGACGTCCAGCAGTTCGCCGAGCTCGACATGGGTCCGGCGATCACCGTGCTGGTGCTGAGCCTCGTCTTCGCCGTCGTGCTGGTGGCCGCCGCCATAGCGGTGTGCGTGATCGCCGCCGGCCTGCGCCTGCCGCGCGAACGCCAGATCGGCCAGGACGTCTCGCCGGTCTCCGCATCCGGCGGCGGCTCGAGCGCCGCGCCGCTGGAGCCGCCGTCGCGCGCCGCCCACGTGGCCGCCGCCGCCGTCAGCCTGGCCCGTCGCGAGGAGCAGGCCGCCAGCGCCGCCGCGTCCTCCCCTGTCGGTCCGCGCCGCCTGGTGGTGGTTTCCGACCGCACGCAGACCGCGTCCGCCGCCGGTTCGCCCCCCGCCCAGGCCGCCGCCGTTCCGCTGGGCGCCAGCTATCGCCGCCCGGCCGCCCCCCGCCTCGCCGCCTCCGGAGCCCGGAGAGACCAGTGACCCCGCTTGCCCGTTCCGGAGTTTCGCCCGTGAAGCGTTCGCTTCTGGCCCTGTCGATCGCCTGCATGCTCGCCACGCCGGTCATCGCCCAGACAGCCGCCCCGGCCGTCTCGGCCGACCCGCGCATCCGCACCCTGCCCTACGACCCCGACCAGGTTTATCGCCTGAGCGGCGTCATGGGCTTCCAGACCATGCTGGAATTCGCCCCCGACGAGCGGATCGAGAACGTCTCGATCGGCGACGCCCTGGGCTGGCAGGTGACGCCCAACAAGCGCGCCACCCTGCTGTTCCTCAAGCCGGTGGATCGCGCCCCGGTCACCAACATGACCGTCGTCACAGACCGCCGCCGCTACGTGTTCGAGCTGTCGGTGTCGCCGGGCGGGGCGGATGCGGCCTACGTCGTGCGCTTCCGCTATCCGGCCGTTCCGGTCGAGATCGCCGCCCCGCCGGCCAAGCCGGCCGCGGTCGAGCCGGCGCGCAACGCCGCCTACACCATCAAGGGATCAGCCGCCCTCGCCCCCGCCCGCGTGTTCGACGACGGCCGCGCCACCTACTTCGCCTGGCCGAGCCAGGCCGAACTGCCGGCGATCTTCGTCATCGGCGCCGACGGCTCGGAGGGCCTGGCCAACGCCGTGGTCAAGGACGGCTATCTGGTCGTCGACCAGCTGGCGCCGCGCTTCGTGCTGCGCAGCGACAAGGCCACCGCCACCGTCGTCAACGCCGCCTGGCAAGGCCCGGGGAAGGCCCGATGACCCACGACATCGATCCGCGCCTCTCGCCCCAGGTCCAGGACGACCTGGCCGCCGCCGACGCTCAGGCCCGCCCCGTGGTCGGCAAGGCCGGCGGCGTTTCCAACCTCGCTATCATGGCCGGCTTCGGCGTGTTCGGCGTCGCCGTCTTCGCCTGGCTGTCGAGCCATCGCGCCGATGCGAGCCAGCGACAGCCCGCCGCCGCGCCGCCCGCCGCCGCCCAGCCCGCGCCGGTTGCGAAGCTCGCCCAGGTGCAGGGGCCGCTCTACGCCGTGCCCGCGCCGCAGTTCACGGTCGACAACAGCGCCCCGGCCGAGCCGCCGCCTGCGCCCGTTTATGCGCCGCCGCCTCCGGCCGCGGTATTCGCCGGTCCCGTGGACGATTCCGGCCGCCGCCGCGCGCCGACCCTGGTCGTCGACCTCAGCGACCGGGGCCAACCCGCTGCCAGGCCCACGCCCGGCAGCCCCGCGGCCGCCGCCGGCGAGGCCACGCGCGTCGCCGCCCTCAATCCCGACGAGCGCTTCGCCGACCGCGTGGGCCTGGACGAGGCCGCGCCCGCCAAGGCCAGCGCCATGCAGGACCTCGACGCGGTCATCCCGCAGGGCGCGGTGATACCGGCGGTAATGGAGACGGCGATCAATTCCGACCTGCCGGGCCTGGCCCGCGCCATGGTCACCCGCGACGTGAAAAGCTTCGACGGATCGACCGTGCTGATCCCGCGCGGCAGCCGCGTCATCGGCCAGTACAAGTCGGGCCTGGCGCTGGGCGCCAGCCGCGTCTTCGTGATCTGGACCCGGGTGATCCGCCCCGACGGTGTGTCGGTGCAGATCGGCTCGCCCGCCGCCGACCCGCTGGGCCGGGGGGGCCTGGAGGGCAAGGTCGACCGCCACTTCTTCACCCGCTTCGGCGGCTCGATCCTGACCTCGGTGCTCAGCGCCGGCGTCGCGGCGGTCAGCAACAGCCGGGCCAATTCGCAGATCTATATCGGCTCGATGTCCGAGGCGGCCAACCTCGCCAACGCCGCCAAGGGGACCAGCACCTCGCCGACCATCAAGACGCCGCAGGGCGCGCCGGTGACCATCTTCGTGGCCCGCGATCTCGACTTCTCGGGCGTGCGGGGCCGCAAATGACCCATCACGCCCCGATGGGGGTCTATCTGGAGGCCTACCTCGCGCCGCTGGCGCCGTGGCTGGCCGATCCGGCGGTGACCGACCTTTATATCAACCGGCCCGGCGAACTGTGGGTCGAGCGACTGGGCGGCGCCCTCGCGCCCGTCGCCGTTCCCGAGCTGGACGAGACCAATCTCTGGCGCCTGGCCCGCCAGGTCGCCGCGCTGGCCCACCAGGGCGTCAGCCGCGAGCACCCCCTGCTGTCGGCCGTGCTGCCCGGCGGCGCGCGAGTGCAGGTCGTCGCCCCCCCGGCCACGCGCGGCGGCGTCGTCATGGCCATCCGCAAGCACGTGGTCTCCGACCTGTCGCTCGACGACTACGCCGCCGCCGGCGCCTTCGATCGCGCGACGACGCCGCAGCTCCGTCCCGATGCAGCGCTGCGGGCCCTGCTCGACGCCGGCGACGTGCGCGGCTTCCTTTCGGCCGCCGTGCGCGCGGGCAGGAACATCGTCGTCAGCGGCGGCACCTCGACCGGCAAGACCACCTTCCTCAACGCCTTGCTGAAAGAGGTCCCGCTAGACCACCGCCTGGTGCTGATAGAGGACGCGCCCGAGATCCGCCTCGCCCATCCCAACGCCGTCGGCCTGGTGGCCGCGCGCGGCGAGCAGGGGCAGGCCCGGATCGGGACCGAAGACCTCCTGCAGGCCAGCCTGCGCCTGCGGCCCGACCGGATCATCCTGGGCGAGCTGCGCGGGGCCGAGGCCTTCAGCTTCCTGCGCGCCGTCTCCAGCGGCCATCCGGGCTCGATGACCACGGTCCACGCCGACGACCCGTGCGGCGCGGTCGAGCAGCTGGCCCTGATGGCCCTGCAGGCCGGCGCCAACCTGCGACGCCAGGACGTGGTCGATCATGTCGAGCGCGTCGTCGACGTCTTCGTCCAGCTTCATCGCCAGGACGGCGTCCGCGCCGTCCGGGAGATCGTGTTCACAGACCGCTAGAGACGGCCTCCATCCACCTTGTTTTTCGTGTTCAGCGCGCCCGCACAGCGGGCGTGACCGGGGACTTCTGCGCCATGCGTATCAAACTTCTAGCTTCGGGGACCGGGATCGGCCTGGCCCTCCTTCTGGCGGCCTGCAGCGGCGGCGGTGGAGGCGGCGGCGGCAGCGGCTCGTCCGCTCCCCAGGGCGGCGGCACGACGCCGACCGCCCCGCCCCCGCCCGTGGTGATCTCGGCGGCCGAGGCCTCGCGCCTGGCCAAGCAGGCCAGCTTTGGCCCCACGCCCGAACTGATCGACCAGATCGTCGCGGCCAAGAACGCCGGCGCCTGGATCGACCAGCAGTTCGCCCTGAGCGCCAGCACCTACGCCGACATCGCCGGCAAGCCGGTGGCGACCAACTTCTGCACGGCCCAGAACCTGACGGGCGCGGACCTGAACAACTGCAACCGCGACAACTTCGGCGCCCTGCCGATGGCCATGCGGTTTTACGCCAACGCCATGGGCAAGGACGACCAGCTGCGCCAGCGCACGGCCTTCGCCCTGTCGCAGGTCGTGGTGGCGTCCGACCTGGAGGTGCACACCACCGCGGGCCTGGCGACCTTCAACCAGATCCTGCTGGGCAACGCCTTCGGCAACTACAAGGACATCCTGCGCGAGGTGACCCTGAACCCGTTCATGGGCAAATTTCTCGACATGGTCGACAGCAACAAGTCGGCCCCCAACGAGAACTACGCCCGCGAGCTGATGCAGCTGTTCTCGGTCGGCACGGTGATGCTGAACATGGACGGCACGCCCAAGACCGGCGCCGACGGGGCGGTGATCGCCACCTACTCCAACGCCGAGGTCAAGGAAGTGGCCCGCGCCTTGACGGGCTGGACCTACGCCCGCCTCGATGGCGCGGCGATCAGCGACTACACCAAGGTCGACTATTCCAGGCCGATGATCGTCAACGCCGCGCGGTTCGACACCGGCGCCAAGACGTTCCTGAACGTGACCATCCCGGCCGGCGCGACCCAGCAGCAGAACGTCGACACGGTGGTCGACACCGTCTTCAACCACCCCAACACCGCGCCCTTCATCTCCAAGCGGCTGATCCAGCAGCTGACCCTGGCCAATCCCTCGCCCGCCTATGTGGGCCGGGTCGCGGCCGTCTTCGCCGACAACGGCGCGGGCGTGCGCGGCGACATGAAGGCGGTGATCAAGGCGATCCTGACCGACGCCGAGGCCCGCGGCTCGGCCGCCACGCCGGGCAAGGTCAAGGAGCCGGTGCTGTTCCTGACGGGCCTGGCCCGCGGCATGGGCCTGAAGTCGGACGGCTACGCCTTCTACTACCGCGACAACGGCCTGGGGCAGATGCCTTTCCGCGCCCCGTCGGTGTTCAACTTCTATCCCTACGATTTCCCGCTGCCGCTGGGCTCGGGCGAGATGAGCCCGGCCAGCAAGCTGATGACCACCTCGACCATGATCGCCCGCCACAACCTGGCCTGGGACTGGACCATGGCCGGCGAGGCCACGCGCACCGAGTTCAAGGCCCAGGCCAGCATCCCCGGCTCGACCGCCGTCGAACTGCCCTGGCCCCAGTGGGAGGCCCTGGCCGCCGACGAGGCCAGGATGCTGGAGCGCATAGACCTCGTCTTCCTCAACGGGACCATGACCTCGGCCCAGCGCAGCGCGCTGTCATCGGCCATGGCCGCCGTCAAGAACACCGACCCCGCCGTCCAGGCGCGAAAGCGGGCGCAGGTCGCCCTCTACATCGTCGCCACGTCCCCCCACTTCCAAGTCGACCGCTGAGCCATGACCCTTTCCCGCCGTGATTTCGGCCGGCTGCTCGCCGGCGCCTCCGCCACCGCCGCCCTCGCCCAGATCGGGGTTTCGGCCGCCGTCGCCGACACCTCCAGCTATCGGGCGATGGTCGGCATCTTCCTGTTCGGCGGCAACGACGCCTGGAACATGGTGATCCCTAACGACGAGCGTTACGCCGACTACGCCGCCAAGCGCGCGTCCATCGCCGTCAAGCAGGACGCCCTGATGCCGCTGACCGGCACGGCGTTCGGCCTGCACCCGGCCTTCGCGCCCCTGAAGGGCGCCTGGGACGAGGGCGCGCTCAGCGTGGTGCTCAACGCCGGCACGCTGTTCCAGCCGCTGACCAAGACCATCTACCAGAGCCGCCCTGACCTGCGCCCGCTGAACCTGATGTCCCACGAGGACCAGCAGAACGAGTGGCAGGGCATGCGCATGCGGGAAAAGAACCTCGACGGGTTCATGGGCCGCATCCTCGACAAGGCCGACCAGGCCGAGCTGCCGCCGCTGATCTCGATCGCCGGCTCGCAACTGGCCCTGATCGGCAGCCGCAAGTCGCCGCTGATCCTGCCGTCGACCGGCGGCATCTCGCGCAACGGCTACAACGCCGCCAGCACGGACGCGGCCACGGTCGCGCGCCAGTCGGCGCTGAACGCCTTCTCCGACGCCTCGGCGTTCGGGGCTGTGACCGACTTCACCGGCCGGGGCATGTCGTCGGCCTACGCCCAGGCGGCGACGGCCAACACCATCGTCAGCGCCACGACCTCGACCGTGGACCAGTACTTCAAGAACCCGAACACGGGCGCGACCCTGACCAGCGAGATCTCGCGCCAGCTATTGCGAGCGGCGCGGATGATCGAGGCCCGAAACACCCTGGGCCACGCCAAGCAGACCTTCTTCGTCAGCCAGGGCGGCTACGACACCCACAACGGCCAGGCCGCCTCGCACAACAGCCTGTACGCCGACCTCGCCATGGCCCTGGCCGGCTTCTACGCCGCCATGAAGGCGCTGGGCCTGGCCAACAACGTCACCGCCTTCACGATGTCGGACTTCGGCCGGGTCTACAAACCCAACGCCAACGCCGGCACCGACCACGCCTGGGGCTCCAATCACCTGGTGCTGGGCGCGGCGCTATCGTCGCGCAAGGTCCACGGCCGCTATCCCGACACCACCTACGGCGGGGCCGAGGACGCCTACAACGACGGCCGCTGGATCCCCAGCATCGCCGTCGAGGAATACATCGGCGCCATCGCCCAGTGGTACGGCGTCTCGGCGGCCGACATGCCGTACGTCTTCCCCAACTGGGCGACCTGGAACGGCGGCGGACGGGGGCCCGTGCCGTTGTTCGGGTAGTGGCCCCCACTCCTCCCCCGCTTGCGGGGGAGGGGGACCGCGAAGCGGTGGAGGGGGCGAGACTTGGCTCATTGCCGG
This sequence comes from Caulobacter endophyticus, assembly GCF_003116815.1. Lineage (GTDB taxonomy): Bacteria > Pseudomonadota > Alphaproteobacteria > Caulobacterales > Caulobacteraceae > Caulobacter > Caulobacter endophyticus. Next base: position 18,790 of record NZ_QDKQ01000026.1, read on the forward strand.
CCGTCGCCCCCTCCGTCACGGCGCTGATAGCGCCGCGCCACCTCCCCCGTTGCACGGGGGAGGAGCAGAGACCAGTTCCGCCAGCCCCTGCTCGCGCGACACCACCGGCGCATAACCGAGCTCCGCGCAGGCCTTGGCGATGCTGACCGTCACCTCGACGGCCGAGGTGGCGTAGACCTGCCGGCTCAGCGGTCCCCGGATCCGGCCGCCGCTGATCGCCGCCAGGACGTCGCCGACGCCGGCGATGGTCTTCAGCAGGCCGCGCGGCACGGTCTTGTCCGGCGCCGTCAGCCCCTGCGTGGCCAGGAGCCGCGTGGCGAAGGCGCGGAATTCCACGGGCTTGCCGTCGGTGATGAAATAGGCCTGCCCTCCCACGCCGTTCCTCAGCGCCAGGACCACGCCCTCGCACAGATTGGCCACATGGGTGGTCGAGGTGCGATAGCGGCCGCCGTCGATCCAGGCGAAGGCGCCCGAGCGCACGGCGTCGGCCAGTTGCGGCAGCGCCGTGGTGTCGTCGCGCCCCCAGACGAAGCGCGGCCGCACGGCCATGACCTCGAAGCCCGGCTCGCTCATCGCCAGCGCCAGACGTTCGGCCTCTGCCTTGCTCTTCGAGTAGGCCCCGGCCGGACGGCGGGGATAGGCATGGTCCTCGGTCGCCCCGACCAGAGGCGCGCCGTCCAGCAGCACCGACTCCGTGCTGATCAGCACCGTGCGCGACACGCCCGCAACCTTGGCGGCGGCCAGCACCGTACGGGTTCCCTCGACATTGATCCGCGCAAGCCGCGCCTCGACGCCGGCCCCGTGGTCGGTGTCCGCCGCGGCGTGGACCAGGGCGTCGCAGCCCGCCATGCCCTGCGCCAGGCGGGGATCGAACAGGTCGCCTTCGAAGGGTTCGGCGCCGAGGTTGCGGACGATATCGACGGCGGCGGCGCTGCGGGCCAGCGCCACCACAGGCACGCCGTCGGCGACAAGGCGGCGGATCAGGTTGCGGCCGACATAGCCGCTGCCGCCGGTGAGAAACAGGCGTGCGGGCGCGCGCCCGCCGGCGGCGGGTTCGTTGATGGTCATCTTCACAGTCCTTGAGTGGGAGTCTCAGCTCGTCTTCGGCGACGGCAGGGGCGCCTCGCCGTCCGGCCTGGCGGTCACCAGCCAGTTGATCTCGCGCAGAATCCGCGTGCGCTGCTCGACCGGCCAGGCGTGATAGTCGAGCGCCTCGAGCAGCTTCAGCCCTTCCAGGGCCAGATAGGCCAGGAGGGCGCCGCGCGGGCTGGCGGCGTCGGCGGTCAGGCCGGCGATGACGGCGCGCTGGTTCTCCTGGATACGGCCGCGCAGGCTGGCGTCCTGGGCAAGGGCCGCGCACAGGTTCAGGGCCACGGCGCGGAAGTCGTCCGGCAGGGGCGTCGCCGCCGCCAGGATACGCCCCCGGATCACCGCATCGCCCTGCCCGGCCAGGCTGTCGGTCATGGCGGTGTTGAAGGCGTTGTCACGCGCCACCGCCCGCTCGACCACCGCATCGATCAGCGCCGCCTTGGTCTTGAAGTCGTACAGCACCGTGGCCTTGCCGATGCCGGCCTGCTCGGCCACCGCGTCCAGCGTCAGGCGCGCGGCCCCGTCGCGAGCCACCACCGCCTCGGCGGCGTCGAGCACCGCGTCACGGTCGACGATGCGTTTACGGCCCATGGCCAACTCCATTTATAACCGACTGGTCGGATATAAATGAGCATCACCCCGCCGGTCAACCTTCGCTGACGTCGAACCGTCATACGGCGACGCTAGACAGGCCGCTTTCGGTTCGGAGAGCGCGTGATGCTGGGTCTGGTGGCTGCGGTGACGATGGCGGCGGGCGCGGACGCGCCGCTGCGGATGAACGACCTGCTCGCGGTCGGCACCCACAATTCCTACAAGCAAGCGATTCCCGCCGACGAGCTGGCGGCCATGGTCGCCGCGCGCGGCCGGCCGGTTCTCGCCCTCGACTACGCTCACCGGCCGCTGGCCGAACAGCTGGACGCCGGCGCCCGCCAGCTGGAGATCGACGTCGTCGCCGACCCGCAGGGAGGACGCTACGCCAAACCGCTGACCGCCCTGGGCGGCGGCGTCACCCTGCCGCCGGCCACGGCCCAGGCCCTGGCCAGGCCCGGCTTCAAGACCCTGCACATGCCCGACGTCGACTTCCGCAGCTCGTGCGTGAGCTTCGTCGAATGCCTGTCGCAGATCCGCGCCTGGTCGGACGCCCACCGTGACCACGCCCCGATCCTGATCATGCTCAACGCCAAGGAGGGGCAGGCCAGCCTGCCCGGCGGCGTCACGCCCCTGCCCTTCGACGAGAAGACCTTCGACGCCCTCGACGCCGAGATCCGCAGCGTGTTCGGCTCCGACCGCCTGATCACCCCGGATCTCGTCCAGGGCAAGAAGCCGACCCTGCGCGAGGCGGTGCTGGCCGGCGGCTGGCCGACGCTGGAAGCCGCGCGCGGCAAGGTGTTCTTCGCCCTGGACGAGGGTCCCGAGAAGGTGGCCATCTATCGCGGCAAGCGCATCTCGCTGGAAGGCCGGGCGATGTTCGTCAACACCGACGAGGCCTCGCCGGCCGCCGCCTACCTGACGCTCAATGATCCGATCGCCCAGAAAGACCGCATCGCCGCCGCCGTGAAGGCCGGCTTCATCGTGCGCACCCGCGCCGACGCCGACACCTGGGCCGCCCGCGACGGCGACGTGACCATGCGCAGCGCGGCCCTCTCCAGCGGCGCCCAGTACGTCTCGACCGACTATCTGTGGGCCGACCCGCGCCTGCCGGGGAGCTACACGGTCCGCCTGCCGGGCGGCGAGGCGGCGGCCTGCAATCCGGTGCACGCGCCCAAGGCCTGCGACGGCGCGATCGAGATGACCGCCGGCGCCCCGGCCAAGGGCTATCTCGACCCGGCCCAGCGCCCCGATCTGACCAAGGTTCTGGCCCCGCCGCCGGCCGTGGGCTCGCCCCGCGCCCTGGCCGACGCGGCCATCTTCGACGCCAGCCGCGCCCTGAAGGACACGCCCCGCTGGGCGCTGGCGACCTCGGACGTCACCGGCCACTTCTATGACCACTACGCCGCGGCTCTGGGCGTGCGCCTCAGCCCGCAGGAGGCGCCGGTCCTGACCGCCCTGCTCGAACGCTCGGGCGCCGACCGCTCGGTGGTGGGCGTGGCCAAGACCTTCTGGGGGACCGCCCGCCCCTATGTCGGCAAGGAAAGCGCCCCGACGTGCGAGGCCAAGACCGCCCACCTGACTGGCAATCCCGACTATCCGTCCGGCCACTCGGCCCACGGCGAGCACGTGGCGATGATCCTGGCCGAGGTGGCGCCGACGCGCGCCGACGCCCTCTACGCCCGGGGCCGCGAATATGCCGAGAGTCGCTGGATCTGCGGCTCGCACACGGTCAGCGCCACCGAGGCGGGCCTGCAGGCGGGCGCGGTGATCTACGCCGCCGAGCACCGATCGGCCGCCTTCCGCCTCGATCTGGAGATGGCCCGCGCCGAGGTCGCCGCCGCCCTGGCCAGGGCAGCGAAGAAATAGGCAAACGCAAGTCGGCGAACGCCGCTTGCCAAAACGATAGTTATAGCTAGCATCCTCCTCGTACGGACATGCGGGGGGATTTGTAGTGCGCAGACTGCAAGTGTTCGCCGGAGTCGCGGCCGTCGCCTTGATGGCGGCCGCGACTTCATCCAGGGCTCAGACGGCCGACCAGGCCGCGCCCGTGGCGCTCGACGAGATCGTCGTCACCGCCCAGAGACGGGCGGAAAACCTGCAGGAGGTGCCCGTCTCGGTCACCGCCATGACAGGAGCCCAGTTGCAGAACCAGCGGGTCGGCGACGTGCTGGCGCTGTCGGGCCTGGCGCCCGGCCTGCAGATCAAGACCGACGACAACGCCGCCAATCCGCGCATGTTCATCCGCGGCATCGGCGTCAACGACTTCAACCCCGGAACGGCCAGCGCCGTCGGCGTCTATGTCGACGGGGTCTATGTGGCCTCGCCGCTGGCCCAGTTGGCCGGCTTCTACGACCTGGAGCAGGTCGAGGTGCTGCGCGGGCCGCAGGGCACCCTCTACGGCCGCAACACCACCGGCGGGGCGATCAACGTCGTCACCAGGAAGCCGTCGAGCACGCCGAGCGGCGACATCGCCGTCGAGTACGGCCGCTTCAACGCCGTTAACGCCCAGGGCGGCTTCGGCGGACCGATCGCCGGCGACGCCCTCTCCTTCCGGATCAGCGGCCTCTACGACAAGAACGACGGCTATACGACCAACCGCCTGACCGGCAACAAGGGCAACGACGCCAACCGCTGGGCCACGCGCCTGGCCCTGCGCTACAAGCCCGACGACAAGCTGACCGCCGACCTGTCGCTGAGCCTCAACCAGTCGCGCGGCGGTTCGATCTGGACCTACAACCGCTCGCTGGTGGCCCAGACGCCCGAGGCGGCCGGCGACTTCGACCCAAGCCTGGGCTACGCCGTCTGCAAGCCGGCCTTCTATACCTCGGGCCAGTGCACGAACGTGCTGGGCTACGCCAACACCAGCGCGAACCTCTACGAGGGCGACTACCGGTTCGAGGGCAAGGACATCGTCAAGCTGTTCGGGGCGACGGCCAGCGTGTCCTACGACCTGGGCGACATGACCCTCTATTCGATCACCGGCTATCAGCGCGCGGCCCGCGACGACTGGGAAGACACCGACGCCAACCCGCTGCAGGTGATCAGCGCCCGCTACATCGCCCTGCAGGAGACGCTGAGCCAGGAGTTCCGGCTGCAGTCGAACGGCACGGGTCCCACCCGCTGGGTGACCGGCCTCTACTGGGCCAGGGACGACCTCTCCAACGACAGCCGCTACGATGTGCTGGGCGACCTGCGCAGTCCGACGCCCGACAACCCGACCGGCATGGACCCGGCCGCCAGCATCGGCGTGTTCGGCTGGCCGCTGACCCAGAAGACCCGTAGCTGGGCCGTCTTCGGCCAGCTCGATCACGACCTGACCTCGCGCCTGACCTTCACGGCCGGCCTGCGCTATTCGGTCGACGACAAGAGCTTCCACTATGTCAGCGACGTCGACTACGGCCTGCTGACCCTGTTCACCTACGACGGCGACAAGACCTTCAAGTCGCTGTCGGGCCGGCTTGGCCTGCGCTACGCCCTGACCGACGACGCCAATCTCTATGCGACCTACAATCGCGGCTACAAGAGCGGCGGCTTCTTCACCGGCCAGACCACCGCGCCGGAGGACCTGGGCCCCTACGACGACGAGACCGTCGACGCCTTCGAGGTGGGCGCCAAGAGCGAGTTCCTCGATCGCCGCCTGCGCCTGAACGCGGCCGCTTTCTATTACGACTACCAGGACCTGCAGGTTTACACCGTGATCCAGCGCGGCGCCCTGTCGGTGCAGTACTTCACCAACGCCTCGGCCGCGCGCGTGTACGGCGCCGAAGCCGAGATCGAGGCGCGGCCCGTGCGCGGCCTGTCCCTGACCCTCGGCGCGGCCCTGCTGAACGCCGAGTACAAGGACTTCGTCTCGGTCGGGCAGGACTATTCGGGCAACCGCCTGCCCTCGGCCCCCAAGGCCAGCGTCAACGGCGTGGTCCGGTACGAGCACCCGCTGCCGGTCGGCGACTTCGCCGGCCAGCTGGACTTCACCTACCGCTCCAAGGTCTTCTTCGACACCGCCAACACCGAGCGGCTCAGCGACAAGGGCCGGACCTACGTTAATGGCCAGCTGGGCTGGAAGCTGGACGGCGGCCGCTACGAACTGGGCGTGTGGGGCAAGAATCTGTTCGACACGACCAACATTCTCGACATCACCGCCGTCGAGGGCCTGGGCTTCGACGTGTTCAGCATGGGCCCGCCGCGCACTTATGGCGTCTATCTGCGGGCCCGCTATTGAGCGCCCCCGCGGCGGAAGGCGGCTGGATCGGGCCAAAGCCCAGCCTGACCGAGCGCCTGGCGGTGCTGTGGATCGGGATCGTCGGCGTGCTGTTTCCTGGCGTCGGGCCGCTGCTGCTGGGCGGGCTGGAGGCAACCGGCCGGCTGACCGCCACCGAGATCGGCCTGGCCGGCATGGCTGAGCTGGCGGCCATGGGGATCGGCGCGGCCCTGCTTGGGCCGGTCTTTGGCGCCCGACGGCTGCGACTGGCGGCGGTGGCCTGCGGCTGCTTCCTGGCGGCGCTGAACCTGGCCTCCACCTTCGCCCATGACGGCCTGCTGGTGCTGACACGGGCGGCGGCCGGCCTTCCGGCCGGAGCGCTGATCTGGATCGTCACCGGCATGATCGTCCGCTCGTCCCGACCCGACCGCTGGTCGGGGATCTACCTGACCGTCCAGACCCTGGCCCAACTGGCCGTGGTGGCGGGGCTGACCGTCTTCGTCATCGGCCAGTTCGGCCCCAACGGCGGCTTCGTGGCGCTGGCGGCGCTGGCCGCCTCGGCCGCCCTGACCGGCGCCTTGATCCCGCGCGCCTGGGCCGCCCTGCCCCGGACCGAGGACGCCCCCAAGGGCCTGCCCAGTCCGCGCGGCTGGGTCGCCCTGCTGGCGGTTTTCTGCTTCCAGGCCTTCATCCTGGCGCTGTGGATCTATGCCGAGCCGCTGTCTCGCCAGTCCGGACATCCGGCGACCACGGCGGGCTTGGCCTTCTCGATATCGCTGGCCGCTCAGGTAGCGGGCGGCGCGGCGGCCACGGCCCTGGCCGGACGGATCTCGTGGTTCGTGTCGCTGACCGTCGGGGTCTGCGCGGCGGCCGCTTGCCTCGTGGTCTTCGCCGCCATGCCGGCCGCGCCGCTGTTCCTGGCCGCCTCGGGCGTCTTCGGCTTCGCCTGGCTGTTCGCCTCGCCGTTCCTGACGCCGCTGGCCATCGAGGCCGACCCCAGCCGGCGCGCCGCCCTGCTCGGCCCCGGCGCCAGCCTGCTGGGCTGCGCGGCCGGACCGCTGCTGGCGGCCCTGCTGGTCAGCGAGCACGACGTCCGCCCGGCGGCGTATCTGGCCGAAGGCCTGGCGATCATCGCCCTGGCCCTGATCGCCGGCCTGCACCTTACCCGTGGCAAGGAACCGCGCGCTTAGCGGTCCCGTTGGCTCCCCGTCCGGCGCCCCGCAACGCGCCGGCCAGGAGCTGCGATGACCAAGCCGACGCCCGAGCCCAGAAAAGGCATGCCCAGCCCCAGGCTCGACGAGGCGACGTTCCGACGGCGGTTCCTGGCCCGCTATGTCGACCCCGCGTTCGAGCCCCTGCAGGCCGAGCTATCGCGCATCGCCGACGCCGCCTGGGACGCCTATGACAACTCCCGCAAGTCGCCCCACACCCAGAAGGCCGGGGCGGACTTTCACGACCCCAACTACGACCTGGCCGTCGACTGGCTGCGCGCCAAGGCCGACCTCGACGCCGCCCAGGCCCGCCACGACGACAGGGACGGTCCCTGCAGGGTGCTGATCGTCAACGCCTCGTCCCGCAGCGAACACACCTGCCCTGGCGAGATGTCGAAGTCGTTCCGCCTGGCCGAGCTGGCCCGCGAGGTCTTCGAGGCCGACGGCATCACGGTCGAGACCCTGGACCTGTCGCGCCTGGCTTCCGAATTCGGCCGCGCGATCCACCCCTGCAAGGCCTGTTTCTCGACCGCCGCCCCGCTCTGCCACTGGCCGTGCTCGTGCTACCCGAACTATTCACTGGGCCAGGTCGACGACTGGATGAACGAAATCTACCCGCTGTGGGTCGAGGCCCACGGGGTGATGATCATCACGCCGGTGAACTGGTACCAGGTCAGTTCGCCACTGAAGCTGATGATGGACCGGCTGGTCTGCGCCGACGGCGGCAATCCCGACCCCACCCTCACCCACGGCAAGCACGCGAACGAGGCCAAGGCCGTCGAGCTGGCCGGCTGGGACTATCCCAAGCACCTGAAGGGGCGGGTGTTCTCGGTGGTGGTCCATGGCGATGTCGAGGGGGCCGAGAACGTCCGCCGCAGCCTGTCGGACTGGCTGCGGTTCATGGACCTCGTGCCGGCCGGCGTGAACGCCGAGCTAGACCGCTACATCGGCTACTGGCAGCCCTACGCCACCAATCACGAGGCGCTGGACGCCGACCAGGCCATCCAGGAAGAGGTGCGCAACGCCGCCCGCACCCTCGCCGAGGCGGCCCACGCCAACCACGCCGGAACCCTGCTGATGGCTGGCCGCGCCCTGAAACCGCCCCGCCAGAAGTAAAGCGTGGGGATAAGCAAGTTTGGCCATTGCGAGCCCGGCCGACCTCTGATAGCCAGACCCCCTCTTCGCCGACGCAAGCGTGTCGACCCGGTGGCCCGGTGGCGGAGTGGTTACGCGCCGGACTGCAAATCCGTTTACCCCGGTTCGATTCCGGGCGATGGTGTCCTTGGGGAAGCACGAGCCGCCGTAGCCGGGGCCGGCGTTGAGGAACTTGGCCCCGATGCGCTTGTCCAGGCCGATGCCCTTGGCCACCTGCTGGACGTCGGCCCCGACCTTCTCGCACAGGTCGGCCATCTCGTTGATGAAGGTGATCTTCATCGCCAGGAAGGCGTTGGCGGCGTACTTGATCAGCTCGCTGGTGCGGCGGCCGGTGAAGACGATCGGGGTCTCGTTGAGGCTCAAGGGGCGATAGAGTTCGCGCATCACCGCCTGGGCGCGCTCGTCCTCGGCGCCGACCACCACGCGGTCGGGGCGCTTGAAGTCCTCGATGGCCGCGCCCTCGCGCAGGAACTCGGGATTGGAGACCACGGCGAACTGGGCGGCCGGATTGACCCGCCTGATGATCGCCTCGACCTCGTCGCCGGTGCCCACCGGCACGGTCGACTTGGTGACCACGACCGTGAAGCCGTCGATCAGGCCGGCGATCTCCTCGGCGGCGGCGTAGACGTAGGACAGGTCGGCATGGCCGTCGCCGCGGCGGGTGGGGGTGCCCACGGCGATGAACACCGCGTCGGCGTCCTTGATCGCCTGGGCGCCTTCCAGGGTGAACGACAGCCGGCCCTCGCGCACGTTGCGGGCCACCAGGTCGTCCAGGCCCGGCTCGTAGATCGGGATCTCCCCGGCCAGCAGCCGCGAGATCTTGCGCGGATCCTTGTCGATGCACGTCACCACGTGACCGAAGTCCGCAAAGCACGCCCCAGACACCAGGCCCACATAGCCCGTGCCAATCATCGCTACGCGCATGTTATCCCCTGCTCAACAAGAGCCCCGCCCAGCCGGCGGCACAAAAACATCGAGTGATTGTAATTCGACATTCCGTGTCGAAGCGCAATCACCAACTGATGACTATTAAAAAGAAATTTTTATGTGGCCAAAGTTTGTGGCGCCCGACGACGGGACCATGCAATCACGCGATCAACCGTCCGGGATCGGAACGCCTGTCAAACTTGGCTATAAGGGGCATTAATCACCCTGATGATAAAAAGAGCAGGGTTCGAGCAACAATTATACTTACCTTGACCGTAGGCGCGGCGCTCTATGCGGAAAAAGCTGGCAAGCTCTTCAAACGCGCATTCGAGTCGCCCATCGAACATGCTTAACAGGCCGACCCAATGAGCCCCCTCGCCGCCTATCTGCACGACCTGAAGCACTCGCGGTTCTTCCTGCCTGGCCTGGGCGTGGGGATCGTGCTGGGCTTTGGCCTGGCGGCGGCGTGGTTCCAGACCACCCTGCCCCAATGGCGCCCGACCGGCAGCGCCGCGGCCCGCACCGTCGTCAAGCTGGACGCCGCGCCGGGCGAGCCCGTGCGCCTCAGGCGCGGCGCGGTCATCGTCTGCGAGGGCGACAGCCTGACCTACGGCTTCAAGCGCTGGGGCGAGTCGATTCCCGGCATCAACGGCTCGCCCTCGCCGCGCAGCCCCAAGCCCTATCCCGAGACCCTGCGCGACCTGCTGGGCGGCGAGGTCGCCGTGGTCAACCACGGCAAGCCGGGCGACCAGACCCTGGACGGCCTGACCCGCTGGGCGCGCGAGCCGACCGGCGACCTGACGATCATCATGTACGGCGCCAACGACGCCAAGGTGCGCGGCAAGCCCGGCGCTCTGGACGTCAAGGTCTATGCCAGCCTGCTGGAAGCCCTGGTCCGCCGCCGCCTCGACGACGGCGGCCAGGTGATCGTGCTGCTGCCGCCGCCGGCCTCGGCCCGCGACACCCAAGCCAGGCTCGACCCCTTCCGCGAAGCCGCCGCCCAGGTCGCCGCCCGCACGGGGGTCAAGGCCGTCGACGCCGCACACGCCCTGGCCGATATCGGCGCGCCGCTGCAGTACGACGGCCTGCACCTGAACGACCGGGCCAACCTGGCCATCGCCCAGGCCCTGGCGCAGCACATCCGCGTCGAATAGCCCGGCCCGCCGACCGGCGATGCAGCCTCAGGATGCTTGCGCGGCGCCCCGCGCGGACCCAGTCTCGCCCGGCCAAGCTGGACGTTCCGCGATGCCCGCCCTGCCGACGCCGCTCCCCGCGACCGACGGCGCCGCCCGACCCAAGAGGCCGAAGCGACGGACGGGTCCTCTACGCATCCTGGTCGTCGACGACACCCCCGCCAACCGCACCCTCGCCGAAGCCGTCCTGGGCGCGGCCGGTCATCTGGTCACCGGCGCGTCCGACGGCGCATCGGGCGTGGCGGCAGTACGCGACGGGGCTTTCGACGTCGTTCTGATGGACGTGCGCATGCCGGGCATGGACGGCCTGGAGGCTGCGCGGGCCATCCGCGCCCTGCCCCCACCGGCCGGCGCCGTGCCGATCCTGGCCCTCACCGCCGACGCCCCGCCTTCCGAAATCAGAGCCTTCCTCGCCGCCGGCATGGACGGCCACCTAGCCAAGCCGCTCGACATTCCAGGACTGCTGATCCGCGTGAAGGAGGCGGCGGCGATCCGGCGGGGAACTCGCTAGCTCACCCGCACTCGCCCAGAGGCGGGAGATAAGCCTCAAGCCGACCGTCCCGCTTGGACACTTTGTCCACGACACCTGAGCGACCAAAATTGGTAGGGCTGCCCGGTCCTTGGAAAAGCGATGCGCCTTGGTTTCCGACGCCCGCCTGGAGCAACATTGTGAATTGGGTAGATTGGTTTCCTATAGTTTTCTTCCCCCTCAAGATCCTGGTTCTGGGGGTCGGAATGTTCTTCTCCATCAAATGGCATCACGACCAGGCGAAGAAAGAAAAAGAGAAACGAGACCAGTCGACCTGATGGCGGCGACGGCCGGATCACCGTCGCGGCAGGCGTGACGGGATTTCCGCTCCGGCCTCAATCGGCGATGAACCGGTACCCCACCCCCGGCTCGGTCAGCAGAATCTTCGGATGGGCCGGGTCGGCTTCCAGCTTCTGCCGCAGTTGGCCGACGAACACCCGCAGATACTGGGTGTCGTGCATGTGGGCCGGCCCCCAGACCGAGGTCAGCAGCTCCTTGTGGGTCAGCACCTTGCCGCGCCCCATGGCCAGGCGCGCCAGCACCTCGTATTCGCGCGGCGAGACCTTCACCACCGCCCCGTCGCGGGTGACCAGGCGCTTTTCCAGGTCCAGCTCCACGGCCCCGGCGCGGATCGGACCGACCGGCGCCTGGGTCGCCGCCCTCTGGCGCAGGGCCACGCGCAGCCGGGCCAGCAGTTCGCCCACCCCGAACGGCTTTTCCACATAGTCGTTGGCGCCCCGGTCCAGGGCCTCGATCTTCTCGATCTCGCGGTCGCGGGCCGACAGGATCAGGATCGGCCCGTCATAGAAGGCCCGCGCCTTCTCCAGCACCGCCTTGCCGTCCATGTCGGGCAGGCCAAGGTCGAGCACGACGGCGTCGGGCGACCACAGGGCGATGCCGCGCAGCCCCTCCTGGCCGCCGTCGGCGCGCAGCGGGTCATAGCCGGCCGCGTCGAGCGCGGGGCCGAGGAACCGGTGGATCTGCGGCTCGTCGTCGATGACCAGGATGCGGGGGCGAAGCGCGCTCATGATCGGCTCATAGCAGATGGTGGGGCGTTTCGACGCCCTTGGGCAGGCTGATCAGCATCCGCGTGCCCTTGCCGTCGTGGATCGGGCTGGCGGCGGCGATCCGCCCCCCCATGGCCTCGACGAAGCCCTTTGCGATCGCCAGACCCAGCCCCACGCCCTGGCTGGCGTTCGCCGAGCGGTCGCTGGGCTCCTGCAGGCGGCGGAACTTCTCGAACACGCGCTCCAGGTCGGCAGGCGGAATGCCCCGCCCTTCGTCCTCGATGCTGATCACCACGTGGGCGCGGTCCTCGTAGGCGGCGACCTCGATGCGCGCGCCAGGCGGGCTATAGGCGATGGCGTTCTCCAGGATGTTGACCGCCACCTGCTCCAGCAGGCTCGGGTCGGCCTGGACCAGGCTGAGCGTCTCGAGGAAGTCGCGCGTCAGCACCCGGCCGTCCAGCCGGCGGGCCACGCGGTCGCACGCGGCGGCCAACACGTCGCGCACGTCGATCCAGTCGGTGCGCAGCTTCAGCCCGCCGCCCTCGATGCGGGTCATGTCCAGCAGGTTGGCGACGTAGCCGTTGAGGCGCTCGGCTTCTTCCTTGACGCCCATGGCCAGGTCCAGCCGCGCCGGCGCCGACAGCTTGTCGCCGTAGTCGATCAGGGTGGTGGCCGCGCCCAGCACCGTGGTCAGCGGCGTGCGCAGGTCATGGCTGATGGAGTTCAGCAGGGCGTTGCGGAAGCGGTCGGAGCGGCGCAGGGCCTCGGCCTCCACAGCGCCGGCGGCCAGCTCCGCGCGTTGCAGGGCCACGGCGCCCTGGTCGAGCAAGGCCAGCAGCAGGCGCTCCTCGTCGGAGCCGGAGGCCAGGGCCCCGGCCTCGATCCCGGCCACGCCGGCGCGGGCGCCCAGTCCCTCCAGCGGCCAGAAGGTCCAGGCCGCCTGCGGCAGGGTGCCGGTGCCCGCGCCGGCCGCCTCGCCCTTCTCCCAGGCCCAGCGGGCGGCGGCCATGGGCGCGGTTCCGAGGTCGGCGAAGTCCGGCGCTCCGGCGACCGGCGCCAGCTCTCCATCGCTGGGCAGGAAGACAATGGCCCGCGCGCCCGAGGCGGCGGCCGCCTGCTCGGCCAGGGCCTTGGCCACCGCCGCCTTGCCCGAGGCCGCCGACAGGGTGCGGCTGGCGGCCAGCAGGGTGGTGACGCCCGCCGCGCGCTTCTGCGAGCCCAGCGCCTGGTCGCGCACCCGTCCCGCCAGCCCGCCGGTGGCCAGGGCCACCGCCCAGAACACGATCAGGGTCAGCACGTCGGTGGGCGAGCCGATCGCCAGGCTGTAGCGCGGGGCCAGAAAGAAGTAGTTGTAGATCAGGAAGGCCGCCGTCGCCGCCGCCAGGGCGGGACGCAGGCCGTGCATCACCCCCGCCGCCAGCACCGCGGCCAGGTAGATCATCCCAAGCTCCACCCGGTCGAAGGCGGTGTCCAGCCCCCAGGCCACCAGGCTGGCCGCCGCCACGAAGCCGCCGGCCGTCAGGTAGGCGGGCCAGTCGAGGCGGCGGGGCCTGGGCGCCTGCGAATCCCGCACGCCCTCCGCGTCCGCCCCGGTGACCACGTGGATCGCCTGGCCCCGCGCCTCGCGCAGCAGCGCGGCGGCCAGCGAGCGGCCGGTCAGCTCGCGCCAGCGCGAATCCCTAGACCTGCCCCCCATTCGGCCGATCACGATCTGGGTGACGTTGTTGCGCCGGGCCCAGGCCATGACCGAGGCGACCACGTCGGTCCCGGTCAGCACGACGGTCGAGCCGCCCAGCTGCTCGGCCAGCTTCAGCGCCTCGCGGGTGCGGGCCGCGGCGGCCTCGGGCGGCGGCGGGCGGTCGGGACGTTCCACATGGGCCACGGTCCACGGCGCGTCCATCATCATGTCCGACAGCCGCCGGCCGGCGCGCACCAGACCCGCAGCCATGCCGTCGCCGCCGGCCAGGACGAGGATCCGCTCGCCCGCCGCCCACGGTCCCTCGACGCCCTTCTCGCGCATGGCCGCGACCAGCTGGTCGTCGACCGTCTGGGCCGCCCGCCGCAGGGCCAGTTCGCGCAGGGCGGTGAGGTTCTCGACCTTGAAGAAGTTCTCCGAGGCCAGCCGCGCGGTCTCAGGCACATAGACCTTGCCCGCCGCCATCCGCTCGCGCAGCTCGTCGGGCGTGATGTCGATAAGCTCGATGTCGTCGGCGCGGGCCAAGGCGCTGTCGGGCACGGTCTCGCGCTGGCGGGCGCCGGTGATGCTCAGGACGACGTCGACCAGGCTCTCCAGGTGCTGGACGTTCAGCGTCGTCCAGACGTCGATGCCGGCCGCCAGGATCTCCTCGACGTCCTGCCAGCGCTTGGGATGGCGCGAGCCCGGCGCGTTGGAGTGGGCGTACTCGTCGACCAGCAGCAGTTTCGGCCGCCGCTCCAGAGCCGCGTCGAGATCGAATTCCAGATAGCTGCGCCCCCGGCTGTCGACCGGACGGCGCGGCAGCACCTCCAGCCCGCGCAGCAGGCTTTCGGTCTCGCGGCGGCCATGGGTCTCGACGACCCCGACCAGCACGTCCTGGCCCTCGGCCTTCCGGCGACGGGCGGCGCGCAGCATCTCGTAGGTCTTGCCCACGCCCGGAGCCATGCCCAGGAACACCTTGAGGCGCCCCCGGCGGGCCTTGTTGGCGGCCGCCAGAAGCGCCTCGGGGTCGGGGCGCCCCCTTTCGGGGTATGAAGAGGGGTCGCCTGCCAACGGCTAGCCGACCATCGGGAAGCGCGCGTCGAGCGCCCGGTTGACGTCCAGCACATTGACCCGCGGCTGGCCGATGAAGCCCAGCAGCGGCGGTTTGACGGCAGCGTCGATCATGGCCAGCACCTCGCCACGCGGCGCGTTGCGAGCGGTCGCGATGCGTCCGGCCTGCAGGCGGGCATAGGCCGGCGAGATGTCCGGATCCAGGCCCGAGCCGGACGTCGTGACCGCGTCGGCCGGAATGACCGCGCCGGGAAACTCGGCGCGCAGCGCGTCGGCGTCGGTCTTTTCGCGCTCGATCAGCTTGTCGTTCAGCGGGCCCATGTTCGAGCCGCTGGAAGCGCTGGCGTCATAGCCGTTGCCCGCCGCCGAAGGACGGCCGTGCAGATAGGCCGGCTTGGCGAAGGCCTGGCCGATCAGTTCCGAGCCGACGATCTGGCCGTGGGCGTCGCGGACCAGCGAGCCGTTGGCCTGCGCCGGGAAGGCGGCCTGGGCCACGCCGGTAATGGCCAGCGGATAGGCCAGGCCAAGAAGGACGGTGAAAAAGCCCATCGAAACGAGGGCCGGGCGAAGGTGCGAGATCATGACCTTCCAGCTCCTTTCCTAGAACCGCTTCGAGACGCCGACGTACAGTTGCGCGTCGGGGGTGTCGCGGTTCAATCCGAAATTGGCGCCGGCGTCCAGTTGCAGGGTCGGCGCGACGAGATAGGCGGCGGCGACGTCGGCCGAAACCTGGGTCACCGTGTCGGCGGGGTCGAAGTTGCTGCTGGTCCACAGCTCGCCGACCAGGGTCAGTCGGTCGGTGACCGGGCGGGCCAGGTTGACGACATTGGTCACCGTCGCGTGGCGGCCTTCGCCGTCGGCGTCGAGCAGCAGGTCCACCTGTGGCCCGAAGGTCAGGGTGGCGCCGTCCAGCGCGATGCTGATCGGAACGGCTACGCCGCCCTCCACCTCGTCATTACCCAGGCCCTTGGCCGCCGTCGGAATCTTCACATAGGGCAGCAGGGCAAGGCTCACCTTGTCGCCGGAATGGACGCGGGTCTTGTACCGGACCCACACGTCGCCGACGCCATCGGTCTTGTCGTCGACGCCCGGCCCCTTCACGCGGGCCTGAAGGTAAGGCGTCCAGGTCACCTGCAGGTCGCTGCTGTCGGAAAGACCATACTTCAGGGTCGTGGCGGCCACGGCGGTCGTCTCGGCCTTGATCCCGCCGGCCTTCGCCTGCGTCCAGTTCCCCCCGTCGGCCTCGACCTGCCAGGCGCCCTTGGGCACGCTGCACGTGCTGTTGGCCTTGGTCGGGCGGTCGGTGCAGATCGGGGTCTCGTCCGCCCAGGCGGCGGTGGCGACCAGGGTCGAGGCGGTGATCACGAGAAACGCAAACTTGCGCATTGGAGTTCTTCGTCTTTCAGGAAGAGAGAAATCACTGGCTGCCGAGATTGGCCGCCAGGCAGACGAGCCCGATCGCCACGAGGCCGAAGACGACGTCCGTGATGATCGGGCGGTTCATCAGGCCAGCCCCAGGGCGGAGACGGCCATGTCGATGAGCTTGATGCCGACGAACGGAGCGACGAGACCGCCGACGCCGTAGATCAGCAGGTTGCGCGACAGGAGCTTGCCGGCGCCGATGGCGCGGTACTTCACGCCCTTCAGGGCCAGCGGGATCAGGGCCACGATCACCAGGGCGTTGAAGATCACTGCCGACAGGATCGCGCTCTGCGGGCTCGCCAGCTTCATGATGTTCAGCGCGCCAAGCGCCGGCAGCGAGACCACGAACATCGCCGGGATGATGGCGAAGTACTTGGCCACGTCGTTGGCGATCGAGAAGGTCGTCAGGGCGCCGCGGGTGATCAGCATCTGTTTGCCGACCTCGACGATCTCGATGACCTTGGTCGGGTCGCTGTCGAGATCGACCATGTTGCCGGCCTCGCGGGCGGCCTGGGCGCCGGTCTGCATGGCCACGCCGACGTCCGCTTGAGCAAGCGCGGGGGCGTCGTTGGCGCCGTCGCCGCACATGGCCACCAGGCGTCCCTTGGCCTGCTCGGCGCGGATCAGCCGCAGCTTGTCCTCGGGGGTGGCCTCGGCCAGGAAATCGTCGACGCCGGCCTCCGAAGCGATGGCGGCGGCGGTCACCGGGTTGTCGCCGGTGATCATCACCGTGCGCAGGCCCATGCGGCGCAGGTCGGCGAACCTGGCCTTCACGCCCGGCTTGACCACGTCCTTCAGGTGGATGACGCCCACCAGCACGCCGTCCTCGCTGACCGCCAGCGGCGTGCCGCCCGAGCGGGCGATGCGGTCGACGGCCGCCATCACCTCGCCGGGGATCAGCTTGGGATCGATGGCCAGGCTGCGATAGACCGCGTCCACCGCGCCCTTGCGCCACGAACGGCCGTCGACGTCGAGGCCCGACTGGCGGGTCGCGGCGCTGAACGGGATGGCGGTCGCGCCGGCCGGGGACTCCAGGGAGAGGCCGGCCTGGCGGCCCAGCTCGACGATCGAGCGGCCTTCCGGCGTCTCGTCGGCCAGCGACGCCATGACCGCGGCGCGCAGGGCCGCGTCGGGACGCACGCCGGGAGCGGCGATGACTTCCGTCGCCATGCGGTTGCCGAAGGTGATGGTGCCGGTCTTGTCGAGCAGCAGGGTGTCGACGTCGCCGGCGGCTTCCACCGCGCGGCCCGAGGTCGCCAGCACATTGACCTTCAAGAGGCGGTCCATGCCGGCGATGCCGACGGCCGAGAGCAGCCCGCCGATGGTCGTCGGGATCAGCGTGATGAACAGCGCGCCCAGCACCAGCGGGTCCAAAGCCACGCCCGAGAACTTGCCCAGGCCCAGGAGGGTGACCACCGCGATCAGGAAGATCAGGGTCAGGCCCGCCAGCAGCACGGCCAGGGCGATCTCGTTGGGCGTCTTGCGGCGGTCGGCGCCCTCGACCATGGCGATCATGCGGTCGAGGAAGGTCGAGCCCGGCGCGGCCGTGACCCGCACCTTGATCCAGTCGGAGACGACCGTGGTGCCGCCGGTCACCGCCGAACGGTCGCCGCCGCTTTCGCGGATCACCGGCGCGCTTTCGCCGGTGATGGCGGCCTCGTTGACGCTGGCCATGCCCTCGACGATCTCGCCGTCGGTAGGGACCACGTCGCCGGCCTCGACCAGCACGAGTTCGCCGGGAACCAGCTTGTGGGCCGGGGTCGGGATGATCGTGCCGGCCTGCTCGTCGATGATCAGCTTGGCCTTGGTGGTGACACGGGCGGCCCGAAGGCTGTCGGCGGCGGCCTTGCCGCGGCCCTCGGCCACGCTCTCGGCCAGGTTGGCGAAGAGCACGGTGGCCCAGAGCCACAGCGAGACCTGAACGGCGAAGCCGGCCGACTGCTGGGCGGCGATGGCGGCGACCGCCGAGACGCTCGACAGCAGCGCCACGATCCAAGTCGCGAAGATCACCGGATTTCCGGTCAGCTTGCGCGGGTCGAGCTTGAGGAAGGCGTCCTTGGCCGCGCGGGCCAGGATCGGGGTCGAGAGGCCGCCGGCGAGGCTGGCCGGCTTGCGCCGGGCGCCCTCGCCCGCTGCATTTTCATAGGTTGTCATGGAAGTGCGCTTTCGATCAGCGACCGGCGACGAAGGCGAGCGCCTGGAAGTGCTCGACGATCGGTCCCAGCGCCAGAGCGGGGAAGAACTGCAGGCCGCCGAGGATCAGGATCACCCCGATCAGCAGGCCGACGAAGAGGCCGCCATGGGTCGGCATGGCGCCGGCCGTGGGGGCGAGCTTGGGCTTGGCCGCCAGGGCGCCGGCGATGGCCAGCACCGCGACGATCGGAGCAAAGCGCCCGAACATCATCGCCAGGCCCAGGGTGGTGTTCCACCAGGGGGCGTTGGCGGTCAGGCCGCCGAAGGCCGAGCCGTTGTTGGCCGTGGTCGAGACGTAGGCGTAGAGGATCTCCGACAGGCCGTGAGGACCGGCGTGCATCAGGCCTTTCAGCGCTTCGGGCAGGATGGCGGCCAGGGCGGCGAAGCTCAGCATGAACAGCGGGATCACCAGCACCGCCAGCATGGCGAACTGAATCTCGCGGGCCTCGATCTTCTTGCCCAGATATTCGGGCGTGCGGCCCACCATCAGCCCGGCCACGAACACCGCCAGCAAGGCCATGACGACCATGATGGCGATCCCAGAGCCGATGCCGCCCGGCAGGATCTCGCCCAGCTGCATCAGGAACATGGTCACCCCGCCGCCCAGCGGCATCAGGCTGGAATGCATGCCGTTGACCGAGCCGTTGGAGGCGCCCGTGGTCATGGCGGCCCACGCGGCGGTCGAGGGCGCGCCGAAGCGGACCTCCTTGCCTTCCATGTTGACGCTGGCGTCGACATGGGCGGCGACCTGGGCCGGCGGGCCTTGCGTCTCGGTGACGTAGATCGCGCCGGCGCCGGCGCTCAGCAGCACCGCAGCGGCGATCACCAGGGCGCGAACGTCCTTCCTGGCCAGCACGCTACGGCCGAAGGCGAAGAACGCCGCCCAGCCCAGCACGTTGATCGACACCGCCGTGATCAGGTTGGTCAGCGGCGTGGGATTCTCGAACGGGTGGGCCGAGTTGACGTTGAAGATCCCGCCGCCGTTGATGCCCAGTTGCTTGACGGCCAGCTGGCTGGCGGTGGCGAAGAGCGAGATCTTCTGCTCGCCGCCCTCCAGCGTATGGGCGGTGACGCCGGCGGCCAGGGTCTGGGGCACGCCCAGGGCCGCGAGCACGAGAGCGACGACCACGCACAGCGGCAACAGCACCCAAAGCGTGGTGCGGATCACGTCGCTCCAGAAGTTGCCGACGTCCTCGCCCTTGTTGGCGATGAAACCGCGCGCCAGGGCCGCGGCGATCGCGGCGCCGGTGGCGGCCGAGACGAAGTTCTGCACCGTCAGCACCAGCATCTGGCTGAGCGTCGACATGGTGGTCTCGCCGCCATAGCTCTGCCAGTTGGTGTTGGTCACGAAGCTGACGGCGGTGTTGAACGCCAGGTGCGGCGACAGGCCCGCAAAGCCTTGCGGGTTCAGCGGCAGAGCGCCCTGCAGGCGCAACACGCCATAGACCAGAAAGAAGCCGACGGCGTTGAAGGCCAGGAGCGCGCCGGCATAGCCGATCCAGCTCTGGCCCTTGCGCGGGTCGATGCCGCCCGCCGCGTAGAAGAGGCGCTCGACCGGCGCCAGCAGCGGGTCGAGCCAGGTGCGCTCGCCGTTCCAGACGCGCGACATGTAGACGCCCAGCGGCCAGCCGATACCGACCGCCAGGCCAAGCGTCAGGGCGATCTCCGCCCATCCTTGCCAATTCATTTGAGGTTATCCGAGGATCGTCAGAAGCGGTCCGGCCGCATCAGGGCCGTGACCATGTAGGCCGCGACGACGATCGCCCCGGCCCCCCAAAGCGCGTTCACGAACAGGGTCATGCGCGCCTCAATGCGACGGCGAACAGGCCGAAGAGCACGAAAAGCCCTCCGCCCAGCGCCAGGAATGCGATGTCAGCCATGCCGGCCTCCTTCCAGGTTGGCGCGGAAGGGACCACAAGGCCGCGTAAGGGCTCCATTCGGGAGATGTATGGGCCGCATAAGCGCCGCATAAAGACGGCGGGCGACTGGGTATGCTGCAACGCAACACAAGATCAGCCTGAAAGCTGCGCCGGAAAGCGTCACCCGAAACTGGGCCGCCAGCCTTGCGAACAAGGCGCTTTCGTGACGAGGCCGAGGCTTTGCGAGGATTATCGCGTCGGAGAAACTTTGTCCTTGTTTGCAGCGCAAAATCGCGAAACGGTGGAAGCCTTCTCACATCGAACGCGTTCTTGGGTCATGTCGCCGCTGTTCCCCGCCTTGGTCATCCTGGCCCTGCTGGCGCTGCTGGCCTGGCCCAGCATCGAACCCCGCCTGCGCCGCCGCCTTCGCGGCCGCACCAAGCGCCGTGGGTATTTCCGGGACTAGGGCGTACCCCCAAGATCCTCCCCTGAAGGGCGAGGTGGCCCGAAGGGCCGGAGGGGGAAGTGCCTGACGAGGTCAGTTCCCCCGCCAATGCGGTAATTACTTCCCCCTCAGTCGCTTCGCGACAGCTCCCCCTTCAGGGGGAGCATTTGGTGCAACCCTACGATTCCAGCTCGATGTCCCAGTAGAGATAGTCGAGCCAGCTCTCGTGCAGGTGCCCCGGCGGGAACCGGCGGCCGCGGTCCTGGAGCTCGTGCATCGAGGGCCGGCGGGCGGTGTGGAAAGGGTGCATGCCCGCCTCGCGCGGGGTGCGCCCGCCCTTGGTCAGGTTGCAGGGGGCGCAGGCGGTGACGATGTTCTCCCACGTGGTGCGGCCGCCCTGCGAGCGGGGGATCACGTGGTCGAAGGTCAGCTCGTCGGGTGAGCCGCAGTATTGGCAGCTGAAGCTGTCGCGCAGGAACAGGTTGAAGCGGGTGAAGGCCGGCGGCCGCTCCTGCGGCACGTACTGCTTCAGCGACACCACGCTGGGCAGCTTCATCTCGAAGGATGGCGAATGCACCACGTGGTCGTAGGTCGAGACCACGTCGACGCGATCGAGAAACACCGCCTTGATCACCTCCTGCCAGGGCCAGAGGGACAGCGGGTAGTAGCTCAGCGGCCGATAGTCGGCATTGAGCACCAGGGCCGGCATGCCGGACGGGGGACGGGTCAGGACCTGCATTCAGGACCTCCCGAAAAGGAGCCGAAAACGCTCCTGCGGGGCGTGTACGCGGTCGGACTGAAGACGGGCCTCCTTCCTACGCAAATCAGGGAATCGCCATTCATTCCCGGACGCACAGAAAGGATGATCCCAATCGGCGACAGAACCAAGACGAAGCTTGTGAAAGTTCAGCCCGTCGGCGCCTGAAGCGTGATCTCGCCGCGCCGAACGCCGCCGTAGCAGGCCCACAGCAGATGCGCCGCCACGCCCCTATAGGGCTTCCAGGCCTCGGCTCGCACATAGGCGGCCTTCTCGGTCGGGCGAAGCGCATGACCGTCGGCCCACCGCATGGCCTCCTGCAGGGCGATGTCGCCGCCGGGGAAGACGTCGATGCGGCCCTCGCAGAACATCAGGAAGGTCTCGGCGGTCCACCGCCCTATGCCCTTGATCGCCACCAGGGCCGCCACGGCCTGCTCGTCGGGCATCGCCTTCAGGGCGTCGAAATCGCAGGCGCCCGACAGGTGCGCCCCGGCGATCTCGCGCAGATAGCGCACCTTGGGCCGCGAAAGGCCAAGGCCCTGCAGGGCTGGATCATCGAGCGCCATGACGGCGGCGGGCGTCAGCTCGGGCAGCCCCGCCTGCACCCGCGCCCAGATGGCGGCGGCGGCGGCGACCGAGATCTGCTGCTCGACGATCATCCGGGCCAGGCCGGGAAAGCCGCCGGGCCGCAGGCGCCAGTCGAACACCGGCGTCACCGCCTCCAGCCGGGCGAACATCGGGTCGGCGGCGGCGAGGTGCGCGCGGGCGGCGGCGATCAGGTCGGGGGTGGGAGCGGAGGCGGAAATCACGCCGGCGAGGAAGCCCTCGCCGGTCAGAACTGGCAATCCGAATCTTGCGGCGAACGCATGGCCTCAGCCGATGGCGACGATCTCGACCTCGCCGCCGGCCACCATCGCCGTGTCGCCGACACCCTTGCCCATCAAGGCGCGGGCCAGGGGCGAGACGTAGGACACCGAACCCTTGGCCGGGTCGGCCTCGTCCTCGCCGACGATGCGGAAGGTCTGGGTGCGGCCGTCCTCGCGGTCGAAGGTCACCGCGTCGCCGAACTGCACGCTGGTGCGGCCCTCGTCGCGCTCGACCAGTTGGGCGGTGGCGCGGCGCGCAGACCAGTAGCGCAGGTCGCGGGTGGCGCGGGCCATGGCGGTGCGGTCGTCGGCCACGCCGCCCGCGGCCTGGGCCGCGGCATAGGCGGCGCGGGCGTCGGCGAACTCGGCCTCGATCATCGCCATGCCTTGCGGCGTGACGAGATTGGGATGCTGCGAGATCGGACGGTCGGGAAGGTCGGCGGCGAACGCTTCGGCGTCGCCTTCCTTGGTGAAGGCCACGCTCATTGAGCAGCTCGCGAAGAGTTGGAAAAGACGGTCATCAGACGGAAACCCGAGGTGTCGCGGGTCGTTCCGCAAGCCCGGCTATGGCCGAGCGGGGCGCCAGGATCAAGGCGTGGATCAGGAGCACCCCGGCGGCCATCCCCAGCGGGACGGCCGCGACGGACATTTCGTCCTTTTGGAGCCTACAGCGCGATGGCCAGCACGGCGCCGGCGACACCGACGGCGGCCACCAGGAAGTAACCGATGGCGACGCGGTCGAAGAGGCCTTCGAAGGCTTCGAAGCTACGGTTGGTCATGACACACATCCTTGAAGTTGGTGCGCGCCGACCCCCTCGGCCGGCGTGGCTCAGTGGCGGTCTCTTGATGGCCGATCCATCTGAACGACGCTTAGATAACATGGATCTTAGCGCCGTCAAGATATCTTGACGCTGCTTGGATGGATTTTCCCTACGTAAGGGATAGAGTGGCCGTCGATGACTCTCGCCCAGCCCGAAGCCCGCCCCTATCACCACGGCGATCTGAGCCGCGCCCTCGTCGAGGCCGCCCGCAGGATCCTGGAGACCGACGGCCCGGCCGCCCTGTCGCTGAGGGCGGTGGCGCGCGAGGCAGGCGTCAGCCCGGCCGCGCCCTATCACCACTTCAAGGACAAGGGCCAACTGCTCGACGCCGTGGCCCACGAGGGCTGGGTCGAGCTCGACGCGGCCCTGATGCGCTCGCGCCAGGACAGCGACGACGACCGTCGCCGGATGACCAGCCTGGGCGTGGCCTACGTCACCTTCGCCCGCGACAACCCCGCCCTCTACCGCGTGATGTACGACTGCTCGCGCGACAAGGACGCCCTCCCCGACCAGATGAAGGAGGAAGGCGCCTACTGCCAGGTGCGCAACACCATCGCCCACGCCGCCGGCGAAGGCGTCTCGGAGATCGACCTGGAACTGGCGACCATCGCCGCCTGGTGCGCCGGCCATGGCCTGGCCGAGATGAGCGGCTTCAAGCAGTTCGAGAGCCTCAAGACCCTGCTGGGCGGCGAGGAGGCCTTCCTCAAGGCCGTGTTCGACCACCTGGGCATGTTCGCCAAGTTCGATCGCGGATGAGCTTCGCCACCCGGTTCGCCCCCTCTCCCACCGGCTACCTGCATCGCGGCCACGCCTTCTCGGCGCTGACGGCCTTTCGGGCCGCTCAGGAAGCCGGCGGCCGCTTCGTGCTGCGTATCGAGGACATCGACGCCACCCGCAGCCGGCCGGAATACGAGGCCGCGATCCTGGAGGACCTGACCTGGCTGGGCCTTGACTGGGAACGGCCCGTCCGCCGTCAGTCACAGCACCTGACCGACTATCACGCCGCCATCGAGACCTTGCGCGAACGCGGCCTCGTCTACCGCTGCTTCAAGACCCGCAAGGAGCTGGACATCGGCCGCGCCCCGCACGAGCCGGCCGTCGCCTACCGCGGCGCGCCTCTCCCAAAGTCCGAGGAAGCCGAGCGCCTGGCGCGTGGCGAGGCCTTCGCCTGGCGGCTGTCGTTCGACGCGGCGGAAAAGGCGCTGTGCGGCTTTTCGGATCTGTCCTTCGTCGAGCAGGGCGCCGGCCCCGACGGCGAGACTGGAGAGGTGCAGGCCCGTCCAGAAACCGCTGGCGACATCGTGCTGGCCCGCAAGGACGTCGGCGTCGCCTATCACCTCGCCGTGGTCCTTGATGACGCCCTGCAGGGGATCACCCACGTGATCCGGGGCGTAGACCTGTTCGAGGCCGCCCACATCCAGCGCCTGCTGCAGGCCCTGCTCCACCTGCCGACGCCGGTCTACCGCCACCATCGCCTGCTGGTCGGCCCGGACGGCAGGCGCTACGCAAAGCGCGACAAGGCCCAGACCCTGCAAGAGCTGCGCGCCGCGGGCGTGACGCCGCAGGCGCTCAGGGCGGAGATGGGCCTCTAGCCCTCGCCGCCCGCCTGCTCGACCAGTTGGCCCATGGCCCGTAGATATCCGGCGAAGGCCGCCCGGCCGGTCTCGGTCAGGCGCACGCGGGTCAGCGGCTTGCGGCCGACGAAGCTCTTGTCGATCGAGACGTAACCAGCCTCCTCCAGCTTGCGCAGGTGGATGGAGAGATTGCCCTGGGTGACCTCCAGCAGGGTCTTCAGCTCGGTGAAGTCGGCCACCTCGGCGCTGGACAGATAGGCGACGACGCCCAGCCGCACACGGCCATGGATGACGTCGTCGAGCCCGCTGATGTCGAACCTTGCCGTCACGATCGTCTCAGGCGTCCAGGCCAGCGGGCCGGCCCATGGCCTGGCGCATCATGAAGAAGCCATGCGCGGCCATGAAGGCGAACAGGCCAAAGCTCGCGACCAGCAGGTAGAGGCCCGCGCGATCGACCAGCAGCCCCATGGCGACGCCCGCGGCCAGCCAGCCCAGCGAGACCGCCAGCATCCAGGCGCGCTTGCGCAAAGCAAAGACCGCGTACCAGACCGCCCCCTGCAGCACGAACACCACCGCCGGATGGTACAGCCAGTAGCGGAAGTCGTGGTTCCTGGCGGCCGCCACGGCGAAGACGATGATCAGCGCCAGGTTGGCCAGGCCCGCCCCCGAGAAGGCCGCATTGATGGCCCTGTGGGTCACGCCGGCCTTGGGCTTGCGGCGCTCGACCACGATGACGATCGTCATGAGGATCAGGAAGATCACCGTCGGCAGCCAGGCCAGGATCAGGTTGCCCAGCCCGCCCAGGCTCACCAGGCCGTGCTCCTGGGCGACGTAGACCAGGCACTGGACGCCGTAGAGCAGGCCTGCCGAGCCGTAGAGCGCGCCGCCGGCCACGCCCAGGCCCGCCCGCTCGGTTCCGCCCTCGGCCAGGCCGCGCAGGAAGGCCAGGTCGTCCTGCACCGTCTTCAGCTTGTCGTTCATGGGCGCGGCTCCGTAGGCGGCATCATGCAGGGTCAAAGGATTCGTCCCAACAGCGGCATGCGGCGCAGGGCGATGGTCGACAGCCAGCTCAGCGCCGTCGCGCCCACGAACACCGCTGCAGCCTTGGCCAGGCCGCTCCAGTCCTGCGGCAGCAGCATCCAGGCCAGCCACGAGGTGAAGACGTAGTGCAGCAGGTACATGCCGTAGGCGTTGGCCTGCAGGCTAGCGCCGATTTTTCCGGTCCGGCGCACGAAGCGCAGGAAGGTCGCCAGGGCGGCGAAGGACAGCGTGGCGCAGGCCAGGGTGAACATCGTCCCGCCGAACACGTCGAGGAACGGTCTGGGCGGCGGGTTGGGCGAGAAGGCGACGATCAGGGTCGCCACGCCGCCGACGATCGGCAGGATCGGCGCCAGCTGCCAGGCCCACCAGCGCTTGGCCAGCTTGCCGTCTGGGTCGGTCAGGCCCCGCCCGACGCCGGCCGCGCCGACGGCAATCCCCGCCAGGAAGTAGGCGAAGTAGTGCCCGATGCGGGCTGTCTGCACCGTGAACGGCCCGATCATCGTCCAGTGGCCGAACGGCGTCGTCATCACCAGCGGCAGGTAGGCCAGGGTGCTGATCAGCACGAGCCCCCAGAAGAACCGGGCCGGCTTGCGCTCGGCGCTCTTGGCCAGGCCGGCCAGGCGGTCGAGCAGGCCGGGCGCGACGGCGTAGGCGCACGCCGCGATCGCCCCGAAGGCTAGCAGCACCCAGAGGAACCAGGCTGGCCCGGCCGGCCAGAACGGCAGGCGGATCCAGGCCTGCACGAAGCCCGCCAGCGACGGCGCGCCGCCCGACTGCAGCCAGGCCGGATAATAGGCCAGCGGCGCCAGCAGGGCCGCGGAGACCACGAACGGAATCCCCAGGCGCAGGGCGCGGCTCTTCAGGAACCCGCCCGCCCCCTTGGCCCGCAGGCCGTCGGCGACGAACAGCCCGGAGATGAAGAACATCAGCGACATGAAGAACATGTCGTTGACCAGGGTCAGGATTCCGAACGCTCCCACCCTCTGCGGATCCACGACCGGAAAGGCGGTCCACAGGATCGGCTGGGCGTCGAACGCCTTCGGGGCCGGCGCCTACGGATGATAGGTCATCGCCGTGTGGTGGAAGATCACCAGCAGGGTGACGAAGGCGCGCAGGGCGCCGATCGGGGCGTTGCGACCGTCGATAACGGCCGTCTTCTCTGAAGCGCTGAGCGGCGCGTGCATGGCTTGCCTCCCCCTCCTGTCGAGGTTAGAGGCGACCATGGATCAACTAGTTTGTTTTGTAAACTTGTTGATCACATCGTCGTTCAAAGAAGGCGCGGAGAGAGCACGCGCCTTCAGGAGATTGAAGATCGCAAAGTCAGGCCGCTTGGGGCGTCGCCTTGGCCGCGCGGGCCTCGCGCAGAAGGCCGATGGCGCGCAGCGCCATCTCCAGGCGCGAGACGCCGAACAGGCCCACGCCCAACACCACGAAGCCGTCGGTCAGCAGCACGGCGCTGATGTGCCAGGCTTCGGCCTCGGCCTCGAACACCGTCTTCAGGGCGAAGCGCACCACGACGATCCCCAGCAGGAACAGAATCGCCGCCGGCGAGGGTTTGGTGTTCAGCTCATGGGTGTCGGGGTCGATGGCGATCGGGATCAGGCGGCCGCGCCACCAGCCGATGGTCCCTCCCACGGCGAAGATTCCCGCCAGCCACAGCCAGTCGGTCCCATGCGGCGTGAACTGCATGAGCAGGAACACCGTCGCGGCGACCATGATCGCCGGCAGGATCCACATGAACTCCAGCTTCAGGCGGCGCTCCTTGCTCATCGAGCGGAACCGCAAGGCGAAGACGATCGCTACGACCACCGCCGTGACGCCATAGCCGATGAGTTTCTGATTGCCGTGATCCACGACGCTTTCCCCCCGAAAACGCACGGCAACACTCGCCGCGCCCCCGGTGGCGATGGCGCCCGAAAAGCCGTTCGGCGTCAATCGCGGGCCGGCTTGCTCCAGTAGCGATAGCGGTAGGCCGTCGAAAAGCCGCGCGCGCCATAGAGGGCGATGGCCGGCGTATTGGCTTCCTCGACCTGAAGATAGGCCGTGCGTGCGCCAAGCCCGGCCGCTTCGGCCAGCAGGGCGTCCAGCACGCGGCGGGCCAGACCGCGACGGCGGAAGTCGGGATCAGTGCGCATGCCAAAGATCCCTACCGCCTCGCCATCGACCGCGCAGGCGCCCAGGGCGGCGGTGCGGCCCTCCAGCGTCAGGCGGGCGAACCGGGCAGGCGCCGGGATGCGCCCCAACGCCTCCAGCCGCTCGGCCGCATCGGCCGCATTGCCCTTGGCCGAGGCGATCAGCAGGGCCTCGAAGGCGGGATCGGGCCTGGCCGAAAGCTCGACCTGCGGATCGGCGACGCCTACGGCCGGTCCGGTCATCAGCAGGGTCTCGCCGTGCAGGGCGTAGCCTCGGCGCGCCAGACGGTCGGACAGGTCGGCCGGCGCCGTCGCCCCGTCGGTCAGCTTGAAGCGCACCGGCAGGCCGCGCTCGCCATAGAAGGCCTCGACCGCGTCGATGGCGGCCTCCGGATCGCGATCGGCCTCACCCAGCGGCCAGCAGGCGTTGATCCGCAGCGAGAAGCCGTCGGCGGCGTTCAGCCGCCAGCCGCCCAGGCGCTCGCGCTCACGGGCGGGCCAGGCGGCGTCGGCGATGGGCTCGAGATCGGAGGGACTCATTTCTCGGCCAGCAGGGCTTCGACCAGGCCGCGGGCCTCGGGGCTGGACCAGTCGGCCTCGCCGGAGATGCGGGCCCGCTCGCGGCCCTGCTTGTCGTAGATCACCGTGGTCGGATAGCCGGCGGCGCGCGGCTCCAGGTCAAACGACATCTTGTAGGACTTGTCGCGGAACGAGACGAGCGGCCGATTGGCGGCCATCTCGGCCTGGATCAGGTTGACGTCGCTGTCGCGGTCGACGCTGATCGGCAGCACCTTCACCGGCTGGGTCGCATAGGCGGCGGCCAGCTTGGCCAGGGTGGGCATCTCCTTCTTGCAGGGCGCGCACCAGGTGGCCCACAGGTTCATGACCACGACCTGGCCCTTGAAGTCGGCCAGGGTGTGGGGCTGGTTGTCCATGTCGGTGAAGACGGTGGCCGGCGCGGCGCGCGGCTGGGCCGGCACGTCCAGCTTGGCTAAAGACCCCTTCTTGAATTCCTTGAGGTCGGCGAGCTCTGCGGGTTTGAACGAAGCCTGGGCGATGACGTATAGGACCGCGACGACGCCGACGAGCATGACGGCGCCGATCGCCCACTTCAGACCGTCGCGCTTGCGCGGCCCACCCGACTGGACTTCGCTCATATGACCGACAACGCCTCCAAATCGCCCGCCGCGAACGGCCAGGGCCAAGCCATGTGGGGCGGCAGGTTCTCGGCCAAGCCGGCCGAACTGATGCAGGCGATCAACGTCTCCATCGGCTTCGACAAGCGCCTGTGGGCGCAAGACCTGGCGGGCAGCCGCGCCCACGCGCGGATGTTGATCAGCCAGGGCGTCATTGCAAGCAGCGACGGCGAGGAAATCCTCGAAGGCCTGGCCAGGATCGAGGACGAGCTGGCCACCGGGAGCTTCCCGTTCCGCGACGAGTACGAAGACATCCACATGAACATCGAGGCGCGGCTGCGCGAGCTGATCGGCCCGACGGCCGGCCGGCTGCACACCGCCCGCTCGCGCAACGACCAGGTGGCCGTCGACTTCCGCCTGTGGGTGCGCGACGCCGCCGACCGCTCGGCGGCCCAACTGGCGGAGCTTCAGAAAGCCCTCCTGGCCCAGGCCGAGACCTATGCCGACGCTCTGATGCCGGGCTTCACCCACCTGCAGCCGGCCCAGCCGGTGACCTTCGGCCACCACCTGATGGCCTATGTCGAGATGTTCGGTCGCGACGCTTCGCGGTTCCGCGACGCCCGCGCCCGCATGAACGAATGCCCGCTGGGGGCTGCGGCCCTGGCTGGTTCGCCCTTCCCGATCGACCGTCACCAGACGGCCGCCTCGCTGGGCTTCGACCGTCCGACCGCCAACTCGCTGGACAGCGTCTCGTCCCGCGACTTCGCCCTGGAAGCCCTGTCGGCCGCCTCGATCACCGCTACGCACCTGTCGCGCCTGGCGGAAGAGATCGTGCTGTGGACGACGCCGATGTTCGGCTTCATCAAGCTGACCGACGCCTTCACGACCGGCAGCTCGATCATGCCGCAGAAGAAGAACCCCGACGCGGCCGAGCTGATCCGCGCCAAGGTCGGCCGCATCCTCGGCTCGCTGACCACCCTGACCGTGGTCATGAAGGGCCTGCCGCTGGCCTATTCGAAGGACATGCAGGAAGACAAGGTCCCGACCTTCGAGGCTTTCGACGCCCTGGAGCTGAGCCTGCTGGCCATGGCCGGCATGATCGCCGACCTGACGCCCAACACCGAGAAGATGGCCCAGGCCGCCGGCGCGGGCTTCTCGACCGCCACCGATCTGGCCGACTGGCTGGTGCGCGAGCTGAACATGCCTTTCCGCGACGCCCACCACGTGACAGGCTCGGCCGTGAAGGCTGCCGAGACCAAGGGCGTCGATCTGGCCGAACTGAGCCTGGCCGAGTTCCAGGCCATCGATCCGCGGATCACCGACGGGGTCTACGCCGTCCTCACCCCGGCCGCCTCGGCGGCCAGCCGCATGAGCTACGGCGGGACCGCCCCCGCCCAGGTGCGCGCCCAGATCGCGCGTTGGAAGGAAACTCTGGCATGATCCGCCCCGCCACGCTGCTCGCCATCGCCGCCCTGGGCCTGACCGGCGCCGCCCTCTCCGCCTGCGGCAAGCAGGCCGAGCTGGAGCGCCCGGCCCCGCTGTGGGGCCCTGAAAAGAAGGCCGCCGAAGCCTCCAAGCGTCGCGAGGCCTCGGCCCAGGCCAACAAGCCCGCCCGCCCCAACGGCGTGCAGGAGAACGTCGACCCGGCGTCGAGCAACCGCACGACCCGCGCCGCCCCGCTGCGCGGCGCGCCGTCCGACCCGTTCGGCGGCCCGTCCGCCGCCGGCTTCCCGTCCTCGACGCCGAACTGAAAATCCCTGCGTCCTTCGAGGCCCGCTAACGCGGGCGCCTCAGGATGAGGAGGGTCTGTGCTGAGTTCCTCATCCTGAGGTGCAAGGCGCAGCCGAGCCTCGAAGGACGCACGACCGACACCGAAAGCCCCTTCAGTGAACCACTTCGAATACGGCCCCGAGGGCCTGGCCTGCGAAGGCGTCCCCCTGGCCAGGATCGCGGCCGAGGTCGGCACGCCCGTCTACGTCTATTCCCGCGCCACGCTGGAGCGGCACTTCACCGTGTTCCGCGACGCCCTGGTCAATGCCGGCGTCGTCGATCCGCTGGTGGCCTATGCGGTGAAGGCCAATTCTAACGTGGCGGTTCTGAAGGTGTTGGGCGACCTGGGCGCCGGCGCCGACACGGTGTCGGAAGGCGAGGTCCGTCGCGCCCTGGCCGCCGGCATCCCCGGCGAGCGCATCGTGTTCTCGGGCGTGGGCAAGAAGCGCGAAGAGATCGCCTTCGCCCTGAAGGCCGGCGTCGCCGAGATCAACGTCGAGTCCGAACCGGAGATGGAGCTGATCGCCAGCGTCGCCGCCGAGCTGGGCGTGCGGGCCAAGATCGCCTTCCGGGTCAATCCCGACGTCGCGGCCGGCGGCCACGCCAAGATCGCCACCGGCAAGTCGGAGAACAAGTTCGGCGTCTCGTTCGCCGAGGCCGCGCGTCTCTACGCCAACGCCAGCAACAACGCCGCCCTTGAGCCCATCGGCGTGGCCTGCCACATCGGCAGCCAGATCACCGACCTGGAGCCCATGCGCGCCGCGTTCATGAAGATGCGGGGCCTGGTCGAGCAGCTCCTGGGCGAGGGCCTGTCGCTCGAACGTCTGGACCTGGGCGGCGGCCTGGGCGTGCCCTATTTCAACCACCCCGAACCGCCTCCGCCGGCCGAGTTCGCCGCCATGGTGGCGCAGGTGACCAAGGGCCTGCCGGTGAAGCTGGCCTTCGAGCCGGGCCGCGTGATCGCCGCCAACGCCGGGGTGATGGTCTCGGAAGTCATCCACGTCCACGAGCGTCCGGAAGGCCGCAAGTTCCTGGTCATCGACGCGGCCATGAACGACCTTGTGCGTCCGGCCATGTACGACGCCTTCCACGACATCCGGCCGGTGCTCCCCAAGTCGGGCGAGGCCGTCTACGACGTGGTCGGCCCGGTCTGCGAGACCGGCGACACCTTCACCCGCGACCGCGCCCTGCCGCCGTTCGGCCCTGGCGACCTGGTGGCCTTCATGTCGGCCGGCGCCTACGGCTCGGCCATGGCCAGCGAGTACAACACCCGCCCGCTGGTCCCCGAAGTGCTGGTCGACGGCGACCGCTACGCCGTGATCCGCAAGCGTCCGACCTACGATGAGATGCTGGCCCGGGACCTGGTTCCGGATTGGGTGTGAATCCAGTGCGTGGTCCTGGTCCTTCGACTAAATCCTGAGCTCGTCGAAGGACGAGGTTTCGCCGCTCCGGCGGTAAATTATTGCGCCGCGCCTGAAGCACGCCTCACCGCCCGCAAAGTCTCGCCCCCAAGCGCCCTTTGGGCTAGAAGCCACGCCATGTCGCACAACACCTTCGGTCACCTGTTCCGCGTCACCACCTGGGGCGAAAGCCACGGGCCCGCCCTCGGCTGCGTCGTCGACGGCGTGCCTCCGGGCATCCTGCTGACGGCCGAGATGATCCAGGGCTTTCTCGACAAGCGCCGCCCGGGCAACGGCAAGTTCGTCACCCAGCGCCAGGAGCCCGACGCCGTGCGCATCCTGTCGGGCGTGTTCGAGGACGAGCGCACCGGCGGCCAGCGCACGACGGGCACGCCGATCAGCCTGATGATCGAGAACACCGACCAGCGCTCGAAGGACTATGGCGAGATCGCCCAGGCCTTCCGCCCCGGTCATGCCGACTACCCCTACTTCGCCAAGTACGGAATCCGTGACTATCGCGGGGGCGGCCGCAGCTCGGCCCGCGAGACCGCCGCACGCGTCGCAGCCGGCGCCGTGGCGCGGCTGGTGATCCCGGGCGTCACCGTGCGCGCGGCCCTGGTGCAGATCGGCCCCCACAAGATCGACCGCGCCAACTGGGACTGGGCGCAGACGCAAGAGAACCCCTACTGGTCGCCGGACGCCGCGATCATCCCGGTGTGGGAAGAGCATCTTGAGACGATCCGCAAGGCCGGCTCCTCGACCGGCGCCGTGGTGGAAGTCGAAGCAACCGGCGTGCCGGCCGGCTGGGGCGCGCCGCTGTACGGCAAGCTCGACGCCGAACTGGCCGCGGGCCTCATGTCGATCAACGCCGCCAAGGGTGTGGAGATCGGCGAAGGCTTCGACAGCGCCGCCCTGACCGGCGAGGACAACGCCGACATGATGCGCCTTGGCCCCAATGGCGAACCGGAGTTCCTGTCCAACCACGCCGGCGGCGTGCTTGGCGGCCTGTCGACCGGCCAGCCCGTCGTGGCTCGCGTGGCCTTCAAGCCGACCTCCTCGATCCTGATCCCGCGCCAGACCCTCAACGAGGCCGGCGAGGAGATCGACCTGCGCACCAAGGGTCGCCACGATCCCTGCGTGGGCATCCGCGGCGTGCCGGTGGTGGAAGCCATGACCGCCTGCGTCCTGGCTGACGCCTTCCTGCGCCATCGCGCCCAGACCGGCGGCGGAGCCTTCCTGCCGGGCGGCGGCGGGGAACGCGCTTAAGGCTCTCTCCCTTTAGGGGAAGGATCTGGCCTACCCGCCCCGCCGCTCGCGCCAGTCTTCCGGCCGCGTGATCAACGACGGCCGGAGGAAGGGCGACTGGACGCGGTCGTAGTCGGCGACGTCAACGCCGCCGCAGATCATGGCCAGGAGTTCCGAGCCGGTGAGGTCGGGCACCGGATCGCCATGCACCGCTCGCCACAGCGCTCGGGCTTCCTCTTTGATCATGTCTTCACGGCGGGGCATCGGTCAGGCCTCGATCATTCGACAGCTGAACCATCGAACTTTCGAACTCGTTCCTGATTTTTTTGTTTACGAATATTAATGCACGTCGGCCGACGTATTTCCGCCACAAGAACTGTCGGCCCACCGACAGCGTCTTCTGGTCGCGGAGATCGTAAACCTTTGATCGGCTACAACCCGCGAACCTTCGTTCCGCGAGTTTCCTTCATGCGCGCTTCCCGCCTGCTTATCGTTCCGGCCCTGCTGGCCGTCGCCGTCGGCGCCCAGGGGTGCCTCGCCGGCGCCGTGGCCGGCGCGGCCGTCGACACCGCCGGGGCCGTTGTCGGCACGACCGGCAAGGTCGTGGTCGCCGGCGGCAAGGCCGTGATCCCTGGCGAGAGCCGCAAGGACCGCGAAAAGCGCGAGTTCCGCGAGTGGAAAAAGGCCCAGCGGGGCCGCTGATCCCCTACTCCGCCGCCTGCGGAACCTGGTCGCCCACGGCCACGCCCTGCAGATAGAGCGACAGCGGCCGAATCTCGTAGGCGCCGGTCGGATTGGCCTCGCCAAGGGCGCGCGCCACGTCGAGGGCCTCGCCCATCGAGGCGCAGTCGATGATGTAGAAGCCCAGCATGGCCTCCTTGGTCTCGGCGTAGGGCCCGTCCATCACCACCGGCGGCTCCTGGCCCTTGACCAGGGTCTTGGCCGAGCCGGTGAAGCCCAGGCGACCGGCCGGCCCCAGCTTGCCCTCGGCATAGAGCCGGTCGTGGACCACCGAGAGGTTGGCCATCACCGCATCGTCCTGCGCCTTGGTCCAGCCGGCGACGAGGTCCTGGTCGTTGTAGCAGAGAATGGCGTAGAGCACGGCGGGACCTCCCGGGTCATTGGGTGACGCAGGGGTATCGCGACCATCGTTCTCTGAAAAGAGGCCTTCAGGCCTCGGGCGGCGGCTCTGCGTCCGTTTCCGACGCAGGCTCCTCGATCGCAGGCTCCCCCACCGCCCCGGGCGCCGCCGGACGCGGACGACCCAGGCGGACGATCTTCTCCTCGGCGGTGCGCACCATGCGGGTCTGGTCGTTGAACTGCAGCAGCTGGGCGCAGACCGGAAAGAAACCGCCGGGCATGCGCGTGTCGATGCCCTCGGCCAGCGTCATCAGATAGACGCCGGCGGCCTGCAGCTTGCCCATGACCTGCAGCAGGTCGACGATATGGGCGGCGAAGGCGTGCAGGCTGGGCACGACCAGCAGGTCGCCCGGCGCGGCCGAGGCAATGGCCGCCTCCAGGCCCGGCTTGTGAACGGCCAGGGCGTAGCAGGCGTCATGGTGCAGCGCCTGGCAGCCGACGTCCGTCAGCTTGTCCGCCAGGGGTCCGTCGAAGGTCGCGCCCCGAACGGGCGGGACCCGGAAGTAGCCGATCATGCGCATGGCGCGTGTGTGGCGAACTCCGCGCCGCCGCGAAAGAGGCGGCGGCGTCAAAGTCGGGGATAAACGACCCTCTCCCTCTGGGTGATGCGGCCGAAGGCGGGTGGGAGGAACGCTTTCAGCTACCCAGGAAGCGACTGATTTTGCCCCCACCGATCGCTTCGCGATCACCTCCCCACAGGGCGAGGTTCCTTAATATCTAAAGCGTCAGCGCGCAGCTCTCGCCGATGGTCGGGCGCGACAGCACCACGCGCGACAGCCCCGGGAACTGAGGCTTCAGGCGCTCGGCGAAATAGAGGCAGATCCGCTCCAGGGTCGGGCTTTCCAGACCCGGGCGGTCGTTGAGCAGGCCATGGTCGAGCTCGGTGGCCACCGCCTTCAGGGCGACGTCCAGGCTTTCCAGGTCCGCAACCCATCCAGCAGGCTGCATGACGCCCTTCACGCTGGCCTCGACGCGGAACGAGTGGCCGTGCAGGCGGCGATAGCGGTGATCGCCGGGGCCTTGCTCAATGTAGTGGGCCGCATCGAAATGCGCGGCCTTCGTGATCTCGAAGACGGGTTCGGACATGGACTTCTTTTATGACTAGGCCTGGGAGGCTCTAGCGCGCGGTCCTGTCACCAAACCGAGCGCCCTATCCATCAGGGCAGGCCGAGATACTTGTGTGTCTGGACGCTTAAACGCCATTTGGGGTGGGCAAGGCAATAGGCGACGGCCAATTGCGTGTTCCTGTCGCGGTCCGGACCGTCCATCGGCTGCAGGTAGAAGCGCTCGAAATCCATGTCCGCGAACCGCTCGGGCATGGCCTTTTCCTGCGGGAAGACGAGCTTCAGCTCCTGGCCCGAGGTCTGTACCACCGGGGCGTCGGCCTTGGGGCTGACGCAGATCCAGTCGATGCCGTCGATGGCTGGCAGGGTGCCGTTGCTCTCCATGGCGATCTGGAAGCCGCGCGCATGCAGGGCCTCGACGATCGCCGCGTCCAGCTGCAGCAGCGGCTCGCCGCCGGTGCAGACCACGAGGCGATCATCCAGCCCGCCGGTCCAGGCGGCCTCGACCGCGTCGGCCAGGGCGTCGGCGGTGGCGAACTTGCCCCCGCCCTCCCCGTCCGTGCCGACGAAGTCAGTGTCGCAGAAGGTGCAGACGGCCTTGTGGCGGTCCTGCTCGCGGCCGGTCCACAGGTTGCAGCCCGAAAAGCGGCAGAACACGGCCGCCTTGCCCGCCTGGCCGCCTTCGCCCTGCAGGGTCAGGAAGATCTCCTTGACGGAATAGGTCACGGGACCAGGACCTCGCGCCCGGCCGCGTCCCATTCGGCGTAGCCCTTTTCGCGCAGCTCGCAGGCCGGGCATTGCCCGCAACCGTGGCCCCACGGGTGCAGCTGCCCGCGCTCGCCCTGGTAGCAGGTGTGGCTCTCGACCACGATCAGGTCGACCAGGTCCTCGCCGCCCAACTGCTTGGCCAGCGCCCAGGTCTGCGCCTTGGTCAGGTGCATCAGCGGGGTCTCGACGCGGAAATTGCGGTCCATGCCCAAGTTCATGGCGCTCTGCATGGCGTCCAGCGTGTCGCGGCGGCAGTCGGGATAGCCCGAGAAGTCGGTCTCGCACATGCCGCCGACCAGGGCGTCGATGCCCCGGCGATCGGCCAGGGCCGCCGCGTAGATCAGGAAGACGAGGTTGCGGCCGGGCACGAAGGTCGACGGCAGGCCGCGCTCGGTCATCTCGATGGCGCGGTCGGCGGTCAGAGCTGATTGGGCGACGGCGCCGAAGCTCCTGATGTCGAGGACATGGTCCTCGCCCAGGCGATCGGCCCAGTGCGGAAAGCGGGCGGCGACTTGGCGGCGGACGGCCTTGCGGGCCTCCATCTCGACCGAATGGCGCTGGCCGTAGTCGAAGCCCAGGGTTTCGACGCGCGCATAGCGCTCGAGCGCCCAGGCCAGGCAGACGCTGGAATCCTGGCCGCCGGAGAACAGCACCAGGGCGGCGCCCGCGGGCGCCGAAGGCGAAGAAGACTTAGGAGATGCGGACATGCCCGCTCCTGTACACGACCTTGCCCTCGGCTGGAACGGCGGCGCACGAACGGACGCCGCCACCCTTCAAGGAACGCCGTTTTGCGCTGTACCTTTTACGGGAATAGGCCAAGATACGCCCCGTGGGGGAGCGGATTTCCTCGCTGTATTCAGCCTATCCGCACGCTTGACCATACGTCAGGCGATACACCCGTTTTTCTAATTTCTGCGAAAACGTGAAATTTCAACAATCAGGTGACGTTGCGGAAAGTGAAAAGCCGTAACCTATCGCTGTTTACTTACAGCGACGCCAGTTGACAGTCAAAGAACGCAAGTATGCAATCTCGCAAAGTCGAAGCAGGTCTGCCGGACACCTGCGCGCCGATCTCCGCAACGGAGATACGACAATGAAAACGTGCGGCGACGAGGAAACAACGGGACGCGGATAGGGGCCGCCAACAAGGCGTCATCGCGTCCAGGGAGGGATTTCGAATGACGCAGACCCCGCGCTTGCGGCGCCTCTTGGCCATGGGCGCTTCCGCCGCCGTGCTGACCGCCGTGGCCGCCCCGGCCGCCTTCGCCCAGACACAGGTTCCGGCCAAGCCGGCCTCCGACAACGTGATCGAGGAACTGGTCGTCACCGCCCAGAAGAAGGAAGAAGCCCTTCAGGACGTGCCGATCGCGGTCTCGGCCTTCAGCCAGGACAGCCTTGAAGCCCAGAAGATCGACGGCGGCCCCAACCTGCAGCAGGCCATCCCGAACGTCAGCTTCGGCAAGAGCAACTTCACCAACAGCTTCAACTTCCAGATCCGCGGCATCGGCTCCAAGGGCGTCGGCGTCTCGGCCGACAACGGCGTCGGCGTACATCTCAACAACGCCCCACTGCAGGCCAGCAACCTGTTCGAGGCCGAGTTCTACGACGTGGAGCGGGTGGAAGTGCTGCGCGGCCCGCAAGGCACGCTGTACGGGCGCAACGCCACCGGCGGCGTCGTCAACATCATCACCGCCAAGCCGGCCGACCGCTTCGAGGCCCTGGGCCGCGTCGAGTACGGCAACTACGACACCAGGAAGGTGCGCGGGATGGTCAACATCCCGATCGTCGAGGAGAAGATGGCCCTGCGCATAGCGGGCGCCCTCGTGCAGCGCGACGGCTTCGTCACCAACACCTTCAACAACAAGAAGGTCGACGACCGCGACCTCTACTCCACCCGCGTCAGCCTGGCGGTGAACCCGAACGAGCGCCTGCGCGTCAACCTGATGTGGGAGCACTTCAAGGAAGACGACAACCGCGCCCGCATCGGCAAGCAGCTCTGCACCAAGGACGATGGGCCGGCTACGGTCGGCGGCGTGGCCACCGGCACATCGCGCCGCTACCTGACGCAAGGCTGCGCCTCGGCCAGCCTGTACAGCAACGCCGCCTATGGCACGGTCAACACCTCGGGCACGCTCTACGGCGTGCTGGGCAACCTGGTCGGCTTCACCAGCGGCGACCTGAACGCCGGCGACACGGTCACCCGCGACCTGCGCGAGATCGAGACCCGCTTCGACCCGATCTACCGATCGACCTCGGACGTCTACCAGTTCAACTTCGCCTACGACCTGACCGACCAGCTGACCTTCACGTCGCTGAGCTCGATCAGCAACAGCGAGGTCTATTCCAAGCAGGACTACTTCCGGAACATCTCGCCAGGCACGTTCAACAGCACGGCCCTGACGCCGGGCGGCAACTTCACCGACCCGCAGACCGGCACGGCCAACACCTTCCTGACCTATGACATCTCATCGTCGAACGCCAAGCAGATCAGCCAGGAGTTCCGTCTGCAGTCCGCTTTCGACGGGCCGATCAACTTCAACATCGGCGGCATCTACTTCGACTACAAGGGCACGACCGACTACTACGTGGTGTCGAACGGCCTGACGATCTCGGCCCTGGCGCTGAACTTCCAGAACACCGGCAACCCGAACTGCAATCCAACCACGACGGCCAACTGCATCGGCATCGACACCTCGCCGACGCCCAATGGCCAGGGCCACAACTACTTCGACAACCGCACGCCCTACCACCTGAAGGCTACGGCGCTGTTCGGCGAGGTCTACTGGCAGGCCAGCGAGGAC
The DNA here is from genome assembly GCF_003116815.1 of Caulobacter endophyticus. Lineage (GTDB taxonomy): Bacteria > Pseudomonadota > Alphaproteobacteria > Caulobacterales > Caulobacteraceae > Caulobacter > Caulobacter endophyticus. The sequence continues at coordinate 57,873 of NZ_QDKQ01000026.1, forward strand.
CTGAAATTCACCCTGGGCCTGCGCCAGACGCGCGACAAGAAGACCACCGACAACATCTCCACCGCCCTGCTGGCCCCGGGCTACGGCCTGGTCACCGGCACGCCGGCGCAGCAGAAGTCGGACTTCAAGGAGCTTACCGGGCGCCTCGGCTTCGACTACAAGGCCAACCTGCCGTTCACCGACGAGACCCTGCTCTACGCCTTCTATTCCAAGGGCTACAAGGGCGGCGGCGCCAATCCGCCAGGGGCCATCGGCGTGGCCGGCGTGGCGGCGACCTACCAGCCGGAATTCGTCAACGCCTACGAGATCGGGGCCAAGAACACCCTGATGGGCGGCAGCCTGCTGCTGAACGCCACAGGCTTCTACTACGACTACCAAGGCTACCAGATCTCGAAGATCGTCAACCGCACCTCGGTCAACGAGAACATCGACGCCAAGGTCTGGGGCGTCGAGCTGGAAACCCTGTGGCAGCCGGTCAAGGGCCTGCGCCTCAACGCCAACGTCGGCTACCTGAACACCCAGATCAAGGACGGCGTGTCGTCGATCGACGTCATGAACCGCACCCAGAACGACCCGGCCCTGACCCTGGTCAAGGCGGCCCGGCCGACCGCCGCGCTCGGCAGCAACTGCGTGCTGACCACCGCCGGCGTGGCGACCATCATCGGCGCGGGCCTGGGCGGCACCCTGCCGCTGGCCTGCGCTGGGCCTGGCGTGGGGGCCAGCAGCTACTACAGCAACCTGGCCAACACCCTCTACACCCTGCCCACCGCCAGCGGCGGGGCGGGCCTGACCGCGGCCCAGGCCACGGCGGTGCAGACCATCCTGGCGGCGGCCGGCGGCCCGGCGGCGGGGGCCTCGACCCTGGCCGGCGCGCTGATCTCGCAGGGCTTCACCCCGGCCCAGGCCACGGGCCTGGTGACGGTGGCTCTGACGGCCAACACCCTGGCCAACGGCGTGGGCCTCTACAACTACGCGGCCGGGGCCTCGATCGACGGCCGCGCCGCCGACCTGTCGGGCAACGAACTGCCCAACTCTCCGCACTGGACCCTGTCGCTCGGCGCCCAATACACCTGGGACCTGCCGTCGGGCTGGGCCGCCACCGTGCGCGGCGACTACTACCGGCAGAGCGAGCAGTACGCCCGCATCTACAACACCGAGTACGACCGGCTGAAATCCTGGGAGAACGTCAACCTGACGCTCAAGATCGAGAAGCCGGAACTGGGCCTGTCGATCGACGCCTATGTGAAGAACCTTCTGAACAAGACGCCGATCACCGACGCCTACACCACCGACGACACCTCGGGCCTGTTCACCAACGTCTACACGCTGGAGCCCCGCCTCTACGGGGTCAGCCTGACCAAGACCTGGTGACCTGATCGGGCCGGATCGGCTCGAGAGCGAGGGGCGGCGGATGCAAATCCTCCGCCCCTTCTGCTTTCAGTGCTGTGACTTAACGACTCTGCAAGGCCAGGTCGTCCAAGCTGTGAACTCCCCCGACGCCAGCCCCCGGCCGCATGGAAACGCTCGCCCGCCTCATCGATCGCCGCAATCCGGTCGACCCAAGCACGTCCTGCCGGACGGTGCTGGAGATCTTCGCGAGCGAACCCGCCCTCGCCGCCCTCGCGGTTACGCAGGACGGCGCGCCGATCGGTCTCGTCTATCGCGACGTCTTCGTCGGCCAGATGCTGGTGGCCGCCGAGCACCTGAACGCGCGCCCCATCTCCGAGGTCATGGACCCCGAGCCGCGCAGCGTGCGCGTCGGCATGGAGCCCGGCCTCTTCGTTGACACCCTGGCCCAAAGCGCCACCCCCGTCTTCCGCACCGCCTTCGTAGCCACCGACGAGAACGGCCAGTATGTGGGCGTCGGCGGCCTGGCCTCCCTGCTCGCTTCGCACCGCCGCAAGCAGCGCGAGGCCCGCGAGGCCATGGGCCTGGTCGAGCGCATGGCGCACGACATTGGCCTGCACCTGGACGGCGTCCAGGCCTTCACCGACCGGCTGGAGCAGCAGCGCCTGGCGCCCGATGCGGCCGCCTGCGTACGCGCCATCAGCGACACCAGCCGCGACATGAGCGACATTCTGGGCCGGGCCATGGACTTGCACCGCGCCGCGACCGGCGGCCTGTCGCTGTCGCCCGAGCCGACCCGCCTGCGCGATCTGGCCGACGCGGTCGAGGCCCGCTGGGCCCCGCGCGCGGCCGAAAGCGGCTCCACCCTGCTGTTCTCCTATGACGGCGAGCCCGAGGCCGCCGCCCTGGTCGATCCCTCGCGCCTGCTGCAGGTGTTCGACGCCCTGATCGACGGCGCCCTGGCCCACGGCCGCGGCGTGATCGAAGCCAGCCTGCGGGCCCGTCTCGACGACGGCCGCCTGCGCCTGGAAGGCGACGTGCGCGACAACGCCGCCGCCGTCACCGCCGAAGAGCGCCTGGCCCGCGTGTTCGACCCGCTCGGCGAAGGGCGCATGGACGACCGCGCCGAGATGGCCCTGGGCGTGGGCATGGCCCTGGCTCACCGCGTGCTGCGCGAGATGGGCGGCCAGGTGCGCGCCGAACCCAATCGCGGCGCCGGCCTGACCCTCCGCTTCGCCCTCACCGCCCCGGCCGCCCAGGTCGAGACCGGTCAGGACGAGGAGGATCTCAGCGTCTCGGCCCGTCCGGCCCACATCCTGATCGTCGACGACAACGCCACCAACCGCATGGTCGCCGAGGCGCTGTGCGAGATGTTCGACTGCACCTCCGAGCAGGTGGCCGACGGCGTCGAGGCGGTGGAAGCCGCCCGCACCGGCCGCTTCGACCTGATCCTGATGGATATCAAGATGCCGCGCATGGACGGGGTGGCCGCCACCCGCGCCATCCGCGAGTTGCCCGGCCCAGCCGGCGTTGCCCCGATCGTCGCTCTGACCGCCAACGCCGGTTCCGAGGACGTCGCGGTCTATCTGGCTGCCGGCATGCAGGACGTGGTCGAAAAGCCGATCAAGCCCGAGCGCCTGGCCATCGTGCTGAGCGCCCTGCTGGGCGGCGAGGACGAGCAGGAAGCCGCCTGAACGGTTCGCCGACAGTATACGGCCGCCCTCAACCTTGGCGAAAGCTCACCTACGGGAAGTTGTCCCTAGTGTTTGCTTGAGTAGAGTCCGCGACACATCGACGCCGCTACTGGCGCGTTCATCATGACGCCTCTAAGTTGATGAAGGAGCGGGAGGCGTTGGCGTCGTGTTGAATTCGGCCGAACAGCAGGCTTGGGAATTCCTGAGCAAGGCGCCGCACTACGATGCGCCGGCCGATGTCGAAGCTCACTTCGGTCGCGCCCTGGCCGCCTTCGGCTACGACCGCTTCGCCGCCACGCTGGTCAACGCCGAGCGCTACGGCAAGGAGCCGCCGGCCCTGTCGCGCCAGGATTTCGAGGCCTGGGACGCCCGCTACTGGGGCGAACGCCACGTCGTCCACGATCCGTGCGTCAAGCTGCTGCTGAAGTCGAGCAAGGCCTTCGCCTGGTCGGACGCCAAGCCCCTGGGCGACCAGCGGGCGCAGGCCATGTGGGGCGAGGCCTCCGAGTTCGGCATGAACGACGGCTATGTTGTGCGGGTGTTCGGCCCGGCCGGCCACGAGGTGCTGATCCGCATGGCCACGAACGCGCCCGACACCGATCCGGCCAACCGCGCCGTGGTCGAGAGCCTGGCCACCGTGTTCGGCACCATTATGCTCAAGCATTGGGAAATGCAGGACGACAAGCCCGACTATGGGGTGATCTCCGAGCGCCAGGCCGAGTGCCTGTACTGGGCCAGCCGCGGAAAGACCGACTGGGAGATCGGGGCGATCCTCGAGCTGTCGCCGCGCACCGTCCACCATCACATCGAGGCTGCCAAGAAGCGCCTGGGCGTCGTCAAGCGCCAGGAAGCGGTCATGAAGGCCGGCGAGCTTGGCCTGCTTAAGGCCAGCTGACCGCCCGCACGCGTAACGCTGGAATATGAAATTTCACAACCTTGAATGCGCATCGATCATCTGTTAAATATTCGACATATCGCTTCGCGCGTGTAGGGCCTCGCTTCACGGAGCCCTTTTGCCCCAAGGTGTGCGTCAGCGCACAGAAGCGCCCTGCCCGATCATAGGTAAATGACCCCACGGACTGGGGGCGGCGTGTCGCATAGGCCGTTTGGCCTATCGGCGGTTGGGCGGATCATGCCGCCTAATGCGGGCTGTCCAGAACGGGGGACAGCCATGATCCACATCATCACCTGCGAAAACCGCCACCTCTACGGGCCCCAGCTGTGGGCCATGCACGAGGAACGCCGCAAGCAGTGCGTCGAGAAGAACGGCTGGGTCGACCTGGTCGTGCTCGATGGCGGCGAAGTCGACGACTACGACGACTCCCGCGCCATCTACCTGCTGGGCTTCGACGACGACATGCAGCTGGAGGTCGGCCTGCGCCTGCGGCCCACCGACGATCGCTGCATGCTGGCCGACAAGTATCCGCAGCTGATCGCGCCGGGCGAGACGCCCAAGAAGGGCTGCGACGTCTGGGAGGCCAGCCGCCTGTTCACCACCGAGGCCTATCGCGCCAAGAAGGGCCCGGGTCGGGGAACCCGCGTGTTCGAAGCCTGGGCCGCGGCCATGGAGCTGGCGCTGGTCAACAACGTCACCCGCTTCGTCGGCATGATCGACATGGCGCTGTACCCCGGCATCATGAACTCGCCGATCGACACCCGCCTGGTCGGACTGCCCCGCCCCTACGAGTACGGCGTCGTCGCCGGCTCGGAAATTCTCCTGTCACGGGAACTGTTGCAGAGAGTGCGGGAATCGATCGCCATCGAATCCACTGTCGGCTATCACGTCGACGAACTCGACCTGCGGGCCTTTGGCGATCTCGCCGCCGTGCAGCGTCAGGTGCTGCGGGCGATGACGCCCCAGATTCTTCCGGGTTCGGAGCGCGACGAAACCCTTTCCGCAGAAGCGCTGTACCGCTTGCACGACGCCAGCGGGCGCGCTCGGCGGATCTGGAATCACCGTGATCAGAAATCGGAGTTTCAGCTTAACGCTTAGGCGGGGCCCAAGCTCCACCTCAGCGACGTAGCGCCGCACCTGTCCTAGCTCGGCTATCGCCAACGCCCCGGTCGTGTCATTTTACACAAACAACCGTTGGAGGCGAAAAAGTTGAGTGAAGAAACCGAAGGCCGGCGACCCAACCCGGTCGATCTGCACGTCGGCGGTCGAGTCCGTATGCGTCGCAAGCTGTTGGGCGTGAGCCAGGAACAACTGGCCGATTCCCTGGGCCTGACGTTCCAGCAGGTCCAGAAGTACGAGCGTGGCGCCAACCGCGTCAGCGCCTCGAAGCTGTACGAAATCGCCCGCACCCTTCAGGTGCCGGTGTCCTTCTTCTTCGACGGTCTCGCCGATCCGATGAGCGGCGCCGAAGAGGATGAAGTCGGTCACCACGCCGAACGCGTCGTTCAGGAATTCCTGACCACGCCGGAAGGCCTGGAACTGGCCGAAGTGTTCCCGAAGATCAACCGCGGCCGCGTCCGTCGCCAAGTGCTGGACCTCGTCCGCGCCATGGCCGAGGAGGCCGCCCGCGCCGACGCCTGATCCTCGCGATCACCGAGTAAAGCTTAGAAAAGCCTCGCCTCCCCCCAGGCGAGGCTTTTTCTATGCGCGAACACGGGTTCAGCCCGTGCTGGCCCTGCTCTGCGCCGCCAGCCAGATCCGCTTGGCCGTCTGCAGGCTGGCCGGCGCCAGGCCCCGCAAGTCGTGGCTGCGCAGGAAGGTCAGGCCCAGCTCGCGGTCCTTGCGCCAGGCCACCTTCACGTCGTGGGCGAAGCCGCCGACCAGGTCGACCAGCTGCACGCTGGCTGGCGGGGTCGACCCCGACAACATCAGGATGCGCGCGCCGCCGTCCGAAAGGTCCTTGATCACGCAGTCCCAGGCGAAGGCGCCGCACAGCACCTTGCCCGACCTGTTGGTGTTCAGGCGCGGCGCAGCGCGACGATCGGCCCCCGTGCCTGAATCAAACCTCGACATGACCTCAACAACGCATGGTGCGGTTAATCGGTCGTCGGTTTTGTCGGTTTTTCTGGCGTTTACCTAAGCTTCGCCGTGGATGGATCCGCGCGCATCAGGCTGCGTCGCGTCCCGGCTCGGGACGCCAGCCGTTGGCCAGCAGGTCCAGCGCCATCAGGTGCGCCAGCTCGAGCACCTGGCCTTCCAGGCTATCGAGCAGCTCCAGGCGGCGCGCCGGCGAAGGGGTGTGGGCGTAGAGGGCGCACAGCACATGCAGGCGGGTCCGGATGCTCGGCGGCTGGAAGGTAGAGTGCAGCACCGAGGGCGCGGCCAGCTCGGCGTCGGACACCCCGCGGCGACCGAACGGCCCGGTGGGCGCGTCCTCGGGCGCGTCTCCAAGGCCGGGCCAGGACTGCGCCGCCCCCTGCGCCTGAACCGGCTTCTGTCCCTGCTTGTGCGACGACGTCCTGGACATGACTGAACTACGCTTTCCTTCCTCGGGGTTCGAAATCTTCAGGCCACCAGGGCTGGAGCGCCGCAGCGCATGCCGTTGGCCCGCACGTCGGCCTCGCCCAGGCCCACGCCGACCAGGGCTGTCAGGCGATTGATGGCCAGGTCCAGCGGCCCGGCGGCGGCCGTCAGGACCGGCTTGAGGGCGCTCAGGATCGCCGACTCGCCCAGCCCCAGCTGCAGGCCCAGCAGATTGACGTCCAGTGACAGGTTGCCCAGCAGCGTGGCGACGGTGGTCGACACCAGGTCGTTGGTCTTCACGGTCTTGACCGTGCCGTCCTTCACGTCGGCGCTGCTGAACACCACGTTGCGATAGGTCGCGCCGCCGAGATCGACCTTGGAGGCGCCGTCCACCGTGAACAGCGGGGCCTGGACGATACGAGCCTTGCTGGGGCTGAGGCCCTGCTTGAAGTTCGACAGCTTGCTGGTGTCGATCTCGCCGATGGTCAGCGAGCCGACGCTGGGCTTGACCGCCAGGGTGGTCGTGCGGGCCTTGCAGTCCAGCGCCGCCAGCTTGGCTTCGCCCGAGGCCAGCTCCACCAGCAACGGCGCCTTGACCTGGGCCAGGCCGCCCAGAACGCCCGACCCCAGCAGCTTGGCCTCGATGTAGAGCCGGGTCTGAGCCGTGCGAATGACCACCGACTTGTCCTGGGTGACGGTCATGTAGGGCGAGTTGTTCATCGGCTCGCCGATCGCCAGCCAGGCGTCGACGTCGGCAAGGCCGGGGATCGCCGTTCCCAGGTCCAGCTGTACCTGGCGCTCACCATTGCTGAGCATCAGCATGGCGTTGGCCAGTTGCATGGCGTCGGCGCCGATCCCGGCGCTGGAGCCGCCGGCCACGTGATCCTGGCGGCCGTAGGGGCCAAGATCGACCAGGGTGCTCAGCTTGATGCTCTCGCTGGAGGCCGTGGCCGAGGCCAGCACCGTGGCGGCGCTGGCGGCTCGGCTCTCGCCGGCGGCGTTCAGCACGTCGGCCAGCACCGACAGCGCCTTGCCGGTCTTCACATCGGTGGCCAGCAAATCATCGTAACTGGCGGCGTTGACGCCCAGCTTGGTGTCCAGCGCGTCGAGATAGGTGAAGAGGTCGACGTCGGCCTGGGCCAGGGCGTCGTAATCCATCACCGAAAGGCTGACCTTGCTGCCGGTCAGCCCGCTCAGCAGGGCGTTGGCGACCCCGGCGTCGAGGCTGGCCAGCCGGGCGCCGATCGAGAAGCTGGCGAGATCGGCGCGCGTGGCCGTGGCCTGGCGGCGGATCGGGATCGACTTCTTTCCCAGCAGGGCCTGGGCGAAATAGAGGTTGGCCTCGCCCTTGAGCACCACGCGGGCGGCGTCGGGCTCTACCTCGCTGGCCGTGAAACGCTTGCCAGGCCCGCCGGCGGCGCTGGGATCGTAGCGCCCGCGGGCGACCTCGGCCGTCACCGCCCCGCCTACCGGATTGATCTCGACCGTGGCGTCGGCGGCGGCCTGGGCGCGGGCGATGTCGCCGGCCGCGGCCAGGGCGGCCAGGTCGGCCACGCCCTGCAGGCGCCGCGCCTGCAGGTAGACCGAGCCCAGGTCGACGGCCATGGCGGCGAGGCCCACGCCGCCGGTCAGGGCGGCCGCGGCGATGATCGCCACGCCCCCTTCCTGATTGCGAAGCCAATGGCGCAGCATTCAATAGCCTCCCAGGCGGACCGAGGCCTGGCGCGTGATCATGCTCGACGGCATCGGGGCGATCTTGGAGAAGGCGAACACGACGGTCTGGGAGGCGTCGTAAGAGACCGACACCACGGTGCGGTCCGAGCGCTCGGTGACGGTGGTCTTCACCAGAGCCGAGTCGAGGCCGGCATAGTCGGCCGCGCCTTCGGTGGCGGCGGCCTTGGCCAGGGACGCGCGTTCGGCGCCCGTCAGCCCCGCCACCGCCGCGCGGGCGGCGTCGTTGGCCACCTGCTGCACCGAGTGGGCCATCCAGAAATAGGACCCCCAGCCGAGCATTCCGACCACGAGAACGATGAGCATCGGACAGACCAGCGCGAACTCGACCAGCGCGGTCCCGGTGCGGTCCTTGGCAAAACTCTTGAAGAACTGAGGCCTGCGCATCGGCGCCTCCCGACATCATTTCATTCTTGGGAGAAGCCTAGGTCGACCTTGGCTGTCGGCGAGTTCTCGCGGAAAATCCGTGTTATTCGAAGTTCGCGTAAGTTCGAACTTGGCCTTAGTGCGACGTTGTGCCGCTGGGATAACACCGTTGTTCCCTTACTCGCTCGACGGTAACTTTAAGTCGCAACCGACCAACCATTACGAGAGTTTGTTTCATTGATTGCACAGCGTCCGGATTTTCCGTGGATCTGGAGAGGGTGACATGAAGTCGCGCGACATCGCACCAGCGCGGGTGACCGCCGGGGAAATCAGCAGAAACTTCGGCCAATGGCAGGACGTGGCCCTGTCGGGCCCCGTCATCGTGACCCACCACGGGCGCCCCCGGGTGGTGATGATCTCGGCCGAGCACTACGCGGCGGCGGGCCTGGCCGAAGGACCGGCCGGCTTCGACAACGATTCCGAGCTGCAGTCGGCCGAGACGGCCCGCTCGGCCATTCTCGGCCACTTGAACGAGGCCTTCGTGGCGCTGGATCCCGATCTGAGGATCACCGCCGTCAACGCCGTCTTCGAAGACCTCAAGGGCGCCAGCGCGGCCCAGCTCGTGGGTCTCGCCTGGACCGAGGTGTTCAGCGCGCCGGTGCAGGCCCTGATCGGCGAGCAGTTCCGCCGCGTGCTGCGCACCGGCGAGACGCTGGAGTTCGAGTCGGAATCGACGGTGCAGTCGGGCCGCAGCTTCGGCGTGCGGGTCTTCCCCTATCCCGGCGGCGTGGCGGCGCTGTTCATCAATCGCACCGAGGAGCGCGACCTGCGCGGGCGGCTGGATCGCGCCGCGGCGCTGGAGACGGCCCTGTCGGTGCTGCCAGGCGTGGCTACCGCCCGCCTCAACATCCGCGGCGTGCTGGCGGCCATGGACGCTGACTTCCTGCGGCTGACAGGTTTTTCCGAAGCCGAGCTGCGCGACTGCCGGCTCAGCGACATCGTCCGCCCGGCCGAGCGCCGCGCCCTGACCCATGCGGTCGAGCACGCACTGCAGGGCGAGGCGCCCGCCCGCCTGCCCGTCACCCTGCTGGTCAAGGACGGCGCCGAGCGGACGGTAGAGCTGGCCCTCGCCACCGTGCGCCGCGACGGCGTGCCCGAGGGGGTGCTGGCGGTGCTGTCGGCCTGACCTTCACCTGGGGGAACTTGACCGAATGGAACAATCGCATGGGTCGTACGGCCTAAGCGCTTGTTTTTTCGACGCCCGCGAGGCAAAGCCAAAACGTTGATTTTCGTATACGGAAATGACGTCATGGCGTCCCCGCCTCCTCCGCACCCGATCGATCGGCACGTCGGCGCGATGATCCGCGCCCATCGCCGCGCGGCTGGAGTCTCGCAGGAGGAACTGGGCGCAGCCCTCAGCCTGACCTTCCAGCAGATCCAGAAGTACGAGACCGGCGAGAACCGCATCAGCGCCTCGAAACTGGTAGAGGTGGCCGGGGTGCTGTCATTGCCGGTGGGCGCGCTGTTCGAAGGCGTCGAGATCGTCGCCAGCGGTGGTGAAAGCCTGATCGCCCGCTTCATGGGCCTGCGCGAGGCAACCTCCTTCATGGAAGCCGCCGTCGCCCTGCCCGAACCGGTGCGCAACGAGATTTTCCGCCTGGCGACGGTGTACGCAGCCGAGGACGCCGCAGCGTCCTGACCGCGCCCGCCATCACATAATGGTCACCGAATGCGAGACGCTCAGCGTGCCGGAAATGGTGCAGCCGGGCGTTCCGGGAACGGTCGCGCCCGAGAAATTGACCGTGCTGGGCGACCCGTTCGTCCAGCCAACGGTCGTGGCCCCACTGCAATTCCAGGGCGGTGAGAAACCCATCCAGATCATCGCCGAGGACGTGCTGGTCGGCAAAACGATCCAAAAGGCGTACCGCTGGCGGTGAACACCCAGCCACATGTCCACGGACCCGGCTCGAGCAGCACGTCGGTGATCGTCGCGGTCGCGCCGCCGCTGGCGATGCTGCCCTTCAGCGTGACATTGCAGTCGATCACGCTGGCCTGGGGATGAGCGACCGACAGGACCCCAGTCATGGTCAAGTTCGTTACCGGGCTCGGCGTGAACGTCGCGGCCGAAGCGGAACCGGCGACGCCCGCAGTCGCCATGAAGGCGGCCGCGGCGAGAACAGCAGCAGATTTCATCATAGTCGACTTCCCGATCGCGATTTATCGTTTATCGACCATACTTACATTTCTTTAAGTTGCGTTGCAATCGAACGCACAACCCAGGGGGCACCACCCCGTCCTCACGACCGCCACGGGCAGAGCTTGGTTCGTTGCCGGTACGCCTTCGAAATCAAAGGAGCCGCCGCGCGAAACATACCCATCGGATTCACCGCTGGGGACATGCGGACGCACGCACCAGACGCCAGAAGAGCGACGCGAATTCAATGGATTGTCTGGACGAACCGTTGGTGGCTGGGGGCGGGATCGAACCGCCGACCTGTGGGTTATGAATCCACCGCTCTAACCATCTGAGCTACCCAGCCGCCGAAGCGGAGCGGGCTTATAAGCGCAAACCGGGGCGGGCTTCAAGCCCGGTTTGCGATCTCATCCACAACTGCGCTCAAGCGCCTGGCCAGACTGTCGGGGCCGTAGTGGGCCAGTACGTCCGCACGAGCCTTCTGGCCGAAAGCGATCGACGCTGCGGGGTCGGCGATCAGGCCGGCCAGGGCGTCGGCCAGGGCGGCGGCGTCGCCCGGCGGCGACAGGCGGCCGCTGGCGCCCTCGACGATCATCTCGTCCGGCCCCGGAATGGCGCTGGCGGCGACGGGCAGGCCCACCGCCATGGCCTCCAGCAGCACCAGCGGGAAACCTTCCTGGTAGGACGGAAAGGCGAAGACGTCGCCCGTGGCCAGGAAGGCCGAGGCGTCGCGCCATCCGACCAGCCGCACGCGCCCGGCCAGGCCGTGCTCGGCGATCAGGCCCTCCAGCTTGCCGCGCTCGTCGCCCTCGCCGGCGATCTCGACCTCGAAGGCCAGCCCACGATCGCGCAACAGGGCCGCGGCGGCGATCAGCACGTCGAAGCCCTTCTTGGCATGCAGACGACCGGCGGCGAGGATGCGCGGCGGCCGGCCGGACTCGGCGAAGGGCTGCGCCAGCACGGTCGGGATCTTCACGGCGTTGGGCACGAAGTGGACGCGGCTGGCCGGAACGCCCCTCTCCACGGCCAGGTCGGCCAGATGGCGCCCCACGCAGATGTAGTCCGTGCGGGTGGTGTCGACCTCGAACACCGGCTTGTGCACGCAGATGGCCAGGCGCGCATCCTTGGGCGCGGCCTTCTCGAACAGGCGGGCCGGGCGCTGGCCGTGACTGAGGATGATCGCCGGCTTCACCGCCCGCACGATCCGCCTGGCCACGCCCAGGGTCAGGGGGTCCCAGTCGGTATGGGCGGGCATGGACAGCAGCGGCGGGCTGCGCCCCTGTTGCGCCCTGGCGACCGCGCCGCCCGAACGGACCACGCCCGCGCAGATCCCGCCCCGGCGCGCGGCCCAGGCCTCCAGGATCGGCTGGTAGTCGAGAAACACCTGTTCCAGGCCGCCCAGACCCTTGCCCAGCATGGCGTGCAGGATGGCGGTCAAGGCAGGCTCCGGGAAACGGCGGGAAAGGCCGGGAAGCTTCCCCGCGCCGCCCCCGGTGTCAATGCACGACAAGGCCCGAGAGACAGAGCGCGCGGGCGATATGGAAAATGGGCAGCCTCCCCCTCGCCCGCCGGAGGAAAAGGCGGTTATGGTCGCCCCATGCGTTCTTCCCTAATCTTCGCCGCCTCCGCCCTGCTCGCCGTCGCCGCCTGCGGCCCCGGCGAGGCCCAAGACAGCAGCGCCCCGGCCGTAACCGCCGACGGCGGCCCCGTCGAGATCCGGCCCGCCAATGCACCCGACCAGAAGCCCGCATTCGCCGGCCAGACCCGCGCCCCGCTGAAGGCCGCAGGCGTGGAGTATCAGGTGCAGGTCGTGGCCAAGGGCCTGGACCACCCCTGGGCCATCGCCTTCCTGCCCGACGGCTCGGCCCTGGTTACCGAGAAGGCGGCCGGCCGCCTGCGCCTGCTGGCCAAGGACGGCGCGCTGTCGACGGCCGTAGCCGGCCTGCCGGCGGTGGACGCCAACGGCCAGGGCGGCCTGCTGGGCCTGGCCATCGATCCGAACTATGCCCAGAACGGCCTCGTCTACTGGAGCTACGCCGAGCCTCGCGATGGCGGCAACGGCACGGCCGTGGCGCGCGGCAAGCTGGTCCCCGGCGCCGCGCCCAAGCTCGAGAACGTGCAGGTCATCTGGCGCCAGACCCCGACCCTGGCCTCAGCCCTGCACTTCGGCGGCCGCCTGGTGTTCGCCCGCGACGGCGCCCTCTTCATCACCACCGGCGAGCGCTCTATCCTCGAAGGCCGCCGCCAGGCCCAGAACCTCGACGGCACCCTGGGCAAGGTGGTGCGGATCAAGCCGGACGGCTCGATCCCCGCCGACAACCCTTACGTCGGCCAGGCGGGCGCCAAGCCCGAGATCTGGTCGATCGGCCACCGCAACCTGCAGTCCGCCGCCATCAATCCCAAGACCGGCGAGCTTTGGACCGTCGAGCATGGCGCCAAGGGCGGCGACGAACTGAATATCCCGCGCGCCGGCAAGAACTATGGCTGGCCCACCATCACCTACGGCGAGGAGTATTCGGGCAAGCCTATCGGCGAGGGCATCACCGCCAGGGCAGGCCTGGAGCAGCCGATCTACTACTGGGATCCGGTGATCGCGCCCTCGGGCATGGCCTTCTACGAAGGCGCGCTGTTCCCGGCCTGGAAGGGCAGCCTGCTGGTCGGCTCGCTGAAGGACCACCACATCGCCCGCCTGACGCTGGACGGCGACAAGGTGGTGGGCGAGGAGCGCATCGCCGTCGAGTTCGGCGAGCGCATCCGCGACGTCGTGGTCGGCCCCGACGGCGCGGTCTGGGCCGTCACCGACGAGGACGACGGCAAGGTGATCAGGATCGTCCCGAAGGGCTGAGCGCGTCAGTCCACGTCGCGGCGGGCCCGCCAGGCCTTGCGGGCCTCCGAAGGCTTGCCCTTGACCAGGGCGCCAGCGGCCAGGCCCGCCAGGAACGAGGCGGTCGGATGGGCCAGGATGATGTCGGCCACCCGCTCCTCGATCGGGGCCTTGCGTTCCTTGGCCTGCTGATTGGACTGGGCCAAGGCCCAGACCGCCACCACCGCCGCGGCGATGGCCGCCACGATGGCGTGGGCCCAGGCCGGACCGACCAGCGATGCCAGGAAGGCGAACACCGCCATGGCGCCCGACACCGCCGCGATCGCCGCGGCCATGACCAGACCCGCACCGCGCACCAGGCGTGAAGTCAGCCTGTCGATGAAATCGTCCACCATCGCCCTCTCCGTAGAACAGCCTTCGGAGCTAACGCACGAGGCGGGGATTGGTGTCAGCCAGACGACTCAAAGCAGGCGCGCCGGCCGAAGCGTGGGCGATTTCGGCGATTGCTCCGCCGCCTAGGAAAGCATCTCGGCCACGGCCTCGCCGATCGCCAAGCTGCTGGTCAGGCCCGGGCTTTCGATGCCGAACAGCGCCACCAGGCCCGGCAGGCCGTGGGTGTCCGCGCCGCGCAACTGGAAGTCAGGCTGGGGCTCGTCGGGACCGTGGATCTTGGGCCGCACGCCGGCATAGTCGGGGGTGAGCGCCCCGTCGGGCAAGCCGGGCCAGAACTTGCGGATATAGGCGGCGAAGGCCTCGGCGCGGGCGGGATCAACCGAATAGTCGGGCGCGGGCACGTATTCGAGGTCGGGTCCGAACACTGCCTGGCCGCCCATGTCGTTGCGATAGTGGGTGCCCAGCGCCCCGTGGATCGGCGGCGGATAGACGAGCCGCTGGAAGGGCGCCTTGCCCATCAGGCGGAAGTAGACACCCTTGCCGTAGTGGCCGGCCGGGATCTGATCCTTGGGGAAGCCCTCGATGGTCGCCGCCACGTCCTGCGCCGAAAGGCCCGGGGCGGTGACCAGGAGGCGACAGGTCAGGGCCGTCGGCTCGGCGCCGCCGGCCCGCAAAGAGAAACCGCCGCCCTCCAGCGGGGTCGCCCCCTCGAACGGCGTCGACAACACCACCGCCCCGCCGGCGGCCTCGATCTCGCCGTGCAGGGCCAGCATGTAGTCGTGGCTGGCGAACACGCCGCTTTCCGGCGACAGCAGGGCCGCGTGGGCGTTGAGGCCCGGCTCCAGCGCCACGGCCTGCGCGCCCGAGAGCCGTTCCATGCCCTCGACGTCGTTGGCCAGGGCCTGGTCCCAGATCGCGTCGAGGCGGCCGATCTCGTCGTCGCTGGTGGCCACCACCAGCTTGCCGCACTTCTTGTAGGCCATCTTGTGGGCGTCGAGAAACGCATAGAGCCGCCGCCGGCCCTCGACGCACAACCGCGCTTTCAGAGAGCCCGTCGGATAGTAGAGCCCGCCGTGGATCACCTCGGAATTGCGCGACGACACGCCCTGGCCGATATGCCCTTCGGCCTCCAGCACCGCCACCACCAGCCCGCGCTGCGAGAGCGCATAACCGCAGGCCAGCCCCACAGCGCCCGCGCCGACGACGACGGCGTCAAAATCGAAGTCTTGGGTCATGTCGTCGCGATCATTTCAGGGTGGCGGAATGTTCGATGGAACGGATCACGACCTGTGCGTCCAGGATCTCGTAGAACATCACGTAGGCTCCATAGGGGAGCCTGCGAAACCGCGGATGACTGGCCACGGTCTGCGCCATGAGCGGAAAGGCCGCGAGACGGTCGAACTCTTCGAACAGGTTGGCAATGAAGCGAGCGGGC
This sequence comes from Caulobacter endophyticus, assembly GCF_003116815.1. Classification (GTDB taxonomy): domain Bacteria; phylum Pseudomonadota; class Alphaproteobacteria; order Caulobacterales; family Caulobacteraceae; genus Caulobacter; species Caulobacter endophyticus. The sequence goes on from NZ_QDKQ01000026.1 coordinate 73,275, forward strand.
CGCCGCGCGCGGGCTGTCCTCGGCGATGTCGTCGCGGCTCCGGCTCAGGTCGCGCTGCGCCCGCCGCGTCAGAACATAGCCTCGGCTCACTCTCCGGCGGCCTTGGCCCGCGCCTCCAGGTCGGCCAGCATCTCGGACAGAAAGGCTTGCCCGTCGACGCATTCGTCCAGATCGATGGCCTCGGATTCCAGATCGTCCAGCAGGGCTTCGAGCTTGTCCGAGCCGCCGACGATGTCCACGGCCCGCCGATAGTTCAACTCGGCCAGTTCCGCCGCCACCCCCTCCTCAAGCGAGGCGAACTCGCCCCGATCGACGCGCGCCTGCAGATCCGCCGCATCTTCGTCGTTCAAGCGCACCGTCACCTGCCTTAGATTGATCGGCCTGTTCATGGCCCAAGCCTAACACGCCCCGCCCGCCACGCCACCGCTCGCCCGGCAGAACCCCGGCGCATCCCTCGCGTTGCCTTCAAGGACACGAGGAAGCCTCGCCGATGACAGATCAGACCGCCGCCGCGCCCAGGCAGGAGCTCGTCAGGGCCATCGGCCCGATGCAGATGACCCTCTACGCGGCCGGCAGCATGATGGGCGCGGGCATCTACGGCCTGATCGGCAAGGCCGCCGGACAGGTCGGATCAATGGTCTGGGCCTCGTTCCTGGTGGCCCTGGTCGCCGCCCTGCTGACGGGCCTGTCCTACGCGTGCCTGGCCTCGCGCTATCCGAGGGCGGGCGGGGCGGCCTATGTCACCCATCGGGCCTTCGACCGGGGCCTGCTGACCCACCTGGTCGGCATGGCCACCGCCTGCTCGGGCCTGACCTCGATCGCCGCCGGCGCCTGGGTGATCGGCGAGAACCTCAGTGGCTTCGCGCCGCTGGCGGCCGTGCCGCCGGTGGTCATCGCCCTGGCCTACGCCCTGCTGATGGCGGGCATCGTCTTTCGGGGCATCAAGGAGTCGATCTGGGCCAACCTCGTCTGCACCTTCGTCGAGGCTGGCGGCCTCCTGCTGGTGATCATCGTGGGCGCGCGATTCTGGGGCGCCCAGGACCTGTTCGACGTCCCAGCCCCGTCGCAGGGCGCATCCACGGGCCTGGTTCCGCTGCTGATCGTCCAGGGCGCGGCCCTGACCTTCTTCGCCTTCGTCGGCTTCGAGGACTCGATCAATGTCGGCGAGGAGGTGAAGAACCCCCGCCGCGACCTGCCCCTGGGCATTCTGCTGGCGATGGGGATCACCGCCCTGCTCTATATCGGCGTGGCGGTTACGGCGGTCTCTGTCGTTCCCTGGCGCGAGCTGGGCGAGGCCAAGGCGCCGCTGGCCCACGTGATGACCACCGCCGCACCCTGGCTGCCGGGCTGGACCTTCATCATCATCACCGTCTTCGCCGTCGCCAACAGCGCCCTGGTCAACTACGTCACCGCCTCGCGGCTGCTCTACGGCATGGCCCGCGACGGCCGCCTGCCCGCGCCGCTGTCCAGAGTGCATACGGCCCGCAGGACGCCGCACGTGGCCATCCTCGTGCTGCTGGCGATCATCGCGGTGCTGGTGGTCTCGGGCGGCGTCACCCAGCTGGGCGAGGCCACCACCCTGCTGCTGCTGGCGGTGTTCACCGTGGTCAATATCGCCCTGCTGGTCCTGCGGCGGCGACCGGGCGAGAAGACAGGCGCCTTCGAGCCGCCAGCCTTCGTGCCGGTCCTGGGCGCTGTCGTCTGTCTTGGCCTTATCATCGTGCGGGTGGCGACCGGTCCCGTCGCCGCGCCGCTCACGGCGGGGGTGCTGCTGCTGGTCGCGCTGGGCCTCTATGCGCTGATGCGAGGAAAGGCGATCGCCGAGCCAGGCTCGCCAAGGCGTTGAGCACCGCGGCGAACCTGGCCATGAGGGCGCGGGCTCAGCTGGAAAGCCGCGCCGCCCATCGGCGTGTTCGGCCCGGGAGGGAGATCACCCCTCCCACTGCCCCCACAGCTTGGCGGCCGTCGCCCTGGCCTTCTCGACGGCGGCTTCCTTGACGTGGCCATAGCCGCGGATCTCGGACGGAACCTCGGCCAGCTTGACCGCCAGCGCCTTGTTCTCCGAGCGCAGGCCAGCGATCAGGCGGTCGAGGGTGACCTCGTAGTCGGCGATCAGGCCGCGCTCCATCCGCCGCTCCTCGGTCTTGCCGAAGATGTCGAAAGCCCCGCCCCGCAGGCCCTTCATCCGGGCGATCATCGGGAAGGCCAGGTCCAGCATCCAGCCGCCGAAGGCGATCTTCCTGGGCTTGCCGTCCTTGCCCTTGGGCGCGATCAGCGGCGGCGACAGCCAGACCTTGGCCTTGCCGCCCTTGAAGGTTGCGGAGAGCTCCTTGGCGAAACGGCCGTCGGTATAGAGACGGGCGACCTCGTACTCGTCCTTGTAGGCCATCAGCTTGTAGAGGTTGGTCGCCGCGGCGCGGGTCAGAGGCAGCTCGCCCCCCTCCCCGACCACCGCCAGTTCGGCGTGGCGCACCTTGGCGATGCGCTCGGCGTAGTGGGCGGCGTAATGGGCGTCTTGGTAGGCGACCAGGTCTTCCACCCGACGGGCGATCAGGGCGTCCAGCGGCTCGGTCTGGGGCGTGGGGACGTCGGTCGGCTTGTCGCCGGCCGCGGCCGGGTCGAAAGCGATCTGGCGGCCCAGCTCGAAAGCCTGCAGGTTGGCCTCGGCGTCCACGCCGTTCAGCTTGATGGCCCGGTAGAGCGCGCGGCTGGAGACCGGGATCACGCCGCGCTGCCAGGCGAAGCCGACCATGATCATGTTGGCGTAGATGGCGTCGCCGAACCGGCTCTCGGCCAGGCGCTGAGCCGGGCAGGCGTCAAACGCCTTGGTGGCGGCCTTCACCCGGCGGGCCATGGCGCCGCCGTCGAACTTCACGTCGCGGCTGGTGACGAAGTCGGCGGTGGGGGCAAAGTCGCTGTTGCCGAAGGCCATGGTGCGGTCCTTGGCGTAGAGAGCCAGGGCCTCGGGGCTGGCGGCCACCAGCAGGTCGCAGGCGATCAGCACGTCGGCGCTGGCGGCGGGCACGCGGCCGCCGACCACCGTCTCCTCGGTCTCGCCGATCTTGACGTGGCTGAACACCGAGCCGCCCTTCTGGGCCAGGCCTGTCATGTCGACCACGCTGCCGGCGCGACCGTCGACGTGAGCGGCCATGGCCAGGATCGAAGCCACGGTGGTGACGCCCGTGCCGCCGACGCCGGTGAAGATGATCCGGCGCACGCCGTGGAACTCCTCGAAGGCCGGCAGGGGCGTGGAATCGGCCGACAGCGGCGCGGGCTTGGCCTTCTCGCCGGCTTTTTCGGCCCCTTCCAGTGTGACGAAGGACGGGCAGAAGCCCTCAACGCACGAATAGTCCTGATTGCAGCTCGACTGGTTGATCTTGCGCTTGCGGCCAAAGGCCGTGTCCAGCGGCTCGACCGACACGCAGTTGGACTTCACCGAGCAGTCGCCGCAGCCCTCGCAGACAAGCGGGTTGATGAAGACCTTCTGGGTCGCCTTGGCCATGGTCCCGCGCTTGCGGCGGCGGCGCTTCTCGGTGGCGCAGGTCTGGTCGTAGAGCAGCACCGTGGTCCCGGGCGTGTCGCGCAGGGCCTTCTGCACGGTCATCAGCTCGGACCGCGGGAAGACCTCGACACCGGGGGCCAGGTCGCTGACCCCGGCATAGCGTTCCAGCTCGTCGACGACGATGACCGTCTTGGCCACGCCCTCGCTGGCCAGCTGGCGGGTGATCTGGGCCGGGGTGAAGCCGCTTTCGGCGCGCTGGCCGCCGGTCATGGCTACCGCGTCGTTGAAGAGAAGCTTGTAGGTGATGTTGGCGCCCGCCGCGACGGCGGCGCGGATGGCCAGCGAGCCGGAGTGGTTGTAGGTGCCGTCGCCCAGGTTCTGGAAGACGTGCTTCTCGGTGGTGAAGGGGGCTGCACCCACCCAGGTCAGGCCCTCGCCGCCCATGTGGGTGTTGAGGTCGGTCGAGGGGTCGTTGAAGCCGGCCATGTAGTGACAGCCGATGCCCGCCAGCGCCCGGCTGCCTTCCGGCAGCTTGGTCGAGGTGTTGTGTGGGCAGCCAGAGCAGAAGAACGGCTTGCGGGCCTGGTCCGAGGCCAGGCTGACGGCGGCGACGCCGGCGGCCGAGACGCGGTTCAGATAGGCCCGCGCCCGCTCCATGTGCGGCCCGTCGGGCAGGCGGTCATAGATGGCCAGGGCGATTTCGGCCACCGACAGCGAGCCCAGCTCCGACAGCAGCGGATGGCCCTTCTCGTCGGTCTTGCCGATGATGCGCGGCCGGGCCTGGGCCGGCAGGTCGTAGAGCGCCGCCCGGGCCTGAGGCTCGATCAGGGCGCGCTTGTGCTCGATGACCATCAGGGTCTCGAGGCCGGCGGCAAAGGCGCGCAGGCCCAGCGGCTCCAGCGGCCAGGGCATGCCCACCTTGTAGACCGAGACGCCCAGGTCGGCGGCTTCCTGCAGGCTTATGCCCATGGCCGAGAAGGCTTCGAGCACGTCCTTGTAGGCCTGGCCCTGGCAGACGATGCCCAGGCGCGCCTTGCCCACACGGACGTGCGAGGCGCCCAGCACCACGCGGTCGATCTGGTTGGCGCGGGCAAAGGCCAGGGCGGCGGGGATTTTGTGGAGGCGGAGACGACGCTCCTTCTCCATAGGCTGGTCCTTCAGCCGGATGCCCAGGCCGCCCGGCGGCATGGCGAAGTCGGGGATGACCGCCTGGTGGCGGCCCAGCGAGACGTCGATGGTCACGCCGCTGTCCATGGTGTCGGCCAGGGCGATCAGGCCCGTCCACAGCCCCGAGAACCGCGACATGGCGATGCCGAGCAGGCCATAGTCGAGCACCTCCTGCACGTCGGCGGGCGACAGCACGGGGATCTCGAAGTCCTGGAAGGCGAACTCCGACTGCGACGGCAGGGTCGAGCTCTTGCAGGCGTGGTCGTCGCCGGCCACGGCCAAGACGCCGCCGGTCGGGAAGGTCCCGGCGAAATTGGCGTGCTTGAAGACGTCGCCGGTGCGGTCGACGCCCGGCGCCTTGCCGTACCACATGCCGAAGACGCCATCGTGCGTCGCGCCAGGGAAGAGATTGGCCTGCTGGCTGCCCCAGACCGCTGTGGCGGCCAGGTCTTCGTTGAGGCCTTCCTTGAAGACCACGTCGTGGGCGGTGAGCAGTTTCTTTATACGCGCGGCCTGCTGGTCGAGGCCCCCAAGGGGTGAGCCGCGATAGCCCGACATGAAGCCGGCGGTGTTCAGCCCGGCGAGTCGATCCAGGCGCTTGCGGTCGAGCAGCACACGGAGCAGCGCCTGCACGCCGGTGATGAAGGCGCGACCATCTTCGAGCACATATTTGTCGTCGAGCGTGACTTCCGAGTGCCGCATGGCAAAAATTTTCCTCCCGGGTCTTTTCGCCCGTAAGGCAATATCTTATAGAAGCGCGGAAATTGTTTGCCCAAGGCGTGCCCGACTCGGGCGGGCTTTGCGCAAGATCGACGCGTCAAACACCCTCTGGGGGGAGGAATTCTTGTCCGAACAACTCGACGCCGTGGATGCCAAGATCCTGGATCTCATCCAACACGACGCCGGACTGTCCGTCGCCGAGATCGCCGAGCGAGTGGGGCTGTCCTCCAGCCCGTGCTGGCGGCGTATCAAGCGGCTGGAAGACGCCGGCGTCATCCAGCGCCGCGTCACCATCCTGGACCGCGAAAAGCTGGGCCTGGGCTTCGAGGTCTACTGCACGGTGAAGCTGTCGCTGCCGACCAAGGAAAACCTCGAGACCTTCGAGCACGCGGTCGCCAAGTGGGCCGAGGTGGTGCAATGCGCCACCGTGACCGGCGCGGCCGACTACGAGATGCGCATCGTCACTCGCGACATGCACGCCTTCGACGAATTCCTGCGCGACAAGATCCTGTCGCTGGGCCTGGTGTCGAACATCGAGAGCCGCATCGTCATCCGCGGCGTCAAGAACTCGACCGCCGTGCCGCTGGGCCTCGTCAGCCCCTACGTCAGCCCGCTGGGCTGAGGATCCTTCGTTCGAGGGCGGTGGGGGCCGCTCTCGACGAGACCCCTTGCATCAGAAGACGGACCGTCCTCTCCTAGGCGCAAGGTCGAGCCACATCGACCGGGAGGACATGCCCCATGGGCCAGCACGCCGACCAAGCCGGCGATAACCGCGCCGCGGGCGAGGAGCGCTATCGCACCTTCGCCGCCTTCTATCCCTTCTATCTGTCCGAACATCTGAACCGCACCAGCCGCCGCCTGCACGTGGTCGGCACGGGCCTCGTCATCGTCAGCCTGGTGATGGGCTTTACGGTCAGCCCATGGTTCTTCCTCGTCGCGCCCCTGGTCGGCTACGGCTTCGCCTGGGTCGGCCATTTCGTGTTCGAAAAGAACCGCCCGGCCACCTTCAGCTATCCACTCTACAGCCTGATGGGCGATTTCCGCCTGTTCTTCGAGACCGTGGCCGCGCGCCGCCCCTGGTGAAGACAGGCGCCTGAAACCGCGCTTTCGAACTGGCGCCGCACTTGCTCCGTAAGGCGGCAAGCGACCCAATTCGAGAAAGCCGCCGCCTCATGTTCCAGAAGAAGAAAGACGCCCCCGCCCCGCTGGCCCTGGAGCCGCTGGCGGTCGCTCCGGCGCCCGCCCCGCAGGCCCAGGCCGCCGCGCCCGCGCCGGCGCCGCGCCCCAAGCCCGCCTCGCTGATCGCCCAGGGCCTGACCATCCGCGGAGACGTGTCCGGCGACGGCGAACTGCACCTGGACTGCATCGTCCAGGGCGACATCAAGGTCGGCAAGCTGGTGCTGGGCCCGAACGGCCGCGTGGAAGGCTCGATCGCCGCCCAGGCCGTCGAGATTCACGGCAAGGTCATCGGGGCCGTCGCCGCCCGCCAGGTGCGCCTTTACGGCACCGCCAAGGTCGAGGGCGACATCGCCCACGAGCAACTGGCCATGGAAAGCGGCGCGGACTTCCAGGGCCGCAGCGTCAAGTTCACCCGTCCTGCGCCGCAACCGGCCCCTGCCCCGGCGCCCGCGCCGGTCCAGACCGCCGCCCCCGCGACTTACGCGCCCGCCGTCGGCTGATCCCCTGGCAACCGGGCGGTGCGTCCGGGTATTGTTCGGATCGAAGCGCTTCGCCGCGCATCGCTTTTCGGGACAGTACGCCGATGACGACCACCGCCCGCCTCGCCCTTCTCCTGGCCGTCCTCGCGGCGGCCGGCTGTTCGCGCAACGACGACAAGGCCGCCGCCCCGGCCGCCGGCGCGAGCGCCCCGTCGGCGCAGAGCGAAGCGGCCCCCGCGGCCGGCGGGCCGCCCAAGACCCTGCGCGCCGGCCTCTGGAAGACCACGGCCGGCACGCCCAGCGGCGAACAGAGCACCACCCAGTGCGTCGGAGAGGGCCACGATCCGGCGGCCGAGGCGGCCAAGGCTGCGCCCTGCGGCGCGCCCCAGGTCACGCCCGTCATCAACGGCTTCACGATCGAGCTGACCTGCCGCAAGGACGCTATCACCTACAGCCTTTCCGGCGTCGTGAAGGGCGACTTCGAAACCCGCACCACGACCGACCTCGAGATGAAGGTCCAGGCCTACGGCGCGTCCAAGACCATGCGGCTGCACAGCGAGAGCGTCTATGTCGGCCCGTGCGAGGCCAAGGGCGACGAACAGGCCGCCGCGCCCAAGACCTAGTCGCCAGGCTTAGCCCAAACACCTTATGTGGCTCGTGCGCCACAAACGCCCAGCTTCGCAAGGAACGTCGCTTTTTTGCAGGAACGGCAAGGCTTGTAGGTTCATTGTCATCGCATGGGGGTTCCGTGAGTTCGAGGAGCCGATGACGATGAGCGGTCCGCATCTGACCGTCGTGCCGGAAGAAACCGCCGGCGCCGAAGTCTACAATCTGACCCGCGGGCCGGAGACGACGGCCCAGCGCCTGCAACGCCTGCAACAAGAAGCCCGCCAACTGGCCCGAGAAGAAGTCGAGGCCCTTGAACGGGACCTGATCGCCCTGGCCGAGCGCGCCCACCAGATCGCCGAAGGCGGCGAAGCCTATGCCGTAGGCCTTCGTGAGATGGCCTCTCGGCTGTCGTCCGATCTGCCGCAGAAGGCCCAGACACTGCGCGCCATCCTGGAACGCACGTCTCGCGACTGACCTCGAAAAGAAAACGGCCCGGAAGCAGAACCTCCGGGCCGTCGAATTCCAAAAGCTCGATCGCTGCGGACCTTAGAGGCCCGGCAGCTTAATCTTGCCCTGCTTGTCGCGGCTGATGATGATCGCGCCGCCGCCGGTCAGGGTCTTCAGGCGCGCCTCTTCGGCGGCCGCGTCGACCGGCACCGGGGCCGTGGCGCCGGCTTCCGCCGCCGTCACCGCGCCAGCGGTCTTGTCGTCCTTGCGCCAGAACATGACCTTCTTGGCGAAGCTCTCGTCCTTGTGGGCCAGGTCGCCGTTCTCGTCGTCGACGACGAAGCGGATCAGCGGGTCGGCCTTGTCGACGCCGGCCTTGGAGACCAGCAGCTTCTCGCCGTCCGTACGGTTGGCGGCCAGGCTCTGGCCCAGCAGCGCCTGACGGGCGGCGCTTTCCGGCTGCAGTTCCTGCGGGCGCGGTTCGCCAGGCGCCGGCGGGCGCAGGCTGTAGTCGGGCGGAACGACGAGCGGAGCCTTGGTGACGACGCGGAACTCGTCGGGGACCACCTTGCTCATGCCCAGGGCCTTCGAGGCCGACTGGCAGCCGGCCAGACCGGTGGCGGCCACGGCGGCCAGCACGCTCAGGGTCGCAACCCGGTTGAACTTCATGAACCCATGCTCCAGCGGCCGCCCCCGGGGCCGAAAATCGGACGCCCTCGATACGACATCCGAAGGCGGGCGCCAATGTCCTTCGGATTTGTGGCCTTGCTTGGGCGCTAAGCCCTGGTTTGGCCCCTATTCCGTCTGGTGCGACAGCTTCTTCTCTTCACCGATGAAACTGTCCAGCAACAGGAAAGCGACACCGATCGAGATGCCCGAGTCGGCGACGTTGAACACCCACGGGAAATAGAGTCGCGACACGTCGATGAAGTCGACGACGTAGCCGTAGATCACCCGGTCGATCAGGTTGTTCCCGATCGCCCCGCCGATGATCATGCCCAGGCCCAGCGCCGTCAGCGGCCGAACGGCCTTGCGCGCCCAGACGCCCAGGCCGATCACCACCGCCGCCGAGAACACCGTCAGCAGCCAGCGGCCCCATTCGGCGTGGTCGCGCAACAGGCCAAAGCTCATGCCGTAGTTATGGACCATGGTCAGCTTGACCGGACCCAGCAGCGAGGCGCTGGAGCCCTGGGCCGAGCCCAGCAGGCCCAGCACCCAGAGCTTGGAGATCTGGTCGAGCACCACCGTCGCGACGGCGACGGCGTAGGCGGTCCAGCCCAGGCGGGTGATCTTCAAAGCGGCCAAGTGCGTTCCATCCCGATCTTCCTTCTCCCCTTGCGGGAGAAGGTGGCCTGCGCAGCAGGTCGGATGAGGGGTCGCACCGGCGGCGCCGTGCGCGGCTGACCGCGCCTTCAACCCCTCATCCGTCGCCTGCGGCGACACCTTCTCCCGCAAGGGGAGAAGGAAACTAAATCGCGCCCTTAAGCCCGCGCCGCGTCCCAGAGGGCCACGGCTTCGGCGTCGCGAAGGCTAAGCTCCGGATAGCGGGGGTCGGTTCCCACTTCCGGCAGGATGCGCCACGAACGGGCGCACTTCTGGCCCTCGGCCCTGACCGGATCCACCGACACGCCCTTGACCTCGTCAATCGCGAACGCGCCGCCCTCGCCGGCGACCAGGGTCGCGGCGCTGGTGCGGAACACTTCGGCGGCGTCCAGCCCCTCGAACGCGGCCAGAAGATCGGCGTCGGCGATGTAAACCACCGGCGCAGCCTCAAGGGCCGAACCGATACGCTTTTCGCGTCGCTCCACCTCCAGGGCGCCGGTGACGACGCCCGTGACGGTCTCGACCTTGGCCCAGCGGGCGGCCTCGGCCTGGTTTTCCCAAGCGGCCGGCGTTTCCGGGATCACGCGCAGGGCCACCGGGCCGGCTTCGGGGAACCGGGTCGTCCAGGCCTCTTCCATCGTGAAGCTGGCCAGCGGGGCCAGCCAGATGGTCAGACGGTCGAACACGTAGTCCAGCACGGTGCGATAGGCGCGGCGGCGCAGTGCCGTCGGCGCGTCGCAATAGAGGCTGTCCTTGCGGATGTCGAAGAACAGCGCCGAGAGATCGCCCTGGCAGAAGTCGACCAGCGGGCGGACCACGTCGCTGAAGCGATAGGTCTCATAGGCGGCCTTCACCTGGCCATCCAGCTCCCACAGGCGGTGCAGGATGAACTTCTCCAGCGGGGGGAACTCGGCATAGTCGCTGACCCGCTCTTCCTCGGTGAAGCCGGCCAGAGCGCCCAGCAGGTAGCGCATGGTGTTGCGCAGCTTGCGATAGGCGTCGGTCGTGGTGGCCAGGATCGTCTTGCCGATCCGTTGGTCCTCCGAATAGTCGACCATGGCCGCCCACAGCCGCAGGATCTCGGCGCCGGACTCCTTGGTGATGGCCTGGGGCTCGATCGTGTTGCCCTTGGACTTGCTCATCTTCTCGCCGTTCTCGTCCATGGTGAAGCCATGGGTCAGGACGGCCTTGTAGGGCGCGCGGCCGCGCGAGCCGCAGCCTTCGAGCAGGCTGGACTGGAACCAGCCGCGGTGCTGGTCGGAGCCTTCCAGGTAGAGGTCGGCCGGCCAGGCGCTGTCCTCGCGCCCCTCGATGGTGAAGGCGTGAGTGCAGCCGCTGTCGAACCAGACGTCGAGGATATCGACGACCTTTTCGTACTGGCCCGGGTCGTGGTTACCCAGGAAGTCGGCGTCGGGGCGGGTGAACCAGGCGTCGGCGCCGCCCTCCTTGATGGCGGCCAGGATGCGGGCGTTGACGTCGGCGTCCACCAGCGGGTGACCGGTGTGCTTGTCGACGAACATCGCCAGCGGCGTGCCCCAGTTGCGCTGGCGGCTGATCAGCCAGTCGGGACGCGTCTCGACCATCGCGCCGATGCGGTTGCGGCCTGCGTCGGGATGGAAGGCGGTATCGGCGATGGCCTGGACAGCCGTCTCGCGCAGGGTCTTGCCGCCCAGGCTTTCGACCTCGTGGTCCATGCGGATGAACCACTGCGGGGTGTTGCGGAAGATCACCGGAGCCTTCGAGCGCCAGCTGTGCGGATAGCTGTGCGAGACGCGGCCGCGCGCCAGCAGGTTTCCAGCCTCGATCAGCTTGTCCATGACCGCGCCGTTGGCGGGGCCGAACTTGCCGATCTTCTTGCCCTCGGTCTCCAGCACCTTGAGGCCGGCGAACAAAGCGACCGACGGATAATAGGCGCCGTCCGGGTCGACGGTGTCGGGGATCTCGCGATGACCGTGGGCCAGCCAGACCTGATAGTCGTCGGCGCCATGGCCCGGCGCGGTGTGAACGAAGCCGGTGCCCGCGTCGTCGGTCACGTGGTCGCCGGCCAGCAGCGGCACGGCGAAGCCGTAGTGGCTGTCGAGGTCGGCCAGCGGGTGCGCCAGCACCATGCCCTCGCAGTCGACGCTCTCGATCTTCTCGAAAGCGGCGACCTTGGCGGCCTTGAAGACCTCCTCGGCCAGCTTTTCGGCCACGATCAGGCGATCGCCCGGCTTAGCCCAGGGCTCGAACTCCAGACCTTCCTCCAGCGCCTTCACCTCGAAGACCGCGTAGGGGATATCGGGATTGTAGGAGACCGCTCGGTTGGCCGGGATCGTCCAGGGCGTGGTCGTCCAGATCACCAGCTTGGCGCCTTGGGTCGCGTCCGAGCCCTCGACGACCGGGAACTTCACCCACACCGTCGGCGAGACATGGTCGTGATACTCGATCTCGGCCTCGGCCAGGGCCGTACGCTCGACCGGGCTCCACATCACCGGCTTGGAGCCGCGATAGAGCTGGCCGCTCAGGGCGAAGCGGTGGAATTCCTCGACGATCTTGGCTTCCGAGGCGAAGTCCATGGTGGCGTAGCGGTTCCACCAGTCGCCCAGCACGCCCAGGCGCTGGAACTCGACCTTCTGGGCCTCGATCCAGCCGGCGGCGTAGGCGCGGCACTCGCGGCGGAACTCCTCGGCCGGGACCTCGTCCTTGCGGCGGCCCTGGCTGCGGAACTTCTCCTCGATCTTCCACTCGATCGGCAGGCCGTGGCAGTCCCAGCCCGGCACGTAGTCGACGTCGTAGCCCAGCGCGAAGCGCGAGCGGACCACGAAGTCCTTCAGCGTCTTGTTCAGCGCGTGGCCGATATGGATCGCGCCGTTGGCGTAGGGCGGACCGTCGTGCAGCACGAACAGCGGGGCGCCGTCGGCCTGGCGCCTGGCGCGGACGGCGCCGTAGAGGCCCTTGTCGGACAGGGCCGCCCAGCCCTCCAGGATCTCGGGCTCCTTCTTGGGCAGGCCCGCGCGCATCGGGAACGGCGTGTCGGGAAGAAAGACGGTTTCGCGGTAGTCGCGGGCGGGCGCGGCGTCATCGGCCATGGGAAGGCTATCCAGCTCTGGAATGTCGGGAGAGGGGCGGGTGAACCCGGCGCGCGCTGGAGGTCTCGTCCTGCGGCGTCACGCCGGGCGGATAATTCGCGCGATCTTCCGAACGAAACTCATGGAGCGAGGGGATAGCAGAGCGGGCGCGGCCCGCAAAGGGGAAGCCGCAAAAGGAAACGGCCGCCTCGGTTTCCCGAAGCGGCCGCCCTGTCGTCGATGCTCGAAGATCAGCCCAGCTTCGCCAGCTCTTCTTCGCTGATGTCGGCGCTGGAATAGACGTTCTGGACGTCGTCGTCCTCGTCCAGGGCGTCCAGCAGCTTCATCAGGGTGGCGACGCTGTCGCCGGTGACCTCGTTCAGCAGCTTCGGCTTCCAGACGATCTTGGTCGAGGAGGCTTCGCCGAACTTGGCTTCCAGGGCCGACGACACTTCGTTGAGGTCCTCGAAGGCGGTGTAGACGGTGTGGCCCGAGCCCTCTTCGCCCATATCGCTCTCGACGTCCTGGGCGCCGGCCTCGATGGCGGCTTCCATCATGTCGTCTTCGCTGGCCTTGGCGGCCGGATACTCGATCTGGCCCAGGCGGTCGAAGTTGAAGGTCACCGAGCCGGTGGCGCCCAGATTGCCGCCGTACTTGGAAAACAGCGAGCGGACGTTCGACGCCGCGCGGTTCTTGTTGTCGGTCAGAACTTCGACGATCACGCCGACGCCGCCGGGGCCCATGCCCTCGTAGCGGATCTCGGTGTAGTCGGCCGCGTCGCCCATCTGCGACTTCTTGATGGCGCGCTCGATGACGTCCTTGGGCAGGCTTTCGGCCTTGGCGTTGTTCACGGCCAGGCGCAGGCGCGGGTTCATGGCCGGGTCGGGCAGGCCCGTCTTGGCCGCCACGGTGATTTCACGCGACAGCTTGGAGAACAGCTTGGAGCGCGCGGCGTCGGCGCGGCCCTTGCGGTGCATGATGTTCTTGAATTTCGAGTGGCCGGCCATTCGGAGGCTCTTCTCTGATCTGACGATGGAATGGGTTGGCGGCGCTTCTACCGCCTGGAGATGCATCTTGTCACCCCAGGCGGCGCTCGCGTCGCGCCCATTCCATCGTTGAAGCGCGATCAGGCGACCTTCAGCTCCACCACCACGTTGCCGCGGGTGGCCTTGGAGTAGGGGCACACCAGGTGGGCCTTGTGCAGCAGGTCCTCGGCCACGGCGCGGTCGACCTCGGGAGCGTTGAGGGTCAGGCGCACGCCGATGTGGAAGCTGACGTCGTCCTTGATGAGGTCGACCTCGCTGTCGAGGCTGTGCTCGCCCAGCTTGACGTTCTGATTGCGGGCGACCAGGCCCAGCGCCCCGAGGAAGCAGGCCGCATAGCCGGCGGCGAACAGCTGCTCGGGATTGGTGCCCTCGCCGTTGCCGCCCAGCGACTTGGGATAGCCCAGTTGCACGTCCAGGTGACCATCGTCGGTCTTGGCGGTTCCCTGGCGCCCGCCCACGGCGTGAGCCTTGGCGGTGTAGACGGCGGTATCGGTCATTGAGGGCTCCTGTGCTTGCCTCGGAAGGAGGTTGGGCCGGAGATCGTGACGGATGCAAGCGTGAGTGGATTGTATGGATTTGCCCCTCTCCCGGAGGGAGAGGGAGGGACCCATGCGCAGCATGGGAGGGTGAGGGGTCACGCCTTCAGCCGGAGCGCCGCGCCGATAGCCAGCAGCACCTCGCCAGGGTCGGTCAGGACGAACTCATTGCCGAAGCGCAGCACGCGATAACCACAGCGCTGGAGAGCCACGGTCCGCTCCATGTCGTGAAGCTCGCGATCTTCGTGGGAAGCCCCATCGAGCTCCACGATCAGGTTCGCATCACGACAGACAAAATCAGCGAAGTACCGATCGATCGGCATCTGGCGACGGAACTTGAACCCGCCCAGGCGGCGACCACGCAACAGCGCCCAGAGCTTTTCCTCGGCGAGGGTCTGGGCGCGGCGCAGGCGGCGGCGTTGGCGAGCTTGTCCATGACGCCAGCTTGAGGGGCGACATGAAGACAGCAAGCAGAGGAATCGGGGTTTTCGCGGTTGGCGGCGTCACCCCTCACCCTCCCACCGCTTCGCGGCGGGCCCCTCCCTCTCCCCTCCGGGAGAGGGTTTCTAGACCTGCGGAATGCTCTGCTTCAGCCGCCCGCCGACCCGGATCGGCTCGACGCGGACGGCCAGACCCGTGCGGTCGTCGGTCTCGACGAACACGCCGCAGACCGTGGCCGGGCCGCTGGCGGGCTGGTAGCGGCCGCCGCTGATCTTGGTGGTGAAGCGCCGCAGGGGCTCTTCCTTCTGGTTGCCGATGACGCTGTCGTAGTCGGCGCAGGCGCCCGCGTCGGTCTGGTAGGCGGTGCCGCCCGTCAGGATCTGGCAGTCGGCGGTCGGCACGTGGGTGTGAGTGCCCACCACCAGGCTGGCGCGGCCGTCGCAATAGTGACCCATGGCCATCTTCTCGGAGGTGGCCTCGCAGTGCATGTCGACGATCACCGCATCGGCGACCTGGCCCAGCGGCGCCTTGTCGAGTTCGCGGTCGGCGGCGGCGAACGGATCGTCCATCGCGTCCATGTGCACCCGGCCCAGCAGATTCACGACAAATACGGTCTTGCCGCTGTCGGTCTGGAAAAGGTGGCTGCCGCGGCCCGGGGCGTCGGACAGGACCGGATAGTTGGCCGGACGGATCAGGCGCGGCTCGCGCACGATATAGGTCAGGGCCTCGCGCTGGTCCCAGCTGTGGTTGCCCAGCGTCAGGCAGTCGGCCCCGGCGTCGAACAGCTCGCGCGCGGTGTTCTCGGTGATGCCGAAGCCGGCGGCGGCGTTCTCGGCGTTGATGATGACGAACTCAAGGCCCAGTTGGCGACGGAGGCCCGGCAGGTGGTCGGCCAGGCCGTCGCGGCCCGACTTGCCGACGACGTCGCCGAAGAAAGCAAAACGCATGATCGATCAGTCCTTTCGGACCTCGATATACTCGTTTTCGGTCAAGATCGCGTCCAATCGTTGATCGTGTCGTTCGTCGGGCAGGCCATGGGTCTCCTGGCCCTTGTAGGCGAGGCCCAGGACGAAGACCTCCTTGCGACCGCGCAGGGCCTCCAGCGCCCGGTCGTAATAGCCCCCGCCCTGCCCCAGACGCCGGCCCTCGCGATCCCAGGCCAGAAGCGGCGTGATCACCAGGTCGGGCTGAACGACGGCTTTTTCGGCGATCGGCGCGACCAGGCCGATCGCGTCGCGGGCCAGGGGCTCCCCCGGGGTCCAGGCGCGAAAGACCATCCGCCCGCCCTTGCCGTGCGGATCGGCGCCCTCGACGCTGGGCAGGGCCAGCGACCAGCCCTGCTCGGCCATCCAGTCGGCCAGGGCGCGGGCGGAAACCTCCGAGCCCAGACCGTGATAGAGCGCGGCGACCTTGCCTTTCGGATCCGGGAAACGCGCCGACAACGGCTCGCGCGCCACGTCCACCGCCATCCAGTCGGCTTCGGGGTGTTCAAGGGCCAGTTGCTTGCGGCGATTGCGCACGAAGACGCGCAGGGCGGCCTTGGCGGCGGCGGGATCGGCGATGGTCATCACGACCTTCTAGCCGAACGACGGGCATAAAGGGAAAGGGTGGCGGCGCCGCGAAGAACCGTGAAGACGTTTCAATCCACTCGAACCTGTTAGATACAGGTGGGCTCCGTGTTCCCGCAGCCACGGCCACGGGAGGGAACAGATCCCGATAGAGAGATTAAGGTCCCTGGGATTAGAAATCTTCGACGAGAGCCGCAGCACGACCCGCCGCCTGACAAGATAGGGGTTCGGAGGCTTCGGCGATAGGGCCCTATTCCGGAATCGATGTCGCAGGCGTCGCGCCCACGTCTTCGCGCCCTGCCTCCGCCTGCCTGCGGAAGTGGTGCAGCACCCGCTGCTTGTTGGCGTGCACCGCCCATTGCGCCATCGGCGTCCAGTAGGCGGCCGGCGCCAGATCCAGGTCGTGGTGCGTGGCCAGGGTCAGGCGGCTTCGCCCGCCCGGCAGCGGCGTGATCGAGAAGCGCGCGTCGCGGGTGCGGAAATAGCCGTTCATATGCGGCGCGTTCACCTGCTCGTAGGGCGAAAGCTCCTTCAGCGACGGCGGATCGCTGAGCACGATGAAGTCCAGCCGCCTGCCCGGCTCCCAAGCGGTGACGCGCTCATAGGCCACACCGGTCGAGAAGACGCCGCGACGGATGGCGCCCACGCCCTCGCCCTGGATCTCGCCCCGCATCGGATAGGCCAGCCCCCAGCGGAAGGGCGCGGCGGGAGCCCCGGGGATCGGGCCCATGTGCACCACCGAGTCCCAGACGGCGGCGGGCGGGGCGGCGATCTCGATCGACTCCACGCTCTCGAAGTCGTCGCGCGGCGGCGCCAGGGCCTCGCCCGCCAGCAGGATCGGCAGCACCGCGACGCTGGCGAGGGTGGTTCCTCGCCCTGGCCGCCCCATGCCGGCCAGGCTGCGGCCGGTCAGCGCCCCGATCCAACCCATCAGCGCGATCAGAGGCGAGGCCATCACCAGGCAGATCAGGCCTTCGAACGCGAATCCGATCAGCGCCAGTCCTCCCAGCAGGAAGGCGCTCGAGACCAAGCCCGACGTCCTCAGCCTGCTCGCCTGCTCCGGCCTGTTGGCGATGTATCCGATGACGAGGGCGATCACGAATGGCGCGGCCAAGAACAGGGTGTACCCGTAGGTTCCGAGCAGCAGGACCGAGAACGCGACCACCAAGAGGGTAAGGCCAACGCCCGCCAGCAGGCCGAACGCCACCGTGCGGGCGGCCCGCGACGGCCGGTCTTCGAGCGGCCCGCGCCGCGCGGGCGCCGCCGCCAGCCAGGTGATCACCAGCAGCTGCAGCACCGGCGTGATGGTCAGGATCGGGATCCAGGAGGGGCCCCGGACGTAACGGGCGCGCCGGAAAGCCAGGCCGATCAGCAGCGCGTCCGCCGCCAGCGTCACGACCACGCCCACGGGCAGCGTCGCGGCAGCCAGGCTCTCACGTCCCATGAAGGCTCCGAACACCAGCTCGCGACCAGGATTGATCCAGATCCACAAGGGCGGAACGGTCGGCTCGCGCGACCACCACACGAGCGCCAGAAGGATCAGGTGCTGACCGAGCAGAACCACGAACGAGACCAGCATGTAGCGCGCTCCGCCGAAGAGCCCCTCGAAATTGAACCGCGCCATGCCTGCCCCCGGAACGTTGACGCTGGAACTCAGCCCCCACAGATAAATAGCTAATTCCTTAAATACCTATCGTCAAGCGATACGCCAGACGACCGCGGCTGGGCGTTGGATTGGTCACGGAAGGAAACCTTCGCGCCCGGCGCGTCACGACGCGGGCGTCAGCTCTGGCCCGCGCCTGCCCGACATCCTCAAGAGAGAGGCAGGGAGCGCCCTACCCCGCCGCCAGCTTCTCGATGCGCTCGGCCGCGGCGTCGATGGCCTTGATGGCTCGGATTTCGACGCGGGTCTGTTCGTTCTGCAGACGGGCCAGTTCCGACTGGTTGTGGGCCAGTCGCAGCTTCAGGTCCGACAGCTCGTCGGCCAGCAGCAGGGCGCCCATCAGGAACAGGCGCGTCTCGCCCAGTTGGCCGACCTCTTGGCTGACCTGACGAACCTGGCGGTCGAACAGGCGCGCGATCTCCAGGAGGTGGGCCTCCTGGCCGTCTTCGCAGCCGACGCTGTAAGGACGGCCGTTCACGTGGATGGTCAGTTGCGCCATGGGCTCAGGCCTTCGCGGGCGGGTCGGGGTCGAACGGCGGGTCGTCCTCGTCGTACAACGCTTCAGGTTCGTCTTCGGCTTCGTCCTCGACGAAATCGGCGGGCGCGGAGCCCTCCTCGTCGTCGTGGACGCCTTCGCCGATCAGGCTCTCGTCGCCCAGGGCGGCGCGGATCTCGGCGATGGCGCGGCCCAGGGCCTCGCTGGCCTGCTCGCCGGCCTCCTCGAGGGCGCGCTCGCGGACGCGGGCAGCCTCCAGATCGGCGGCCAGCCGCGCGGCCTTCTCGACCACCGCGGCGTCGGTCGCGGCCGGCGCGGCGGCGAACAGATCGCCCGACGCCGGCTGGGCGGCGGCCTGCGCTCGCTCGGCCCGTTCAGCGGCGATTTTCTGCTCCAGGTTCGCGACAGCGCGCTCCAGCCGCCGTGCGGCCAGGTCGAGGGCGCTTCCTTCGCCCGGTGTCATCGGCAAGTTCCCATCATGCGGCGCAACATATAGATCGTCGCCGACTTCGCCAGCCGGCGTGACCACAATTGGGCGATGTAACGAGCGTCACAACAATAGCTAATGTCTTGTGAGCGTTCCTGGGGTTGACTTCGCCGCTTTCGACCGCGAAACCCCCTGCAAAATCAAGGAACGCCGCTCGCTTCCGAGCGGGTCCGATCGTGAGGAGAAAGACCACATGGCCCTTCGCGTCGCCATTAACGGCTTTGGCCGTATCGGCCGCCTCGTGCTGCGCTCCATCGCCGAGCACGGCCGCCGTGACATCGAGGTGGTGGCGATCAACGATCTGGGCCCGGTCGAGACCAACGCTCACCTGCTGCGCTACGACAGCGTCCACGGCCGCTTCCCCGGCGTCGTCACCTCGGGCGAGGACTGGATCGACGTCGGCACCGGCAAGATCAAGGTCACTGCGATCCGCAACCCCGACGAGCTGCCGCACGGCGACCTCGGCGTCGACATCGCCTTCGAATGCACCGGCATCTTCACCGCCAAGGACAAGGCCGCCCTGCACCTGAAGGCCGGCGCCAAGCGCGTGCTGGTTTCGGCCCCGGCTGACGGCGCCGACAAGACCATCGTCTACAAGGTCAACCACGAGACCCTGACCGCCGACGACATCATCGTCTCGAACGGCTCGTGCACCACCAACGCCCTGGCCCCGGTGGCCAAGGTCCTGCACGACCTGTTCGGCATCGAGCGTGGCTACATGACCACGATCCACAGCTACACCGGCGACCAGCCGACGCTGGACACCATGCACAAGGACCTCTACCGCGCCCGCGCCGCGGCCCTGAGCATGATCCCGACCTCGACCGGCGCCGCCAAGGCCCTGGGCCTGGTCTTGCCGGAACTGAAGGGCAAGCTGGACGGTTCGTCGATCCGCGTCCCGACCCCGAACGTCTCTGTCATCGACCTGAAGGTCGTCGCCGGCCGCGAGACCTCGATCGCCGAGATCAACGCCGCGCTGCAAGCCGCCGCCGACGGCCCGATGAAGGGCGTCCTGGCCGTGACCACCGACCCGCTGGTCTCGAGCGACCTCAACCACATCGCCGCCAGCTCGACGGCCGCCCTGCCCCAGACCCAGGTCATCGAGGGCAAGCTGGCCCGCGTGCTCAGCTGGTACGACAACGAATGGGGCTTCGCGACCCGCATGAGCGACACCGCTCTGGAAATGGCGAAGTTCCTTTAAGGCCTTCAAAAACCCCCGCCCCGAAAGGGACGGGGGTTTTCCTTGGCCTCTCGCGGGGCCGCCCTCGTCCTTCGACAGGCTCAGGATGAGGGCTACTCAGATGCCCGCTCTTGGATCCTCATCCTGAGCCTGTCGAAGGACGAGGATCCAACGCACAGACTTTCAGGATTTCATCCATGACCTTCCGCACCCTCGACACCGCCGATCTCGCCGGCAAGCGCGCCCTGGTCCGGGTGGACTTCAACGTGCCCGTCGACGGTGGCCGGATCACCGACGACACCCGCCTGCGCGCGGCCCTGCCGACCATCCACTACCTCTCCAAGCAAGGCGCCAAGGTCGTCCTGCTCGCCCACTTCGACCGCCCCAAGGGCAAGGTCGTGCCGGAGATGAGCCTGGGCTTCGTGGCCGAGCCGCTGAGCAAGCTGCTGGAACAGCCGGTCGCTTTCGCCTCGGACTGCGTCGGTCCGGCCGCCGCTGAAGTGATCAACGGCCTGGAAAACGGCGGCGTGGCGCTGCTGGAGAACGTCCGCTTCCACGCCGGCGAAGAGAAGAACGATCCCGAATTCGCCAAGGCCCTGGCCGCCAACGGCGACGTCTACGTCAACGACGCCTTCAGCGCCGCCCACCGCGCCCACGCCTCGACCGAGGGCCTCGCCAGGCTGCTGCCGGCCTATCCGGGCCTGGCCATGCAGCGCGAACTCGAAGCGCTCGACGCCGCGCTGGGCAACCCCAAGAAGCCGGTGATCGGCATCGTCGGCGGCTCCAAGGTCTCGACCAAGCTTGATTTGCTCAACAACCTGGTCGCCAAGCTCGACCGCCTGGCCATCGGCGGCGGCATGGCCAACACCTTCCTCTACGCCCAAGGCCACGACGTCGGCGGCTCGCTCTGCGAAAAGGACCTGGCCGACACCGCCCGCGAAATCATCGCCAAGGCCGACGCCGCCGGCTGCGAGCTGCTGCTTCCGGTCGACGTTGTGGTGGCCAAGAAGGTCGCTCCGGGCGTCGAGACGGCCGTGCGCGAACTCGGCGAAGTCCAGGCCGACGACCTGATCCTCGACGCCGGCCCGGAAAGCGCCAAGAAGCTGCTGACCGCCATGGACCAAAGCGTCACCTTGATCTGGAACGGCCCGCTGGGCGTGTTCGAGGTGCAACCTTTCGACGAAGCGACCGTTTCGGCGGCGAAACACGCCGCGGCCCTCGCGAAATCGGGTAAGACCGTAGCGGTTGCCGGCGGCGGTGATACCGTCGCGGCGTTGAATCACGCGGGCGTGTCGGCCGACTTCACCTTCGTCTCGACGGCGGGCGGCGCGTTCCTGGAATGGATGGAGGGCAAGACGCTTCCGGGCGTTGCGGCTCTCGAAGCCTAAAGGGAGGATCCCGGCGAGCCGAGGACGGCCACGGGACCAGCATTCAAGTCGGACGCCCCGCCCCGAGCCTTTCGGGAGCCGGGGCTTCCGCTCTCGGGACGCCGGACGAGGAACCGGCCCCGAGAAATCAGGGCAAAGAACGCAAAAGCGTCGCGCCCCAAGAACAAGAACCAACCCAACGACTTCAAAGCTTGCAGGAGAAATACGTGGCGAGGATCACGCTTAGGCAGTTGCTGGACCATGCGGCGGAGCATGAGTACGGGCTGCCCGCCTTCAACATCAACAATATGGAGCAGGGCCTGGCCATCATGGAGGCCGCCGACGCGGTCGATAGCCCGGTCATCATCCAGGCCTCGCGCGGCGCGCGGAACTACGCCAACGACATCATGTTGGCCAAGATGATCGACGCCCTGGTCGACATCTACCCGCACATCCCGGTCTGCATGCACCAGGACCACGGCAACGGCCCGGCGACCTGCGCCACGGCGATCCAGTACGGCTTCACCTCGGTGATGATGGACGGCTCGCTGATGGAGGACGCCAAGACCCCCGCCAGCTACGAGTACAACGTCGACGTCACCCGCCGGGTGGTCGAGATGGCCCACGCCTGCGGCGTGTCGGTCGAGGGCGAACTGGGCGTACTGGGCTCGCTGGAGACCGGCATGGGCGAGGCCGAGGACGGCCACGGTTTCGAGGGCAAGCTTAGCCACGACGAGCTGCTGACCGATCCGGACCAGGCCGTCGACTTCGTGCAGGCCACCGGCGTCGACGCCCTGGCCATCGCCATGGGCACCAGCCACGGCGCCTACAAGTTCACGCGCAAGCCGGACGGCGACGTCCTGGCCATGAACGTGATCGAGGAGATCCACCGCCGCCTGCCCAACACCCACCTGGTGATGCACGGTTCGTCGTCGGTGCCGCAGGAACTGCAGGACATCATCAACGCCTATGGCGGCGAGATGCCCCAGACCTGGGGCGTGCCGGTCGAGGAAATCCAGCGCGGCATCAAGCACGGCGTGCGCAAGGTCAATGTCGACACCGACAACCGCCTGGCCATCACCGGCGCCGTGCGCAAGATCCTGATCGAGAAGCCGCACGAGTTCGACCCGCGCGCCTATCTCAAGCCCGCCAAGGACGCCATGCGCAAGGTCTGCCAGGACCGCTTCGAACAGTTCGGTTCGGCCGGCCATGCCGGCAAGATCCGCGCTCTGTCGACCGCGGCCATGGCCAAGCGCTACATCTCGGGCGAGCTGAACGCCAAGTTCGGCGCTCCGGCCGGCAAGGCCGCCGCCGAATAAGCCTTTCCGCCCAGGCGGAAACGAAGGCCCTTCCGGTTCGCCGGGAGGGCCTTTTTCGTCTCATGGCGCTTTCCGGACATTTCTTGCTGACCGCCCAGGCCAACAGCTGCCAGAGCTTTCCGCGCCGTGATCGCCGCCGTCCTAAAGCGCGGCTAGCCGGTTGAGGGCGGCGCCGGCAAGGCCGCACAACAGCACGCCGCCCAGGTACCAGAGGCCCACGAAGACGAAGGTCGAGTGCGGGCAATGCAGGCCGTAGACGCTGGCGGCCACGCCGCCGGCGAAGACTCCGGCCGCGAAGCCCGCCAGGATCGGACGCTCGCTCTCGACGCCGCGCAGCACCGTCAGGGACAGCAGCAGGGTCGGCAGGGCCAGGGCGATGATGTTGAAGAAGCACGCACCCACGGAGGCTGGCGAAAACAGGCGGGCCAGCCTGGCCGGCTCCAACTGCGTCGCCTCGGTGGCCCCGCCGACGGCGAAGATCAGCAGCGCGATGACGGCTACGACGATCGCCGTGGGCGCCGGCGGACCGCGGCGGATCAGACGGACGAGGCCGTCGAAGCCGGCAGCCGCGAGCGCGGCGGTATAGGCCATCTTCAGCCAGAAGAATGGCTGCTGGTGCGCGACTTTTATATCGGGGCGCAGGTCCAGCCAGAAGAAGACCAGCAGCAGGGCGGTCAGGCCGCCCGCGACGCCGATCTCGGCCAGACGCCAGGCCGGCCGCGTGGCTTTCGGCCGCCACGCCGACGCGTCGGGCCTCCGCACGGCGAGCACGCCGTCGTCATAGGTCGCGTCGTCGAAGGCCAACCGCTTCCCCCCGCAACAGGCTTGTTTTCTGCCGCCCGTCCCCTGGCGGCGCGCTCGTGAGAGGCGATCTCAAAAGCCGGGGCGAATGCGTAAAGGTTAGGCAGAGGAAGTCAATACCACCGTTCTGCGAGCCCTGTGGAGCGCCTGTGGACACCATATCAATGCACGGTTGAGCGGCGCCGTGAACCGTGAGTGCGCAGCCCGGCGCCTCATCTGGCGGCGAACGGCTCGCTCTGTTGCCGCCGGTCGACCGCCATGGCCAGGGCGACACCGATCGCGTAGCAGGCCAGGTCCTTGAAATCGAACACCCCTCCGAACACTACGCGCGCCCAACGGCTGGCGCCGAGACCCACGAGGTCGAGAATATGGAGCGCCTGGCCGATCTCGACCACCGCCCCCAGGCCGAAGGCGCCCGCGGCCGCACCGATCCGCCCCAGGGGCGTCACGCCACGCAGGCCGAAATAGACCATCGCCGTAGCCAGCACGTCGCCCATGTAGGGTCGCACCAAGGCATCGCGCACGAACAGCGCGATCACCACCTCGACCGCGAAAAGCGCGATTGCGAGCGCCAGATAACCGAAGCGAATCCGCATGACCTCTCCCACCCCGAAGGCTGGGAGAAAGCCGCGCCGGCACGTCTAGTGCAAGGTGGGACGAACCGGCGAGCGGCGCCACAGCTGGGCGGTCAGGGCGTTGGCCACGCCCAGCCAGCCAAGATCCGGCGCCGACGCGCCCCCGACCTTTCGCGCCTCCACCGCATAGGCGGCCGATGCGCCCAGCGAGGCCGTGGCCACCGCCAGCTGGCCGCCGCCCCGTTTCGTGCCGAAAGCCAGCCACAGGGCGTTGAAGCCCTGGGTCAGGCTCCACAGCGTCAGGGCCCGGGTCCGGGCGGGGCTGGACGGCGCGTTCCAGGTGCGCAGGCCAGACAAGGTCATGGCGATGAACAGCGGCGGCAGCAGCAGGCTGGTCAGAGGCTTGGGCTGATGGGCGACCGGCTCGTGCATCTCGGCGTAGCCGACAGCGTATTCCTCGTCGTCGATCACCCGCTCGTGGCGGCGGCCCAGCAGCGAGGCGGCCAGGACCGCGCCGCCCGCCAGGGCCAGGCCGATGGCCAGCTGGGCGCCGGCGCTGTTGCCGCTGGTGTCCGGCTGGAACGCTTCGCGGCCAGGCAGGGCGCGGGGGGCGTACGGCTTGCCGGGGGTGATGCGCATTGACGGACTCCTCGTTAACTCGGAACCCTAAACCGTCCAGTTTCCGGCTTGGTTCCAGATGAACAGCGCCCCCGCGCCCATCCTGCAACGTCCCGCGCGCGTCGTCGAGATCGAGACGATCCGCGACCTCGAACGCGCATCGGCCCAGCGCTTCCTGGGCCTGATGGACGCCGTCGCCGCCGACGAGCCGACGCCCGCACCGCTTCTGGCCCGGCGAATCGTCGAGGGCGGCCTGCTGGTCGCCGAGATCGGGGAAACAGTCGCCGCGTTCGTGATGTTCCGCCAGTTGGAGGGCGGGCTCTATGTGGAACAGCTGGACGTGCTGCCCGCCTTGGCCGGCCGGCGCATTGGCGCAGCCCTGCTGGACGCCGTCGCCGAGCGGGCGAACGGCGGCGACCTGACGCTATCGACCTTCCGCGACGTGCCGTGGAATGCGCCCTACTACGCCCGCTTGGGCTTCGAGGTGGTGCGCGACCTGACTCCCGGCATGGCCGCGATCCGGACCGAGCACCTGGCGCGGGGCCTCGACGAGGACGCCCGGGTATTCATGCGCCGGCGATCCTAGCGGGGCAGCAGCGAGATCGCCGTGCTGGCCACGGTGCTGACCGGCAGGGCCTTCAGGTCCGGCGACTTGATCACCGCCACATGGCCGCGAGGGCCGCACAGGGCCGGATCCGAGGCGTCGGAGAACAGGGCGATGGTCGGCGCGCCGGCCGCCGCCAGCAGGTGGGTGGGACCCGTGTCGTTGCCGACCACCAGGGCGGCCTTGGCGCCGAGCACCGCCAGCTGGGCGAAGTCGGTGCGTCCGGTGAGGTCGCGGGCCTGGCCGGCCGCCTTCTGGATCTGGCGCGCCATGGCGCTTTCCTGCGGACCGCCGATGATCACGATGTCCAGCCCCTTGGACTTCAGCAGCGCCGCCAGCTGGGCGTAGCTCTCGACCGGCCAGCGCTTCTCGGGCCGGTGGGCCGAGCCGCCGGGCACCAGCAGCACATAGGGCTTGGGCGTCACGGCGCCGGCGACGGGGCGGGCGTCCTTGTGCTTGCGCAGGATCCACGACAGGTCCGGCGGCGGGGCGCTGCCCGGCTCGGTCGGCGCATCGGGCCAGATGCCGGCCTGACGCAGTTGGTCGGCGTGCCGCTCCAGCGTGTGCATGTGCTGGCGGGCGCGGCCGCGCTGGGGCAGGCTCGCGCCCTTGGCGATCCCCGACCACTGCGGCGGGAATGGGCGCAGGGCCTGGAAGTACCAGCCGGTGCGGTTGTTGGTCTGCAGGTCGTAGACGCGGTCGTATTTGGCCTTGCGGATGCGGCCCAGCATCTTGAACAGGTCGCCCGCGTCGCTGGGACGGCCGTCGACCTCGACGGCGTTGAAATAGGGCGACAGCCGCGCCAGGGCTTCGAAAGGCGGCGTGGTCAGCAGGGTGATCTTGGCGCGCGGGTGGGCCTCGCGGATCTTCTTCATCGCCGCCAGGG
The DNA here is from genome assembly GCF_003116815.1 of Caulobacter endophyticus. Classification (GTDB taxonomy): domain Bacteria; phylum Pseudomonadota; class Alphaproteobacteria; order Caulobacterales; family Caulobacteraceae; genus Caulobacter; species Caulobacter endophyticus. The sequence continues at coordinate 99,335 of NZ_QDKQ01000026.1, forward strand.
CCAGGACGAAATCGCCCAGCGCGCCCAGCTTGATGACCAGGACCTTCTTGATCTCCTTGCTCAACCCTTCGACTCCGAAACTCCCGCCCCGTTCCCCCGGGCGGCCATGACGCGCGCATAGACCTTAAGGGTCGCCTCGACCATCGCGTCCACAGAATACAACCGCCGGGCACGCGCGCGAGCGGCCATGCCCATCGCCTGGCGCCCGGCCGCGCCGGCCTCGCAGGCGTCGTTCAGCGCCTGGGCCCAGGCCTCTACGTCGCCCGGCGCGGCCAGCCAACCGGTCTCGCCCGGAACCACCGTCTCGCGCGTGGCGCCATGGTCGGCGGCGATCACCGGGCGGCCCATCACCTGCGGCTCGACCGCCGTGCGGCCGAAGGCCTCCGGCTCCAGCGACGGGGCGATGGCCAGGTCCGCCAGCAGATAGGCGGCCGGCATGTCGTCGCAGTGGCCGACAAGCCTGACGCTGTCTTCCAGTCCGGCCTGGGCGATCATGTGCTCCAGCTCGGCGCGATAGCCCTTGCGGCCCTGGTCGTCGCCGGCCAGCAGCAGCAGCACGCGCGCATCGCCCAGCGCCTTGAGGCGGGCGACCGCCTGGATGGCGAGGCCCTGGCCCTTCCAGCGGGTCAAGCGTCCAGCCAGCAGCACCTTCAGCCGCCGCTCGTCGCCGGCCACGCCCCAGGCCTTGCGCAGGGCCTCGACCCGCTCGCCCGAGACGAAGCTGGGCTCGAAGCGCGCCAGGTCCACCCCGCGCGGAATGGCCACCACCCTGTCGGGATGGATGCCGTGCTCGGCGATGACGTGGGCGCGGGTGTAGTCGGAGTTGGCGATGACCAGGTCGCCCTTGGTCATCACCGCATTGTACCAGCGCTTCAGCGCGGACTTGGCGTTGTAGACCCCGTGATAGGTGGCCACGAACGGAACCTTGGTGGCGTGCGCCGCCCACAGGGCCGGGAAGGCCGGGGCGCGCGAGCGGGCGTGGACCAGGGTCACCTTCTCGCGGCGGATCAGGTCGATCAGGCGGGCGGCGTTGCCCAGCATCACCAGCGGGTTCTTCGACTGAGCCGGCATCTGGGCCAGACGCCCGCCGTCGGCCTCGAGCCGCGCGGCCATGCGGCCGCCGCGCGTCGCCACCAGGGCCTTGCCGCCCTGGGCCACCACGCCATGCGCGACGTCGATCGTGGTCTGCTCGGCTCCGCCTGTTTCCAGTTCCGGAGTCACCTGCAGCAGGGTGAAATCATCGGGAAGGATGGACACGCCGCGCTCTGAAGAGGTTAGGAGGGGTTAGTTAGCGAAACGAACAAGGCCGCGCCATGACCGAAGTCCGTGATTTCCACCTGCGCGAGGAAAATCAACGTCTCGCCTACCGCAGGATCGACGGCGAGGGCCCGACGGTCGTGTGGCTGGGCGGATTTCACTCCGACATGACCGGCACGAAGGCTCAGGCGCTGGCAGACCAGGCCCTGGCCACGGGCGGATCCTATGTGCGGTTCGATTATTTCGGCCACGGCGAATCGTCGGGCGCTTTCAAGGACGGCACGATCAGCCGCTGGCGCGCCGACGCCTTGGCGATCATCGACGAACTGACCGAAGGGCCCCTGGTGCTGGTCGGCTCGTCCATGGGCGGGTGGCTCGCGTGCCTGGCCGCCATCGCCCGGCCCGAGCGGGTGAAGGCCCTGGTGCTGATCGCGCCCGCCCCCGACTTCACCGACAAGCTGATGGAGCCCGAGCTTTCCGACGAGGCCAGGGCCGCGATCGCCCGCGATGGTTTCTGGATCCGCCCGTCCGAGTACGACGACGGCGGCTACGCCATCACCCGCGACCTGCTGGAGGACGGCGCCCGCTGGTCGATCCTGCCCGGCCCCGTGCCGATCGAGGTTCCCGTGCGCGTGCTGCAAGGCGGAGCCGACGCCGACGTGCCGTGGACCCACGCGCTGGAACTGGCCAACGCCCTCAAGAGCGACGACGTGGTGTTCTCGCTGATCAAGGACGGCGACCACCGCCTGTCGCGCCCGCAGGACCTGGAGCGCCTGGTCGCCGCGGTCGCCGAGGCCCGCGTGCTGGCCACGCCCGTCGACGACGATCCGGTGGCCCGTCGCCTGGCCCGCGCCGCCCGCGCCCGCTCGGCCGGCCAGGCGCCGGCGG
>NZ_QDKQ01000027.1 GCF_003116815.1 Caulobacter endophyticus
GCATTCTCATGCACGTTCATCCGGGGCCTCCGGGCTAGAGTTTGGCGCTTCGCAACCCCAGCCTCTCAGCACCGCCCCGGGTGAACAACCTTCATAGCTTCGACAGCTAGCTGAAATCTTCAGGTCAGTTCACCGGAAGCCACGGAGGTCTCAATCGCCCGAAACCGGGTCGAGATCTTCCTCGGCCGTCTGCGGGCCGTCGCGCCTTCCACGATAGAGAATGATGCCGCCCCACACGATGACGCTGAGCGCCAGTACGATCAGCGCCGGCCATTGAGCCATCTGCATGTTGTTTCCACCCTGTTTTTTGACGATGCAATCACAGGTTCGCAGGCGGCGCTACTCAGTTTGAGAAAAAGGGTACGATTTCGCGGATCGGCGTTACGCGCAAAGTCCCTCTCTGATGGAGAAAGGGATCAAGCGCCCCCTACCCCGCCGACCTCAGCGCGGCGCCCTCGCCCCGCTCGCCCGCCAGATAGCCCGCCACCGCCTCGCCCGGCATCGGCCGCGCGAACAGGAAGCCCTGCACCACGCGGCAGCCCAGCGGCTGCAGCAGCACCAGTTGTTCGGGCGCCTCGACGCCCTCGACCACGCAGTCGAGGCCGAGGTTGCGGCAGAGGTCGAGGATGGTCTTGACGATGGCCCGGCGCTTGTCGGCCGCTTCGAGGCCGCGCATGAAGCTGCCGTCGATCTTCAGCTTGTCGATCGGCAGGCGGTGCACGTAGCTGAGGCTGGAATAGCCGGCCCCGAAGTCGTCGAGCGCGATGCGCACGCCCAGCGCCTTCAGCGTGGCCAGCGAGCGGGCGGCCTGGTCGAAGTCGCGCATGACCGCCGTCTCGGTGATCTCCAGGTCGATGCGCTCGGGCGCGACCCTGCTCTGCTCGATGATCGCCACGATGCGGGCGATCTGCTCGGGCGAGGCGATATCGCGGGCCGACAGGTTGAACGACAGGCGCACGTCGCCTGGCCAGGACGCCGCCGCCTTCAGCGCCCAGGACAGCAGCACCGGCGACATGGCCGCGATCAGGCCGGAACGCTCGGCCACCGGCACGAAATCGCCCGGCGACACCACGCCCAGGGTCGGGCTGGTCCAGCGGGCCAGGGCCTCGAAGCCGACGGTGCGCCCCTCGCGAATGTCGACCAGCGGCTGGAAGGCCAGACTGAACTCGGCGTCCATGTCGGCATGGCGCAGGGCCTGCTCGATCATGCCCGAGGCCTTGATGGCCGTCTCGTGGTCGGCCGAGAACACCACCGCCGCGCCGCGCACGTTCTGCTTGGCGTGATAGAGGGCGTAGTCGGCGCGCTCGTAGAGCAGGTTCGGCGCGGTCGCCGCCTGCGGATAGACCGCAAAGCCCACCGAGCCGGAGACCTGGGCGGTCACGCCCGGGAAGCTGTAGGGCTCGCGCAGGGCCGCGCAGAGATCCGCGCCCAGGGCTTGCAGGGCGTCGGCGTCGAGGTCGCCCTCGATGATCAGGCCGTACTCGTCGCCGCCCAGGCGGGCCACGAACAGCGGCTGACCATGGTCGCGGCTGAGCCGGTCGCCGGCCTCGACCAGCACCCTGTCGCCGATCGCGTGGCCATAGGCGTCGTTGACCGGCTTGAAGCCGTCCAGGTCGATGACCCCTACGGCGAAGCGCGCGCCCGAGGCGGCGGCCGCGTCGGTCACCCGCTGCAGGCGGGCGAAGAACTGGCGGCGATTGGGCAGGCCCGTCAGGACGTCGAGATTGGCCAGGCGCAGATAGTCGTCGCTGAGGCTCTGGATCTCGGCCTGGCGCTCCTGGAGCCCGCGCTGGGACTCCACCAGGTTCGAAAAGTCGCGGTACGAGATCAGCAGGATGACCAGCATGGTCACCGCCACCAGCGCCATGTTGAAGCCGATGGCCGAGAGGACGGGATTGCCGCTGACCAGCAGGAAGACCGTGATCGGCCCCACGACGATGGCGGTCAGCAGCAGGGCCGCCGCCCGCATGTGCATCATGCAGAACACGCAGCCGATGGCCGTGATGGCCATGTAGAACACCACGTGCGCCTTGCCGAAGGCGTCGCCGTAGGGGAACAGCGCAAAGGCCCAGAAGGTGAAGCCGCAGCCCAGCACGCCGGCGAAGACCAGGGTCTGGCGCAGCAGCCGCCGGGCGGCCGCGTGATCGATGGCGGTCTTCTGCGCGCGCCACCAGATCACCAGCCGCGCCAGGCTGATCACGCCCAGCAGCCCCGGAAACCCCAGCGTCAGCAGCGGCGGGCTGCTGTGCAGGTGGGTGGCCGAGAGCGCGATCGTGTTGACCAGCACCAGCGCGTACATCATCGGCACCTGGCGCGAGAAGGCGCGGACCTGGGCTTTCAGAAGTTCGGGCGTGGGCGGAGCGGGTCGGAACCAGGACAAACGGGGCATCGCGGCGGCTTCGGATAGAGGCCGTTCGTGCGCCCATCACCTTTAATGCTTGCTTATCAGCGACTTGCGCGGGCGCGCGGCGCTAAGCCGCACGTCATTTGTTACAGTCGTCGATAGCCCGCCACGCGCCTGGCCCAGACGGCGTGGTCGTCGATGGCCGCCTCGTCGGGCAGGCTCGGGACGAGGGACTCGGCCTCCAGCAGCCAGCGATTGGCGTCGCAGTAGCGATCGGCCCGGCCGAAACGCACCACGTCGTCGACCATGGCCCGCAGCAGCACGGTGGCGGCCAGCGGATAGCGGTGCTCCAGCAGGCGGGCGGCGGGCTCCAGCACATCGGGCCGGTCGCCGTGCAGGGCCGGGCCGCGCTCCATCACGAGCCTGGCCGCGCCGGCGGCGGAGGGCCAGGCGGTCAGGAAGGCCAGGGCCTTGAACGGGTCGGGATAGGTCTGGGCGTAGGCCAGCGCCTGATCCTCGGCCTCGACGTCCTCGAAGTCGGGCAGGCCCTTGAGGAAGGCCCGCAAGCCCTCGACCGACAGGGTGGCCTTGAAGCCGGCCCAGCGCATGGCCTGGGCTTCCAGCGCCTCCCCCGAAGCCTCCAGCGCGGCGATGCGGGCCTGGCTCCAGGCGACGGCGCCGGGGTCGGCCTGCTCGGCCAGGCTCGCGCCCGGCGCCGAGCGGTCGAGGGCGGCCAGGGCCTGGGCCACCTGACCCACGGCCAGATGGCGGCGGGCGATCTGCGCCCCGATCGGCGGCAGCACCTGCTGGGACTCGGTGAACAGGGCCGCGAAGCCCTCGACGTCGCCTTCCAGGTCGGCCAGCACCTGGGCGGCGGCGCGCAGGCGAGGATCGGGACGGCGCTGGGCGGCCAGGCGCTCGCGCACCTTGGCCCGCAGCACGGTCACCGCGTCGCCGGCCAGGGCCGGGGCCGCGGCCCGCAGCAGGTCGACCGACAGTTTGGTCGAGGCCTCTGTGACGAAGGCCAGCAGCGAGTCGGCCAGATAGCGGCTGTCCAGCGTCAGGGCCTTGGGCGACAGGCGCGCGACGTCGGCCACGGCCTGGTCGAACACGGCCGCCAGTTCGCCCTTGGGGTCCTTGATCCGGCCTTCCAGGTCTTCGGACACCCGCACCAGCCGCACCAGCACCGGCACGGCGATGTCAGGGTCCAGCTCACCCAGCTTGCCGCCGGCGGCGGCGCGGTGGGCGTCCAGATCGCGGACGAAGTCCTTGAACTTGCGCCAGTTGATGCGCGCGCCGCTGCCGGCGATGGCGTCGATGCGCTTGTCGATCTCGGCGGCGAGGTCGGCCGCCCCCACCTCGCCCAGCAAAGCCAGCTTCAGGCGGCGCTTGATCGAGGCGTGGCCGTCGGCGACCTCGATCAGCAGGGCCGCCAGGGCCTCCGGGCCCAGGTGCGCGAGATTGGCCGCGTTGACCGACTTGCGCGGCGCGGCCTTCTTGGCCGCCTTGGGAGCGGCCTTGGGCTTGGGTTCGGCCAACCGCCCTCTCCTAGTGAGCCGCCTTCTTGCGCGGAATGAAGTGCAGCACGCCGGCGATGACGCCGCCGACCACCAGTCCGACGACAGCCGAGCCGATGGCCATGGCCAGCCAGCCGGTGACCGGACCGATGGCCGGAACCTGGCCGGCCCAGTGCTGCGCGCCCTCGACCCAGGCGGGGATCGGCGTCAGGTGGAAGTGGTGCAGGCCGTGGACGATGATGCCGCCGCCGACCCACAGCATGGCCGCGGTGCCGATATAGGCCAGGCTGCTCATGACCACGGGCATGGCCTTGACCAGGCCGCGGCCGAACTTCTGGGTCGGGGCGCGCGGGCTCTTGGCCATGTGCAGGCCGATATCGTCCATCTTCACGATCAGCGCGACGACGCCATAGACCAGGATGGTGATGACCACGCCGACCAGGGCCAGGGCGGCGGCCTGGATCGGCAGCGACATGCCGCTGACGTCGGCCAGGGCGATGGCCATGATCTCGGCCGACAGGATCAGGTCGGTGCGGATGGCGCCGGCGACCTTCTGCTTTTCAAGCTCGGGACCGCTGAGGGCCAGGTCTTCGGTCTCGACCTCGTCCCCGTGGGGGACGAACATCTCAATGATCTTCTCGGTGGCCTCGAAGGCCAGATAGGCGCCGCCCAGCATCAGGATCGGCGTCACCGCCCAGGGCGCGAAGGCGCTGAGCAGCAGCGCGCCCGGCAGCAGGAACAGCAGCTTGTTGCGTAGCGAACCGACGGCGATCTTGGCGACGATCGGCAACTCGCGGTCGGGCGTGAAGCCCATGGCGTAGCCGGGGGTTACGGCGGCGTCGTCGACGACAACGCCCACGGCCTTGGTGCCCGCCTTGCCGGCGGCCGCGCCGATGTCGTCCACCGAGGCGGCGGCGATCTTGGCGATGCCGGCGACGTCATCCAGAAGCGCGACGAGACCCGAGGGCATGAAAGGACCTTGCGTGGATTCGGCCGCCCAGCGCGGCCTGATGAAGAGCGCCCTGCGTAAGGGCTCGCCGCTCGCGGGTAAAGGGCGCGAACGGCGATCGTGGGAGGAACGCGCGCGCCAAGGCCGCGTTGCTGCGCCATGGCCTCGACCGCGAACAGAAGCAGCGCCCATGTCGTCGTCTACGCGGCCCTGGCCGGCAACCTGGCCATCGCCGCGACCAAGTTCATCGCCTTCGCCCTGACCGGCTCGTCGGCGATGCTGACCGAGGCCATCCACTCCAGCGTCGACACCGGCAACCAGGGCCTGCTGCTGCTGGGCCTGGCCCGCGCCCGCAAGAAGCCCAGCGCCAGCCACCCGTTCGGCTACGGCATGGAGGTCTATTTCTGGTCGTTCGTGGTGGCGTTGATGATCTTCGCCCTGGGCGGCGCCTTCTCGATCTACGAGGGGATCATCAAGATCCGCAGCCCCGAGGCCATCGACCGGCCCTGGATCAACTTCGTCGTTCTGGGCCTGGCGGCGGTCTTCGAGGGCGGCTCGTTCCTGGTGGCCCTGCGCGAGTTCAAGACCCTGCGCGGCGACGCCCCGTTCTTTGCCGCCATCCGCCGCAGCAAGGACCCGTCGATCTTCGCGGTGCTGCTGGAAGACGGCGCGGCCCTGGCGGGGCTGGCCATCGCCGCCCTGGGCGTGGCCGGAGCGGTTCTGGGCCTGCCCTGGGCCGACGGCGCGGCCTCGGTGGCGATCGGCGTGCTGCTGGTCGTCGTCGCCGTCTTCCTGGCCAACGAGACCCGCAGCCTGCTGACCGGCGAGGCCGCCTCCCCGCGCATCGTCGCCCAGGTGCGCCAGGTCCTGGAAGCCGACCCGCGCATCGACAGCGTCGCCGAGGTGCTGAGCATGCACCTGGGGCCTCAGGAGATCCTGCTGGGCGTCACCCTCGACTTCCAGGACCACCTGACCGCCGCCGACATCGAAGCCGCCAGCGACCACTTCGCCGACCTGATCCAGGGCGTCGACAGGCGCATCACCCGGGTGTTCGTGCGCTCGGGCCGGGCGCGCGAGGCCTATGCGCGGCGGCTCGCCCGGCAATGAACGCCTGGTTCCGGAACCCTGCCCGCCGCCGGCGATCGCCAGGTTCCAGACCGTGACGATCATCGACTGGGGACGGCGTCTCCGGCGACGTGCGCAAGGCCCCCCTATCGCGCCAGCCGCTTGCGATTGGCGCGCACCTTGGCGCGGTAGTGCTTCACCACCGCCCGGGTCGCCGCGTCCGGCGCCTGCGGCAGGCCGCCGGTCCAGAACTTCAGGCCGATGTCGGCGGCGGCCGCCATCTTTTCGGTGGTCATGCGCACCGCCTCGGCCTGGGCCTTCGCGCCGCCGCCGGCCAGGACCATGGTCCGCAGGCCGATGACGGTGGAAGCCTCCAGGCCCAGGGCCCAGGCGTCCATCAGCGTCGAGGGCCAGTCATCCTTGCGGCGCGCCATGGCGAAACTCCCTTTTCCGCAAGGGGATCGCGCGAGGCCCAGGAGCGGTTCCGCGCCGGGTGCGACATCGGGAAACTCGACGGAACAAAAGAAGAACTATAGACCGTGCGAATGGCCGTTCTCGATATCCGCCGCAAGCTCGCCATCCTCGCCGACGCCGCCAAGTACGACGCCTCCTGCGCCTCATCGGGCGGGGAGAAGCGCGACTCCGTGGGCGGCAAGGGCGTAGGCTCCACCGAGGGCATGGGCATCTGCCACGCCTACGCCCCCGACGGCCGCTGCATCAGCCTGCTGAAAATCCTGCTGACCAACTTCTGCATCTACGACTGCGCCTACTGCATCAACCGGGTATCGTCGAACACGCTCCGGGCGCGGTTTTCGGTAAAGGAGGTCGTCGACCTCACCCTCAACTTCTACAAGCGCAACTACATCGAGGGCCTGTTCCTGTCGTCGGGCGTGATCCGCAACGGCGACTACACGATGGAGGAGATGGTCCGGATTGCGAAGTCCTTGCGGCTGGAGCACGACTTCCGGGGCTATATCCATCTCAAGCTGATCCCCGAGGCGTCGCCGGAGCTCGCCGCCGAGGCCGGGCTCTATGCCGACCGGGTGTCGATCAACATCGAACTGCCGCGCGACGACAGCCTGAAGTCCCTGGCCCCCGAGAAGGACGTCGGCGACATCAAGCGGGCCATGGGCCGCATGCGGCTGGCCATCGACGAGCGCGCCGAGCCGGCCCGCAAGGCCGCCCGCAAGACCTTCGCCCGCAGCCAGTCGACCCAGCTGATCGTCGGCGCCGACGCGGCGAAGGACGGCGACATCCTGGCCCGCAGCGCCTCGCTTTACGGCGCCTATCGCCTCAGCCGCGTCTACTATTCGGCCTTCAGCCCGATCCCGGACGCCAGTCACCGCCTGCCCTCGGCCCGCCCCCCGCTGCTGCGCGAGCACCGCCTCTACCAGGCCGACTGGCTGATGCGGTTCTACGGCTTCGCCCAGCCCGAGATCATCGGCGAGGGCGAGGACCTCGACCTCTCGGTCGATCCCAAGACCGCCTGGGCCCTGCGCCATCGCGACAGGTTTCCGGTCGACATCAACCTGGCCGACCGCGAGACCCTGCTGCGCGTACCGGGCCTGGGAGCCAAGGCGGTCGACCGCATCCTGCTGGCCCGCAGACAGGCGCGGCTGACCATCGACGACCTCAGGCGCGTGGGCGCGGTGGTCAAGCGGGCCAGGGCGTTCGTCGTCGCCGAGGGCTGGACGCCGGGCATGGCCACCGACGGCGAACACCTGAAAGCCCGCCTGGTCGAACCGGCCCAGCTGAGCCTGTTCTGATGCGGGTGGTGCGCCTCTCCTCCGAGATCGACTTCGACGGCTGGCGCAGGGCGGCTCGCGATCTGCGCGCCGAAGGCGTTTCGCCCGAGACCGTGATCTGGACGGTCGAGCGCGACCTGTTCGAGGCCGCGCCGATCGAAAAGCCTGCGCCCGCCGCCCGCGCCTTCACCGTGCCGCCGGCCTTCGTCGAGCTGGCGCGGTCGGTGGTGCTGCACCGGTCCAGCGAGCGCCTTTCCCTGCTCTATCGCCTGCTGTGGCGGCTGGAGCGCGAGCCCCGGCTGATCGACAATCCGGCCGATCCCGACGTGGCCAAGGCCCGCGACATGGCCAAGGCGGTCGGCCGGGCGATCCACAAGATGCACGCCTTCGTGCGCTTTCGCCTCGTCGAGACCGATCCGGAAACCTACGCGGCCTGGTTCGAACCGGCCCATCGCGTCACCGAGGCCGCCGCGCCGTTCTTCGCGCGCCGCTTCACCAACATGACCTGGACGATCCTGACGCCCGACGCCTGCGTGGCCTGGGACGGCGCGAGCCTGAAGGTGTCGGACGGCGCCGATCCGGCCGAGGCGCCCTCGGAAGACGCCCAGGAGGAGCTGTGGCGCACCTACTACGCCTCGATCTTCAACCCGGCGCGCCTGAACGAGAGGATGATGCGCCAGGAAATGCCCAAGCGGTACTGGCGCAACCTTCCCGAGGCCCGTCTCATTCCTCAACTGATCGAAACCGCCCAGGAGCGCGCCGCCGCCATGGTCGCCGCATCCCCCTCCCCCGCCCCCGACCGCGTGCTGAAGGCCGCCCTGCGCCAGGCCCGCGACGGCTCCTACAACGGCGACGTCCCCACCAGCCTCGACGAAGTGGCGGCCGCCGTACAGGTCTGCCGGCGCTGCGACCTCTGGCGCGATGCGACGCAAGGCGTGGCGGGAGAAGGCGCGGCCCATGCGCCGCTGATGTTCGTCGGCGAACAGCCGGGCGACCAGGAGGATCTGGCGGGCCGCCCGTTCGTCGGCCCCGCCGGCCAGGTGTTCAACCAGGCCCTGGAGGAAGCCGGCGTCCCACGCGATCGCACCTTCATCACCAACGCCGTGAAACACTTCAAGCACGAGCCTCGCGGCAAGCGCCGCATCCACAAGACCCCTGACCGCGGCGAGGTGCAGGCCTGCCGCTGGTGGCTGGACGCCGAGCGGCGGCTGGTGCGGCCCCGGGTGATCGTCGCCCTGGGCGCCACCGCGGCCCATGCGGTGATGGGCAAGGCCACCCCCATCGCCGCCAATCGCGGCCGGCCGCTGCAACTGCCGGATCAAGGCCAGGCGGTGGTGACCTATCACCCCTCCTTCCTGCTGCGCCTGCCCGACGCCGACGCACGCGAGCGGGCGCGGGCCGAATTCGTCGAGGATCTGCGCCTTGCGGGCGAGCTTGCAAGACTGATCGACTGAAGCGAGCAAGCACGCTCGCCTGACGAGCGGTCCGCGCAAAAAATCTGCTCAAACTTTCGGCGACGTCCGTTGGCGCGCAATCCCTTGCCCCGCCTCGTAATACTTGACGCCGGAACCGGGCGCATAAGCCTTCCCCGCCGCCCGGGCGCCCGTTCGCCTCTTGCCACGACGGCGCTGCCGGGGTTGGTTCCCGGCCGGGGAAGAGGGCGATGACAGCAGACGACGAAGAGCGGCGCGCCTGGTTCCGGAGGGAGATCCTGCCCCTGGAGCCCAGGCTTCTGGCCTACGCGCGAAAGTTCTGCCGCGACGGCGAGACCGATCCGGAGGATCTGGTCCACGACGCCTTCACCCGCGTTATCGCCTGCAAGACCTGGCGCGAGATCGCCAACCCCGCCGCCTTCGCCTCGCGCACCCTGCGCAACGTGGCCTTCGACGGCCTGCGCCGCCGCAAGGTCCTGACCATCACCGCCGTCGCCGACTTCGAGCTGATCGGCGGCATGGACGAGACCCCCGGCCCCGAGGCCACGCTGGTGTCGCGCGACGAGCTGCGCCAGCTGCGCGAAGCGATATCGGAACTGCCGACACAATGTCGGCGTGTATTCACCCTTCGGAAAGTTTATAGCCTGTCGCCGGGCGAGATAGCGGTCCGCATGGGTCTGTCCGTCTCAACGGTGGAGAAGCACCTGATCAAGGGGCTTCGCTATTGTTCCGAAAAGCTGGGCCGCGCGGGCGCGACCCAGCCAGTGCGTATCGACGAAGGGCGTTCATGGGCCGGGAAGCGGGATCGCGACGCGAAGCGGTGAGAGCGGCCGCCGCCGAATGGGCGGTGCGGCTGTCCGATCCCGCCTGCGCGGATGATACGCGCGCGGCCTTCGAGGCCTGGCGCGCCGAGAGCTTCGAGAACGAGGCCGCCTTCGAACGCGCCCACGCCGCCTGGGAGCGGACCGAGCGCCTGCGCGCCTTCAAGCCGGGACACGCCAAGCCGGACGCCGACCTGTTCGCGCCCGATGAGACGCCGCGCCGCATCTTCGACCGCCGCTCGCCCTGGACGCTGATGGCCGCCGTGGCCGCCGTGGCCGGCGTGGTCGGGACCGGGGTGATGACCGCCACGGCCTCGACCGCCTACGCCACCGATATCGGCGAGCGCCGGGTCGTGGTCCTGGCCGACAACAGCCGCATCGAGCTCAACACCGACAGCAAGGTCGTGGTCAGCTATCGCGGCGGCGTGCGCGAGGTGAAGCTGGTCAAGGGCGAGGCCCTGTTCGAGGCCGCCGCCGACAGGCGCCCCTTCGTGGTCAAGGCCCGCGACTCCCGCATCGAGACCGCCGCTGGCGAGCTGTCGGTGCGCCTGGGCGCCGAGAACGCCTCCGTCACCGTGCGCCGCGGCGCGGTCGAGGTGGAGCCCGATGGCAAAGGTCCAGCCAGGCAGACGAAGATCGCGGCCGGCACGGCCATGGTCTATGGCCCTACGGGCAGCCACGCCCAGCCGCTGTCGGACGCCGAGATGGACCGGGCCCTGGCCTGGCGGCAAGGCGCCATCGCCCTGAACGGCCAGTCGCTGAGCCAGGCCGTGGCCGAGTTCAACCGCTACAACCGCCGCAAGGTGCGCATCGCCGACCCCTCGATCGCCGACCTGCGCCTGGCCGGCTACTTCCAGAGCACCGAACCCATGGCCTTCGTCACCGCCGTGACCCACACCTTCCCGGTGCGGGTCAGCGAAGGCGAGGACGGCGTGATCCGGCTGGCCCGGAAGGGGTAGACAGGCGGGCTCCGCCGCGTCGGCCGTTTTCCTCCTCCCGTAAAATCCCCGCGAAAGCGGGCCTAACGGGGATAGACGTTGCTCCATCCACGGCGAGTTCGTCAAAGAACCGAACGAACTCAAACCCTTGCAACTTTCTCACCCAAACTTATCAGACGCGCTCAGCCCCAGTGCATAATCAAAGCCGTCCCCGCCATGGGGAGGGCTCTTGGTACCGGCCCAAGCGTGGCGAGGACCGCATCGAGCGGGGCCGCAAGGCGCGTATCGGGAAGGCGGGAGAGGGT
>NZ_QDKQ01000028.1 GCF_003116815.1 Caulobacter endophyticus
GCCTCGCGCCGGGCGTGGGCCTTGGCCCGGGCGGCCGCCTGCGCGCCCGCGTGGGTCGCCTTGGCCGCCAGGAAGCCGCGCGCCAGGGCCGAGACCAGGGCCAGCGCCAGGAAGGGCAGGGCCTCGGCCAGGCTCCGGGTCAGGGCGTCGACGCCGAAGGCCAGGCCTGCGGCGAAGCCCGCCGCCCCGACCACGTCGGCCAGCCGCCAGGCGGCAGCGGCGCGGCCGAACGCGGAGGTCATTTTATACAAGCTTCGCAGCCACGGGCGCGCGAGCGTGAGGATATCGGTCTCGACGGGGGTGCGAGCGGTCATGAGCAGGGTCTAGCGCTCCATGCGGGCAAGGCCTTGATCGGGATCAAAGACCTCTTTCGGAAACACGCCTAAGGCGAGATGCTCGTCCGGCGCGACCGATCGCCGTTCGACCCCGGAGCTACGCATGGATCCCGCCGTCGTCGATTTATCTCGCCTGCAGTTCGCCCTCACGGCCCTGTATCACTTCCTCTTCGTGCCCCTGACGCTGGGGCTGTCCTTCATGTTGTTCATCATGGAGGCGGTCTACGTCATGACCAAGCGCCCGATCTGGCGCACCGTCACCAAGTTCTGGGGCGCGCTGTTCGGCATCAACTTCGTCCTGGGCGTGGCCACCGGTCTCACCATGGAATTCCAGTTCGGCATGAACTGGTCGTACTACTCGCACTATGTGGGCGACATCTTCGGCGCCCCCCTGGCCATCGAGGGCCTGATGGCCTTCTTCCTCGAAGCCACCTTCGTGGGCCTGATGTTCTTCGGCTGGGACAAGCTGAAGCCGGTGACCCACCTGCTGGTCACTTTCCTCGTCGCCCTGGGCACGAACCTGTCGGCCCTCTGGATCCTGATCGCCAACGGCTGGATGCAGAACCCGGTGGGCGCGGCCTTCAACCCCGACACGATGCGGATGGAGGTGACCGACTTCAAGGCGGTGATCTTCAACCCGGTCGCCCAGGCCAAGTTCGTCCACACCGTCAGCGCCGGCTACACCATCGCCGCCGTCTTCGTGCTCGGCGTCTCGGCCTACTACCTGCTCAAGGGCAAGTGGGTGGGCGTGGCCAGGCGCTCGATGACCGTTGCCGCCGCCTTCGGCCTGGCTTCGGCCCTGTCGGTCGTCGTCCTGGGCGACGAGAGCGGTTACGCCCTCACCGACAACCAGAAGATGAAGCTGGCCGCCCTGGAAGCCATGTGGGAGACCGAGCCCGCCCCGGCCGGCCTGACCGCCATCGGCATCCCGAGCCTTGCCGATCGCAAGACCCACGCCGAGGTGAAGATCCCCTATGTGCTGGGCCTGATCGCCACCCGCAGCGTCGACAGGCCGGTCGAGGGCATCTTCGAGCTGGTGGCCTCGGCCGAGGACCGTATCGAGCGCGGCGTCGTCGCCTACGATGCGCTGGAAAAGCTGAAGGCCAATCCGCAGGACCTGACCGCGCGCAGCGTGTTCGAGCTGAACCGCCGCGACCTGGGCTACGCCCTGCTGCTCAAGCGACACGTGGAGGACCCGCGCACGGCCTCCAAGGAGCTGATCGCCAAGACCGCCTGGGACACCGTGCCCAACGTGCCGGTGATGTTCTGGGCCTTCCGCATCATGGCCGGCACGGGCCTCCTGATGATCGCCCTCTTCGCCACCGCCTTCGTGCTGGTCACCCTGCGCAAGCATCACACCAGATGGTTTCTGCGCCTGGCGGTGCTGGCCATCCCGCTGCCCTGGATCGCCACCGAACTGGGCTGGGTGCTGGCCGAGGTCGGGCGTCAGCCCTGGGCCGTCGAAGGGGTTCTGCCCACCTTCCTGGCCCCGTCCAGCCTGAGCGTCGCCCAACTGATCGCCAGCATCGTCGGTTTCACCCTGCTCTACGGCGCCCTGGCGGTGGTCGAGGTCGGGCTGATCCTGAAGACCATCAAGAAGGGTCCGTTCGCCGAACAGGACGCTTTCCCCACCGACACTGGCCCAGCAGCCTCCGGCGCGCCTGTCGCCGAAGCCGTCGCCTGAAGGAGACCAGATCATGGAACTCCCCCTCGACTACCCGACTCTCCGCCTGATCTGGTGGGGCCTCCTGGGCGTGCTGCTGATCGGCTTCGCCCTGACCGACGGGTTCGACATGGGCGTCGGCGCCCTCTTGCCCTTCATTGGCCGTAACGACGACGAGCGGCGCACGGTGATCAACACCATCGGCGCCACCTGGGAAGGCAACCAGGTGTGGTTCATCACCGGCGGCGCGGCGATCTTCGCCGCCTGGCCGATGGTCTACGGCGCCAGCTTCTCCGGCTTCTACCTCGCCATGTTCCTGGTGTTGTCGGCGATGATCATGAGGCCCGTCGCCTTCAAGTACCGGTCCAAGCGGCCGGACGCCAAGTGGCGCTCGTTCTGGGACTGGTCGCTGTTCGTCGGCAGCTTCGTGCCGGCGCTGGTGTTCGGCGTCGCCGTCGGCAACGTCCTGCAGGGCGTGCCGGTGCGCCTGGATAGCGACCTGCGCAGCACCTACCACGGCTCGTTCTTCGAGCTGTTCACGCCCTTCACCCTGGTCTGCGGCCTGCTGTCGACCGCGATGCTGGTGCTGCACGGTTCGGCCTGGCTGGCGGTGAAGGCCGAGAAGGGCCCGATCGTCGATCGCGCCCGCAAGTTCGGCCTGATCGCCGGCGTCGCCAGCATCGTGCTGTTCGCCCTGGGCGGCCTTCTGGCCATGCGCCTGGGCTTCCGGGTCGAGGGCGTGGTCGATCCGGCCGGTCCGTCCAACCCGCTGCGAGCGACCGTCGTGGCCGCGCCCGGCGCCTGGTTCGACAACTTCGGCCGCTATCCGTGGATGACCATCGCCCCGGTCCTGGGCTTCGTCGGCGCGGCGTTCGCGACCTTCGGCCTGTGGAAGCGGCAGGAGGGCCTGGCCTTCGGCGGCTCCTCGGCCTCGGCGGCGGGCGTCATCGCCACCAGCGGCCTGTCGATGTTCCCGTTCATCCTGCCCAGCACGGTCGACGCCCATTCCAGCTTCCTGGTGTGGAACGCCTCGTCCAGCCACACGACCCTGTTCATCATGCTGGTCGTGGTGGTGGTGCTGATGCCGGTGGTGCTGGCCTACACGGCCTTCGTCTACCGCGTGCTCTGGGGCCGCACGAGCAGCGCCGCCCTGAAGTCCGACCCGGCCCTGTACTGAGAGAAAGAGGAGCCTAGATCATGTGGTACTTCACCTGGGTTCTCGGCCTTGGCCTGGCCCTCGCCTTCGGCGTCCTCAACGGCGTCTGGTACGAGTTCAACCTCACCGACGAGGGCGATACGGGCGCCTCGCAGCCCTGATCCGCCGAGCCTGATCATCCAAGCCGCCGTCCCGGTCCCGAGACGGCGGTTTTGCCTTGCGTGGTTGCGGCTGTCGCAAACCGCAGCGCCAGATCGTCCTCCAGGAGGACTCATGGTGAACAGGCGCAAGCTCATGCTCAGCCACGGCGGCGTGAAGCTCTATCACAGCTGGAAAGGCGCCCGGGCGCTGACCTGGTGGTACGCCCTGGAGCCGGGTCACGAGGCCGAGGGCGGCGGCCGCGATTTCGATATCCGCAACCTGCCCGAGGCGTTCCTGAGCGGCCTCGACCTCGACATGGCCCGCACCACGGACGCCGCCGAGACCCTCAAGGCCTACGACCGCATGCTGGAGGCCCATCGCGAGGCCCTGCGCCGCGCCATCGGCGCCGGCCACGACTTCGAGGCCAGCGTGGCGCGGGACCACCGAAAGGGCGGGGGTGGCGTTCTGGGGTGGCTGCGGCGGGCGCTCGCGGCGAGGTGAAGGCGTCGCTAGATCGCCTTCACCGCCTTGGCGTGGTCGCGGATGATCGCCAGGGTCGAGGCGTCGGCGTCGAAGATCCCGAACAGGCCCTGTTCCTCCTGCGGGGGATCGCCGACATAGGAACGGTCGCCCTTCTTGAACCAGGCGTCGGCGTGCTGGGCGCGGCCCTCGCCGTTCCAGGCCCAGAAGTTGACGCCGGCCGTCGGGCCGCCGGCCTTCATGTCGGCCTCCACCTCGTCGAACACCATCCTGTAGAAGCGGTCGCGGAAGGTGGTCGGCGAGCCGGGCGCGAAGGCGCGGCCGTCGCGGATCAGGCCGAACTCCTCGATGGTCAGCGGCTTGCCCATCGACCTGGCCAGGGCGATGTGGCGGCGGATGTAGTCACGTGAGCGGGCCGCGCCGGCCTCGTAGGTCGAGGGCTGGTCGGTCATCGAGATCCAGCTCCAGTTGTTGGGCCAGACGTGCAGGGTCAGGTAGTCGATGGCGGGCGTCTTGTGGCTCTCGACCACGCAGGCCTCGCTGCCCAGGCAGCCCATGTCGCCCTCGCTGCCGCTGGACACCAGGTGGTTGGCGTCGATCGACTTGATGAAGCGGGCCGTGCCGTCGATCCAGGCGTCGTAGGCGGGGCGGTTGACCTTGCCGAATTCCTCGCTGCCGGCGGGGCGCGGCTCGTTGGCCAGCTGCCAGGCCATGATCGTGGGATCGTCGCGATAGGGCTTGCCGGTGACGGTGCTGGTGCGACCGACCAGGGTCTTCACATAGTGGCGGAAAAGGGCGTTGGCCTTCTCGTCGGCGTAGAAGCGGGCCGAGTAGTCGGCGAACTGCGGCCAGGGGCGGGCGGGGTCGCCCTGCTGGAACCAGGTCCCGTTGCCGGTCCAGTTCAGATAGGCCGGCATGCCGCCCGACCAGTCCCAGAAGTTGTTGACGTAGATCACCGCCTTCATGCCGCGCTTGGCCATCTCGGCCAGCAGCACGTCCAGGCCCGTCAGCAGGGTCTGGTCGTAGTCCTCGCCCGGGCCGCGGAAGGTGGGGTCCATGGCCACCTTGGCCGGCGAGCGCTCGCCCGCGCCCAGGACCCGCAGGTTGGTCACGCCCAGCGACTTCAGCTTGTCGAGCTCGCGGGCGAGGCGCGCATGGTCGCCGAACGCGGCGGGAGCCCCCAGCCACGCGCCGTACCACAGGTTGGCGCCGACGAAGCGATAGGGCTTGCCGTCCAGGCTGAGGCGGCCGTTCTCGACCTTGACGAAGCCGGGGCGGCCCGCCGCCAGCGTCGGCAGGGCGGCCGAGCCCGCCGTCAGGCCGGCCGCGCCGGCGGCCAGGATCGCGCGTCGCGAAAGCATTCCCGGTGTCTCCCCACTTTTGATTTGCGGGGACGTTAGCGGAGCCGGGCGGGCGCGGTCCAGCGATTAAATAAATTTGATGAAGTTAATCGGCGAGCTCAGCGTTGCTCCAGCCCGTGCCAGACTCGGGCGACGAGCACTTGGCTTGCGGTAGTTTCGTAGCGCACGACGTACGAGCGCTCGCCGAACGGCACGATCAGCTCCCGAAGGCCCTCGCCGAGGTCTCGCCCCCTGTCCGACGCCGTAGCAAGGTTCTCGAAGACGCGCTCGAAGGTATCGACCAGGCGCGTCGCCGCCTTGGGGCTTCGTTCGAACAGCCAGTCATACAGCCGATAGAGGTCGAGTTCGGCCTCCGGCGTCAGATCGACGAGGCGCGCTCTCAAGGCCGCTCAGCGGTGACGGGCGCGTAGGCGATCGCGCACCTGGGACCATGGGATTGTACCGCCGGAAGCCTTGGCCTTGGCGAGGATGGCGCGGTCGATAGCGGGGTCGGGATCGATCGTCTTGGGCGGCAAGTCTTCCAGGCCGGCCTCGATCAGCGATATCGCGTAGTCGGCGGCCGATAGGCCGAGCATGTCCGCCACCGCCTGGAGCCGGGCGGCTTGTTCTTCGTCGATGTGAATGTCGAAGCCGTCGGCCATGGGCGAAGGGTCTCGCCCATGGCCGACGACGTCAAGACGTCAGGTCAGAGGTTCAGCAGCGTCGGGTCGCCGCCCTGGGCGGTGATGTTGACGCTGAGGGCGCGCTCTACGGCGAAGCGCAGCAGGGCGTGGGGGCCGCCGGCCTTGGGGCCGGTGCCCGACAGGCCCTCGCCGCCGAACGGCTGCACGCCCACCACCGCGCCGGTCATGGTGCGGTTGACGTAGGCGTTGCCGGCCGGAACCAGGCGCACCACGTCGTCGGCGAAGGCCTGGATGCGCGAGTGCACGCCCAGGGTCAGGCCGTAGCGACGGGCCGCCAGGGCGCCGGCGACCTGCTCCAGGTCTTCGGGCTTGTAGCGAACCACGTGCAAGATCGGGCCGAACACCTCGCGCTCGAGGAAGTCGGCGGCCGGGATCTCGGCCAGCACCGGACCGAAGAACGTGCCGCCGGCCGGGGTCTCCAGGGCGTGCAGCACCTTGGCCTCGTGCTTGAGGCGGGCCAGGTGCTTTTCGAGCGCGTCCCTGGCGTCGGCGTCGATCACCGGGCCGACGTCGGTCGAGGCGTTGGCCGGGTCGGCGACGACCAGGGCGTCCATGGCGCCCTTCAGGCCCTCGATGATGTGGTCTGCGGTGTCGGTGGGCAGGAACAGCAGGCGTAGGGCCGAGCACCGCTGGCCGGCCGAACCGAAAGCCGAGACGATGACGTCGTCGATCACCTGCTCGCGCTGGGCGGTGGTGTCGACGAACATGCCGTTGAGGCCGCCGGTCTCGGCGATGAACGGCACGATCGGACCCTGGCGTTGCGCGAGGGTCTGGTTGATCCGCCAGGCGGTGTCGGTGCCGCCGGTGAAGGCGACGCCGTCCAGGCCCTCGTGGGCGGTCAGGGCCGCGCCGACAGTTTCGCCCCGGCCCGGCAGCAGGGCCAGCAGGCGGGGGTCCAGGCCCGCGGCGTGATAGAGCTTCACGGCCTCATAGGCGATGATCGGCGTCTGCTCGGCCGGCTTGGCGATCACGGCGTTGCCGGCCGCCAGGGCCGCGGCGATCTGGCCGGTGAAGATGGCCAGCGGGAAATTCCACGGGCTGATGCAGACGAAGACCCCGCGACCGGCCAGGCCAAGGGTGTTGGTCTCGCCGACCGGGCCCTTCAGCACCTCCGGCTCGCCGAACTGCTTTTCGGCCAGCACCGCGTAGTAGCGGCAGAAGTCGACCGCCTCGCGCACCTCGGCGATGCCGTCGGCCAGCGTCTTGCCGGCTTCGCGCGACAGGATGGCGATCAGGCGCTCGATATTGGCTTCCAGGGCGTCGCCCATGGCGCGCAGCACCTTGGCGCGGGCCGGACCGCCGGCCTGGTCCCAGGCGCCTTGCGCGGCGCGGGCCAGCTTGAAGGCCTTGTCGATCTGCGGCAGCTGGGCTTCCGACACCGCGCCGACCACGCGGCCGGCGTCGACCGGCGAGACCACCGGCAGCGGCGGGCCGCCGGCTTCCATCTTGCCGCCGACCAGCGGACCCGACTGCAGCGGAGCGGCGTCCAGCACCGTCACCGCCGCCGACAGGCGGAAGCGATCGGCGCGGGTCGACAGATCAAGGCCCGCGCTGTTGCGGCGGCCCTCGCCATAGACGTCGATCGGGGTGGGGATCTTGGCGTGGCGGTCGGGGTGGGCCTCGACCACGTCGATCGGGTCGACGACCACCTTCTCGACCGGCACCCGCTCGTCGAGCAGGGCGTGGACGAAGCTGGTGTTGGCGCCGTTCTCCAGCAGGCGGCGCACCAGATAGGGCAGCAGGTCCTCGTGACCGCCGACGGGAGCGTAGGCGCGCAGGACAACGCCGTCATAGAGATCGTCGGCGGCCTTATACAGCGCCTCGCCCATGCCGTGCAGGCGCTGGTGCTCGATCTTGACGCCGGCGTTCTTGGCCATGCGCACCACGGCCGCCAGGGTGTGGGCGTTGTGGGTGGCGAACTGGGCGTAGAGGTGCGGCGCAGCCCCGATCAGGGCCTTGGCGTTGACCAAGTACGACAGGTCGGTGGCGGGCTTGGTCGTATAGACCGGATAGTCCGGGCGGCCGGCGACCTGGGCGCGCTTGATCTCGCTGTCCCAGTAGGCGCCCTTCACCAGGCGCACCATCAGGCGGCGGCCGGTCTCTTTCGACAGGGCCTCCAGGCGGGCGATCACCTCGCCGCAGCGCTTCTGGTAGGCCTGCACGGCCAGGCCCAGGCCCTTCCACTCGCCCAGGGCCGGCTCGCGGCACAGCTTGTCGAGCAGCTTGAGCGACAGGGCCAGGCGGTCGGCCTCTTC
The DNA here is from genome assembly GCF_003116815.1 of Caulobacter endophyticus. Classification (GTDB taxonomy): domain Bacteria; phylum Pseudomonadota; class Alphaproteobacteria; order Caulobacterales; family Caulobacteraceae; genus Caulobacter; species Caulobacter endophyticus. The sequence continues at coordinate 8,075 of NZ_QDKQ01000028.1, forward strand.
GGCGTCGATGGTGAAGTTGATGTCGTGTTTGGCGGCGATCAGGGCCAGGCGCAGGGTGCGGGGATAGAGCTCCTCCCAGACGCGGTCCTCTTGCGTGGCCTCGTAGCGCGGGCACAGGGCCGACAGCTTCACCGACACGCCGTGGCCCGCCTCGGGGCCGGCCTTGTTCGACAGCTTGCCGACCGTCTCGATGGCGTCGGCATAGGACTTCTCGTAGCGGGCCGCGTCGGCGGCCGTGCGGGCGCCTTCGCCCAGCATGTCGAACGAGCACATGGTGTCTTCGTTCGCCGCACGCTTGATGGCCGCTTCGATGGTGCGGCCCAGGACGAACTGCTCGCCCATGATGCGGATGGCCTGGCCGACGGCGGCGCGGATCACCGGCTCGCCGACGCGTCCCGCCAGCTTCTTGATGAACGCCGGCAAGTCCCGCCGCGCTTCGTCATCGGGCTCGACGATCTTGCCGGTCAGCATCAGGCCCCAGGTCGAGGCGTTGACGAACAGGCTGTCGGAGCCGCCCAGGTGCGAGGCCCAGTCGGCCGAGCCGATCTTTTCGGCGATCAGCTTGTCGCGGGTGTCGTCGTCGGGGGTGCGCAGCAGGGCCTCGGCCAGGCACATCAGGGCCAGGCCCTCGCGAGTGCCCAGGCTGAATTCCTGCAGGAAGCTTTCGACCACGCCCTGCTTGCGCACGCTGCGACGCGCACCACGGACCAGGGCCTCGGCTTCGGCGCGGACCGCGGCGCGATCCTCGCTGGACAGGGGCTTTGCGGCCAGCAGGTCGGCGATGACCGCCTTCTCGTCACGATACTTGCCGTCGTCTAGGGAGTCCCAATCGGCCATGAGGCGCCTCGCTAATGATTTATCGTCGCTGTAGCCCGGCTATGATCGAAGGTGCTTCGTTTGTTGGCTCTGGCTTCCGTATCCTGTTCGGCGTAAACGTCGAAAAACGTCGTCTGCTCCAGACGCGCCGAAACCTTCGCGACAGGGCGTCGCGGCGTGCGCGACACGGGTCGTCGAACACCAGACTACGAGGGTCTTAGGGGCTGAGGGAAGGGGAGCACTGGAAGGGACGCGTCTCGGGGGGACTCGCGCGTCCCTTCCGCTCGTCGCCGACGCTGGGGGATGCGTGGCGACTTTCCCGCCGAGCGGGAGGTCCTTTGCGAAGCGCGCCGACTGGGGGATACGGCGTTGGGGAAGCTTCGCTAGGACGATTGAGGGTGTAGGCCTCTTCGGTCCGAAGGTGCTTTGTTTGTTATCGCTATTATCTGAACAATCTTCGCTGAAAGTGATGAAAATCCATGTCCGCTCTAGATGACACCGATCGCCGGCTGCTGCGCGTGCTGCAGGCCGATGGCCGGATCACCAACGCCGAGCTGGCCAAGCGCTGCAACCTGTCGCCCGCGGCCACCTTCGACCGGGTGCGTCGCCTGCGCGAGCGCGGTTTCATCACCGGCTACGCGGCCCTGCTCGACCCGGCCAAGGTCGACCGCGCCCTTCTGATCTTCGTCGAGGTGGTGCTGGACCGCACGACCGGCGAGGTGTTCGAGGACTTCGCCGCCGCCATCCGCCGCGCCCCCGAGGTGCTGGAGTGCCACATGGTGGCCGGCGGCTTCGACTACCTGATCAAGGCCCGCGTTCGCGACATGGACGCCTATCGCAGCTTCCTCGGCGATATCCTGGTGAAGATGCCGGGCGTGCGCGAGACCCGCACCTACGCCGTGCTGGAAGAGGTCAAGAGTACGGTCCAGCTGCCGCTCTAGGGGCGCCTCCCCATTCGGGCCGATCGTCGCTAGACTGGAGCCATGATCCACGACCTGCCCATCGGCCGCGCCCTGCGGCGCTTCCGGCGGCTGAACGCCGTCAAGCAGGGGCATCTGGCGGAGCTGCTGGCCGTGTCGCAGGGCACGGTGTCGCGCTGGGAAAGCGGCGAGCACGAGCCCGACGAGGCCCACCGCGAACGGATTGCGGCCCTGATCGCCGCGCGGGCCGGCGAGGGCGGGGACGTGGCCATCAAGCGGCTGGTCGAGACCTCTTCCCAGGCCGTGCATCTGGTCTGCGACGCCACCCACCAGTTGCTGGCGGTGTCGCCGGCGCGGCTGGCTTCGTGGCGCATCGATGCGGCCGACTATCTGGGCGTTTCGCTGTGGCGCTTCGCCAGTCCCGAGATCGCCCGGGCCCAGGGCGAGCTGGCCGACGCGGGCTGGTTCGAGCGCCCCTACCAGCGGTTGCGCTTTACGACCGGGGCCAACGACAGCCTCGAGGTTCCCGTCGCGCCGGGCCTGACCGAATGGGAGACCATCCCGCTCGCCGACGGCCGGGTGGGACGGCTGACCACCACCATCGACTGAAGGTCTTCGCGCGGGCGAGGGGCGCCACGCATAAGTTTTTCGTGTCGCGCGGGGGCGCATCGGTCTAGGGGCGGCGCCATGCTGCGCTCCTGGACAAACATCGTCGCCCTCTGGCTCATCGGCGTGCTGGCCGCCGCCCAGCTTCCCAAGATCGCGGTGCTGGTTCCGGTGCTGCGCCAGGAGCTGGGCCTGTCGCTGGCCCAGGCGGGCCTTCTGGTGTCGCTGCTGGAGATCGGCGGGGCGACCCTGGGCGTCGCCGCGGGCCTGGCGCTGGGCCGGTTCGGCGGCCGGAGGTTCATGGCCATCGGCCTTGTCGGCCTGCTGGGCGCCAGCCTGGCCGAAGCCTTCGCGCCCAATGTCGCGGTATTGTTCGCGGCCCGGGCGCTGGAGGGGGTGGCCTACCTGCTGGTGGTCATCGCCGCCCCGACCATGATCGCCGCCATCGCCTCGGACAAGGCGCGCGGTCCCGCGCTCGCGCTCTGGAGCACCTTCGTGGCCGTGGGCGTGGCGGTGGGCAGCGGCGTGACCGGCCTAGCCCTGGCGCTGAGCGGTCCGCGGGGCGCGATGCTGCTGTGGGCGGTGCTGTGTGCGCTGGGCCTGCTGGTGGCCCTCCGCCAGCCCGAGGGTGTGTCGGACGGCGCCCGCATCGCCCTGCCGCCGCCGGCCGCCTGGGTGCTGACCTTCGGCTTCGGGCTCTACACCGTCTTCATCTGCGCCCTGACCATGCTGATGCCCAGCTTCCTGATCGAGAAGGCCGGGGCGGGCGTCGCCGGCGCCAGCATCGCCACGGGCCTTGTCTCGCTGGCGGCCCTTCCGGGCTCGGCTATCGCCATCCGCCTGCTGCACGCCGCACCTCTGGACCGGCGACGCATGACGCTGGTGGTGGTCCCGGCCCTGCTGGCCACGGCGGTGGTCGCTCCTTTCGTCTTCCTGTCGGCCAAGGCCGTGCTGGTCGCGATCGTCGCCTTCCTGGTCGTGCTGCTCAGCGGCGTCGCCTCGCCGCTGGTCTTCGCCCGCCTGCCGGCCCTGGCCGGGGGCTCGGACGGTCCCCGCATCGCCGCCGCCAACGGGCTCCTGACCCAGTTCGGGGCCGGCGGCGCGCTGATCGGCCCGCCGCTGGGCGGCCTTGTCGTCGGCCGCTTCGGCTGGGAGGCGCTTGGGCTCGTCATCGCGGTCCTGGCCGTGGCCATGCTCGCGGCGATGCTGGCGGCCGAGCGGATGGCGCGGCGGGCAGCGGCATAGTCCGGCGCACAAGAAAGCCGCCCGGGTCGCCCCGGGCGGCTTCTTCGTCTTCGGCGCTGGCGCAGCCTTTAGTGGCTGTCGCGCGGCAGGCCCTTGGTCTGGGCGATGCGCTGGTACTTCACGGCCGGCTCCAGCACCGCGCCGGTCTCCATCTGGCCGACGATGGCGCGCTGGATCTCCTGCCACGGGGTCTGGCTTTCCGGGTACTTGTAGCCGCCGGCGGCCTCGAGGGCCTTGCGGCGCTCGGCCACTTCCTCGGGGCTGATCAGCACGTCGACGCGCGACTTGCGCAGGTCGAAGCGGACGCGGTCGCCGGTCTTCAGCAGCGCCAGGCCGCCGCCGACGGCGGCTTCCGGCGAGGCGTTGAGGATCGAGGGCGAGCCCGAGGTGCCCGACTGGCGGCCGTCGCCGATGCAGGGCAGCTGCTTGATCCCGCGCTTGATGAGGTAGTCGGGGGCCCGCATGTTCACCACCTCGGCCGAGCCGGGATAGCCGACGGGACCGGCGCCCCGCATGAACATGATCGAGTTCTCGGTGATGCCGACCGACGGGTCGTCGATGCGGTGGTGGTAGTCTTCCGGACCATCGAACACCACGGCGTCGCCGACGAAGGCGTCCGGGTCTTCGGGATTCGACAGGTAGCGGTCGCGGAACTCGCCCGAGATCACGCTGGTCTTCATGATCGCCGAGTTGAACAGGTTGCCGCGCATGACCACGAAGCCGGCGCGCTCGACCAGCGGGTTGTCGAACGTGCGGATGACGTCGGCGTCCTCGATGGTCGCATCGCGGCAGGCGTCGCCCATCGTCTGGCCCGAGACGGTCATGGCGTCTTCGTGGATCAGGCCCTGCTTGATCAGCTGGGCGGTGACGGCGGGCACGCCCCCGGCGTGGTAGTAGTCCTCGCCCAGGTACTTGCCGGCCGGCTGCAGGTTGACCAGCAGCGGCACGTCCTCGCCCTTTTCCTGCCAGTCGTCGACGGTCAGTTCGACGCCGATGTGGCGGGCCAGGGCGTTCAGGTGGATCGGGGCGTTGGTCGAGCCGCCGATGGCCGAGTTGACCACGATGGCGTTGAGGAACGCCTCGCGGGTCAGGATATCCGACGGCTTGAGGTCTTCCTTGACCATGTCGACGATGCGCAGGCCGGTCAGGTAGGCGTTTTCCTGACGGTCGCGGTACGGGGCGGGGATGGCCGCCGAGCCGGTGAGCGACATGCCCAGGGCCTCGGTCAGCGAGTTCATCGTCGTGGCCGTGCCCATGGTGTTGCAGAAGCCGGTCGACGGGGCCGAAGAGGCCACCAGCTTGATGAAGCCGGCGTTGTCGATCTCGCCGGCGGCAAGCATCTCGCGGGCCTTCCAGACGATGGTGCCCGAGCCGGTGCGCTCGCCCTTGTACCAGCCGTTCAGCATCGGGCCGACCGACAGGGCGATGGCCGGGATGTTCACGGTGGCGGCGGCCATCAGGCAGGCCGGAGTGGTCTTGTCGCAGCCGATGGTCAGCACGACGCCGTCGATCGGATAGCCGTACAGGGTCTCGACCAGGCCCAGGTACGACAGGTTGCGGTCCAGGCCCGCGGTCGGGCGCTTGCCGGTTTCCTGGATCGGGTGGACCGGGAATTCGATGGCGATGCCGCCGGCGGTGCGGATGCCTTCACGCACGCGTTCGGCCAGCACCAGGTGGTGGCGGTTGCAGGGCGACAGGTCCGAACCGGTCTGGGCGATGCCGATGATCGGCTTGCCCGACTGCAGTTCTTCCAGGGTCAGGCCGTAGTTCAGGTAGCGCTCGAGATAGAGCGCGGTCATGTCGACGTTGTCGGGATTGTCGAACCAGGCCCGCGAACGAAGGGCGCCGGGCGCGGACTTGGTGGTCATGTCGGTCCTGTTTTTCCTCGATCGATCCAACCGGATCGCCTCGCTGGGCGAGGTTTATACTATTTGTCTGACTATACCGGCGAGGGCGGAGCGTCAACGACCGCCATGGCGGGGAAACGTTGCATGGCTTCAAGGTCTTGCGAGCCGCTCGCAAGACCTGAAAGCGCGCTCGAACGCCGATGATAGCGCTCACATTCTAGCCTTGGACGCTTTGTCGCGCCATCCACGACATCGTTCGCCCAACGCTGAATATGTAGGACCAATGCGCGCCGAGGTCGAGCGCCTAAGCTCGATCTTGCCATGCCGACGGCGACGCGCTCCTTTGCACACGGCGTTCTCCGCTCGTTTTCGCGGACCTGTTTGACAGGCGCGGGGAGGGCGTTATTTGTCTGACTAATCTTACAGAGGTCGCGCGGCGCGACCCGAACCATCGTCAGGTGTCCGTCCAGATGACCATCCGCATCGCCATCGTCGGCCTGGGCAAGATCGCCCGCGACCAGCACCTGCCGGCCATCGAGAAGGACGCCCGGTTCGAGCTGGCGGCCGTGGCCAGCCGCAGCGCCGGCGTCGACGGCGTCCCGCACTTCACGGACCTTTCCGACCTGCTGGCCTCAGACGTTGCGTTCGATGCGGTGGCCCTCTGCACCCCGCCGCAGGTGCGCCACACCATCGCTCGCCAGGCCATCGACGCCGGCAAGCACGTGATGCTGGAAAAGCCCCCCGGCGCGACGCTGAGCGAGGTCGAGGACCTGAAGGCCGCCGCCGTGGCCAAGGGCGTGACCCTGCAGACCACCTGGCACTCGCGCTACGCCACCGCCGTGGCCCCGGCCCAGACCTGGCTGTCGGGCAAGACCATCCAGTCGGTGCAGATCAACTGGAAGGAAGACGTGCGCGTCTGGCATCCGGGCCAGACCTGGATCTGGCAGGCCGGCGGCCTGGGCGTCTTCGATCCCGGCATCAACGCCCTGTCGATCGCCACCGTCGTGCTGCCGGCCTTCTTCCTGGAGAAAGCGACGCTGCACGTGCCGGAGAACTGCCAGTCGCCGGTCGAGGCGCAACTGACGTTCCGCACCGTGACCGGCGCGCCGGTCAGGGCCGACTTCGACTTCCTGCAGACCGGCGAGCAGAGCTGGGACATCATCATCGACACCGACGGCGGCGAGCTGAAGCTGTCGCACGGCGGCTCGCGCCTGTGGGTCGACGGCCAGTTGGCGCACGAGGGGCCGGACGAGGAATATCCGGGCCTGTACGACGCCTTCGCCCGCCTGATCGCGGCCGGCGGCTCGGACGTCGACGTCAGCCCGCTGCGCCACGTGGCCGACGCTTTCCTGCTGGGCGAACGGGTTACGGCGCCGGCCTTCGTCGAATAGCCCGCAGCCATGCCAAATAAGCATTGGTTGCGCTAACATTGGACTGACAACCGGACGCGGAACGGCCTATATGCGAGGCCATTCCCGTCCGCCAAACGCGAGCGCCCGCCCATGACTGAACTCCGCAGCCTGAACCCCGCCACCGGCGAGCACTTCGGCGAGGTCTTCCCCGAACCGACCGCGGAGCAGATCGAGGCGGCGCTGGCCGCTGCGAACGCCGCCTTCGACGTCTATCGCGAGACCGACCTCGAAACCCGCGCAGCCTTCCTCGAAGGCGTCGCCGCCGAGATCGAGGCCATTGGCGACGACCTGATCGTGCGCGCCATGGCCGAGACCGGCCTGCCGCGTCCGCGCCTCGAAGGCGAGCGTGGCCGCACCACCGGCCAGCTGCGCCTGTTCGCCAAGACCGTCCGTCAGGGCGACTTCCTGGGCGCGCGCATCGACCCGGCCCAGCCGGAGCGCAAGCCGCTGCCGCGCGCCGACCTGCGCCAGCGCTTCATCGGCCTGGGTCCGGTCGCCGTGTTCGGCGCCAGCAACTTCCCGCTGGCCTTCTCGACCGCCGGCGGCGACACCGCCGCGGCCCTGGCCGCCGGCTGCCCGGTCGTGTTCAAGGGCCACCCGGCCCACCCCGGCACCGCCGCCCTGGTCGGCGCGGCCATCAGCAAGGCCGTCGAGAAGGCGGGCCTGCCGGCCGGCGTGTTCTCGCTGCTGACCGGCCAGACCCACGAACTGGGCGGCGCCCTGGTTCGCGACAGCCGCATCAAGGCCGTCGGCTTCACCGGCTCGCGCGCCGGCGGCGTGGCGCTGATGAAGATCGCCAACGAGCGCCCCGAGCCGATCCCGGTCTATGCCGAGATGAGCAGCGTCAACCCGGTGATCCTGTTCCCGCACGCCCTGGCCGCCCGCGCCGAGGCGCTGGGTGCGGCCTTCGTCGGCTCGCTGACCATGGGCTCGGGCCAGTTCTGCACCAACCCAGGCCTGATCTTCGCCCTGGCCGGTCCTGACTTCGATACGTTCGTGGCCTCGGCCTCGGCCGCCCTGGCCGGCGCCCATCCGCAGGTCATGCTGACCCCGGGCATCTTCGGCGCCTATGAGCAGGGCGTCGAGAAGCTGGGCTCGCGCCCCGGCGTCACCGTGGCCGCCCGCGGCCTGGTCGGCGAAGGCTGCAACCAGGGCCAAGGCGCCCTGTTCGTGGTCGAGGCCGAAACCTTCGCCGCCGACCCGGCTCTCAGCCACGAAGTGTTCGGTTCGTCGTCGGTGATCGTCCGCTGCCCGGACGTCGCCACCCTGGCCGGCCTGCTGGAAGGCCTGGAAGGCCAGCTGACCGCCACCCTGCACCTCGACGCCGAAGACGCCGAGCAGGCGCGCGGCCTGCTGCCGATCCTCGAGCGCAAGGCCGGCCGCATCCTGGCCAATGGCTGGCCGACCGGCGTGGAAGTGGCCCCGGCCATGGTCCACGGCGGCCCGTTCCCGGCCACTTCGGACGGCCGCTCGACCTCGGTCGGCACCCGCGCTGTCGAGCGTTTCCTGCGTCCGGTCTGCTACCAAGACCTGCCCGACGTGCTGCTGCCGGCGGCGCTGAAGGAAGCCAACCCGCTGGGCGTCAAGCGCGCCATCGACGGCGTGCTGTAAGCAAGGACCGGTCCTTCGGGATCAAGAAGAGCGCGCGGGGGAAACCTCGCGCGCTTTTTCCTTTTCAGAACATCCGCTCGGCCAGCAGCCACAGGCTGAAGACGAGGCACGAGGCGGGGATCAGCACCTTGCCCATGGCGGGGCTCCTTGGTCGATGGAGCCATCATCGCCGATCGCGGAATCGGCGGCTTGGACGCGCCCGCTCCGCCGTGGACATTCTTGCGACGGCGTCTAAATCGCCGTTTTCGCCGGCCGGTCGCAACACTTGGCGGGCGAGCCTGCACGCTGGCGACAACCTTCCGGCCGCTTTGAAACGGAAGTGTATCGGCGTGCCGCTCGCCGTAGCCGCGCGGAAATTTGCGAGACACGCCTGGGCCATGCAGGGCCCCTAAGCCTCGGAGGTTCCTTCAAGCGGGTCCTCCATGTCGCGTAAGCTTCTGATCCTCTCGGCCGCCGCCCTGCCGATGCTGCTGCACGCCGCCCAAGCGGCCGCCGAGACGGAAGTCACCAGCAGCAGCCGCACGACGCCGATCGCCACCTCGACGGCCGCGAGCGGTGCGGCCGACGACGTCAAGGTGACCACCGACGGGGTGATCACCTACAGCGCCGCTGGCGCGATCGCGACGGTCGACAGCAGCAACACCCTGACCAACAACGGCACGTTGAAGAGCGTCGACGTCTCCAGTTCCACCGGCATACTGATCAACGGCGGCGTCACCTCGACGGTGACCAACGGCGGCACGATCAGCCTGACCGAGGACTACGACTACGTCGATAGCGACAGCGACGGCGACTATGACGGCCAGTTCGCGCTGGGGACCAACCGCTACGGCGTCCGCCTGACTGGCTCGGGCGACTATACCGGCACGATCGAGAACAGCGGGACCATCACCATCGAGGGCGCCAGCTCGGTCGGGATCATGCTGGAGTCGTCGGTGATCGGCGACATCCTCAACTCGGGCTCGATCGCCGTCACCGGCGACGACGGCTATGGTGTTCGCAGCACCGCCAAGGTGACGGGCAATATCGTCAGCGACGGCTCGATCACGGTGCTGGGCGCCAATAGCGTCGGCCTGGCGGTCGATGGCGAGGTCGACGGCTCGGTCATCGTCCAGGGCACGATCACCGCCACCGGCTATCGCTACACCAGCCGCTACACCGATCCCGACGACGAGGCCCTGCTGGACGCCGACGACCTGCTGCAGGGCGGCTCGGCGGTGAAGATCACCAGCAACGTCTCCAAGGGCCTGGTGCTGGACGCCCCGCCCGAGGACACCAACGACGACACCTCCGACGACGAGGACGGCGACGGCGTCACCGACAGCGACGAGGGTACGGCCGCCGTCTACGTCTATGGCGGCGCGCCGGCGATCCAGATCGGCTCCAACAGCCAGGCGATCACCCTCGGCTCGGCCGGGGAGGGGATCTACGACTACGGCCTCGTCATCCGCGGTTCGGTCGGCGCCTATGGCGTCCATGCGGGCGTTGCGGCCACCGGCGTGCAGATCGGCGGCTCGGCCGGCTACGAGACCCAGGTCGTCAACGGCATCAACCTGGAAGGCTCGATCTCGGCCAGCGCCTACGAGGCCGACGCCATGGGCCTGCACCTGACCTCGGGCGCGATCGCTTCGATCCTCGACAACAGCGGCGCGCTCAGCGGTTCGGTCGAGGCCGAGGGCGGCTCGAACGCCTACGCCCTGCTGATCGAGGCCGGCGCGACCATGAACTCGGTCGTCAACAGCGGCAGCATCCTGGCCACCCTTTCGGGCGAGACCGGCGACGCCAACGCCATCGTCGACCGCTCGGGCACGCTGACCAGCATCACCAACACCGGCACGATCGCCGCCTATGTGGTGGCCACCGACGACGACTATGACACCGACGACAGCGACACCGACGCCTCGAACGAGACGGTCACCGGCAAGGCGGTCGCCATCAACCTGCAGGCCAACACCACCGGCGTGACCATCACCCAGACCGGCGTCAACGACGGCGACGACGACGACGACGGGGTGGCCGACACCGATACCGACGGCGACGGCGTGGACGACGCCGACGAGCCGACGATCATCGGCCAGGTGCTGCTCGGCTCGGGCGACGACACCCTGAACCTGCTGAACGGAACCCTGATCGGCGACATGTCGTTCGGCGACGGCGCCGACACGCTGAACATCGACGGCACGGCCCATGCGATCGGCGGCCTCTACGACAGCGACGGCAAGCTCTCGATCAACATCGGCAATGGCGGCCTGCTGATCACCAACACCGACACGATCAAGGCCACCAGCCTGAACCTGGGCTCGGAAAGCACCCTGGTGTTCACGGTCGATCCCAACGCCGGGACTTCGACCCAGCTGGTGGTCGACACCGCCACCATCGCCAGCGGCGCCAACCTGGGCCTGGTCTTCAACAACCTGCTGACCGACGCCAGCACCTTCAAGGTGATCTCGGCCGGGACCCTGACGGCCGGCGAGATCGACCAGGACCTGCTGGGCGACGCGCCCTACCTCTACGTCGCCCAGGCCCGCACGCAGGATAACGACGTCCTGATCGACGTGCGCCGCCGCACGGCCGCCGAGGCCGGCATGACCACGGGTCAGACCGCGGCGTATGACGCGACCTTCGCCGCGCTGAGCGCCGACGACGACATCGCCAGCGCCTTCCTGAGCCAGTCGACCAGCGACGGCTTCTACAATCTCTACAACCAGATGCTGCCCAGCACCGGCGAGGGCATGTTCACCACCCTGCAGGCGGTGCAGCAGCAGATCTCGGCCTCGACCGCCATCCGGCCTGACGGCCAGGACCGCTACGGTCCCGACAGCGTCTGGGTGCAGGAGATCAACAGCCTGGTGCGCATCGAGGATGGCGAGAACCTGGGCTCGGACACCAAGGCCACCGGCCTGGTCGCTGGTTACGAGGCCATGGGCGACGCCGGCGGGGCGCTGGGCGTCACGCTGGCCTTCGCCAGCCTGGAAGAGAAGGACACCGCCGCCAAGGTGGGCGAGGAGACGACCGCCTCGCTGTTCCAGGCCGGAACCTACTGGCGCCGGTCGGTGGGCGGCTGGCGCTTCAACCTCGGCGGAAGCCTTGGCTACATCCGCTTCAACGGCGACCGCAGCTTCATCAGCGAGGACGTCGACGGCGACGATGTCGCGGACGTGGCGATCACCAACACCGCCTCGTGGAACGGCTTCACCACCAACGCTTTCGCCGGCGTCGGCTACGAGCACAGGTTCGGCCGCAACTACATCCGCCCCGAGGCGCGCCTCGACTACGTCTACCTGTGGGAAGGCGAGCGCAAGGAGCACGGCGGCGGCGAGGGCTTCGACCAGACCGTGGCCGCGCGCAAGTTCGACAACCTGTCGGGCGACATCGGCGTGGCCTTCGGCCGCGAGTTCGGCAAGGAGGTCTGGGTTCGTCCCGAGGTCCGCGTCGGATATCGCAAGAGCCTGGCCGGCAAGTACGCCGACACCACGGCCTGGTACTCGGGCGGCACGCCGTTCACGATCCTGGCCAACGCCGAGCGCACCGATGCGGTGACGCTGAATCTCGCCCTGCGCGCCGGCTCCGACCTTTCCTATTTCGCCCTGGAGGGCGGGGCCGAGGCCTCACGTCGCCAGACCCGTTATTCGGCCCGGCTTGTCGGCCGGGCGATGTTCTGAGAACGCCCGTGAGACCCCGCCTGCTCATCGTCGACCCCGACGTCGACTCCCGCGCCGCCATCAGCTCGCTGCTGGGCCGGTTCGACCTGGAAGTGCTCGAGGCCGCCTCGGCCCGCGAGATGGACCAGATCCTGGGCCGCACCCAGATCGAGCTGGTCGTGATGGACATCCTGCTGCCCGACGAGGCGGGCCTGTCGGTCTGCGCCCGCCTGCGCCGCCTCAACCCCGCCCCGGGCGTGGTGGTGGTCAGCGCCGTCGACGACGAGAGCGACGTGGTCGTGGGCCTGGAGATGGGCGTCGACGACTATATCGCCAAGCCGTTCCGCCCGCGCGAAACCGCCGCCCGCATCCGCGCGGCGGTGCGCCGCCGCCAGGCCTGGCGCGCGCCCGAGCCGATCGCCGCCCCGCCGGTCTACCAGTTCAGCGGCTGGCGGCTGAACGTGGCCACCCACGAGCTGTTCGATCCGCGCGGCGACTCGGTGAACCTGTCCTCGGCCGAGTTCCTGGTGCTGTGGACCCTGGTGGCCAAGCCCCAGCAGATCCTCACCCGCGACCAGCTGCAGCAGGGGCCGCCCGAGGCCCGCAGCAAGGCCCCGCCCCAGCAGATCAACGTCACCATCAGCCGCCTGCGGAGCAAGCTGCGCCGCGCCGAGGGCGGGGCGCAGATGGTGCGGACCGTGCGCCATGCGGGCTACATGTTCGCGCCGCGGGTGGACCGGGTTCACGCGGACTGAGGCTTGGAGATCCTCCCCCTCTGGGGGAGGCGGCCGAAGGCCGGCGGGGGGAAGTTTTCAGCCGCCGCGGTCCTGGCCGGCTATAGCGCCAAGCCCCCCACCGATCGCTGCGCGATCGCCTCCCCCAGAGGGGGAGGTTCCTTCACTTCTTCCGCACGAAGACCAGACTCTGGTCCGGCGGGCCGGGCTTTCCGTCGATGTCCTGCTCGACCAGGATGGTGTCGGGCGCGGTGACGCCGACGCGCATGCTCTGGCGGCGGCCGGTCTGGCCGTGGGTCATCACCGCCACGCTCGATTGGCCGGTGCGCTCGACGCTGAGGGTCACGAAGTTGAAGTTGACCACGGCCCGGGTCGGCGAGCCGTCCAGGGCCGCGTCGGCGAACTGGATGGCGGCCACGCCCTCGTCGTCCTCCTCGACCAGCGTCCAGGCGATCGCCTTGCCGTCGTCCTTGGTGATGTCGAGCTCGCCGCTGATCGGCGCGGTTCCGGTCAGGCCCTCGTTGAAGCGCGAGCGCGACAGGTCCAGCGTCCATTTGCCGGCCACGCCCAGAGGACCCGTGACGGGAGGCTGGGCCAGGGCGGGAGCGGTCGACAGCAGCAGGCCAAGGCCCGCGAGCGCGGCGGCGACTTTCAGGTGGGCCATGGCTTGGGTTCCGGACGGAGTGGCTTACGAAGGGTCAATGTCGGGTGGCGAGCGGCGTTCGTCCAGAGGACGCGTCCAGATCATTTGGGGCCAGATGATTTGGGGATTGCCAAGCGCGCTGCCGCCCCGCTCTGGTCGGCGCACCTGGAATCGGAGCCTTCGCCCATGCGCCGTCTGTCGCGTTCGATGCTGTTCGCCGCCTCGCTGTTCGCGGCCGGCGCCCTCTACGGTCCCGAGGCCGACGCCGCCGAGAAGACCGACACCTCGGTCAAGGCCGTGCAGAAGATCGTCGGCGGCCAGGGTTTCAAGGCCGCGGTCAGGCAACTGGACGCCGATTACGATCGCACCGTCGCCGACATCGTCACCCTGACCGAGATCCCCGCGCCGCCGTTCAAGGAGGAAAAGCGCGCCAAGGCCTATCTGGAGATGCTCAAGGCCGTGGGCCTGACCGACGTCGAGATGGACGCCGAGGGCAACGTCATGGGCGTGCGGGCCGGGACGGCGACCAAGGGCAAGGGCCCGTTCGTGGTCATCGCCGCCCACCTCGACACCGTCTTCCCCGAAGGCACCGACGTGAAGGTCAAGCGCGAGGGGACCAAGCTCTCGGCCCCGGGCATCGGCGACGACACCCGCTCGCTGGCCGTGCTGCTGGCCTATGTGCGGGCGATGGACGCGGCCAAGATCAAGACCAGGGCCGACATCCTGTTCGTCGGCAATGTGGGCGAGGAGGGGCCGGGCGACCTGCGCGGGGTCAAGCACCTCTTCACCAAGGGCAAATACCAGGGCCGGATCAGCGCCTTCTTCTCGATGGACGGCTCGGATCCGTCGCGGATCGTCGACCGCGGCGTGGGCTCCAAGCGCTATCGCGTCACCTTCAAGGGGCCGGGCGGCCACAGCTACGGCGCGTTCGGCGTGGTCAATCCGATGACGGCCATGGCCCAGTCGGTGGTCGACCTCTATGCGGTCAAGCCGCCGGCCGATCCCAAGACCACCTATTCGGCCAGCGTGGTGGGCGGGGGCACCTCGGTGAACTCGATCCCCAACCAGATCTTCCTGGAGTTCGACATGCGCTCGGAAAGCGCCGCCGAACTGGCCAGGCTGGACCAGACCTTCATCGGCATCCTCGACAAGGCCGTGGCCGGCGAGAACGCCGCCCGCTCGACCAAGCCGGGGGTGATCTCCTACGACGCCAAGGTGATCGGCGAGCGCCCGGCCGGCGGCGCCGATCCGCAGGCGACGATCGTCACGGCCACGGCCGCGGCGATCTCGGCCCTGGGCTTTACGCCCGAGCACGAGGCCTCGTCCACCGACGCCAACCTGCCCATGAGCCTGGGCGTCCCGGCCATCACCATCGGCGCCGGCGGCAAGGGCGGCCGCGCCCACGCCCTGGACGAGTGGATCGACATCGAGAAGGGCGAGACCCTGAAGGGCATGCAGGTCGGCCTGGCGGCGCTGCTGGCCGTGGCGGGGGTGGAGTAGCCTCGCCTTTCGGCTCTCGCACTAGATGCTCCCCCTGAAGGGGGAGCTGTCGCGGAGCGACTGAGGGGGAAGTGACTGCTGCCTTTGATGGCGCACTGACCTCATCAGGGACTTCCCCCTCCGGCCCTTTGGGCCACCTCCCCCTTCAGGGGGAGGATCTTTGGGTACGGGCTCGCGCTCTCACGCGGCTTGCCGCTGAGCTTATGGAGAGGGCGCGGGGCGTCCGGGCTTCGCCCGGATGTGTGAGTTCTAAGTACCGTTTCGACGAAGCATAGACGCCCCGCGCGATCGTTTGTCCTCAGGCCGGGACGCGCGGGCCTCTTCCGCCCTGTGCCCCTTCCCCATGCAGTGCTCCCCGTTTCTTGACGGCCAGGCGTGCATGGCGGCGCGAACCCTTGGACGGGCGGGAGCCTAGTCAGGCAAGCTCCCGATGGATGGGTTTACGTCCCCCATCCTCATTTAAGCCTTCAGGCCCGGCTCACGCCGCTCCCTCAGCCCCGCTCGATCGCATCCACGTCGCACGCTTCGGGCCGGATCCTTGCGCCCTCTCCCTGCGACGGGACCCAATGATTATGCAGTGGGTTTGAGCGCGTCTGATTGATGAGCGTGAAAAAGTTACAAGCAAGTGATATCGTTCAGGATTTTTCGGCGAGCGCCGCGGATCCACGCTGCTCTATCCCCATAACCGGGAACCTCCCCCTGTGGGGGAGGCGATCGCGAAGCGATCGGTGGGGGGAGCGGTGGGAAACCGGCCGGCCCACAGCACGCTGAAAACTTCCCCCCACCGGCCTACGGCCGCCTCCCCCACGGGGGGAGGTTCCTGAATCCGTCTTCCTCGCCCTTGTGGCGAGGCTCACGCCTTGCGGTTCAGGGTGATCGCGGTGGCGTTGTTGGCGTAGCCGGCGCCGTGGGCGCTGGGGCCGTAGCCGGCGGCCTGCGGGCGCTGGGCGGCGATTTCGTTGGCGACGGCGCGGACGAGGCCCTCGGTGACGGTCTTGGCGGCGGCGATGGCGCGCGACTGGCGGGCGAGGACCGCGTCGAAGGCCTCGGTGGCGCGGACCAGCCGGCGGCGACGGTCGGGCTGGGCGGCCTGGACCAGGGCGACGTTGCCGCGCACCCGGGCCGACTCGTGGCGATAGACATTGGCCAGCTTGGCCGTCTCCTCGACGTGGCGGGCGGCCTCGTGCGGGCGGCGGGCCTCGAAGGCGGTGGCCTGCCTGGCGATCAGGTCGGTCAGGCGCTCGGTCAGGATGATCAGCTGTTCGACGCGCTCGTCAGAGGCGGAGAGGGGGGCGGAGGTCATCATTGGGCGGCCTCCTGCAGGCCCTGCATCTTCAGCATCTCGCGCTGGACGGTGGCGGCGACGCCGATCCCGCCCGACTTGGTGACTTCCTTGGCCATGGCGTCGGTCAGCAGCGACTTGAACATCTCCTCGCCCTGGCCGCCGCCGAAGGGCTCGGGCGTCTTCACGCCCTCGAACATCGACTGCATCATCACCGACAGGAACGAGGCTTCGAACTTCTGGGCCGTTTCCTTGATCTTGCCGCGCTTGAGCAGCTCGGCGGCCGAGGCGGCCGTCGGGCCCTGGCTGGCGGTCAGGCCGGTGATCGGCGGCGAGGTGAGGGCGAAGCTGCTCATCACATCACCTCGATGTCGGCTTGCAGGGCGCCGGCGGCCTTCACCGCCTGCAGGATGGTGATCATGTCGCGCGGGGTGACGCCCAGGGCGTTGAGGCCGCCGACCAGGCTCTTCAGCGACGCGCCGCCGCCGAGCGTGATCAGCTTCTTGCCCTTTTCCTCGTCGATGCTGATCGCCGATTGCGGGACGACCGCGGTGCGGCCCTGGCTGAACGGGGCGGGCTGGCTGACGGCCGGGGTCTCCTGGACCGAGATGGTCAGGTTGCCCTGGGCGATCGCCACCTGGCTGATGCGGACGTCGTCGCCCATCACCACCACGCCGTTGACCTCGTCGATGATCACCTTGGCCGGGCCGTCGGGCTCGACTTCCAGGTTCTCGATGGCGGTCACGAAGCTGATCATGTCCATGCCGGCCGGCGAGCGGATGGCGACGATGGTCGGGTTCTGGGCCTGGGCGCAGCCCGGGAACTTCGAATTGATGGCGTCGGCGATGCGGCGCGAGGTCGTGAAGTCGGGGTTGCGCAGCGACAGGCGCAGCTCGCTCATGGCCACCATCTGGAAGCCGGTCTCGCGCTCGACGTCAGCGCCGGCGGCGATGCGGCCGGCGGTCGGCACGCCGCGGCTGATCGAGCTGCCCGAGGCGCCGCCGGCCGACACCGCGCCGGTCTGCACCTGGCCTTGCGCGACGGCGTAGGTCTGGCCGTCGGCGCCTTGCAGCGCGGTGACCAGCAGGGTGCCGCCCTGCAGGCTCTTGGCGTCGCCCATTGCCGAGACCGAGACGTCGATCTTCGAACCGGTGGCGGCGAAGGGCGGCAGCTTGGCGGTGACCATGACCGCCGCGGAGTTCTTGGCGTTGAGGTTGGCGTCGCGGACGTTGACGCCCTGGCGCTCCAGGAGGGCTTCCATGCTCTGCTTGGTCATCGGCGCGTTGCGCAGGCTGTCGCCCGTGCCGTTGAGGCCGGTGACGATGCCGTAGCCGATCAGGTGGTTATCGCGCACGCCTTCGACGGCGACGATGTCCTTGATCCGCGACTTGGCGGCGGCCGGGGCGGCGACAACGGTCATGGCCGCGAGGGCCAGGCCGGCGAGAACGGAGCTGAAAAGTGAACGACGCATGGACTTCCACATCGAGGACGCAATTCCGTCGCGGCCCATGCCAGAACCGGGCCAACGGAAAAGATGAGGAAAATCAATGTGTGGGGCGGGCAAAAACGCGTGCGACAATCCTGTCCGGCAGATTCTGCCCGGCATTAACCATACCGCAAGCGCGCTTCTCGAATATGAGTTCTCATCGGGGAGCGCGACTCCCTATATGTAGGCGTTCAAGACCAGCTGTGGAGCGACGGTCGTCATGAAGGTTTCGAGCACGGGAGGCGTGGGCGCGGCTGGCGCATCACGCGCGCGGCCGACGGGCGGCGGGTCCAGCTTTGCGTTGCCCAGCGTCGGCGCGGCCGGCGGCGTCGCCGGAACCGCGGCGGCCGGGGGCCTGGCGGGCGTGGGCTCGCTGGACGCCCTGCTGGCCCTGCAGGCCAACATGGATCCGACCGAGCGCAAGCGTCGGGCCATCCGCAGGGCCGACGACATCCTCGACATTCTCGACGGCCTGAAGATCGCCGTGCTGGACGGGGAGGTCTCCCCCGGCACGATCGACAAGCTCAAGCGGGCCGTCCGCGAGCATCGCGAATCCGTCGACGATCCGAAATTGCAGAGCCTGCTCAACGAGATCGAGACGCGCGCCGCCGTCGAAGAGGCCAAGCTGGCCGTCATGCGCGGCGCTTGAGGAACAGCGGGATGGAACCTCTTTCCCTTTCCCGCGATTTTACAGCCCCGGTCGGTGCGGCGAAGCTCGCCGTCAGCGTGAGTCGCCGTCGCCTGCATGGGCGGTTCGCAGGCGCTCGCGCGCCTGAACGCGCCACTCATGCGACGTTCATTGAACGGGGCTATCGTTTTGGTATAAGCACACCGCCCGCTCAGGGCGGAGTTCATCGGGGCGTGAGGCGTTGATGCAGACGGCCACTGTTCTTAAAGAACCGGACACCTATCGTCCTTCGGACGACGAGCCTTTCATGAACGAGCGTCAGCTTGAATATTTCAAGCAGAAGCTGCTCGGCTGGAAGGAAGAGATCCTCCGCGAATCTCGCGAGACGGTGTCCCATCTTCAGACTGAAACTGAAAACCATGCCGACCTCGCCGATAGGGCGTCGTCGGAAACCGACCGGGCGTTGGAACTGCGGACCCGCGACCGGCAACGGAAACTGATCTCCAAGATCGACCAGGCGTTGCGCCGCGTCGAAGACGGCAGCTACGGCTACTGCGAAGAGACCGGCGAGCCTATCGGCCTGGCCCGTCTCGACGCCCGCCCGACCGCCACCCTGAGCCTCGAGGCCCAGGAGCGTCACGAGCGCCGTGAACGCGTCCATCGCGACGACTGAAGCCCCTTTGGGGGCCTTCGGGCCTGACTGATGTGTTTCGAACGGCCTCGCCCCAAGGGCGGGGCCGTTTTCGTGCTCGCGGTCGCCGAAGGCGGCGGGTGGGGAAGGGCGGGGCGGCCAGGGGCCTACTTGGCCAGGCCCGACTTCTGCAGGGTCTTGTAGGCCTTGATCACGCGCTGGAGCTTGTGCTCGGCGCTGCGGTCGCCGCCGTTCATGTCGGGGTGGCAGCGCTTGAGCAGTTCCTTGTAGCGCGTGCGGATGGCCTGGGCGTCTGCGTCGACGTCCAGGTCCATGTCGGCCAGGGCCTGGCGCTCCAGCTTGCCGATCGCGCGGCCGGAAGCGGCCGACTCGGCGCGGCGCTGCTGGGCGCGGAACAGGCCGAAGGGGTCGGCCATGTTGCGGGCGTCGCGGGCGGCGGCGGCGGCGGCCTCGCGCGAGCCGGCGTCGGCCTTCATGCTCCAGGTCGGCCGGCCGCCGGTCATCTTCTCGCGCTCCTGCTCGGCGCGAATCTGACCCTCGTTCATGCCGGCGTAGAAGTTCCAGTTCTTGTTGTACTCGGCCGCGTGCTGCTGGCAGAAGTTGTAGTACTGGCCGGGCAGGTCGCGGCTCTTGGGCGCCTTGGCGTCGGCCGGACGCAGGCAGTCGGCGTGGTCGCACCGTTTCTGGCCGGGCTTGAGCTTGTAGACGTCGTCCGCGCGCGGACCCTCCTCCTCGCCCGGCTTGGGCGGGCGGACTCGGATGTCGAAGAACTTGGGGCGATACTCGAACGCGCGGCTCATGGCGCTTAGAGTAAGCGCAGGCTATTTCCGTTCAAGGATTGACATGCCGGAGATCACCATGGGCGCCGTCGCGGACACCATCGAAGCCAAGCTCAAAGCCGCTTTTTCGCCGACCCGGCTGGAGCTGGTCGACGACAGCGACCGCCACAACGGCCATGCCGGCCACCGCGAGGGCGGCGAGAGCCACTTCAACCTGACGATCGAGGCTCAGGCCTTTGCCGGCAAGCCGCGCGTGGCGCGCCAGCGCCTGATCTTCCAGGCCCTGAGCGAGGAGATGGCCGGCCCGGTGCACGCCCTGTCGATCGTCGCCCTGGCGCCCGGCGAAAGCTGATGCTCGGCGTGCGGTTTGCGCTTGCATAACCGTCCCGCGACTGATTGCCTCGGTTCCCGGCGCGATCCTGCCGGGATCCGAGGGATGGCATGAGCGCCGCACGACTTTCTTCCGACTTTTCAGACGCCGACGAAGCCGCCGTCGCCGCGCGGCTGCCGGCCTATCTGGCGCGGTCCTACGCCCGCTATTCCAACTTCACCGTCGCCAGCGCCGTCGTCGACGACCAGGGCGGGGTGCATTTCGGCGTCAATGTCGAGAACGCGGCCTATCCGTCGGGCACCTGCGCCGAGCAGACCGCCATCGGCGCGATGATCACGGCCGGCGGCCGCAGGATCGAGCGCGTCTACATCGCCGCCGGATCGGACGCGGTCGTCCAGCCCTGCGGCGCCTGCCGCCAGCGCATCGGCGAGTTCGCCAGCAAGACCTGCGAGATCGTCTCGGTGCAGGGCGGGGCGGCGACCGTCCGCACGCCGTTCTGGAGCCTGCTGCCGCAGGCGTTCGGGCCGGGGGATCTGGAGTAGGGGTCTGGAAACCTCCCCCGAACCCAGATCCTCCCCCTGAAGGGGGGCGGAGGGCCGGAGGGGGAAGTTTCTGCTGAGATCGTGAAGCCGCTGGCGTGGGACGTTGCTTCCCCCTCAGTCGCTTCGCGACAGCTCCCCCTTCAGGGGGAGCATCTTGTTCAGGCGATGATATCCGGCGTCACCTGGTCTTCGAGGCGTACGATCTCGTCCTTCAAGGCCAGCTTGCGGCGCTTGAGGCGGGCGATCTGCAGCATGTCGGGCTGGGGGCGTTCCTCCAGGGCCGTCACGGCGTCGGAAAGATCCTGGTGCTCCTCGCGCAGCGTCGCCAGGCGGCGCTCCACCGCGATGACGGTGTCTTCCGAAGGATCGTCATCATTCATGGACGTTCCCCCTGTCTGAGCCCTAGTCCGAAGGCGGTGATAGATAGCAAAGCCTGACGGCCGGTAAAGGTCTCTCGGGCGTGTCAGGCGAGGGCGTCGGCAAGTCGGGCCAGGGCCGCCTCGTGCGGCGGGGCGCCGACGGCGCGGGCGGCGGCCAGCAGGGCCCCGTAGACGTCGCGGGTGGCGGCCAGCGGGCCGCAGGCGGCCTCCAGGCTTTCCATCAGCAGCTTCTCGCCGGCCAGTTCGGCGGCCTTGACCTGCTCGCGGAAGGCCTCGCGGGCGGCGTCGTCGATGTCGGGACGGGCGGGCTTCAGCGCCCGGCGCACGCCGCGCAGGGGCGCGCCGACCTCGGCGTCCCAGGCGCGGACCAGGGCCGCGGCCCGCGGCAGGTCGACGGTCCGGCCCTCAAGCGCCGCCCAGGCGGCCCACAGCAGGAACGGCACGTTCTGGCCGTGGGCGTCCTGCAGGTGCAGGCAGGCGGCTGCGACAGGCTGTCGCGCATAGACGGATAGCGCCCAGTCCCAGAACCGCATGGCCGTTAATTTTCGTCCGTTTGGTTGACGGTGGGCAGGTCTTCGCCCCAGCGCTTCACCGGACCCCAGGAGAGGCCGAAAAGATCCAGGGCGCGGCCGACCGACTGGTCGACCATCTCCTCGATCGAGGCGGGCCTGGCGTAGAACGCCGGAACCGGCGGGGCGATCACCGCGCCCATCTCGGACAGCTGGGTCAGGGTGCGAAGGTGGCCAAGGTGCAGCGGGCTTTCGCGCACCATCAGCACCAGCCGCCGTCGCTCCTTCAGCGCCACGTCGGCGGCGCGGGTCAGCAGGGAGGAGGTCACGCCGGTGGCGATCTCGCTCATAGTCCGCACCGAACAGGGGGCGACGATCATGCCCAGGGTGCGGAACGAGCCCGAGGCGATCGAGGCCCCGACGTCGCCGATCCGGTGGGCGACGTCGGCCATGGCCGCCACGTCGCCGACCGAAAGTCCGGTCTCCTGGGTCAGGGTCAGGGCCGCCGACTTGCTCATCACCAGGTGGCTCTCGACGCCCAGGTCGCGGCAGGCCGCCAGGGTGCGCAGGCCGTACAGCGCGCCCGAGGCGCCGGAGATTCCGACGATCAGACGAGGCTTGGAGGCGGGTGCTTGAGCGTCCGTCATGGTGAATTTTCGTCCGTCACGGGATGAAGCGGCGCCACGTCAAGCGCTGCTGGTTGCAATCATATGTGATCTGACAGTCCGGGCCAGCGGGTGTTCACTCCTTGCGTCAACAGCCCAAAAGGAGGCCTCACCGATGGCCATCGAATCCCGTATCCGCGAGCTGGGGTCCCGTCACGAGAACCTCGACCGCACGATCCAGGAGGAGACCAACCGTCCGGGTAGCGACGCCACCAGGCTCCGAGAGCTCAAGCGGCAGAAGCTCAGGCTCAAGGAGGAGATAGAGGGGCTTCGAGCCCGGCTCCATTAAGCCTCACGAGATATAGAAAAGGCCCATCCGAGCGTCGGATGGGCCTTTTTGCTGTCCGAAGCGGACGAGGATCAGTCCTCGTCGTCCTCGTCGTCGACATTGCCCGAGAACGAGCCGAACACGTCTTCGGCCTTGGGCTCGGCGCGCGAGGCGCGGATGTCGCGCTCTTCCTGCTCTTCCTCGCTGAGATAGGCGGTTTCGGCCGCCGGGCGCAGGGTGGGGTCTTCGGCGACGATGCCCTTCTTGGCGTCGTCCTTGGCCTTCTTCTCGGCGGCCTTCTTGACCAGGGCGTCGAGCTCCAGCTGGCCGACCAGGCCCAGGGTCACCGGATCGACCGGCTTGATGTTGGCCGCGTTCCAATGGGTGCGCGCGCGCACCTGCTCGATGGTGGCCTTGGTCGTGCCGAGGATCTTCGAGATCTGGGCGTCGGTCACTTCCGGGTGGTGTCGGATGAACCAGGCGATGGCGTCCGGACGGTCCTGGCGGCGCGACACCGGGGTGTAGCGCGGAGCCTTCTTCTGCGGCTTCAGCAGCTCGGCGTGACGGCTGACCTGGGCCTTCATGCGGTAGTTCGGGTTGCCCTGGGCCTTGTCCAGTTCTTCGCGGGTCAGCTGGCCGTTGCCGATCGGATCGGCGCCGCGGATGTCGCGCGCCACTTCGCCGTCGGCGATGCCGCGGACTTCCAGCGGGTGCAGGCCGCAGAAGTCGGCGATCTGCTCGAAGCTCAGCGAGGTGTTGTCCACGAGCCAGACGGCGGTCGCCTTGGGCATCAGGATCTCGGACATGCGGTCCTCCAGAAATGACGGCGCCCGACCTTTCGGCCGGGCGGGGTTGTTCAACACCGAGCTATAATGCGGTTCTGAGCGAAAGGGAACGGGGATCGATCATCTCTTGCTTCGCGTGCTGGCGCCTCAAGATCCTCCCCCCGAAGGGCCGGAGGGGAAAGCGGCTGCTGACACGTCGCTATCACTTCCCCCTCAGTCGCTCCGCGACAGCCCCCCTTCAGGGGGAGCATGTCAGGTCGTCAGCACCACCTTGCCCACGTGCTCGCCGGCCTCCAGGTGCGCATGCGCCCTGGCCGCTTCGGCCAGGGGGAAGGTCGCGTCGACGATCGGCGAGAGCTTGCCCGCCGCGATCCACGGCCAGGCCGTGCGCTCGACCTCGGCGGCCAGGCGCGCCTTTTCGTCGGCGGGACGGGGGCGCAGGGTCGAGCCCGTGATCACCGCGCGCTTCTGCATCACCTTCATCACCGGAACCTCCAGCGTCCCGCCGGCCAGGGCGGCGATGTAGACGATGCGGCCGCCGGTCTTCAGGGCGTCGAGGTTCTTGTCGAAATAGGCCGCCCCGACCATGTCGAGCACCACGTCGACGCCGCCCGCCGCCTTGGCGATTTCGGCGAAGTCCTCGGTCTTGGCGTCGACGGCGAGGTCCGCGCCCAGCTCCAGCGCCCTGGCCTTCTTGTCGGCCCCGCGGCCGGTGGCGATGACGATCGCGCCGGCCGCCTTGGCCATGGCGATCGCCGTTGTCCCGATACCGGACGTCCCACCATGAATCAAAATGGTCTCGCCAGGCTTCAGCGCGCCATGTTCGAACACGTTGGCGAAGACGGTGAAGACGGTCTCGGGCAGGGCCGCGGCCTGGACGAAATCGAAGCCTTCGGGGATCGGCAGGGCCTGGCGGGCGTCGACCGCGGCGTACTCCGCGTAACCGCCGCCGCCCAGCAGGGCGCAGACCTTGTCGCCGACCTTCCAGCGTCCGGCGGCGACCTCGACCTCGCCGGCGACCTCGAGGCCCAGCGTGGTCGGCGCGCCCGGCGGCGGCGGATAGAAACCCAGGCGCTGCAGGATGTCCGGGCGATTGACGCCGGCGGCGCGCACGCGGATCAGGATCTCGCCGGGGGCCGGCTGGGGGCGTTCGACCTGCACGGGGCGGAGGGCGTCGGCCGCCCCCTTGCCGCCTTCGATCTCGATCGCGGTCATGGTTTCCGGCATCGGCTTTGGCTCCGTCGCGCTTGCGTTGCGCCCTAGGTAGGCGTCTCATGTTCGGTCGGAAAGGGAGGTCACCCATGATCGAAGAGCCGGTCGAGCCGCGCGCGTTCCGCGGCGACGCGCTGAACACGGCCACGCACGAGGATCTCGAGATCTACGGCGTGCGGGAACTGGAAGAGCGGATCGAGGCCCTTGAAGCCGAGATCGCCCGCACCAAGGCCCAGCTCAGCAAGAAGAAAGCGGGACGGGCGGCGGCCGATGCGCTGTTTGGTCGCCTAGACTAACGAAAGGTTTACGCTAGCAGTGGACGCTGTTCTGCGCCTGTCGGTCGCTATCGAATCGGGCGGTCGCTAAACGGGACGTTAAGACTTGGCACGGGGGTTGCAGTCGTCTCCGTCAAGCGAGACGTCCTCGCGGCCTTAGGGGCATTGAGTAGACATGACCGATCCGAACGCGTCCACGGCCCCCTGGCGGGCAGGAGTCATCCAGGACTTCGCCCGCTCGGAATTGTTCGACCGCACCTTCGACGAGGGCATGCTGCTGGTCGAGGAGACCGCGGCCTATCTCGACGGGGCCGGCCGACACGACAGCAAGATCCTCTCGCGCAACGCCGCCCTGGCCTATGCGAGCGAGAGCATGCGCCTGACCACGCGCCTGATGCAGGTGGCCTCGTGGCTTCTGGTGCAGCGGGCGGTGAAGGAAGGCGAGATGGCCCCCGAGGCCGCCTGCGCCGAGAACTACCGCCTGGCCCTGGAGGCCGGCGAACAGCAGGCCGCCGTCGAGGACCTGCCCTTTGGCCTCGTCAGCCTGCTGCAGCGTTCCGAGCGCCTGTACGAGCGCGTCCGTCACCTGGACCAGCGCATGTATGTCGAGGCCGCCGCCGTCGACGAGGCCCCGCGCCCCGTCCAGGCCCAGTTCGACCGCCTGACCGCCGCCTTCGGCGCGGCCTGACACCGGTTCAACCGCGTTCAAAAGCGGGGTAGGAGAGGCGCGTGACCCAAGCGCCTTCTTCCGATTCACGATTTCTGGGCCGCGTGCTCGTCCTGGCCGGATCCGATTCCGGCGGCGGCGCCGGCATCCAGGCCGATATCAAGACCATCACCGCCCTGGGCGGCTACGCGGCCACGGCGATCACCGCCGTCACCGTGCAGAACACCCTGGGCGTCACCGGCGTCCACCCGATCCCGCTGGAGGTGATCGAGGCCCAGGCCCGCGCCGTGCTCGACGACATCGGCGCCGACGCCTTCAAGACCGGCATGCTGGGCGACGTGGGCGTGGTCGAGACCGTGGCCCGCGTGCTGGCCAGCGCTCCGCAGGTTCCAGCCGTCGTGGATCCGGTGATGATCGCCAAGGGCGGCGCAGCCCTGCTGGCCGATCGGGCGATCGATGCGGTCAAGTCGCTGATGATCCCGCGCGCGGCCCTGCTGACCCCCAACGCCCCCGAGGCCAGCGCCCTGACCGGCCTTGCGGTCGAGACGATCGACGACCAGCGCCGCGCCGGCGAGGCCCTGCTGGAGCTGGGCGCTCACGCCGTCCTGATGAAGGGCGGCCACGTGGCGGGCGAGCGGGTCGTGGACCTCCTGATCACCCGCCAGGGCGAGACCAGCTTCGAGGGCGAGCGGATCGTCACCCGCCACACCCATGGCACCGGCTGCACCCTGGCCTCGGCGATCGCCGCCGGCCTGTCGCAAGGCCTGCCGCTGACGGACGCCGTCGCCCGCGCCTGGAACTACGTCCACGAGGCCATGCTGCGCGCGCCGGGCCTCGGGCGGGGTCAGGGGCCGCTCGATCACGCCTGGCCGGTGCGCGGATGAGCGAGCTCCAAACCCGCCTGATCGAGATCGTCCGCGCCACGCCGACGACCATGCAGGTGTTGCGCACCGTCCGCGATCTTGATCTGCCCGACTGGATGATCTTCTCCGGCGCGGTCTACCAGCCGGTGTTCAACCACCTGACGGGCCGTCCGCTGGACTATGGCATCAAGGACTACGACGTCGCCTATCACGACGACAGCGACACCTCCTACGAGGCCGAGGACGTGGTCATCCAGCGCGTGGCCGCCGCCTTCGAGCCGCCGCTGCGCGAGCTGGTGGAGGTGCGCAACCAGGCGCGGGTGCACCTGTGGTTCGAGAAGAAGTTCGGCGCCGACGAGCCCTATCCGGCCCTGCGCTCCAGCGCCGAGGCCTTGGAGCGGTTCGTGGCCACCGCCTTCTGCGTCGGCGTGCGGCTGGAGGCCGACGAGACCTTGCGCGTCTGGGCGCCGTTCGGCCTGGAAGACCTGTTCGCCATGCGCCTGCGGCCCAATCCGCTGCGGGTGAAGGGGGCGGGCGGCTGGGCGCGCACCACCGGTTCGGCCAAGGCCCGCTGGCCGGAGATCAGCGTCGAGGGCTGAGCGCTCTGGACGACCGGGGCGCAGCGCTCTACGGAAATTGATAGCGCTATCATTTTCGTGAGCGACCCCCATGGCCCTGCCGCGCCGCACTCTGTTCAAAGGCCTCCTGGCGGGCGCCGCCGCCGCGCCGGCCCCGGCCGCGCAAGCCGCAGAGGCCAAGCCGGCCGACAAGGTCGCCCCGACCTGGGGCAAGGGTCCCGACGGTCGCCGCGTCGCCGACCGGGGCGACGGCACGTACCTGAACCCCATCATCTCGGGCGACCACCCGGACCCGACGATCCTCAAGGACGGCGAGGTCTACTACATGACCTTCTCGTCGTTCCTGGCCTATCCGGGCCTGGTGATCTGGAAGTCGACGGACCTCGTGAACTGGACCCCGGTCGGCCCGGCGCTGAAGAAGCCGCTCGGCACGATCTGGGCGGTGGATCTGGTCAGGCACGAGGGCCGCTACTTCATCTACATCCCGGCCGATCCGACGGGGAAGGGCTGGTCGATCTTCGCCATCTGGGCCGACAGCATCGAGGGGCCGTGGAGCGACCCGGTCGACCTGAAGATCAGCGGCTGCATCGATCCGGGCCACGTGGTCGGCGAGGACGGCAGGCGCTATCTTTTCGTCAACGGCGTGCGCAAGATCCGCCTCGCCGACGACGGCCTGGCCACCGACGGCCAACTGGAAAAGGCCTACGACCCCTGGCGCTATCCCGACGACTGGATCGTCGAGAACTTCGCGCCCGAAGGTCCCAAGCTCCTGCGCCACAACGGCTGGTTCTACCTGATCACCGCCGTCGGCGGCACGGCCGGGCCGGTCACCGGCCACATGGTCATCGCCGCCCGCTCGCGCTCGGTGCACGGCCCCTGGGAGCACTGCCCGCACAACCCGCTGGTGCGCACGCGCAGCAAGGACGAGCCCTGGTGGTCGCGCGGCCACGCCAGCCTGGTCGAAGGCCCGGCCGGCGACTGGTGGATGGTCTATCACGGCTACGAGAACGGTTACTGGACGCTGGGCCGCCAGACCCTGCTGGAGCCCATCGAATGGACCGCCGACGGCTGGTTCAAGCCCCTGGGCGGCGATCTCTCCAAGCCCATCCGCAAGCCGCGCGGCGGCAAGGCAGGACCCTCGGGCCTGTCGCTGTCGGACGACTTCTCGGCCGACCGCATGGGCGTGCAGTGGGCCTTCCACGAGCCGAAGCCCGACGAGGCCGCCCGCGCGACCTACGGCGGCAAGGCCCTAACCCTGAAGGGCAGGGGGACCTCGCCGATCGACAGCTCGCCCCTGACCTGCATCGTCGGCGACCGGGCCTACGAGGCCGAGATATCGCTGGACCTGACGGGGGAGGCCGAGGCCGGAATCCTGCTGTTCTACAATCACAAGGCCTTCGCCGGCCTGGGCTTCACGCCGAACGCGCTGAAGACCTTCCAGTATTCCGAGGAGCTGGCCTGGGCGCGGGTCCCGCACGAGGCCCGCAGCCTGCGCCTGAAAATCCGCAACGATGAGCACGTCGTCACCTACTGGTATTCCCATGACGACGGCGCGACCTGGACCCGGCACGGCACGCGGATGGAGGTGTCGGGCATGCATCACAATGTGTTCGGCGGCTTCATCAGCCTGAAGCTGGGAATCTATGCGGCCGGAAGCGGCCAGGTGCGGCTGCGGAACTTCGTCTACCGCGCCGGCCTGCCCAAGGTCGTCGAGAGCTAGGCCAGATCGGGCGCGGAGTATTGTCACTGTGGCAATACTCCTTTTGCTTCATGGATCATTGCCCGTTACCGCTTGGGTCTCGCCCTGACAGGAGGCCCTGGTGCGGATCGCGGTTCTGACGTTCGACGGCTTCAACGAGCTGGACTCGTTCATCGCCTCGGCGATCCTGGGTCGCATGAAGGCGCAAGGCTGGACGGCCCATATCGCCGCGCCGACACCGGAAGTCACCTCGCTGAACGGCGTCACCATCCAGCGCCAGCAGCCGCTCGAATTCGTCGCCGAGGCCGACGCCGTGCTGATCGGCAGCGGCTCCAAGACGCGCGAGATCGCCGCCGACGCGGGCCTGCTGTCGCGCATCGCGCTGGACCCGGCGCGCCAGCTGATCGGCGCGCAATGCTCGGGCGCGCTGCTGCTGGCCAGGCTCGGCCTGATCGGCGACCTGCCGGCCTGCACCGACCTGACGACCAAGCCGTGGGTGATCGAGGCCGGCGTGAAGGTGCTGGACGCGCCGTTCGTCGCCCACGGCAATGTCGCCACCGCCGGCGGTTGCCTGGCCTCGCAGTATCTGGCCGCCTGGACGATCGCCCGGCTGGCCGGCCTGGAGCAGGCGCAGGCCGCCATCCACTACGTCGCGCCGGTGGGGGAGAAGGACGTCTACGTCGCCCGCGCCCTGGCGGCGATCACCCCCTACCTGCCGGCGTTCAACGTCGCGGCCTGAGTTCGAGGAGCCCTTCCATGCGCCAATGGACCATCGACGCGTTTGCGTCCGCGCCCTTCATGGGCAACCCCGCCTGCGTGGTCGAACCGTTCGACCGGTGGCCGTCCGACGCCTGGATGCAGGCCCTGGCGGCCGAGAACAACCAGGCCGAGACGGCCTTCCTGCTGAAGACCGCCGATCCCGCCCGCTACGGCCTGCGCTGGTTCACCCCCGCGATCGAGGCGCCGTTGTGCGGCCACGCCACCCTGGCGGCCGCCCACGCCCTGTTCGTCGAGCTGGGCGTCGAGGTCGAGGAACTGGCCTTCGACACCCTTTCGGGCGAGCTGCGGGTCAGGCGCGACGGCGAGCGGCTGGAAATGGATTTCCCCGCCGATCCGCCGCGCCGGGTCGAGACGCCGGCGGGGCTGGCCGAGGCGCTGGGCGCCGAGGTGGTCGAGACCTGGGCCGGGGCCTATCTGATCGCGGTGCTGGCGGACGAGACGACAGTGCGCGGGCTGAAGCCCGACTTCGGCGCCCTGAACCGCCTGGACGGCGGCGCGAGCGCGGGGCCGGGTCAGGTGATCGCCGTGTCCACGGCCGATCCGGGAGCGGCCTATGCCGTGGTCAGCCGGTTCTTCGCCCCGGCCTTCGGCATTCCCGAGGACCCGACCACGGGCTCGGCCCACTGCCTGCTGATGCCGCTGTACGGCGACAAGCTGGGCAAGACGTCTCTGGAGTTCCACCAGGCCTATCCCGGCCGGGGCGGGGACCTGTCATGCGAAAACCGCGGCGCGCGCGTGATCCTGCGCGGCCGCGGCCTTACGGTGGTGGAGAGCCGGCTCCGGGTGGAGCCGGCCTGATCGTCGCCGTTACCAGCGGTTGGGGCCGCCGCGACCGTAGCCGTGGCCGTAGTCGCGGTCGTTACGCTCGTAGCGGATCTGGGCGCCGATGCGGTCCAGGCGACGGTCGAGGTCGGCGCGTTCCCAGCCGTTCAGGCCGCCGGCGCGGTAGCGGTATTCGAGACGGGCCACTTCGCGCAGTTCGCCCTGCAGGCGGCGGGCTTCGTGGCGGGTCAGGTCGCCGGTGCGCACGCCGCGGTCGATCCGCTGTTCGAGCTGCGCCTGGCGCTGGTTGACGGGCTGGGCCATGGCCGCGGCGGGGACGGTGGCGGCCGCCAGGGCCGAGACCGCAACGATCGGCAGAATGATCTTCTTCATCGGTTCGGTTCCTTTCAACTGGTCCGCCGTCGATGTCGGCGGCGTTGATGAGAAGAAACCACGTCCCGCCTGAAGCGGTTCTGAGCCCGTCGTTATGTTGGGTTCATCTACCTGAAGTCGCCGTAATGGCCGATCAGGCCGCCTCGGCCGCGCCGAGGCGGGCGGCCGAGGCCACCGCGTCCTCGATGGCGGCGTAGAGCTTGGTGACCTCGATCGGCTTGGCCACGTGGCCGTCCATGCCGGCCGCCAGATAGCCCTCGACCTGATGGACGAGGGCGTTGGCGGTGACCGCCACGATCGGCGTGCGCGGGCGGCCCTCGGCCTTTTCCAGCGAGCGGATGGTGCGGGCGGCCTCGACGCCGTCCATCACCGGCATGTGGATGTCCATCAGGATCACGTCGTGACCGCCGGCGCGCCAGGCCTCGACGCAGGCGGCCCCGTCGGCGACCAGCGCCACCTCGGCGCCCAGTGGCGCGAGCACGGCGGCGATGACCTTCTGGTTGGTCAGGTTGTCGTCGGCGGCCAGCACGCGCAGGCGGCGCGGGGCGCTGTCGTCGCCAGCCTCGACGGCGGCCGGCGCGGCGGCGGGAACCTCGCCCTGGCCGCGCGGCATGGCGACCACGACGGTGAAGGTCGAGCCCTGGCCTTCGCGGCTCTGGACGTGGATGCCCCCGCCCATGACGGCGGCCAGCTCGCGGCAGATCGACAGGCCCAGGCCCGAGCCGCCGAAGCGGCGGGTGGTCGAGCTGTCGGCCTGGACGAACTTGTCGAACAGGCGCGGCACGGTGTCGGCGGCGATGCCGATGCCGGTGTCGGTGACGTCGATGCGCAGGCCAGACCCGTCCTCGGCCGAGGCGAAACGGACCGAGACCGCGCCTTCCAGCGTGAACTTCAGGGCGTTGGAGACCAAGTTGTTGAGAATCTGGCGCAGGCGGTCGACGTCGCCGCGCCAGCTGCCCAGGGCCTCGGGGGCGACCATGACGCCGAAGTCCAGGCCCTTTTCGCGGGCCTGGCCGACGAAGGTCTCGCGCAGCGAGCCGGCCAGGTTGGATAGGTCGAAGTCGCGCTCGACCAGCTCCAGGCGCCCGGCCTCGATCTTCGACAGGTCGAGCACGTCGTTGAGCACGGCCAGCAGCAGGCCGCCGGACTCGCGGATCACCGACAGGCGCTCGCGCTGGCGGGCCGACAGATCGTCCATGGCCATGACCTCGGTCATGGCCAGCACGCCGTTCAGGGGCGTGCGGATCTCGTGACTCATATTGGCCAGGAAGTGCGACTTCAGCACGTTGGCGGCGTTGGCGTCGTCGCGGGCCTTGACCAGCTCGCCCATGGCCGAGCGCAGGTCGTGGTCGTTGGCCTCGAGGCGCGAGACCAGGTGGTTGAAGCTGTCGGTCAGGCTGTGGAAGACGTCGTCGTCGCTGGCCTGCTGGACGGGGCTGTAGCGACCGCCCTGGGCCATGTCGTGCATGGCGTCCGACAGCCGCTGCATCGGCCGCGTCATCCGCCGGGCCAGGCTGTTGGCCAGCAGGATCGCCAGGCCCGCGGCGCCGAAGAACAGCGCGCCGGTCAGGGCCAGGTCGCGGGCGAGGATCTCGACCAGGCTCGGCTGGCGAGCCACCAGGGCCAGCTCGCCGACCTTGCGGCCCTGCAGCACGACCGGGCGGGTCAGGGTTTCGACATTGGCCTCGTTGTCGACGCCGATGCGCGCGACGGTCTGGCCGGAAAGATCGGTAAGGCGCGCGCCGGCCACGTGCGGGGCGCGGATGACGGCGTCCAGCGCGCGGCTGGCGCCGACGGAATTGTGGTCGGCCAGGGCGGGGGCCGCGCCGGCGGCGACCATCTCGGCGAGGACGCGGTGGTTCTCGCGGGCTTCCTGGCGGGCGACGCTCCATTGCTGGAGCATGAAGCACAGGCATGCGGCGGTGAGGGCGGCGACCGTGGTGCCCAGCGCCACGCCGGCGATTCGCGCCTGCAAGGGCGCGTGGGCGGCGGCTTCGGAATTACGGCGCGTGTCGTCCATGGGCCTTCCGCAGGTCAAACATGGCCATTTTGCCGCAAGGTTCCTAACGACTCGCTTCCAGTCCCAGGTGCAGTCGCGACAAAACAACGCTAGGGCGCATTTTCGATTGCGGCCGCGTTAATGATTCGTTTACCTAATCACTCGGTTCTCTGGAGGAGTCGGGTGTGGAAAAAGTTTTCGTAGCTCAACGTGTCGCCAATAAACTGTTCGCGACCGAGAACGCCGTTGATACGGCGATGATGGAAGCCGCCGAGCTGATGGCGGACATGCTGAAGGCCCGTAAGGACCTTGGCCTGTCTGCGGTCGTCGGCGACAAGGCCAGCGCCAAGCTGGTCGAGGCCCTGGCCGCGCTGGGAGAAGCCCGCAGCGCCATGGTCGACATGCATGGTCAGCTGAACGAAGTGAAGCTGCGCATGGGCATCCGCACCAAGCTGGCGGGTGTAGAAGACAAGTCGGGCGATCTGGGCGGCCAGACCGGCCATGCGGAAGGTCTTCGCACCGTCGCCTGACGGCAAAGTTGCAAGACTTTAACTTAGCAGGGCCCCTAATTTGCGTTAGGGGCCTTTCGCATGCTTGCTAGCGCCATCTCCGCCGCGATCTGGATTGCGATCGTCTCGCTGGTGGCCTTCGCATGGCTGAAGGGAAGCCGTCCCGAACGCATGGGGTCGCTGGCCGTGCTGCTGGGCGCCCTGGCCGTGATGATCACCCACAAGCTGTTGCCGGAAGGCGCGCAGGCCTTCGTGCTGCTGGTCATCGACGCGGCCCTGGCGGCGGCCTTCCTGCTGCTGGCGATGCGCTTCGTCAGTCCGTGGCTTGGCGTGGCGATGCTGCTGCAGGCCGTGCAGTTCAGCCTGCACGCCTACTATCTCGTGGTCGAGAAGCCGCACGACTACCTCTACAGGAGCGTCAACAACATCAACACGATCGGCGTGCTGGTGGCGGTTCTGGTCGGAACGGTCCTGGCCTGGCGGCGAAACGTCAGAGCGGCAAAATAATTCCTTCGCCAGACAATCAGTCGCGGCGCGTGGAATAAAATTTCAAAAAATCGATCTTGCCTTCCCGGCGAAAACGCGGTTTCTCGCCGGCGGGCCACGCCCCCCCAACGGGGCGCAGTCCATCTGTAAGGATGGGAGACATCGCTATGACTACCCTCGCCAAGCCGGCAATCCGTCCGGCTCGCCCCGAGTTCTCTTCCGGGCCTTGCGCCAAAAGGCCAGGCTGGACCCCCGAAAATCTGAGGAACGCGGTCCTTGGCCGTTCGCACCGCTCCAAGCTGGGCAAGGCGCGCCTGAAGGCCGCCATCGACCAGACGCGCCAAGTGCTGGAAGTGCCCGCCGAGTTCCTGATCGGCATCGTCCCCGGTTCGGACACCGGCGCCGTCGAGATGGCGATGTGGTCGATGCTGGGCGCCCGCCCCGTGCAACTGATGGCCTTCGAGTCCTTCGGCAAGGACTGGGTCACGGACGTCACCAAGCAACTGAAGCTGCCGGACGTCGAGGTGCTGAGCGCCCCGTACGGCGAGCTGCCCGACACCGCCAAGGTCGATCCGGCCAAGGATCTGGTCTTCACCTGGAACGGCACGACCTCGGGCGTGCGCGTGCCCAACGCCGATTTCATCTCGGCCGACCGTGAAGGCATCACCATCTGCGACGCCACCAGCGCCGCCTTCGCCCAGGACCTGGACTGGACCAAGCTGGATGTCGTGACCTTCTCCTGGCAGAAGGCGCTGGGCGGCGAGGGCGCGCACGGGATCCTGATCCTGTCGCCGCGCGCCGTGGCCCGCCTGGAAAGCTATGTCCCGGCCTGGCCGATGCCCAAGCTGTTCCGCATGACCAAGAACGGCAAGGTGACGCTGGACCTGTTCGAGGGCGCGACGATCAACACCCCGTCGATGCTCTGCGTGGAAGACGCGCTGGACGCCCTGCAATGGGGTGCCTCGATCGGCGGCCTGGAAGCCATGCAGGGCCGCGCCGACCAGAACCTCAAGGTGCTGGCCGACTGGGTCGAGAAGACGCCTTGGGTCGACTTCCTGGCCGCCAGCCCGGAAATCCGCTCCAACACCTCGGTGTGCCTGAAGGTGGTGGACGCCCAGATCGCCGCCCTGCCGGCCGACGCCCAGGCCGATTTCGCCAAGAAGCTGGCCAGCCTGCTGGAGAAGGAGGGCGCGGCCCTCGATATCGGCGGCTATCGCGACGCTCCGGCCGGCCTGCGCATCTGGTGCGGGGCCACGGTCGAGGCCTCGGACCTGGAAGCCCTGACCCCGTGGCTCGACTGGGCCTTCGCCGAAACCAAGGCCGCCACGCTCCAGGCGGCCTGAAGCCGGTGTTCGCCGATCCCCTGACGCAGCGCCTGGCCGACTTCGTCATCGGCATCGGCATCGACGTCACGGCGGGCGAGCTGCCCGACGACACCTTTCTCCCCGGCGTGGATATCCGCTCCGGGGGACTGGTGATCGACGAGAAGCATCTCGCCCATCCCGGCGACATCCTGCACGAGGCCGGCCATATCGCCGTCAGCGAGCCGCAGAGCCGCAAGGCCGAGCGGTTCGAAGCCACCGACGGCGAAGAGCTGGCCACGCTGGCCTGGTCGTGGGCCGCCCTGACCCACCTGGAGCTCGACCCTGCGGTCGTCTTCCATCCGGGCGGCTACAAGGGCGAGGCCGAGTGGCTGCTCGAGACCTTCGCTTCGGGGGGCGCCATGGGCGTCCCGCTGCTTCAGTACTACGGCCTCACGCTCGAGCCGCGACAGGCGGCCGAGCGAGGGGTCGCTCCCTTCCCGAACATGCTGCGCTGGCTTCGCTGAGCGCGGCTCTTCCGACCCGAACAACGCGGCCCCACGGGCCGCCGCCGACACAGGAACACCACATGGCTCCCCGCGTCCTCATCGCCGACAAGCTTTCCCCCGCCGCCGTCGAGATCTTCAAGAACCGCGGCCTGGACTTCGACATCAAGGTCGGCCTGTCCAAGGACGAACTGATCGCCGTCATCGGCGACTATGACGGCATCGCCATCCGCTCGGGCGCCAAGCTCGACAAGGACGTGATCGCCGCCGCGGGCAAGCTGCAGGTCATCGCCCGCGCCGGCATCGGCGTCGACAACGTCGACATCCCGGCCGCGACCGCCAAGGGCGTGGTGGTGATGAACACCCCGTTCGGCAACTCGATCACCACGGCCGAGCACGCCATCGCCATGATGTTCGCCCTGGCCCGCCAGATCCCGGCCGCCGACGCTTCGACGCAGGCGGGCAAGTGGGAGAAGAACCGCTTCATGGGCGTGGAGCTCTACGCCAAGACCCTGGGCCTGATCGGCGCCGGCAACATCGGCGGCATCGTCGCCGACCGTGCGCTGGGCCTGAAGATGAAGGTCGTGGCCTACGACCCCTTCCTGAGCCCCGAGCGCGCCATCGAGATGGGCGTCGAGAAGGTCGAGCTGGAAGAGCTGCTGGCCCGCGCCGACGTCATCACCCTGCACACCCCGCTGACCGACAAGACCCGCAACATCCTGTCGGCCGAGAACCTGGCCAAGACCAAGAAGGGCGTGCTGATCGTCAACTGCGCCCGCGGCGGCCTGGTCGACGAAGTCGCCCTGCGCAAGCTGCTGGACGAGGGCCACGTGGCCGGCGCCGGCTTCGACGTGTTCGTCACCGAACCGGCCAAGGAAAACCCGCTGTTCGGTTCGGACAAGGTCGTGGCCACCCCGCACCTGGGCGCTTCCACCTCGGAAGCCCAGGAGAACGTGGCCCTGCAGGTCGCCGAGCAGGTCAGCGACTATCTGCTGACCGGCGCCGTCACCAACGCGCTGAACAGCCCCTCGGTGAGCGCCGAAGAGGCCCCGAAGCTGAAGCCGTTCGTGGCGCTGGCCGAGAAGATCGGCGCCCTGGCCGGCCAGATGGTCGACTTCGGCATCAAGGCCATCGACATCGCCTTCGAAGGTGAAGTCGCCGCCCTGAACGTCAAGCCGCTGACCTCGGCCGCCCTGGCCGGCGTGCTCAAGCCCATGCTGGCCGAGATCAACATGGTCTCCGCCCCGGCCGTGGCCAAGGAGCGCGGCGTGACCGTCTCGGAAAGCCGCCAGGAAAAGAGCCCGACCTACGACTCGCTGCTGCGCGTCACCATCACCACCGAGAAGGGCAAGCGCGCCTTCGCCGGCACGGTGATCGCCGGCGCCCCGCGCGTCGTCGAGGTCAAGGGCATGGAGCTGGACGCGGGCTTCTCGCCGGCCATGCTCTACATCAACAACCTCGACAAGCCGGGCTTCATCGGCGCCCTGGGCATGCTGCTGGGCGAGGCGGGCGTCAACATCGCCACCTTCAACCTCGGCCGCGTCTCGGCCGACGAGGACGCCATCGCCCTGGTCGGCGTCGACCAGGCCCCGAGCGAAGAGCTGCTGGCCAAGATCCAGGCCCTGCCGCACGTGAAGGAAGCCCGCGCGCTGACCTTCTAAGGTCTGGCGCTCCAGGCTAGAGTTTGAGCCCCCGGCCAAGGCCGGGGGCTTTTTCTTTGAGGCGGGCGCGATGGATTTCTCGGACGAGCGATGGGCGGGTTTGATGGGCGGCTATGGCGCTCCCTACGATCCCCGTCCGGCCCTCCAGGCGATCGACGAGGCACGGAACGTCGAGGCCGCCTGGTCCGAGCTGTGGGAAGAGCTGCATCACCAAGGTGACGTGAACCTGGCCTCCTACGCCGCCGTGCCTCACCTGGCCCGGCTGGCCGCCGCCGACAAGGCGGGCGGCTATAATGCCTTCGCGCTGGCCGCGACCATCGAGCAGTCCCGCGCTTTCGAGCGTAATCCGCCGCCGCCCGACTGGCTGGCGTCCGCCTACGCGCAGGCCTGGGCTGCGCTTAGCGAGGCCGCGCTCGACACCTTGCGCACGGCCAACGACCCCGACGTGATCAGCAGCGCACTCGGCGTGGTGGCGATCCACAAGCGCATGCCGGTCCTGGGGCGCATGGCGCTGGATTTCTCGGAGGCCGAGCGGCTGGCGATCCTGGTCGAGGCCGGCTGGGAAGAAGCGGCGGCCTAAGCACTTTCCGTGCAGTCCCCGACAGAAAGCCGTGAAGGCCGCCGTCGGCCATTTTCACGCCCCAGGTGAGCGGCTAGGGCAGGGCTCACGCGTCTCTCCCAGGAGCCCGAATGTCCCGCAGCTTCAAGCGCAAGATCAACTGGCTGGCCTTCGCCGTCTTCGCCGCGGCGGCCGCCTATGCGTTCTGGAAGGCGGTCACGCCGGGCGACGACAGCGTCGGCCTGATCCCGTGGGACAAGGCCAAGCACTTCATCGTCTTCTACGTGCTGGCCGTGCTTGGGTGCCTGGCCTTGCCCAAGAGCCGGTTGTGGCGGATCGCGGCCGTCCTGGTGGCCTTTGGCGGACTGATCGAGATCGTGCAGCACTTCACCGGCCGCGACATGTCGTGGGGCGATCTCGTCGCTGACTTCTGCGGCGTAGCGGCGGCCTACGGCTACAGCATCGTCGGCGCGATCCGGAAGAAGCTGCCCGCCGGCTGAGCTTGACCGCCGTTAAGGCAGAGATCACGACTGCGGCGTGAAACCGTTCCCGCCGCTCAAGACCGATTCCGACGACATGCTGCACCTGGACGCCCTGCGGGCGTTGGGCGCGGTGCTGATCGTCGTCTTTCACTTCAACCGGTTCATCAACATCGACGGCCGCTGGCAGGCGGTGGACGACACGGTCAAGAGCTTCAGCCTGCTCGTCGACCTGTTCTTCGTCATCTCCGGCTACGTGATCAGCGCCGTCTATACGGGCCGGATCCGCACCGCGTCGGACTTCCGCTGGTTCCTGCAGAAGCGCGTGGCGCGGCTGATGCCGCTGCACTGGCTGACGCTGGGCGTGTTTATCGTCATCGCCGTCGCGGGTGTCATGGGCCTGGTCAACGACCGCGACCCCAGCCGCTACGATCCCGCCTGCGTCGTGCCCAACATCCTGAACCTGCAGGCGTTCGGCATCTGCCGGGCTCAGACCTTCAATTTCGTCAGCTGGTCGATCAGCGCCGAGTGGGCGATGTATCTGCTGCTGCCGGCGCTCTTCTGGCTGGCGATGAGGGGGACGGCCTGGCTGACCCTGGTGACGGCCGCGATCCTGGCGGTCCTGTTCGCCGCGCCGTTCTTCGCGCCCGACGCCCAGCCCTTCCACATGTGGACGGCCGATTTCGGGATCGCGCGGGCCGCGCCCGGCTTCCTGGTCGGCATGATCGCCTACCGGATCCGCGGGCCGCTGGGCCGCCTGCCGGGCGCGCGCTGGTGGTTCTTCGCCTCGTGCGCCGCCTTCGTCGCCGGCGCGGCGGTGCAGATGGAGCGGGGCCTGCTGCTGTTCGTCTGCTACGCCGTCGGCCTGCTGGGCGTGGCGGCCGACAATGCGCCGGTCAAGCCCGGCCCGGTCGTGCGCTGGCTGGCGCCGTGGGGGCAGCTTTCCTACTCGATCTACATGCTCCACCCGATCGCGCTGAAGATCGCCCTGAACTGGGTGGGCCTGGGCATGCTGCACCTGGATGGCGACGTCATGCGCCTGTGGTGCCTCTTCTGGGGCCTGGCGCTGATCCCGGTCAGCTACCTGTCGCTGATGTATTTCGAGAAGCCGGCGAGGGACGCCATCGCGCGGTGGGGTAAGAAAAAGTCCTGACCATCTCCCGGAGGGGAGAGGGAGGGGCCCATGCGGAGCATGGGAGGGTGAGGGGGGACGGCGTTCGACGTCGTGCCGGCACGCCGTCTTCTGTCCCTAACCCCTCATCCGTCGGCTACGCCGACACCTTCTCCCTATGGGAGAAGGGGCCTGGACACATGATCCACGAAGGCCGGCAGTTCGGCGATCGAGGCCAGTTCCACATAGCGATCGTGCCCGACCGGCGCCTCGGCGGCCTCGTGGGCCCAGACCAGCGGGTAAGGGATCAGCGCCCCCCAGGCCCCGGCCTCCAGCGCCGGCAGGATGTCGGACCGCATCGAGTTGCCGGCCATCAGGCCCTGCTCGGCCCCGGTGCCGTAGCGCTCGAACACCCGGCGATAGGTGCCCGCGTCCTTCTCCGAGACGATCTCGACGGCGGCGAACAGGTCGCCCAGGCCCGAGGCGGCCAGCTTCTGCTCCTGGTGCAGCAAGTCGCCCTTGGTGATCAGGATCAGGCGGTAGCGCCTGGACAGCTCGGCCAGGGCCTTTTCGACGCCGGGCAGGGGCTCCACCGGCTCGGTCAGCATCTCGCGCCCCACGGCCAGGATCTCGCGGATGACGCGGGTGGAGACCGCGCCGTCCGTCAGGTCCAGCGCGGTCTCGATCATCGACAGGGTGAAGCCCTTGGCCCCGTAGCCGTAGACGCGCAGGTTGCGCTTCTCGGCCGCCGCCAGCTGGCTGTTGATCCGATCCTCGTCGCCGAAGTCGGCCAGCAGTTGCACGAACCGCTGGTGGGTCAGGCGGAACAGGCTCTCGCAGTGCCAGAGGGTGTCGTCGGCGTCGACGCCGACCGTGGTGATGAGGCTCATGCCCTCCGTCTACATCAGCGCAGGGCGCGCTTGTAGAGGTCCAGAAGGTTGGTCCACGCCTGTTCGGCGGCGGCCTCGTTGTAGACCTGGCTGCCCTTGACCGTCCAACCGTGGGCGGCGCCGGCGAAGACCTCGACCTTGGCCGGGCGCTTGGCCTCGGCAAAGGCCGCCTTCAGCTTGTCCTTCACGTCGGGTTCCTTCTTGTCGTCGTTGTCGGCGACCTCGATCAGGTACTCGGCGTGGGTCTTGGGGATCAGCAGGTGCGGGCTGGTCGGATCGGCCGTGACCAGGCCCCCGCCATGGAAGCTGGCGACGGCGGCGATGCGGCCCGGCGCGGCGGCGGCGGTGCGGAACGACAGCGGACCGCCCATGCAGTAGCCCTGCACGCCGATCTTGCGGCCCTTGTCGGTTTCCGTCTGGGCGTCGAGGAAGGCCACATAGGCCAGGGCGTCCTTGTCGGTTCCCTCGGGCGTCACGGTGGCGCGCAGCGGCGTGATCTTGGCGCGGTCTTCGGGATTGGCGAAGTTGAAGGTCCCATCGATCACGGGGGCCTTCCTGGCGCGATAATAGAGGTTGGGCACCAGCACCACGTAGCCGGCGGCGGCCAGGCGGCGGCCCATGTCGCGGAACACGGGGCGCAGGCTCATGACGTCGGGCCAGATCAGCACGGCGGGCCACTTGCCCTTGCCGGCCGGCTTGAACAGCGCCGCGTCGGCCTCGCCGTCGGGCGTCTTGATGACGACGTCGGTCTCGACGACCTTGTCGTCGGCATGGGCGGCGGTGGCGGCCAGCCCGCCGACGGCGGCGGTCATCAGGCCGAACGTGCGGCGCGAGACGCGGGGGTCATGAACCAGGCCGGGGTGGATGTCGTCGTCGCACATCGCGCGGGCTCCCTTTCGAACAGGCGCCCGCACGGTGCACGACCTGACGCCGAAGGCAATCGGTCACGCGATCCTGGGTTCAGAAGCTGAGGAGGACGAACAGCACGCCGCTGATGACCACGCCCGCGCCCAGCATCATGCCGAGGGCCTGGCCGGCGAGGCTCTGACCGGGAAGTCGCGTCCAGGCGATCTTCGGCGCGCGCTTTTGGGCGGCTCGATCGTGGACGGCGGCGGTCATGATTCCATCTCCTCGTTTAAGCCCAAGCTTGTGGGGCCCGAGGAGTTAACGGCGAGGCGCCGCCAGCGGATGCAGGCGTGCGACCGATTGATCCAGGGTGCGCCTAAAGGGTCACACTCCAGCCGTCCCGACCGCTTCCGGGCGCGGCGGCGGGCGGCGGCCTGGCGCAGGCGGTGTGGGCCTTGTTGACCCGCCGCAGCGAGGCCGGAAAGCGGTGAAGCTTGCTGTCGGGGCGGATCGGCCGCGCCACCAGGTCGCCCTCGCAATTGGGGCAGACGCCGTGGAATCGGGCCTCTGCGCAATCGGCGCAGAAGGTGCATTCGAAGGTGCAGATGCGGGCCTGGTCGCTGTGGGGCGGCAGGTCGCGGTCGCAGCACTCGCAGTTTGGGCGCAGTTCGAGCAAGGGCCGTCCTCCCGTGTTCTTATGCGTTGAAGCCCCGCACCATAAGGGCTTGAGGGGCGTCGGCGCGAGGGGCTGCATCGAGAGATCACGGGAATGTGGGAGAGGCGGCGAAAAGCCGTGATCCGAGGGGTTGACCCCCCCGCCCACGACCCCTAAACACCCCGCCGTTTGCGCGGCGGGCGGGGTTCTCCCCGGCCCGCCTTTTTGCAACAATAACCACGCGTTCTGGAGGCGCTTTTCGAGATGTCCCAAGACCTTCTCCCCGGCGTCACCGGCGTTCTCGTCCTGGCCGACGGCACGGTGCTGCAAGGCGTCGGCTGCGGCGCGGTCGGCGATGCGGTCGGCGAGGTGTGCTTCAACACCGCCATGACCGGCTACCAGGAAATCCTGACCGATCCGTCCTACATGGCCCAGATCGTGGCCTTCACCTTCCCGCACGTCGGCAATGTCGGCGCCAACAGCGAGGACGTCGAGCAGGTCACGGGCGTGGCCGAGACGGCCGCCCGCGGCGCGATCTTCCGCGACGTGCCGACCGATCCGGCCAACTGGCGCGCCAACAGCGACTTCGACGGCTGGATGAAGCGCCGCGGCGTCGTGGGCCTGGCCGGCGTCGACACCCGCGCCCTGACCCGCAAGATCCGCGAGACCGGCATGCCGCACGGCGTGATCGCCCACGCGCCGGACGGCAAGTTCGACCTCGACGCCCTGAAGGCCAAGGCCCGCGACTGGTCGGGCGTGGTCGGCCTGGATCTGGCCAAGGACGCCTCGACCACCCAGACCTTCACCTGGGACGAAGGCCTGTGGTCGTGGCCGGCCGGCTACGCCAAGCTCGAGACCCCCAAGTACGAAGTGGTCGTCATCGACTACGGCGTGAAGCGCAACATCCTGCGCGCCCTGGCCCATGTGGGCGCCCGCGCCACCGTCGTTCCGGCCGGCACCTCGGCCGAGGACATCCTGGCCCGCAACCCGGACGGCGTGCTGCTGTCCAACGGTCCGGGCGACCCGGCCGCGACCGGCGAGTACGCGGTGCCCGAAATCAAGAAGCTGGTCGAAAGCGGCAAGCCGGTGTTCGGCATCTGCCTTGGCCACCAGATGCTGGCCCTGGCCCTGGGCGCCAAGACCGTGAAGATGGAGCAGGGCCACCACGGCGCCAACCATCCGGTCAAGGACCTGACCACGGGCAAGGTCGAGATCGTGTCGATGAACCACGGCTTCACGGTGGACAGCGAAAGCCTGCCTGAGCCGGTGCAGGAGACCCATGTCTCGCTGTTCGACGGCACCAACGCCGGCATCGCCCTGAAGGACAAGCCGGTGTTCAGCGTCCAGCACCACCCGGAAGCCTCGCCTGGCCCCACCGACAGCCTCTACATCTTCGAGCGCTTCGCCGGCCTGATGGACCAGGCGAAGTAACAAGACGAAACGCCCCGCCGAAAGGCGGGGCGTTTTTCGTTTCGGGTCCTGTCACGAAACCATCGCCCAGGGTTCACGCACCGCTTCAGCGACCCGTGTTAGCGTTTTGGCCGTTCCCCAATCCTTGCGAGGACGGCATGAGCGCCTATGAACGCATCGGCGGCGAGGCCGCCGCCCAGTCGGTGATCGACGACTTCTTCCAGCGCGCCCAGGGCGACGAGCGCCTTGCGGGCCTGTTCGGCGGCGAGATCCCGCCCGGCGCCCGCGCCGTGGTGGCCGGCGCCCTCGACCCCGAGGCCGGCGAGGCCCGCGGCGACCTGGAGCTGGCCCAGGTCTGGTTCGGCGCCAACGCCCTGGAGGACGACGAACTCGACCTGATCATCGGCCACCTGGCCGCCGCCCTCGAAGCCGCCGGCATCAGCGACGAGATCGCCGCCGACGTCGCCGACCAGATCGAACTCCTCCGCGACCTGGCCCTGGGCCCGGACGAGGAAGACTTCGACGACGAGGATGAGGACGAAGAGGGCGAGGTGGCGGCTTAAGCCGCCAGGAACCTCCCCCTCTGGGGGAGGCGGCCGAAGGCCGGTGGGGGGAAGTTGTCAGCTTCCCTGCTGCTGGCCGATCTCGCAGCTACGCCCCCCACCGATCGCTGCGCGATCGCCTCCCCCACAGGGGGAGGTTCTCTGTCACGTCCCGAACTGCGTGAACGGCACCTTGTTGAAGAGCTCGCGCTCGCCGCCGCGCGGGTCGTCGGCCATGCGGGTGGTCTCGTCGAACACCAGGGTCTGGCGGCGGGGCAGGGTGTAGGGCTCCCACCTGGGAATGGCCGCGCAGTTGGGATCGCCGGTGCGGGCGAAGGCGACGAAGGCGTCCATCATGGTGTTGGACATGGCCTGGCTGCGGGCGTCGGTCCCGACGATCGCGCCCTTGGCGTCCAGCGTGCCGAACACCAGGCAGATGTCCAGCGTGTGGGGCGCGCCCCAGATCCCGCCATCCTTGGGCGACTTCCAGTCCAGCTGGTAGACCCACGCAGGCGCGCGGGTCGGCGCGCGGGCCTCGGCCTGGAGGATCGCCGCCTTCCATGAGCGGCCGGCCGTAGAGGCGGCGAAATAGACGTCCGATGGCGAATAGTGCGGG
This sequence comes from Caulobacter endophyticus, assembly GCF_003116815.1. Classification (GTDB taxonomy): domain Bacteria; phylum Pseudomonadota; class Alphaproteobacteria; order Caulobacterales; family Caulobacteraceae; genus Caulobacter; species Caulobacter endophyticus. The sequence continues at coordinate 52,156 of NZ_QDKQ01000028.1, forward strand.
TACATCCTGCGATAGGCCGCCACCACGCTGGCCGGATCGATATCGATGCGGGCGTTGAACTGGCTGGGCAGCTTCTCGACCACCTGGTCCCAGGTCATGTCGAACACCTTGGGATCGGAGCCCACGAAGCCGCGCGTCTCGTCATGGGTGTTGCCGCAGATCAGCGGCACGTCGAGGCCCAGCGGCGCGGCGTCGGGAAAGAACGGGTGGCGGGTCAGCGACCGCTCGTCCAGCACCGGACCCATATAGACTCCGCCCGAACCGGCCACCGGATCGACCGCCTTGAGGCCGGCCAGCAACTGGTCGGCGGGCAGGGCGCGCAGGGCCGCCAGGTCGTTGATCCCCAGCTTGTCGAGGAACAGCTTCGCGCGCTTGGTGGCGTTGAACGGGCCGCCGGCGGTGACCTGCTGGCCGCTCATGGTGACGGCGCGATGGAACAGGCCCTTGGCGGCCGGCATGGCCAGCAGCGTGGCGATCTTGGCGCCGCCGCCGGACTGGCCAAACAGCATGACCCGGTCGGGATCGCCGCCGAAGGCCTCGATGTTGTCGCGCACCCATTGCAGGGCCAGCACCAGGTCCAGCTGGCCGACATTGCCGCTGTCGGCGACGCTGGGGTCGTCGAACAGCCGGGCCAGATAGAGGTATCCGAAGGCGTTCAGGCGGTGGTTGACCGTCACCACCACTACGTCGCCGCGCCTGGCCAGGCGGGTTCCCTCGTACCAGGGGCTGCCTCCCGAGCCGCCGTTGTAGGCGCCGCCGTGGATGTAGAACATCACCGGCCGCTTGCCGCCGTCGGCCAGGCCGTTCTTCCCTGCCTTGGCCGGGGTCCAGACGTTGAGGAACAGGCAGTCCTCGGAAAGCGTCTCGCCTTCCTCTCCCTTGCCGGTCTGCATCGAGGCCGCGCCATAGGCCAGGGCGTCGGCGACGCCGGTCCAGGGCTGGGGCTTGCGGGGCGGAGCAAAGCGGTTCGCGCCGCCGGTGTCGGCCCCGTAGCGCAGGCCCTTGAACACATGCACGCCGTCGGCCGTAGTCGCGCCCCGCACCCTGCCGGCGGCGGTGGCGACGATCGGCGAACGATTGGGTTGGGCGGCGTAGGCGGGCAGGGCGCTGGCGGCGGCGGCCGCGCCGGCGGCCAGCAGCAGGCTGCGACGATCCATGGGGTCTTCCTCCAGCGCTTCTGACGAGCTTGGGCCATGGCTAGCACGAACCATGACACCGGTGACAATCCATTTTGCACGGGGAGATCGGGCGAGCGCCGCAACCAAAGAACCTCCCCTCGTGGGGGAGGCGGCCGAAGGCCGGTGGGGGGAAGTTCTCAGCTTCTGAAGAGCTGGCGGTCTCAACACCAACTCCCCCCACCGATCGCTGCGCGATCGCCTCCCCCACAGGGGGAGGTTTTCTCTGCTCTCACCACATCGACGCCGCCGCCCGGGCAGGCCAGGCCTCGTCGTAGGCCGCGCCGCCCACCTCGCCTTCGGTGATGGCCGCCAGCATGGCCCCGGCGCTCGGCAGGGTCTTTGGATCGACCTGGGCCCCGGCGTCCCACAGGCCCGCGCGCATCACCGCCCGGGCGCATTGGAAGTAGCATTCCTCGATGGTGACGATCAGGGCCGTGCGCGGCGCCTTGCCGTCGATCGCCAGGCGTTCAAGCAGCACCGGCTCGGCGCTGATCACCGCCCGGCCGTTGACCCGGAAGGTCGTGCCCGAGCCGGGGATCAGGAACAGCAGCGCCACGCGCGGGTCGCGGACGATGTTGCGCAGGCTGTCGATGCGGTTGTTGCCGCGCCGGTCGGGCAGGATCAGCGTGCGCTCGTCGGCTATGACGACCAGGCCGTGGGCGTCGCCGCGCGGGCTGCAGTCCAGGCCCTCGGGGCCGACCGTGGCCAGGGCCAGGAACGGCGAGGCCTCGACCAGGCGGCGGTAGTCGGGGGTCAGGCGGTCGCTGACCTTGGCGGTCGAGGCCGCCACGGGCGTCGGGCTGTAGATCGCCTCCAGCGCGTCGAGGGTGTCGATGATCGCCATGCGTCGTCTCCCGTTCGCCGGGAGCCTAGCAGCGGCGGGCCTTGCCTGTCAGGCCCGGCGGTCCAGCGCCTGCTGGCAGGCCTCGGCCAGGCGGCGGGGCGAGATCGGCTTGTCGACGATGGTGCGGCGGGCGTTGGCCAGCTGGTCGGCGTTGCCGGTGACGAACACCGTCGGAATGCGGCCCAGCTTCGCCTCGATGGCCTCGACCGCCTCCAGCCCCGTGCCGCCGATGATGCGGAAGTCGGCGGTGATCAGGTCGGGCGCGCGGGCCAGGGCGCAGGTCAGCGCTTCCTGGGGACTGTCGGCGATATCGAAGCTGGAATAGCCCTGGGCGGCCAGCAGGGCCTCGACCTCGAGCGCGATGAGGATCTCGTCCTCGATGATGAGCGCGTGGCCTTGGGACCGTTTCACTGCACTTAACGCCAATCCGCTGTCGTCCCTGACTAGACTACAACCCGAACTTTCAGTCCGCGCCAATCGATTTCGCGAGTCGACCCGCAGAAATGTGTTGCTGCACACAGGTAGGGTCACGCCGCCGTGATGGCGCCGCCCGCGCCGCGAGAGCGGGTTCAGGTCGTTTCCCTCCCTGGCCGAAAGCCTCTATGCAAAGGGAAAAACAAGATTGCAGGAGCGCCCCACACCCATGTCGTCCCAGCCCCTCGTCCTCACCGAAAAGCGCGGCCATGTCGCCATCCTCACCCTCAATCGCCCCGAGGCGATGAACGCCCTGGGCTCGCCGGGCGACGGCGACCAGGTGGCGGCCGCCTGCGAGGCGATCAACGACGACCAGGACGTCCGCTGCGTGATCCTGACCGGCGCCGGCAAGGCGTTCTCGGCCGGCGGCGACGTCAAGGCGATGAAGGCCCGCGAGGGTGCGTTCGGCGGCAACGGCGTGGCGGTGCGTGACGGCTACCGCAAGAACATCCACCGCATCGTGCGGGCCATCTACGGCCTGGAGGTCCCGTCGATCGCGGCGGTCAACGGCGCGGCCATCGGCCTGGGCTGCGACGTGGCCTGCATGACCGATATCCGCATCGCCGCCGATACGGCGAAGTTCGGCGTGACCTTCCTCAAGCTCGGCCTGATCCCCGGCGACGGCGGCGCCTGGCTGATGCCGCGCACCGTAGGCATGAGCCGCGCGGCCGAACTGCTGTTCACCGGCGACGTCATCGACGCGGCCAAGGCGGCCGAATGGGGCCTGATCAGCCGCGCCGTTCCCGCGGCCGACCTGATGGACGAGGCCCTGGCCCTGGCCGAAAGGATCGCCCAGCAGCCGCCGCACGCCTTGCGCATGGCCAAGAGTCTGCTCAAGCACGGCACGAGCGCGAGCTACGACACCCTGATGGAGATGAGCGCCGCCGCTCAGGCCATCGCACACCATACCGAGGACCACATGGAAGGCGTCGACGCCATTCTCGAAAAGCGCCAACCTAAGTTCCGGGGCGCCTGAGGCATGGGCAAGGAAGCGCGGGCCTGGGGCCAGCTCACCGACGGCGAAAGCGACGGCAAGCTCCTGTGGGAGCCGCCCAAGCTGATCTTCCGCGGGGCCGTGCGCGGCATCTACCAGGGCCACGCCCTGCGCGGAATCCGCGCCGAGGGGAACGACGTCGTCCTGTCCGACGGCACGCGCTTCACCCTCGATCCCGGCCAGGCCGACAAGTGGGTGCGCGCCATCCTCAATCCGCCCACGCGGCTGGACAAGCTGGGCGTGAAGCCGGGCATGACGGTGGTCGTGGACGGCGTCGACGACGAGGCCTTCCTTGAAGAGCTGGCGGGTCGTGTCGAGGCGCAGGTCGGACCCGGCGAGGATTTCGAGGACGTCGACCTCTTGTTTCTGGGCGTCGGCGATCTGGCCGAGCTTGACCGGCTCGAGGATCTGTCGGGCGTGCTGGCCGCCAGGGGCGCGATCTGGATCGTCGCCGAGAAGGGCAAGGGCGCGCCGCTGAAGGACGCCGAGATCCTGGCGGCCGCGCGGGGCGCGGGCTTCGTCGACACCAAGGTCTGCGCCTTTTCCAGGACGCACACGGCCCTGCGGTTCGTGCGGGGCAAGGGCGCAAGCGCGCCCATCGTCGTCGAAGACCAAGGCCTCGACGACGACGAGGAGTAGCTCGGGTCAGAACCGCTGCTTGCAGCCCTGCTTCTGGTGCACGCCGCGCAGGAAGCCGCGGCGGGCCAGGCCCGCGTCGCCCAGCGCTTCCAGGTGGCGGTCGGCCGGGGCTGCGCCCGAGATTTCGCGCACCAGGCTGCGGAACGGGATGATCGAGTTGACGATCGCCTTGCCGCCAGCCTCGGCCAGCTTGCCGGTGCGGTTTTCGGTGTACTCGTTGCCCGTCTGGTAGTCGGGACCCAGCACGTCGTTCAGCCGCTGGATCTCGGCCACGAGCTTGGCGCAGGTCTTCAGGCCCTTGAGGCCGTAGGGATCGGCCAGGGCCTCTTCCAGGATCGGCGGGATTTTCTTCTTCGACAGGCCGACGTCGCGGGCCGGCTGGCTGCCGATCTCCATGGACTTTTCGCGCCAGCCGTCGGGCCTGCCGTCGCCGTCCGCGTCCCGGGCGGGCGGCGGGGGCGGCTTGCTCGCCGCCGTGGCCGAGGGCGTCTTGGCGGGATAGGCCGGCTGGGCCGTGGCGCAGCCGGTGGCCAGGGTCGCCGCCGCGCCCAGAATGGCAATCTTCGTCAAAGTCGCGCGCATGACACCCCGCTCCACTGCTTCGCGCCCATCATAGGGTGATGAACGCCGATCAGGAACGGCAAGCTGAACCTTGGGTTCCAACGCGCGCGCAGCCCGACGTCCAAGGCCTGGCATTGATTTACATGAATGTGAATTGTACCGATGGTTGCGTCAAAAGCAAAAACAGCTGGGAGGCAACCATGTCCTGGATTTCGCGTCTGTCCGCGGCGGCCCTGACGGCGACGTTGCTCGCCGCCACGAGCGCCCACGCCCAAACCATCACGCCCAATCCCAACACCTTCACGATCACCGGTGGGATGAACATCGACCCGGGTGTGGCGACCTGCAACTTCACGATGACGTTCGACGTGCCCGCCGGCGGGGCCTCGGCGACGGTCACCAGCGCGGCCATCACCGGAGGCAGCAGCAACTGCCCGGCGATCACCTTCAAGGGGGCGCCGTGGAACGTCCGGGTGGGCGCGGGCAAGCTCTATGTCGACAACTTCGATCTGTTCGTGTTCCCCAACAATCCCTGCGGCGGCGGCACGCTCGAGATGGACTGGGTGACCAGCGCCACCACCAACGGCTACGGCTTCTTCTACTCTCAGATCGGCTGGTGCACGGTCTTCGGGGCGGGCGAGGTCAATTCCACGGTCCCGATCTACGTCAACTGACCGGGGAGGGCGGTGGCCGTCACGCCGCCGCCCTGGCCTGCTTGCGCCAGAAGCGCATCACCCCGTCGTCCAGCTTGCCCAGCCGCAGGGCGGCCAGGTCCAGGGCGTAGTTCTGGTGAACTTTCCACGGCGCCTTGGTTCCCTGCTTGGGGAACTTGTCCATGGCCCGCTGCACATAGCCCGACGAGAAGTCGAGCCAGGGCGTCGCGGCCATGCCCGGCTGGTCCAGATGCGGCACGCAGATGTCCATCCCCGCGCGGTCCATGTGGTTGATCAGCCGGCAGACATACTCGCTGGTCAGATCCGCCTTCAGCGTCCAGGAGGCGTTGGTGTAGCCGAAGGCCGAGGCCAGGTTCGGCACGTCGCTGAACATCATGCCCTTGTAGCTGAAGCCCTTGGCCAGATCGACGGAGCGCCCGTCGACCACCACCTCCATGCCGCTCATCAGCTGCATCCGCAGGCCCGTGGCGGTGACGACGATGTCGGCCGGCAGGGTCTTGCCCGACTTCAGCAGCAGGCCCTCTTCGGTGAAGCGGTCGATGTAGTCGGTGACCACCGAGGCCGAGCCGTTCCTGATCGAGTCGAACAGGTCGGCGTCGGGCACCAGGCACAGCCGCTGGTCCCAGGGATTGTAGCGCGGCGTGAAGTGGGTCTCGACGTCGTAGTCCTTGGGCAGTTGGTCGCGCACGAGGTTGATCAGCCGCTCCTTGGTCTTGGCCGGCTTCTTCCGGGCCAGGTTGAAGAACAGCATGGTGATCAGCACGTTCTTCCAGCGCGTGATCCCGTAGGCGGTCATGGCCGGCAGCTTCGCCCGCATCCAGTTGGCCAGGCCGTCTTCCGCCGGGCGCGAGACCACGTAGGTCGGCGAGCGCTGCAGCATGGTGACGTGAGCGGCCGTCTTGGCCATCTCCGGTACGATGGTCACGGCCGTCGCGCCGCTGCCGATCACCACGACAGTCTTGCCGGCGTAGTCGAGGGCCTCGGGCCAGTGCTGCGGGTGGACGATCTGGCCTGCGAAGTCCTCGGTCCCTTCGAAGTCGGGGGTGTAGCCGGCGTCGTAGGCGTAGTAGCCGGCGCACATATAGAGAAAGCCGCAGGCGATTTCGACAAGCTCGCCGGTGTCGACCCGCTCGGCCTGCACCGTCCAGCTGGCGGTCTGGCTGCTCCACTCGGCGCGGCGCACCTTGTGGCGAAAGCGGATGTGCTCGTTCACCCCGGCCTCGGTCGCGGTCTCGCGCACGTAGTTCAGGATCGACGGGCCGTCGGCGATGGCTTTCGCCTGCCGCCACGGCTTGAAGGCGTAGCCCAGGGTGTACATGTCGCTGTCGGAACGGATGCCCGGATAGCGGAACAGGTCCCAGGTGCCGCCGATGGCGTCGCGGGCCTCCAGGATGGCGTAGGTCTTGCCCGGGCAGCGCCGCGTCAGGTGATGGGCCGCGCCGACGCCCGAAAGGCCCGCGCCGACGATCAAGACGTCGAAATACTCCGTGCTCATGGCCGTCTCCGTCCCCGCTGGTCCGGTGAGCCCGGATCCTGTTTTAAGTGAACGCTGTTCACTGCAGAAAACGACCGTTTGGACCCGACGTCAATTGCGGCGCGTGCGGCGACGTCGGTTTTCATTGCGCATGGTCCTCCTGCCCGCGTATGCGGAAGCCATGTCCCTACGCGACTTCGGCCTGTTGGTGCTGATCTGCCTGATCTGGGCAAGCAACAACATCGTCTCCAAGATCGTGGTCGCCCACTGGGGCGTGCCGCCGCTGTTCTATGCGGCGGTGCGTTTCGCCCTGGTCGCGGCGGTGACCCTGCCCTGGCTGTTGCCCGCGCCCCGGCCCACCTGGCGGATGCTGGTGGTCGGCGTGCTGATGGGGGCAGGGGGCTTTGCGCTGCTGTTCATGGGTTTCAAGACCGCCTCGCCCTCGGCCGCGGCGGTGGTGGTGCAGGCCGGCGTGCCGTTCACCACCCTGCTGTCGGTGCTGATGCTGGGCGAGAAGATCCACTGGCGGCGCGGGATCGGCATCGCCCTGACCCTGGCCGGCGCGCTGATCGTGATCTGGAACCCGCACGGCTTCTCGCTGTCGATGGGCCTGTGGCTGGTGGTGGCCTCGGCCCTGGCCGGTTCGCTGGGGGCGGTGATGATGAAGCAGATCCAGCGGGTCAAGCCGCTGCAGCTGCAGGCCTGGGTGGGCTTCACCTCGGTGTGGCTGCTGGCGGCGGCGAGTCTGGCCCTGGAGCCGGGCGCCGGCGACAAGGCCTTCGAGGCCGGCTGGCCGTTCGTGGCGGCCGTGGCCTATTCGGCCCTGGTGGTGTCGGTGATCGCCCACACCGGCTATTACGGGCTGATCCAGCGCTACGAGGCCAACCTGATCGCTCCGCTCACCCTGATGACGCCGCTGATGACCATCGGTCTTGGCGTGGCCATCACCCATGACCATTTCGACCTGCGCATGGGTCTGGGCGCGGCCCTGGCTCTGGCCGGCGTGCTGATCGTGGCCCTGCGCCGCAACCAGGTGACGCCGCTTCTGATGTTTCTCAAGGACCGCTCGCAATGACCATCGTCGAGGCCCCGTCGCCGAACTTCGACGCCCGCAAGGCCGTGCCCGACACCGTCGTGCTGCACTACACCGGCATGCAGAGCGGCGAGGCGGCCCTCGAGCGCCTGCGTGATCCCGAGGCCAAGGTCAGCGCGCACTATCTCGTGGAGGAAGACGGCCGCGTGTTCCGCCTCGTGGCCGAGGAGCGGCGGGCCTGGCACGCCGGCGCGGCCTTCTGGAAGGGCGTCAAGGACATCAACTCGTCCTCGATCGGCATCGAGATCGTCAACCCGGGCCACGAGTTCGGCTACCGCGCCTTTCCCGACGCCCAGATCGCCGCGGTGATCAACCTGCTGGCCGACATCCGCTCGCGCTGGACCATCGACGACGACCGCATCATCGGCCATTCCGACGTCGCGCCCGCCCGCAAGATCGATCCGGGCGAGCTATTCCCGTGGAAGCGCCTGGCCGAGAGCGGCCATGGCCTGTGGGTCGAGCCGCCCTCGTCGCCCGGCGCGCCGCTGGGCCGGGGCGAGGAGGGGACCGGCGTCTTCGCGCTGCAGGCGGGGCTGACGCGCCTGGGCTTCGACTGCGCGCCCTCGGGCCAGTACGACGAGTGGACCGAAACCGTGGTCGCCGCCTTCCAGCGCCACTGGCTGCAGGCCCGCTTCGACGGCGTCGCCGACGGCGAGACCCGGGCCCGCCTGGTGGCCCTGCTGCGGGCCGCGGCGGGCGCCTGATGCACCCGGCCAAGGCCTTCATGGTCGACGACCGCGCGCGCCTGCTCGCCTTTCTCGCCGAGCATTCGTTCGTGACGCTGTGCGCCAGCGTCGGCGGCCGGCCGTTCGTGGCCCAGGCGCCGGTGGTGGTGCGCGACCTGGGCGCCGACGGCCTATTCCTCGACTTCCACCTGTCGCGCATGAACGCCCTGGCCGGGGCGGTGGTGACGGGCTTCTCCGCCGTCGCCCTGGCGAGCGGTGCGCACGCCTATGTCAGCCCCGACTGGTACGGGACCGATGACCAGGTCCCGACCTGGAACTACGTCAGCGTCGAGGCCGAGGGCTTCGCGACGCCGCTGTCGGACGCCGAGACGATCCAGCTGCTCGACGACCTGTCGGCCCAGGAGGAGGCGCGTCTCCTGCCCAAGACCGTCTGGACGCGGGACAAGATGACGCCGGCCAGGTTCGACGCCCTGCTGCGCGGCGTCGTCGGCGCCCGCCTCCACGTCGAGCGCCTGGAGGGCACGTTCAAGCTGGGGCAGAACAAGCGCGAGGCCGAACGGGCCGGCGTGATCGCGGCGCTGGGCGACCACCCCGTGGCAGCGTGGATGCGGGGCGAGGGTTAGACTGGAAGCACGGGCTCGCCGTAGCGGGCGAGTTGCGTATCGCTGGTCAGCAGGCGCGCGCCTTCGACCTGCGCCTGAGCGAGCAGCATCCTGTCGAACGGGTCCTTGTGTAGCGGCGGCAACTGGCCGGCCGTGATTGCGTGCTCGCTCTCGACCAAGAATTCGCGCCAGCCGTTCTCAAGCAGCAGGCGGTGCATGCGCCGCGCATTGACGCGGAAGTCGGGCCGGCCCCTGGCCTGCTTGATGCTGATCTCCCAGAGGCTGACGACGCTGAAAGCTGGCGTGTTTGCCGCGTCCTCGATCAGGTTCCTGGCCGTCTGCGACAGCCTGGCGGGCGTGAGCGCCACCCACAGCAGAAGGTGGGTGTCAGCGAGCAGGATCATCCTCGCCCTCGAACATCGCCACGATTTCGTCGGCGAACATCGTGTCGAAGTCGTCGGGGACCATGCCTTCGCCGTCCATGAAGCCTATCCGGCGCGCGGCCGGTCGCTCCTCGGCCTGCAAGGGCACGACCTTGACCATCGGCTTGCCGGCCTTGGCGATGATGAAGGCCTCGCCGTCCGCAGCCTGTTCGACCAGGCGGGACAGGTGGGTCTTGGCCTCGTGGATGTTGACGGTGCGCATGGGCGGCTCCGTGAACTAAGTCCGCTTAGTTTAGTCCATCGCGCCAAGATCGCCAATTGACCGCCGCCTCTTCCGCCGTCAAAGAAAGCGCGGACCAGATGGCCGGGCGATCGCGGTATCCCGCAAGGGAGTCGAGGAAAGTCCGGGCTCCACGGTGACAAGGCGGTGGGTAACGCCCACCGGGAGCGATCCCAGGGAAAGCGCCACAGAAAGCAAACCTCCTCCCTACGGGGCGGGAAGGGTGAAAGGGTGGGGTAAGAGCCCACCGCGGACCTGGCGACAGGGACGGCATGGCAAGCCCCGCCTGGAGCAAGACCGAATAGGGATCCCGCGCCGGCTTGCCGGCTAGGTCGTCACTGGCCGAGAGGATCCGGGTTGGTCGCGAGAGTCGTTCAGCAATGGGCGGCCAAGAGGAATGATCGTCGCGTCCCTTCACAGGGGCGGCACAGAACCCGGCTTACAGGCCGTCTGGTCCATCGAACTTTTCAGCAACCCCAAGCGCCTCAACGCGCGCCCGAAATGGGCGGCGATGGGATGCGTCTGTGTGCGACTCTGTGGATAGGATTGAGGTTGTCTGTATGTTCCGAAATTAACCAATTCAGACGGTTCGATATTACCGCTAGCGCCTTTGAATTCCTGACGAAATGGCCGCTGGTGTCATTGTTTCCCACTTCATCCCATGTTAACCCATTCGGGCCGGTCGGACTCGTGCTGGGGCGACCGTGTTTTGGGCAAGGGTTGGCGGGGTGTTCCTCTCGACGTTCGAGAAGCAGCTGGACAGCAAGCGGCGCCTCGTGGTGCCGCAGGAGTTCCGCGCCGCCGTCTCGGGCCCCTTCGACGGCATCTTCTGCTTTCCCTCGATCGAGGCCGATTGCCTGGAGGCCGGCGGCAAGGCTCTGTTCGACCGCTACCAGGCGGTGATCGACGAGCTGCCCTTCGGTGATCCGGTGCGCTCGGCGCTGGAGACCAGCGTGCTGGGCGGCATGGCCCGCCTGTCGTTCGACACCGCCGGCCGCATCACCCTGCCCGACGTGCTGTGCGACATGTTCGGCCTTACGGACGAGGTGACGATCGTCGGCTTGGGCGAGCGCTTCCAGATCTGGTCGCGCGACGCCTTCCAGGCCCACCGCGCGACACAGCGCGAACTGGCCCGCGACGGCCTGGCCGCCCTGCGCGCCCAGCAGCGCGCCGCGCGCCTGGGAGGCGTCGCGTGAGCGCCGCGCCGCACATCTCGGTCCTGCTGGGCGAAGTGGTCGAGGCCCTCGACGCCAAGCCCGGCGACATGATCCTGGACGGCACCTTCGGGGCCGGCGGCTACACCCGCGCGATCCTGGCCAGCGGGGCCTCGGTCACGGCCTTCGATCGCGATCCGACCGTGCAGCGCTTCACCGCCGATCTTCCCGCGGCGGATGGTCGCTTTCGGCTGATTCAGGACCGTTTCTCGCAAATCACCGCCTATTTTGGGCCTGCGTCGGTGGACGGCGTAACCCTGGATCTTGGCGTGTCTTCCATGCAGCTCGACGAAGCCGAGCGCGGCTTCTCCTTCATGCGCGACGGTCCCCTGGACATGCGCATGGGCGATGACGGTCCCACGGCGGCCGATCTGGTCAACACTCTCGACCAGGCCGAGCTGGCCCGCATCCTCTACCTCTACGGCGAGGAGCACGCCTCGCGCCGCGTGGCCAGCTTCATCGTCAAGCGCCGCGCCGAGCAGCCGTTCACCCGCACTCTGGACCTGGCCGCCGTGATCGAGCGGTCGCTGGGCGGGCGCAAGGGCGCCAAGGTTCACCCCGCCACGCGCTCGTTCCAGGGCCTGCGCATCGCCGTCAACGACGAGCTGGGCGAGCTGGAGGCAGGTCTCGCCGCCGCCGAAAGCGTGCTGAAGCCGGGCGGCCGCCTCGCGGTCGTCACCTTCCACTCGCTGGAAGACCGCATCGTCAAGAATTTCCTGGCCGAGCGGGCAGGGCGCACGCCGGGCGGCAGCCGCCACGCGCCGCCGACCGCGCAGGGCGCGCCGCCCAGCTTCCAGCTGATCTCGACCAAGGCCATCGCGCCGGGCGAGGCCGAGCTGGCCGTCAATCCGCGCGCCCGCTCGTCCAAGCTGCGCGCCGCCGTCCGCACCGAAGCTCCCGTCTGGGAGGCCTCGGCATGAGGATCTCGGAGGTCTTCGACCGCCGCGTGCGCGGCTTCCGCGTCGTCGACATCGTCGGCGTCGGCGTGCTGCTGACCCTGGTGCTGGGCGTCTACATGGCGAAGGCCTTCGCCGGCCGCGAGCGCGCCGAGATCGCCTCGGTCGAGCGCCAGATCGAGGAAGAGCGCATCAAGGTCCGCCTGCTGCAGGCCGAGGTCGCTCACCTGGAGCAGCCACGCCGCATCGAGTCCCTGGCCCAGTCCGCGCAGCTGGCGCCGATCTCGCCCGACCGCGAGACCAGCGAGGACGCGCTGATCGACGTGGCCCGCAAGCCGATCCCGGCCTCGAAGCTGCCCGCGCCGCCGGTCGCCGCCGCCGATCCGGCCTTGGCCGCCGACGCGCCCGACAGCACCGGCGTCGAGGAGGCTCCGCGATGAGCCTGGCCAACCTGGTTCCCCATGGCGGCGGTCCGGCCTGGCGCTGGCTGATCGAGCGCGTCTGGCGCCTGGAGCACGCCTTCGAGCGCTCGCGCGCCGCGGCCAAGCCGGAAGACGACACCAGCATCCGCATCTTCTTCGTCCTGGCCCTGTTCGGCTGCGCCTTCATGGTGCTGGCGGTCGGCGCCACCTGGGCGGCGGTGTTCTCCAACGCCGGCAAGAACGGCGGCTACCTGGCGGCCATGGAGGGCGCGCGCGGCGACCTGACCGACCGCGAAGGCAAGCTGCTGGCCGTCGACCTGACCCACTACGCGCTCTACATCGACCCCAAGGAGGTCTGGGACGCCAAGGCCACCCGCGCGGCTCTGGGCAAGGCCCTGCCGCAGGTGCCGGCCAAGCGTCTGGACAAGGCCATCTTCGGCGACCGCCGCACCTTCCTGCTGGGCGGTCTGGATCCGGCCCAGAAGGACGCCATCTTCAACCTCGGCCTGCCCGGCGTGGAGTTCGAGGAACAGGCGCGCCGCGTCTATCCGCTGGGCGTTTCGGCCGCGCACTTCGTCGGCTTCGTCGACGGCGGCGGCAAGGGCCTGGCCGGCGCCGAGGCCGCGCTGAACGACGACATCCACGCCGCCGCCGCCAAGGGCGAGGGCGCGGCCCCGATCGCCCTGTCGATCGACCTTCGCGTCCAGGCCGCCCTCGAGGACGAGCTGCGCAAGGCCGCGCTGGAGTTCGGTCCCAAGGGCGCCGTGGGCATCGTCACCAACGTTCACACCGGCGAAATCCTGGGGCTGGCCAGCTATCCGGACTTCGATCCGAACGATCCGGGCAAGGCCAGCGACGACGCCAAGCTCAACCGCGCGGCCGCCTCGGTCTACGAGATGGGGTCGACCTTCAAGGCCTTCACCGTCGCCATCGGCCTGGATACGGGCGTGGCTACGCCCAGCTCGACCTTCGACGCGCGCGAGCCGTACAAGCTGGGCTATCGCACGATCCACGACTACCACGCCTCGCGAAAGATCCTGACCCTGGTCGAGGTGTTCCAGCACTCGTCCAACATCGGCACCGCGCGCCTGGCCGAGGGCGTCGGCGCCCAGCGTCTGAGCCAGTATTACAACAACCTGGGCCTGACCAAGCCGGCCAAGGTGGAGCTGCGCGAGTCCGCCCGTCCGCTGACGCCGAAGAAGTGGGACACCGACGCGGTGGCCTCCACCTCGTTCGGCCACGGCATGAACGTCAGCCCGCTGGCCCTGGCCCGCGCGTTCGGCCCGCTGCTGAACGGCGGCACCATGCCGCCCCTGACCATCCGCAAGCTGCCGCCCGGCGTGCGCCCGGAAGGTCCGCGCGTGCTGTCCGAAGAGACCTCGCAGCAGATGCTGCAGATCATGCGGGCCAACGTCACCGGCGGCAGCGGCAAGACCGCCGACGTCAAGGGCCTGTCGGTCGGTGGCAAGACCGGCACCGGCGAGAAGTACGATCCTACGATCCGGGGCTACAACCACCAGCGCCAGGTCTCGTCCTTCGCCGCGGTGTTCCCCACCGAGGGGCCGATGGAGGCCGACCGCTACTTCGTCCTGATCCTGCTGGACGAGCCGCACGGCACGGCCAAGACCTTCGGCTTCTCGACGGGCGGCTGGGTGGCCACGCCGGCCGCCGGCCGGGTCATCGACCGCATCGCCCCGTTCCTCGGCGTCCAGCGCCGGAACGACCTCATCATCGCCGGCGCCCAGCCGAAAGCCACCACGCCAGGGGCGGGACTTTGACCAAGACGCTTTCACAGATCCTGCACCGTCCGTTCGACGCTGACCCGGCCATCGCCGGCGTCACCGCCGACAGCCGCAAGGTGCGTGAAGGCTTCCTGTTCGCCGCCCTGCCGGGCAGCAAGGTCGACGGCCGCTCGTTCATTCAGGGCGCGATCGCCTCGGGCGCGGCCGCCGTGCTGGCCCCCGACGACGTGACGGGCCTGCCGGTCCCGACCGCTCATGCAGGCGATATCCGCCGGGCCTACGCCCTGGCCGCCGCGGAGTTCTGGGCCGCCCAGCCGGCCACGGTGATCGCCGTCACCGGCACCAACGGCAAGACCTCGGTCGCCGGCTTCGCCCGCCAGATCTACGCCCTGCTGGGCAAGAAGGCCGCCAGCATGGGCACGCTGGGCGTCGTCGTCAGCGCGCCTGGCGTTCCCGACGAGCAACTGACCCCGCCGGGCCTGACCACGCCGGACGCCGCCGACGTCGCCGAGATGGCCGCCAGGCTGGCCGCCATGGGCGTCACCCACCTGGCCGTCGAGGCCTCGTCGCACGGCATCGACCAGCGCCGCCTGGACGGCCTGAGGATCAGCGCCGCCGGCTTCACCAACTTCACCCAGGACCACCTGGACTATCACGGCACCATGGGCTGCTACCGGGCCGCCAAGCTGCGCCTGTTCGAAGCCCTGCTGCCGCGCGGCGCGACCGCCGTGCTGAACGCCGACAGCGACGCCTTCCCCGCCTTCGCCGCCGCCGCCGTGACCTCGGGCGAGACCATCCTTTCGGTGGGCGAGCAGGGCCAGGGCCTGAAGCTGATCTCGCGCGAGCCGACCCCGTGGGGCCAGTTGCTGAAGATCGCCGCCCAGGACCGTCAGTTCGAGGTGAAGCTGCCGCTGGCCGGCGACTTCCAGGCCTCCAACGTGCTGGTCGCCGCGGGTCTCGTCCTGGCCACGGGCGAGGACCTGGACGCCGTGCTCGCCGCCCTGGAAAGGCTGGAAGGCGCGGCCGGCCGGCTGCAGCGCGTGGGCAAGGGAACCGGCAAGGGCGAGGCCTATGTCGACTACGCCCACACCCCCGACGGCCTGGAGACGGTGCTGAAGGCCCTGCGCCCGCACGTGCGGGGCAAGCTGGTGGCCGTGTTCGGGGCCGGCGGCGACCGCGACCGCACCAAGCGTCCGCAGATGGGCGAGATCGCCGCGCGCCTGGCCGACGTCGCCATCGTCACCGACGACAATCCGCGTTCGGAAGATCCCGCCAGCATCCGCGCCGCCATCCTCGCCACCGCCCCGGGCGCGCGCGAGATCGGCGATCGTCGCGAGGCCATCCGCGCCGGCGTCGCCCTGCTGGAAGACGGCGACGTGCTGGTCGTGGCCGGCAAGGGCCACGAGCAGGGCCAGACCGTGGCTGGCGTCGTTCACCCGTTCGACGACGTGGTCGAGACCCTGAGCGCGCTGGAGGCCGTCCATGGCTGACGTGCTCTGGACGGCCGAGGAGATCGCCGCCGCGACGGGCGGCCAGGTCGCTGGCGACTTTTCGGCTGCCGGCGTGTCGATCGACAGCCGCACCGTCGAGCCGGGCGATCTGTTCGTCGCCCTGGCCGGCGTGCGCGACGGCCACGAGTTCGTCGCCCAGACGGCGCAGAAGGGTGCGGCCGGCGCGCTGGTCTCGCAAGCTGTCGAGACCCCGGCCGTCGTCGTCGCCGACACCTTCAAGGCCCTGGAGGCCCTGGGCGTGGCCGCCCGCGAGCGCGCGCCGCAGGCCCGTCGCGGCGCGGTGACGGGCTCGGTCGGCAAGACCAGCGTCACCCGCGCCGTCGAGGCCGGCCTTCGCCGCGCCGGCAAGGCCCACGCCTCGGTGAAGAGCTACAACAACCACATCGGCGTTCCCCTGACCCTGGCCCGCATGCCGCGCGACACGCAGCGGGCGGTGTTCGAGGTCGGCATGAACCACTCGGGCGAGATCACCCCGCTGTCGAAGTTCATCCGCCCGCACGCTGTGGCCATCACCACGGTCGGTCCCGTGCACCTGGAGAACTTCGCCGAGGGCGAGATCGGCGTCGCCAAGGCCAAGGCCGAGATCTTCGACGGGCTGGAGCCGGGCGGCGTCGCCGTGCTGAACGCCGACAACCAATGGTTCGACCTGCTGAAGGGCGAGGCCGAGAAGGCCGGCGCCGTCGTGCGCGACTTTGGCCGTGACGCCGCCTATGCCCGCCTGGTCGACTTCGTGGTCGAGGGGCAGGGCGCGACCGTCGTCGCCGAGCTGGACGGCCAGCCGCTGTCGTTCCCGATCCGCCAGACCGGCGTCCACTGGGGCCCCAACAGCCTGTGCGTGCTGCTGATGCTGGAGGCCCTGGGCGTCGATCGCCCCACGGCCCTGGCGGCGCTGGCCGACTTCGCGCCGATCGAGGGCCGCGGAGCCGAGCTTGAAATCGCGCTGAAGGGCGGCGCCTTCACCCTGGTCGACGAGAGCTACAACGCCAATCCGGTGTCGATGCAGGCGGCCCTGGCCACGCTGGGCGCGCGCAAGGTCGCCGGCCGCAAGATCGTGGCCCTGACCGACATGCTGGAGCTGGGCCCCGACAGCCCGCGCTTCCATGCCGAGCTGTCGCAGGCGATCGAGAAGGCCGGCATCGACCTGGTGTTCTGCGCCGGCCCGTTAATGATGTCGCTGTGGAAGGCGCTTCCGCAGGAGCGCCGGGGCGGCTATGCGGACGCCGCGCCCGCGTTGGCGCAGCAGATCGTCGAGGCCATGCAGCCCGGCGACGTGGTGATGGTGAAGGGGTCGAACGGATCACGGGCCGGCGCAATCGCCGCCGCCCTGTCCGCGCTCGGCCTGCGGGAACAAGTCTGATGCTGTATTTCCTCTACGAATGGCTCTCGCGCGGCGGCCACGAGCACGTGCCGGTCCTGAACCTGCTCAAGTACCTGACCTTCCGCACCGGCATGTCGATGCTGACGGCCTATATCGTGGCCGTGGCCATGGGCTCGCGCTTCATCCGCTGGATGAAGGCCAAGCAGGGCAAGGGCCAGCCGATCCGCACCGACGGCATCGAGCGCCACGTTCTGGAGAAGTCCGGCACGCCCACCATGGGCGGCTTCATGATCCTGGCCGGCCTGTTCGTCGGCTCGCTGCTGTTCGCCGACCTGCGCAACGTCCACGTCTGGGTGGTGCTGGGCATCACGGCCGCCTTCGGCGTGCTGGGCTTCATGGACGACTACGCCAAGGTCACCAAGCAGACGACCGCCGGCCTCTCCAGCGGCCAGAAGCTGGTCGCCCAGTTCATCGTCTCGATCCTGGCGGCCATCGCCCTGATCGTCTTCGCCCCGAAGTCGCAGATGACGCCGGGCCTGGAGACCTCGCTGGTCTTCCCGATCCTCAAGAACCTGGTGATCAATCTCGGCTGGTTCTACGTGGCCTTCGCCGCCTTCACGATCGCCGGCTTCTCCAACGCCGTGAACCTGACCGACGGCCTGGACGGCCTGGCCATCGTGCCGGTGATGTTCGCCGCCTCGACCTTCGGCCTGATCGCCTACCTGGTGGGCAACTACAAGTTCGCCGACTATCTGAACCTGCACTTCGTGCCGAGCGTCGGCGAGCTGGCCGTGGTCTGCGGCGCCATCATCGGCGGCGGCATGGGCTTCCTCTGGTACAACGCCCCGCCGGCCAAGATCTTCATGGGCGACACCGGCTCGCTGGCCCTGGGCGGCGCGCTCGGCTCGATCGCCGTCTGCGCCAAGCACGAGCTGGTCCTGGGCATCGTCGGCGGCCTGTTCGTGGCCGAGGCGCTGAGCGTGATGATCCAGGTCGCCTACTTCAAGAAGACCGGCAAGCGCATCTTCCTGATGGCGCCGATCCACCACCATTTCGAAAAGCTGGGCTGGGCCGAGAGCACCGTCGTCGTCCGTTTCTGGATCGTCGCCATGATGCTGTCGTTCGTCGGCCTGGCCACGCTGAAGCTGCGGTAGGGGAGAGCGTAGGATGATCCCGGTCCGTGGGTTCGAGGACAAGACGGTCGCGGTGTTCGGCCTGGGCCGCACCGGCCTGACGGCCGCGCGCGCCCTGATCGCCGGCGGCGCCCAGGTGGCGCTGTGGGACGAGAAGGAAGCCAGCCGCGAAGCCGCGGCGGCCGAGGGCCTGCCGGTCGTCGATCTCTCGACCGCGGACTGGAGCCGGTTCGCCGCTCTGATGCTGTCGCCGGGCGTGCCGCTGACCCATCCCAAGCCCCACTGGACGGTCGACAAGGCCAAGGAAGCCGGCGTCGAGATCCTGGGCGACGTCGAGCTCTTCGCCCGGACGGTCAACGCCGCGCCCGAGCACAAGAAGCCGAAGATCATCGCCATCACCGGCACCAACGGCAAGTCGACCACCACGGCCCTGATCGGCCACCTGTGCCAGCAGGCCGGCCGCGACACCCGCGTGGGCGGCAACATCGGCGCCGGGATCCTTGGCCTGGAAGACATGCACGGCGGCGCGGTCTACGTGCTGGAGCTGTCGAGCTACCAGCTGGACCTGACCTCCAGCCTGCACGCCGACGCCACGGTGCTGCTCAACCTGTCGCCCGACCACATCGACCGCCATGGCTCGATGGAGGGCTACATCGCCGCCAAGCGCCGCATCTTCCTCAACCAGGGCAAGGGCGACACGGCGATCATCGGGGTGGACGATCCCTGGTGCCAGCAGATCTGCACCGAGATCACCGCCGCCAACCGCCGCACCATCTGGCCGATCAGCGCCGGCAAGGCCATGGGCCGGGGCGTCTACGCCCTGCAGGGCGTGCTGTACGACGCCACCGGCGAGCGCGTGACCGAGATGGCCGATCTGCTGCGCGCCCGCAGCCTGCCGGGCCGCCACAACTGGCAGAACGCCGCGGCCGCCTATGCCGCCGCCATCGCCATCGGCATCCCGCCCCAGCAGGCGGTCGAGGGCCTGATGACCTTCCCGGGCCTGGCGCACCGCATGGAGACGGTCGGCAAGATCGGCAAGGTCGCCTTCGTCAACGACAGCAAGGCCACCAACGCCGACGCCGCCCGCCAGGCGATGTCGAGCTATCCGAAGTTCTACTGGATCGCCGGCGGCGTGCCCAAGGCCGGCGGCATCGCCAACCTCGTGGACCTGTTCCCGCGCGTGGCCGGCGCCTACCTGATCGGACAGGCCGCGCAGGAGTTCGGCCAGACGCTGGAGGGCAAGGCTCCGGTCAAGCAGTGCGGCGACATCGAATCCGCCGTCGCCGCCGCCTATGCCGACGCCGCCGCCAGCGGCCAGGACGCCATCGTCCTGCTCTCGCCCGCCTGCGCCTCGTTCGACCAGTTCAGCGACTTCGAGGCCCGCGGCGAGGCCTTCCGCGCCGCCGTGAACGGGCTGGTCAAGCCCAAGGCCAAGCGCGCCTAGCGCAGCACGCCCCGCCGGCCCATCGCCCAGGCGTACCAGGTGAAGAACGCCAGCAGCGCGGCGATGACGGCGCTGGTGATCGCCATCTGCTGGCCCATCACCTTGCCGCCGTCGGTCAGGGCGTAGGTGTAGAGCAGGCTGACCAGGAACGCCGCCAGCGAGACGGCGAAGACCGGAAACGCCAGCTTGCGGCGCAGCAGCACCAGCGCCGAGGCGCCGAACGCCCCCAGCACCCCGATCGCCCAGACCAGCGTCATCCAGGCGGGCATTTCGCGGTAGTGCGCGATCTGTTCAGGCGTCATCCCGGCGGCGGCCATGTAGGCCTCGCCCTGGATCATGCTCATCGTGAAGTCAAAGACGCCGATGGCGTTGAACAGGACGGCGACCACGCCGACCAGCCACAGATGCCACGGGGTCTTGGCGGTCGTCCCGCCCAGGGTATCCGCAACAGTCATCAAGCCCTCCCAAGCTGGACCGTCAAGCCGACAGCATCCGCCGGTTTCAGGCGCACGTCCAGCAATCGGAGATCGTTGGTATTTGAAGATCCTCCCCCCGAAGGGGGAGGTGGCCCGGAGGGCCGGAGGGGGAAG
Source organism: Caulobacter endophyticus (assembly GCF_003116815.1). GTDB lineage: Bacteria > Pseudomonadota > Alphaproteobacteria > Caulobacterales > Caulobacteraceae > Caulobacter > Caulobacter endophyticus. The sequence goes on from NZ_QDKQ01000028.1 coordinate 72,308, forward strand.
TTCCTGATGAAGTCAGTTCTTCCGCAAAACTCGCAGTCCCTTCCCCCTCAGTCGCTCCGCGACAGCTCCCCCTTCAGGGGGAGCATCTGGAGGCATGGGCCATCGGAAGCACGTAAAACTACGCTTGTAAAAATAACTGCCTCATGCAGTCTACGTCTGTAAATCAACGTACGGGGGTAATCTGTGATGAGCAAGCTGAAGACGTGGCTGCGCCGGGGTGCGATCGGCGTGGCGGCCGCGGCGATCGCGGTCGGCGGGGGCGCGGCGGCGACGCGGGCGTTCTTCCAGCACCAGACGGCCGAGCGGCTCAGGATCGACGCCAAGGACGGGATCCAGGACAGCGGCTTCGTCAAGCTGCCCAGCGGCGAGCAGTGGGTCGTGATCCGCGGCGAGAACATCGACAATCCGGTGCTGCTGGTCGTGCACGGCGGCGGCATGCCGACCTCGCTGTTCGCCGAGGACTACAAAAGCTGGGAGAAGGACTTCACGCTCGTCCACTGGGACCGTCGCGACCACGCCAAGAGCCTGGCCCGCGCCGGCGGCAAAATCGATCCGAACCAGGGCCTGGACAGCTTCGTCGCCGACGGCCTGGCCCTGACCGACCATCTGCGAAACAAGCTGCACAAGCCGCGCATCGCGGTGCTGGGCTGGTCCTGGGGCTCGCGCGTGGCCCTGACCATGGCCCACCAGCGGCCCGACCTGTTCTCGGTCTATGTCGGCACGGGCCAGGCGGTCGACAACAGCGCCCGCGACCGCCACGTCTACGACCACCTGCTGGCCGTGGCGAAAGCCGGCAAGCATCCGCAGCTGCTGGCCAGGCTGACCGCGCTTGGGCCGCCGCCCTACGATCCGCCCAGCCGCTGGAAGGAGGTCGACGCGCTCGAGCCGGTCTATCTGAAGACCGAAGGGCCAAGGAAGAGCGAAGGACAGCTCTATCGCCAGGCGCTGGCCATGCCCGACTGGAGCATCAACGATCTTCTCACCCACAAGGACGCCGGCAGGATCATCCGTCGTCAGCGCTCGCTGGCCGTCTACAACGCCAATCACTTCTGGAAGGCCGCGCCGCTCGGCCGGGACTTCGCCTTGCCGATGGTGCTGATCCAGGGCGAATACGACCATCCCGACTTCGTGCGGCCGTGGTTTGACGGGCTGCAGGCGCCGGGCAAGGAACTTGTCGTGCTGCCGGGCACGGGCCACGCTGCGATCCAGATGCAGTCGGTGCGCTTCGGCCAGGCCCTGCATGATCACGTCCTGCCGCTGGCCAGGGCCTGGGAGTATGGTCGCCCCGCCGACGGTCCGAAGGGCCGGTCCGAGGTCAAGCCTGTGGAATAACGGGGAAAAATCGCGCCGGCCGTGATTTGGTCGCGGCCGGCGGCAAGACTCGATTAACCGTAACGCCCGACTCTTGCCCCCATGCGCCAGCAGACCGCCCACGCCTTCGCCCGGACCGACCGCTCGCCCCTCGGGGTGTGGTGGTGGACGACCGATCGCTGGCTCTTGGGCGCGACCGCGATCCTGGTCACCCTGGGCGTCCTGCTGTCGTTCGCCTCCAGCCCGGCCGCGGCCCAGCGGATCGGCATCGACGACCAGTTCCACTTCGCCATTCGCCAGCTGGTGTTCGGCGTCGGGGCGGCGACCATCGTGCTGGCCGTGTCGATGCTCAGCCCCAAGGGCATCCGGCGGGCGGCCTTCTTCATCTACATCGTCTCGATCGGCGTCATGGCGGCCCTGCCGTTCATCGGCCACAGCGCCAAGGGCGCGGCCCGCTGGCTGATGATCGGCGGCTTCACCTTCCAGCCGTCGGAGTTCATGAAGCCGGCCCTGATCATCCTGGTCTCCTGGATGTTCGCCGAGGGCCAGAAGGGCGAGGGCGTGCCCGGGGTGTCGATCGCATTTGGCCTCTATTTCATCGCCGTGGCCCTGCTGCTGATGCAGCCCGACGTCGGCCAGACCGTGCTGATCACCATCGCCTTTGGGGCCGCATTCTGGATGGCCGGGGTGCCGATCTCGTGGATCATGGGCCTGGGCGCGGTGGCGCTGGGCGGCCTTGCCTCGACCTATTTCCTGTTCGACCACGTGCACGCCCGCGTGCAGAAGTTCCTCAGCCCCGACCAGGCCGACACCCACCAGGTGACCCGTGCGGCCGAGGCCATCCACGCCGGCGGCTTGTTCGGGCGCGGCCCGGGCGAGGGCGTCATGAAGCGCCACGTGCCCGACCTGCACACCGACTTCATCTATTCGGTGGCGGCCGAGGAGTATGGCCTCGTCTTCTCGCTGGCCCTGATCAGCCTGTTCGCCTTCATCGTGGTGCGCGGGCTCTACAAGTCGATGAAGCTGGCCGACCCTTTCGAGCAGGTGGCCTCGGCCGGCCTGTTCGTGCTTCTGGGCCAGCAGACCTTCATCAATGTCGCTGTGAACTTGAACATGATCCCGACCAAGGGCATGACCCTACCGTTCATCAGCTACGGCGGCTCGTCGATGCTGGCCATGGGGCTCACCCTGGGTATGGCGCTGGCGCTGACGCGCAAGCGGCCCGGGTCCTATGGCGGCGGCGGACCGTTCGGCCAGACCGGCGCCTTCGACTGAAGGTTCTCGGGTTAGGGAGACTGCAGTTGCGTAACACCTTCCCGGCTTCTGCCACCTGTGCGGCGGACCTGGCCTGATGCGCGGTAAGCTGGCGATCGTCGCCGCCGGGGGCACTGGCGGCCACATGTTCCCCGCCCAGGCGCTTTCCGACGCCCTGATCGGCCGCGGCTGGCGCGTGGTGCTGGCCACCGACGAGCGCGGCGCGTTCTACGCCGACAAGTTCCCCGCCGAGGAGCGGCTGGCCCTGTCGGCCGCCACCGCCAAGGCCGGCGACCCGATCGGCATGATCAAGGCCGGCATCGCGGTCACGCAAGGCGTGCTGCAGGCCAGGCAGGCCTTCGCCCGGCTGAACCCCTCGGTGGTGGTCGGCTTCGGCGGCTATCCGGCGCTGCCCGCGCTGCTGGCCGCATTGCTGGAAAAGCGCCCGACCGTCATCCACGAGCAGAACGCGGTGCTGGGCCGGGTGAACCGCTTCCTGGCGCCCTACGTCTCCGAAGTGGCCTGCGCCTTCCCGACCCTGCAGATGGCCAAGCCCTCTGTGAAGGCCCGCGCCCATGTGGTCGGCAGCCCGGTGCGTCCGGAGATTCGCGATCTGGCGGAGGTCGCCTACCTGCCGCCCGAGGTGCAGCTTCGCATCCTCGTCACCGGCGGCAGCCAGGGCGCGCGCCTGCTCTCGGAGCTGGCGCCCGAGGCCATCGCCAAGCTGCCCGAGGAGATGCGCGGCCGCATGAAGGTGTTCCAGCAGGCCAGGGCCGAGAGCATGGAGCACGCCCGCAAGATCTATCGCAACGCCATGGTCGATTGCGAGGTCGCGCCGTTCTTCCGCGACATGGCCGGGCGCCTGCGCCAGAGCCACATCGTCATCGGCCGGGCCGGCTCGTCGACCTGCTGCGAGCTGGCCGTGGCCGGCCGTCCGTCGATCCTGGTGCCGCTGAAGATCGCCGCCGACGACCACCAGCGCTTCAACGCCAAGCTTCTGGAAGAAGCCGGCGGCGCGGCCGTGTGCCTCGAGGACGAGCTGACGGTCGACGCCCTGGCCGGGGCGCTGAACGCCCTGCTCAAGAGCCCCGAGCGCCTGGCCCGCATGGCCAAGGGCGCCCGTTCGGTGGCCGTGCCCGACGCGGCCGAACATCTGGCGGACCTTGTGGAGCGCACCGCGCGTTAGGTCTGGCGGGCCCGGAGCGCGGAACATGCTTAACCGCCCGTTAAGCAACGCGCCCCAAACCCGACATGAAAGCCTGTGACAGTGCCGACACGTAGAGCCCGCCTGTTCCTGGCCAGCCAGGAGCAGACAGGCGGTCTCTAAATGAAGCATGAGAGCGTGGCGGTCGCTGAAACCGCCGACACTTTCGGCTGCCACGCTCTAGACTTGCGAGAAAGACACATGGACCGCCGCTCGCTGATCCTCTCCGGCATGGCCTCCGGCCTGACCTCCGTTAGTCTGGGCGCCTGCGCCAGCACCTCGCAGCCGCGCAATCCCGATCCGAACGGGCCGGCCTACGACACCGGCGCGGCGGCGACCTATTCGGCCGACGAGATGGTCCGCGCCACGTCCGACTTCCTGGGCGTGACGGCCGAAAGCGCCGGCGCGGCGATCGAGCGGATCTTCCGCGAGCGCGGCCAGCCCACCGGCTACGTGGCCGGCGAGGAGGGCTCGGGCGCCATCGCGGTGGGCCTGCGCTACGGCCGCGGCCTGCTCTACATGAAGGACCGTCCCACCCAGGAAGTGTACTGGCAGGGTCCGTCGGTGGGCTGGGACTGGGGCGGCAACGCCAGCCGCGTCTTCACCCTGTGCTATAACCTGCAGTATCCCGACGCCATCTTCCGCCGCTTCCCCGGCGTCGAGGGCAGCGCCTATCTCGTGGGCGGCCTGGGCGTGAACTACCAGAAGGCCGACACCATCGTCCTGGCCCCGATCCGTGCGGGCGTGGGCCTGCGCCTGGGCGCCAACATCGGCTATCTGGCCTACAGCCGCCAGCGCAACATCCTGCCGTTCTGAGGCCTGGCCTTCACCGACGACCTCTCAGTCGTCGGTGAAGTATTCGGCGATCGCGGCGTCGATCGGCTCCAGCTTGAAACTCGGCGAGGCCGCCTGGTTCAGCGCCCGGCGCACCTGCCAGGCGCTGCGGCCGACGTGCAGGCCCATGCCGCGCAGTTCGGCGACGATGGCGTCCCGCGTCGCCTCGTCCACGCCCTTGTTGCTGCGCAGCCGCGCCTGGTCGAGCCGCCAGCCGAAGAAGCTGTCGGGCGTCAGTTCGATCACCGCACCGGGCTCGGGCAGCCACTCGTAGATGGCGCTGCGCTCGTCCAGAGCGTGGTCGACATAGCCCTCCAGGCAGTTGCGATAGCGCCGGGCCGCGTCGCGGATGGCCGCCACGCTCTCCAGCGGCTTCAGCCGGTCGGTGCCCGGATGCGGCGCCTTGGGCAGGTCGTGACGGAAGTCGTCGGCGACAAGTCCGAACAGGGCCCGGGCGTTGGCTGCGCGAGACCAGGCCCCGATCCGCTCGGCCAACATGGACGGCTCCAGCCGGCGCGCGAGCATGGCGTGAGCCTCGGCCAGCAGTTCGGCCTGGGGCGGCGTCATCCGCACGGCCGCGCCGCCGCCGTCGCGCACGGCCGGGGGCAGAGCCGCCAGGGTGCGGACCTGCTCGACGGTGATCGCCGGCGCGTGGCGCAGATGCTTGGCCGTCGCCGGCTCGGCCAGCAGGGCGACAAGGGCGCGGTAGTCGGCGGCGCTCCAGGCGATCTCGCCCAGATGTTCGAGCGCCCGGCGCAGGCCGTCGGGGGCGGGGTCGAGCACGAGCCGCACGACCTTGCGCAGGGGCTCGTCCAGCAGGCGGGCGACCTCCAGCGGCGCGGCGTCGCCGGGCTCGATCGCCAGCATCAGGCAGACGAGGTGACGCCGCGCGGCGGGCGCGGTCACGAACGGCGTATGGGGCGCGGGCCAGAGGGTGGCCAGCGTATCGGCGTAGTCGGGCGCGATCAGGCGCAGCAGCGGCGAGGCCGTCAGGGACGGACCGGCCAGGGGCAGGACGGACATCGAAGAGCTCCGGACGCGGCCGGAGCGGCCGCGATCAGCGGTTGGAAACGGTGGGGCGAAGGGCCAGGCGCGCCTGCATCGACGCGCGCAAATCCGCCGGGATGGGCGGCTTCAGCTGTGCGACGAGGAAGGACATGCGGCGGTTCGGCTCCGGAGCTCTGATCGGGAGGCGGCTGATCTCATGCGTCGCGCGCCGCCGCAAGACAGGCGTTCGCCGGCCTCGCGCATCGCCTGGTTGCTGTGGCGCCATGGACACGCCTGGATGGCGTCAGCCGGCGTGCCTGACGGCATAGCGGAAGACGCGGGTCTCGCCCGGCTGCAGCGTCACGCGCCAGGCGACCTGGCCCTGGCGGATGTCGTGCCTGGCCGGTTCGGAGATCACCTTGAAGAACTTGATACTGGGATCGTGGCGGATCTCGACGGTGATCGGGATCGACTTGTTGTTGGCCAGGTCGACCTCGTAGGTGCGGCGGACCATGGTCTTGCCGGCCCGCTTGTCCTGAACCAGGCGCGGGCGGGCGCGGACGTCCATGCCCTGGCCGATCATCAGGTCGGCCGGCTCGCCCACGGCGACGTCGCGCACGGCCTGTTCGCCGGCGAAGGCGGGCAGGCCGCCGACTGTCTCCATCACCGACAGGGCGCCCGACGGCAGAGGCTTGCCCAGGCCTTCGGTCTTCTTGTTCTCCAGCCTCAGCACGACCTGGGGCGCGTCGATCGCCGCTTCCTGGTCGTAGTCGTTCCAAGGGCTGACCGGCACGACGTAGAGCCGCTGGTAGCGCACGCCCTTTTCGTCGAGGAACGCCATCTGCTTGGTCTGGCGTGCGGCGACCGTGACCGGTTCGGGCAGGGTGTAGAGCTTGTAGTCGCCCAGGTCGGACTGCTCGGCCATGGTTCGTTTGGCGCCCGTGACCACTAACCTGTCCATCATGGGCGCGGGCGGCGGCGGCGGAGGCGGCGGAGGCGGCGGGGCCATCATGGCGGGCATGGCGCCGACGTCCATCATCATGGCCGTCTGGCCTTGGGTGGTGGTGTCCATCGGCCAGCAGTCGCGGCGCACCGGGACCACGCGGGCCCGGTCGATCCTGACCGGCACGCGCGACAGCTTGCCGGCCACCAGCTGGGTCGGCGCGTCGGCGAAGCTGGTCCCCGAGCTGTTCATCACCGTCAGCCAGCCCAGCAGGTCCAGCGTCTGCCCGTCGGGATTGAGGGTGGCGACATAGTCGGCCTGCCAATTCACGCCGATCGCCAGGTAGGTCAGGGTCAGTTCGTATCGCCCGGCCAGCGGAACGTCGATCATCGCCGACAGGGCGGGCTTGCTGGAGAGGCCGTCGGGGGCGCGGTCGAACACCAGGCGTTCGGCGCCGCCAGAGCAGCCCAGCGCCTCGACGCCGTCGGCGGTCTGGACCATCAGTCCGGACGGGCCTTGCACCAGGGTGGCCTCGACGCTGGACTGGCGTCCGGTCTCGCGGTTGGTGCGCACCACCTTCACAGGCTTGCCCAGCGAGCGCTCGACCAGCGTGCCGGGGCTGAGCAGGGCGTAGTCGTAGTTGCGCTCGACCGCGCCGGACGGGAGGCCCTCGATGGCCGCGCTCTGGGCGATCAGCCCCTCGGCGACGCCGTCGAAGCGCAGGGTGTGACGACCGGCCGGCAGCTCGACCGTACGGGTCTCGCTGACCAGCACGAGGCCCTTCTCGAAGGCCTGCTGGCGCTCCCAGGGCGAGAGCTTCTGCACCGGCCCCTGGCCGTCGCGATAGAGGGTGACCGCCACGGCCTCGGCGGCCGGGGAGGGGATGACGTCAGCCCTTGCGGCGCTTGGGGCGGCGAGGGGCGCGCAGAGCAGGGCGAGGGCGGCTAGGGAGGCGCGCAGCAGCAGGGAACCTCCCCCTGCGGGGGAGGCGGTCGCGCAGCGGCCGGAGGGGGGCTTGGCAAGGCTGGCGGTCATTCCCCCCACCGTCGCCTTTGGCGACACCTCCCCCACGGGGGAAGGTTCCTGATGGTTCAGGCGAGGGCTCACCAGCCGTTGTCCACCGTGAAGGTCAGGACGGTCTCGCCATTGGCGGGGACGGGTACGCTCCAGGCCAGGGTGCGGGCGTCGATGCGGCGGCTGGGCAGGCTTTCGTCGGTGACCTTGCCGTCACGCCACAGGCCGGCCTGGCGCAGCTCGACGGTCACGGCCTCAGGCCGGGCGTTGCGGATCAGGTACTTCATGACGTAGCGCGAGCGGGTCTTGGAGATCTTCTCCTGGGAGACCAGGGTGGCCTGGCTGGAGACGTCGAAGGCCTCGCCGGTCTTGATCGACAGTTCCGACCCTGCCGAGGTGTGGCCGATGTTGTTCTCGCCAATGAACTTGGGATCGCCCGCCTGGTCGCGCATGTAGACGCGCATGGTCCCGGCCGGCAGCTGGTCGCCCAGGCCTTTCAGCCTGGAATTGCTGAACTGGATGGCGGTGATGGCCTTCTGCGGGTTCTCGTCGCTGGAGAAGCCGTACTCGCGCACCTCGTAGACCTTCTTGGCCGGCACGGCCTGGGCGCTGAGGAAGCCGACCTGCTTGCTCTGGCTGGCGGCGATCGTGGTCCGCTCGGGCAGGGGGTAGATGTAGTAGTCGGCGATGCGCTCGCGGTCGCTGCTCTCGGCGCCGGCCGAGGTGACCCCGCGCCCGCCGCCGCCATTGAACTGGCTGACGTTGCCGGCCACCAGCTGGGTCTGGGCGTTCTCGAAGGCAGTGCCGGAATTGTTCTGCAGGGTGATCCAGCCCTGCAGGTCCAGCGCGCCCTTCTTATCGTCGAACAGGGCGACGTAGTCGGCCGCCCACGACAGGCCCGAGGTCAGGTAGCTGAGCGTTACCGGCGTGGGGCCAGCCTTCTCGGCGTTGACCGTCACCGACAGGGTCGGGCGCGCGCGCAGGGTCTCGGGCACCTTGTCGAAGATCACCCGGGTGGGCACGCCGTCGTCGCGCAGCACCTCGATGCGGTCGCCGATCTTCAGCACCACGCCCTCGTTGGCGGCCAGCACCGTGGCGGTCTCGGTGGTTTCCTTGCCGTCGCCGGGGTTGGTGCGGACGATCTTGATCTGCCGGCCGACCGCCTTTTCCATCAGCTTGTCGGGGGTCAGCAGGTCGTAGTCGAAGTTCTGCTCGACCACGCCCAGGGTCGGCGAGGACAGGCTGACGGTCTCGGGCCGGATGGCGGCCGAGACGTCCTTGAACTCCAGCCGCTGGCGGCCGGCGGCGACGTCGATCGTCCGCTGGTCCTGCACGAGCGCCAGGTTGCTGTTGTAGATGGTGACCGAGACCTTTGGCGCGGTCTGGGCGACTGCTGCGGAAGCGGCGGCCACGCAGACGGTGGCGAACAAAGCGGCGCGAAGCATAGGCGCGGCGTCTCCCTCTATCGTTGCAGCCACGTTTCCATGCCCGCGAGGGAATGTCGAGAGATTATGGATGTAATTTTGATGATGCCGCGGTTCCTCAGGGCCGCGCGAAGCGCCTACTTCCCCCAGACCTGCGCCAGCCTGCGATCCCGCCCGCAGCCGGTGCGGTAGAGGTGGTACTCCACGGCGTTGTTCCTGGCGTAGTCGCGGTGATAGGGCTCGGCCGGCCAGAAGGTCTGCAGGGGCAGGATCTGGGCCTTCATCGCGCCGGTCTTCAGGCGCTGGGCGGCCAGGGTGCGCGAGCGTTCGGCCGCCGGGCGCTGCTGCGCGTCGACGAAGACGGCGGGACGGTAGGAGGGGCCGCGGTCGCAGAACTGGCCGCCGTCGTCGGTGGGGTCCACCAGCTTCCAGTAGCGCGACAGCAGGTAGGCGTATTCGATCCTGGCCGGGTCGTAGGTGACGCGGACGGCCTCGTAGTGGCCGCTGCGCTCGCTGGTCACGTCGCGATAGGTGGGGTTCTTCACGTGGCCGCCGGTGTAGCCGCTCTCGACCTTCACCACGCCGGGGATGCCGCGCATGTCGTTCTCCATGCACCAGAAGCAGCCGCCGGCGAAGACGGCGGTCTTGGTCGCCGCGGCCGCAGCGGCGGCCGGCAAGGCGGCAAGGGGCGCGGCCAGCAGGGCCAGGACGATGAGGAGGCGACGGATCATGGGCGGTCCTTTCAGAAGCTCGAAATAGGTACGGATCGAGCCGGCGAAAGGATGGAGACGATCAGCGCCAGCCGTGGCCCACGCCCCGCACCACCGGAACCGACGACAGGCGCGCGGCCAGGATCTGGGCCCGATCGTCGCCCTGGTCGTCGATCTCCAGGCGAATGGAGATGGCCGCGCCCTCGGGTCGGGCGGTCAGGGCGCGCAGGCGCACCTGCTGCACGCTGGCCACGCCCAGCACCCGCATCAGGGCGTCGGGCGTGTCCTCGGCGGTCACGAAGAACAGACGACGTTTCTCGTCTTCCGATTTGAGGTCGCCTACGTCGCCAAGGCTCACGGCCGCACCCACTGATGTTCGACGCTGGCCGAGTTGACGCCGGGCCAGGCGGCCAGGTCGCGGGCGAGCAGGCGGGCGGCCTGGTCGCCGAGGCGACGGACCCGCAGGGAAGCCTCGACCAGCTGGCCGACAGGCTTGAGCGACAGGTTGCACAGCTCGCCGCCGCAGTCGGCCAGGCTCTGGCGGACGGCGTCCAGCGCGCTGGGCGCGTCCTGGGCGGAGAGGAACAGCTGGTGGACGGTGATGCCGTCATCGTCGCTGTGGAAGGCGGGTGGGGAAGGCAGGTAGCTCATGTTCGAAGATCCTTTTTGAGTTTGAGGACCGACGGACCGCGCAACGAAAAAGCCCCGCTCCTTTCGGAGGCGGGGCTTTTTCGGATCTCGTGATCCTCGGCTTGGTTTTCCAGGGTGGTCCCTAGTCTGCGCGCCGTCTTTGCCCCGTCCTGACAGGCACGGTTTTAATCTGGTTCATCTTCGACATCATGGCGCACCACATCGCGACGCCGGCCGAGAGGCCAGTCGTAAAGAGCGCGATGGTGATCAGGTGCGAGGGCATGAAGTCGGAAGGGGTCCAATTAGGCTTGCCAGCAAACAGGTAACGCTTGCCGGCGCGCCGCGCAAGGTCTTGCCGCGCGGCGGGCCGAAATGCCTCACGTTGGGCAAGAATTAGGCGAGTTCGATCGCCATGGCCGTGGCCTCGCCGCCGCCGATGCACAGGCTGGCCAGGCCGCGCCTGGCTTTGCGAGCCTGAAGGGCCGAGATCAGGGTGCACAGAATGCGGGCGCCGGACGCGCCGATCGGATGGCCCAGGGCGCAGGCGCCGCCGTTGACGTTCAGCTTGTCGTCCGGGATGCCCAGTTCCTTCTGGGCGATCATGGCCACCACGGCGAAGGCCTCGTTGACCTCGAACAGGTCGACGTCGGCGACGCTCCAGCCGGCGCGGTCCAGCGCCTTCCTCATCGCCGGCACGGGGGCGGTGGTGAAGAGGCCGGGTTCATGGGCGTGGGCGGCGTGGCTGACGACCGTGGCGACGATCGGCAGGCCCAGGCTTTCGGCGACGCTCCTGCGGGTCATGACCAGGGCCGCGGCGCCGTCGCTGATCGAGCTGGAATTGGCCGCGGTGATCGCGCCGTCGCGGGCGAAGGCCGGGCGCAGGGTGGGGATCTTGGCCGGATCGGCCTTCAGCGGCTGTTCGTCCTTGTCGATCGTCTCGACGCCCTTGCGGGTGGTGACGGTCACGGGCGCGATCTCGGCGGCGAAGGCGCCGCCCTCGACGGCCGCCTTGGCCTTGAGAAGGCCCTTGGCTGCGTAGTCGTCCATGGCCTCGCGGCCGAACTGGTAGTCGGCCGCGGTGTCCTCGGCGAAGGCGCCCATCAGCTTGCCGGGGCTGTAGGCGTCCTCCAGGCCGTCGAGATACATCGAATCCCAGATCTGGTCGTGGCCGATGCGGGCGCCGCCGCGGTGCTTGGCCATCAGGTACGGCGCGCCGGTCATGCTCTCCATGCCGCCGGCGACGATGATGTCGGCGCTGCCGGCCAAGAGGGCGTCATGGGCCATGATCGCGGCCTGCATGCCGCTGCCGCACATCTTGTTGACGGTGGTGGCCTCGACCGACTTGGGCAGCCCCGCGCCCAGGGCGGCCTGGCGGGCGGGGGCCTGGCCCAGGCCCGCCGGCAGCACGCAGCCCATGATGATCTGGTCGACCTTGTCGCCAGCCAGTCCCGCGCGCTCAAGCGCCGCCTTGACGGCGGTCGCGCCCAGCTCGGTGGCCTTCACCCCGCCCAGAGCGCCCTGGAAGCCGCCCATCGGCGTGCGGGCGAAGCTGGCGATCACCACAGGATCGGCGCGATTGGACATGGACGAACTCCCGATACGTTTGTTTTGCGGTGGAATAGGCCCTCTGTCGGCCCGCTTGCGCAAGCGTCTTGCGCGGGAGTGAGCGCGATAGCCCGGCGCAAGAAGCGGCCGGCGGCGGAAGGGCGGCTCCCGTCGTCGGCCGGTCAGTCGAGCAATGAACCGAGAGAGTCAATTGCGATAAGAAACTTACCCAAGTTCGTACTCAAAAGCAACGGCCCTTGCATTCCCTCGCGGAACGCCGCACCTTCGCATCCATGGGCCGCACCGCCGACTACAGCCAGCAACGCTGCGCCATCGCCGCCACCCTCGAGGTCGTCGGCGATCCCTGGACCCTGCTGATTCTGCGCGACGCCTTCCAGGGCGTGCGGCGCTTCGAGCAGTGGCAGGAGCGGCTGGGCGTGGCCCGCAACGTGCTGGCCGCGCGGCTGAAGAGCCTGGTCGGCTACGGGGTGATGGAGACGCGCCGCTATTCGGAGCGTCCGCCGCGCCACGAATACGTGCTGACCGCCAAGGGGCGGGACCTGTCGAACGTGCTGCTGACCATGGCCGAGTGGGGCGATCGCCACGTCTATGGCGTAGGCAATGGCCCGGTGCACTTCGTGCACAAGACCTGCGGCTGCGACTTCCACCCCAAGCTGGCCTGCGAGGCCTGCGGCCAGGTGGTCGACGGCCGGGATCTGTCGAGAGTGATCCACGACGACCCCGGCCCGACCGTGGCCCAGGCGCTGGAAGCCGTCGTGGTGAAGGCTGCGGCCGAGTAGGGCCTAGCCGCCCTGGGCCTCGCGCAGGCTCTTGGGCCGCATGTCGGTCCAGACTTCCTGGATGAATTCCAGGCACTGGCTTTTCGTGCCGCTGAAGCCCGCGCTGGCCCAGCCGACCGGCAGATCGCGGCTCGCTGGCCAGATCGAGTACTGCTCCTCGTGGTTCACCACCACGGTGTAGAGGGTGTTGTCGTCGTCCTGCTCGTACATGGTCGTCCCCGCCCTGACGCGTTACGTGAGGCGCGAAGCTCGGCCGGGGCGGTGGTCTCTGTCAATCTCATAGGTGGAGGGCGCCGCAGGCGCGTCGCCTGGTTGCGGCTGGGCGGCGGGTTGCTGGGGGTAACCGGCGGGCGTCCACAGCCAAGTTAACGGCAAGGCTTGAAGCGCCAGAACGCGCGCGAAACGAATCAGGACCGAATCGCTGACACGGTCCGATTCGGGATTTGTTCCCTACAAGCTATTGTAGCTTAACGCCGGTTAACCACAACGGCGTTCCGCGAACGCGTCGGCGACATGGTTCAGTCGACGTCGGCGGGGCAGGTGGCGGCCAGGCGCTTGGCGTTCATGACGCCGGCGATGGGCAGGCCGTTGATGGTCTTCATCTTGACGTCGAGCTTGAAGCTCTCGGGCGTGTAGTTGCCCTTGGCGCTGACGGGGGCGACGCGGCCCTTCTTGTCGGTCCAGGTGCCCTTCAGCTGGATCTTGCCGTCGTCGACCTGGTTGGTGGTGTAGTCGCACTTGTAGCGGCGCGTGCAGATGCCCTTGGAGAACTGCGCGGCGTCGGCCGGCTTGATGCACTTGTCCTCGCTGCCGGCCGGGATGATGCCGATCTTGTAGCTGTACTCCCAGTGGCCGGGCAGAATCGTCGCCTTCGGAGCGGCGGCCTTCGCGGGCGCGGTCGCGGCGAATCCCAAGCCCAGGGCGGCTGCGGAAGCGGCGAGGGCGGGGGCGGCGAGGGCGATGAGACGCATGCGGTCGAACTCCTTCATGGCCGCTTATATAAGAAGCCGCAGATGAACCGCGATTGAAGGCGAGGTGATGGCGGGCGTTCAAGCCCAAGCCGCCTTGACTCTGGCAGGCTCCATCGCCTATATCGCCCCCTCTCGCGCGGCGGACCTGTCCGGAAGCGCGCCTGACATTATGTTCGCGGGGCCTTCGGCTTCGCCTAGCCCAAGGTACTCGTCATGTCGCGCCGTTGCGAACTCACGGGCGTCGGTCCGATGATCGGCCACAACGTGAGCCACTCGAACATCAAGACCAAGCGCCGCTTCCTGCCGGCTCTGTCGCCTGCCTCGCTGCAGTCGGACTCGCTGGGTCAGACCTTCAAGCTGCGCATCAGCAATGCTGCCCTGCGCACCCTGGACTTCAAGGGCGGCCTGGACGTGTTCCTGCTGGGCGCCAAGGACGAGCAGCTGTCGCCGCGCGCCCTGAAGATCAAGGCCCAGGTCAAGGCCAAGGCCAAGGCCGCCGCGCAAGCCGCCGCCTAAGCCTTTCGGTCCTCCGGGGCCGATACGAAAAGCCCGCCAGGTTCGCCTGGCGGGCTTTTTCGCGTTTCCGGGTTCGTGGCTCTCTCTCAAAGAGAGGCGCCCGCCCAGCAAAAAGCCGCCGTCGCGAGGCGACGGCGGCTCTTGAAGCCTTGGAAGGGCTGGTCGCGCCTTAGCGGGCGGCCATTTCCAGCGGCTTGGCCGGGTTGGCGGCGTTGTAGGCGATCAGGTCGGCGTCGCCGAGCTTGGCCACGGCGTCGTTGACCGACGAGCGGACGCAGGCCGGGTACAGGTACATGGCCAGCGACTCGCCGCGGACGTCCTGCCAGCAGACGGTCGAGGCGGCCTTGACGATGTCGGCGCGGACGTCGGCGGCGGCGCGGCCGGCGACCTTGACGCGGACTTCGGCGGCGCCGGCCGGAGCGGCGGCCAGCAGGGCCAGGGCGGAGAGAGCGAGAGCGGCGGAGCGGATCATCGGGATGGATTCCAGGTCGGGCGGCGCTTGCAGCGCGCGGTTCAGATCGACCGCTTCCCGACGCGTTCCTCCGGCGACTGGTCCAGGATCTAGCCCGCTCTGTCGCCGGAGAACAGCCATAGCTCATCGCTGATCAGTTATCAACAGTCATGTTGCCGCAACTTTTGGGTGAAGTCATTGATTTCACGCGCTTGTTACCGGTGTCATGAAGCGCTCTTCAGGCAAGCAAAAGCCCGCGGAGCGGGGGCTCCGCGGGCTCTGGTCCCGATGGGCTAAGGCGTAGGTGCGCTTAGCGGGCCGAGGCGGTCTTGATCAGACCGTTCGGGCGCCATTGGGTCTTGTCGTAGGCGGTCAGGGTCGGGCTGCCGACCTTTTCGACGGCGGCGCGGGCCACGTCGCGGATGCAGTAGGGCAGCACGTCGGCGCCGTAGGTGGTCGAGCCGTTGTCTTCCTGGCACACCGAAGTGGCGGCCTTGACGATGTCGGCGTGCACGGCGGCGGTGGTGCGGCCGGCGACCTTGACGGTGACTTCGCCGGCGAAGGCGGCGGGGGCGCTCAGGAGAGCGATGGCCGAAGCGGCCAGAACAAACACACGTTGCATTTCAGTCATTCCGGAAAGGGGGTTGGGATCAACCTCCTCCCGATGCGTTCCTCTGACGGCCGACCGGATCTCGCCAGTTCGTCGCCGTCACGAACTAGATAGTGCTGACAGCGTTGTCATATCAAGCGCCTTTTTGGCTCCCGGTGTCAATTTTTTACGACGCCGGCGAACGGTGCGTGCGCAAAAGGCAGTTTGTGCAGCAAATAAGCGCCTCAAAACTGGTTAGTTTCAGGTGAAATTATCCCCATCCGTGGTTCCCGCGCGCGACGCTGGACCCGGCTTTCGGCGATCGGCGGGAAGGTCCTGGCCCCGATGGCGGCGGTGCTTAGCAGGGCCGCCCAACAGGGGATTCCCAGCCTTCGGGCGAAGGGGACGATCCGTCGCTGTTGCCGGTGCGCCACAGGGACTGGCGGCTTTTCGCCGTGATTCCGGCGAGGGAGGGGGCGACTCGGTCGGGCCTGGCGAGAGCGCTAGCGGAAGGTGCGCTTCCGGCGGCGCCAGGCCCAGGTCGCCAGACAGATGCTGGCCACCAGGACGCCCATAATCAGCAGGCGGGTCGGAAAGTGGCGTACGGCGTCCATGAAGCCGTCGTCGAAGACGTCGAACAGGAACTGTCCGCCCAGGATCGGCAGCGCCAGAAGCGGATATTTGGACAGGTCCCGACGCATGGAGGCACTCTACTGCGCTGCGCAACCTTGGCAAGAACTTGCGGGGGCGCGACCGCTCAGCGACGCTTCTTCTTCGGGGGAGCGGGCGGGGGCGCGGGCTGCGGCGGCGGCGGGGTCCAGTCGAAGGCCAGCAGCAGGGTGCGCTGGTTCATCGCCCCGCCGTTGTCGTCCGACAGCAGGTAGATGCGCGTGGCGCCGTTGGGACCGGCGGCCAGGGCGACGCCCTCGAAGTTGTCGCGGGTGACCTGGCCGTCCAGCATCAGGGTGGCCAGCGGGTACTGCTTGGCCGCCGGCAGCATCGGGTCGGCCAGGAAGCGCACCTGGGCGCGCCAGCCGCGCACGGGATCATAGGCGCGGTGCAGGATGGCCACGGCCTTGCCCTCGAAGGCGGCGAAACCCGACAGGCCCCAGGTGAAGTCGTTGGGCGTCTGCGGGGCGATCGACTGGCAGCTGGTCGACAGGCGGCACAGCCATGCCTCGCCTTCCTCGCCGCCCACCAGGTAGGCGTCGCGACCGGCGGCCGGATAGGCGGTGATCGCCTCCATCCCCTCGTTGTCGGGGAAGACGGTGGCGGGCTTGGGCGCGGGGGCCGGGCGGCTCCACTGGCCGTCGGCGCCGACGGCGTAGCGCCAGATGCGGTGATCGCGCTCGAAGCTGACCAGGCGCTCGCCATTGGGCAGGCGGGCCAGGCCCTCGGCGTCGCCCTGCGCCTTGCCGCGCAGGCCTTCGCCGTCGACGCCCAGCAGGGGCGACAGCTTGCCGTCGGTCAGGCCCACGAGGCGGCCGTTGGCGTCCAGCACCAGCCTGGCCGAGAAGCGGTCGCCGTCATCGGTGACGGCTTCCAGGCCGTTGTTGTCGGTCAGGATCAGGTCCGACAGGCCGTGCAGGCGGCTGGTGTCGGCGCTGGTGATATGGACGCCGCCGGCATAGACGAAACGGCCGACGGCCGTCTGGCTGGCGTCGGAGGCGTTCAGCGGCACGGGCGTCGTCGTCAGGCTGATTTCCGGCCCGACCTTGACCGGGGCGGCGGGCAGCACGACGGGCGGCGGCGGAGCGGGCTTCGGTCCGCACTGGGCCAGCATGCCGCCGGCCAGGCCAAGGACGAGCAGGCTGCGCAGTCCGATCACGCCGAAACCTTGCGGGCGGCCTTGGGAGCCTGGGGCACGACAGTGGGCGGCGGCGGCAAGAGGCCGCGGGCGCGGACGGCGGCGCGCGGCTCCTCGTCGAACAGGGCGGCCAGCTGCTCGACCAGCACCCCGCCCAGCTGCTCGACGTCGACGATGGTGACGGCGCGGCGGTAGTAGCGGGTGACGTCGTGGCCGATGCCGATGGCGATCAGCTCGACCGGGCTCTTGCCCTCGATCTCGGCGATGACCTGCCGCAAGTGCCGCTCCAGATAGTGACCCGAATTGACGCTGAGGGTGGAGTCGTCCACCGGCGCGCCGTCGGAAATCACCATCAGAATGCGGCGGGCTTCGGGCCGGTTGACCACCCGCTGGTGAGCCCACATCAGGGCCTCGCCGTCGATGTTCTCCTTCAGGAGACCCTCGCGCATCATCAGGCCCAGGTTCTTGCGCGCCCGGCGCCAGGGCGCATCCGCGGCCTTGTAGACGATGTGGCGCAGGTCGTTCAGGCGGCCGGGCGAGGGCGGCTTGCCGGCCTTGATCCACTCGTCGCGGCTGGTCCCGCCCTTCCAGGCGCGGGTGGTGAAGCCCAGCACCTCGGTCTTGACGCCGCAGCGCTCCAGGGTGCGCGCCAGGATGTCGGCGCAGACGGCGGCGACCATGATCGGGCGGCCGCGCATCGAGCCGGAATTGTCGATCAGCAGGGTCACGACCGTGTCGCGGAACTCCTGGTCTTCCTCCTGCTTGAACGACAGGGGAGCGGTGGGGTCGATGATCACCCGCGTCAGGCGGGCCACATCGAGCATCCCTTCCTCCAGGTCGAAGGTCCAGGCGCGGTTCTGCTGGGCCAGCAGGCGGCGCTGCAGCTTGTTGGCCAGGCGCGAGACGACGCTGGAAAGGGCCGACAGCTGCTGGTCGAGATAGGCCCGCAGGCGCGTCAGTTCGTCCGGATCGCAAAGCTCCTCGGCCGAGACCACCTCGTCATAGGCCGTGGTGAACACCTTGTAGGCCGGCTCGCCGCCCTTGTCGGCCGACGGATCGGGGCGGGCCGGCTTGGCGCCGTCGCCCATGTCGGGCGTCTCGTCGCTTTCCTGGGCCTCGCCCTGCTCGTCGGACTGGACGATCTCCTCGTCGCCGGCCTGGCTTTCGCGGTCGGAGGCCTCGCTTTCCTGCGGCGAGGAGCCGTCGGTCTGTTCGCCTTCGCCGTCGCCCTGATCGTCGTCATCGGCGGTGTCGGTGGGGTTGTCGTCGTCGCCCTCGTCTTCATCCGAGCTTTCGGTGGCGTCGTTGACGTCGTCGCCGAGGTCGAGGTCGCGCAGGATCTGGCGGGTGACCTTGGCGAAGGCGGCCTGGTCGTCGACGGCGGCGGCGAGGCGGTCGAGGTCCTTGCCGGCCTTGCTCTCGATATCGGCGCGCAGGATCTCGACCAGGGCCTTGGCGCCATCGGGCGGCGCGTCGCCGGTCAGGCGCTCGCGCACCATCAGGCCCAGGATCTCGGCCATGGGGGCGTTGTTGCGGTCGAAGGCGACGGCGCGGGTCAGGCCCTGCTTTTCGAGGCGGGTCTCCAGCACCGTCGTCAGGTTGGCGCGCACGCCGCCAAGCGCATTGGCGCCGATGGCCTCGATGCGGGCCTGCTCCAGCGACTCGTAGATCGCCTGGGCGTCGGGCGCGGCCGGACGCGAGCGGGCGTGGGTCGACGGGTCGTGGTGGGCCAGACGCAGGGCGATCTGGTCGGCCATGCCGCGCAGGCGGGCGGCGTCGGGGCCGGAGAGATCGCGCGGCGGATGCGGCAGCACGGCGCGGTTGCCCACCAGGCCCGGAGACTCGCCGGAGAACACGATCTCGAGGTCCGGCGTCTCGGCGAGCGAGCGGGCGGCGTGCGCCAGGGCGCGCTTGAAGGGTTCGGTGGGGTTCTCGGGCTTGGCGGCCATGGCTTTGGAGTTAGCGGCGCGCGTCCCCGAAGACAAGGAACGACGCGCGCCAAGGCGACGTTGATCTTGCGAAGCCTGCACCATGCGGGCCCAGTTCAAGGAGCTTACCCATGCTGAAATGGGCTCTGATCTTCGCCGTCGTCGCCATCATCGCCGGCGCGCTCGGCTTCACCGGCATCGCGGGCGCCGCGGCGGGCGTGGCCAAGATCCTGTTCTTCCTGTTCCTGGTGATCTTCCTGGTGGCCCTCGTCCTGGGCATGGGGATCTTCAAGGGCGTGACAGGGAAATAGGGCGGGCCGTAAGGAACCTCCCCCTGTGGGGGAGGCGGCCGAAGGCCGGTGGGGGGACGTTTTCAGCCGCCGAGAAGACGGCCGATAGCGCAACCACTCCCCCCACCGATCGCTACGCGATCACCTCCCCCACAGGGGGAGGTTCTCTAAGGTGCTATTTCCAGTTCTTCCCCTGCGCCTCGACCAGCGCCACCAGATCCCCCATCGCCAGATTGACGTCGACCAGATGCAGGCCCCAGGCCTTCAGCGGCGAGCCCAGCACCATCAGGTCGCCGGGGATGTCGTCGACGCGCGGGTCGGCCGCGTCGCCGTGGACCTTGATGGCCAGATAGTCGTAGGGGCCGTTTGACTTGCACTCGGCGCTCACCAGTCCGGGCGTCGAGACGAAGGTGGTGGTCAGGTCCTTGCCCTTGACCCAAGGGGTCTTGCGCGGGGCGCCGGCAATCGTGCGGTCGCTGAAATAGCTGTGCAGCGGGGCGTCGCCGCCGGCGAGAGCCGCCGGATTGACGCAGGCGGCGCGCTTGGCGCCCTCGGCTTTGCCGAAGAAGGCCGTCCCTTCCGGCGGGCTGCTGTCGCGGAACGACACGTAGCTGACGATGCAGCCGGTCTGGCCGGGCTGGCGGCACATCTTGATGCCGCCATAGGCGTCGGCGGCCGGATCGATGGGCGTGTTCATGCCGATGATCAGGGCCGAGACCAGCTGCTTCTGCACGGGCTTGCCGTCGATCTCCTCGGCCAGCAGGCGCAGCAGCACGCGCGAGCCCTGCGAGTGGCCGATCAGCACCACGCCGCGACCGCCGTTGTCGCGGGCGAGATAGTCCTTCCAGGCGGCCAGTACGTCGCCATAGGCCAGGTTCTCGTCGCCGGGCGAGGCCCTGCCCATCATCACCTGGCGCAGGGCCGCCAGGGTCACCTGCCGGTACATCGGCGCGAAGGTGCGGCAGGCCTGGCCGAAACGCGCGAACTGCTGCTCGGCGACGATGGTCTCGGCCGGGTCGATGGCCATGTCGCTGTTGCCGCCCTTGTCGGTCGACACGGTGGGATAGACGTAGAAGCAGTCGATCGGCGCCTTGGGATCGGCCTTGAAGGTTTCGACCTTGGTAGCCCCGTCCGCGGCGACGATGGTGGCGGTCTGGTCCTGGGCGCAGGCGTCCTGGCGGCCCGGGCGGCACAGCCAGCTGGCGTCCTTCGTATAGTCGTTCTTCGGCTGTGGGCCGGTGGGCGCCGGCTGGGCGCAGGCCGCCCCGGCAAGCCCCATGGAGACCGCGAGCGCGGCCCAGATCGTCTTGTGCATGTCCATCCCCTCGTGGCCGAACGGCCGTTTGGCGGGGAGGATGGCGCGTGGGGGCGCTGACGAAAAGTCTTTCCTTCTCCCGCAAGGGGAGAAGGTTCCTTAATCTCAGACCCCCGGCACGATCGCCTTCAGCCGGACCTCGCCGGTCGGCGTCTCGTGGCGCGGCGGGCCGCCATTGGGGAAGCCGCCCGGAGGCGGGCCGGGCGGGCGGCCGTTCATGCCGCCAGGAGGAGGGCCCATGCCTCCGGGTGGCGGACCGCCCATGGGCCCGCCCGGCCCCATCCCCGCGTCGTCCTTCCAGTCGGCGGCGGGATCGACGCCCAGGACCAGGGCCAGCACATAGCCGTCCTTGCCCTCCTTGACGCTGGCGACCATGGCCTCGCCGCCCTGCAGGGCGATGCCGTCCTGGCGGTTGAACATGTCGCGCGCTCGGGGCCGCTTGTAGGCCGGGAGGTTCTCGTAGAGGAACTCCGACAGGGCGTCTGGCACGAAGAGCTGCGCGGTCAGGGCCGTGCGCGCGTCCAGGTGGACCTTGATGTGGATGTGCGGGGTGCGGCCCTCGTACCAGCCCGGCCAGATGGTCCTGAAGGCGACCTTGC
Source organism: Caulobacter endophyticus (assembly GCF_003116815.1). Lineage (GTDB taxonomy): Bacteria > Pseudomonadota > Alphaproteobacteria > Caulobacterales > Caulobacteraceae > Caulobacter > Caulobacter endophyticus. Next base: position 93,430 of record NZ_QDKQ01000028.1, read on the forward strand.
CGGCGGCGTCGGTGGCCTGGGCGCCGCGCAGGAAGGTCGCGCCCTTGGCGGCGGTCTGGTGGTCGTCGCCCTGGCCCTCGTAGCCGGAATAGACGCCTTGGGCGTCGCAATGCCAGATATCGACCCGCGCGCCCTTCAGCGGCCGGCAGGCGCCGTCGACGACGGTCAGGGCCACGGTCACCGGCGCGCCTTTCTTGCCTTCGGTGATGTCGGCGCGGTCGAGCTTGGGATCGAACCAGTAGGGCCCCTGCGTGACCTGGGGCGTCAGCGCGCAGACGTTCTCGGCGGCGGCCACGGGGCGCGCCGAGGCGGCCATGGCGGCGAAGGGCGCGGCGCCGGCCAGGGCCAGCAGGCCGCGACGGCTTGGGGAAACGGGCGAGGGCATCGAGACTCCGAAACGTGAGCCGCCCTTGTGGCCGGGCGATCCTGCCGGCGTATGTCGAGGTCTTGCGGGATTGCAATGGGGGCGCCGCGTGTGAGGCGCGTCCGTGGAGATCCTCCCCCTGAAGGGGGAGGTGGCCCGAAGGGCCGGAGGGGGAAGATCCTGACGAGGCCGGGTCGGCCCCTACATCAGCAGCTACTTCCCCCTCAGTCGCTCCGCGACAGCTCCCCCTTCAGGGCGAGCATCTGATCACAGGTACTTCGTCAGGCTCAGCGAGGAGAGGCTGGAGATCATCGAGTACATGGCCTCCAGTTGGGTCTCGTACTGGGTGGCCAGGACGGCGGTTTCGGCGAGGTCGGCGTCCTTGAGGTTGGAGGCCAGGGTGTCGATGCTCTCGATCTTGGCCTCGTTGCGCTCGATCAGGCGGTCGAGGGTGGAGGCCTGGATCGAGACCTGCTCCTGCAGCGAGCCGACGCCGGTCAGGGCCTCGCCGGCCAGGTCGTAGGCGGCCGAGACCACGCTGCTGTCGTCGGGCGAGGCGATGATCATCGACAGCGCGCGGGCCAGCTTCTCGAACGCCGCCGAGCCGCCCGACACCGAAAGCCCGATCGTCTGGCCGTCGGTGGTGGTGAAGGTGCGGGTGCTGGTCGAGCCCTGGTAGTAGTCGCTGTCGGCGCCGGCCGAGGCGTCCCAGTCGGCGTCGCTGAAGTCGGCGGCCGCCGTGTCGCCCGCCGTGCCCGAGAACAGGTAGGTCCCGCCCGAGGTGCTGTTCATCAGCGCCTGCAGGTCATTGAGCCAGTTGGTCGCGTACTGGGCGGTGGTGGCTGCGTCGATCGTGGTGCTGGAGATCATCGAGGCCAGCTGGGTCTTGATGGTGGTGGCCAGGTCGGCGATGTCGCCCAGCGCCGAATAGGCCGCGTTGACATAGGCCGTGGCCGTCTGGGCGGCGGCGTTCTCGGCGGTCAGGGCGGCGCTCTGGCTGGACAGCCGCAGCAGGCTGCCGGTGTTGCTGCCCAGGCCCCCGTAGGTGGTGGATTTCAGGCCCGACGCCGTCTGGGCCTGCTGGTCGGCCAGCCTGGCCTGCACCTTGAGCGTGGCGGCCAGCATGGTGGTGGAATGGCCGAAGGTCGCGATGCGGCTGATCACGGTCAGCTCACCATCTGGATCAGGGTGTCGAACAGCTCCTGCACCATCGAGACGAGCTGGGCGTTGGCCTCGTACTGCGACTGGTAGGTGGTCAGCATGGCCAGCTCCTCGTCGACATTGACGGCGGTGGTGTTCTGCAGCCGGGTGGTCGCCGCCTGGTAGGTCGACAGGGCGCTGGCGGCGCTGGACGAGGCGTTGGACACGAGGGTGGCCGCGCCCGAGACGAAGCTTGAGGCATAGGACGACAGGGTGACCGTCTTGGCGCCCTGGTCGCCGGCGGCGGAAAAGCTCAGGGCGCCCGACAGCATGGCGGTCAGCTTGTCGACTGTGGTGCTGTCGGAGGTCGACAGGGCCCGGTCGCCGGCCGCCAGGGTCGCGCTGGTGTCGAGGGCGGCCGTGGCCAGCAGGCTGTAGTCGCCCGTCAGCCTGGACGAGACGGCGACGTCGGCGGCGCTCGAGCCCGAGAACAGGTCGTTGAAGCCGAAATAGTCCGAGAAGCCCTGCGCCGATGCGCCGACCGACGCGCCGATATCGCCCAGGGCGACGCCGTTGGCGCTGTCGTCGGCGGTTATCGACAGCTTGCCGTCGGAGCCGATGCTGGCCGACAGGCCGTCGATGGCGTCGAGCGCGCTGACAAGGTCGGCAAGGGAGGAATAGGCCGAAAGGTCAATGTCCTGGGTCGAGACCGTCGAGCCGCTGGAATCGACCACCGCCACCCGCAGCGCGCCGGTCGCCGAGAAGGCGTCCGAGCCCGAGACGGCCTGGGCGCTGGTCAGGACGTTGGGCGCGGGCACGGCCGAGCCGGCGTTGGCGATGGCGTTGACCTGGTCGATCAGGGTGGAGGCCAGGGCGTCCAGCTCGGCCTGCTCGCCCGGCAGGGTGCTGTCGCGCAGGGTGACCAGCGCGCCCAGCTGGCCGGAGTCGAGGCTGGTGGTGATGTCCTTGCCGTTCAGCGTGATCCCCGCGATCGAGGTCGGATAGACGCTGGTCGAGGAAAGCGCGCTGGAGGCGGTGTACGAAAGCTTGGCCGCCGTCGTGCCCAGGAGCTGGTCGCCGCCGGTGGTGTAGACCATCAGCCGGTTGTCGGAGGTGGTGTAGCTGCTGACCCCGATCAGGCCCGACAGGGTGGTGAGCGCCGCGTCGCGCTGGTCCTGCAGGGCGGTGACGTCGCCGCCCTGGGCGCTGACCGAGACGATCTGGTCGTTCAGCGAGGCCAGGGTCGAGAGTGTCGAGTTGATGGTGTCGACGCTGGTGGCGATCTCGGTGTTGGCCTGGGTGCGCAGGTCCTGGATCGAGGCCGACAGGCTGCTGATCCCGGCCGCCAGGGCCGAGGCGGCCGAGACCGTCGCGGCCTTGGCCGTGTCGCTGTCGGCGCTGGCCGACAGGCCGGTCAGGGCGCTGGAGAAGGCGTCGAGCAGGCTGGAAAGGTCATCGCCGCTGTCCACCGAGCCGAGCACGGCGTCGTAGGACTGCATGTAGGTGTCGATGGTCGAGGCGTAGCCCGAGGCCGCCGCCGTCTTGACCGCGGTCTTGGCCAGATAGGTGTCGGCCGCCCTCTGGATCGTCGTCGTCGAGGCCGAGTTCAGCGCCGTCGTCGCCGTCGTGCTGACCGTCTTCTTGCTGTAGGTCAGGTCGTCGGCGTTGGCCACGTTGGCGTTGGCCACCGCGATCTGCATCTGGGCGGTCGACAGGGCCGACGAGGCCGAACTGATGATCGACGACAGCGACATGGCGTCAGTCCTTGCGGCGGCGATGGTCGCGAAGCGACGCCACCCCGCCGCGATAGCCGGCCTGGGCGCTGAGGCCGCGGTTCACGGCCTGGATGCGGACGCGGTCTTCCGCCATCTCGGCCTCCAGGCTGGCCATGCGGTCGTCCAGCGTGGCCTGCACCTCGTGCAGGTTCGACAGCATGAGCAGGCGCTGGTCGTCCGACAGGGCCGATAGCCCCTCGGCGATGCTGCGGGCCAGGGCGCGGGCCTCCTCGACCGACGAGACGACGGGCGTCTTGAGGTCGCGGCGGGCCTTCTGGGCGCGGGTGTGCAGGCGTTCGATCGTGCCCATGACGCTCACCGGACGGCCTGGATCAGGGTGTCGAACATGTCGCTGGAGGCGCTGATCACCTGCGAGGCGGCCGAATAGGCCTGCTGGGCGATGATCATCTTGTTGAACTCGGTGGCTATGTCGGTGGTCGAGCCCTCCAGGGCGCTGGCCACGAGGCTGCCGGCGTTGCCTTCGCCCGGCAGGTTCAGGTGCACCTGGCCGGCGTTGGTGTTCTCGTCATAGATCGTGCCCGTGACGTGGGTCAGGCCGCCCGGGTTGCTGAAGGTGGCGACCGGGATCTGGTAGATCGCCAGACTCACGCCGTTGTCGAAATTGGCCGTGACCAGACCGCTTTCGTCGATCGTGATCCCCGACAGCTCGCCGTAGTTGGCGCCGTCCTGCTCGAAGGTCGGGCTGATCGACAGGGTCGAGGAGGTCGAGGCGAACTGGGTCAGGCCGTCGGTGCCGCCCGCGTCGCCGAGGTCCAGCGTGATGGCGCTGTCGGCCGCGCCGGTGGACAGGCCCGTTATGCCGATGGCGACGGGCGAAGGGTCGGTCGTGGCCAGGCTGCCGTCGGAATTGAAGGTCACGGTGACCGTGCTCGGGCTGATGGTGCCCGAGGTGGTCGTGCCGTCCTTGGTCAGGACCGGGTCGGACAGGGTCAGCGACCAGGTGTTGTCGCCGGTCTTGGTCCAGCTCTGGCCAACCGTGTGGCTGACGCCCAGGGAGTCGATCACCTCCATGCTGGTGGTGAAGGTCTGGCCGGTGGTGGCGTCGGCGGGCAGGTTGGCCGCCATGGTCACCGTCGAGGTGGCCTTGGCCGTGCCGCTGATCGAGTCGAGATTGATCGCCGACAGGCTGGTCAGGTCGCTGGTGTTCGACGACAGGATGTTGCCGTCCGCGTCGGTCGGAAAGCCCATCAGGTAATAGCCTTCGCTATTGACCAGATAGCCGTCGGCGTCCGTCGAGAAGCTGCCGTTGCGGCTGTAGACGAGGTCGCTGCCGGTGTCGCCTGGGTCGCCGGCGACGACGAAGTAGCCCGAGCCGTCGATGGCGATGTTGGTCGCCACGCTGGTCGAGGCGATCGTGCCGGTGACGTTGAGCGCCTGGCTGGTCTTGGCCACCACCGAACTGGTCGAGGTGTTCGAGCCCATGGCCCCGCTGACCAGCGACTGGAACGAGACTTCCGTCGTCTTGTAGGCGGTGGTCGAGGAGTTGGCGATGTTCTCCGAGATCGCCGACAGGGCGATGCTCTGGGCGGTCAGGCCGGAGACGGCGGTCGAGAGGGCCGAGGACAGGCTCATGGTCGCCGGCCCCTATTCCGAGGCCGAGGCGAGCAGCTGAACCTGGGTCAGCAGCGACGACATGTTGTCCGACATCGTCGTCAGCGTGTCGTTCATGCTGATCTGCTGCTCGAGCGAGGAGTAGGTCGCCAGCTGGCTGGTGAACTCGGTGGGATCGGTGGGATCCAGCGGGTTCTGGTTGGTCAGCTGCGTCATCAGCAGCTGCAGGAAGTCGGTCGTGCCGAGCTGCAGCGTGCCCGAGCTGCTGGCGCTCGCGGTGCTGCTCGTGCTCGTCGCCGAGGAGACGGTGGTCATGGAGAAGGCCCTCCGGTGAAGTCGGTCCGGTCGCTCTGGGCGCCGATCGACGGGTTCAACGGAGGCTCCGCGCCGGATGGGGCGGATTATTTTTGGGGGCAGTGGCGAAGGCCGTGCGTCCTTCGAGGCTCGCCTTCGGCTCGCACCTCGGGATGAGGAGCTTGGAGCTATGACTTCTTCATCCTGAGGCGCCCGCGCAACGGGCCTCGAAGGACGCACGGCCTCGCCGACAGGACGTGGAGCGGCCCCCGAAAAATAATCCGCCCCATCGTCGGCGGACGTCCCGTTCAACCCGTCGAAGCCAGGCCGTCAGAACGGCGGACAGCTTCCCGACCGGACTCTCCCCCGGGCGGACTCCAGACAGAGAACCGGACTAGAACATGCCTGTTATCTCCACCAACACGGCCGCCAACACCGCCCTGCGCTACCTGAACAACAATTCGGCGGCGCAGAGCGAATCCCTGGCGAAGCTGTCGAGCGGCTCGCGGATCGTCAGCGCGAAGGACGACGCCTCCGGCCTCGCCATCGCGACGTCCATGAACGCCGACATCACCGTGCTCAACCAGGCCGCCACCAACGTGACCAGCGGCACTTCGGTGCTGAACACCGCGGACGGCGCCCTGTCGAACATCGCCGACATCCTGCAGCGCATGAACTCCCTGACGGCCCAGGCCCAGTCGGGGACGTCGAGCACTGCCGACCTGTCGTACATCAGCGCCGAGTACGAACAGCTGACCGAAGAAATCGACGACATCGCCAAGACGACGACCTTCAACGGCGTCACTCTGCTCAACGGTGACAGCAACTACACCGAAGGCACCGGCGTCGATTTCATGGTCGGCACGTCCAGCACCGATGTCATCAAGGTCGAACTGGGTGAGGCCAACACCACGGGGCTGAGCCTGACCGTCACCTCAATCACCTCCACCAGCGACGCCGTCGCTGCCATGGACGAGATCGACTCGGCGATCACGGCGGTCTCGAAAATGCGCGCCGACGTCGGCGCCACCCTGTCGCGCTTCGAGTTCCGCGGCGACGTGATCTCCACGTCGCTCGAGAACCTGGAGTCGGCGGCGTCGGCGATCACCGACGTGGACATCGCCGCCGAGCAGACCAACTTCACCAACGCTCAGACCCTGACCAGCGCAGCGATTTCGGCCCTCAGCCAGGCCAACTCGATGAGCCAGTCGCTTCTGAAGTTGCTGCAGTAGTCGCTCGTGTCGCGATGGCGGGGGCCTGGCTCCCGTCGTCCTGCAGACTGGCGGGGGAGCCCTCTAAGGCTCTCCCGCCGACTTTCCGGACATTGCCATGACGAACACCAGCAGCGTCTCGACCTCGGGTTCGACGACCTATCTGACGGGCACGATCTCGGGCCTCGACACCGACTCCCTGATCGAGGCGGCCGTCGCCCAGAAGACCGCCCGCGCCGACACCATCGACGCCAAGGTCACGGCCAACGAGACCAAGATCGCCTCGTACCAGTCGTTGCAGACCCTGTTGCAGGCGATCTCGGATTCGATGACCGCGCTGGCGGGTACGACCTACAGCTCGGTCACGACCACCACCAACGCCTTCGACGAGAAGAGCGCGTACCTCACCGCCTCTGACGGCACGGACGCCACCTCGGTGATCGCCGTCGACGCCGATAGCGACGCGGTGGCCGCCTCCTACGAGATCACCGTCACCCAACTGGCCAAGGCCATGAAGGTGACGTCGACCGCCCAGACCGCCGGCACGGCGCTTGGTCTGTCGGGCGTGATGTCGGTGGGCGTCGACGGCGGGACCGCCGCCGAGATCACCGTCACCTCGACCATGACCGTCAGCGACATCGCCGCGGCGATCAACGCCAAGACCAGCACGACGGGCGTCACCGCCACCCTGATCACCAGCTCGACCGGCACGCGCCTGGTCATGTCGACCAGCGACACCAACCAGCAGATCAGCCTGGCGTCGGCCTCGGGCGACGATATCGGCCAGTCGCTGGGCCTTACCGACAGTTCGGGCGCCTTCGCCAACGTGCTTCAGGCCGCCCAGCCCTCGATCGTCACCATCGACGGGGTCGAGATCGAGAGCGACGGCAACGAGCTGACCGACGTCATTCCCGGCCTGTCGATCTCGCTGCTGCAAGCCACCAGCGGCCAGACCATCACCCTCGACATCGAGGCCAACTACGACGACATCAAGACGGCGATCACCGACTTCATCGACGCCTACAACGCCCTGCGCGCCTTCGTGGTCACCAACCAGACGGTGGGCTCGGGCGGGGTGGTGGCCGACGACGCGGTGCTGTTCGCCGACGGCATACTGCGCGACGTCAATCGCCAGCTGAGCGCGCTGCTCGGCGGCAAGTCGGGTTCGGACGACGAGCTGACCGACCTGTCGGCCCTGGGCATCACGCTCAACAGCGCCAACCAGCTGGAGCTATCGGACGAGACCTCGCTCGACAACCTGCTGCTGACCGACCTCTCCAGCGTGGCGGCCTTCTTCGAAACCAAGTTCGAGGCCAGCGACAGCAACCTCAAGCTCCTGAAGAACGACACCACCCTGTCGTACGACTTCGACCTGGAGGTCACCGTCACCGACGGGGCGATCTCCAGCGTGTCGGTGGATGGCGATAGCAGCCTGTTCACGATCTCGGGCAGCCGGATCATCGGCGCGACAGGGTCGATCTACGAAGGCCTGTCCTTCGCCCTGGCCACCCCCACCAGCGGCACGGTCTCGGTGCAGATCACCCAGGGCTTCGCCAACCTGATCACCAGCCTGATGAGCGACTACGCCAACACCACCACCGGCGTGATCCAGCAGCGCATCAACACCCTCGACACGGTCAACAGCGACCTGACCGAACAGTCGGAGACCATCCGCGACAACGCGGAGACCTACCGCACCAAGCTGATCGCGAAGTACTCGGCGATGGAGACAGAGCTCTACGCCGCCCAGATCCTTCAAGAGCAGATCAAGGCCATCCTCGGAGCCAGCAGCGATGACGACGACTAACAGCCAGGCGTTCAGCGCCTATGCGGCCTCCAGCCGCCTGACCGCCAGCCCGCGCGACGTGCTGGCCTCGGTGCACGAGGAGCTCTACCGGGCCATCGGCTCGGCAAAATTCGCCCACGAGCAGGGGCGGCTGGATCAAATGTGCCGACACGCCATGCGCGCCACCCAGATCCTCACCGTCCTGTCGACCAGCCTCGATTTTTCGGCCGCCGGACCGGACGGCAAGACGTTGCGCAGCTTCTACCAATACGTCCTCGATAGCATGGTTCGCGCCAGCCGCCGCAAAGATGTGTCGAACTCGTATCAAATCGTACTCGACTTGTTGCGCCCGTTCTGCAAAGAACTCCGTTCTGAAAAATAGCAAAATGCCGATGTAAACGATATGTATCGGATGAATTCAGTAATGTAGTTATCTGATATATGGCACACTGTTTGCCAGTTCCATTGCGATACAGCGATGGAGGCGAGTAATCGCCATGGCGAATTCAGCGATGACTGCGATGGGTGAGTTCGGGCTGGTTGACGTCCGCTCCGACGAGGACCTGTTCCTGGCCTGCCGCCAAGGCGACCAGCTGGCGTTCCGGGTGCTGGTCGACCGGCACCTGCGGATGGTCCGGCGGCTGGCCCTGAACGTCCTGGGCGACGTGCAGGAGGCCGAGGACGCGGCGCAGGAGGCATTTATTGCCGCCTGGCGCGCCCGCGAGCGCTGGACGCCGGAGGCGCGGTTCTCGACCTGGCTGCACCGCATCGCGGTCAACAAGGCCATCGACCGTCGCCGCGTCCGCAAGGCCGTGCCGGAGAGCCAGGAGGTCATCACCCGCCTGGCCGACGCCGAGGTCCAGGGGCCGGTTCAGGCCGACGCCCTGGCCAGCCTCGAACGGTCGGAAGTCGCCGTGACCCTGCAGCAGGCCCTGGGCAAGCTGCCGGACACCCAGCGCCAGGCTTTAACTTTGTTCTATTTCGAAGAGCTGGAGGTCGGTAGAATCGCCGACGCCATGGGCTGTTCGGAACAGGCGGTCCGCTCGCTCCTGAAACGGGGCCGGCAGACCTTGAAGACGAGACTCCAGAGGCAGAAGAAGATCTGTGGCTATGGACCTGAAACTGTTCGAAGCGCGCCTGAAGGCGCTGGGCGCCATGCTTGACCGCTGGCCCGACGACGAGGCGGAAGCCGCGCTCGACCTGCTGACGACCTCGCAAGCGGCGCAGGACCTGTTCGCGCGGGTCACCGCCGAGGACATGGGCGTGTTCGACGAGCCCGGCGGCGATCTCGGCGTCCTGGCCGACCGGATCGGCCGGAACCTCTAGGACGCGTCATGCCTTGAAGGCGTCCTGATCGGCGGGTCATCCTCGCCGTCGAAAGCGAGGATCCGCATGCTGCTTCGACGACTGGCGCCTGGCCTGATGCTGCTGGCCCTGACGGCTCCCGGGGCCTTCGCCGCCTCGGACCCGATCGATCCCGAGAAGCAATATTCGCCCGCCTATGCCGCCTGCCTGAACAGCGGCGACGCCATCAAGGGCGTGACCGCCGCCATGGCGGGCTGCACCAACGAAGAACTGGGCAAGCAGGACGCGCGCCTCAACCGCGCCTACAAGGCGGCGATGGCGGGCCGGTCCAGGGCCGAGCAGGCCAAGCTGCGCACCGTCCAGCGCGCCTGGATCAAGCGCCGCGACGCCGAATGTCGGGAAGACCTGACCGGCGGCACCATCGACGTCCTCAACATCGGCGGCTGCCACCTCAGCATGACCACCGTGCGGGCGGTGGAGCTGGAGCGGATGGTCAGGCGCTAGGCGGATCGCTGTGATCTTGGATGGCGTCTAAGACCTCAATCAACTCAATACCCTGTATGCCGCCGCTCCAAGTTCTATGGAGTTCGATTTTTGCGGCGTGCAGAAGTTCAATCCAAATTTTCTCGACATCATCATAAGCGGTCTTGATGAAGTCCCACGTCAGGCGTTCCTCGTAGCTAGGCCTATGGTTGCGGAGCAGTTTTCTTAGCTCGCTATCTGTGCCTATGAGTATCTGTTCTCGTATTTTTGCGGGATGAGGTTTGGGATGAGCGAACATATTTCGAAGTTCGATTAGTTCGCCAACTGTTCTATAGGGTCGGTTGTCCCAATCGATCGATAATTCCAGCACCTCTCCGAGGGTGCCGAGTTTATTTTTGACGGATGTTCGTTCAAGTTTCCCCCATTTTTTCCCGAAGATATTATCTCCCAGGAAATTCGCATATCCCTCTAGAGAGAAGGCGATCATCGTGACCAAAGCGATCATGTCGAGGAATGCGCCCTCTACGGGCTCATTGTTGTCGAAGGCCTTGGTAAGTCGTTCTCGGAAAAACCAAGCGGCGTTTGCGAGATCGTTGTGGGGGTAATCCACGACGTCATTTGTGACTAATGCTCGAATTCGCGGTTCTGGCTTTCTATCGCTCAATTTCTGCACCTTCTGTCGCGAGCCATCCAACAATCAGCAGTCGTCGCTCTCCGGCTGGGCCAGGGTCTGCTTCTTCGCGTCCAGCCACACCCGGCAGGCGTAGTCGCCGCCGTCCTTGGAGCAGGTGATCTGGCCGTCGCCCTTGTGCAGGCCGCTGGCGCCGCAGGCCTGGACCTTACCCTTGCCGGGCAGGCGATCGTACAGCAGCCTGGCGGCTGGGCCGATGACCAGCACCTCCACCACGCCGTCGTCGTAAGCGAAGGTGCGGGCCTCGGACTTGGGCTCGTCGGCCGGCTTGGGCGGGCCGTCGGCGAGGGCCGGGGTGGCGGCCAGGCAGGCCAGCGCGGCCAGGGTGCGGAGCGTCTTCATCGGCGGTCTCCCACGGGAACTGCGCCGACCATAGCCGCTCCCCGCGCGGCGCCTACGCAGAACCCCTTATGCGGCGCTCCCGAATTTACCCATGCGCGGAGTAGGGGGAATGTGCCGGCGTCGGGGCGGCGTCTTTCGCCCCCATTCCTTCGGGAGCCGTGTGATGCTGTCGCCCCTTCGTTTCGAGCCCGCCTACGCCCAGCCGGCCCTGCCGGTCGCCGCCGCCAGCGTCATCCGCTACGCCGCCGGCGAGGAGATCTTCGCCGAGGGGGATCGCGCCGACCACGTCTACGAACTGGTCGAGGGCACGGTGCGCACGGGGCGCCTGCTGCGCGACGGCCGCCGCCAGATCGACGCCTTCCACTTCGCCGGCGAGGCCTTCGGCTTCGAGGCCGGCGACCTGCGCCGCACCACGGCCGAGGCGGTCGGCGAGGTGACGGTGCGCATCGTCCGCCGCCGGGCGCTGAGCGACCTGGCCGCCCGCGACGGCGAGGTGGCGCGCAAGCTCTATCACCTGACCATCTCGGGCCTGCAGCGCAGCCAGGACCACGTGCTGATGCTGGGCCGCCGCAGCGCCTGTGAGCGCGTGGCGGGCCTGCTGCTGCTGCTGGCCGACCGCACGGGCGAGGCCGCCTTCGACCTGCCGATGAGCCGCCAGGACATGGCCGACTATCTGGGCCTGACCATCGAGACGGTGTCGCGCACCCTGACCGGCTTCCTGCAGGAGGGCCTGATCGCCCTGCCGACCGTGCGCCACGTCGAGCTGCTGGACCGCGAGGCGCTGGAAGCGCTCTGCGAATAGGCCTGGGCGAATAGCAAAACGGCCTCCCCGCGGGGGCGGGGAGGCCGTTCGACGTCTTCGGGCAGTCTAGCCGATCAGGCGGCCGGCAGCTCGCCCATGGCGCTCTGCAGGTAGTTCTGCTCGCCCAGCGACTTGATCAGCGACAGCTGGGTTTCGAGGTAGTCGATGTGCTCCTCGGTGTCGTTGAGGATCTCGCGCAGCAGTTCGCGGCTGATGTAGTCGCGGGCCTGCTCGCACTGGACGATGCCCGGCACCAACAGTTCGCGGTTGAACAGCTCGATCGACAGGTCGGCGGCCAGGCATTCGGGCACGGTCTCGCCGATCTTCAGCTTGTGCAGGTCCTGCAGGTTGGGCAGGCCCTCGAGGAAGAGGATGCGGTTGATCAGCTTGTCGGCGTGCTTCATCTCGCCGATCGATTCCTGATAGACGATCTGGCCGAGGCGCTTGAAGCCCCAGTTGTCGTGCATGCGCGCATGCAGGAAGTACTGGTTGACGGCCGTCAGCTCGTTGGTGAGCACAGCGTTCAGGACGCGGATGACGCCGGGATCGCCTTGCATGGCGGCCTCCTAAGGTTCGAGTTCGCCCGAACCCTTAGTCGGCTTTTTCAGCGCTTCAACAGTAATGTGTGCAAGTGTTTCGCAGCCTCACAGAAAAGCGTGAGAGTGCTTCGCGGTAACCTGAGATTGTCGACTTTGCGTCGCAAGAAGCCTTATTCGGCCGCGTAGGCCAGAGCTTCCTGGGCTTCCTGGATCATCTGGCGCATCTCGCAGACGCACTTGGCGCACTGGGCCTGGCAGCCCTTGTGGCGGAAGATCTCGGCCGGGCGAGTCGCGCCCGCGTCGATCGCGGCGCGGACTTCACGCTGGCGGATGCCGTTACAATTGCAGACGTACAAGACAGGAACGCCCTACCGAATGATTGTCATTCTCATCTAACAGTTTTCCACCGGTTTGCAACTGACTCTCAGTCGAGTTACCGGCGGCGCGTCGCCGCAGGCGGCCCTGGTTCAGGGGGGGGCGGACCGCCAAAGTCGCGCTGCGCTCCAAATCGGCGTAAAGGCGGCGCATGACGCTCGACTGCCGCCTCTACCTGATCACCCCGCCGTCCCTGCCGGACCTGGCCGCCTTCGGCCGCCAGCTGGCCCGCGCCCTGGAGGGCGGCGACGTGGCGGCTCTGCAGATCCGCCTCAAGGACGTGTCCGACGACGTCGTGGCCGCCGCCGTCGAGGCCATTTCGCCGATCGCCCGCGCCCGCGACGTGGCGGTGATCCTCAACGACCGTCCCGATCTGGCCGCCCGTCTGGACTGCGACGGCGTGCACGTGGGGCAGGGCGATACGCCCTATGCGGCCGCCCGCAAGCTGATGGGCAAGGACCGCATGGTCGGCGTCACCTGCCACGACAGCCGCCACCTGGCGATGGAGGCCGCCGAGGCCGGGGCCGACTACGTGGCCTTCGGGGCCTTCTTCCCGACCACCACCAAGGAGGCGCCGATCGTCGCCGAGTCCGACATACTGTCGATCTGGCAGGAGACGATGGAGGTTCCCTGCGTGGCGATCGGCGGGATCACGGCCGCCAACGCCGCGCCGCTGGCGACCGCCGGCGCCGACTTCCTGGCCGTCTCGGGCGGGGTGTGGGCGCATCCCGAAGGCCCGGACGCGGCCGTGGCGGCGCTGAACGCGGCGATCGCGCAAGGGCTCGCGGCGCGCGGCTAGGTCCTCGCATATCGGCGTTCTCTTGCGGTGGTTGTGGGAGAGGCATAGCCTCCTCTCCAGCGAACCATAACGGGGAGGGACCGCCATGCAGAAGCGGCTCGTAGCGTGTTTGCTCAGCGTACCCATGCTGGTCCTGGCCTTCGTTCCGACGGCCGCCGAGACCTGGAAGCCGGCCCCTGGCGAGGCCAAGACCTTCTATGACGCCGATTTCCTGAGGGTGGACGAGAAGTCCGGCCTGGTGGTGCTGCGCATCGCCGAGGGCAAGGGCGGCGGTCCCTACAAGGCCTGGCCGGCCGGCAAGGGCCCGATCATGCTCTTCGCCCTCGACTGCGCCGCCGACAAGTGGATGGACCTCGGCATGGACTTCGCCGGCGACAAGGGCCTGCCCAGGAACTGGCGGCAGGAAGCCAAGGTCGACGATATCTCCGGCGCGGCGGGGAAGGCCGGCAAGCTGGCCTGCGAGACCAGGGACAGCCTGCCCAAGACGCCGTTGCCCTAAGCGCTGGGCCGGGGTGGGTCTCGCTACGGCGCGACCCGCGCCAGCTTGTCGGGATTGCGCATGGTGTAGACGGCGGCGATGCGGCCATCGACGATGTCCAGGCCCATGGTCTGGAACACCACGCCGCCGTGCGACAGCACCACGCCGGGCTGGCCGTTGATGCGGGCGAGGCGCGCGCTCGTGCCGTCGGGGTGGGGCCACTTGCGGGCGATCCCCTCAAGAAGGCGCACGGCGTTGTCGAGGCCGAACACCGGGTTCATGGTCGCCGAGGCTTTGCCGCCGCCGTCGGCGTGCATGACCACGTCCTCGGCGAGAAGGCCGCGCAGGGTCGCGGCGTCGCCGCTCAGCGTGGCGGCGATGAAGGCCTGCGTCAGGCGGCGTTCCTCGTCGGGGCTGGGCTGGTAGCGGGGCTTGCCGGACTTGACGTGCTCGCGGGCGCGGGCCGCCAGCTGACGGACGGCGGCTTCGCTGCGGCCCAGGGTGGCGGCGATCTCGGCGAAGGGGGTGTCGAACACGTCGTGCAGCAGGAAGGCCGCCCGCTCCAGCGGGGTCAGGCGCTCCAGCGCCAGCAGGAAGGCCACGGTCAGGTTCTCGCCCAGGCCGAAGGTCTCGTCGACGTCGACCACCGGCTCGGGCAGCCACTCGCCGACATAGAGTTCGCGCCGGGCGCGGGCCGATTTCAGCCGGTCAAGGCAGAGGCGCGAGACCACGCGGTTGAGAAAGGCGCCGGGATTGTCGACGCCGTTCTCGTCGACCTCGCGCCAGCGCAGCCAGGCGTCCTGCACCACGTCCTCGGCCTCGGCCCGCGAGCCGAGCATGCGGTAGGCCAGGCCGGTCATGGCCGGACGGCGGCTTTCGAAGATGGCGTCGGCGGCGGTCATCGGCGGATCCCTCGTGCTCGCCGACAGGACGAGACCAAGGCGCCAGACGTGACATGGCCGCGAAGTTTTTTCCCGACAATTCCGCGCCGCCGGGAGGGGGTCCCCAGCGGCGCGGAGCGGGAGGCCTTACTCGGCGGCGTTGGCGGCGGCCGAGCGCAGGGCGGCGTAGTCGGCGCGGGCCTTGCCGAGGGTCTCGGTCACGCACGAGGCGTAGTTGGGGTGGCGGCTGCTCTTCAGGGCCGCGCTGCACACCTGGCGGGCGGCGCGGGTCAGCTCGTCGCTGACCACGGACGAGGACTTGCCGGTCACCGACACGCGCTGCGACGCGCCGGCGGGGGCGTGAGGCGAGCCGCCCAGCAGGGTTTCGGCGGCGGCGGGTTGGGCCAGGGCCATCAGGGCGGCGGCGGCGGCGATCAGGGGGAGCTTGGTCATGGGGTGGTTCCTTGGTGTGCGCTAAGGGGAGTTTGCGCGTGGCGCGACCCATCGCTTTGCGCTGGATCAATCGCCGCCCTTAAAATTGACCGATCGGTCCCCTTTTTCAAGAGGGCTCGCCTTAGGCGCGACAATCTGCCCCGCCTTGCCTTCCGGCGGCCCCGCGTCTAGGTTCCGCGCCCGCTCTTTCCCACTGCCATCGTCCGTCTCCCGCCGCTGCGCGCGCCCGCGCGCCGGTCCAGGGAAATCCATAGGATATCCGCCCGTGCCCACGCCTTCCGCCCTTCTCAACGTGATGATCGACGCCGCGCGCAAGGCCGCCCGGGGTCTGGCCCGTGACTTCGGCGAAGTCACCGAGCTGCAGGTTTCCAAGAAGGGCGCGGGCGACTTCGTGACCAACGCCGACCTCAAGGCCGAGCAGACCCTGTTCGAGCTGCTGAGCAAGGCGCGTCCGGGCTACAGCTTCCTCGGCGAGGAGCGCGGCATGATCGAGGGCACCGACAAGACCCACACCTGGATCGTCGACCCGCTGGACGGCACCACCAACTTCATGCACGCCATCCCGCACTTCGCGGTCAACATCGCCCTGCAGCGCGAGGGCGAGGTCGTCGCCGGCGTCACCTACAACCCGATCACCCACGACCTGTTCTGGGTCGAGAAGGGCAAGGGCGCGTTCCTAGGCGCCGAGAAGCGCCTGCGCGTGGCCGCCCGCAAGCACCTGGACGAGTCGGTGCTGGCCACCGGCGTGCCGTTCGTCGGCAAGCCCGGCCACGGCCAGTTCCTGAAGGAGCTGCACCAGGTCAGCCAGAAGGTCGCCGGCGTTCGCCGCTTCGGCGCGGCCTCGCTCGACCTGGCCTGGGTGGCCGCGGGCCGCTTCGACGCCTACTGGGAACGCAACCTCAAGCCCTGGGACGTCGCCGCCGGCGTGCTGATGGTCCAGGAATCGGGCGGCAAGGTCAGCACCATCGAAGAGCACGGCGACCCCGTGCAGGGCGCCTCGATCCTGGCTTCGAACCCCGAACTGCACCCGCAGGTGCTGAAGGCCCTGCAAGCGGCCGGCTGAGAGGCCTCGCTGCATTGAACGACGAAGGCTCCGGGGCGCTGCTCCGGAGCCTTTTCTTTGGCTGTTTGCACGTTGTGTATGGTCGGCGTCCTGGATGCCGTCCTCGTTCTTCGACAAGCTCAGGATGAGGACGACTGTCGGGCGTCGGCTCGCACAAATCCTGTCGAAGGATTGAGGATTTCCATCCGCCTATCGCTCGATCTTGAGGATGTCGCCCGGCTCGCAGTCGAGATAGGCGCAGATCTTCTCCAGCGTCTCGAAGCGCACGCCTTTCACCTTGCCCTGCTTGAGCAGCGACAGGTTGGCCTCGGTGATGCCGACATGGGCCGCCAGGTCCTTGGACCTGACGTTGCGGTCGGCCATCACGACGCCCAGCTTGACGACGACCTTCATCAGACGATCTGGGCGTGGTCTTCGGCGATGGTGGCGGCGCGGGCCATGATCAGGGCGATCACCGTCAGGGTGACGGCGTAGAGGCCGATAAGAAGGCCATTGGCGCCGGTGAAGGTGGTGGTGAAGGCGGTGAACTGCGCCGTTGTCTCGCCGCCGTCGCGGCTGGCCAGCGCGATCGCCTTGATCGTCAGCTCGCCAGCGCCCTTGGCCAAGGCTCCGGCCATGGGGGCGGTCACGACGAAGAACAGGCCCGCGACGGCAAAGCGGGCCAACTGCGCGGTGGTCCGCCGCTGAAGGTAGCGCCCGCGGGCGAAGGCGAAGAAGCACAGGCAAGCCTCGGCCAGCCCGTAGGCGAGAACCGCGCCGGGCAAGAAGGCGACGGTGAACCCGACGATGCTGGGCGCCACGGCTTCGACGGGGAAGGCCTTCAGGGGTGTCGTCTCGCAGGTCGTCGCGCCCTTTGCACAGGTCGTGCTCTGGCCTTGCACGCTGACGCTGGCGGACGGAGCCGTTCGGTTCCACTGGAAGTTCTGGCCGGTCGTCATGGCGTAGGTCACGGCGACGAAGCTTCCGATCATCACGAAGGCCATGGCGAGGCTGGCCAGGGCGCAGGCCGCCGCCATCGCGCCGCAGAAGGCGCGCAAGCTGGCGTTGCGCAGGTTCCGTCCCATTGTCTCGAAAGTCGACACGTCCCACCCCTTGCAACCAATGGGTGATTATCAATTCACGATAATTTATTGCTGTCAAGCGATGGTTGCAATTTGTCGCCTTTCGCTCGCCAAACCGTCACACCCGCACGCTAATCAGCGGCCATGACCCTACTCACCCGCCGCGCCATGACGACCGCCGCCCTCGCTGGAACGATGGGCGCGAGCATGATCCCGACCATGGTCCGCGCCGGGGTGCGCAAGCCGGTGGTCATCGCCCATCGGGGGGCGTCGGGGGAACGCCCCGAGCACACGCTGCTGGCCTATGGCCTGGCGGTCGACCAAGGCTGCGACTTCATCGAGCCCGACCTCGTCGTCACCAGGGACGGCCACCTGGTGGTGCGTCACGAGAACGAGATCGGCGGCACGACCGACGTGGCCGCCCGCCCCGAGTTCGCGGCCCGCAAGGCGACCAAGACCGTCGATGGCGAGAGCCTGACGGGCTGGTTCACCGAGGACTTCACCCTGGCCGAGATCAAGACCCTGCGCGCCCGCGAGCGGCTGCCGCAGCTGCGTCCGGCCAGCGCCGCCTTCGACGGCCAGGCCAGCGTGCTGACCTTCGACGAGGTGGTCTCCTTCGCCCGTTCGGAGAGCAAGCGCGTCGGCCGCACGATCGGCGTCTATCCGGAGATGAAGCATCCGGCCTATTTCGCTTCCGTCGGCCTGCCCATCGAGGGGCGGATGATCGAGGCGCTGAAGCGCAACGACCTCAACTCCAAGACCGCGCCGGTGTTCGTGCAGTGCTTCGAGGTCGGGCCCCTGAAGACCCTGCGCCTGAAGACGCCCGCGCGTCTCGTCCTGCTGGTGGCGGGCGAGGGCGGTCCGGCCGACCTGCCCAGCGTCAAGTACGCCGACCTCGTCACGCCGGAAGGCCTGAAGGGCGTGGCGGCCTATGCCGACGGCCTGGGCCCGGAAAAGACGATGATCGTGCCGCAGGACGCACAGGCCCTGCTGCCGGCGACCTCGCTGGTGAAGGACGCCCATGCAGCGGGCCTGCTGGTGCATCCCTGGACGGTGCGGGCCGAGAACTACTTCCTGCCGGCCAGCCTGCGGAAAGGCGACGCCAGCGCCGCCGATTACCTGGCCCGGCGCGGCGACGTCACGGCGGTGATCAAGGCGCTCTATGCGGCCGGCGTCGATGGGGTGTTCAGCGACTTCCCGGGCCTGGCGGTCGCTGCGCGCGGCTGATCGCGGCTTGGGCGAGACGGGCGTTTCCCGCGCCTTTTCGCCTCGAACGTCATATGCGAGCGTTGCATAGGGCGCATGCTGTCTCTCCAGACCGGGAGGCCCCATGACCCAGCCGTTCCAGCTTTCCCTGGCCCCGCGCCAGCTGTCCCAGACCATCAATCCGTGGTCGTGGAGCTTCGGCGACTTCTCGCTGTTCACCGTCAATCTGGGCCAGTCGCGCAGCCCCGAGGTCGAGGCCCGGGTGCTGGACGAGGTGGGCAGCTACGGCCGCCAGATCGGCCGCATCAGCGAGGCGCTGCTGGTCCTGGTCGACTGGGCGGAAAAGCAGCCCGACGGCCCGTCCAGCCCCGCCTTCCAGGCCCTGCGCGACCAGGTGGCCCACGTGGCCCTGATCAAGAAGGCCGTCGAGACGGAAAAGGCCGGCTAGCCGGCCTTGCGCAGGGCGTGCAGGCGGTAGCCGCCGCGCACCCCGGCGATGAAGCAGAGCAGGGCGATCGTGCTCAGCAGCAGGCTGAAGGTCATCTGCAGCGGCGGGACCAGTTCCATGGCGGCCTTGTTGGTGGCGAAGCTAAGGGCCGTCGTCAGCAGGCCGTAGGCGGCGAACAGCAGCATCAGCAGCGGGATCATCCGCGTCTGTCGACGCCACTGGACGACGCCGAGCCACAGGTAGACCAGCGCGATCACGACGGTGAAGCCGATCGTGAACCAGGCCAGGGTCGGCCCCATGGTCGCCAGCATCGCCTGGGTGGCGGCCGGGTCCTGGCCGGCGCTCTTGGCCAGGGCCGCCTCGCGCATCTTGGCCAGGTAGGTGTCGAACCGTAAGAAGATCGTGGCCGCGCCGATGATGCTGCCGACGCCGGTCAGCCAGGCCCCTACGGCGCCGGCGCGAGCGGCGCGCGTGGCGGTCGCTTCATCCGGCAACTTGGCGAACGGGTTCAGGACGGCCAGCTTGTCGATCACGATACGCACCCCCAAGGCGAAGGGCGCGAGCTTTCGACGCCCGCGCGTGCTTCGTCAACGGGCGGAGAGCTTCAGGCCGCCTCGACGCCGAATTGCAGGCGCGCCAGGCGGGCATAGAGGCCGCCCTTGGCGACCAGGTCGGCGTGCGTGCCTTCCTCGACCACGCGGCCGTCCTCCATGACCACGATGCGGTCGGCCTGCAGCACGGTGGCCAGGCGGTGGGCGATCACCAGCGTGGTGCGCCCGCTCATGGCCGCGTCCAGGGCCTGCTGCACGAGCCGCTCGTTCTCGGCGTCCAGCGCGCTGGTGGCCTCGTCGAGCAGCAGGATCGGCGCCTGGCGCACCAGGGCGCGGGCGATGGCCAGGCGCTGGCGCTGGCCGCCCGACAGGGTCTTGGCGCGCTCGCCCACCGGGGTGTCGAATCCCTGGGGCAGGGCGGTGATGAAGCCGGTGGCCTGGGCCGCGTCGGCGGCGGCGCGGGCCTCCTCCTCGGTGGCGTCGGCGCGGCCGAAGCGGATGTTGTCCATGGCCGAGCCCGAGAACAGCGGCGAGTCCTGGGCCACCAGCGCCATCGTCCCGCGCACCTCGGCAGGGGTCGCCTCGCGCAGGTCGACGCCGTCCAGGCGGATCGCGCCGCCCTGCGGGTCGTAGAAGCGCAGCAGAAGGCGCAGCACGGTGCTCTTGCCCGCGCCCGAGGGGCCGACCAGGGCGACGGTCTCGCCCGGCTTGATGGTCAGGCTAAAGCCGTTGAGGGCCGGCAGGTCCGGGCGGCCAGGATAGGCGAAGGCCACGTCGCTGAAGGCGATCTCGCCGCGCACCGGCGAGGGCAGGGCCTTGGGCGCGGCCGGCGGGGCGATGCCCGGCCTGGCGTTCAGCAGCTCGGCGATGCGGTCCATGGCGCCCGACGCCTTCTGGACGTCGCCCCAGACCTCGCCCAGGGCCCCGACCGAGCCAGCCGCCATGATCGCCAGCAGGGCGAACTGGGCCAGGGTGCCCGGGGTCATCTCGCCCTTCAGCACCAGCTGGGCGCCGAACCACAGCAAGAGGGTCACCCCGCCGAAGGCCAGGGTGATGACCACCGAGGTCATCAGTGCGCGTGCGCGGATGCGGCGCACCGAAGCGTCGAAGGCCGTCTCGACCGCCGAACCGAACCGGCGATCGGCCTCGCGCTCGCGCACGAAGGCCTGGACGGTGTCGAGGGCGTCCAGGCTCTCGCCGGCATAGCCGACGGCGTCGGCGAAGCGGTCCTGGGCGGTCGCGGAGAGTTTGCGGACGTTGCGGCCCATCAGGAACATCGGGGCCAGCACCACCGGCACCATCAGTACGATAAAGCCCGCCAGCTTGGGGCTGACCACGGCCATGTAGCCGAGGCCGCCCACGAGGCTGAGGGTGTTGCGGATGGCGATCGAGGCCGAGGCGCCGACCAACTGGTCGATCAGGGTGACGTCGGTGGTCATCCGCGACAGCACCTCGCCGGTGCGGGTCTTCAGGAAATAGGCCGGGTCCAGCGACAGCACGTGGCCATAGAGCGCGCGGCGCAGGTCGGCCACGACCCGCTCGCCCAGGCGCGTGACGAAGAAGAATCGCGCGGCGGTGGCCACGGCCAGCACCAGGGCGACCCCGCCCAGCAGCAGGAAGGCGCTGTTGACCGCCCCGGCTCCCGGCGCGCCCTTGGCGAATCCCTTGTCGATCACCTCCTTGAAGGCGGCGGTCAGGCCAAGCGTGGCGCTGGTCGAGAACAACAGGAAGAAGCCCGCCGCCAGGGCGTCGCCGATGTGGCGGCGCACGAACGGCAGGAGGTGGGCGAGGGGGCGGATGTCCTTGCGGCGCGGGCGGCGGGCGGCCGCCTCGCTCAGGCTCTGGGCCAGTTCGGCGCCGGCGCCGGGTCGGCCCTCGGCCGAAATCTCGCCGCCGTTAACGTCGGTCATCAACTGGGTCCTTGCCAAAATCGCGCGGGTTCTTTATAGCCGCGCGTCTTCGAGGGCCACCCCGCTGGTGGCGCTCACCCACATTTCACGCCGCGCTCTAGTCGGTTGGACCGTCCGATGAAACAGAACATTCACCCCGACTATCACTTCATCACCGTCACCCTGACCGACGGCTCGAGCTACCAGACCCGCTCGACCTACGGCAAGGAAGGCGCGAACCTGGCGCTCGACATCGACCCGCGCACCCACCCGGCGTGGACGGGCGGCAACGCCCAGCTGATGGACCGCGGCGGCCGCGTCTCGCGCTTCAACGCCAAGTTCGCCGGTTTCACCGCGAAGAAGGCCTAAGGCCTCGAAGTCTCGCCGTAAGGGCGACGAAAAGCCGGCTCCGCGTTCGCGGGCCGGCTTTTTCTGTTTCTGGGCCAATGAAAATAAAGCCGCGCCGGGATCCGGCGCGGCTTTTGGCGTCAGCGCCAGGCGGTGGTGGTCTCGGCTTCCGGCTTGAACTCGAAGTCGCCGTCGGTCGAGGCCGACAGGTCGCGCCAGGCGTCGAGTTCGCCCTGCAGGCCGTCGATCTTGGCCTGCACCATGGCCAGGGCGTCCGTGCCCGCGCACCAGCGCACCGGCGGCCGCTCGGCATTGGCCAGCGTCACCAGGGCCTGGCCCAGGCGCAGGGGATCGCCGGCCTGGTTGCGGCTGCGGGCGTCGTAGAAGGCCTTCAGGTCGGCGGCGACCTGGGCGTAGTCGTCGATGGCGTGCGAGGCGTGGCGCACCGAGGTCGGCTCCAGGAAGTCGGTGCGGAAGAAGCCCGGCTCGACCACCGTGACGTGGATGCCGAAGCGCCGGACCTCGCCGGCCAGCGATTCCGAGAAGCCCTCCACGGCGAACTTCGAGGCGCAGTAAAGCGTGCCGCTCTCGCCGCCGACGATGCCGCCCACCGACGAGATGTTGAAGATCCGGCCCGAGCGCTGGGCGCGCATGGCCGGCAGCACGGCGCGGGTCACGTGCATCAGGCCAAAGACGTTGGTGTCGTACTGGGCCTGGGCGTCGGCGGCGGTCGACTCCTCGAACACCGACAGGTGGCCGTAGCCGGCGTTGTTGACCAGCACGTCGATGCGGCCAAAGCGCGCCAGGGCCGCGTCGACGGCGGCCGGCGCCTGGTCGGGACGGGTGACGTCGAGGGCCAGCGACAGCAGGTTGTCGGAGTCGGGGCCGAGGGTCTCGACCAGGCTCTGGCGGCTGCGGGCGGTAGCCACGACGCGGTCGCCGGCGGCCAGGACGGCGCGGACGATGTCGGCGCCGAGACCGCGCGAGGCGCCGGTGACGAACCAGGTGCGGGGGGCGGGGGAAGTCATGGGCAAGCTCCTTCTGAGGAGCTTGCAGGATGGGCCTGGATCGGGCGGAGGCCGTAGACCGATGCCGCCAGCCTCTTGCACGATCCTGCCATCGGGGTGATCGTCGTTGCTCGGTCAAGCCTTCAGCGTATGAATGCCGCCATGAGCAGATTGCCTGAACTCGTCGCCCTGGTCCGCGGCCATCTGGGAGCGGCCTCGACGGACGGCGTCGGGCCGCTGGTCGCGCCGGGGCTGCACCTGATCGCCAGCACGACCGTCACCGAGGCCCAGCAGTTGGTCTACGAGCCGATGCTGTGCCTGATCCTCGACGGGGCCAAGACCACGACCCTGGGCGCCGAGAGCTATCCCTACCGCGCCGGCGAGTATCTGGTGGTGTCGGCCGACCTGCCGGTCAGCGGACGGGTGATCGCCGCGCCCTACCTTGCCGTGGGCGTCCCGCTAGACCCGGCCATGATCGCCGACCTGCTGGTGGAGGCTGGCGAGGTCGTGCCCGAGATCACCCCGACCCGGGCCCTGGCGGTCAGCCGGATGGACGACGAGCTGATCGAGACGGTGATGCGGCTGGTGCGCCTGGTGGACCGTCCGCGCGAGGCGGCGGTGCTTGGGCCGATGGTCCGGCGCGAGCTGATGTGGCGGCTGCTAGGCGGCGAGCGTGGCGGCATGATGCGCCAGATCGCCTCGTCGGGCGGCCGACCCGACCAGGTGCGCCGGGCGATCCGCTGGCTGCGCGCGCACTATGCCGAGCCGATGCGGATCGAGACGCTGGCCCAGGTGGCGGGCATGAGCGAGACCTCGCTGCACCGGCACTTCGAGGCGGTGACCGCCATGAGCCCGCTGCAGTACCAGAAGCAGATTCGCTTGCAGGAGGCCCGCAACCTCCTTATGGTGCAGGGCCGCGACGTGGCCGGGGTGGGCTTTTCCGTCGGCTACGACAGCCCCTCGCAGTTCAGCCGTGAATACGCTCGCCTGTACGGCCGCCCGCCGGGCCGCGACATGGCGCGGCTGCGGGCCGATCCGTCGCTGAGCGTGGCGGTCTAGGGGGGACGGGGATAGAGCAGCGTGGATCCCCGGCGGATCGCGAAAAATCCCAAGCCCGATCAACGCCCTACGACTTTCTCATCCAAACTTATCAGACGCGCTCATCCCTGGGCCATAATCAAAGCCGTCCCCGCCATGGGGAGGGCTATTGGTCCTGCCCGTCCGGGGGAAAGGCTGGCCCTTGGGTTGAAACATCACCCGCGCCTCTGGCCCCTCCGAGACAAATGATGCGGGGGAGCGGTCGACGAAGCCGAAACGCTAAACAAACACACGGTCTCCGGGCTCCGCCCGGCCGCTCCGCGCCTCCCCGACCTAACGCGTGCGAACGCGGGAGACTGCGAAGTCGCGTCCAAAGATCCTCCCCCTGAAGGGGGAGGTGGCCCGGAGGGCCGGAGGGGGAAGTTCCTGATGAGGTCAGTTCATCCCCAAAGGCAGCAGTCATTTCCCCCTCAGTCGCTTCGCGACAGCTCCCCCTTCAGGGGAAGCATCTTGAGGACGGGCCGCGCCTCAGCGCGGCGGGGCGAAGCGGATGACGTTCTCGCCCAGGAAGGGCTCGTCGGTCGTCGAGCCCTCGGACGGCGGCTCGAACAGCGGCTCCATGGCGTCGGCGGTGGCCGTGGGGCTTTCCGGTGCGGCGGGGGCCTTGGCGGCTTCCAGCAGGATGGGCATGCGCACCGAGACGCTGGTGCCCGCGCCCAGGCGGCTTTCGACATGCATCTCGCCGCCGTGCAGCTGGGCGAAGGCCCGCACCAGCGACAGGCCAAGCCCGGTGCCCTTGGCGCGCTGGTCGACGCCGCCGGCCTGCTCGTAGGGGCGGCCCAGGCGTTCGAGGTCCTCGGGGCTGATGCCGACGCCGGTGTCGGCGACGACGATCTCCAGCATGCCGTCGTGGCCGTCGGCCGTGACCGTCACCTGGCCGCCGCGCGGGGTGAATTTCAGGGCGTTGGAAACCAGGTTCAGGACGATCTGCTTGAGGGCGCGGCGGTCGGCGTCGACCTCCAGCTCGGCCGGCGGCAGCACGCCGCGCAGCTGCACGCCCACGCTGTCGGCCTGCACGCGCAGCAGGCGCATGGCGGCGTTTACGGCCTCGCGGGCGTCGAACTCGCCGCGCGACAGCTCGAAGCGTTCGGCCTCGATCTTCGACATGTCGAGCACATCGTTGATCAGGTCCAGCAGGTGGCGGCCGCTCTCGTGGATCAGCTCGGCATACTCGCCGTAGCGGTCGGTCAGGGGGCCGAACATGCGGGCGCGCATGATGTCGGAGAAGCCCATGATGGCGTTCAGCGGCGTGCGCAGCTCGTGGCTCATATTGGCCAGGAAGCGGGCGCGTCCCGAGGCCAGGTTCTCGGCGTCGGCGCGGGCCTGGTCCAGCTGCTGCAGCTGGCGGGTCTCGGCGGTGACGTCGCGCATCACGCCGACCAGCATGCCGGGACCGACGCGGCGCAGGGTCAGAGACAGGGTCCGTTCCGGGGCCTCGGCGGCCGGGAAGGTCAGGGTCGCCTGATGCTCGCGCAGGGCCTGGCCGAGGGCGAAGTCGATGCGGGCGCGCTCGCCGACGACGGCGGCGTGCGACAGCCCGTCGATCATGATCCTGTCGAGCGCCGCGCCTTCCGGGGCGACGCCGCGCACGGTGCGCACGCGGCCCTGCAGCGTGACCACGAAGGCCAGGAACGGCAGGCCGTCCAGCAGGGTCGAAAGGGCGGTCAGCTCCGACAGGTTGCGCACGTCGCGCTCGCCGGCGCGGCGGTGGGTCAGCATCAGGCCGGCGGCGAGGCCAAGGCCGGTGGTGGCCACGGCCAGGAAGCCGAGGATGAAGGCGGTGGGGCCCGCGGGCGGAGGCGGGGCCAGACCCGACAGCTGGGTCAGGGCGGCCATGGCGCCGCCGATCAGGGCCAGGGCGGCGCCCTCGGCCAAGCGGCGTGGGGCGGACAGGGTCGAGGCGGCCGCCACGGGGGCCAGGCACCAGGCGCTCATCGCGCCCGAGACGCCGCCGGTCAGGGCCGCGGCGACCGCGCCGCCGGCGGCCCAGCCGACCAGAAGCATCGACTGGGTGCGTTCGTCCTCGCTGTCGCCCAGCAGGAGGGCGGCGATCGCGGGCAGGGCCCCGGCCAGCAGGGCCGTCCAGATCGGCCAGCCCGTCGAGCCCGGCGTGAAGGCCACCGCCCCGCCGGCCAGCAGGGCCGCGGCCAGCCAGCCCAGACGCCAGGCGCGCGCGGTCTCACCCGCGCCGAGCGCGGGGCGTAGAGCGGCTTCATCCTGCCGGGGCTGCACCGGGTCGATGTTCAACTTGGCGGGTCCGCCTCAAAGGGTTCGTTATTGGTGAATCCTAACCCCGCTTCGCCCGATCTCCCAAGCGCGCACAATTGTGGGGCGACCAGCCGAATCCAGCTTCTTGTGGACGGAAACGGTTTCGTAAGCGGGTTGGTTCAGGGTGGCACAGAATGCCTTTGCGGACAGAAGGTCCGGGAGTCCCCTATGTCACAGACGGCGTCCGCGGACGCTTCGTTCCCAGCCGATGAGCTCGCCGAAAGCGGGGTCGAGGTTGATTCGCGCGGTGCGCAGCGGCCCTCCGAAGGCCCCACCGCGACGTTTCGCCGCGCCGCGGCTCGCGCGCGCCGCAAGGCCGCCCTCGACGACCAGAAGCGCTCTTTCCTGCGCATGGTCAGCCACGAGCTGCGCACGCCCCTGAACGCGGTCATCGGTTTTTCCGAGATTCTGGCCAGCGAACTCTACGGCCCGCTCGGCTCGCCGCAGTACAAGGAATACGCCAAGCTGGTGCACGAGAGCGGCCTGAAGCTGCTGAAGCTCGTCAACCAGATCGTCGAGATCGCCCGCCTGGAAGGCCACGTCACCGACCTGGACGTCGCCGCCGAGCCGCTGGACGAGGCGGTCGAGGACGTCATGGCCCAGCTGCGGGCCGAGTGCGAGGCCCGGGGCGTCACCCTTAGCGTGCCTGACCTTGCGGCCATGCCCGGCGTTCTGGCCGACCGCCGGGGCCTGCGCACCATCCTGTCCAACCTGATGCAGAACGCCGTCGCCCATTCGCCGCGCGACGGGGCGGTGACCATCGCCGCCGAGCGCGTGGCTGGCGGCATGGTCGAGATCTCGATCCGCGACCAGGGCGAGGGCGTCGACGCCGCCGACCTGCCGCGCCTGCTGCGACCGTTCGAACAGGGTGGCGGGGCGTCGCTGACGCGGACCGGCGAGGGGGTGGGCCTTGGCCTGCCGATCGTCGACCTGCTGACCCGGGCGATGAACGGATCGCTGCGGCTGAAGTCGGCGTCGGGGCACGGGCTGACCGCGATCGTGGCCTTGCCGGGGTCCTGACCGCTTGCAACTGAGGCGCGGCCCGCCTAGATGCCGCGCCATGAGCACCAGCCCCATCGACGCCGCCCTCGACGACCTCGCCGACGAGTTCGAAATGCTCGGCGACTGGGAAGAGCGCTATCGCTACGTGATCGAGCTGGGCCGGGACCTCGAACCGCTGTCGGCCGCAGAACACTCCGAGGAGAACAAGGTGCGCGGCTGCGCCAGCCAGGTGTGGCTGGTGACCGAGCCACAGGCCGATGGGACCGTGCGCTTTCGCGGCGACAGCGACGCCCACATCGTCAGCGGGCTGATCGCCGTGGTGCTGCGGCTCTATTCGGGCGCAAGGGCCAGCGACATCGCTGCGTTCGACGCCTCGGCGGCCATGGCGCGCCTGGGACTGTCTGAAGCGCTGTCGTCGCAGCGCTCCAACGGCCTCAAGTCGATGGTCGCCCGCATCCAGCGCGACGCGGCGGCTCTGGCTGCGGCCTAGAAGAACCCGGCCCTGTTGCCGATGAACACGATGGCCACGATGATCAGCAGAAGCTGGATCAGCCAGTTCACGGGCGAAGGGATGGGCGAGCGCTGGACGGCGTAGAGGGCCAAGCCCAGCAGCACGAGGGCGATGATGACGGTGATCAGGATGCTCATGGCCCGGTAACCCGCGTTCGCCGCGCTTGGTTCCGGCCGTGCTTGAGCAGACCCGTCCGATCTTCTATGGCCCGCCCATGACCTCGACCTGGCGCATCGCCGCCCTCTATCGCTTCGCGACCTTCGACGACCCCCAGGCGATCCAGGCGGATCTGGCCAAGCTGTGCTGCGGCCTGAAGATCAAGGGCACGCTGCTGCTGGCCCGCGAAGGGATCAACGGCACGATCGCCGGGCGCCCGGAGGCCATCGACGCGGTCATCGCCCATATCCACACCCTGCCGGGCTGCGAGACGCTGGAGCTGAAGTTCGCCGACGCCGACGCTCCGCCGTTCCATCGGCTGAAGGTCAAGGTGAAGGCCGAGATCGTCACCCTGGGCGAGCCCGACCTGGATCCGGCTCACAATCACGGCGTCCATGTCGATCCGGCCGACTGGAACGCCCTGATCGCTCAGGACGACGTCATCGTCATCGACACCCGCAACGGCTACGAGGTCGACTGCGGCACGTTCGAGGGGGCGATCGATCCCAAGACACCCAGCTTCGCCGACTTCCCCGCCTGGTTCGACGCCTTCCGCCAGACCTGGGACCCGGCCGCGCCGGCCCCGAAGGTGGCGATGTTCTGCACCGGCGGCATCCGCTGCGAGAAGTCGACGGCCTTGCTGAAGGCGCGCGGCGTCGAGGCGGTGTTCCACCTCAAGGGCGGAATCCTGAACTATCTGAAGACGGTGCCGGCGGACGAGAGCCTCTGGCGCGGCGAGTGCTTCGTCTTCGACGAGCGGGTGGCGGTCGGTCATGGCCTGTCGCAGGGTACGCACGCCCTGTGCAGGGGCTGCCGGATGCCGGTCTCGGAGGCCGATCGGGTCTCGCCGCTGTACGTCGAGGGCGTGGCCTGCCCGCGCTGCCATCATAGCCGCAGCGAGGACCAGAAGGCCCGCTACGCCGAGCGGCAGCGCCAGGCCGCGCGGGCGCTGGAACTGGGCATCGACCATGTGGGGGCGAGCCTGCCGCCGAAGGCTCCGCGCCAGGCCTGACGGATCGCCCTTGCCCGCACGGCGTTATTGCTCCGCCCCTTTCCAAGGACATGGAGACAGACGCCATGGTCGCCTACGACCCCACCCTGACCAACGGCGCCGGCCCCGCCCGCGCCCGCCAGAGCCTGATCGACACCCTGTCGGACAAGGTCTCGAACTTCCTCGACCACCAGTCCAAGCCGACCGACCCGCAGGCGCCGATCGCCGACTACGCCGTCGGTGGGGCGACGAAGAAGCCGCTGACCATCGCCGGCCGTGAAGTTCATATCGGCGGCCGCACCGTGCCGCTGGCGGTCGCCGTGCTGGGCGGGGCGGTGCTGGCCGGCCTGCTGATCAACAAGCGCACGCGCGGCGCGGCGATCACGGCTGCCGGCACGGCCTGGACCTTCCTGCAATCGAAGAAACCGTAAGGCTCCGCTTCGAACCTTTTTCGGGGAGGCCGCGTTGCTGCGGTCTCTCCATTCGAAGCTCAGGGAGCCCAAGCATGGCCCATACGAACGAAGACCACATCAAGCTCGTCAACGGCCTGGTCGAGATCACCATCGACAGCGCCGACGGCTACGAAGAAGCCGCCAAGGACGCTCAGAGCAGCCGCTTCAAGACCCTGTTCCAGGCCCGCGCCCAGGAACGCCGCGGCATCGTTTCCGACCTGCAGGCCGAGGTGCGCCGCCTGGGCGGCACGCCCGACGACGACGGCAGCATCCTGGCCGCCGCCCACCGGGTGTTCCTCAACGTCCGTGATGCCCTGACCAAGGGCGACGAAGCCGTGGTCAAGACCGTCGAGGACGGCGAAGACCACATCAAGGCCAAGTACGAAAAGGCCCTGGGCGACGTGGACATCCAGCCCGAGACCCGCCGCGCAATCGAGGAAGCCTACGCCAAGGTCAAGGCCGGCCACGACCAGATGCGCGACATCAAGCACGCCCAGCAGGCGTCCTAAGGATCCCCGGCCTTCGTCATCCTGGCCCGGCTTGGCCGGACCGGGATGACGGGCGGACACAGGCGGGACGGCTCAGGTCATCCCGTAATGCGCCGCGAGGCGCTGCAGGGCCGCCTTGAGGGCGGCCTTGCCCGTTCTGGGCTTCATGCCGAGCGCGACCTCCGTGCCCTGCAGCGACGTGCCCGTCAGGCAGATCAAGGTCAGGATCGGCATGGCCTGCGGTCCCACCGCCTCCATGGCCCGTCCCAGCCGCTGGCGGGCGGCGTAGGCGCGTTCCATGGGCGCCAGGCGCGAACCGCCTCCCGAGCGCGGCGTCGGGTCCCAGCGCATGGTCAGGCGCCCGATGATTCCCGAGGCGTGGGCGTCGGCCGACAGCTTCTCGCCCGCCGCGTGCTCGGCGCGAGTGATGTGCTTGCGGCGCAGCAGCCAGTCCAGCGGCGCCTCGCCCAGGTTGGCTCGGTGCGTCGTCGTGCGCCCGTCGGGCTCTACCACCGTTTTCTCGCCCTCGACGAAGCCGGGACGACCGGGCGGCGGGGCGGGCGCCCTCGGAGACAGCCGCCAGCCGCCGTCGGGACGCGGCAGCAGCCTGTCCGACAGCTTGCGGAAGGCCGCCTCGTCGATGACCAGCATCGGGCGGCGGCCGCGGGCGAAGCGCACGGCGTAGGATGTGCCCCGGGCCTCGATCACCGAGCCGGCGCGGGCCAGCAGGCGGGCGGCGCGGTCGGCCAGATGATCGGCTTGCAGGTCGCTTTCGAGAATGCCGGCGGCGCTCATCGGCCCAGCCCCGCGCGCTGGAACTCGATGCCGGCCAGATCCGGGATGGTCTCCGGCGCCTGGCGCACGCAGGCTTCCAGCGCCGTCATGCGGGCGTCGAAAACCCGATCCTCGCGCAGGTCCTCGATGCGGTGGCAGGCGTGGGCGCAGGTGGTGCGGTCGCGGCCGAAGGCGAAGGCCACGCGCGTCAGCGGCCAGTGGAAGATCACGTGCGCCAGATAGATCGAGATCTGCCTGGCGCGGGCGGCCGACTTGTGGGTGCGCTTGTCCGACGCGATGTCGACCGGCGCGACGCCGGTGGCCAGGGCCACGGCGTGGGTGACGAAGGCCGCGAGCAAGCGGTCGCGGCGCGGATCGGGCGAGATCGCCCAGGCCTCCTCCAGGATTTGAGCGATCATGGCGGTCCCTCAAGAGCGGCGCCCCCAGTGACGCCCATGAGCATCAGCCTAGGCTGATATTCCTCCTGTAGGATAACTTTCCTATTTCGCGCGTCCAGCGAAAAACTAAACCTTTGATTGCATTGCCTACATCGGTCGCCTATCCCCGTCGCCGGACGGGGATAGGCGCCTTCGGCTAGGGCTGGCCGGGAGCGGGCGACGCGGCGGCCGCCGGTGGGTTGGGCTTGAGCAGTTCAGCCTCGATGGCCACCTGCACCTCGTCGCCGACGCCCATGGTCGAGCCGGGCTGGGGCACGCCGTAGGAGACGCCGAAGTCCGAGCGCTTGAAGCTGCCGCTCAGCGAGAAGCCGATACGGGCGTTGGGATCCATCGGAGGATAGCCGGTATAGCCGCCGTTGAACCTGGCCTTCAGGGTCACAGGCTTGGTCACGCCGTGCAGGGTGAGGTCGCCTGTGACGTCGGCGGTGTCGTCGCCGGTCTTGGCCACCTTGGTCGAGCGGAAGGTGATGGCCGGGTACTTGGCCGCGTCCAGCCACTGGGCGCCCAGCAATTCTTCGGTGAAGCCCGGGGGCGGGGCCGGCAGCAGCAGCGAGGCGGTCTTGATGCTGGCCTGGATGTGGGCGTTCTCAGGCGCCTTCGGATCAAGGGTCAGCTTGGCGTCGAAGTCGGAGAAGCGCGCCGTGTACCAGGAAAAGCCCAGGTGATTGACCTTGAAGCTGAGGTCGGCGTGGGTCTTGTCCAGGGTGTAGTCGCCGGCCGGCAGGTCCGCGGGCGGCTTGGCGGCGCTGGCGGGCTTGGCGGCGGTTTCGCTCGCCGGCTTGGCCGGAGCGTCGGTTTTGGCCGTCTTCTGGTCGGAGCAGGCCGCGAGGGCCAGCAGCAGGGCGCCGCCGATCGCGAACTTCGAGGCGTAGGACATGAAACCTCCCTTTTTCAGGCGGGGAGGTTCGGCCCGGGGCTGGCGCTGGGTCAACCCCGGGCTGCGGTTCAGCTTGTCATTACTTTTTTCGCGCGGCGATCCAGGCGTCGGTCCGCGCCTCCAGCACCGCCAGCGGCGTGGAGCCGCCCAGTAGCACCAGGTCGTGGAAGGCCCGCTCGTCGAACTTCGGACCCAGCTGGTCCTCGGCGCGCTTGCGCAGCTCCAGGATTTTCAGCTCGCCGATCTTGTAGGACACAGCCTGGCCGGGCCAGGAGACGTAACGCTTCAGCTCGACCTCGATATTGGTCGAGGATAGGGCGCTGTTTTCGGTGAAGCAGGCGCGGGCCTGTTCCAGGCTCCAGCCCTTCCAGTGCATGCCGGTGTCGGCGACCAGGCGGCAGGCGCGCCACATCTCGTACGACAGGCGGCCGAAGAGTTCGTAGGGATCGCGATAGATCCCCATCTCCTCGCCCAGCCATTCCGAATAGAGGCCCCACCCCTCGCCGAAGGCGCTGAAATAGAGGTTCTTGCGGAACTCGGGGCCGGCCTGTTCCTGGGCCAGCGAGGTCTGGATGTGATGGCCCGGCGCGCCCTCATGCAGCACTAGCGCCGGCAGCTCATAGAGCCCGCGCTGGTCGAGGTCGGAGGTGTTGATCATCAGCCCGCCGGCGCGGCCGGCCTTGGGATCGCCGCCGAAATAGCGGCCGGTGGTGTAGCCCTTCTCGATGCTGGCCGGCACCGGGCGCACGCCGTAGGTCAGGCGCGGCAGGGTCCCGAAGTGGGCCGGCAGCTGGTCATCGGCGCGCTTGGCGATCTCGCTGGCCTTTTCCAGCAGCTGCTGGCGGCTGGTGGCGTAGAAGTGCGGATCGGTGCGCAGGAAGGTCAGGAAGGCCGGCAGGTCGCCCTTGAAGCCGGCCTCCTTCATCACCGTCTCCATCCGGGCGCGGATGCGGGCCACTTCGGCCTGGCCGATCGCGTGCACCTGGTCGGGGGTCATGTCGGTGGTCGTGTAGCGCTTGACTAGGAAGGCGTAGTAGCGCTTGCCGTCGGGCAGGTCGCCGGCCGCCAGGCTCTTGGCCGACTTGGGCAGATACTCGTCCTGCATGAAGGCGACGAAGCTGGCGCGGGCCGGGGCCACCTTGGCCTTCAGCACCGCCTCGCCCTCGGCGATCAGGGCGGCCCTGCGATCGGCCGGCACGCTGGCGGGCAAGGCGCGCAGCGGGGCCAGCAGCGGATCCTCGGCCAGCGGCGTGGCGGCGGTGCGCTGGGCGCGTTCCAGCACCGACTGGGCGGTCATGCGGGTATGGACGAAGCCGGAGGCGATCCCGCGCCGGGCCTCGGCGATATTGGCGGCGTACCAGTCAGGCGCCTGGGCCAGCAGGGCGATCCACTTCCTGGCCTCGTCCTCGGTCTTCAGGCGGGCGCTGCTGGCGCGATAGAGCAGGGTGACGTCGAAGCCGCCGTCGCTGCTGAACGGCATGCGGGCCTCGTCGAACGACAGGCCGGTGAGCTTGTCGTCGAGGCTCCAGGCCAGGATCTGGCGGGTCAGCTTCTCG
This sequence comes from Caulobacter endophyticus, assembly GCF_003116815.1. GTDB lineage: Bacteria > Pseudomonadota > Alphaproteobacteria > Caulobacterales > Caulobacteraceae > Caulobacter > Caulobacter endophyticus. Next base: position 126,924 of record NZ_QDKQ01000028.1, read on the forward strand.
TCGTCGGAGAGGGCCGAGGCGTCGACCCCGGCCAGCAGGGCCTTGGCCTTCTCGTACCTGGCCTTGCGGTCGGCGTCGGCCTTGGGACCGACCGGCGGCAGGCGCCAGCGGGCGACGTCGGAACCGCTTTCTTCGTCTTCGGCGGCCGAGACCGACTCATAGGCCTTCACGGCGTTCGTCAGCTGGGCCGAGGCTGTGGCCGGGGCGGCCTGTGCGCCGCTCGCCAGCAGCACGGCCGACAGCGCCGCACCGGCGGCGAGGCGGAGAAGATGGTGACGCATGGACGCTCCCCGGAATGATCCGACGGGAGGTTAGAGCAGGATTTGCCGCCGGGCCAAACGGCCCCGCTTCGCATCCGGATCAGAATGTGAGGAGGAATAAGAAAATGGAGCGGGCGAAGAGATTCGAACTCTCGACATCCACCTTGGCAAGGTGGCGCTCTACCACTGAGCTACGCCCGCGCACCGATTTTCTTGTCTCGTCCATCCGTCTCCGCAAGGGAGGGAATGGAGCGGGCGAAGAGATTCGAACTCTCGACATCCACCTTGGCAAGGTGGCGCTCTACCACTGAGCTACGCCCGCATCGAAGAGGCTGAAAACAGCGCCCCGCGACGAGGAGGCGGCTTATGGCAGAGCGTTCCGCGCTTGGCAAGCACTGTCGCGCAACTTCATTGGGGATGAATGCGGCACTTGCGGAACGGCCCGTTTCCACGGCTCATTGATCCCTTGGATTTGAGGCGGGGCTGCGGGTTTGCGTCTGTTCGTGTTCGGATTGGGTTATGTCGGCGCCGCCTTCGCCGAATCTCTGGCCGCGCGCGGCTGGTCGGTGGTTGCCACCGGCCGCACGCCCGAGGCGCGGGCCGCGGTCGAGGCCTTGGGCTTTTCCGCTGTCGACCCCGACGACAAGGCCGCCATGGTCGAGGCCCTGCGCGGCGTGACCGCGGTGCTGGTGACCTCGCCGCCGACCGGCGAGGGCTGTCCGGCCCTGGAGGCGGTGATTCCCGCCCTGGCCGCCGCCGAGGCCTTCCCCGACTGGATCGGCTATCTGTCGACGACCGGCGTCTATGGCGACTTCGACGGCCGCTGGGTGTTCGAAACGAGCCCGCTCAAGGCCCAGTCGGTCGAGGGCGCGCGCCGGGTCGGAGCCGAACGTGACTGGCGCCAGGTATGCCGGGGCATGGGGCTGACCGTCGCCACCTTCCGCCTGCCGGGGATCTACGGCCCTGGCCGCAGCGCCTTCGACCGCCTGAAGGCCGGCGAGGGGCGCCGAATCGTCAAGCCGGGCCAGGTGTTCAGCCGCGTGCACCGCGACGACATCGTCTCGGGCCTTCTGGCCTCGCTGGAGCGGCCGCGCGCGGGGGCGGTCTACAATCTGTGCGACGACGAGCCGGCGCCGCCGCAGGACGTCATGGAGCACGCCGCTCGCCTGCTGGGCGTTCCGGTTCCGCCGGACCTGCCGTTCAACGCCCTGGGCCTGTCGCCCGCCACCCGTCGCTTCTACGCCGAGAACAAGCGCGTCTCGAACGCCCTGGCCAAGGCCGAGCTCGATTGGCGGCCGAAGTATCCGACCTACCGGGAGGGGCTGGCGGCGATTCTGGCGGGGTAGGGGCTAGAGGCGATCGGGCCAGCGTTGAGCGCCGTGCATTACACGCAGCACTTGCGCTGAACGCAGGTGGCGTAACGCCGGCGCGGTTCAGACTAGCCGCACTTCGGCATGGGCTTTTCGTTGGGATCGCCCCATGAAGCGACCCACTCCGCCACGGCGTCATGTTCTGCGAACTCGCCTGCGTCCGCCGCGCGGACGCCTTCGTCGATCGCCGCCGCGGAAGGACGAGCCGACGTCTCCGTCGTCTACTCCTCCTCGTCCCCCAGATCCGCCGCGGCCCAGGCGGCCGCCGGCGCCTGGCCGGCCGAGCGGGCGCGGGCGGCGCGGGCCAGGCGACGGGCCACCGG
>NZ_QDKQ01000029.1 GCF_003116815.1 Caulobacter endophyticus
GCGCGGGCCGGGCTGGCGGCGGGACGCGAGGCCGGGGTGGCGGCCCGGGGCGCCGAGGCGGCCACGGCGGCGCCGGCGACCTTGAAGCGGCCGACCTGCACGGCCAGCTCGCCTGCCTCGCCCTTCAGCGAGTGGGTGGCGGCGGTGGCTTCTTCCACCATGGCGGCGTTCTGCTGGACGACCTGGTCCATCTGGTTCACCGCGACATTGACCTGGTGCAGGCCGGTGGACTGCTCCTGGGCGCTGGCGGCGATCTCGCCGACCAGGGCGTCGATGCTGGCCACCTGGTCGACGATGGCGCGCAGGGCCTCGCCGGTCTGGCCGACCAGGGAGACGCCGGCCTCGACCTGCTGGGTCGAGGTCGAGATCAGGCCCTTGATCTCCTTGGCCGCTTCGGCCGAGCGCTGGGCGAGCGCGCGGACTTCCTGCGCCACGACCGCGAAGCCCTTGCCCGCGTCACCGGCCCGCGCGGCTTCCACGCCCGCGTTCAGCGCCAAAAGGTTGGTCTGGAAGGCGATCTCGTCGATCACGCCGATGATGTTGCCGATCTGGCCCGAGGACTGCTCGATGCCGGCCATGGCGCCGACCGCCTGGTCGACGATGCGGCCCGAGCGCTCGGCGCCGGCGCGGGCGCCGGCCACCAGGCTGGAGACTTCCTTGGCGCCCGAGGCGGTCTTGCGGACGGTGGCGGTGATCTGGTCGAGGGCGGCGGCGGTCTCTTCCAGGCTGGCGGCCTGCTGCTCGGTGCGGCGCGACAAGTCGTCCGAAGCCTGGGCGATCTCTTCCGAACCGGCGCGGATGCCGCCGGCGGCGCCGTTGATGCCGCGCATGGCTTCTTCCAGGCGGGCGGCGGCGGCGTTGAAGTCGGTCTTCAGCTGCTCGGCGTCAGGGGCGAAGGCGGCGGTGATGCGGAAGGTCAGATCACCGTTCGACAGGTGACCCAGGGCCTCGGCCAGGGCCGACACGGCGACGGCGTCTTCCTGGGCCTTGCGGGCCTTTTCGGCCTCGACGCGGGCGCGCTCGGCCTCGGTCATGCGGCGCTGCTCGACGGCCTCGTCTTCCAGGCGCAGCTTGTGGATGGCGGCGTCCTTGAAGCTCAGCACGGCCTGGGCCATCTGGCCGACCTCGTCCTTGCGACCGACGGCGGGGACCTCGATGGAGTTGTCGCCCGAGGCCAGGCGGCGCATGGCGGCGGTCATGGCGGCCACCGAGGCGCCGATGGTGCCCGACAGCATCCAGCCCATCAGGCCGGCGATGACCAGGGCGGCCACGCCGCCCAGGACCAGCGACAGGATGGCCAGGTCCATGGCCGACTTCATCTCCTTGGCGCGCAGGGCGACGCGCTCGGCGGCGGCGTCGGTCAGTTCCTGCTGGACGTTGCGGATGTCAGTCAGGCTCTTGCGGCCCATCAGCTCGCCGGCGGCGATGCGGCCCATGACCGGATCGTTGTCGACGGCCGCCTGGGCGGGCTCGGCGATGGTCTTGCGCCACACGCCCACCGCAGCGCGCAGGCGCTGGATGCGGGCCTTCTGCTCGGCGATCGTGGTCTTGCCCTCGAAGGCGTCCAGGGCCTTGTCGAACCGGGCGGCGTTTTCCTTGTAGGCCTCGGCGAACTGGGTGTCGCCCAGCAGGGCGTAGGCGCGCAGGGCGTTCTGCTGCTCGAGGACCAGGGTCATCATCTCCTCGGCCTCGGTGGCCAGGGAGAGGCTGCGCTGGGTGGAGACCGAAGCGTCTTCGATGCGCTGCAGGCTGGTGAACACAACGGCCGAAGAGGCCACGAAGGCGATGATCAGGGCGCTGAACGCGATCCCCAGCTTCGCCGATATCTTCAGGTCGTTGAAACGCATTTCGCCCAGGTCCCGACTTATCTCTTGATAAGCAAAGGAACTGGGCGAAAAAACTTAAGCAGAAATTGTAAAACGCCGAAATAACGGCGCTATTCTACCAGATCAGATGCGACACAACACCGCATCACCCATCTGAACAGTGGTCAATTCACCTCCGAGATCACGGGTGCGCGCACCCGAATCCAGAGCGCCCTTGACGGCGGCGAGCAGGCGGTCGGCGGCTTCGACCTCCTTCAGCGACCAGCGCAGGGCCATCTCGAACGACAGGATGGCGGCCAGCGGATTGGCCAGGCCCTTGCCGGCGATGTCGGGGGCCGAGCCGTGGATCGGCTCGTAGAGGCCCGGCTTGTCGGGATCGCCGATGGCGGCCGAGGGCAGCATGCCCAGCGAGCCGGTCAGCATGGCCGCCGCGTCCGACAGGATGTCGCCGAACAGGTTGTCGGTGACGATGACGTCGAACTGCTTGGGCGCGCGCACCAGCTGCATGGCGCAGTTGTCGGCCAGGATGTGCTCCAGCTCGACGTCGGGATATTCGCGCGCATGCAGCTCGGTGATCACCTGCTTCCACAGCAGGCCCGACTCCATGACGTTCGACTTCTCGGCCGAGTGGACCTTGTTCTTGCGGCCGCGGGCCAGCTCGAAGGCCACGCGCCCGGCGCGCTCGATCTCGCTGGTGGTGTAGAGGGCGGTGTCGTAGCCCTTCTTCTGGCCGTCGGGCAGCACGTCGATGCCGCGCGGCTCGCCGAAATAGACGCCGCCGACCAGTTCGCGCACGAACATGATGTCCAGGCCCGAGACCAGCTCGGTCTTCAGGCTGGAGGCGCCGGCCAGGGCCTCGAAGCAGTAGGCCGGGCGCAGGTTGGCGTAGACGTTCATCGCCTTGCGCAGGTTCAGCAGGCCGGCTTCCGGGCGCAGGTGGCGGGGAGCGTCGGCCCACTTGGGACCACCGACCGCGCCCATCAACACCGCGTCGCTGGCCAGGGCGCGATCACGCACCTCGTCGGTCAGCGGCGTGCCGTGGGCGTCGTAGCTGGCGCCGCCGTAGATGGCTTCCTCGACCACCAGGCTGGGCACGAGGGCGGCCGCCACGCGGCGCACCTCCGCGCAGACTTCCGGACCGATGCCGTCGCCGGGGAGCAGGAGAAGCGTAGCCATTTCAGATCTCGCGATAGGCGGAAACGTCGAAGGAGGACATGCGGCGCTCGTACACGCCAAGCTCGGCGCACGCCGCGCGCCACGCGGCCATATGCGGCGAAGCGCGGTGGAAGGCCAAGGCCGCTTCGTCGGTGAAGTGCTCGAAAACCCGGATCAGCCCCGGATCGAGCCGGTCCTCGGAGAGGGCGTAGTCCAGGCAGCCCGGCTCGGCGCGCGACCCGGCCACCTGGGCGGCCAGGTGCGGGCGCAGGGTTTCGAGGCGCTCGGGCGCGATGCGGATCGTGCCGGCGAGGATGATGGTCATCTGGGTCTCTCTCCCTTCCCCCTTGGATGGGAGAAGGGTCGGGGATGGGGGTGAAAGCCTGTCGGGATATAGCGCGAACCCAACCGCCGCAGTCACCCCCACCCCTGCCCTCCCCCATCAAGGGGGAGGGGTTCAGGATTCCAGCCAGGGCTGGCCGATGGCGCGCTTGCTTTCGAAGACGTCGATGTCGGCGGCGTGCTGCAGGGTCTCGCCGATGGCGTCCAGACCTTTCAGCATCTTCTCCTTGCGCACCGGATCGATCTGGAAGCTGAAGGTCTTGCCCGAGGGCGAGACCACCGTCTGGGCTTCCAGGTCGACGCTGACCATGTGGTTGCCGCCCTTGGCCTCGTCCATCAGCACGCTGACTTCGTCGGCCGCCAGCACCACCGGCAGCAGGCCGTTGTTGAAGCAGTTGTTGTTGAAGATGTCGGCGAAGCTGGTGGAGATCACGCACATGATCCCGAAGTCCATCAGGGCCCACGGGGCGTGCTCGCGCGAGGAGCCGCAGCCGAAGTTGTCGCCGGCGATCAGCACGGACGAGCCCTTGTATTCGGGGCGGTTGAGCACGAAGTCGGCGATCTCGTTCCCGGCCGCGTCGAAGCGGAAGTCGAAGAACAGCCCCTTGCCCAGGCCCTCGCGCTCGACGGTCTTGAGGAACTGCTTGGGGATGATCTGGTCGGTGTCGATATTGGCCAGCGACAGGGGCGCGGCGCGGCCGTCGAGACGGGTGAAGGCTTGCATCAGTTCGTCTCCGACAGCAGGGTCCGCACGTCGACCAGATGGCCGGCGATCGCCGCCGCCGCCGCCATGGCGGGCGAGACGAGGTGGGTGCGGCCGCCGCGGCCCTGACGGCCCTCGAAATTGCGGTTGCTGGTCGAGGCGCAGCGCTCGCCCGGCTCCAGGCGGTCGGGGTTCATCCCCAGGCACATCGAGCAGCCCGGCTCGCGCCAGTCAAAGCCCGCGGCCTTGAAGATGGCGTCCAGGCCCTCGGACTCGGCCTGTTCCTTCACCAGGCCCGAGCCCGGCACGACCATCGCCTTGACGTGCGGGGCCACCATGCGGCCGTGCAGGAAGGCTTCCTGCACCACGGCGGCGGCGGCGCGCATGTCCTCGATGCGGCTGTTGGTGCACGAGCCGATGAAGACACGGTCGATACGGGCCTCGGAGATCGGCTGGCCGGCGGTCAGGCCCATATAGTCCAGGGCCCGGTGGGCGGCGGCGCGCTTGTCGGCGGTGGCGAAGCTCTCCGGCTCGGGGACGTTCCCGGTGATCGGCACGACGTCCTCAGGGCTGGTGCCCCAGGTGACCATCGGCACGAGCGCGGCCCCGTCGATGACGACGGTGCGGTCGAAGACGGCGCCTTCGTCCGAGAAGAAGGTCTTCCAGTGGCTGACGGCCATGTCCCAGGCCGCGCCCTTCGGCGCGGCGGGCTTGCCCTGCACATAGGCGAAGGTGGTTTCGTCCGGCGCGATCAGGCCGGCCTTGGCCCCGCCCTCGATGGTCAGGTTGCAGAGGGTCATGCGGCCCTCCATCGTCAGGCCGCGCACGGCCTCGCCGGCGTACTCGATGACGTAGCCGGTGCCGCCGGCCGTGCCGATCTCGCCGATGACGGCCAGGGCGATGTCCTTGGCGGTGACGCCCGGGCCCAGCTGGCCGTCGACGCGCACCAGCAGGTTCTTGGCCTTCTTCTGGCGCAGGGTCTGGGTGGCCAGCACGTGCTCGACCTCGGACGTGCCGATGCCGTGGGCCAGGGCCCCGAAGGCGCCGTGGGTCGAGGTGTGGCTGTCGCCGCAGACGATGGTCATGCCCGGCTGGGTGCGGCCCTGCTCGGGACCCACCACGTGGACGATGCCGTTGCGGATGTCGCCCATCGGGAAATACTCGATCCCGTTGTCGGCGACGTTGCGGCCCAGCGTCTGCAGCTGGAGACGCGCCTCCTCGTCCTGCACGGCGTCGACGCCGGCGGCCTGGTTCTCGGTCGGCACGTTGTGGTCGGCCACCGCGAGCGTGCGGTCGGGCCGGCGCACGGGACGACGGGCGGCGCGAAGGCCGGCGAAGGCCTGCGGCGTCGTCACCTCGTGGATCAGGTGCAGGTCGATGTACAGGATGGCCTCGCCGTCGGTTTCGTTGACGACGTGGGCGTCCCAGATCTTGTCGTAGAGGGTCTTTGTTGCGCGGGTCATAGCGATCCGCATCTAGGCCCGATGGACGGGCGCGTAAAGCGAGGAAACGCCGAAAATCCGCTGTGTGACCGCTGTGCAGCGATCGATCCTGCCCCGACGCGGGTCGGAAACAACGTCCAGGCGCACGTTTCTTGCCCCGAAGCCTTGCTGGAGACGCAGAACGCGGCGGTCGCCTTGGTCCCCATCCGGCGGGACGAGGACCACTGAACGCAACCTCGAACGACTAAGGGCGCGCCGGTCGTAGTGACCTGTCGGCGCGCCCTGGCATCGTTTGTACACTCCAGGGGCCGATGGCTCCGCCTGAAGAGGGCCGTCCACTAGAAAGGAGACGGTCTGGAAGCCCGCCGTGTCTGAACAGCGAGGGTGAAATCATCATGCCACAGAACAACGGTCCGTCAAGATGCGTGCTTATGCACAAAGCTTGACCGTTCAGCGGGCCCCTTCGGCGCGCGCCCGCCTGAGCAGGTCCTTGATCCCGCCCTTCGGCGTGGGCCGCATGCTGAGCAGGATCTGGTCGCCCCTGCCGTCGCAGTTCCAGTCGGCGACCACCAGCCCGGTCTCGGGCACATAGGCGGCGCCGGCGTCGATCACATGGTCGCCGTCGCGATCGACATAGAGCCGCCCCTCAACCTTGTAGAAGGTCATGCCGTGGATCGAGCGGACGAACTTCATGTTGGCGCGGCGAATGCCCTCGCCGTCGTAGCCGCCGGCGAAGAAGATGCGGATCTCGTTGAGATCGACGCCCATCCCGCGCCGGCCGTTGGGCGCCAGCAGCTCGGGCTCGCCCTCGGCCCGGGGCAGGTCGGGAACCGTGGTCCGCGCCCCGGCCATGGCCAGCATCGCCACCGCCAGCAGGCCGGCCGCCTTCAGCACGCGCCTCATGCGCCCCTCCCCAAGAACTCTCGCCAGGATTGCGCAGCGCCCGCGGGAGGACAACCGCAAAAGCAAAAGGCCCCGGCGTTTCCACCGGGGCCTTCGAACACTTCGCCGTAGCGAGCGAGCTGCTTATTCGGCGTCCTTGCGGACGTTGACGCGCTCGGCGATACGGGCCGACTTACCGCGACGGTCGCGCAGGTAGTACAGCTTGGCGCGACGGACGACGCCGCGACGCTTGACTTCGATGCTTTCGATGCTCGGCGAGAGCAGCGGGAACAGACGCTCCACGCCTTCGCCGAACGAGATCTTGCGGACGGTGAAGCTCTCGTGGACGCCCGTGCCCTGGCGGGCGATGCAGACGCCTTCGTAGGCCTGAACGCGCTCGCGCTCGCCTTCCTTGATCTTCACGTTGACGCGCAGGGTGTCGCCGGGACGGAATTCCGGGATCGCGCGGACGGCCAGCAGACGGGCCGATTCTTCTTGCTCGAGCTGAGCGATGATGTTGATCGCCATGATCATTTCTCCTTGGGCTTACCCGTTTTCGGGCCGCCTTTTGCCTGTTGATTGGCGAGATGCGCTTCCCAGAGGTCGGGACGCCGCTCGCGGGTCGTTTCTTCACGCATACTGCGCCGCCACTGGTCGACCTTCTTGTGGTCGCCCGACAGCAGCACCTCGGGGATGTCGAGCCCTTCGAACGTCCGCGGCCTGGTGTACTGCGGATGCTCGAGGAGGCCGTCCTCGAAGCTTTCTTCCAGCGTGCTGTCGATATTCCCCAGCACACCCGGGGCCAGTCGAACGCACGCCTCGATCACCACCATCGCCGCCGCCTCGCCACCGGCGAGCACCGCGTCTCCGACGGAGACCTCCTCGAACCCGCGGGCGTCGAGCACCCTCTGGTCCACCCCCTCGAAGCGGCCGCACAGCACCACGACGCCAGGCGCCTTGGACCACTCGCGAACGCGCGCCTGGGTCAGGGGCCTGCCCCGGGCGCTCATGTACAAAAGCGGCCGCCCGCCGAGGTCCACGCTGTCGAGCGCAGAGGCGATGACGTCCGCTTTGAGTACGGCTCCCGCGCCGCCACCCGCGGGAGTGTCGTCGAGGAAGCCGCGCTTATCCTTGGAAAAGGCGCGAATGTCCAGTGTTTCCAATCGCCACAGGTCGGCCTCCTTCCAGGCGGTCCCGATCATCGAGACGCCGAGCGGGCCGGGGAAGGCCTCGGGGAACATGGTCATGACGGTGGCGGTGAACGGCATGGGCGCGGTTTAGCGGTAAGGCGGACGATTGTCTGCTCCTCCCTCGCGAAGCGGGGGAGGTGGCGCGCCGCGGATACGCGGCGTGACGGAGGGGGCGACCGCCACCGCTGAGCCCAGTCTCGCCCCCTCCACCACTTCGTGGTCCCCCTCCCCCGTTCCACGGGGGAGGAGAAGGAAAGATCGCCCCGCAAGATCCTCCCCCTGTGGGGGAGGTGTCCGCAAAGCGGACGGAGGGTGAGCAGCTGATGACCATCCACCGCCGCGGAAGCTGAAAACGTCCCCCCTCCGGCCCTCCGGGCCACCTCCCCCACAGGGGGAGGATCCTGGTTTTTGGAAAACCGCCTCACATCTGCTATATCCCCGCCTCGACCCCGCACATTCCTCGAATTTCCCGGACCGCCCCTTGAGCGTCACCCTCGACCTGTCCCGCGTTGCGCCCGCTGAAAAGGCCGACGCGGCCAAGCCGCCCGTCAACCTGTCGGGCCTGACCCGCCCGCAGCTGATCGCCGCCCTGACCGAAAGCGGCGTGGTCGAGCATGGCAAGGCCAAGATGCGCGCCACCCAGGTGTTCCGCTGGATCCACCATCGCGGCGTCACCGACTTTTCCCAGATGAGCGACGTGGCCAAGGAAACCCGCGCGCGCCTGGCCGAGACCTTCACCATCGCCCGCCCCGAGGTGGTCGAGCGCCAGGTCTCCAAGGACGGCACCCGCAAGTGGCTGATCCGCATGGCCCCGGGCATCGAGGTCGAGACCGTCTATATTCCGTCGGTGGGCCGGGTCGGCGCCCTGTGCGTCTCCAGCCAGGTCGGCTGCACGCTGAACTGCAGCTTCTGCCACACCGGCACCCAGCCGCTGGTGCGCAACCTGACCACGGCCGAGATCGTCGCCCAGGTGCAGATCGCCAAGGACGACCTGGCCGAATGGCCGTCGGACAAGGAAGACCGCCTGCTGAGCAACATCGTGTTCATGGGCATGGGCGAGCCGCTCTACAATCTGGGCCAGGTGGCCGACGCCATCGAGATCATCAGCGACAACGAGGGCATCGGCATCTCGCGTCGCCGCATCACGGTGTCGACCTCGGGCGTCGTGCCGATGCTCGACAAGCTGGGCGACGCCACCCAGGCCATGCTGGCCATCAGCCTGCACGCCACCAACGACGCCCTGCGCGACGTGCTGGTGCCGCTGAACAAGAAGTACCCGATCGAGCAGCTGATGGCGGGCATCCGCGCCTATCCGGGCCTGTCCAACGCCCGCCGGGTGACCTTCGAATACGTGATGCTGAAGGGCGTCAACGACAGCCCCGACGAGGCCCGCGCCCTCGTGAAGCTGATCAAGGGCATCCCCGCCAAGATCAACCTGATCCCGTTCAATCCCTGGCCGGGCAGCCAGTACGAGTGCTCGGACTGGGGCGCGATCGAGACCTTCGCGGCGATCCTCAACAAGGCCGGCTACTCCTCGCCGATCCGCACCCCGCGCGGCCGCGACATTCTTGCGGCCTGCGGCCAACTCAAGAGCGAAAGCGAGAAGGTCCGCGCCAGCGCCCTGCGCAAGCTGTCGATGGCGGCCATGGCCGGCATGCTGGAAGACGACGCCGACGACGCGGCCTAGGTTGCGCGTGCTTCTTTTTCCGTAAAGTCCCCGCGAAAGCGGGGACTTTACGGGTGGGGGGGTCTGCTCCACTCAGCCCGAACACGCGCAACGCGGCCCCCTCCCTCTCTCAAAGAGAGAGGGTTCGACGCCCGCCACGCGAGCCCCCTACGCAAGCCTCGCCAACCCGTGTTAGAGCTTGCCCCTCAAGTCCCAGGGGGTCGCGTAAACATGCCTCAGATCCAGTCGCCCGAGATCCAGGCCTTCGCCAACGGCCTGCTGACGACCCTGACCCATGTGGGCGTGACCATGGCGATGCTGGTCGCCGGGGCGGCGATCTACATCCTTCTGACCCCCCATCGCGAGATCAAGCTGATCCGCGAAGGCAATGCGGCCGCCGCCCTGTCGCTGGGCGGGGTGATGACGGGCCTGGCCATTCCGCTGGCCGCGTCGCTGGCGGCCTCGACCTCGGTGATCGAGATCCTGCTGTGGGGCGTGGCCACGCTGGCGCTGCAGCTCCTGGTCTTCCGCCTGACCGACATGATGCTCAAGGGCCTGCCCGAGCGGATCAACGAGGGCGAGGTCTCGGCCGCCGCCCTGCTGGTGGGCGCCAAGCTCGCCACCGCCATCATCATCGCCGCCGGCGTGGCGGGCTGAGGCGAAAGGAACGAACCGGAGCGGGGCGCGTGCATTTCCCCAAGCTTCCAGACTGGCTGGTCTACGGCGCCGTGGTCGCCGCCCTTCTGGTGGTCGCCGTCGGCCGCCAGGAGCGCGCCGACGCGCCGCCGCCGCCGCCGCCGGTCCCCGGCGAGGAAGGCGTGCCGCTGGGCCCGGCCTCGCCCTTCGACCCGTCGATCGTCGTCCAGGTGCCCGACAAGCAGGAGCCGGCCTCGGGCACGGCCTTCTCGGTGGGGCAGAACGGGATTTGGCTGACGGCCCGCCATGTGGTCGACGGCTGCAAGCAGGCCGCCATCCTGGTCGCCGACGGCCGCGGCGTCGCCGCCAAGGTGACCATCGACCCGCGCTTCGACGCGGCGATCCTGACCACCGAGGGCGGCGCCCCGGCCATGCCGGTGAACCTCTCCGACCCGCGCAAGGGCATGCGGGCCTTCCATCCCGGCTATCCCCAGGGCCACGCCGGCGAGGTGGCCTCGCGCCTGATCGGCCGCGAGAACCTGGTGATCCACGGGCGCGGCGCCCGCACCGAGCCGGTGCTGGTCTGGGCCGAGGTCGGCCGCACCGACAATCTGAAGGGCACGCTGGCGGGCCTCTCCGGCGCCCCGGCGCTCGACAGCGCCGGCCGGGTGATCGGCGTGACGGTGGCGGAGTCGCCGCGTCGCGGCCGCATCTACACCACCGCGCCCGAGAGCCTGCGCACCCTGATCGCCCGCACGCCCCGGCGCGGGGGCGACGCCTCCGTCCCCGAGTTCGCCCCGGGCGAGGCCATCACCACCGACAACTACGGCCGCATCGCCGACGGCCTGCGGCGGGATCTGCGCGTGGCGCAGGTGGTGTGCCTGGCGGTGTGAGCCGGATCCTCCCCCTGTGGGGGAGGTGGCCCGACGGGCCGGAGGGGGGCCGTTTTCAGCTTCCGCTGATGGAGCCGACCTCCGAAAGACTTCCCCCTCCGTCGGCTTCGCCGACACCTCCCCCTTCAGGGGGGAGGATCTGATCACGGCCACTTCACCTGCGGCGGCATGGAGCTGAGGATCGACTCGGTGTTGCCGCCGGTCTTCAGGCCGAACATCGTGCCGCGGTCGTAGAGCAGGTTGAACTCGACATAGCGGCCGCGCTGGATCAGCTGCTGCTCGCGCTCGTCGGGGGTCCAGGCCTCGTTCATGCGTCGGCGGACCAGGGTCGGGTAGATCTCGAGGAAAGCCCGGCCGACGTCCTGGGTGAAGGCGAAGTCGCGATCCCAGTCGCCGCTGTCGTGGTGGTCGTAGAAGATGCCGCCGATGCCGCGCGGCTCGTTGCGGTGGGGCAGGAAGAAGTACTCGTCGCACCAGGCCTTGTACTTGGCGTACCACTCCGGATCGTGCTTGTCGCAGGCGCGCTGGTAGGCGGCGTGGAAGTCGATGGCGTCGGGGAAGTCTTGGCTGCGCTGGTAGCCCAGCAGCGGGGTCAGGTCGCCGCCGCCGCCGAACCAGCCCTTGGTGGTGGCGATGAAGCGGGTGTTCATGTGCACGGCCGGCACGCGCGGATTGGTCATGTGCGCGATCAGGCTGATGCCGGTGGCGAAGAAGCGGGGATCCTCGGCGGCGCCCGGCATGGTCTTGGCCATTTCCGGCGGGAAGGTCCCGAACACGGTGGAGACGTGCACGCCGACCTTCTCGAACAGGCGGCCGTGCATCATGCCCATCACCCCGCCGCCGCCGGCCGGGCGATCCCACGGCTTCAGCTCGAAGCGACCGGGCGCATCGCCGTAGAGCTCGGCGGGCGCCTCGTCCTCCAGGGTCTCGAAGGCGGCGCAGATCTGGTCGCGCAGGCTCTCGAACCAGGCCCGGGCGCGGGCCTTCCGGGCGTCGAGATCGGAAAGGGTGTCGGCGTGTTGCGTCATGGGATCGGCTTAAGCCCAAGCCCGATCCCGCGCAAATCCGGGGGCGCGCATAAGGGGTTTTGCGGAAGGCTCAGGCGGCCCTGGCGCGGTGATGCAGCTTCAGCAGGTCGCTCGCGGCGAAGGTCGCCAGGCCGTAGGTGAAGCCCTCGTCGTCGACGAACTCGACCTGGAAGACCTCGCGATCGCCCAGCACGTCCACGACCGTACCCATCTCGCCCTTCCGCAGGTTCAGATCCGGACGGTCGACCAACAGGGCGACAGTGTCGAGTTCGTTGATCATCGGGCTTCCCGCATGACGAACACCGAGGTCAGTCGGGTCCGCGATCCGTCGGCCGGTACGATCCAGCCGCTGGTGATCATCGCAGAACGTTCGGAAAATCGGAACAGGAAGTCGATGCGGTAGCGAACGCCCCAGGCGTCGACGTCAGCTGGGAATGCATCTTCAGAAGCAGCCGCCACGCGGAGCGCTTCGATCAGGACCGGCGCGTCCTCGCGCGTCAGTCCGAGTTTCAGCGCGAACAGGCGCGCCTTGTGCTTGCCCACCGGGTGGGTCGGCGACAATGCGTAGTCGGTCAGCTTGCGCTGGTCGATCTCCGCATTGTCGCCGTCCGGGAGCTTCAAGCCTTATTTGCCGGCGGCGGTGAGCGCGCTCATCAGGTCCGGCACGGCCGACTTGTAGTCGGCGACCAGGCCGTAGTCGGCGACCTGGAAGATCGGCGCGTCGGCGTCCTTGTTGATCGCGACGATCACCTTGGAGTCCTTCATGCCGGCCAGGTGCTGGATGGCGCCCGAGATGCCCACGGCGATGTAGAGGGCCGGAGCGACGACCTTGCCGGTCTGGCCGACCTGATAGTCGTTCGGGGCGTAGCCCGCGTCGACGGCGGCGCGGCTGGCGCCGACGGCGGCGCCCAGCTTGTCGGCCAGGGGCTCGATGACCGCCTGGAACTCTTCGGCCGAGCCCATGGCGCGACCGCCCGAGACGACGATCTTGGCCGCGGCCAATTCGGGACGGTCGGACTTGACCATCTCTTCGCTGACGAAGCGGGTCTTGGCCGCATCGGCGCCCGAGACGCTCTCGACGGCGGCCGAACCGCCCTCGCCGGCCGCCGCGAAGGCGGTCGGACGCACGGTGATCACCTTCTTGGCGTCGGACGACTGGACGGTCTCCAGCGCGTTGCCGGCGTAGATCGGACGCACGAAGGTGTCGGCCGAGACCACTTCGACGATGTCGCTGATCGGGGCGACGTCGAGCTTGGCGGCGATGCGCGGGGCGAAGTTCTTGCCGCCGGCGGTGGCCGGGACGAGGATCGCGTCGTAGCCGCCGGCGAGCGCCAGGACGGCGTCGGCCTGGGCTTCGGCGATGCCGTGACCCAGGGCGTCGCTTTCGGCCAGCAGCACCTTGCGGACGCCGGCGATCTTGGCGGCGGCGTCGGCCACGGCCTGCGCGCCCTTGCCCAGGACCAGCACATCGACGTCGCCCGACAGCTTCAGGGCGGCGGTGACGGTCTTGTTGGTGCCGTCGCGCAGGTGCGCGTTGTCGTTATCGGCGATGACGAGAACGGCCATTACAGCACCCCCGCGGTCGTGAGCTTGGAGACGAGGTCGGCGGCCGACTCGACCTTGATGCCGGCCGAGCGCTTGGCCGGCTCGGTGACCTTGACGACGGTCAGGCGCGGAGCGACGTCGACGCCGTAGTCGGCGACGGTCTTCTGCGCGATTTCCTTCTTCTTGGCCTTCATGATGTTGGGCAAAGACGCGTAGCGCGGCTCGTTCAGGCGCAGGTCGGCGGTGATCACGGCCGGCAGGTCGACGTCGAGCGTCTGCAGGCCGCCGTCGACTTCACGGGTGACCTTGGCGGTCGAACCGGCGATCTCCACCGCCGAGGCGAAGGTCGCCTGCGGCCAGTCGAGCAGGGCCGACAGCATCTGGCCCACGGCGTTGTTGTCGCCGTCGATGGCCTGCTTGCCCATCAGCACCAGGCCCGGCTGCTCTTCGGCCACCACGGCCTTCAGCAGCTTGGCCACGGCCAGCGGCTCGAGGTCGGCGTCGCTGGTGATCAGGATGCCGCGGTCGCCGCCCATGGCCAGGGCCGTGCGGATGGTTTCCTGGGCTTGCGCGGGGCCGATCGAGACGATGACCACCTCGGTCGCCACGCCCTTTTCCTTGAGGCGCACGGCCTCTTCGACCGCGATCTCGCAGAACGGATTCATCGACATCTTGACGTTCGCCAGGTCGACGCCCGTCTGGTCGGCTTTCACCCGAGCCTTCACGTTGTAATCGATAACCCGTTTGACCGGGACCAGAACCTTCATCGGTCTACGCCGCCTCCTGGCTGCTTCTCTTTCGAGGTTTCCCCTGCTTGGACAATCGACTTAGCGCGTCCTCCCAGGTTTGCAAGTTTCCCCTGACGTAAGCGTAATGCGCTTTTTCAAGGATCATTCAAACAAATGTACGACACCTTTCGCGAGCCGTCAGCGCCCCGCGCGCTCCCTCCCGCCAATGGCGCCCGCGAAATGGGACTAGCCACATAGCGCGGCCGGTGCTTAAGACGCCGCCATGAACCGCAACATCAACCGCCTGAAGATCATCTTCATCGGAATCTTCCTCGCCAGCATCGTCGGCGTGTTCGGCTACCACTATCTGTGGGTCTGGCCGAAGGCGAAGTGCGAGGCGCGCGGCGGCGCCTGGGCCGGCAAGTGGCTCA
Organism: Caulobacter endophyticus; assembly: GCF_003116815.1. Classification (GTDB taxonomy): domain Bacteria; phylum Pseudomonadota; class Alphaproteobacteria; order Caulobacterales; family Caulobacteraceae; genus Caulobacter; species Caulobacter endophyticus. The sequence continues at coordinate 14,468 of NZ_QDKQ01000029.1, forward strand.
AGTGCGCCACGATCTATCCGATCGAGACCCTGACGGGCCGCCGGCCCGACCTGCCGGCCATCAACACCGACACCTCCAAGATGGAAGGCCCGTCGGTCCGGAACCCGGAAAAGAAGTAAGGCGCCTATTCGGGCGAGGGCTCACCCTCGTCAACGCGCTTGGCGGCCTTGGCGGCGGCTTTCTCCGCGGCCTTTTCGGCAGCCTTGGCGGCCTTCTGGCGCTCGCGTTCCTGGCGTTCGAAATTGTAGTTCGGCTTGCGGGCCATGCGGCTCCCCTTCGTAGATAGACCGCCCCGGCGAACGTCGGCCCGGCGCTCCGGGCAGGCGCGACCATCCTGCGGTAAAAGCGCTGGCGAACGCCTCTGTGTTCCTAATCTTCGCCGTGTTCGGGAGGAAAGGTCCAGAGACTATGGAGCGAACGGCCAAGCTGAGCGTTCCCTTCATATGCGTAAAAGTTCAGCCGTTCCGCGTACGGGCCAAGGCGCCCTGACCATCGCCCGCCAGAGCCAGGAGATCGCCTTCTCGCTGCTGGTGTCCAGCGGCCCGGCGGGCCGCCGCTCCGGCAAGGGCAGCCTTACGGGCGAGCCCGAGGCCATGCGCCAGGCCTTCCGGGCCGGCGACGCCCGCCTGACCCTCGACGACGGCACCGAACACCAGATCGCCATCGTCGCCCACACGGAGGGCGACGGCACGGCCTATTTCGAGCTGCGCTGAGCCGCCTCCCCCACCCGCGCGTCATCCCGGAAAGCGCGCAGCGCTCATCCGGGACCCAGGAGACTGGGCTCGGCGCATGGGTTCCCGCCCCAGCGGTAGCCGACGCATTGCGCCGGCCCCTGGGTCCCGGCTCCACCGCCCGCCTTCGCGGGCGTCCGGCCGCGATGACGACTTAAGGTGAACTCAAGCCCGCAGCTTGCCCGCCACCATCTGGCCGCTGAACGGGTCGCGTTCCAGCTCGTAGGCGATGATCTGGCCGTCCTCGAGCGGCGGCAGCCCCGCCCGCTCGACCGCGACCGCATTGACCCGGATCTCGGCCCCATCGTCGCCATCGGGCGCGATGTAGCCAAAGCCCTTGGCGGTGTCGAACCACAGCACAGTGCCCGTCGCCATCCGAGTACGCCCCTCGTCAGCCTTCGCGATGGAGGCGACTAGATCGGAGGTTGGGCGGCTTCGCAAGCGCCTCAACGCGAAGCGAGCGGCCAGACCAGCGCGATCAGGCCCGGCGCCGCCAGCAGGATCAGCAGGGACAGCGGCGCGCCCAGCCGGGCGTAGTCGCCGAACCGGTAGCCGCCGGGCCCCAGCACCAGGGTGTTGCACTGGTGTCCGACGGGGGTGAGGAAGTCGCAGCCGGCGCCCACCGCCACGGCCATCAGGAACGGATCGGGACTGAGGCCCAGGCGCTCGGCCAGGCCCAGGCCGATCGGGGCGACGATCAGCACGGTGGCTGCGTTGTTGAGGAAGGGCGTGGCCAGCATCGCCACCGCCATCATCGCCGTCAGGGTCAGAAGCGGCGGCATGCCGTCGAAGGCGCCCGACAGCCAGGCGGCGATCAGGTCGGTGCCGCCGCTCTTCTGGATGGTGTCGCTGACCGGGATCATCGCCGCCACCAGCACCAGCACCGGCCCCTCCAGCGAGGCGTAGGCCTCGCGCATGCGCAGGGCGCCGGTGGCCACCACCAGCACGGCGGCGGCGAAGAAGCCGGCCGCCACCGGCAGCACGCCCAGCGCCACCAGGGCCATGGCGCCCGCCAGTATGGCGGCGGGAAGAAGGGCGTGGCGCACCCCGCCCAGCCGCACCTCGCGCTCGGCCAGCGGCAGGCAACCCAGGGCCTGCAGGGCGCCGGGCAGCTGCTGCTCGCCGCCCTGCAGCACGAGGATGTCGCCGGCCTTCATGCGGATGGTCGCCAGGCGCCCGGCCAGCCGATAGCCCGCGCGGCTGACGCCCAGCAGGTTGACGCCGTAGGTCTCGTTCAGGGCCAGGCCCTTAGCGGTCTTGCCGATCAGGTCGCTTTCGGCGCCGATCACCGCCTCGACCACCCGCACCTCATCGGTCGGCTCGTCCATCACCACCGGCCGCTTGGCGTCGGACAGGCGCAGGTGCGCCTTGACGATCAGCTCGTTCAGCGCCTGCTGCTGGCCCTCCAGCAGCAGCACGTCGCCGGGCCGGATCTTGCGGTTGACGTGCGGCGAGGCGACCCGCTCGCGGCCGCGCAGTATTGCCACCACCGCCACGGCGTCTTCGGCCGCGCGCCGCAAGTCGCCGACCCGGTCCTGCTCGAAGGTCCAGCCCTCGGGGATCTCGACCTCGGTGACATAGGCGTTGGCGGCCAGGGCCGCGTCGATATCGACCGCCGCCTGGCGGCCGGCCGGCAGCAGGCGATAGGCGAAGGCCAGGTAGCCGATGGCCATCACCGTCAGGGCCGCGCCCACGGGCATGAAGTCGAACATGGCGAACGGCTTGCCCAGCGCTTCCTGCCGCACCTCCGAGACGATGATATTGGGCGAGGTGCCGACCAGCACGGCCAGCCCCCCGACCAGCGAGCCGAACGACATCGGCATCAGGATGCGCGAGGCCGGCACGCCGGTGTTCCTGGCCAGCCGCAGGGCCGAGGGCATCATCAGGGCCAGGGCCCCGACGTTCTTGGTGGCCATCGACAGCACCGCCGTGATCGCCGCCAGCACCGGCGCCTGGCTGCGGGCGGTCTTCAGGCGGGGCAGCAGCGGGGCCATCAGGGTGTCGACGATGCCCGAGCGCGATACCGCCGCGCTCAGCACAAGGGCGCTGGCGATGATGATGACGATGTCGTTGGAAAAGCCCTCGAAGGCGCTTTTCAGCGGGATCAGCCCCGAGACGACGCCTACGGCCAGGGCGCCCACGGCGATCAGGTCGTAGCGCCAGCGGCCCCAGATGAAGCACAGCACCGTGGCGCCGACCAGACCGAACGACAGTCCCTGCTGCAGCGTCAATCCGGCGCCCTCCCCCAAAGCTCAGCTCCGGAAAGGTAACGAGCGGAGGGGCGATCCGTTCAGTTGCGAACCCGCGCGGAGGACGCAAGCTGGGCCATGGACGTCCCTAACCCGGCTCCTGCTCGGTCCAGCACTTGGCGAGCTCCCGGCCGGCGACGTTCCACCAGCGCGCCAGGGGCGAGGCGTGGTCGCCGGTGGCGCTAAGACCCATGATCCAGCCGCCGCCTTCGCTGACCGCCTGGTAGCTCCAGAACGCGTAGAGGCCCGGGTCGGTCGAGGGCGGCTTGAGGTCTTCGGCGCCCAGGCCCGGCACGTCGGGACGCAGGGTCAGGGCCTCCATGCCCTTCAGCATCGCGGCCACGGCCGGGCAGGTGCGGGAGTCGGCCCAGACCAGGCCGCCGGCGCCCGACAGGTTTCCCCACGCCCGGCGAACCACCCAGCGACGGCCGCCCGTGTCGTCGCGCAGGGCGTAGAAGCTGCTCGACGACCAGGCGCGGCCGAGCGGCGCGGTCTCGTCGAGCGCGGCGAAGGGTTGAACGTCGTGGTGGCGGACCTTGCGGCTGACGGCCTGGGCGGCCTCGCCCTTGGCCACGTAGTCGGGCTTGGGAGGGGGCTTGGCGTCGGCCAGCGCCGCCTGCCCCGTCAGCAGCGCGACCAGGATCGCGACCGGCAGAGCCAGCCTCAAACCACCATGCCCTGGACCACCGCCTTCAGGCGCTCGATCACCGACAGCTTGTCTTCGATGAAGTCCTGGTCGATCCACCAGATCTCGACCTCGCGCATCACCTCGCCGACCAGCGGGCCCTTGGGCACGCCGGCGCGCATGACTTCCGCGCCGGTCATCGGGAAGCTCGGCGGGTCCCAGTTCTCGGCCAGGGCCAGCAGGGCGCGCCACTGCGAGGTGGCGGCCAGGCGGGTCGAGCCGGCCCAGGCCAGCTTCACCCGGTCGGTGAAGGTGCGCAGGCCAAGGGCGTAGACGGCGCGGCGGGCCTCGCGCGGGCTCATCCACGAGACGATGCGCGGCGAGGTCCCGACCGCCTCGATCAGCCGGTCCTTCAGGGCGTTCGAAAGGCGCAGGCGCTCGGCCAGCTCCCGGGCCAGCACGGCGTCGTCGGGGATCAGGGCGGCCAGCCGCAGCTCGACGTCGTTCTCGAACAGCTGCTCGGTCTCGATGGCGACCAGGCCGTCGAGGCGCGCCAGGGACTTCACGAACGGCAGGATCGCCGCCAGCACGCCGGTGGCCGCCATCAGCCGCAGGGCCGGACGGGGATCCTCGGCCGCCAGCAGTTTCAGGATTTCCTTCTGGGTGCGCTCGGCGGCGCGGCCCGAGACCAGGCCTTTAAGCGCCTTGCAGGCGGCCAGGGCCTTCTGGTCGGGCTCGCCCTTGCCGTACCAGGCCTGGAAGCGGAAGAAGCGCAGGATGCGCAGGTAGTCCTCGCGGATGCGGGTCATCGGCTCGCCGACGAACACCACCTTGCCGTCCCTGGCGTCCTGCACGCCCTGGCCGGTGGGATCGTACAGCCGGCCCTCGCCGTCGACATAGAGGGCGTTGAAGCGGAAGTCGCGGCGCTGGGCGTCCTCTTCCCAGGCGTGGGTGAAGGCCACCACCGCCCGGCGGCCGTCGGTGGAGACGTCGCGGCGCAGGGTGGTGATCTCGAACGGGATCTTGCCGGAGACGGCCGTGACCGTGCCGTGGTCGACGCCGGTGGGAATGGCCTTCAGCCCCGCCTCGCCCAGGGCCTCGATCACCTGGTCGGGCGTGAGCGTGGTGGCGATGTCGATATCGTCGACCGGCTTGTTCATCAGGGTGTTGCGCACGCAGCCGCCGACGAAGCGGGCGCAGCCCGGACGGCCCTTGGCCTCCAGGGCGGCGATCACCGCCTTGGTCTCGGGCCATGCCATCCACGGCGGCCGGCCGATGGTCTGGGTTTCCACGCGACATCCCCCTTTACGCAACGGCAGGCCGCCGCCCGTTGGCGCGAGCGGACGTCCTGCTTTCAAACGACTATTTCAGGGAATGGACGCTCGCGCCAAGTGCCGAAACGCGCTCGTCCCCAACTGTCGGAGGCTTACGCCTCGACCGTCGCGCTCTCGGGGTGCAGCCGCTCGTACAGCGCCCGCAGCATGCCCGCCGTCGCCCCCCAGATGAACCGCTCGTTCCACGGCATGGCGTAGAAGAACCGGCGGCCGGTGGGGGTGTCGCGATGCTGGCGCTGGTGGTTGGCCGGATCCATCAGGAAGTCGAACGGCGTCTCGAAGACGTCGGCCACCTCGTCGGGATTGGCCACCAGCTCGCAGTCGGGATCGACGAACCCGACCACGGGCGTGACGTGAAAGCCGGTCACCGTCGCATAGCCCTGGATCAGCCCGGCCACCTCGACGAAGCGGGGATCAAGGCCGACCTCTTCGTTGGCCTCGCGCAGGGCCGTGCCCCACGGCGTCTCGCCCGGATCGCAGCGGCCGCCGGGAAAGGCGATCTGGCCGGTGTGGCTGCGCAGGGTGTCGGACCGGCGGGTGAGGATGACGTTCAGGCTGCCTGGCCTCTGCACCAGGCCGATCAGCACGGCGGCCGGGCGCAGGGCGTGGGGATTGTCGATCTTCATCCCCGGATTGAGGTCGAAGTCCGAGCGCCAGTCGTTCTTCAGGCTGGGATCATAGGCCTCGATCGGGTCGAGCCGGCTCCTGATGAAGTCCCGCCGGGCGGCCGCGTTGCACTGGGGGATCATGCCCGGTCACCGAAGACAGGCCCCACTGGGAACCAGGCGCCGTTGGAGGCGACGCCGAAGCGCGGGCCCTCCGGGGTGTCGCGCTCGCTCGCCATCTCGACCAGTTCGTAGAACACCGGCCGGGCGATCAGCGCCTCCAGCCCCCGGCGCACGTGCAGATAGGGGCGCGGCTCGCCGGTGGCTGGGTCCTCCTCGACGCGAATGGCGTGATCGGGACCAGCCTCGACCTCGTCGCCGACATTGGTGACGAAGCGCAGGGCCTCGCCGTCGCGATCGACGCGCACGGCGATGAACGGAGCGTCCTCGACCGTGATCTTCATCTTCTCCACCGGGGTGACCAGGTGAAAGCCGTCGGGGTCGCGCCGCAGGATGGTCGAGAACAGCCGCACCAGGGCTTCGCGGCCGATCGGCGCGCCCTCGTGAAACCAGACCCCGTCCCTGGCGATGCGGATGTCGATGTCGCCGCAGTGCGGCGGGTTCCACAGGTGCACGGGCGGCAGGCCCTTGCCGCCGGCCGCTTTGGCGGCCTGGGCGACGCCGTCGAGTCCGGTTCTGGCTGTGTCCGCGGGCATGGACCTCAGTTAGGTCATGCGCGCGCCGGGCTCAAGCGATGCGGTTCAGGGAACCGCGACGCGGCCCTCGAAGCCCTCGTCGCCGCCGGGGACTAGGGCCTTCAGCAGCACGCGACGCTGGTCGGCCGGGCCGGGCATGACGACCTTGGCGGCCGGAGCAGCCGAAAAGCCGATGCGGCTGAAGTAAGGAGCGTCGCCGACCAGCAGCACGGCGCTCCAGCCGGCCTCCCCGGCAGCCTGGCAGGCGGCCTCGACCAGGGCCTGGCCCAGGCCTGCGCTGCGCTGCTCGGAATCGACGGCCAGCGGCCCCAGGAATGCGGCGGGCTTGCCGCCGATCGACACCGGCCATAGCCGCACGCTGCCGATCACCGTCCGTCCGCGCAGCGCCACGAACGAGCAGGCGTCGAGCTTGTGATTGCCCTCGCGCAGCCGCTCGGACGACTTGGCGAAGCGGCCCGGGCCGAAGGCGCGATCGACCAGCGCCTCGACGGCGGCGGCGTGATGGGCGGCCTCGATCTCGATCGAGGGGGCGTCTTGCGGAACGAGAACGGCGGAGGAAGCGGTCATGAACGACGGGGATCCGGGTGCGAACAGGGGATTTATCCCCGGCGCGTGACGCGGCCGCGACGGCCGCCGTTCCCGGGGTGGCTTTAGGCGCGGACGGCGGTCCGCGCGGCGCAGGTTCGTCGTTGGCGTCGCATCGGCGGCGCTCTCCCCGTGGCAGAGGCGCGCGGCATAGGGCGCTATGACCCCCGCGTCAACGAAATCGACGCACCTATGAGACAAACGCGATTGCGACGCTTCGTCTCAAGGAGCAGGGTCCGCGCCGAAATGTCAGACCCCGCCGCCCTCCCCGCCGATCCCGACACCTCGACCCGCGCCCTGCTGCGCGAGCGCGACTACCTGATGTTCTGGGGGGCGCGGTTCGTCGGCACCCTGGGCGTGCAGATCCAGGCCGTGGCCCTGGGCTGGCAGGTCTACGCCATCGCCCGCCAGACCATGTCGGTCGGCGAGTCGGCCTTCATGGTCAGCATGATCGGCCTGGCGCAGTTCGTGCCGCTGTTCCTGCTGACACTGATCGCCGGCGAGACCGCCGACCGTCGCAGCCGCAAGCACATCGCCATGATCACCCTGGGCGTAGACACCATCAGCGTGCTGGTCCTGCTGTTCATGGCCGTGCGCGGCATCCATGCCCTGTGGCCGATCTTCACCATGGCGGTGTTCTTCGGAGCCAGCCGGGCCTTCATGTCGCCGGCCGTCAGCGCCATGGGGCCGATGCTGGTGCCGCGCCCGCTGCTGCCGCGCGCCATCGCCTGGAACTCGCTGGCCTGGCAGAGCGCCTCGATCGCCGGCCCGGCGCTGGGCGGCCTGTTGCTGGTGCACTCGGCGGGCCTGGCCTTCGGCGGCGCCGCCGTCCTCTATGTCGTCGGCCTGGTCCTGCTGTCGGCGATCCGCAAATCGACCACCCCCGTGGCACAGCCGGGCTCGCGCCTGGAGCTGATCCAGGAGGGGCTGGCCTATGTGTGGAACAACAAGATCGTCTTCGGCTCGATCTCGCTGGACCTGTTCGCGGTGATCCTGGGCGGGGCCACGGCCCTCTTGCCGGTGTTCGCCCGCGACGTGCTGCACATCGGTCCCGGCGGCTTTGGCCTGCTGCGCGCCTCGCCGGCCATCGGGGCGACGGCGGTGGCGATCTACCTGGCCAGCAACCCGATCCGCCGCCACGCCGGCCGGATCATGTTCGCGGGCGTGGCCGTGTTCGGCGCGGCCACCGTCGTCTTTGGCCTGTCCAAGCTGGTCTGGCTGTCGGTCGGCGCCCTGGCGATCCTGGGCGGGGCCGACATGCTGTCGGTCTATGTCCGCCAGACCCTGGTGCAGCTGGTCACGCCCGACGCCATGCGCGGTCGGGTCTCGGCCGTCTCGGGCGTGTTCATCAGCGCCTCCAACGAATTGGGCGAGGTCGAGAGCGGCGCGGTCGCCTGGCTGCTGGGCCCCGTCGGCGCGGCGGTGTTCGGGGGCATCGGCGCCATCGGCGTCACCGGCCTGTGGGCCTGGCTGTTCCCCGCGCTGCGCAAGGCGGACCGGCTGGAATAGGCCTCAGGCCTGGGCCAGCCGCTCCAACGCCTCGCCGGTCATCCGGCGCACGGTCCACTCGTCCATCGCCGCCGCGCCGAGGCTGTCATAGAACGCGATCGAGGGGGCGTTCCAGTCGAGCACCGCCCATTCCAGCCGGCCCAGGTTCTCGGCGATGCAGCGGCGGGCCAGATTGGCCAGCAGCGCCTTGCCAGCGCCCGCGCCGCGCGCGGCCGGCCGCACGAACAGGTCTTCCAGATAGATGCCGTGGCGGCCCACGAAGGTCGAGTAGTTGTAGAACCAGATGGCGATCCCCACCGGCTCGCCATCGAGCAGCGCGATGTCGCAGAACGCCTTGGGCGCATCGCCGAACAGGGCGGCCTCGATGTGGGCTTGCGTGGCCTCCACCTCGTGCAGCAGCTTCTCGTATTCCGCCAGGTCGCGGACGAGCGACAGGATCAGGGCGGCGTCGGCGGGCGCGGCGGAACGGACGGTGACGGGCATGGCGGTCTCGGAAGACTTTCTGGAATTCGTGCTGGAGCAGCTGGCCCCGGTGGGACAGCTCAAACCCAAGCGGATGTTCGGCGGCGTCGGTCTCTACGCGAACGGCCTGTTCTTCGCGATCCTCGACGACGACACCCTCTACCTGAAAGGCGACGCGCAGCTCAAACCCCAGTTCGAGGCCGCCGGAAGCCACGCCTTCGACCCCTTCGGCGAGGGCAAGCCCATGGCCTACTGGAGCGCCCCGGCCGAGGCCATGGACGATCCGGACCTGCTGGTGGAGTGGGCGCGGCTGGCCCTGGCCGTGGCGGGGCGGAAGAAGCGGTGAGCCTTCTTACCCGGGCCTTCCCCCGTAAAATCCCCGCGAAAGCGGGGACCCAGGTGTTTTGTCGTCGAGCGTCCTGGACTCCAGAAAAAGCCTAGGTCCCCGCTTTCGCGGGGATTTTACGGGTGGTGGGTCGAGAGCTAACCGATCACCACTCCCGGCGGCGGCTCGCTGTCTTCCGGCACGAAGAAGTCGGGCATCAGGCTGGCGGTGGGGTCGACGCGGTACTTGTCGAAGTCGCGCACGCCCTCGCCATAGAGGAACGTGTCGTCGATCAGGAACTGGCCGGTGAACCCCCGCGAGGGCTTTTCGAAGATCGCGTGGGCGGCGTCGGCCATGATCTCGGGGGTGCGGCAGTGGCGCAGGCCCTCCTCGCCGGTCAGGGCGAACTGGATGGCGGCGGTGGCGATGCCGGTGCGCGGCCACAGGGCGTTGAAGGCGACGCCGTCAGCCTCGAACTCCTTGGCCATGCCCAGCACGCACATCGACATGCCGAACTTGGCCATGGTGTAGGCCACGTGGCCGCCGAACCACCGCGGGCTCATGTCGAGCGGCGGCGACAGCATCAGCACGTGCGGGTTGGCCGCCTTCTTCAGGTGCGGAATGCAGGCCTTCGACGTCAGGAACGTGCCGCGCGTATTGACCTGGTGCATCAGGTCGTAGCGCTTCATGTCGGTCGACAGCGTGCCGGTCAGCGAGATCGCCGAGGCGTTGTTGACCAGGATGTCGATGCCGCCGAAGCGCTCGACCGCCTGGTCGACGGCCGACTGCACGCTGGCCTCGTCGCGTACGTCGACCACCAGCGGCAGGGCCTGGCCGCCGGCCGCAGCGATCTCGTCGGCGGCGGTGTAGATGGTGCCCGGCAGCTTGGGGTGCGGGTCGGCGGTCTTGGCCGCGACCACCACATTGGCCCCGTCGCGCGCGGCCCGCAGCGCGATGGAAAGGCCGATGCCCCGGCTGGCCCCGGTGATGAACAGCGTCTTGCCCGAGAGGCTCATGGCGCTCCCTCCGTTGTTGGTTGGCGCCACCCTAAGGCCGAACAGGCCCCTCTTGCAGCCCCGCGATTCTCGCAACATATAAAGTTACATGAACGACGACCGGCCGGCGGGCGTCGACCATGGCGGAGCCCTGCCCATGCGAACCGACGACGGATCCAAGCACTTCCTGGCCGCCTTCTCCGACCCGGCGGCCGTGGCCCGCTACGCCGAGGGGCCGCCGCGCTTCGTGCCGGGCTTCCACGACCTGCACCGGATGTGCGGGGTGATGCTGGCCGAGCGTGCGCCTAACAACGCCCGCGTGCTGGTGGTCGGGGCCGGCGGCGGGCTGGAGCTGAAGGCCCTCGCTGAAGCACACCCAGGCTGGACCTTCGTGGGCGTCGACCCCGCCGCCGAGATGCTGCGCGGCGCGCAGCGCCTGCTGGGGCCGCTGAACGACCGGGTCGAGCTGGTCGAGGGCTATGTCGAGGACGTGGCCGAGCGCGATTTCGATGCGGCGACCTGCCTGCTGACCCTGCATTTTCTGGGGCGCGACGAACGCCTGCGCACCGAGCGCGAGATCCGCCGGCGGCTGAAGCCCGGCGCGCCGTTCGTGGCCGCTCACGGCAGCTTTCCGCAGGACCCCGCCCAGCGCGACGCCTGGCTTGACCGCTATGCCGCCTTCGCCATCGCCTCCGGCTTCGATCCGGTGCAGGCCAGGGGCGCCCGCGACGCCGTGTCGGCCAGCGTCAACATGCTGAGCCCCGATGAAGACGAGGCCATATTGCGCGAGGCCGGCTTCACCGACGTGACCCTGTTCTACGCGGCCTTCACCTGGCGAGGCTGGGCGGCGTACGCGTGAGGGGCAAACTAATGAAAATGGTTCAGTAGTCTGTTGCAATATATGAGCCTAATCGCGAGCAATGGCATGCAGTAGCTGTGTCCCCGTCGCATTCACGGACGGCCGGCGCCAGGCCAGTCGTCGTGGCGACGTTCAGCAACGCGACGCGGAGCCCCGAATGAACCCGATCTACGACTTCAAGGGCCAGGTGGCGCTGGTGACCGGCGCGGCCAAGGGCATGGGGCTGGCGACCGCCCGGGCGTTCGCCGCCGCCGGCGCGTCGGTGGTGCTGGTCGACCTCGACGGCGCGCTGGCCGAGCGGGAGGCCGGGCGCATCGTCGAGCAAGGCGGCCAGGCGATCGGCCTGGCCTGCGACGTCTCGGACGAAGCCCAGGCCGCGGCGGCGATCGATCGGGCGGTGGCCGAATACGGGCGCCTCGACATGGCGTTCAACAACGCCGGCATCCAGGTTCCGCCGTCCGACGCCGCCTTCGAGCCGCTCGACAATTTCGAGCGGGTCACCGCCGTCAATCAGCGCGGCGTGTGGGCGTGCATGAAGCACGAACTGAGGGTGATGCGGCAGCAGGGCTCGGGCGCGATCGTTAACTGCTCGTCCCTGGGCGGCCTGGTCGGCCTGCCCGAGCGCGCCGCCTATCACGGCGCCAAGCACGCCGTTCTAGGCATGACCAAGAGCGCGGGCGTCGAGTATGCGCCGCGCGGAATCCGCATCAACGCCGTCTGCCCCGGCGTCATCGATACGCCGATGGTTCAGGACATGCTCGCGGGGCAGACCGAGGCCATGGCCGGGATCATGAAAGAGCAGCCGATCGCCCGCCTCGGACGGCCTGAAGAAGTCGCCGCCGCCGTCCTGTGGCTGTGCAGCCCCGCGGCGAGTTTCGTCGTCGGCGTCGCCTTGCCGGTGGACGGAGGCTTCACCGCGCACTGAGGCCTCGGCGGCGGGTTCGGATCACTTGCGCGCGGCGGCTTGCCAAGGCGCCGGGACGCTCGCCGGGCGCCAGCACGGGTCGAGCGCGGTCGCCAGGCCGTCGGCCCAGACCGCCGGCGACTTCTCGGCCAGCCAGCCGCGATAGGTGGTCAGCCGCCTCTGGTCCTGAATCTCGACCTTCACGATGTCGGCGTGCAGCACCAGGCTGAGCTCGGCGGACGGCTTGGGATCGGCGACTGCGTCGGGGACCCAGGCGGCCTCGGCCGACTTCTTCAGGGCCTCGGTCGCGCCGGGGCAGGTCTGCAGGTCCGCCTCGACCCATTCGGGCCCGATCTGGCCCAGGGCCGCACGGATCTGGTCGGGCGAGGTCGCCTTGCGCTCGACCAGCTGGCTGACCAGGCGCACCCCGCGCTGGCGCGGCCGGGTCATGCCCTCCGGGGCTGGCGCGCGCACCATCCGCGCCCTCAGCCGCGCGGCGCACTGATCCTTGGAGACCGTCTCGCCGTCGACGCAGCCCGCGGCGATCGCGATCGCATAGACCGGCCAGCCATAGTCGTCGCCGGTATAGGTGATCCGCACGATCGAGCGATCGGAGACATAGGGCGAGGGAAAGAAGCGCGCAGGGTCGAAGGCGATCCGCCCGACCGCCTCGCGCACGTCGGCGACGCTGGCCCCCTGGTCTTGGGACGCCTGATCCAGGGACGCCTGGGCCTGGGGCGTCAGGGCCCGAGGCGACTGGGCCCGAGGCGTCTGGGCGTAAGCCGCCTGGCCGGAAACGGCGATCGCGAGCCCGAGGGCGAGGGTTGAGAGGCGCATGACCACAACCCTGCCTCACAGGCGCCGCCATCCGCAATGGCCCCGCCGTGACGTATCCGCTGCTCGTTCACGCCTCCGCCCCGTCGGGCGATGAGAGCGGCCGCGCACCTCCCCGCCCCAGGCCTCGCCCCGGCTTGGCCGGCGGCAGTTCATAGTCCAGCCGCACCACGCCCATGGCCAGGGAGGCCGCGCCGCGCAGGACGAGGCCGCGCGGCGCGCCGCTGCGTTCGGGAAACAATCGCGGCCCCTCGCCCAGCAGCACCGGCGCGATCAGCAGCGACAGGCGGTCGAGCGCCCCCTCCTCGGCGAAGGCGGCCAGCAGGCCCGGGCCGCCGACCACCCAGGCGTCCCCGTCTTCCAGACCGCGCAGGCGGTCGACCAGGGCGGGCACGCCCTCGCGCCAGAACTTCACGCCCCGCTGCACCGGATCGCCCCGCCGCGAAGTGACGACGAAGCCGCGCTTGCCGGCATAGGGCCAGCCCATGCCGAGGCTGGGAATCTGGTCGTAGGTCGTGCGCCCCATGACCACCGTGCCGACGAGGTCGATGAAGGCGCCGTAGCCGGGGTCCACCTTGCGGAACGGCGCCAGCCATTCGACCCCGCCGCCGGCGTCGGCGACCCGGCCGTCGAGGCTGGACGCGATGAACCCACGGATCAGCGCCATGCCCCTTCACCTCCCCCAAGGTTTCCACAGCGCCCGCGCATTTCGCGCCTCGGTCGAGTTCACGATAGAGAACATTTGCAGAACATCAAGCACTGTTAACCGCTTTTCGAATCGCGATTAACCAGTGGCTAACCATGACCGTTCATTCCCGGGTAACCACGGGACTCCATGATTCCGTTGGGTGTTTTGCAAGGAAGCGGACATGTCGTTCGGGCCGGAAACCATCATTCAGGGCGATTGCATCGAGGCGATGAACGCCCTGCCCGAAAAGTCGGTCGACCTGATCTTCGCCGATCCGCCCTACAACCTTCAACTCGGCGGCGACCTGCTGCGCCCGGACAATTCCAAGGTCGACGCGGTCGACGACCACTGGGACCAGTTCGAGAGCTTCGCCGCCTACGACAAGTTCACCCGCGAGTGGCTGAAGGCCGCCCGCCGCGTGCTCAAGGACGACGGCGCGATCTGGGTGATCGGCAGCTATCACAACATCTTCCGCGTCGGCGTGGCGGTGCAGGACCTGGGCTTCTGGATCCTCAACGACGTCATCTGGCGCAAGACCAACCCGATGCCCAACTTCAAGGGCACCCGCTTCGCCAACGCCCACGAGACCCTGATCTGGGCCTCCAAGAGCCAGAACGCCAAGCGCTACACCTTCAACTACGACGCCCTGAAGATGGCCAATGACGAAGTGCAGATGCGCTCGGACTGGACCATCCCGCTGTGCACCGGCGAGGAGCGCATCAAGGGCGCCGACGGGTCCAAGGCCCACCCGACCCAGAAGCCCGAAGCCCTGCTCTACCGGGTGATCCTGTCGACGACCAAGCCGGGCGACGTGATCCTGGATCCGTTCTTCGGCGTGGGCACCACGGGCGCGGCCGCCAAGCGCCTGGGCCGCAAGTTCATCGGCATCGAGCGCGAGGCCGAATATATCGAGCACGCCAGGACCCGCATCGCCCAGGTGACGCCGATCGCGCCCCAGGACCTGGAGATGACCGGCTCCAAGCGCGCCGAGCCGCGCGTGCCGTTCGGCGTCATCGTCGAGAACGGCCTGCTGCACCCGGGCGACACCCTCTACTGCGCCAAGGGCGCCCACGCGGCCAAGGTGCGCCCCGACGGCTCGATCGCGGTCGGCGACCTGACCGGCTCGATCCACAAGATCGGCGCCATGGTGCAGTCGGCCCCGGCCTGCAACGGCTGGACCTACTGGCACTTCAAGACCGACGCGGGCCTGGCGCCCATCGACGTGCTGCGCGCCCAGGTGCGTGCGGCCATGCCGCACGCCTGATCGCCTTCAAGTGAAGGAAGGCCCCATCGGCGTTCGCCGCTACTGGACGATCGGCTGCCTGGCCATCGTTCTGACGGTGCTGTGCGTATCCGCCTTGCCCGAAACCGGCGCGACGTGGATCTGGCTGGGCCGGGCGATCGAGCTGGTCGGCTGCGCCATCCTGCTGGTCGTCGCCCGCCGTCGCCTGGGCCCGCGCGCCAACCTCGCCTTCATCGGCCCGGCCGTGGGGCTGGTGCTGGTCTGGGCGGTGCTGGGCTGGCTGCTGATCGGCGGCCCCGAGGGCTTCTCGGCCACCTTCGACGCCGCCGCCCTCGGCGCCTCGCTGCTGGGCCTGGAGATGGGCGCCCTGCTGCAATTCCTGGTCGTCGGGTTCTTGGGCCAGGGCGGCCGGACGAAAGTCTAGGTCCTTCTCCCCCTGCGGGCGTGTTGCTTAAAACGGCGGATCGTCGAGGTTGAGGTGGCGGACGGGCGGCCGAAAGGCTGATGAGCCACTCTGGAGGCTCTTTTGCCGGGCGGAGGGGGCTTTTTTCCAGACTGCAGACGCAGTGAGCCCCTGGAAGCCTCCGCTCAGGTCGCGGTGAGTGCGGTCCAGCGGCGCAGGTTGAAGGCGATGGCGGCCATCAGGACTTGGGCGCGGGCCTTTGTCAGGCCGACATAGCGGATGA
>NZ_QDKQ01000030.1 GCF_003116815.1 Caulobacter endophyticus
AGCCGCGCATTCTCATGCACGTTCATCCGGGGCCTCCGGGCTAGAGTTTGGAGCTTCGCAACCCCAGCCTCTCAGCACCGCCCCGGGTGAACAACCTTCATAGCTTCGACATCTAGCCTGCCTCGCCTGCCGCCCCTAGAAGCGGACTCGCCGTTTTCGTGGGGACCTTGAGACATGCGCCGCCGCACCTTCTTCGCCGCCCTGCCCGCCGCCGCCTTCGCGGGGCAGGCCCTGGCGCAATCGCAGATCCTCACCGGCCCCAATCCGAACCGCAAGCGCCCCGACGTCCATGGCGGCGACCGGGTGGACGGCGCCACCTTCGCCTCGCGCTCGGCCGCCTGGGGGATTCACGGCGCCGCCGCCACCGCCCACCCGCTGGCGACCCAGGCCGCCATCGCCGTGCTCAAGAAGGGCGGCTCGGCGGCCGACGCAGCGGTAGCGGCCAACGCCATGCTGGGCCTGTGCGAGCCGATCGCCTGCGGCATCGGCGGCGACGCCTACGTTCTGCTCTGGGACCCCAAGACCCGCAAGGTGGTGGGCCTGAACGGCTCGGGCCGCTCGCCCAAGGGCCTGTCGCTGGAGACCGTCCGTGGCCGCGCCAAGGACGGCAAGATCCCCTCCTACGGCGCGATCAGCGTCAGCGTGCCCGGCGCCGTCGACGCCTGGCGCGCCCTGCACGAGCGTTACGGCAAGCTGAAGTGGGCCGAGCTGTTCGAACCGGCGATCGCCACGGCGCAGGAAGGCCACCCGATCACCCAGAACGTCGCCTTCTACCTGGCCGGCAGCCATCGCCGCTTCACCAATCCGGCCTCCAGCATCGAAGAGGTCGAGAACTTCAAGACGGTCTGGGCCCCGAACGGCAAGACCCCCGCCGAGGGCGAGATCTTCAGGAACCCGGCCCTGGCCCGCACCTATCGCCTGATCGCCCAGGGCGGCGGTCGGGCCTTCTACGAGGGCGAGATCGCCGAAACGATCGAGGCCTATTTCAAGCGCATCGGCGGCTGGATGACCAAGGCCGACCTGGCCGCCCACCGCTCGGTCTGGACCACCGTGCACACCACCGGCTACCGCGGCGTCGACGTCCACGCCCTGGGCGACAACACGCAGGGTCTGGCCACCTTGCAGATGCTCAACATCCTCGAGCAGTTCGACGTGGCGGGCATGGGCTTTCAGTCGGCCCAGGCGATCCACCACGCCGTCGAGGCCAAGCGTCTTGCCTATGAGGACCGCGCCCGCTTCTACGCCGACCAGGACTTCTACAAGTCGCCGATCGAGTGGCTGATCTCCAAGGACTACGCCAAGGAGCGCGCCAAGCTGATCCGTCCGGACAAGATCTGGACGCCAAGCTATCCGGGCACGGCGCCCAGCAAGGGCGACACCACCTATTTCACCACCGCCGACAAGGACGGGATGATGGTGTCGATCATCCAGTCGAACTATCGCGGCATGGGCTCGGGCCTGATGGCCGACGGCCTGGGCTTCATGTTCCAGGACCGGGGCGAGCTCTTCGCCCTGACCGACGGCCATCCCAATGTCTACGCTCCCGGCAAGCGGCCCTTCCAGACGATCATCCCGGGCTTCGCCACTCGCCAGGGCGAGCCGTGGCTGAGCTTCGGGGTCATGGGCGGTGACATGCAGCCCCAGGGCCAGACCCAGATCATCAGCAACATGGTCGACTTCGGCCTGGGCGTGCAGGAAGCCGGCGACGCGCCGCGCTGGCACCACGGCGGCTCGCCCGAACCCACCGGCATCGCCGCCGAGGACGTCGCCGCGCTCGACCTGGAAAGCGGCGTCCCGGCCGCCACCCGCAAGGCGCTGGAGGCCATCGGTTGGACCCTGAAGACCGACGCCGGCGGCTACGGCGGCTACCAGGCCATCGAACGCTGGCCGGGACGCTACGCGGCGGCGACCGAGATGCGCAAGGACGGGGTGGCGCTGGGGTATTGAGCAAGCTGCGTCGGACCTCAATGGAACCTCCCCCTCTGGGGGAGGCGATCGCGCAGCGATCGGTGGGGGGAGTTGGTGAGATCCTTCCGGCGCCTCGAAAGCTGAAAGCGCCCCCCACCGGCCTGCGGCCGCCTCCCCCACGAGGGGAGGCGCCCCCGATGCTCCCCCTGAAGGGGGAGCTGTCGCGGAGCGACTGAGGGGGAAGGGATTGCTGGCGTGGGGGAGCACTGATCTCATCAGGGACTTCCCCCTCCGGCCCTCCGGGCCACCTCCCCCTTCGGGGGGAGGATCTTGGGCGCACGGCTTCTCAGCCTCTCGCGCGATTGCGCAGAGCTTGTGGAGAGGGCGCGGGGCGTCCGGGCTTCGCCCGGATGTGTGAGTTCTAAGTACCGTTTCGACGAAGCATAGACGCCCCGCGCGATCGTTTGTCCTCAGGCCGGGGCGCGCGGGCCTCTTCCGCCCTGTGCCCCTTCCCCATGCAATGCGCCCCGTTTCTTGACGGCCAGGCGTGCATGGCGGCGCGAACCCTTGGACGGGCGGGAGCCTAGTCAGGCAAGCTCCCGATGGATGGGTTTACGTCCCCCATCCTCATTTAAGCCATCAGGCCCGGCTCACGCCGCTCCTTCAGCCCCGCTCGATCGCATCCACGTCGCCGCTTCGGGCCGGATCCTTGCGCCCTCTCCCTGCGACGGGACCCAATGATTATGCGGCGGGTTTCAGCGCGTCTGATCCAGGCGCATGAGAAAGTTGCAAGCGGTTGATCGCGTTCAGGTCTTTTCGCCGAACGCCGGGGATACGCGCTGCTCTATCCCCTTAACCAGGAACCTCCCCCTGTGGGGGAGGCGATCGCGAAGCGATCGGTGGGGGGAGTTGGTGCGGGATCGGCCAATTCCGCGGAAGCTGACAACTTCCCCCCACCGGCCTTCGGCCGCCTCCCCCACGGGGGGAGGTTCCTCGTGGTCGGCCCGGCCCCAGTAGACCCTTCCCCCTCCGGCCCTTCGGGCCACCTCCCCCTTCAGGGGGAGGATCTTGGGAAGCGGCACAAGAATTGCGGCCTGAATCCGGCAGAAACGGCGCCATTCCGGGTCGATAGGAACCACGTTCGAAACCTCCCGTTACTTATCCCGACAAGGATAAGCTGAGGAGGATCCAAATGCCTGCCTTGAACCTCGATGGTCCTGAACCCGCGATCGCCAATGCGGGCGATGGTTCTGCACTGTTTCCGCAAGCTCCGGTCTATGCGCGCACCTCGACGCGCAAGAAGAAGTCTTCGAGCAACCTGCCGCTGCTGATTGGCGCGCCGGTCGCCGTGGTCGCTGTCGGCGCCCTGGCCTGGGGGATCATGAGCAACCAGGCCCAGGCTCCGGCTTCGCAGGGCGAAAGCCTGCAGGTGGCCGAGGCCGCTCCCGTGGCCACGCCGGCTCCGGCGCCGACCCCGGCCCCGATGCCTGAACCGGCGGCCATGACGCCCGCCGCCACGCCGGCTCCCGCTCCGGCCGCGCGCACCCAGGTCGCTCGCGCCGAACCGCGCCCCGCCGCTCGCCGCGCCGCCCGTCCGGCCCCGGTGGAAAGCGCCCCGTCGGCCGAAGAGGCGTCGAGCAACGTCAGCGCCACCGTTCCGGCCCCGACGCCCGCCCCGGCGCCCGCCGCGCCTACCGCGATCGTCGCCGAACCGGCCCCTCTGGCGGTCCCGGCCCCGACGCCGGCGCCCGCTCCGGTTCCGGTCGTGCCCGTGACGCCCAACACGCCCCAGTAAAGACCGGCCAATAAGGGCCTGGAATGACGAAGGGCGGCTCCATCGCTGGAGCCGCCCTTTTTTCTGGGTTCTAGCCGAAGCTAGTTCACCACCACTTGTCGGCCTTGGCCGTGAAGCCGGCGGCCTTTTCGATGGCGCCGGCCACCGAGAACACCGTGCCCTCGTCCAGCGGCTTGCCGATGATCTGCAGACCCAGCGGCAGGCCGTTGGCGTCGAGGCCGGCCGGCAGGGACAGGCCCGGCAGGCCCGCCAGGTTGGTCGTCACCGTGAAGACGTCGTTCAGGTACATGGCGATCGGGTCGCTCGAATTCTCGCCCAGGCCGAACGCCGCCGAGGGCGCGGTCGGGGTGAGGATCGCATCGACCTTGGTCCAGGCGTTGTCGAAGTCCTCGGCGATGCGGCGGCGCACCTTCAGGGCCTTCAGGTAATAGGCGTCGTAATAGCCGGCGCTGAGTACGTAGGTGCCGATCAGGATGCGACGCTTGACCTCGTCGCCGAAGCCGCTCGCGCGGGTGTTCTCGTAGATTTCGGCGAGGTTGGCGCCCTCTTCGCGCAGGCCGTAGCGCATGCCGTCATAGCGGGCGAGGTTCGACGAGGCTTCGGCGGGCGCGACGATGTAGTAGGCCGGCAGGGCGTACTTGGTGTGCGGCAGGCTGATCTCGACGATCTCGCAGCCGGCTTCCTTCAGCCAGGCGACGCCGTCGTCCCACAGCTTCTGGATCTCGGCCGGCATGCCGTCGACGCGGTATTCCTTCGGCACGCCGATGCGCAGGCCCTTGACCGACTTGCCGACGAACTGGGTGAAGTCCGGCGTGGCGACGTCGAGGCTGGTGGAGTCCTTCTCATCGTGGCCCGACATCGAGTTCAGCAGCAGGGCCGCGTCCTCGACGGTCTTGGCGATCGGGCCGGCCTGGTCCAGCGAACTGGCGAAGGCGACGACGCCCCAGCGCGAGCAGCGGCCATAGGTCGGCTTGATGCCGACGGTGCCGGTGAAGGCGGCCGGCTGTCGGATCGAGCCGCCGGTGTCGGTGGCGGTGGCGCCCAGGCACAGGTCGGCGGCGACGGCCGCGGCGCTGCCGCCCGAGCTGCCGCCCGGGGTCAGGGCCTTGTTGCTGTCCTTGGCGCGCCAGGGATTGGTGACCGGGCCGAAGTAGCTGGTCTCGTTCGACGAGCCCATCGCGAACTGGTCGAGGTTCAGCTTGCCCAGCATCACCGCGCCGTCACGCCACAGGTTCGACGTCACGGTCGACTCATAGGCCGGGACGAAGTTTTCCAGGATCTTCGAGCAGGCCGTGGTGCGCACGCCCTTGGTGCAGAAGAGGTCCTTCACGCCCAGCGGCGCGCCGTCTAGCGGGCCGGCCTCGCCCTTGGCGCGGCGCTCGTCCGAGGCGGCGGCCATCTCCAGCGCCTGCTCCGGGGTCTCCAGGATATAGGCGTTGAGGCCGCGCGCGCCTTCGATGGCGTCGATGTGGGCGCGGGTCAGTTCGACCGAGGTGAAGTCCTTGGCGGCCAGGCCGTCGATGGCGCCCTTCAGGGTGAGCTTGGTAAGGGCGCTCATTATTCGACCACCTTGGGCACGACGAAGAAGTTGGAGACGGTCTTGGGCGCGTTGCCGGTCACGACCTGCGGTTCGCCGCCCATGGTGACGACGTCGTCGCGCAGCGGCAGGCCGGCGGCCACGACGCTGGTCAGCGGCTCGGCGCCGTCGGTGTCGACCTCGGCCAGCTGCTCGATCCACGTCATGATCCCGTTGAGCTCCTGGGCCAGAGCCTCGATGCGCTCTTCGGGTTCGGCGATGCGGGCGAGCCGGGCGACCTTGCGGACGGTCGCGGCGTCGATGGCCATGGGGCCTTCTCCAAGCAGTAGTGTTGTTTGCCCGCGTTCACGGACAGTCGAGGGGTGGGTTACCCGCCTAGCCTTGTCTTTGACAAGCCCGACGGCTCGCGCGGCGGGCTTTTCCTCGCGCGAAGCGCCGCAAAGGCGTAGAAGCCGCGCCATGCCCGTTCTCGACATCGAACAATTCGCCGCCGCCATTCCCGACTACAAGCCCGTCATCGGCCTGGATCCGGGCGAGAAGACCATCGGCGTGGCCGTGTCCGACGTGACGCTGACGGTCGCCAGCCCCCTGACAGTGATCCACAAGACCAAGTTCACCCAGGACGCCGCGGCTCTGTTCGACATCATCGACTACCGCAAGGTCGCCGGCATCGTCGTGGGCCTGCCGGTCAACATGGACGGCACCGAGGGCGTGCGCTGCCAGAGCAACCGGGCGCTCGCCCGCAACCTGCTGCGCCTGCGACCCGACCTCGTCATCACCTTCTGGGACGAACGCCTGTCGACGGCGGCGGTGACCCGCGTGCTGATCGACGAGCACGACGTCAACCGCAAGCGCCGCGGCGAGGTGGTGGACAAGATGGCGGCCGGCTGGATCCTGCAGGGCGCGCTGGAGCGGATGCGGGGGATCAGGGGGGAGCCGTAGGACTCTCCTTCCCTTCCCGCCCAAAGCCGCCTATGACGCGGGCTCATGACGGCTTCAGCCCATGATCCGAGCGCGGCGATCGAGACGATCCGCAAGCGCCTCTTCTCGTTCCCCAAGCGCCATTTCCTGTCGGCGGGCGATCTCAACGCGCCACAGGCGGCCGACCTTCTGGACCTGGCCGACGCCTTCGTGGCGTTGAACCGGCAGACGTCCAAGTCCCTCGACCTGCTCAAGGGACGGACGCTGATGAACCTGTTCTTCGAGAACAGCACCCGCACCCAGAGCTCGTTCGAGCTGGCCGGCAAGCGGCTGGGCGCCGACGTCGTCAACATGAACCCCAAGACCTCGTCGGTGGCCAAGGGCGAGACCCTGATCGACACCGCCGTGACGCTGAACGCCATGCGGCCCGACCTGCTGGTCGTGCGCCACGCCTCGTCGGGCGCGGCGTCCCTGCTCAGCCAGAAGGTCAGCGGCAGCGTCGTCAACGCCGGCGACGGCCAGCACGAGCACCCGACCCAGGCGCTGCTCGACGCCCTCTCCATCCGGCGGGCTTTCGGCCGCGTCTCGGGCCTGACCGTGGCCATCTGCGGCGACGTGCTGCACAGCCGCGTCGCCCGCTCGAACGTTGCTTTGCTGCAGATCCTGGGCGCCAGCGTGCGCCTGGTGGGCCCGCCCACCCTGATGCCGGCCCAGGCCGAGCGCTGGGGCGTGACCGTGCACCACGACATGAAGTCGGGCCTGGCCGGCGCCGACGTGGTGATGATGCTGCGCCTGCAGCTGGAGCGGATGCAGGGCGGCTTCGTGCCCTCGACCCGCGAATATTTCCGCTTCTATGGCCTTGATCGCGAGAAGCTGTCGCGCGCCGCTCCGGGGGCCAGGGTCATGCATCCGGGCCCGATGAACCGGGGCGTGGAGATCGACAGCGACGTGGCCGACGATCCGGCCGTCAGCCTGATCCAGGACCAGGTCGAGATGGGCGTCGCCGCCCGCATGGCCGTGCTCGCCGCCCTCGCCCACCGTCTCGAGGAGGAAGGCCGATGACCGCGCCCCAGCCGCTCGCCTTCGTCAACGCGCGCCTGGTCGATCCCGAGAGCGGCTATGACGGCCCCGGCGGCGTCATCGTTTCCGAAGGCGTCATTGCCGACGTGGCCAAGGGCCGCGAGTTCGGCAAGCTCAGCAAGGGCGTGCGAGTCGTCGACTGCGGCGGCGCCATGCTGGCCCCGGGCCTGATCGACCTGCGGGTCAAGACCGGCGAGCCGGGCGCGGAGACCAAGGAAACCCTGGCCAGCGCCGCCCGCGCGGCCGCGGCCGGCGGCGTCACCAGCTTCGTCGTCCAGCCCGACACCGATCCGGCGGTCGATGATCCCAGCACCGTCGACTTCCTGCTGCGCCGCGCGCGCGACATCGACGCCGCCCGCATCCTCTGCGCCGGCGCGGCCACCAAGGGCCTGCGCGGCGAGGAGATGGCCGAGATCGGCCTGATGCGCGAGGCCGGCTGCGTCTATGTCACCGACGCCGACAAGCCGATCGCCGACAGCAAGGTGTTCCAGCGCCTGCTCTCCTACGCCAAGGGCTTCGACACCATCCTGGCCCACCGCCCGCTCGACCCGTGGCTGGCCAAGGGCGGCGCGGCCACCGGCGGCGAGTTCGCCGCGCGGATGGGCCTGCCGTCGATCTCGCCGATGGCCGAGCGGATCATGCTGGAGCGCGACGTCGCCCTGCTGGAAGCCACGGGGGGGCGCCTGCTGGTCGACCAGCTGACCAGCGCCCAGGCGCTGGAGACGCTGGGCCGGGCCAAGAAGAAGGGCCTGCGGATCCACGCCAGCGTGTCGATCAACCACCTGTGCTTCAACGAGCTGGACATCGGCGACTACCGCAGCTTCGCCAAGCTGACCCCGCCCCTGCGCGGCGAGGATGATCGACAGGCCCTTATCGAGGCGCTCGCCGACGGCCTGATCGACATCGTCGTCAGCGCCCACGCCCCGGCCCCGGCCGAGGACAAGCGCCTGCCGTTCGACCAGGCAGCGCCCGGCGCCGTCGGCCTGGAAACGCTGCTGCCGGCGCTGCTGGGCCTCTATCACGACGAGCGCCTGCCGCTGATCGACCTGATCCGCGCCGTCACCCTGGCGCCGGCGTCCCTGCTTGGCCTGCAGACCGGCCGCATCGCGCCCGGCGCCCCGGCCGACCTCGTTCTGTGCGACCTGGACGCGCCGATCATCGTCGATGCGGCCCGCCTGCTGTCGAAGTCGAAGAACTCGCCGTTCGACGGCCGCAGGCTGCAGGGCCAGGTGCTGATGACGGTGGTCGACGGCCGCGTGGTGCACCGCGCCGAGGGGTGAGACGCCCCTGGATCGCGAGATCGAGACCGCATAGGTTGCCGGAAGTAACGGGGCAACACTCATGCGACTCGACCTGACACTTCTGGGCGCCGCCATCGGGGCGGCGCTCGCGACTTCTGCCGCCCAGGCCGCGTCGTTCACGCCGCCCAAGCCCAGCCCGGCGATCGAAGCCGAGCGCAAGCAGCTGGG
The DNA here is from genome assembly GCF_003116815.1 of Caulobacter endophyticus. Lineage (GTDB taxonomy): Bacteria > Pseudomonadota > Alphaproteobacteria > Caulobacterales > Caulobacteraceae > Caulobacter > Caulobacter endophyticus. The sequence goes on from NZ_QDKQ01000030.1 coordinate 8,711, forward strand.
CGACACGATCCTCAATCAGCCCGGCGTACAATTGCCCGACGACCGGGCGGAACTGGACGCCGCCCTGGCCGCGCGCGACTGGGGTCGCCTCGTCACGGCGATCAACGGCGTCCCCAGCCTCGACGCGGCTAACAGGATGGCCGACTGGGAGCGCTATCAGGTTTATCGCGGCGGCGGCTACAACGTGGTCTTCATGTACGTGCGCACATTGTCGGACATGGCCGCCTCGTACGAACGGGCCGCGCTGAAGAACCCCGACTACGCCGAAGCCGGCAAGGGCCTGCGCATGGCCGCCCTGTCGCAGCTGCTCTATCTGCAGGCGATCATCAAGGTCGATGGCGTGCGATGCGCCGACGCTACGGCGCCCGTCGCTCAGCGCGACCGGATTATGGAGGCGTCTGCGCCCTTCATGCAGGCGGGCCTAGCCCTGGAGCGCAAGGCGCTCGTCACCGCGCTGACGGCCGCCGCGCAGCAGGAGCGGTTGACCGCCAAGGTGCGCGACGCCGATCCCGACCTCTGCCGCGGCGGCCTGGAGGAGATCGGCGAGACCCTGGAAAAGTATCCCGATCGCGCCAAGGTCGCCGGCAAGGTCGCCGGCCGCCCGGGTACGACGATCGACGTGCCCGTCGATTTCTCGCGCCCGGCCCGCTACAGCGACCCCAAGACCTGGGACGCCAAGCGCGAACAGGCCCGGATCGGGCTGGAGGACATGCTGGGCGCGATGGTCGGCCTGACGCGCGCCAAGGTCCCATAGGAGGGAGCGCTTTCCCGCCGAGGGCTGAGGTCCGCTAGGACGGGCAGCCTTCGGTCGGAACCAGAGCGACGCGGGCGTGGTCCAGCTTGATCTGGCGAGCCTCGCCCATGTCGCCATAGACGCCGACCTGGGCCGTGCCCGACACGCCGACGGTCGCAGGATCGCCGGCGACGATCTCGACCAGGGCCAGGCCGCGCAGGTCGCCGATGTGGTCGCGGTCGAGGAAGGCCGCGCCGACCGAGGCCTGGCCGTCGAGGCCTCCCCGGCTGCGCGCCGGCGTCACCGACCAGCCGGCCGGGACGCGGCAGACCTTCGCGACCTTGGCGCCCGACAGCTTGAGACCGAAGGCGTCGACATAGTCGTTGGCCCCCAGCGCGATGCCCTGGATCGACAGCAGGAAGACGGTCGGGGCGGCCGGCTGGGCCTGCGGCTGCACCGGCCTGGGCGGCGCGACCTTGGCCGGGGCCGCGGGCGCAGGCTTGTCGGTCGCCCCCGGCTTGCCCACGAAGTGAGCGAGGGCCAGGGCGGCGCCGACGCCGAGCACGGCGGCGACGAGGATGGGAATCAGACGAGCGTAGCGCGGATCCTTCATGGCCCCTTCCATAGGCCAGGCCGGCGCGGCCGCCCAAGTCGAACTTCTCAAACGGAAGCATGAACCGGCGCGCGAAGCGGCTATAAGAGGCGAAAACAGGCTTGCCACCACGGTCGAGCTTGGCCATGTTTCGCTCGCGCAAAGGTAGCATTTCTTGGAAAGCCTCGCCCCCGTCGCCTATCTGACCCTCGCGATCGCCGTGATCGGGGGCTACCTGCTGGGCTCCATCCCGTTCGGCCTGATCGCCACGCGCCTGGGCGGGGCCGGCGACATCCGCAAGATCGGCTCGGGCAATATCGGCGCGACCAACGTGCTGCGCTCGGGCCGCAAGGACCTGGCGGCCATCACCCTGCTGGGCGACGGCGGCAAGGGCGCGGTCGCGGTGGGCCTGGCCCACCTGCTCAGCCACGGCAATCCGCTGGTCGTGGCCTTGGCTGGCGGCGCGGCCTTCGCCGGCCACATCTTCCCAGTCTGGCTGAAGTTCAACGGCGGCAAGGGCGTGGCCACCTTCTACGGCGTGCTGCTGGCGGCCGCCTGGCCCGTGGGCCTGCTGGCGGCGGCGACCTGGCTGGCCATGGCCGCCCTCTTCCGCATCAGCTCGCTGGCCGCCCTGACCGCCGCCGCCCTGGCCGCGCCCTTCGCCCTGGCCACTGACCGCCCCTACCCCATCCTGGGCCTGTGCCTGTTCATGGCCGTGCTGATCTACATCCGCCACAAGGACAACATCGCCCGCCTGCTGAAGGGCGAGGAGCCGAAGATCGGCAAGAAGAAGACGGCCGAAGGGCCGCCTCCCGAAGCCTGATGACGCGGGCCCTCTCGGATCAGGAACGCCTGGCCTGGCTTCGCCTGGCGCGCACCGAGACGGTCGGCCCCGTCGCCTTCGACCATCTTTTGCAGAGGTTCGGCTCGCCCGAACGCGCCCTCCAGGCCCTGCCCGACCTGGCCCGTCGGGCGGGCCGCGCAGCCCCGCTGAGGCCGCCTCCGACCGACGAGATCCAGCGCGAACTGGACGACGGCGCCAGACTGGGCGCCCGCCTGATCTGCGCCTGCGAGCCCGACTTCCCGCACCGCCTGGCCACGCTGGATCCGCCGCCGCCGGTGATCTGGGCGCTGGGCCACTACGAGCTCCTGCCGCAGGCCAGTATCGCCATCGTCGGCGCCCGCATCGCCTCGGCCGCCGGCCAGCGCTTCGCCCGGCAGCTGGCCGCGGAACTGGGCCAGCACGGCCATGTCGTGGTCTCGGGCCTGGCGCGCGGCGTCGACGGCGCGGCGCACGAGGGCTCGCTGGCCACCGGCACCGTCGCCGTGCTGGGCGGCGGCATCGCCGACATCTATCCGCCCGAGCACGCATCCCTGCACGCCCGCATCGCCGAGCGCGGCTGCATCGTCAGCGAAAGCGCCCCGCTGCGCCGCGCCCAGGCCAAGGACTTCCCCCGCCGCAACCGCATCATCTCTGGCCTGTCGCTGGGCGTGGTCGTGGTAGAAGCCGAGCTGAAGTCGGGCTCGCTGATCACCGCGCGCCTTGCCGCCGAGCAGGGCCGCGACGTCTTCGCCGTGCCCGGCTCGCCGCTGGATCCCCGCGCCAGGGGCCCCAACGACCTGATCCGCCAGGGCGCGATCCTGTGCGAGGGCGTCGAGGACGTGCTGCGCTCGCTGTCGGCCAGCCCGTCGATGCGCGAGCGCGAGCAGGCCTGGGACCCGGAGGAGGCGGCCGACGACCTGGACCACGACGCCCTGCGCGAACGCCTGGCCGCCCTGCTCTCGCCCACGCCCGTCTCGCGCGACGAACTGGTGCGCGCGACCAAGGCCCCGACCTCGGCGGTGATGGCCGCGCTAGTGGAACTGGCCCTGGCCGACCGGGCCGAACTGCTGCCGGGCGGGATGGTGGCGGGTGGATTGCCTTAGGTACTGGATATCCGTACCATGGAAATCACTTTCGACTGGGACATCGAAAAGGCGCGCATCAATTTCGCCAAGCACGGCGTGAGCTTCGAGGACGCCTGCTTCGCGATCCTGGACGAGTATCGCATCGAGGAAATCGACGACCGTTTCGAGTACGACGAAGAGCGGCTGCAGATCATCGGCCTAAGCTCGCTGGACCTCTTGTTCGTGGTGACCATCGCTCATGAAGAAAGCCACTACCGGATCATCTCGGCCCGCACCGCCACCCGGCACGAAGCGGATCGTTATTTCCGCGGCAAATCCTAACCCGCCCAAGGGAAACACCGATTGGGCGCGGCTACGGACGATGACCGACGAAGAGGTCATGGCCGCGGCCCTGTCCGATCCCGACGCCCAGCCGATGACCAAGGAGCAGCTAGCGCGCGCCAAGCGGGTCAATCTGATCAAGGGCATCCGGACCAAGCTGTTCATGACACAGGCCGAGTTCGCCGCCGCATACCAGCTTCCCCTGGCCACGGTTCGCGACTGGGAACAGGAGCGCACGACTCCCGACGCCCCTGCCCGCGCGCTGCTGAAGGCCATCGTGGCCGACCCGGAAACCGTGCGGCGGCTGATCAACGGTCAAGCGGCGTGACACCCCTCTCTCTAAAGAGAGAGGCCGACAGGCGAATGTCCGGCAATTGCGAAGGTTCGCACAGCCGCCGTTGACATTGTCATAGGCTCGCCCCCACTTTCCGGCGCTCGCCCCCTGGTTCGCCCGGAAGGCGATCCACCTCCCCTAGCCCAGAGTCGTAATGAACGTCGTCGTCGTCGAGAGCCCGGCCAAGGCCAAGACCATCAACAAGTACCTCGGGTCCGACTACACGGTTCTGGCCTCCTACGGGCACATCCGCGATCTGCCCAGCAAGGACGGCTCGGTCGAGCCCGATAACGACTTCGCCATGAGCTGGGAGGTCGACGCCAAGTCGTCCAAGCGCATTTCCGACATCGTCGATGCGCTGAAGGGGGCCGACCGCCTGATCCTCGCCACCGACCCGGATCGCGAAGGGGAAGCGATCAGCTGGCACGTGCTCGAGGTGCTGAACAAGAAGAAGGCGCTGAAGGACAAGCAGATCCAGCGCGTCACCTTCAACGCCATCACCAAGGCCGCCGTGACCGAGGCCATGAGGGCCCCGCGCGACCTCGACATGGAGCTGGTCGAGGCCTATCTCGCCCGCCGCGCCCTCGACTATCTGGTCGGCTTCACGCTCTCGCCGGTGCTGTGGCGGAAGCTTCCGGGTTCGCGCTCGGCTGGCCGCGTGCAGTCGGTGGCCCTGCGCCTGGTCGTCGACCGCGAGATCGAGATCGAGCGCTTCAAGACCCAGGAATACTGGACCGTCGACGCCGACGTCTCGGCCGGCAGCGATCCGTTCCTGGCGCGCCTGGTCAAGCACGACGGCAAGAAGCTCACCAAGTTCGACCTCGGCAACGAGACCTCGGCGCTTGCCGCCAAGGCCGCCGTGCAGGCGGCGACCTTCAAGGTCGAGGCCGTCGAGAAGAAGCCGGGCAAGCGTTCGCCCGCCCCGCCCTTCACCACCTCGACCCTGCAGCAGGAAGCCGCCCGCAAGCTGGGCTTCTCGGCCCAGCGCACCATGCAGGCCGCCCAGAAGCTGTATGAAGGCATCGACATCGGCGGCGAGACCGTCGGCCTGATCACCTACATGCGTACCGACGGCGTCTCGATCGCGCCGGAAGGCATCGCCGACGCCCGCGACGTGATCGGCAATGTCTACGGCAAGGACTACGTGCCGGACGCCCCGCGCATCTACAAGTCGAAGGCCAAGAACGCCCAGGAGGCCCACGAAGCCATCCGCCCGACCAGCATGCGCCGCAACCCCGGCTCGCTGCGCCTGGATCCGGACCTGGGGCGCCTGTACGAGCTGATCTGGAAGCGCACCATCGCCTCGCAGATGGAAAGCGCCCGCATCGAGCGCACCACCGTCGACCTGGAAAGCCACGACGGCCGCACCGGCCTGCGCGCCACCGGCCAGGTGGTGCTGTTCCCCGGCTATCTGGCCGTCTACGAGGAAGGCCGCGACGACGAGGAAGGCGAAGACAGCGCCCGCCTGCCGGCCATTGTCGAGGGCGCCGCCGCCAAGGTCATCGAGGCCCGCGCCGACCAGCACTTCACCGAACCGCCTCCGCGCTATTCCGAAGCCAGCCTCGTCAAGAAGATGGAAGAGCTGGGCATCGGCCGCCCGTCGACCTACGCCTCGGTGCTGACCGTGCTGCGCGACCGCGAATATGTGCGGATGGAAAAGCAGCGCTTCATTCCCGAAGACAAGGGCCGCCTGGTCACTGCATTCCTGGAGCAGTTCTTCCGCCGCTACGTGGAGTACGACTTCACCGCCTCGCTGGAAGAGCGCCTCGACCTGGTCTCGGACGGCCAGCTCGACTGGAAGGAATTCCTGCGCGAGTTCTGGAAGGACTTCCACGCCGCCGTCGGCGAGATCGCCGAGCTGCGCACCACCAACGTGCTCGACGCGCTGAACGACGCCCTGGGCCCGCACATCTTCCCCGACAAGGGCGACGGCTCCAACCCGCGCCTGTGCCCGACCTGCGGCTCGGGCATGCTGTCGCTGAAGACGGGCAAGTTCGGCGCCTTCATCGGCTGCTCAAACTATCCGGAATGCCGCTATACCCGCCAGCTGGGCGTGGCCGAGGGCGACGGCGAGGCCGAAAGCGCAGACAAGGAACTGGGGATCAACCCCGCCACCGGCCGCGCCGTGTGGCTGAAGAACGGTCGCTTCGGCCCCTATGTCGAGGAAGTGGCGGCGGAAGGCGAGAAGCCCAAGCGCTCGTCCCTGCCCAAGGGCTGGACGCCGGCGGCGCTGGACCTGGAGAAGGCCCTGCGCCTGCTGAGCCTGCCCCGCGAGGTCGGCATGCACCCCGACGACGGCAAGCCGATCACGGCGGGCCTGGGGCGCTTTGGTCCGTTCGTGCTGCACGACGGCACCTACGCCAACCTGGAGAACGCCGACGAGGTGTTCGACGTCGGTCTCAACCGCGCCGTCGCCATACTGGCCGACAAGCGGGCCGGAGGCGGGCGTCCGCAGCGCGCGGCCGCCGCGGCCCTGGCCGAGCTGGGCAATCACCCCGAGGACGGCAAGCCCGTGCGGGTGCTGTCGGGGCGCTTCGGCCCGTACATCAAGCACGGCGACACCAACGCCAACGTGCCCAAGGGCGCCGATCCGGCGGCCCTGACCCTGGCCGAGGCCGTGACCCTGCTGGCCGAGCGCGTCGCCAAGGGCGGCGGCAAGAAGCCGGCCAAGAAGGCCGCCGCGCCGAAGAAGGCGCCCGCCAAGGCGAAGGCCACGAAAGCCGAGGGCGACGCCGCCGAGGCCAAGCCGAAAAAGGCCGCCGCCAAGACCACGGCGGCCAAGAAGCCAGCCGCCAAGAAGGCGCCGGCCAAGGCCAAGACCGAGGCGTGACGAGCGACGGACGGGGAGAGTAGACTATCGCCATGACCACGCTCGAACGTCCTTTGCCGCTGCCGCTGGTGGTGGTCCTGCTGTCGGCGGTCAGCGTCGTGGGCTTCGTGCTGGGCCTGCGCGGCGCGCTGGACACCGGCAAGCCGGCCGACGCGGTCTCGACCGCGCCGCTGGCCGAGGTGTCGGGCGTGCCGGTCAAGGACGCGACCCCGGCCCCGGTCGAGGTCGCCCCGCCGCCTCCCCCGCCTGCACCCAAGCCGGTCGAGGAAGCGCCCGAGGAGGTCGCTCCCGAGACCCCGCCGGTGGTCCAGGCCCCGGTCGCGCCCGTGACCCCGCCGCCGGCCGAGAAGAAGCCCGAGGTTCCGTCCGCCCAGCAGACGCCGCAGCGGATCGAGGACCTCTACTAGGACGATCGTCGCGTGAGCAGCCCGGAAGACCGCAAGGCTGTTCGTTCGACCCTTGCTTGGGCGGCCAGCACGATCGTGGTCGTGCTGCTGATCTTCAACTGGCAGTTACTGCTAGGGCTCTTCTGGGTGATGACGGCGGAGCGCCGGCCAGCCCTGCTACGTGACGCCAAATGGGACCAGCCGGCCTCGGCCGTGCGGTTTGAGGCCAGGTTTCATACGGGCGCGCCCGAACCTGAGCTCCTGAAATGGCTGGGTAGGAACAGCTTCAGGGTGAACCGGAGCGAGCGCAGCGCGACGCGGGACATCGCCGGCTTTCCCTGCACGGAGGCCCTGCGCATCGATTGGGCCGCCGACCAGGCCGGGCGGCTGACCCGGCGCCAGGCGACCGTCCGACAGATCGCCTGCCTGTAGCTTCGCCGCGCCAGCCCGTTCCCCTCGGAGCTGAAACGGCTTAGAGGGAAGCAATGGCCAAACCTCGCCTCCCCAAGACCGCCTCTCCCAAGATCTCGCGCCCGAAGATGGCTTCGAAGGCTCGCCCGCCCGCGGGCCTGCCAGACAAGGAGACGCTGCTGGCGTTCCTGCGCGACGCCGGCGAGGCCGCCAAGGCCGATATCGCCCGCCACTTCGGCCTGAAGGGCGCCGATCGCCGCGCCCTGCGCGAGATGATCCGCGAGATGGAGGCGCAGGGCCAACTGGGCAAGCGCGGCCGCCGCGGCTTCGCCGAGGCCGGCGCCCTGCCTCCTGTCGGCGTGGCTGACGTGATCGAGCGTGACGCCGACGGCGACCTCTTCGTCAAGCTGACCAAGGCCGACGAGGACGTCCCGATGGTGCGCCTGGCGCCCGATCGCCGCGAGGCCGCCGCTGGCGCTCCGGGCCTGGGCGACCGCCTGCTGGTGCGGTTCGAGAAGCTGGAGAGCGGCGAGTACGAGGCCCGCCTGATCAAGCGCCTGGGCCAGAGCGCCCACAAGGTGCTGGGCGTGGTGCGCAAGCAGCGCCGCGAGATCCGCGTCGAGCCGGTCGACCGCAAGTCCAAGGAAAGCTTCGTCCTCGACGTCTCCCAGCCGGGCGTGTCCGACCTGAAGGACGGCGACCTGGTGGTCGTGCAGCAGAGCGGCCATGCCAGCCGCTACGGCCCCAAGCCGTGCCGCGTGCTCGAGACCGTGGGCAACGAGGAGGATCCGCGCGCCGCCTCGCTGATCGCCATCCATAGCCACGGCATCCCGACCGGCTTCTCCGACGAGGCCGAGCAGGAGGCCAAGGCGGCCAGGGAGCCGACGCTGGAGGGCCGCGAGGACCTGCGCGACCTGCCGTTCGTGACCATCGACCCGGTGGACGCCCGCGACCACGACGACGCCGTCTACGCCCATCCCGACGACAGCGAGAACAACAAGGGCGGCTGGGTGGTCTGGGTGGCCATCGCCGACGTCGCCGCCTATGTCCGCCCGGGCTCGGCCCTGGACCGCGACGCCCGCGACAAGGGCAACAGCGTCTACTTCCCCGACCGGGTGGAGCCGATGCTGCCCGAGACCCTGTCGAACGGCCTGTGTTCTCTGCGCGAAGGCGAGAACCGCGCCACCCTGGCCGTGCGGATGGTGTTCGACAGGAACGGCCGCAAGACCAGCCACCGCTTCGTGCGCGGCCTGATGCGCAGCGCCGCCAAGCTTTCGTACGAGCAGGCCCAGGCCGCCATCGACGGCACGCCTCCGCCTGCAGGCCAGGACCCCGACAAGGCTCCGCCCCTGCTGGACGCGATCCTGAAGCCCCTGTGGGAGGCTTTCCGCCTGATGGGCAAGGGCCGTGAGCAGCGCTCGCCGCTGGCCATTGAAAGCGACGAGCGCCGCATCGTCATCACCAAGGACGGCGAGATCGCCTCGATCACCCGCCGCGCCAGCCTCGAGGCCCACAAGCTGATCGAGGAGATGATGATCCAGGCCAACGTCTCGGCCGCCGAGAGCCTGGAGGCCAAGCGCTCGCCGCTGATCTACCGCGTGCACGACACGCCGAGCCTGGAGAAGGTGCAGAACCTCGCCGAATTCCTGCAGACCCTGGAGATCCGCTGGAACAAGGGCGAGGCCCCGCAGACCGCGCGCTTCAACAAGCTGCTGGAAGACACCCGCGAGAGCCCGCACGCGGCGATCATCAACGAGGTGGTGCTGCGCACCCAGATGCAGGCCCACTATTCCAGCGACAACATCGGCCACTTCGGCCTGAACCTGGCCAAGTACGCCCACTTCACCAGCCCGATCCGGCGCTATGCCGACCTGATCGTGCACCGCGGCCTGATCCGGGCGCTGGGCCTGGGCGACGACGGGCTGACCGACCAGGACATCGCGCGGATCAAGGACACCGCCGAGGTCATCACCCACGCCGAGCGCCGGGCCATGGCCGCCGAGCGCGACGCCACCGACCGCTACATCGCCTCGTTCCTGGCCGACCGGGTGGGCGCCACCTTCAGCGGCCGCATCACCGGCGTCACCCGCTTTGGCCTGTTCATCAAGCTGGACGAGACCGGCGCCGACGGCCTGGTGCCGATCTCCAACCTCGGCGAGGAATACTTCGTCCACGACGAGAAGCTGCACTCGCTGGTCGGCGAGCGCACCGGCAAGCGCTGGCCGCTTGGCCTCTCGGTCGAGGTGCGGCTGCGCGAGGCCACGCCGGTGACCGGCGGCCTGCTGTTCGAGATGCTGACCGACCCGCTGCCGGCCGATCCGAAACTGCCAAGACCGCGCCTGGGCGCGCGGCGGCAGGCGGCGGTCAAGCCGCGCGGCGGCCTGCCCAAGGGCGTGCGGCGGGGGAAGCGGCGGTAAGATCCTCCCCCTGAAGGGGGAGGTGTCGGCGCAGCCGACGGAGAGGGATGTATCTGCTGAATTCGGAGCGGGGTGAGAGGCCGAAGCCTCTTCCCCCTCCGGCCCTTCGGGCCACCTCCCCCTCCAGGGGGAGGATTTTTAGCCGACCGGCTTCTCGATCTCGTAGACCACGTCTTCCAGCTTCTGCAGGATCAGCGTCTGGGCGTCGCGGACGCCCTGGTTGAAGAACGCCGGGCCCAGGGTTTCGCCGATGAAGTCGAGCAGGAAGCCCGCTTCCAGCCCGCTGACCGGGCGATCGAGCTCGTCGCGCATGTAGAGCGTCAGCTTGCGCAGGGCAGCCTCGCGCACATCCTTGTCGAGCTCGATGCGGGCCATGGTCAGCCGATGGCCCCGAAGCACCAGGCCAGGACCGACTTCTGGGCGTGGATGCGGTTTTCGGCCTCGTCCCAGACCAGCGAGCGCGGGCCGTCGAGGACGGCGTCGGTGACTTCTTCGCCGCGGTGCGCGGGAAGGCAGTGCAGGAACACGCCGTCGGGCTTGGCCAGGTCCATCAGGGCGTCGTCGACCTGATAGGGCTCGAAGGCCTTCAGGCGCTCGTCATGGTCGGTGTCGCCCATCGAGACCCAGGTGTCGGCCACGACCACGTCGGCGCCGCGCACGGCTTCTTTGGGGTCCTCGCTCATGGTCACGTCGCCGTTCAGGCCGGCGGCGCGGGCCAGGTCGTGCAGGTCGGCGTGATAGACCGCCGGGCAGGCGATCCTCAGCTTGAAGCCCAGCAGCGGGGCGGCGTGGATGAAGCTGGAGCAGACGTTGTTGCCGTCGCCCACCCAGGCGATGGTCTTGCCGCCCACGTCGCCGCGATGCTCTTCGATCGTCAGCAGGTCGGCCATGATCTGGCACGGGTGGCTCTTGTCGGTCAGGCCGTTGATCACCGGCACGGTGGAGACCTGGGCGAAACGCTCGACGTCGGCGTGGACGTTGGCGCGGATCATCACCGCGTCGACCATGCGCGACAGCACCTTGGCGGTGTCCTCGATGGTCTCGCCGCGGCCCAGCTGCATGTCGGAGGCCGTGGAGATGATGGCGTCGCCGCCCAGCTGGCGCATGGCCGCGTCGAACGAGAAGCGGGTGCGGGTCGAGTTCTTCTGGAAGATCATCGACAGCACGCGGTCCTTGGCGGGCGCGTCGGCGTCGATGCGGCCCTGCGGCCAGCCCTTGCGGGCGGTCTTGCGGGCCTTGGCGTCCTCGAGGATCAGGCGCAGCGTGGCGCCGTCGAGCTTCCAGAGGTCGATGAAGTGACGGGGGGCGGTCATCTCAGGCCACCTTTCCGAAAATGGGCTGGAGTGGACGCCCCCGCCGGTGAGGCGGAGGCGTCGGGTCGGTGAGCCGTCAGGCCGCCGCTTGGGCGCGGACGACCTCGCAGGTCTTTTCGAGCTTGGCCACGGCCTCCTGGGCCTCGGCCAGCGTCAGGTTCAGCGGAGGCAGCAGGCGCACGCAGTTGTCGCCGCCGCCGGCCACCAGCAGCTGCTGGTCGCGGGCCAGGCCCATGAACTCGCGGTTGTTGGAAGCCAGCTTGATGCCGATCAGCAGGCCCTTGCCGCGGATGTCGAGCACGACGTCCGGGAAGCGGTCCTTCAAGCCGTTGAGCTGCTGGGTGAAGTAGCCGGCGACGGTCTTCACGTTGTCGAGCAGTTCGGGCGTGTTGATGGCGTCGAAGGCCGCCGTGCCGACCGCCATGGCCAGCGGGTTGCCGCCGTAGGTCGAGCCGTGGGTCCCAGGCGTCATGCCCTTGGCCCCCTCGTGGGTGGCCAGGCACGCGCCGACCGGGAAGCCGCCGCCCAGGGCCTTGGCCACGCACATGATGTCGGGCTCGGCGCCGTCGGCCCACTCGTGGGCGAAGAGCTTGCCGGTCCGGCCCATGCCGCTCTGCACTTCGTCGAAGATCAGCAGGACGCCGGCGTCGCGGGTGATCTGGCGCAGCTCGACCAGCTGGGCCTCGGTCAGGGCGCGCGCCCCGCCCTCGCCCTGCACCGGCTCGATGATGACGCCGGCCGTGGTCGGGCCGATGGCGGCCTTCAGGGCGTCGAAGTCGCCGAACGGCAGTTGCACGAAGCCCGGCAGGCGCGGGCCAAAGCCGTCCAGATAGCCGGCGTTGCCCGAGGCGTTGACCGCCGCGTACGAGCGGCCGTGGAACGAGCCGTCGAAGCCGATGATGTCGATGCGTTCCGGATTGCCGGCCACCGCGTGGTAGCGGCGGGCGGCTTTGAGGGCGCACTCGATCGCCTCGGTGCCCGAGTTGGTGAAGAACACCACGTCGGCGAAGGTGGCCGCGCACAGCTTGTCGGCCAGCACTTCCTGCTCGGGGATCGTGTAGATGTTGGAGACGTGCCAGAGCTTTTCGCCCTGGGTCTTCAGGGCGTCGACCAGCACCGGGTGGGCGTGGCCCAGGCCGCAGGTGGCGATGCCGGCCACGCAGTCCAGGTATTCTTCGCCGGTCGTCGAGAACAGGCGCGCGCCTCGGCCTCGTTCGAACGCCAGCGGGGCGCGGTTGTAGACGCCCATGATGTGGTGTTGCGAGGAGTTGGACGACGACGCAGTGCTCAATTCGGCCTCCCAAAAAGGCAAGAAGCCCCCGGGCTTTCGCGCGGGGACTGGAAGGCCCGACGTTGTCGGCGCGAAGCCCTGCCCTGTCAATGAAATCACTATGAATTTTCGCCCTGCGGGGCGTGGCGGACACACCCTGGCGGCGCGGGACCGCTAACTTGCCATCCAGGCGCGATCCGCCCTAAGCCTTGGCGTGGGGGAGATGCATGGAGGACCCACGATGAAGGCCGCCGTTTCCCTCGCCCTGCTGGCCCTGGCCGCCCTGCCCGGCTGCGCGTCGACGCCGCAAACCGCAGGCCTGGCCGCCGGTCCCGCCGCCGTCACCGGAACCGTGGCCTGGCGCGAGCGGATCATGCTGCCGCCCGATACGAAGACGATCGTGCGCCTGCAGGACGTCAGCCTGGCCGACGCGCCCGCCAAGGTGCTGGCCGAGGACGTGATCGACGGCACGCGCGCGCCGCCCGTCGCCTTCACGCTGGCCTATGATCCGGCCCAGATCGTTCCGAACCACCGCTACTCGGTGTCGGCGCGGGTGGAGGTGGACGGCCAGCTGCGCTTCATCAACGACACCCACGTCGCGGTGATCAACGACGGCCCGACCAAGGACGTCGAGGTGCTGGTCAAGGGCGTGGGGCGCTGACGCGCCCTCAGCTCTTCAGCCGATACCCGCTGCGGAACAGCGCCCAGCACCACAGGAAAAGGCCCGTGGCCAGCACGGCGGTGACCACCACGCCGATGGCGATATTGCCGTCGGCATGGCCGATGAAGCCGTAGCGGAAGCCGTCGATCAGGTAGAAGAACGGATTGAAGTGGCTGGCCGTGCGGAACGGCTCGGGCAGCTTGTCGACCAGGTAGAAGGTGCCCGACAGGAAGGTCATCGGCATGATGGCGAAGTTGGTCACCGCCGCCAGCTGGTCGAACTTCTCCGACCACAGGCCCGCCAACACGCCGGCCAGGCCCAGGATGATCGCAGCCCCGACCGCGAAATAGAGGATCGCCCACAGGTGCGAGACCTGCAGGCCAGCGCCGGGCAGCACGCCGATGACGGCGGCCGTCACCGCGCCCACGACCACCCCGCGCGTCGCAGCCCCCAGACCGAAAGCGGCCACCTGCTCCAGCGGGGTCAGGGGCGGCGTCAGGAAGTCCGACGTCAGGCCCATCATCTTGGCCTGGATCAGCGACGAGGACGAGTTGGCGAAGGCGTTGTTGAGCACCGCCATCATGATCAGGCCCGGCGCCACGAAATGGCCGAAGGTCACGCCCTCGACCGCCGGGCGGCTGGCGCCGACCGCGACCACGAACACCAGCATATAGAGCAGCGTGGTGACCACCGGGGCGGCCACGGTCTGCATGCCCACCTTCCAGAACCGGCGGATCTCGCGCTGATAAAGGGTGAGGAACCCGCTCCAGTTCCAGCCGTGATAGTCGCGCGGCTGCGGCGGAACGACGCTGTCTGCCATGTCTCTCATTGGCCCGATCCTGGAAATTCCTTCGCCATGTGCGCCCGGCGAGGGTCGGACGCAAGCGTCCCGCTCCGAGAATCAATATATAGTTTCTGTGGACAGACTACCTGGCGCCTATTGTGCGTCTTAACGCATTCTTTACACTATGTGGTAGGGCAGACGCCGGCGGGGCGATCTGTACACCAGATGTAGGGCGATGGCGAGGTGGGGTTTCTCGTCATAGCCCTGATTTTAGGCGGAGATGGGCCATGAGCTGGACTGACGAGCGGGTCACCACCCTGAAGAAGCTTTGGCTGGACGGCCTCTCGGCCAGCCAGATCGCCAAACAACTCGGCGGGGTCACCCGCAACGCCGTGATCGGCAAGGTCCATCGCCTGGGCCTGTCGGGTCGCGCCGCGCCGTCGCAACCGGCCCGTCCGGCCTTCAAGGCTCCGCGTCCGGCCCGTCCGGCCGCCACCGCGATGCCGGCCGCGCCGCGCCGCGTTGTCGCCAGCGAACCGGTCGCCCCGGCGCCGGCGCCGGTCGCTGCTCACCAGCAGCCGTCGGTCCCGGTGATGCGCAACGAGGCTCCGGGCTCGGCCACCGTGCTGACCCTGGGCGCCCACATGTGCAAGTGGCCGATCGGCGACCCGTCGTCGGACAGCTTCACCTTCTGCGGCCGCCGCTCGTCGGAAGGCCCCTACTGCGTCGAGCACGCCCGGGTGGCCTACCAGCCGCAGCAGTCGACCAAGAAGAAGGGCGGCGCCACCGAGCTCGCCCGTTCGCTGCGCCGCTACATCTAGCGCCAGCCACCGATAAGAAGAGAGGCGTCGACAAGGCGCTCTCGCCATGCAGCCCTCCCCGTTCCGCGGGGAGGGCTTTATGCTGTCGCCGATGACCGACCTCGCCCCCGATTCCAACGCACCCGCCTATTCCGTCTCGGAACTGGCCTTCGCGCTGAAGCGCACGCTGGAAGACCGCTACGGCTTCGTCCGCCTGCGCGGCGAGCTGTCCAAGGTCACCCATCACTCCAACGGCCACGTCTACCTGACCATCAAGGACGACAAGGCCGCCATCGACGGCGTCGTCTGGAAGGGCAATGTGCGGGGCCTGGGCGTTCGGCCCGAGCACGGGCTCGAGGTCATCGTCACCGGCAAGATCACCACCTATCCGGCCGGCTCGCGCTACCAGATCGTCATCGACAGCATGGAGGCCGCCGGCGTCGGCGCCCTGCTCGCCCAGCTGGAGCGGCTGAAGGCCAAGCTGGCCGGCGAGGGCCTGTTCGCGCCCGAGCGCAAGCGGCCCCTGCCCTCTATGCCGGCCGTGGTCGGCGTCATCACCAGCCCCACCGGCGCGGTGATCCGCGACATACTGCACCGCATCCGCGACCGCTGGCCCTGCCGGGTCATCGTCTGGCCGGTGGTGGTGCAGGGCGACGCGGCCGCCGGCCAGGTGGCCGGCGCGATCAGGGGCTTCAACGCCCTGCAACCCGGCGGCCCGGTTCCGCGCCCCGACATACTGATCGTCGCCCGCGGCGGCGGCTCGGTCGAAGACCTCTGGGCCTTCAACGACGAGGCCCTGGCCCGCACGGTGGCCGAAGGGACCATCCCGCTGATCTCGGCCGTCGGCCACGAGACCGACACCACCCTGATCGACTTCGTCTCCGACCGCCGCGCCCCCACCCCGACGGCGGCCGCCGAGATGGCCACGCCCGTGCTGGCCGAGCTGAGGGGCCTTGTCTCCGACTACGACCGCCGCCTGTCGCGCTGCGCCGGCCGGGTGGTCGAGGAGCGCCGCACGCGTCTTCAAGCAGCGGCGCGTGGGCTGCCCCGGCCCAACGACCTGCTGGCCCTGGCCCAACAGCGGTTCGACATCGCCGCCGGCAGGCTGGACGCGGCGCTGGAGCGCAACACCTCGGTCCATGCCCAGGACCTGCTGAAGGTCACCGCGCGACTGTCGCCCGAGGCCCTGGCCCGCCAGCGCCAGGCCAAGGCCGAGCGTCTCTCCGACCTGGCGCGTCGCCTGGACCTGGCCGCCCGCCGCGCGCCGCAGCGCGCCGCCCAGCACGCCCGCCTGCCGGCCCTGTGGGACCGCCTCAACGCCGTGGCCCGCCGCCGCCTCGACCGCGAAGCCGATCGCCTCTCGGGCCTGGACAAGCTGCGCCAGTCGCTGAACCCGGAACGGCCGCTGGAACTGGGCTTCGCCCTCGTGCGCAAGATGGACGGAACCCTGGCCCGCTCGGCCGCGGACCTTGCCGCCGGCGAGCGCGTGAACCTGAAGTTCAAGCACGGCGAGCGCGACGCGATCATCGACGGCGAAGGCTCGACGCCGCCGCCTCCCCCACCCGCGCCCACCCCCGCGCCGGTCGCGGCGGCTGTCCCCAAGCCCGCGCCGCGCCCGAAGCCTGCGCCCCCGTCCTCGCAGGGCGACCTGTTCTAGACCCGCCGATTGGCGTAGAAGAGACCCATGAACGCTTACGATCGCGACCTCGGAAAATCCGGCCTGGCCGTCCTGCACTATGGCGACGGCGACTTCGCCGTGCTCCAGCCCGGCCAGTACGTCGTGTGCGCCGTCACCGGCGCGAAGATCCCGCTGGAAGCCCTGCGCTACTGGAGCCCCGAGCTGCAGGAGGCCTACGCCACGCCGAAGGAAGCGCTGAAGCGCTGGCAGGAGACCAAGGCCTGAACCGCAGGTCGCTTCTCGCCGCCCTGACCTGCGGCGTCGCTCCCCTCGCCTTCCCCGCCGCAGCCGCGGCGCCGGGACTGGTTCTGAACGGCCGCCTCGAACAGGGCGGCTACGTGGTCGGCCGCACCGCGCCCCGCGCCGAGGTGCTTGTCGACGGCGTTCCCACCGCCCAGGCCTCGACCGACGGCTGGTTCATCGTCGGCTTCGACCGTGACGCCCCGCCGACCGCCGAGATCACCGTCCAGACGCCGGACGGCTCGGCCAGCCACCGCGTGGCGATCGCGCCGGGAACCTTCAACATCCAGCGTATCGACGGCCTGCCGTCCGCGCAGGTCTCGCCCGAAGACCCTATCCTTCTGGCCCGCATCGCCGCCGAGGGCGCGCGCAAGGCCGCAGGCTTCGCCAGCCGGATCGACGGCGACTTCTTCCGCACGGGCTTCATCTGGCCGGTGAAGGCCACGCGCCGCTCGTCCAGCTTCGGCGGCCAGCGGATCCTCAACGGCGAGCCTAAGCGCCCGCACTACGGCGTCGACCTGGCCGCGCCCGTGGGAACGCCGGTGGTCGCCCCGGCGGCCGGGATTGTCGCCTTCGCCGAAACCGGCCTGCACTTCGAGGGCGGGCTGATCCTGATCGATCACGGCCAGGGCCTGATCAGCGCCTATCTGCATCTTTCGCGCGTGGACGTGACGGCGGGGCAGCGCGTGGCCCAGGGCCAGCAGATCGGCGCGGTCGGCAAGGAGGGCCGCGCCACCGGCCCGCACCTGTGCTGGCGGCTGAAATGGCGCGATCGCAACCTCGACCCCAGCCTATGGGTTGCTGACGCAGGAATGCGACAGTGACGAGATCAAACTTGACCATTTCGGGACACCACCTATCGACAGGCCGTCGTGGTTATGGTTATCCCCAGCCCCGCTCTTGAAATTCGCGTATGAGGCGTAATCCCGCATGTCCGCGGTGCTCGACAAGCTCCGTTTCCTCCTGGTGGACGACAACCACCACATGCGGGCGATCGTCAGCACGATCCTGAAAGGGGTCGGCGTGCGCCACGTGCATGAGGCGATCGACGGGGCCGAGGGCCTGCAGATTCTGAAGGATCGCCAGATCGACATCGCCATCGTCGACTTCAAGATGTCGCCGCTGGATGGGGTGCAGTTCACCCAGCTGGTGCGCAACTCGCCCGACAGCACCGACCCGTTCCTGCCGATCATCATGCTGACGGGCTTTGCCGAACGGCACCGGGTGTTCGAGGCTCGCGACGCCGGCGTCACCGAGATCGTCGTCAAGCCGGTCACGGCCCGCTCGCTGCTCGACCGCATCGACATGGTGATCTTCAAGCCGCGGCCGTTCATCCGCAGCGGCGACTATTTCGGCCCCTGCCGCCGCCGCCGCCAGGACCCGCACCATGGCGGCCCGTTCCGCCGCGCCACCGACAAGGGCGCGATCGAGCTCTAGTCCTTCTCTGCCAGCAGCGCCGCATAGACCTCATTGGGCCAGCGGCGGTGGACCCAGAACCACTCTTCGGGGCGCTCGCGGATGCGGTCTTCCATGAAGGCGTTGATCATCCGCACGCCGGTCTCGATGTCGGCCGTGCGGTCGCCGGTGCTGGGCGGGACGATCGGGTCGTGGACCACGGCGCGGAAATGCGCGCCCTTGGTGCGCTGCACCGACATCGGCTGCAGCACCGTGCCGAAGCGGATCGCCAGGCGCGTAGGTCCCGGCGCGGTGCGCGAGTCGTGGCCGAAGAACGGGGCGGCCACCCCGCCGTTGAACTTCTGGTCGTTCATCAGCGCCACCGACTCGCCGCGCTTCATGGCGTCGAGCAGCTCCCGCGCGCCGTCGCCGCCCTTTGGGGCGAACAGGCGCACGCCGTAGCGGAACCGGCTCTTCTTGATGCGCTCGTCGATGTAGGGGTTGTTGGCCGCGCGGTAGGTCATCTGGCAGGTCACGCCGGAATCGACGATCGCCGCCGGCATCACCTCCCAGTTCGACAGGTGGCCCGAAACGAACACCACAGGCTCGCTGTCGCGGGCGATCTGGGCCAGGCGCTCGGCGTTCACCACCTCGACCCGGCCGGTCGAGGGCAGAAGCTTGTCCATCAGCGGGAACTCGCCGAACGTCCTTCCCAGGCCGTCCCACTGCCGGCGCAGCATGTCGGCGCGCCAGGCGGCGTCCTTTTCCGGGAAGGCCAGGCGCAGGTTGCGGTCGGCCACCTTGTGGGCCCCGCTCAGCGGACCGAACGTGCGTCCGAACCAGCCGCCCAAAGCCGAGGCCGCGTCCACGCCCAACAGCCGGAACAGGCCCATGAACAGGTCGTAGCCGAACGCCTCCAGGCGCCAGAGGAAGTCTTGGGTGGGGGAAACACGGTCGTTGGACATCGGCCCTTACTAGCTCGACTTGGCCGGCGGCGGAACTGTGGCGCCGCTGCCTTCGGCTCGCCTGGGGCGAGCGAGCTTCGCTTGGCGCGCGACTTGCGGCTGTCAGGGCAGACCGTTCCGTTTCGGGACGGGGGAAAGCCATCGGGGGTCAAGGGTCCACATCATGGGCAACGACATCGACACTCACCTGGGCAAGCGCCTTCGCCGCCGTCGCCGGCTGCTCGGCCTGACCCAGCAGCAACTGGCCGGCGCGGTCGGCGTGCGCTTCCAGCAGATCCAGAAGTACGAATGCGGCGCCAACCGCATCTCGGCCGCCCGCCTGTGGCAGCTGTCCGAAGCGCTGGAAGTGCCGGTCGGCTACTTCTACGACGGCCTGTCGGCGGTCGCCCGCGACACCGCGCCGACGGCCAGCAACGACTCCGAGGGCGGCGAGATGTTCGCCCGCAAGGAGACCATCGACCTGATCCGCGCCTACTACCTGCTGGGCGAGCGTCCGCGCCGCCGGCTGCTGGACCTGGCCAAGTCGCTGAACGGCGTCGAGCAGCTCGAAGCCTGAGCCGCTTTCGTGGAGTAGCGTCCTGGGCCAAGGCGGGCTAAAGCCTGCGCCCATGACGCTCTCCGCCGATCGCCTTGCCGCCCTCGACGCCTTCATCGTCGAGCTCAACAGCGCTTCCGCAGGAGCGATCCTGCCGCTGTTCCGGTCCGACCACGGGCTGGAGGACAAGGCCGCCGGCAAGAACCTGCCGCGCGACACCCATGCGGCGTTCGATCCGGTCACCGAGGCCGATCGCGGCGCCGAAGCGGCCATCCGCAAGCTGATCGCCGAACGCTTTCCCGAGCACGGCGTGATCGGCGAGGAATACGGCGAGGACCGCCCGGACGCCGAGTTCGTCTGGGTGCTCGATCCCGTCGACGGCACGCGCGCCTTCATCTCGGGCCTGCCGCTGTGGACCACCCTGATCGGACTGCGCCACCAGGGCCGTCCCGTTCTGGGCTCGATCGGCCAGCCCTATGTCGGCGAACTCTATGTCGGCTCGGCCGCTCTCGGCTCGCGCCTGATCGCACGCGGGACAGAAAAGGCCCTGCGCGTGCGTGCATGCGCCGTGCTGACCGACGCCATCATCGCCACCACCGATCCCGAAGCCTGCTTCGACGGCGCCGAACTGGGCGCCTGGCGCCAGGTGCGCGCGGCCGCCAAGCTGGCCCGCCTGGGCTGCGACGCCTACGCCTACGCCATGGTCGCGGCCGGCACGATGGACATGGTCATCGAAGCGGGCCTCAAGAGCTGGGACGTCGAGGCCGCCATCCCCCTGATCGAAGGCGCCGGCGGCGTCGTCACCGACTGGCGCGGCGCGCCCATCGGCCAGCACGGCGGCCAGATGGCCATCGCCGGCGACCAGCGCGTGCTGGACGAGGCGCTGGTGGCGCTGAAGCGGTCGGCGAAATAGAGATTCAAGATCCTCCTCCCCTCCTGGGGGAGGTGTCGGCGAAGCCGACGGAGGGGGTGTGGCTGATGAGCCCGCCACCGCCTCGGAAGCTGAAAACGTCCCCCCTCCGGCCCTCCGGGCCACCTCCCCCAGAAGGGGACGATCTAGAGGCCGGACACCGTCTCGTCGAAGGCCGCCCAGAAGCGCGCGCGGCGGTCGTCGGTCTCGATCAGGATTTCGTGGAAGGCGTCCTCGATCTCGACGTAGCGGCCCTTGGGGATGCGGGCGGCGATAGCCTTCTGGGCCGAGGTCAGGACGCGGGTGTCGATCCCTGCCCCGACGATCGTCACCGGGATGGTTATGGCCTCGACGCCTTTGGAGCGGACCAGCCACTCGCAGGCCTCGAAGGCGAAATCGGTCCAGCCCCAGGTGATGCCGCCCAGCGCGATATCGGGACAGGCGCGGATCTGGGCCTGGTGACGGGCATAGCGGGCTGCGTCGTGGGTCAGGGCGTCCTGGGGAAAGACGTGCTTGAACGGATCACCGACGTCGCCCAGCACGTAGCCGCCGCGCAAGGGCGTGCGGGCCGCCAGCCAGGCCAATGCCCGGGCCATGCCGGCCGGCTTGCCCCCGGTGTTGAGGCCCAGCATCGGCGCCGACAGCACGCAGGCGGCGAAACGGGTCTCGCCATGGGCCAGCACGAGACTGGTCAGGCAACCGCCCATCGAGTGCCCCAGGGCGATCCAAGGCCCCGGCAGCCGGCTCTCGAAGGCCGCCAGCAGCGCCTGGTAGTCGCCGACGAAGTCGTGGAAGCCGGCCGCGTGGCCCTTGAGCCGATCGGGCAAGGCACGGTGCGAGAGCCCCTGCCCTCGCCAGTCGTGCACGAGGACGACGAAGTCCCGCGCCAGCAGGTCGGAGACGACCTCGTAGTACTTCTCGATCGGTTCGCTGCGACCGGGGCTGACGACTACCGAGCCGCGCGCTTTTCCTTGAGGAGAAAATAGAGCGGCGCGGAGGGTCGCCCCGTCCGCGCCGGAAAACCATTCGGCCTGGCCGTGGTCGGGAACCGGCGCCTCGGGTATCGAGACCAGCGGCGCAGGTTCCCCCATGGCTTAGCGGAGCTTCGAGAACAGCGCCGCCATCTTGGACTGCAGCGCCATCGCCGCGCCCATGTCCGACAGCTTCAGCTTGCCGGTCATGACGGCCATGGTCGGGTCGAGCGAGCCGGCGCCGATGGCCAGGAAGTCTTCCTTCGACAGGGTCATGGTGAGGTCGGCGGGGCCGTCCTCGTTGGTGACCGAACCACCGTCGATCAGGATGACGCCTTCGCCCTTCAGGTCGAACTTCAGGCTCTTGCCCAGACCGCTGTCGTCACCAACGGCGGTTTTGATCTTGTCGGTGATTTCCTGCAACGTGGCCATAAACGCTGTCTCCCTCTTTCTGCGCTTGAGCGTTCTGCGCGTGAAAACTTGGTGGGCACCCTGGCCGGAGCCGGGCCGCAAGTAAACACCGTTCAGACGCTCTCCACGCTATTTTTTGCTCTGGATGAAGCCTACGCGCGCAGGGGTTCCCGACAGGCGGACGCGGGTGGCTCCCTTGAAGTCGGCCAGGCGCAGGATCGGGGTCTTGCCTTGCAGCGGCAGCGGCTGGGCCTTGCCGTCGGCGCCCAGCACCACGCCGCTCGCAACTCCCGGGAAGCCGAAGCCGGTCATCTTCGGAGCCAGCATGGCCATGGGCCCGGCGGCCTTGCCGATGGCGCCGTTGGTCGAGTCGAGCACCGTCTTCAGCTCGGCGACCTCGTACTCTGCGGCCGGCTTGAGGACGGGTTCGATGATCAGGGTCGAGCCGAACTTGGCGTCGGCCGAGGCCTCGAACTCGATCTTGGCCCCGCCCTGCAACTGGGCCAGCGTCGGCAGGCGCTCGAAGCGGCCGTCGCCCCCGATAGGCAGCGGCGTGCGCGCGCCGCCGGCTTCGATCAGGGTCGCCTTCAGACCGGCGGCCGGCTTGCCGTCACGGCTCAGCGCGTAGGCCACCCGGGTGCGCGAACGCTCCTGGGCCGGCACCTTCAGGAAGTTCTCCAGATAGGCGAACACCTTGTCGGCCGGGGCGGTCTTGTTGCCCTGGGCCAGGGCCGCCGTACCGGCGACCAGGGTCAGTGCGGCGGCGACCAGCGCCCGGCGCGCGATGCGACGGCTCATTTCGGTTTCACGAACTTGAGGGTCATGCGGTCGCTCTCCCCTATGGCGTCGTACTTGGCGTGGTCGAAGTCGGGCTCGGCCGGATCGCCGCGCGGCGCCGACAGGCGCGTGGGCGGCAGGGTCCAGACGCCGAACGGATGGTCCTTGGTGTCCTTGGGATTGGCGTTGATCTCGCTGGAGCCGGCCAGGACGAACCCGGCTTCCTTGGCCAACTGCTCGACATAGGCCTGCTGGACGTAGCCGTCGGCGGCCAGCACGTCCTGCACGCGGCCGGGCTCGCCCCGATGCTCCTCTACGCCCAGGATGCCGCCGGGCTTCAGGGCCGCCAGGGCGTCCTTGAAGGCCTTCTCGGCAATGCCGCCAGCCATCCAGTTGTGCAGGTTGCGCAGGAACAGCACGCGATCGGCGCTTGCGGCCGGCGCTACAGGACCGCTGCCGCGGCCGAAGGTGGTGATGTCGACCTTGCCGTAGATCTTCGGCTTGGCCTCCAGCTTGCGGCGGAAGGCGGCGACGATCTCGGCGGCGGCGGGGTCAGCCGGGTCGGCCTCCAGCACCGCCTCGTAGAGCTTGCCGCCCGTGGAGGCCAGGAACGGCGCCAGGATGTCGGTGTACCAGCCCGCGCCGGGCCAGAACTCGACCACCGTCTGGCCGGGCCTGATCTCCCAGAACTCCAGGCTCTGCACCGGATGGCGCCAGGCGTCGCGGGCCTTGTCGGCGCTGGTGCGCCAGTCGCCGGCCGCCGCGCCGGCCAGGGTGGACGCCCCGCCCTTGGCCGCTGCGGCTGGCTTGGGCGCCTCGGCCTTGGCGGCCGGTTCGTCCTTCTTGCGGCCGCAGCCGACCAGCCCGCTCGCACCGGCAGCGCCGGCGGCGAGCAGCAGGCCGCGACGCGACCACGAAAACGCTGGGTCCATAGATCCCCCTGTACGCATGGATCCCAGCCTAGACCGCGACCTTGTTCAAATGGCGACGTCGCCTCACGCCGGCTTCTTGAAGCGCAGGGTCATGCGGTCGCTTTCGCCGATCGCGTCGTACTTGGCGCGGTCGAAGTTCGGGTCGGCCGGCTGGCCGCCCGGCGCCGACTGGCGGGTGGGCGGCAGGGTCCAGACGCCGAAGGGGTGGTCCTTGGTGTCCTTGGGGTTGGCGTTGATCTCGGACTTGGCGTCCAGCTTGAAGCCGGCCTTCTCGGCGATGGCCACGACGGTCGAGGTGGCCATGTAGCCGCCGGCGCCGGGGCTCTTCTCGTCGGCGGGCTCGGCGCGGTGCTCCTCGATCGCCAGCACGCCGCCCGGCTTCAGCACGGCGAAGAAGTCGGCGAAGATCTTGTCGACCTCGCCTGGACGCCCCGTCCAGTTGTGGACGTTGCGGGCCGTCAGCACCAGGTCGGCCGAGCCCGGCGCGCCCAGCGGCGCGGCGACGGGGCCGAAGTCGACGAACCTGACCTTGCCGTACTTGGCCTCGTCGGCGAAGCGGGCCTCGAAGGCCGCGCGGCCCTTGCGGGCGCCTTCCGACAGCTTCGGATTGGCCAGGTCGGCGACGCCGGCGACATAGGTCCCCTTGGTGGCCTTGGCGTAGGGCGCGAGGATCTCGGTCCAGTAGCCGCCGCCGGGCGACACCTCGATCACGGTCTGACCGGGCTTGAGCCCCCAGAACTCCAGGCTTTCATAGGGATGGCGCGCCCCATCACGAGCGACGCTGGCGGGCGTGCGGTCGGGCGAGGCGACGGCGGCCTTGAGGGCGGCGTCGGCGGCCAGGGCGCCGGTGGCCGGCGCAAGCGCCGCGAGGGCGGCGAGGATGAGGAAGTGGCGGCGGGCGGGCATGGTCTGTCTCCGTCGTCGTCGAGGTGACGGACCTTAACCTTGGGTGGCGCTCGATCAAGCGATTCCGGCGCGCCGAGCCCGCTCGTCAGCCCTGGCCGCAACGATGCTGCATTCAAAAACGCCGCACCCCTTGAAGTCGAAAAACGACCTCCCAACTATTCAACCGAAGGCGCTGGATAGCCGGGCCTTCCGGATCGCAGACGAGGCCGATGACGGGTCGTCGAAGGTTCGAACACTGACTGCAACCTTGCTTGAAGAGAAGGTTCTACACTTATGCGCACTATCGATCTGTCGCCCCTGTACCGTTCGCTCGTCGGCTTCGACCGCCTGGCCGCGCAACTCGACGCCGCCGCCAAGACCGAAGCCGCCTCCGGCTACCCGCCCTACAACATCGAGCGCACCGACGAGAATTCGTACCGCATCGAGATCGCCGTCGCCGGCTTCAAGCCCGACGAGCTGTCGATCGAGGCCAAGGAAGGCCTGCTGACCGTCTCGGGCCGCAAGGCGGCCAACGACGAGGCCAAGCGCTACCTGCATCGCGGCCTCGCCGAGCGCAATTTCGACCGCCGCTTCCAGCTGGCCGACTACGTGGTGGTGACCGACGCCGCTCTGGCCGACGGCCTGCTGACCATCTCGCTCAAGCGCGAGCTGCCCGAAGCGCTGAAGCCCCGCACCATCCCGATCAACGCCGGCGCCGACAGCTCCAGCCTGATCGAAGGTGAAAAGGCCGCCTAAGGGCGACGAACGCTTTTTCTCTCTCTGACTTCCCCTCCGACTTTCGGGCGGCGCGATCTCGCGCCGCCCTTTTTTACGCCTGCACCGGATCTGCACGGCGCGGTCCGCAATCCCTGCACGCCCAGCGCCTATGCCCGCCGTTGACCCACGGCGTCGCAAGCGGAACATCTGCGCCATGACTCAACCGATCCTGATCGTCGACGACGAGCCGCACATCCGCGAGCTGCTGGCCTTCGCCCTGGGCAAGGCCGGCTACGTCACGGTCGAGGCCGCCGACGGCGAGGCGGCGCTTGAGGCGATCGCCGCCCACAGGCCGGCCCTGGTGGTGCTGGACATCAATATGCCGCGCCTGAACGGTCTGGACGTCTGCCGCAGGATCCGCGCCGAGGGCCAGCTGCCGGTTCTGCTGCTGTCGTCGCGCGACGACGAGATCGACCGGGTGCTCGGCATCGAGCTGGGCGCCGACGACTACGTGGTCAAGCCGTTCAGCCCCCGCGAGGTGACCGCCCGGGTCAGCGCCATCCTGCGCCGCGCCGGGTCCGCCGCGCCCGCAGAGGAGCCCAAGCTGGTCAGCCACGGTCGCCTCAGCCTGGAGGCCGACGCCTGGCGCGCGGCCTGGGGGACCGACGAGGCGTCCCTGACCGTTACCGAGTTCGGCATTCTCTGGACCCTGGCCAGCGCCCCGCGCCGGGTGTTCACCCGCGACGCCATCATCGACAGGCTGCGCGGCCCAGGCTTCGCACTGACCGACCGCACCATCGACAGCCACGTGCGCAACCTGCGCGCCAAGTTCGCCAGGCTGGGCGGCGTCGACGTGGTCGAGACCCGCCCGGGGATCGGCTACCGCCTGGGTCCTTGCCAGGGCTCGGGCCAGGGCTTGGACGAAGGCGCCAGGACGTGATCGCTGCGCTCCCGGCATTCAAGGACGCGATCAAGCGCCGTTGGCCAGCGCTGCGCCTGCGCAGCATCTTGCTGGCGGTGCTGCTGTTCGCCGCCAGCATGCCGGCGATCGGCGGCATTTTCCTGCGCAGCTACGAGAACACCCTGGTGCGACAGACCGAGGCCGAGCTGACCGCCCAGGGCGCGGCCCTGGCCGCGACGGCGGCGGCCCTGTGGCCCGGCGCTCCAGCGACCAGCGCCTTGCCCGAGCCCGATCCCGAGGCCCCCGACTACTACCGCCCCGAAAAGCCGAGCATCGACCTGTCGGCCGCCCGGATCCTGCCCGAACGCCCCTCGCCCGCGACCAGCGCCGCGTCCCCGTCGGGCGATGCGACGGCCGCCGCCGCGCGGCTGGACCACATCTTCGCCGACACCACCCGCAGCACCCTGGCCGCCATCGTTCTGACCGACAGCCAGGGCCGGGTGGTGCGGGGCCTGGGATCCGGCGGCGACCTGTCGGCCCTGCCCGAGGTGCGCGAGGCCCTGGCCGGCCGGCCCGACACCGTGCTGCGCCGGATCGGCCAGTATCGCCAGCGCTCGGTCTGGGAGCTGTTCAGCCGGGCCTCGGCCGTGCGCCTGCACCACGCCCGCCCGGTAGTGGTCGACGGCCGGACGGTCGGGGTGCTGCTGCTGTCGCGCTCGCCGCGCGGCCTGTTCAAGGGCCTGCACGAGGATCGCGGCAAGCTGCTGCTGGGCGCGGGGATCATCCTGCTGGTGCTGTTTGGCCTGGCGGGCCTGGTCTCGCGCGGGGTCACCCGCCCGATCGAGCAGCTCAGCGCCGCCACCCGGGCCATGGCCACCGGCCGCGGCGAGCCGCCCGAAACGCCGAAGACGGCCGCCGTAGAGATCCAGGCGCTCTATGACGACTTCCGGGCCATGTCCGAAGCCATCGACAAGCGCTCGCGCTACCTGCGCGACTTCGCCGCCGCCCTGAGCCACGAGTTCAAGACGCCCTTGGCCGGCGTGCGCGGCGCCATCGAGCTGCTGCAGGACCACTACCCGACCATGAGCCAGGCCGAGCGCGAACGCTTCCTGGCCAACATCGCCGCCGACAACGCCCGGCTTTCATCGCTGGTTGGACGGCTGCTGGAGCTGGCCCGCGCCGACATGGCCACGCCCGAGGCCGGGGTCGCCGCCGCGCCCGCCGCGGCCGCCAGGACCGTGGCCGCCGCCCTCTCCACCTCCGTCTTCAGCGTGACCGCCGACCTTCCGGCCGAACTGCCGCCCGTCGCCGCGCCGCTGGCGATGATCGAGACCGTGCTGACGGTGCTGGTCGAGAACAGCCGCCAGGCCGGCGCCGGCAAGGTCGTCATCAGCGGCCATGATCGCGGCCAGGCCGTCGTGCTGGTGGTCGCCGACGATGGTCCCGGCGTGCCGCCCGCCGACGCCGGCCGATTGTTCGAGCCCTTCTTCACTACGCGCCGGGCCGAGGGCGGCACGGGTCTTGGCCTGTCGATCGCCCGGTCGCTGGCCCGCGCCCACGGGGGCGAGGTGGCCTATGTCGCCGACCCGGATGGGGCGCGCTTCACCCTGGCGCTGCCGCCGGCCTGATCGTCTGCACGAAATCTCCATGTCGGTTCCATCAGGGCGCCGCACGCTGTCCGTAAGGTTCGATCTCGCCATCCAGTCCAGGAGATCGCCATGCTGACCGCCGCCCCGCCCGCCTCCGACTGCCAGGTGGAGCTCGACATCGCCGCCGGCCGCTGCACCTGGAGCGTCTCTCGCCCCGACGGCATGCGGCTGTCGGGCGAGGCCGCCGACCCGGCCTTCGCCCGCAGCCAGAGCCATCTGGCGGCGGTGATGCTGGACGCCTTCGCCTCCCTGAAACGCCGCCGGTTCTGAAGCTGCGCCGCCTCGTCTTCGCCCCAAGGCGGGTGTAAGCGACGTCCCATCGCTTCATCCGCAAGGCCCTCTACATGCGCGTGCTTCTTCCCCTCGCCCTGGCGCTCGGCGTCTCGGCCGCCGCACTTTCCGCCCCCTTGGCCGCCGTCGCCGCGCCGCCGGAGAACTACGCGACCATCCGCATGAAGACCGACACCGCCTTCCTCAGCGCCGAGGAGCGCAAGGTGGTGAACCTGCTGATCCAGGCCGCCGACCAGATGACGGCCATCTACGCCAAGCAGATGGTCGCCCAGGGCGGCCCCGACGGCCCGGGCCACGGCTTCTATCCGGCCGGCCTGACCAAGGATCAGCTGGAAGCCTACCTGGCCGCCCATCCCGACCAGAAGGCCGCGCTGATGGACACCTATACGGTGGTCCGCCGAGAGGGGGATAAGCTGGTCGCCGTGCCCTACTCGGCCGCCTACAAGCCCGAGCTGACCAAGGCCGCCGCCCTGCTGGACGAAGCCGCCAGGATCACCACCAACGCCAGCCTCAGGAAATTCCTGACCCTGCGCGCCCAGTCGTTCCGCACCAACGACTACTTCCAGTCGGAAATGGCCTGGATGGACCTGGAGGGCACGCCCATCGAGGTGGCGATTGGCCCGTACGAGACCTACACCGACGAACTGATGGGCCAGAAGGCCGCCTTCGAGGCCTTCGTCACCCTGAAGAACCCGGCCGAGAGCAAGGCGCTCGACAAGTACAAGGCCTATCTGCGCGACATGGAGGCCAACCTGCCGGTGGCCGACGCCTACAAGAACTTCAAGCGCGGCGGGGCCTCGCCGATCGCCGTGGCCGAGCAGATCCGCGGCGGCGGCGACAATCTGCACGGCCCGCAGACCGTGGCCTTCAACCTGCCCAACGACGAGCGCGTGCGCGAGGCCAAGGGCGCCAAGAAGGTGATCCTGTCGAACGTTCTGGCCGCCAAGTACGAGGGCATACTGCAGCCGATCGCCAACCGCGTGCTGGTCGCCGATCAGGCCGCCCTGGTCAGCCAGAAGTACATGACGCTGGAGACCCTGTTCCACGAGCTGTCGCACAGCCTGGGCCCGGGCTCGATCGTCGTCGACGGCCGCGCCACAACCGTCTCGGCCGAGATGAAGGATATCGGCGGCACCGCCGAGGAGGCCAAGGCCGACGTCATGGGCGCCTGGAACATCCTGTTCATGATGGACAAGGGCGAGATTCCAGCCGCCGAGCGTCCGCAACTGTTCGCCACCTATCTGGCCGGCATCTTCCGCGCCGCCCGCTGGGGCGACGAGGAGGCCCACGGCCGGGGCGCGGCCCTGCAGTACGGCTATCTCAAGGCCAAGGGCGCCTTCGCCTACGACCCGGCCCTCAAGCGCTTCCGCGTCGACGACGCCAGGATGGCGGCCGGCATGCGCGACCTGGTGGCCGAGATCGTCAAGCTGCAGGGCGACGGCGACTATGCCGGCATGGTCGCCTTCTTCGACCGCTACGCGCACCTGGATGACGAGGCCCGCGGCGTGATCGCGACGCTGAAGGATATCCCGGTGGATATCGCGCCGGTCTATCCGGAGAAGGTGTGAGGCCTAGCTGTCGAAGCTATGAAGGTTGTTCACCCGGGGCGGTGCTGAGAGGTTGGGGTTGCGAAGCTCCAAACCCTAGCGCCGGAGGCCCCGGATGAACGTGCATGAGAATGCGCGGCTGACCCCAGTTGGTCGAGCCCTGATGGTTGATCGGATCGAGCAAGGCTGGTCAGTGGCCAGGGCGGCGGAGGCCTTCGGGGTTTCCCGGCGCACGGCCGGCAAGTGGCTGGCTCGGCATCGGCGGGGCGGCGAGCGAAGGCTTCACGACCGCAGCTCGGCGCCGCGCCGATGTCCGCGCAGGATCCCTGCCGGCGTGGTCGACCAAATCCAAGCGCTGCGCCGCCAGCGCATGACCGGTCCAGCCATCGCCCAGGCCCTGGGGCTGGCCCGCTCGACGGTGGGGCTGATCCTGCGCCGGCTGGGCCTGGGCAAGCTGTCGGCCTTGGACCCGAAAATCCCGATCGTCCGCTACGAGCGCGCCGCGCCAGGCGAGATGATCCACTTGGACATCAAGAAGCTGGGCAAATTCAACGTCGAAGGCCACCGCGTCACCGGCGATCGGCGGCTGGGGCGCTCCAGGAGGGCCGGCTGGGACTTCCTGCACGTCTGCGTCGATGACGCCTCGCGCCTGGCCTACACCGAGATCCTGCCCTCCGAAGGCCAAGCCGACACGACCGCCTTCCTGGAGAGGGCCATCGCCTGGCTCGCCCGCCACGGCGTCGCCGTCCAGAGGGTGATGACCGACAACGGTTCGGCCTACCGCTCGAAGCTCTTCGCCAGCGCCCTCCAGGCCGCCGGGGCCCGGCACGTGCGTACCCGGCCCTACACGCCCAGAACTAACGGCAAGGCCGAGCGCTTCATCCAGACGTCCTTGCGCGAATGGGCCTATGGCCGTCCCTACGCCTGCTCGGACGATCGCGCCAAGGCCATCAAGCCTTGGACAGACAGCTACAACCTCGACCGCCCACACTCAGGCATAAAAGGCCTCACGCCCTGGCAGCGGGCGAACAACCTTCTTGGAAACGACACCTAGCGGCTTCTTCTGGCTGCGGGAAAGACGTTGGCCGAAGGCTCCTTCGGTCCCCGCTTTCGCGGGGATTTTACGGATGGGGGGCAGGACCCTAGCCGGGCCTCTGCCCTCTGACCGGGAACACTCCTTCCCTCAGAAAGATCCTAGGCCCCGAACTCCAGGCCCTGGGCCTGGCCGACGTCGCAGTCGCGGAAGCTGGCCTTGGCGATGCGGGCGCCGGTGAAGTCGGCCCCGCGCAGGTCCGCGCCGTCGAGGACGGTTTCGGAAAGGTCTGCGGTCTGCAGCATGGCGTAGCGCAGGCGGGCGGCGGCCAGGTTGCCGAGCGTCTTGCGCTCGGGCCCCAGCGGCAGCGGCGACAGGAACGCCTGGCGCAGATCGGCCTTGGTCAGGTTCGCGCCGGTCAGTTTGGCCCCGCGAAGGTCCGCGCCGCGCAGGTTGGCCGCGCGCAGGTCGGCGTTCTGCAGGTTGGCTCCCTGCAGTTGCGCGCCCGACAGGTCCATGCCGACGAAGCAGGCGCCCTTGGCGCTCATGGCCGTCAGGCGCAGGCCCTTCAGGCGGTCGCCGATCGGACGCAGGTCCTCGCCGTCGAGACGGGCGGCCGCGCCTTCCTTGCCGCCGGTCTGGCACCATTGCTGATTGGCCAGGCACCGGGCGTAGAGCTCGCGGGCCTTGTTCACCGCCTCGACCGTCGAGGTCGTCAGCGCCCCGGTCATGTGCGCGCCGTTGACCCGGGCGGTCGAGGTGTCGACCCCCGACATCACCGCGCCCTGCAGGTTGGCGCCTTCCAGGTTGGCGCCCTTGACGTCGGCGTTGTCGAGGATGGCCCCGACCAGATTGGCTTCCTTCAGGTTGGCGCCCGACAGCTTGGCCCCGCGCAGGGAGCAGTCGGAGAAGTCGGCCTTGAAGGCCGAGACGCCGGTGAACTGCGAGCCGTCCAGGGTCGCGCCCGAGAAGTTGACCTCGTCGACCTCGCCGTTGCGGGTCTCGTGCTTGACGGTGTCCAGGCCCTTGCGTGGATGCGGAATGGCGATCTGGCCCTCGCGGAAGTCGGCCTGGGTCAGGTCGGCCTGCGAAAGGTTGGCGCCGCGCAGGCAGGCCCCGCGCAGGTCGGCGCGCTGCAGGCTGGCCTGGCGCAGGTCGGCCTTGCGCAGGTCGCAGCCGAACAGGCTGGCGCGATCCAGCTTGGTGCGCACCATGCGGCAGCCGTCGAGGATCGAGGCTGATAGGTCGGCGTCGGTCAGGTTGCGGAACGACAGGTCCAGGCCCGACAGGTTCATGAACCGAAGCGAGGCGCGCTTGCCCCCCTGCTTGCCGGTCACGAACTTCTCGTGGGCCGTGACGAGCATGTCGAGTTCGGCCTGACTGAGCTTGCGGCGTCCCGCGATGCTCTGTGCGGCGTTCATTGCGGGACCCCCTCCCGTCTTACTGGAAAAGCACTTGCGGACAATCGGATAACAGGAATCGACGAGCGAACGGTTAAGGTCGCTGAATTCTTCTCAAAACGGGTAGCTAGATGAGGTCTTCGAGCCCTCGGGCGCCCAGCCGGACCGTGCCGGTGATGTCGACGTCCTTGAGGTTGGCGCTCGTGAAGTTGGCTCTGGAAAGGTCGGCGCCCGCCAGGCATGCGCCGCGCAGGTCGGCCCTGGCCAGATCGGCGTTGGTCAGGAGCACGCCGGTCAGGTCGGCCGGCAGCAGCCGGTCCTTGCCGATCAGCAGCGGCCCCAGCTGGGCGTCGCGCAGGTCGGAGCCGGAAAGCTTGGCGCCCTTCAGCCGCGCGCCCCGCAGGTCGGCCCGGCGCAGGTTGCAGGCCCGAAGGTCGGCGCCTTCGAGCTGCGCGCCCTGCATCTGCACGCCTTCCATGTCGAGGCCGTAGAACACCGCCCCCTTGGCCGACAAGGCCGTCAGGTTGAAGCCGCGGATGCTCTTGAGATTGCGCAGGTCAGCCTTGTCGAAGACCGACGGCTTGCCCTCGCCCCCGCCGGTTTCACACCAGCGGGCGTGGTCGGCGATCATCTGCTCGTAGGGCATGTCGGAGACGTCGACGCCCGAGGCCTTGTCGGTCAGGGCCCCTTCCATGCTGGCGCCCGTGACGTTCCAGGACATGGTCTTGACGCCCACCAGCACGGTGTTGCGCAGATCGGCCCCAGCGAGGTTTGCGCCCGAAAGGTCGGCCCCGGCCATGTTGGCGCCGTTGAAATTGGCCTGCTTGAGATTGGCGCGGACCAGCTTGGCGTCCTTCAGGATCGCGTCGCTGAAGTCGGCCTTGGTGGCGACGATGCCCGACAGCCGCGAGCGCTCGAGGTTGGCGCCCGAAAGGTTGGCTCCCATGGCGTAAGCCTCGCGCTGCACCGGCTCGATGATGCGGTAGCCCTTCTCGCGGTCGGCGGCGGCGATCTGGCCCTCGCGCAGGTCGGCCTCGAACATGTCGGCGCCGGTCAGGTTGGCGCCGCGCAGGCTGGAGCCGCGCAGGTCGGCGCGACGCAGCGAGGAATCGGTAAGGTCGGCCCCCTGCATGTCGGCGCCGTAGAGATTGGCGTTGTCGAGCTTGCAGCGGCGCAGGTCGGAGCCCACCAGCAGCGCGCCGGTGAAGTCGGCGTCGCACAGATTGCGCCCGGCCAGGACCAGGCCCGACAGGTCGCAGAAGGCGAACACGGCGCGCGCGCCGCCGAGCCTAGCCGACCACAGGCGGTCGTGCTTGGCGCAGATCACGTCGACTTCTTGTTGCGTCAGGCGCCGGTGTTCCTGGCCCGCCGCTGCCGGGGTGTTCATGCAAGCTCGCGTCGTTTCCCCGAAGGGTAGACCAACTTGATGCGCCCATCAGCATTAACGTCGTGTTTCCAGGCACTTCCTGCGCGTAGCGACTGCCTGAGACGACGTAGGGTTCCTTTCGCCCGCGGACGAAAGGAACCCCGAAGTCTCTGCGATCAGCCGATCGCCGGCAGCTTCTCGGCGCGGGCCTCGTCGAGGTAGCGGGCGCCCACCGGCTTCAGGTCGGCGTCCAGCTCGATGACCAGCGGGTTGCCGGTGGGAATCTCGACCTTGACGATCTGGTCGTCGGGCACCGCAAACAGGTGCTTGACGATGGCGCGCAGCGAATTGCCGTGGGCGGCCACTAGGATGTTCTCGCCGGCCTTCAGCTTGGGCGCGATGGCCTCTTCCCAGTACGGCAGCACCCGCACCAGGGTGGTGGCCAGGCTTTCGGTCGACGGCAGGCTCGCGCCCTTGTAGCGGCGGTCGCTGGCGAAGTCGTACTCGCCGCCCGGGGCAAGCTCCGGAGGCGGAACATCGTAGGAGCGACGCCAGATGGTGACCTGCTCCTCGCCGTGCTTCTCGGCGGTCTCGGCCTTGTTGAGGCCGGTCAGGCCGCCGTAGTGGCGCTCGTTCAGGCGCCAGTCCTTGGTGACCGGCACGAAGCTCTGCGCGGCCGCGTCGAGGGCCAGGTTGCAGGTGCGGATGGCGCGGGTCTGGACCGACGTGAAGGCCTCGTCGATGTCGAGCCCGGCGGCCTTGATCAGCTCGCCGCCCTTGCGGGCCTGGGCCTCGCCTTCGGCGGTCAGGTCGACGTCGACCCAGCCGGTGAAGCGGTTTTCGAGGTTCCACTGGCTCTGGCCGTGGCGAAGCAGGACGAGGACGGGCATCTGCGCTCCTTGAGTGAGGTCATGGCGGGCTAAGGCGCGCGGGACGCCGCGTCAAGCATCGCCCCTATCCAGCCACAAGGGGCGTGGTATAGGCGGACCATGCCCGATCGCATCTTCTTGCCTCTCTGCGCGTTGGTCGCGCTGGCGTTGGTCGCCTTGTCCCTGGTCTGGCCCCAGGGCTACGGTGATCGATCGCCTGACCCGTTCGGCTCGACGCCGATCCAGCAGACTCCGGAGATGAAGGCTCTGATCGAGAAGGAAAAGGCCGCCGCTCGCCGCAGCGAGCAGCGACGCGCGCAAGAAGCCGCCGCTACTGGCGACCCAGCGCAATAGTCGCTTCTTCTCGCGTCATTATCGATCAATCGTCACATTGATCGATCATCGTCATACGAAGAGGGTGGAAGCAAACCACTCCGACAGCTAAACGCATCCCATCACTCATTGAAGCGAGCTCCAATGTTCTCGACTCCCCGCGCCGATTTGGTTCCGAATACCGCCGCTTACGAAAACGAGCCGCTGGTCAAGGCGACGGGCTTCCGCGAATACGATGCACGCTGGCTGTTCGGCCCCGAGATCAACTTGCTGGGCATCCAGGCGCTGGGCCTCGGCCTGGGCACCTACATCCATGAACTGGGCCAGTCGAAGATCGTCGTCGGCCACGACTTCCGTTCCTATTCGTCGTCGATCAAGAACGCCCTGATCCTGGGCCTGCTGAGCGCCGGCTGCGAAGTGCACGACATCGGCCTGGCCCTGTCGCCCACCGCCTATTTCGCCCAGTTCGACCTCGACATTCCGTGCGTGGCCATGGTCACCGCCAGCCACAACGAGAACGGCTGGACCGGCGTGAAGATGGGCGCCCAGCGCCCCCTCACCTTCGGCCCCGACGAAATGGGCAAGCTGAAGGACATCGTGCTGGGCGCCAAGTTCGTCGAGCGCGACGGCGGCAAGCTGATCCGCGTCGAAGGCCAGGCCGAGCGCTACATCGCCAACGTCGCCACCCGCGCCAAGGTCACCCGCCCGCTGAAGGTGCTGGCCGCCTGCGGCAACGGCACGGCCGGCGCCTTCGCCGTCGACGCCCTGCAGCGCATGGGCGTGTCCGACGTGATCGGCATGGATACGGACCTCGACTACACCTTCCCGAAGTACAATCCGAACCCGGAAGACCTGGAGATGCTGCACGAGATGGCCAAGGCCGTCCGTGAGCACGGCGCGGACCTGGCCTTCGGCTTCGACGGCGACGGCGACCGGTGCGGCGTGGTCGACGACGAGGGCGAGGAGATCTTCGCCGACAAGATCGGCCTGATGCTGGCCCGCGACCTGGCCCCGCTGCATCCCGGCGCGACCTTCGTCGTCGACGTCAAGTCGACCGGCCTCTACGCCACCGACCCGATCCTGAAAGAGCACGGCTGCAAGGTCATCTACTGGAAGACCGGCCACAGCTACATCAAGCGCAAGAGCGCCGAGACGGGCGCCCTGGCCGGCTTCGAAAAGAGCGGCCACTTCTTCATGAACGACCCGCTGGGCTATGGCTACGACTGCGGCCTGACCGCCGCGGCCGCCGTGCTGGCCATGCTCGACCGCAATCCGGGCAAGAAGCTCTCGGACCTCCGCAAGGCCCTGCCGGTGGCCTTCACCTCTCTGACCATGAGCCCGCACTGCGACGACGAGAAGAAGTACGGCGTCGTCGCCGAGGTGGTGAAGGAATACGAAGACCTGTTCGCCGCCGGCGGCTCGATCCTGGGCCGCAAGATCACCGAGGTGATCACCGTCAACGGCGTGCGCGTGCATCTGGAAGACGGCTCGTGGGTGCTGGTCCGCGCCTCGTCGAACAAGCCCGAAGTGGTGGTCGTGGTCGAGAGCACCCAGTCCGAAGACGACATGAAGGCCCTCTTCCACCAGGAAGTGAAGCCGCGCCTGGGCGCCCGCGTGGGCAAGTACAACCAGGAAATCTGATCGGGCTCCCCCCCCTGAAGAACGAAAGGCCGGGGAGCGATCCCCGGCCTTTTTGTCTGGCGGCCTCAGCCGAGGCGCTCAATGCGCACGGCCACGTCCATCTGCTCGGCGCCAAGCTGCTCCATGACCTTTCCCTCGCGCTCCAGCGGGACCAGATCCTGGCGCAGCGAGATTCGCGCGCCGCCGGCGGCCTCGAGCTTTCCCGCGGCGACGTCGAGCGCGCTCAGGCACCGTTCGGTTGATTGCGCGAACTCCTCATTGATTGCGTAGCTGCGCTCCACCAGGGTAAGCAACTGGCTGTCCTTCGGCTCGCCGGCGAGTGCGGCCAGGTCCATGCGCCTGGCCTGCGCCGTAAGCGCGCGCGTCTGCGCGACCATGCGTCGGCCGTTGACCCCGATCAGCCGCAGCCGCTTTACGGTCGAGACCTCGTCCCTGGCGTTTCCTGCGTAGGCGATAATGGCCGCCATGCCGTCCAGGACCTCGGCCTGGGCCAGCATCAGCTGTCGCTCGGCCGAGTCGGCCGGCAGCAGAGCCGCCCGGGAGCGGGCGCCCAGGGCCTGCCCCTCCATCAACCGCACGCTGCCGGCCTGGACGAGCGCGGCGGCGTTCTTCAGGCTCCCCTGATCGCCCTTCCGCAGCGCGACCAGCATCTGGCGAAGGTCGCGCGCCAGCTTGGCGATGTCGGAGGCGAAAGCGGCCGCGTCGCGCGCGGTCTGGTCGACGAGCTTGTCGTCATCGCTGTCTCCGGGCCAGGCCGGCATGGCCGACAGCGTCCGGGCCGCCGCAGAAGCCTCCGCCTCGGCCTGCGCCAGAGCCGCTTCGAAACGCTCCATCGAGGCGCGGTCCGTCGTCGACAGCAGGGCGCGAAGATCGACGCTGGCGAACGCCGCCGAAGCCCGATCCATCTCGGCGGAAATCGCCTGGGTGCGCGCTGCGATCGCCGCGTTCTCGCCCTGCGACGCGGACTGGGCGGCCGCCGCGACGCCGGGCGCGGCCTGAACGACGCCCAGCGCCAGCACAACGGCCACCGCCGTCAGAGTTTTCCGAAACACCTACGCCCCCGCGCAACAAGACTTCGGCGCAGCTATGGCGTGTCACGCGCCGCCCCGCAACCGGGCTCAGCCGCCGGCGGCGAGCACCTCGCCGATCTTGTCGACCAAGGCCTTGCCGGTGAAGGGCTTCATCACATAGCCGGCCGCGCCCAGCTGGAGGGCCTGGACGATGCGGTCCAGACGCCCCTCCCCCGTCAGCATCAGCACGGGAATGTCCTCCGCGCCCTGGGCCGACTTCAGGCTGCGCAGGGCGTCGAGGCCCGAAAGGCCCGGCATGCGCACGTCCAGCAGGATCAGCGAGGGCGGTGCGGCGGCCACCGCCGACAGCAGCTCCTCCACCGTCTCGAACGAGCGCGCGCCATAGCCGCCGCGACCGAGCTGGATCTCGACCAGCTCGCGCGTCAGGGCGTCGTCGTCGGCGACATAGATCTGAGGCGGCGTAACCAGCATGCGTACTCGAACAAGGTTAACGCTGCTGCTTACCGCGCTCGCGGAGTCGCGCAAGTGCTCAAGCGCACACTCGGCCCCGATCCGGGGCCTAAGCGCACCGCCAGATCACCGCGTGCCGAAAGTGCGGTCGCCGGCGTCGCCGAGACCCGGAACGATGTAGCCGTGGTCGTTGAGCTGCGGATCCACCGCCGCCGTCCAGATCTCGACGTCGGGATGGGCCGCGCGCAGCGTCTCCACGCCCGGGACCGAGGCCAGCAGGCAGACGAAGCGCAGGTCGCGCACGCCGCGCTTCTTCAGCAGGTCGATGGCGGCGACGGCGGTGTGGCCGGTGGCCAGCATCGGGTCGACGACGATGACCAGGCGGTCGGCGATGTCTTCCGGCGTCTTGAAGTAATATTCGACCGCTTCCAGCGTCTCGGGATCGCGATAGAGGCCGATGTGGGCGACGCGAGCGGCCGGCACGAGATCGAGCATCCCTTCGGCCATGCCCAGGCCGGCGCGCAGGATCGGGGCGAAGACCAGCTTCTTGCCGGCGATGACCTTGGCCC
Organism: Caulobacter endophyticus; assembly: GCF_003116815.1. Taxonomy (GTDB): domain Bacteria; phylum Pseudomonadota; class Alphaproteobacteria; order Caulobacterales; family Caulobacteraceae; genus Caulobacter; species Caulobacter endophyticus. Next base: position 46,967 of record NZ_QDKQ01000030.1, read on the forward strand.
TGGTCGGGGCCACGGGGGTCTGGATCTCGACCTCGTCCATCGAGAGCTGACGCGTGACCTCGTAGCAGATCAGGGTCGCGGTCTCGCGCATCAGGGCGCGGAAGGTCTTGGTCGAGGTTTCCTTGTCCCGCATCAGGGTCAGCTTGTGCTGCACCAGCGGGTGGTCGACGACGGTCACGCCCGGAAGGGATTGGGTCGACATGGGCGGCGGTATCCTGGTCTTGAAACGGCTTTACCGTTCAAGTGCCGCCTTCCGGCCTTCAGGCCAAGCGCTAATCAGCCGCCAAGGCCGACGATTGTCCTGAAGGCCCAGACGGTGCAGCCGATGCAGACCAGGAGCGTCATGAAGTCGGCCATTCCCGACCTCCGCTTCGCTACCTTGTCCTTCTTAGCCACGCCCGCCTCGCTGTCCCCTGCGTATGGGCATCTTCACGCATCAGGCTGAACACGACGCTGACAAACGCGGTTAAGCGTCCGTTTTTCAAAAGAAAAGCCGCGCCGCGCTTCCTGGGGGAGGATGAAGCGCGACGCGGCTGGGACCGGGTCGTTGGGGGAGGAACCCGGTCGGGTTCTTAGCCGTGCAGCTTGATGGCCGCGGCGGCGATCAGTTCGCCCTGGTGGCGGGCGCCGTCCAGGTCGATCTGGGTCGGCTGGCGGCTGCCGTCGCCGCCGGCGACGGTGGTGGCGCCGTAGGGCGCGCCGCCGACGATCTCGTCGTTGCTCATCTGGCCCTGGTGGCTATAGGGCAGGCCGATGATCGTCATGCCGAAGTGCAGCAGGTTGGTGATGATCGAGAACAGGGTGGTTTCCTGGCCGCCGTGCTGGGTGGCGGTCGAGACGAAGGCGCCGCCGACCTTGCCGTTCAGCGCGCCGCGGGCCCACAGGCCGCCGGCCTGGTCGAGGAATGCGGCCATCTGCGAGCTCATGCGGCCGAAACGCGTGCCGGTGCCGACGATGATGGCGTCGTAGTCGGCCAGTTCGGCGACGGTGGCGATCGGCGCCTCTTGGTCGAGCTTGAAGTGGGCGCCCTTGGCGATTTCTTCCGGCACGGTTTCCGGAACGCGCTTGATGTCGACGGTCGCGCCGGCGCTGCGGGCGCCTTCGGCCACGGCCTTGGCCATGGTCTCGATGTGACCGTACGACGAGTAGTAGAGAACCAGAACCTTGGCCATGAGAGTCTCCTAGAGAAAGTCTTCTTGAGGTTGGGGAGGAAAAGACGCGGCCTGAGCAGCCGCGTCTTGAAGGAATTCAGCGACGCTTTGTTTACGCCGCGTCGACCAGCACCAGCTCGGCGTCGGCCAGGGCCTTCACGCGGATGGTGTTCTCGTTGGCGATCGCCGCGCCGTCGCGGGTGTCGACCTTGACGCCGTTGACTTCGATCGATCCCGTCGAAGGCACCAGATAGGCGTGGCGGCCGGCGCCAAGCTCATACTCGGTTTCCTCGCCGGCCTTCAGCGTCGCGCCAAGGACGCGGGCGTCGGTGCGGATCGGCAGGGCGTCGTTATCGTCCTTGAAGCCGCTGGCCAGGGCCACGAACTTGCCGGAACGGTCGCCCTTCGGGAAAGGCTTGGCGCCCCAGGCGGGCGGTTCGCCGCCGCGGTCCGGAATGATCCAGATCTGGAAGATCTTGGTCACGCCCGGCTCGAGGTTGTACTCCGAGTGGCGGATGCCGGTGCCGGCGCTCATCACCTGCACGTCGCCCGCTTCGGTGCGGCCCTTGTTGCCCAGGCTGTCCTGGTGGGTGATCGCCCCCTCGCGGACATAGGTGATGATCTCCATGTCGTTGTGCGGGTGCGGCGGGAAGCCGGTGCCGGCGGCGATGGTGTCGTCGTTCCAGACCCGCAGGGCGCCCCAGTGGACGCGCTTGGGATCATGGTAGCCGGCGAACGAGAAGTGGTGCTTGGCGTCGAGCCAACCGTGATTGGCGCCGCCCAGGCTGTCGAACTTGCGAACTTCGATCATGTCGATCTCCTGGAGTGTCTTGTGTGGCTGGCCGTGTTGGCCTCTCCGTTGACGAGGAAGATGGAGACAGATCGCTTGATCCGAAATAGAAATGGTCGAAAGAAACCATTTCCAAAAATGACACCATGAAACTTCCCGACTTCGAGGCCTGGGCCGTGTTCGCCAAGGTGGCCGAGACCGGCTCGTTCGCCCGCGCCGCCAAGGACCTGGGCCTGTCGAACGCCACGGTGTCCAAGGCGGTTTCGCGCCTGGAGCAGCGGCTGGGCGCCACCCTCTTCCACCGCACCTCGCGCCGGCTGTCGCTGACCGACAGCGGCCAGAGCTCCCTGGAGGCCGCCAGCCGCCTGCTGGCGGACGGCGAGACGCTGGAGCTGGAAGCCTCGGCCCAATCGGCGGTTCCCAAGGGTCTGGTGCGGATGGCTGCGCCGATGTCGTTCGGCATCGGCTATCTGGGACCCGCCCTCTCGGATTTCTTCGCCCTCTATCCGGAGGTGTCGGTCGAGCTGTCGCTGTCGGACCAGCTGATCGACATAGTCGAGGACGGCTTCGACCTGGCCTTGCGGATCTCGGCGCTTGAGGATTCGAGCCTGCTGGCCCGACGGCTGTGCCCGGTGCGGGTGATGCTGGTCGGCTCGCCGGCCTATTTCGACAAGCATGGCCGGCCCGAGCATCCCAAGGATCTCGCCCGCCACCGCGCCCTCTTCTACACCGGCGGCCGCTCGCGCGACGCCTGGCGGTTCGAGCACAAGACCCAGGGCCAGTACGCCATCAGCGTGCCTGCGCCGCTGCGGGCCAACAACGCCGACGTCTTCCGCGCCCTGCTGCTGGACGGCCAGGCCCTGGCCATGCAGCCCGATTTCATGGTCTGGAAGGACGTGGCCGACGGCCTGCTGGAGCAGGTGCTGGCCGACTGGACCCCGCCGGCCATCGCCATGCACCTGGTCACCCCGCCCAATCCGATCCGCCCCGCCCGCGTGCGCGTCCTGATGGAGTTCCTGGCCGAACGGCTGGCCAAGGCGCCGTGGCTGGGGTGAGGTGAAAGGGCTCTGGAACTTCCCGGCGACCACTGCTAGGTAGTCGCCTCTTCGCTTCGGGCCGCGGCCCGGCGAGATGCGGGCGTGGTGAAACTGGTAGACGCGCCGGACTCAAAATCCGGTTCCGAAAGGAGTGTCGGTTCGACCCCGACCGCCCGCACCAACTCTTCCTGGCAAAGATTTTCACCGTCGGACGACGGGCCGGCGACAGCTCAGGCCTTGGCCGTCCTTGAACGGTCTGGACGGCGGAACGACGGATCCTGGGCGCAAGGCCCAGGAAAGCGAAGCACCCGCCCCTATGCGCTCTTCAGCCAGACCTTGACCCACCAGTCGGGGCGCTCGTCCTCGGTCATCTCGGTGGTCCAGGCCAGCACGTCTGGATGGGTGATCCAGAAGCCGTAGGGCGGCGCGTGGCCGTCGTTCTCGAAGCTCAGGTCGTGCTCGCGGTCCTGCGGGACGCCGGCGTTGGGCATGACCCAGTCATCCGCCGGCGGCGGCTCGATGGCGTCGACGAAATGCAGGGCCGCCTGCAAAAGCCCGCTCGCCGAGTCGCTGGTCGCCACCTCGCGAGTCGCCGGATGCCGCTTGAGAAAGGCGACGCCGGCCTCGTTGGTCAGGACGATGGGCTTTAGAGCGGAAAGCGGCGTGGGCGTGGTCATGGCCGCAAGCTAGGCGAGGCCGCCGGCCGACGCCAGGATTCGCGCGAGACGCCGCACGCACGCGCCAGGACACGAGCCCCGCCCAGCGAGGCCCGCGCTAGCTGTCGTTTCCAAGAAGGTTGTTCACGCGCTGCCAAGGGGTGAGGCCTTTGATGCCGGAGTGTGGACGCACGAGGTTGTAGGCGTCGGTCCAGGGCTTGATGGCCTTGGCCC
>NZ_QDKQ01000031.1 GCF_003116815.1 Caulobacter endophyticus
GACCGGGGCGCCGGGCGCGGTGGCGGCGGGCTTGGCCGGCGGCAGGCTGGCGCTCTGCACCGGCGCGGCCGGCGGCGGGGCGGTCGGACGGGCCATCGGCTCTTCCGGCGGCGCGGCGTAGGTCGGCGAGGCCGTCGGGTTCTCGTGGCTGTAGATCTGCAGGCCGGCGGCTTCGTCGGGCTTGTTCTGCTCGGGCGCCGGCGCGGCCTTCATCTCGGCCACGGGCTCGCCCACGGTGCGCGGCGGCTCGTTGGGACCGCGGATGCCGTTGCGGTAGATCAGGAACACGGCCACCAGCAGGGTGCCGAGCACGACGGCGCTGATGATCAGGGTCAGCGGCAAGGGCCGCGACCCGCGCACCGGCTGGCGCGCATCGAACGAAAGCGGCGCATCGGTGGGCGGCGCATAGGCGCCGCGGTGCGGGTCGGACATCGAAAAAGGCTCCAGAATTCCGGCGCGCGTTCACCATGTGCGAATCACGCGCGCAAGTTCCTACTCTACTGGACCCGATGCTCGTTCAGAACTGTCGCACCCTCGACGGTCGTGCGTCGCGCGGCGCTCGCCCCGTCAGCTCCACACATCCAGATGGAACAGCTTGCGGTGCTCCTCGATGGCGAAGCGGTCGGTCATGCCGGCGATGTAGTCGCACACCACGCGGGCCCTTCCGGCCTGGTCGCGGTTCTGCGACTTGGCGAACCATTCCGAGGGCAGCACCTCGGGTTCGGCCAAGAAAAGCGTGAACATCTCGGCCAGAATGCGGCGTGCCTGGCTGCGGGTGCGGTTCACGCGCCAGTGGCGGTACATCCGGGCGTGCAGGAACTCGCGCAGGCGGGCCAGGTCTTCCAGCATGTCGGACGAGAACGACACCAGGGCGTGCGGCAGGGCCCGCACCTCGTCAGCCGACGACACGCCGGTGATGGCCGCCCGCTGCAGGGTCTCGCCCATGACGTCGTCGACCATGGCGCCGATCATCCGGCGAACGGCCTCCAGGCGGGTGATACGCGCGTCGAGGTCGGGGCGCTCGCTGCGCACGGCCGCCAGGATCGGGCCGATCAGCGGCACGTCCATCAGCTCGTCCAGAGTGAAGAGTCCGGCCTCCACCCCGTCGTCGATATCATGGTTGTTGTAGGCGATGTCGTCCGACAGGGCGGCGACCTGGGCCTCGGCCGAGGCCCAGGTGTCGAGCTTGAGGCCGTATTCGCCGTCGTACTTGGAGATCGCCTTCCAGGACGGCTGGCCCAGCTTATGGATCACCGGACCGTTGTGCTTGATGACGCCTTCCAGCGTCTCCCAGGTCAGGTTCAGGCCGACGAAGTCCGGATAGCGGTGCTCCAGCTCGGTCACGACCCGGAAGGTCTGGACGTTGTGGTCGAAGCCGCCGAAGTCCTTGGTTTTCAGCTCCAGTTCGTCCTCGCCGGCATGGCCGAACGGCGGGTGGCCCAGGTCGTGGGCCAGGGCGATGGTTTCGGCGAGGTCCGCGTCCAGCCCCAGGGCCGTGGCCAGCGAGCGGGCGATCTGCGCCACTTCCAGCGAATGGGTCAGGCGGGTGCGGAACTGGTCGCCCTCGTGGGCGACGAAGACCTGGGTCTTTTCCTTCAGGCGACGGAAGGCCGAGGTATGGATGATGCGGTCGCGATCGCGGGCGAAGGGCGTGCGGGTGCGGCTCTCGTCTTCCTGATAGCGCCGGCCGCGTGACTTGGCCGGATCTTCGGCGTAGGGAGCGCGGGGGACGGCGAACGGAGACGTCGACATGAGCGGCCTTTGCTGATCGCCCCTTTTCCCGGGACGCGGTCGCCCTCATATATGCGATAGATCAAGTTTCCACAGCCATGACCGACACCACCGTTACGCTTTCTTCCAACGCCGCTCGCCGGCTGCACGCCCTTTCCCAGGCCGAAGGCCGCGAAGTGATGCTTCGCGTGGCGGTCGATGGCGGCGGCTGCTCGGGGTTCCAGTACCGTTTCGATCTGGTCGAGGCCGCTGAGGACGACGATCTGAAGATCGAGCGCGACGGCGCCGCCGCCCTGGTCGATGTCGTGTCCCTGGCCCTGCTGAAGGGTTCGGAGATCGATTTCGTCGACGAACTGGCCGGCGCCGAGTTCCGGGTCAGGAACCCCAACGCCAAGTCCAGCTGCGGCTGTGGGGTCAGTTTCTCGATCTGACGCCCCTTCCCGCTCCTCTCAAGTTTATGGCGTGACACGCGCCAAACTAGGCTCTACGGTTCCCGCCATGATCCTCGCCGCCAGCCAACAGCTGTTTTGGTACTTTAGCTATCCGACGCCTCTGGCGCCGGGAGGGGATCGTTTGGCCTGAGACCAGGCCGCCAAAAACGCCTTTCACCAGCCGCCAGGGGTTCCCCGGGCGGCTTTTTTGATGGCCGCCAGACCCCGCGAATTTCTCCGGAGCACGCCATGCCATCCTCGACCGCCGCCCACCTCGTCTCGCTGCCCGTCCCGACCGACGACCTGCGCATCCAGAAGCTTCAGACCCTCAGCCCTCCCGCCCAGGTGATCGGCGAGGCGCCGGCCACCTCCACCACGGCCGAGCTGGTCGAAGGCTCGCGCCAGGCCGTCCATGAAATCCTGCACGGCCATGACGACCGCCTGGTGGTGGTGATCGGCCCCTGCTCGATCCACGATCCCAAGGCCGCCATCGACTACGCTTCGCGTCTGGCCGCCGAACGCGAGCGCCACGCCGGCGAGCTGGAAGTGATCATGCGCGTCTACTTCGAGAAGCCGCGCACGACGGTGGGCTGGAAAGGGCTGATCAACGACCCGGGCCTGGACGGCGGCTTCCACATCAACGAAGGCCTGCGCCTGGCGCGCCGGGTGCTGCTCGACGTCTCGGCCCAGGGCCTGCCGGCCGCGTGCGAGTTCCTTGACGTCACCACTCCGCAATACATCGCCGACCTGGTGGCCTGGGGCGCGATCGGCGCCCGAACGACCGAAAGCCAGATCCACCGGGAGATGGCGTCGGGCCTGTCGTGTCCCGTGGGCTTCAAGAACGGCACCAACGGCGACGTGAAGGTCGCGGTCGACGCCGTCACCGCCGCCGCCCAGCCGCACCATTTCCTGGCCGTGACCAAGGAAGGCCGCGCCGCCATCGCCACCACCACCGGCAACGCCGACAGCCACGTGGTGCTGCGTGGCGGCAAGACCCCCAACTACGACGCCGCCAGCGTGGCGGCGGCCGCTGCGGCGCTGACCAAGGCCGGCCTGCCCGCCCGCCTGATGGTCGACGCCAGTCACGCCAACAGCGGCAAGAACCACGAGAACCAGCCGGCCGTGGTCGACGATATCGCCGCCCAGGTGGCGAGCGGCGCCTCGCCGATCATGGGCGTGATGATCGAGAGCAACCTCGTGGCCGGCCGCCAGGACATCGTGCCCGGCAAGGCCCTGACCTACGGCCAGTCGGTCACCGACGCCTGCGTCGACTGGGATGCGTCGGTGCGCATGCTCGACGCCCTAGCCGCCGCGGTCCGGGCTGGCCGGCAAGCCCGCGAGGCCTGAGGTCCCCGGATGGGGGGACGCCCAGCGGCGTCCCTCCCCTATCCCCGGAAATCTCCCGGCCATGGCTTGAGCGCGAGGCCGCCGCCCCCTAGCCTCCGCGCCTCTATCGGAGCCCGCCATGCGCATCGCCACCTGGAACGTCAATTCGGTCAACGCCCGCCTGGACAACGTCCTGGCCTGGTTCGAGGCCGAGGCGCCCGACGTCGCGGTGCTGCAGGAGATCAAGTGCGTCGACGAGAAGTTCCCGGCCGAGGCCTTCGAGCGCCTGGGCTACAACGTCGTCGTCCACGGCCAGAAGACCTATAACGGCGTCGCCCTGCTCTCGAAGCACCCGGTCGAGGACGTCCGCAAGGGCCTGCCCCTGCTGGACGGCGACGCCGAGGACGAGCAGGCCCGCTATGTCGAGGCGGTGATCTCGGGCCCCAAACCCATCCGCGTGATCGGCATCTACCTGCCTAACGGCAATCCGATCGGTACCGAGAAGTTCGCCTACAAGCTGTCGTGGATGCGCCGCCTGCACGCGCACGCCAAGGGACTGCTCGCCTTTGAAGAGCCGATGGTCATCGCCGGCGACTACAATGTCATTCCCGAGGTCGAGGACGTGGCCAATCCCGAGGCCTGGCTGGGCGACGCCCTGTTCCAGCCCGAAAGCCGCGCAGCCTTCCGGGCCCTCAAGAACCTCGGCTTCACCGACGCCTACATGCAGGTCGACGGAACGCCCGGCGGCTACACCTTCTGGGACTATCAGGCCGGCGCCTGGCCGCGGAACCTGGGCATCCGCATCGACCACCTGCTGCTGTCGCCCCAGGCCGCCGACAAGCTGGCGCAGGTAAGGATCCACCGCGACGAGCGCGACAAGGAAAAGCCGTCGGACCACGTGCCGGTGGTGGCGACCCTGACGCTCTAGGAGCCCGGACGGTCCACCTGGGTCCAGCGCCCGGCGCCGTCGCGACGATAGCTGACCGCGATCGACCTCCAGGGCCCGTTTAGGAACTTGCGCTGGGTGCGACAGACCGCAAGGGCCGGATCGCCCGCCGCCCAGCGGCAACGAGCCGCCGAATAGTCCATCGCCGGGTAGCTCACCGAACCTCCCGCGGCGAGAATGCCGGCGTCGAACCCGGCGCGCAGCCGCTCGACATCGTCGACCTGCTCCTGCCTGGATATCTCGAACGATGCGGAGACGCATCCCGTCAGCATCGCGCCGCCGATCGCCAATCCGATGACCCGAGCCCGCACGACACGCCCTCCGGCTGCATGAAGGCATGTTGATCGCCTCGCACGCCACATTGCAACCGAACCCGGCGCCGGTATCGGGCGCCTCTGTCGCGAATCCGCGAACACCGCTAGCTTCCGCGCCATGAGCGAGTTCTGGCGCCTCCTGTTGCTCGTCGCCATCGCCGGGTCGGCCGTCACCTTCATGGGCAGCGCGGCCATCTGGTTCATGGACGAAGAGCGTCGCATCCGCCGCGCCCTCCGCCACGTGCTGAAGGGCGAGCCCGAGACCGTCATCATCGCGCGCGGTCGCGGCAAGGGCGTGGGCTTTTCGTTCGACACCAACACCGCCGCGGTGGCCTGGGACGCCGGTACCTGGTGCCTGCTCTATCGCATCGACGAACTGATGGGCGCCGAGCTGTCGGTCGACAATCAGGTCGTGGGCCGGGTGTTCCGCGGCGAACAGCGCCGGGCCATCGACCAGATCGTGCAGCAGGCCGCGCGCGTCTGCCTGCGGCTGATCTTCGACGATCCGCGCCACCCCGATTTCGAACTGGACCTGTGGCTGGAGGGCGACGAGCAGCAGCGCCAGAGCCGTTCGCCCGCCCAGGCGATCCAGGAGGCCAATCGCTGGCTGGCCCGCGCCGAAGCCATCGTGCGCCGGCCGCTGGCCCCGCGCGGCCCCTCGCCCGCCTCCGCCGCCAAGAGCGGCGGCGAGCCCGAGATCGCCCGCCGGCCCGAACCGGCCGTGCCGGCCGACAAGCCCAAGCCCTACCGCTCGGCCCGCGAGGCCGTCACCGCCGGCGCCGCGACGGCCGGCGTCGCGGTCGCCACCGCGCCGCTGTTCGAGGAGATCGACGACGGTCCCGAGGCCGCCGATCCCCCGTGGTCGGATCCTGACGCGCCGATCCAGGCCTGGGCCGACGACGGCGACACGACCGACGAGCCCGCCTACCTGCCGCCCGAGCGCCCCTACAAGCCAGTGTCCAAGGCCGCGCGCGAGGCCCGGGGCGACCAGGACGAGCTGCCCTTCGACCTCGACGACGAGGACGAATACTGACCGCTCCCGCCCGGGTTGCACGACGGCCTCGGCTGAGGCACGCTCAAGCCTCCCGTGGAGACGCGTCGTGATCCGCATCGCCGCCCTCGCCCTGCCCCTGCTGCTGTCCGCCGCGCCGGGACTCGCCGCCGCGCAGGCGGCCCCCGCGCCGGTCCGCCTGATGCTGAACGCCGCCGACCTCGACGGCGACGGCGCGGTCAGCGCCGAAGAGGCCGCCCAGCGCCTGGCGGCGACGACCACCGAGGAGCTTCCGGCCGCGGTCCAACCGGCCTCTCTCGACAAGCGCTTGCCGGTCAGGTTCGCGCCGCGCGACGAACGCGACGAGAGCGGCTTTCCGGCCCTGGCCATGAAGCGTCGCTTTGTAGAGGCCAGCGAGTTCGAGCAAGCCCTGGAATATCGCTTCCAGGAAGAGCTGAAAGAGCGCCGCAAGCAGCGGTAATCCCTTGCCTGGGGCCAGCCCGCCCCACCCACCAAAATTCCGCCCATTTTTTGCCGACTGCGGCCATCCCGTAGTTGCGAGTCGATCTCAACGCGCCTAAGACCCCCGCCCTTATTGCGATTGACACGCACGAGCGCTGGTACGGGGCGAGTAGAATGAAGCGAGCGATGATGACGACCGCGGCGATGGCCGTGGCCCTGGGCGCGGCCGGTCAGGCCTGGAGCCAGGACGAGAAAGCCGAGCGCCTGCCCAAGGTCAGCATCGAGGCGACCGCCGCCGCTCCGCCAGCCGGCGCCTACGAGGCCAACGACCCTGTCGACTCGGGCACCTCCAAGATCACCCGCCGCGCCATCGAGGATCGCTCCCCCGGCACCGGCGACGTCATCGAGACCCTGAAGATCCTCCCGTTCGCCAACTTCGACTCCGACCAGGGCCTGGCGACGCAGGAAAGCATCCAGGACATGCGCCCGGCCAAGGTGTCGATCTCGGGCGGCCAGTTCTACGACAACTATTTCTCGATCGACGGCGTGGGCGTGAACAGCCGCCTGGACGTGGTCGATATCGGCAACCCGCAGGACTACAACGAGGCCGCCGGCGGCAGCGCCCAGTCGATCTGGCTGGACAGCAACCTGCTGGAATCGGTGACCGTCCGCGACAGCAACGTCTCGGCCCGCTACGGCGGCTTCACCGGCGGCGTGGTGCAGATCGAGACCCGCCAGCCCGCGCGCGTGTTCGGCGCCCAGGTCACCGCCGGCTGCAGCAACGACAGCCTGACCTCGTTCAAGATCCCCGGCGTGGTCCGCGACGCCTTGAACGGCGTCGAGCCCGAGCCGCCGAACTACGAGAAGTGCCGCGTCAGCGGCTCGGTCGACCTGCCGATCAACGACCAGGTCCGCGTGCTGCTGGCCGGCGGCCGCCAGCAGACCGACATGACCTACTACCGGCACGCCAACTACGGCGGCACGCCGTTCGGCCTGAAGAGCCGCACCGACAACGCCATGGCCAAGGTCGAGGTCGACCTGGCGCCCGACCTGACCCTGCGCGGCCAGGTCGCCTACAGCCCTTATACGAGCGAGAATTCGGCCAATAACTCGCGCAACGCCGTGATGACCCAGAAGGGCGGCGGCCTGACCAGCAAGATCGAGCTGCTGGGCAAGCGCGGCGACGCCGACTGGTCGCTGACCGCCACCTACGCCAAGGCTCGCAGCGGCCGCGAAGCCCCGGGGACCCTTTTCACCTGGTCCTCGACCGCCGCCTACGCCAACTGGTGCTCGTCGACCAACTGCGTCGAGGGCAGCTTCGGCGATCTGGACCAGTGGCAGGAAGACATCGGCCTGCAGGCGCGCTGGAACCAGCCGCTGCTGGGCGGCGACGTTCGCCTGGGCCTCGACTATGGCCACGTGGAGGCCCGCAAGCGCCGCCCGGTCGACAACTACGCCTACCGCACCACCGTCGCCGACAGCCGCATCGTCTGCTCGCAGGGCGACGTGGCCTGCATCGCCGGCGACGCCGCCCTGACCGTCTACAGCCTCTACAAGGCCTATGACGCCTCGGCCGAGGTCGACACGGTCACCGCCTTCGCCGAGTACGAGGTGAGCCGCGGCCCGCTGACCGTGCGCGCCGGCGTGCGCTACGACCACGAAAGCCTGATCTCCAAGCACAACTTCGCCCCGCGCCTGTCGGTGGTCTACGAGATGCCGTGGGAGGTCACCGCCACCGTCGGCGCCAACCGCTACTACTCGCGCGACTTCCTGGGCTACGCGATCAAGTCGCAGTACCCGGGCAACTACGTCTACAATCGCACGAGCTCGATCGTGAACGGCCAGCGGGTGATGGGCGCCTGGACGCTGAGCTCGCACTCGGTGTCGGCGGGCATCGCCGGCTCGGGCCTGGCCATCCCCTATTCGGACGAGCTGACCTTCGCGCTCTCCAAGCCGCTGTTCGGCGGCGTGGCTCGCCTGAAGGGCGTGGCCCGCGAGACCCGCGACCAGTTCACGGCCGGCGTCGAGGAGGTGCAGAACTACATCCGCGAGACCAACGGCCAGACCTACACCTACCGCACCACCTATCTGGGCAATGACGGCGAGACCTCGTACCGCGGCCTGTCGGCGGAATGGACCCGGGGCGTGGGCCGCCACACCTTCAGCCTGAACGGCTCCTGGTCGAAGACCGAGGACAACATGGGCGACAACACCCTTGTCGTCCCGTCGGACGAAGCCGAGTACGGCGACGAGATGGTCTACTACAAGGGCGAGGTGCGCAGCCTGCTGGGCGTCATCGCCACCAACCAGCGCCTGAACTACGCCGCGCCGGGCCTGGCCAACGCCGACTGGAGCGCCGACTGGTGGAAGGGCCGCATCCGCACCAACCTCAACGCCCGCTGGCGTTCGGGCTACGACCAGATCGAGGAGACGGGCGCGACCCAGACCGTGGGCGGCGTGCGCTACGCGGTGTGGGACGTGATCCGCTACAAGGCCCAGACCACCTTCAACGCCAACGTCTCGGCCCTGGTGGCCAAGACCGCCTATGGCGAGGCGCGGCTTGACCTGCGGGTGACCAACCTGTTCGACACCCTGCCCCAGACGGTGACCGCCTCGTCGACCAGCCAGCCCTACCGCATGGGCCGGTCGTTCTGGGTGGGCATGAGCTACAAGTTCTAAGCCATGAAGCGCGCGGCGAATCTCCTTCTCCTGCTGGGAACGGCGGCGGCCCTGATCGGGCTGGCGCCGGCCCCTGATCCGACGGCGCTTCGCCGCGCCGCCTTCACGGGCAAGCCCGACAGCTGGCCCGCTCCGACCCTGCTGCCGGGGGCCAGCTTCACGCCGTTCGGCGCCCTGCCCGCCCCCGCGATCCCGGCCGACAATCCGCAGACGCCGGAAAAGATCGCCCTTGGCCGCAAGCTGTTCGACGACCCCAAGCTGTCGGGCTCGGGCCAGATCGCCTGCGCCTCGTGCCACAATCCCGAACTGGCCTTCGGCGACGGGGTGAAGACCTCGTTCGGCCACGACCGCCAGCGCGGCCGTCGCAACGCCCCGACCCTGATGGTCGCAGCCTGGCGCACGCCGCTGTTCTGGGACGGCCGCGCCGGCAGCCTGGAGACCCAGGCCCTTGGGCCCGTGGTCGACCACAAGGAGATGGCCGGCGACCCGCGCGAGATCGAACGGCGCCTGGCCGCCGATCCGGACTACCGCAAGGAGTTCCAGGCCGTGTTCGGCGGCCGGCGTCCGACGATGCAGGACGCCGCCAGGGCCCTGGCCGCCTACCAGCGCACCCTCAAGCCGCGCAGCAGCAAGTGGGACCGCGTGCTGTCGCTGGGCGGCCGCGTGCTGACCGACCAGGAACTGCAGGGGCTGGAGCTGTTCCAGGGCAAGGCCGGCTGCGTCAACTGCCACAACGGCCCGCTGCTGTCGGACGGCAGGTTCCACAACATCGGCCTCAGCTTCTATGGGCGGAAGCTGCAGGACCTGGGCCGCTACGAGGTCAGTGGCGACCCAGCCGACGTCGGCGCCTTCCTGACGCCGTCGCTACGCGGGATCTCCAGGACCGGCCCCTACATGCACAACGGCATCTTCCCTACGCTGGAAGGCACGGTGAACTTCTACAACGAGGGCGGCGCCCGCCCCCGCCCCAAGCCCGAGCAGGCCGGCGACCGCCTGTTCCCGACCACGACCCCGCTGCTCAAGCCCCTGGGCCTGACGCGCGAGGAGAAGGCGGCGCTGGTGGCGTTCCTGGAGACGCTGTAGCGAGCCGCCGACGGCCCCTCCCTAGAGATGCTCCCCCGAAGGGGGAGCTGTCGCGAAGCGACTGAGGGGGAAGTTATTGCTGCCTTTGCGGCTGCACTGACCTCATCAGCCACCTCCCCCTCCGGCCCTCCGGGCCACCTCCCCCTTCAGGGAGAGGATCTTTAGATAAGGAACCTCCCCCTGTGGGGGAGGCGATCGCGTAGCGATCGGTGGGGGGAGTTGGTGCGACCTTTTCCGATGCTTCGGAAGCTGAAAACTTCCCCCCCGCCGGCCTTCGGCCGCCTCCCCCACGGGGGGAGGTTCCAGCCAAAGCCCTACCCCTTCACCGCGTACGAGATCGGGGTCTCGAAGCGGCGGCGGTTCCAGTCGGAGTCGCGGGGGGCCTTGGGGAACGGGGCGGCGGTGGACAGGAGGTCCATGGCGGCGGCGTCCAGCGCGCGGTCGCCGCTGCTTTCGACCACCACCGCCCGCGAGACGCGGCCGAAGCGGTCGAGGGTGAAGGCCACCACCACAACGCCGTGGGTGCGGCGGCGCCTGAGCGCCTCGGGCATGGTCTTGCGCGCCTCGATCCACGACAGCACCTGGGCCGCATAGGGGTCGTGGGTCTTGGCGGCCTCGCCGCGCACCTGCACCGGCGCGCCGCCGCCGGCCGGCGCGGAGGCCGCCGAAGCGGCGACCGCCACCGGGGTCGCCGTCGAGGTCGAGCGGGTCTCGACCGGCTGGGGTGCGATCTGCGGCGCAGCGATCAGGGGATCGGGCGCAGGGATGGGAACCGGGCGCGGCCGGATCGGAGAGGCCATGCGGGCCTCGCGCGGCACGGCCCGTTCGCGCTTCTCGCTGGACGCCTGCGAGGGGGAAGGCTGGGGGCTGGGGGCCATGGCCTCGAACAGCGCCGCCTCCATGGCCGGCGGTTCGGCAAGGCCCGGCATGGCGCGCACGAAGCCGACCAGCCCGGCGATGACGACCGCGTGCAGCCCTACCGACACGCCGGCGGCGAGGATCTTGTCCCCGCCCCGTCGGCCCGACCGGGGCCGCTCCACGCCTATGGAATCCGCGACACTCATAAGAATGCGTCGCATCTACAGGATAGGCGGCTCCGGCACAATGTCCGGACGGCTACGGATCAGGCCGCCTTAAGGGTCTCGGGGCGAGCCTGCGGCGCGAAGGCCGGATAGAAGGTCGCCAGCATCCGCTCGGCATAGGCCACCAGGTTGCAGAACCCCTCGGCACGGCGGCGGATAGGCGAGTCGAAGAACGGCGTCAGGATCTGGGCGAGCATGGAGAAGACGATGGCGTCGACGCTGGTGGGCCGCTCGCCCATCATGAAGGCCTTGTCGCCGAGCAGCTCCGAAAGCGCCGTCAGCGACCACGACGCCAGCTCGACGATCTCGTCTGGCGAATGGCGGCCGACGCCGACGGCCTTGAGGTTGGCCTCGACCGTATCCAGCAGGCCCGCCTTCAGGTCCTGGCGCATCGCCTCGGGCGCGCCGTCGAACCAGCGGGCCGGGCCCTTCTCGAAATTGTCGAAGTCGAAGAAGCGGAAGTAGCAGTTGGCCCAGCCCAGCTGGTTCTCGACCATCCGCTCGACCGCCCAGGCCTGGGCGCGCTCGACGCGCGTGAGGCCCTGGTCGAGGTCGACGCCGTAGCTGCGCTCCAGATAGGCCCGGATGAAGGTGGAGTCGGCGACCCTGACGCCGTCATCCTCGATCCAGGGCAACTGACCCTTCGGCGAGGTTTCCGGATGGGCGGGGACCTTCTCGTAGGCCAGGCCCGCCATCATCAGATGGATCTCGGTCTTGGTGACGTAGGGGCTTCCCTCAGGCAGGCCGTAGGCCGGGCCGGCGGCGTAGAGCGTGATCATCTCGAGGTCCCTCTCGTGCGGTATTGTGATGAGAAGAGACTGCCGCCACCCTGCTGCCAGCATGCTGTCAGCAACAGTACGGCACAGTGAGAGCCATGAGACGCGCTGAACGCCTATTCCAGATCATCCAGATCCTTCGCCGCAGCCGTGCGCCGGTCACCGCCGACGCCATCGCCGCCGAACTGGAGACCTCCAAGCGCAGCGTCTATCGCGACATCGCCGCACTGGTCGGTCAGAGGGCGCCCATCCGCGGCGAGGCGGGCGTCGGCTACGTGCTGGAGGCCGGATACGACATGCCGCCCCTGATGCTGACGCCGGACGAGATCGAAGCCGCCGTGCTGGGCGCCCAATGGGTGGCCGGCCGGGGCGATCCCGCCCTGGCCACCGCCGCCCGCGACCTGATCGCCAAGATCGCCGCCGCCGTGCCCGACAACCTGCGGCCCTACGTGCTGGAACCCGCGACCCGGGCCCCGGCGCCCTGGAACCCCGCGCCCGACACCATCGACATGGCCCAGACCCGCGCCTGGATCCATGCCGGCCGCAAGATCCGGCTGGACTATCGCGACGAGAAGGGCGCGGTCAGCCAGCGGATCATCTGGCCGGTGACCGTGGGCTACATGGCCACCACCCGCATGCTGATCGCCTGGTGCGAGCTGCGCGGCGACTTCCGCAACTTCCGCACCGATCGGGTGGTGACCGCGCAGTTCCTCGACGACCGCCACGGCCAGCGCCCCGCCGTGCTGCGCGCCCGCTGGCAGCGGCAGATGGAAGAGGAGTGGGCCGCCTACGATGCGGCCAAGGCCGAGAAGGGTCTCATTCCGCATAGCCCGGGCTAAAGCAGCGGGCGGGGAATTTGTGAGCAGGGCTGTAGTAGATCGCGTGCACGGAGCGCTCTTCGGCCGGACGCCAGGTCGCGCCGTCGAACCGCCAGAGATCAGTATCGGTCTTGTGGTCCCAGCCGTTGTCGAAGCTCCCCCGCCGCCTCTCGCCGCAACTGGTGTGGGAGATCAGCGCATAGCGGCCGCCTGGAAAGAACACCGCGCGGCTGTAGCGAATGCGATCGAAGGTGTGCAGCTTTTCGACCGGCAGCTTCATGCGATTGCCGACCACCTTGGGAACGCCCGCGGCGTCCAGCGCCGCGTCGCAGTCGATCGGGACGGCCTGGCGCGGCTTGGTTCGGTCGAGCGCCCAACCTATCAGCCGCAACTTCCACGGCGTGTCGCTCACCGCCCTCCAGCGCGAGGGGACGCCCTCCACCGCCTCGGCGCGGCGAACTTCCATCGGCTCGGCGGCCCAGGCGTCGTCGAAGCGGCTAAGGCGGTTGCGTTCGATCGCCGCCACCACCTGGCACTCGCCGGCGATGTGCTCGGGGGTGTCGATGGGATCGCGCAGCCATACCGTCAGCGCGACCGTCGAGGTCGCCGCCGCGCCGAGCAGGATCCCGGTCCAGATCGCCAAGACCTTGCCAACGTCCATGCCGCCCCTTTTGCGCACCCCTAGATCGCACAACCTTTCAATCGCCGCCAGCAAGGCCGGCCAAGCGGTTTCAATCATCGCGCAAGCGCTCGCCCCGCGATTAATCCTGCGAATGAGTTTGCATTTGACTCGCAATTAAACCGCCGTTAGCTGCGACCCATTCTTAAATATCGGGGGTCTGCATGAAGTCGCGGTTGATGATGGCGAGCGCCGTCGGCGTTTGGGCGGTGCTGGCCGGGTCGGCCCTGGCCGAGGCCCCGGCGGCCGCTGCGCCGGAAGCGCCCACCGAGGTGGACCAGGTGGTCGTCACCGGCGAGAAGGCCAGCCGCAGCATCCAGGACACCGTCACCAGCGTGGCCGTGACCACCGCCCGCACCATCGAGCGCGAGCAGATCCGCGACTTCTACGACGTGGTCGCCAGGACGGCGAACATGAGCGAGACCTACGGCAAGAGCGGCTTCACCATCCGCGGCATCGCCAACAACAACGTCTCCGGCGGCGGCTCCGCGGGCCTGGCGACCGTCTATGTCGACGGCGCGGCCATTCCCGAGCGCGCCATGTACGGCGGTCCGCTGGACATGTGGGACGTGGGCCAGGTCGAGATCTTCCGCGGCCCGCAGTCGACCCTGCAGGGCCGCAACGCCCTGGCCGGCGCGGTGATCGTGCGCACCACCGACCCCACCCCGGACTGGAGCTTCAAGGTGCGCGGCATGGCGGCCAGCGGCGACGACCGCTCGATCGCCCTGGCCGGCGGCGGCCCGATCGTTGCGGACCAGCTGGCCTTCCGCGTGGCCTTCGAGGACCGGAAGAGCGACGGCTTCATCTACAACACCACGCGCAAGGTCGACGACGACGCCCTCGACACCCGCATGATCCGGGGCAAGCTGCTGCTGACCCCGATGGCGGCCGAGGGCTTCAAGGCCATCGCCACCATGAGCCACAACGAACGCAAGTCGGGCTATCTCTACACCTACAGCCGCACCGACACGCCGGACTACTACGACCACCGCGTCACCACGACCAACTCGCCCAACACCAGCGACATCACCACCGACATCGCCACCCTGGAGCTGGAGCAGAAGCTGGGCCAGCGCTTCACCCTATCGGGCGTGGCGTCCTGGAGCCAGGTTGATCTCATCCAGCGCTATGACGGCGACCTGGGGCCGCAGACCCTGTCCTACGGCGGCCAGAACGAGCGGATCGAAACGGCCAGCCAGGAAGTTCGCCTGAACTACGAGGGCGAGCGGCTCAAAGGCCTGGTCGGCCTGTTCCACGCCACCCGCGACGCCGATCGCAAGTCGGCCAGCCTGACCAATGTCGAGTTTCCACGCGCCACGCTGGTCAGCGTGCTGACCTCGACCCTGATGGGCAGCGTGCCCGGCATCACCCTGCCCCAGGCCCAAGGCCAGGCCAACGCCTTCGCCAACGCCTACATCGCCGCCCTGCCCGTCATCCCGGTCGACTACACTTCCGACGCGCCGGAGCTGGTGGAGACCACCGCCCTGTTCGCCGACGGCAGCTTCGAGGTGACGCCCGGGCTCAGCCTGCTGGCCGGCTTCCGCTACGACCGCGAGAAGAACACCCAGAGCTCGGTGCAGACCGCGCGCTTCGCCGGCGTCTACCCGACCCCGGCGGCCTTCGGCGCCCTGGCCCCCTATGTGGTGCTGGTGAACCAGTTCGTCGGCTCGATGGTCGCCCAGGCCGGCGCGCCCTCGCCCGAGACGACGCGGCAGTTCGAGGCCTTCCTGCCCAAGCTGGGCGCCAGGTACGCCTTCACCGACGACATCTCGACCAGCTTCGTGGTGCAGCGCGGCTATCGCTCGGGCGGCACGGCGATCAACACCGCCCGCGCCACCGTGGTGCCCTACGATCCGGAATACACCTGGAACTACGAGCTTTCGCTGCGCACCTACTGGCCGCAGTGGGGCCTGACGGCCAACGCCAACGCCTACTATGTCGACTGGACAGACCAGCAGGTGTCGCTGAACCTGGGCCTCAACCAGTACGACTACCAGGTCGAGAACGCCGGCAGTTCGCACCTCTACGGCTTCGAGGTCGAGTTGGCCCAGCGCCTGTCGGCGAACGCCGGCTGGTACGCCTCGCTCGGCCACACCAAGACCGAGTTCGACGAGTTCAACGTCCAGTTCGGCACGGACAGCCGCAACCTGTCGGGCTCGGAGTTCCCCTACGCTCCGCACTGGACCTTCTCGCTGGGCGGCGACTATCGCTGGAACAACGGGCTGGTCGCCAACCTGAACGCCAACTACCGTTCGAAGGCCTTCACCGAGGCTGGCGCGGCCCAGGACCAGGACGACCGCATCGCCGACGCCCGCACCCTGGTCAACGGACGCTTCGGCTACGAGAGCGAGCGCTGGGGAGCCTACGTGTTCGGGAAGAACCTGCTGAACGAGAAGTACAGCCAGTACAGCCGCCCCGACTTCGCCGTGGCCCTGCTGGGCGAGCCGCGCGTGCTGGGCGTCAGCCTGGAGGCGCGCTGGTGATCGGGCCCATGGTGGGACTGGGCGGCCTTGCCCTGGCCCCGCTGGCCCTGGGCGGCGCGCTGCTGCTGCGGCGGGCCTGGACCCATGCCAACGCGCGGCGGCCCTGGCTGATCGCTGGCGGCTGGGCGCTGCTGGCGGCGGCCATCGCGGTATCGGTCCCCTTCCTCGGCGCGGCGCGCGGGCCGTCGATCGTGCTGGCCCTGGCCTCCACCGTCGCCCTGGCGGTCGTGGCCGCCGGGGTCGAGCTGCGCGAGGCCAAGCGCAAGGCGCCGCGCGAGCTGGCGCTCGAGCCGTCCGACCGCCGGCGCGTGGCCTGGCGCGGCTGGCTGCGCGGCTTTCTCGCCGGCCCGCTGGGCGGCGCGGCGGCCATGGCCGTGGGGCTGGCGGTCGCCGTCTGCTTCCCGGCCGAGGTAAAGACCCGCCTGATCATCGGCGGCATGCTGGTGCCGTTCCTGTGGGCCGGCGGCATGGCCTGGACCCTGTCGGACGACAAGATCCTGCGCGCCCTGGCCGTGCTGGTCGGCGTCACCGTCGCCGGCTTCGGCGCCGTGTTCCTGAAGGGCTCTCTCTGATGCACGCCCCGCAACCCAAGAAACCCGCCGGCAAGCCGATCTGGCCGAAGATCCCCGCGCCGTTCGTGCGCGCCATGCTGGCCGGCCACTCGGCCCTGGGCCTGGCGTTCGCCGCGCTGATCTACCTCGTCTGCTTCACGGGCGCGGTGGCGGTGTTCACAAACGAGTTCAACCGCTGGGAGCAGCCGACCGCCCCGGTGCTGCACGGCGTGACGCCCGCCGCCGTCGGCGCGGCCTTCGACGAGGTGCTGGCCAAGAACCCCAAGGCCCACGACCTCTTCATCCGCATGCCAGAGCCGGCCCTGCCGCGCCTCTCCGTCCACGGCGACGACGCCAAGGGCGGCGAGCACACCTGGTACGCCGACGCCTCGGGCAGGATCGTGGCCGAGCAGCGCACGCCCTGGAGTAATTTCCAGGCCAGGCTGCACACCGCCCTGCACCTGCCGGGCAGCTGGGGCTTCTTCCTGGTGGGACTGACGGGCGTCGCCTTGCTGTCGTCGCTGGTCTCGGGCGTGCTGTCGCATCCGCGCGTCTTCAAGGATGCGTTCGCGTTTCGCTGGGGCGGCTCCAAGCGCCTGCAGGAGGCCGACCTGCACAACCGCATCTCGGTGTGGGGCCTGCCCTTCCACGTGGTGGTCTCGCTGACCGGCGCCTTCCTAGGTCTCTCCATCCTGATCGTCGGCGTGCTGGCCATGGTGGTGTTCGACGGCGACAAGGAGAAGGTCTTCGCCCTGTTCAGCGGCCCGGCCGTGGCCGACGACCCGCGCCCGGCGCCGGTGGTCGACGTGGCCAAGGGCCTGGCCGTCCTGCAGGCCAAGCACCCGCAAGCCGGCTTCAACTACATCTTCGTCGAGCATCCCGGCGAGACCGGCCAGCACATGAGCATCAACCGCGTCACGCCCGGCAAGCTGTCGCGCGGCGAGATGTTTATCGTCGACGGCAACGCCAAGGTCCTGGGCGAGGCCGGGTTCGAGGGCGGCAATGTCGGCATGGCGATCTATGCCAGCCTCACCCCGCTGCACTTCGGCTGGTTCGGCGGCTGGCCGGTGAAGGTCGCCTACTTCCTGCTTGGCCTTGGCCTGACGGCGGTGACCGCCAGCGGCGTGGCCATCTGGCTGGCCCGCCGGCGCGACAAGGGCCGCCCCGCCCCGCGCTGGGAGCGCGTGTGGGTCGCCTTCTGCTGGAGCCAACCCCTGGCCTACGGCGTCAGCGCCATCGTTGCCCTGCTGGCTCCAAGCGCGCCGCCGGTGGCCGTCTGGGGCGGCGTCACCCTGCTGGCCAGCGCAAGCGCCTTCCTGTGGACCCCGCCGGTGATCTCGATCCGCCTGCGGCTGGCCTCGGCCCTGAGCCTGGTACTGGCGGCTCTGGTCCATGTGGGCCTGAACACCGGCCGCTCGGTCGATCCGGTCGCCTGGATCATGGACGCCTGCCTTGTGCTGGGCGCGGTGCTCCTGGCGGCGTCGGTCAAGCTGACCAAGGCGCCGGCCGCGGCCTGACCCGCCGCCCGGAAACAAGGAAGGCCCGCCGGCGACGGCGGGCCTTTTTCGTTGGCTGTGCAAGCCTTCCGTTCAACGCTTGAGCGACGAAGCAAGACCGGCTAAGCACGACGTCCACGGTCGCTCGCGACCCGTGCGGGCGTAGTTCAGAGGTAGAACGTCAGCTTCCCAAGCTGAATGTCGGGGGTTCGATTCCCCCCGCCCGCTCCAAATCTCCTCCATCCCATCAACATTGACGCCCGCCCTCGCCCGGCGCACGCTCGACGTCAAACAGACGTTCGGGAGGAGAACGCGATGGCCGACGGCGAGGATCATCCCCGCGCGCGCTTCCACGCCATGACCGAGGGCACGGCCGAGGACTGGGCGATCATCGCCAAGGCGGCCGGCGACTACGGGCGCGAGCTGCCCGACCGGCTGGTGAAGCACCTGAAACTGCTGCAGGGCGACTGCGGGGGTTTCGCGGTGGACCGGCTGGAGCACAGCCTGCAGACCGCCACCCGCGCCCACCTGGCCGGCGAGGACGAGGAATATGTCGTCTGCGCCCTGCTCCACGACATCGGCGACATCCTGGGTCCGCGCAACCACGCCGACATCGCCGCCGCCATCGTCCAGCCCTTCGTGTCTGAGGCCAACCACTGGATGGTGGCCAACCACCCGATCTTCCAGGGCTACTACTTCTTCCATCACCTGGGCCTGGACCGCGACATGCGGGAGGCCTTCCGGGACCATCCGCATTTCGAGCGCACGGCGCAGTTCTGCCATCTCTACGACCAGCCAGCCTTTGACCCCGTCTATGAGACGATGCCGCTGGAGGCCTTCGAGCCGATGCTCCGGCGCGTGATGAGCACGCCGAAGCGATCGATATACCTGCGGGCCGCCGAAGCCTAAGCGCGCCCTACTGGACGCGCTCGACCTTGATCCCGCGCTTGCCCAGCAGGGTCTGGACGCTGTCGGGGCCCACCAGGTGGCCGGCGCCGACGGCGACGAAGCTGACGCCCTTGCCGTCGAGCTTGGTCTTCAGCTGATCGGCCCAAGCGGTGTTTCGGGTGACGATCAGGGTGCTGTAGAGCGGCTTGTACTTGGCGCGCATCTCGGTGATGAACTGGCCTTCCAGGCCCTTCACGTCGCCGGCGGCCCAGGCCTTGACCATGGCGTCGAGCTTGGCGGGGCCTTCCTCCACCTCATCCAGCGTCGACTTCAGCAGCAGCACCTCGTCGGCGGCCGGCAGGTCGGCGAAGAAGCGGATCTGCTGCTCGGCGGTCTCGAGCTGGCCCACGCCCTTGCCATCGGCCTTGAGCTCGGCGGTCAGCACCTGCTCGACGCCCTTCTTGGGATCGAAGCCCGCCTTGACCATAGGGGCCATGGCCAGGGTGATGGCGGCCATCCAGGGGCGGAAGGCCTCGATGGCGGCCGGCGGCACGCCCATCTCCTGGCCGTAGGTCTTGGTCTTCTCCCAATCGGCGGCGGCCAGCTTCTTGGAGAGCGGCGTGGCCGGGTCGATGCCGTATTTCATGATCAGCGGCTGCATGACGGCCATGTCGTCAGCGCCGACCACCTCCAGCACCAGCTCGTCGGCCAACTTCAGCGCGGAGTCCAGCTTGGCCGAGCGCCACTGGGTCTCGGGACGCAGCACGTGCACGGTGCCGAAGAGATAGATGGTCGAATCCTGGTCCTGGATCTTCCACAGCGCCGGCTCGGCGAGCGCCTGGGCGGCCGCGCCCAGGGCGACGACGGAGACGAGGCCGGCGACGACGCGGCGGGCGGCTTTGACGGACGAACGAAGCATGCGGGTCCTCTTGGATGAAATGGTGCGAAAAGGGGGCGGGCGAGCGTCAGTCGACGAAGCCGCGGCGCCAGGCCACGATCATCGAGATCAGCAGGTAGGCGATCATGTTGGCGTTGACGGCGTCCCAAAGGGTCAGCGGCGGCAGCAGGGCCAGCTTCTCGCCCGCGGCCCACAGGAACAGCAGCCCCTGCAGCAGGCCGTAGGAGACGGCGGCGGTCTCGGCCATGGTCCGGCGCATCAGCTCGTCGCTGCGCACCCAGAGCGTGATGTTGCCCGCGGTCTGGATCAGGAACACCGTGATCAGGCCGGTCATCACCGCCGAGGCCAGCAGCGGCGACAGCGGCGCGACCATCGCGCCAGCCAGCGGCGGCGCGGCCAGCATGACGCCGGCCAGCACCAGCACCCCGCCCTGCCCCGCATAGAAGCTGGCTTGGGCGGGGGTTGCGGCCCGCGCCCCGTCGTCGCCGTTGATCTGCCGTCCCAGCGCCTTGCGGCTGAGGCTGACGAGCATGGTCGCCAGGCCGACGGCGACCAGGAAAGCGGCCAGGCCCAGCGAAACGACGTCGCTGGACGAGAAGTCCAGGTCGCGCCAGTGGCCCTGTCGCTTGAGCCAGATCAGCACCCGGCCGACGGCGAAGCCTACCGGCGCGCCGACGGCCATCAGGATCAGCGCCCGGCGAGCGCGCGGCGATAGCTTCTGGGCGTTGGACGCTGCGGTCATGTCAGTCCTCGTCCTGGAAGATGGCTTCGATGGGCTGGCCGAACAGGCGGGCGATCTTGAAGGCCAGCGGCAGGCTGGGATCGTACTTGCCCGTCTCCAGAGCGTTGATGGTCTGGCGCGAGACGTCGAGGCGCTGGGCCAGGTCGGCCTGGCTCCAGTCGCGTTCGGCGCGCAGCACCTTGAGGCGGTTCTTCATCCGCCCCTCAGCGATAGCGCCAGGAGACGAGCCCCTGGGCGAGGCCGAACAGCAGGGCGAAGATCGGCGCGACCACCCACAGCTGCAGGTGCGGCGCTTTGCCGAAGGCCTCGAGCACACCCCAGGCCGTGGCCAGCGACAGGGTCGCGCCCAGGGCCCACAGCAGGCTCTCCACCGTGATCCGCCGCAGCAGTTCGTCGGTCTCGCGAAAAACGTAGAGGCCCAGGCTGGCGAAGGCCGCGATCAGAGCGACCACCGGCGCCAGGGCCACGGCGTAGCCGAGCACGCCCTCGGTCAGACCCGCCATGTAGAGCTGGACGGCCCCAAGAAGCAGGATGACATAGGCGGTCATCGCGCCAAGGAAGCCGATCAGGAACCCGCGCATGGCGGGTCGCACCGGCTCGCCGCCGTAGAGGCGCCTGGCGGTGGAGGAGAAGGCCAAGGCCGCGAAGGCCATGGCGACAGCCCCGACATAGGTCGGCCACTGGCCGCGCCCCAGCAACAGCATCGCCATCGAGCCGCCGATCCCGACCACGCCGACGAGAGCCAGGGTGGCGGCCTTGGCCGGCGCCGAGCGAGCATTTTTCAGAAAGGCGTTCATGGCGTTCCCTCCTAGCGTCGCGCCAGCCACCAAGAGGCCCAGAACAGGCCGTAGCCGACGATCTGGAAGCCGCCGATCAGCCCCATGCCGAAGACCACCGCCTGGGAGGTCGTCATGTGGGCGGGCAGCAGGGCCTCGGCCGCCTTGGGCATGGTGTGGAGCAGGATGAAGGGGACGCCGGCCAGGGCCAAGCCGGTAGAGCCGCCCCAGTACCAGGACCATTTGTGGGCTTCGCGGGCCGCCTCGTCAGCGACGCTCCACCAGCGTGCGCAGAGCGAAAGCATCAGGGCCATGACCGCGATGACCGACAGCGATATGGCGACCAGCGAATAGACCGCGAACTCAGGCTTCCGCTTGCCTACCTCGGCGATCACCGCGGCCACGACCCCCATGACAAAGGCCGCGCTTAGCGAAGCGACCACCGCTGTCACCAAGCGTCGTCGCGCCAGTCTTTGCCCGCTCATGCCAAGCACCCCCGTCAAAATGACAAGGAACATTGACACCAAAGCTCGAGATAATGTCAAGGACCCTAGACAGAATTCTCGCTCAAAGCGTGAAGTGAGGGCGCCCGCCCCTAAGCCGCGGCGCGCCCGCTACGCCAGTGTAGCGGCGCCGGCGTGGCGACGCCCAGCGCCTTGGCCAGCCAATGAGCCTTGGGGTCGGCGTGAATCAGCCAGCCGTACTGCGAGAAGCGATCGCCATAGTCGTCCCAGCGGATCACCCGCCCATCGGCGTCGAGCCGCCAAACGGCCTTGTCGCAACCGGGGATGCGCTCGGCCCGCTCCCAGGCGGCCACGCGCTGGCTGTGGGTCGAGAACGGACCGGAGAAGAGGCGGTTCATGACGCGGGCTCCAATCGACGCGGCGCCGATCCGAAAGTCGAATCTGCGTGTAATCGCAATAACCGAACACTAGCCCTTGGTGACGATTAACGCAGCCAACACCATATGTAGTGCGACGCCATGCCGCGCGACAGATTGAACGCGTTCAACGACTTGCGCTTTTGGCGACTCACGGCGGCGTAAGCGGTCGCCGCGTCGCATCCAGCGCCACATGCAGGTCGGCCCGCCTGGGAAGGTCCTTCGCGCACCACGCGGTCAGGCGCTCGTAGTGGTCGAGGAAGCGCTCCAGCGCCGCCGGATCGAGACCTCCGCGTGCGCCCCGCGCAGCCAGATTCGCCTGCAGCTTGGCCTCCTGCTCGCGTCGCCAGGCGCGCACCGTGGAAAAGTCCGGCGCGGTCAAAACCGCCAGCCAACCGATCCGCCCGAAGAGGTCGCGATAGGAACCGGCCAGGGCCGCATTGATATAGCCGCGCCAGGCGCCGCCCGGGTCCTCGTCGCGCTCCAGGGCGTTGACCGGCGTCGCCACAGCCTCTGCCCCCTGCGGCCGCGCGCCCAGGCACCAGCCCTCCAGCAGCACCACGTCGGCAGGGCCGTCGAACACCGGCCAGTCCTGCGGCGGGACACGGTCGTCGGCGGCCTTGTCGAAGCGCGGCAGGGCCGTCCTCCCCGCCCCCGCCCCCGCCAGGCCGTCGAGCACCGAAAGGCCCAGGGCGACGTCGTGCGTGCCCGGCGGCCCGCGCGTGGCCAGCAGCGGGTGGATGTCCTCCGCCAGGGCCTGGCGCTCGGCGCGGGTCAGGTAGAGGTCGTCCAGCGACAGGACGGCGACCTTCAGCCCCGCCTCGGCCAGCAGCCGCGCCACCACCGCCACCAGGGTCGACTTGCCCGCGCCCTGCGGCCCCGACAGCCCGGCGACGAGGCCCGGGCGCCCATGGGCCCGCGCCGCCGCGATCAGGCGCTCGGCCAGAGGCCGGTGCAGGACGTGAAAGGTCTCGACGAAGCCGGGATCCAGGCGCTCGGCGCGCATGAAATCGGACAGCCAGGCGGGATCGGGCGCGCTCATGACCCGACCATGCAACGGTTCGGGCGGTTACTGCACCCGCCGCACGCGGTAGCCGCGCGCCTTCATCAGCGCGGGCAGGCCGTCGGGACCGGCCATGTGCAGGGCGCCGACCGTGACCAGCTCGACGCCGGAGCCCGCCATCTCGCGATCCAGCACCTGCGCCCAGGCCAGGTTGCGACGCTTGAGCAGGGCCTCGTAGAGCTCCGGCCGGTCACGGCGCATGCCCTCGACCAGGATCGCGCCCAGGCGGTCGACATCGCCTTTCAGCCAGGCCTGCTGCAAATCCAAGCCCCGGCGCGGCGGCGCGACCTGCTCGGCGGCGACGTCGTCGAGATACTGCACCTCGACCGTCTCGGGCAGGTCGGCGAACAGCTGCAGCTGCTGCTCGAAGCTCTCGAAGGCCAGGACGGGCTTCTCGGCGCGCACGGCCTGGCGGGTGACGCTCGCGTCGGCCCCGCCCTCGACCGAGGCCCCGGCCTGGGTCATCGGCAGCACCGACAGCATCATAGCCGCCGCCCAGGGCCGCAGGCGGTCGACGCGGTCGAGGCTGGCGCCGCGGCTGTCGAGCGCCGCACGCAGGCTGGCCACGGTGCGCGGCGGCAGCTTCTCGGTCAGGGAGCGGTCGAGATCGACGCCATATCGGTCGACCAGGGCCTTGATGGCCACAGGGTCGGCGTCGACGCGGGTCTCGAACCACAGCTTGTCGGCGCGGGCATAGGCGCGGTCGAAGGCCGGCGTGCGCCAGCGCACCTGCGGCGACAGCACATGCATCGAACCGAACAGATAGATGCGGGAGTCGCCGTCGCTGACCTCCCACATGGCCGGCGCCGCATGCGCGACTCCCGACAGACCCGCCAGCGCGACGAGGGCCGCCGCAGCGCTCCTGATCCAGGCCACAACCATACGCGTCCCCGACTAAAACACGGGACCACGCTAGGCGAGAGCGGGTTAACCAGGCGAGCGCAAAGCGCCGCGGCCTAACGCCACGGCTTGAAGTGCTTGGAAAGCTTCAGGCCCTGCCTCTGGTAGTGCGAACCGCCTTCGCCATAGAGGCGCGCGGGCCGCTCGGTCAGGGGCTCATAGACCAGGCGGGCGACGGTCTGGCCGTCCTCCAGCAGGAACGGGGTCTCGTGGCTGCGCACCTCAAGCACGCCCTTGGAGCCGACGGCGCCGGCCTCCTCGGTGCCGAAGCCCGGATCGAAGAAGCCGGCGTAGTGGACGCGGAACTCGCCGACCGACGGGTCGATCGGGGTCATCTCGGCCGCCTCCATGACCGGAATCTCGACGTCGTCCTTCGAGGCCAGGATGTAGAACTCGCCCGGATCGAGCAGCAGTTCGCCGTGGCGGGTCTCCAGCGGCTCCCAGAAGTCGCGCGGGTCGTGGCCGTCCTCGTGGTCAAGGTCAACGACGCCGGCGTGGCGACGGCCGCGGAAGCCGACGATGCCGCTGTCGCCCGGGGTCAGGTCGACGCCGACGCTCTTGATGGCCAGCTTGACCGGATCGCCACGCTTGAGACGCAGCTGGTTCAGGCGGGTGCCGGCGCGGACCAGCACCGAGAAGGTCTGCGGCGCGATCTCGATATAGAGCGGGCCTTCGTAGCCGGTCTCGATGTCGTCGAAGGCCTTGGAGTGGTCGCTCAGCAAGCGGACGAAGACGTCGACCCGGCCGGTGGAGCTCTTGGGGTTGCCGCGCGCGGCGACATTGGCCGGCAGGGCCAGGCGCTCCTGGATCTCGGCGATGTAGACGCAGCCCTTCTCAAGAACCGCGCCCTTCGACAGGTCCAGCTCGTGCATGGCCACGTCCTTGAGGCGGTCGGGCACGCGGCGGGCGACGCCCGGCAGGAACGAGGCCCGCACGCGCCAGCAGCGCACGCCCAGGCGCAGGTCGAGGCTGGCCGGCTGAACCTGGTCGCGGTCGAACGGGGTCTGCGAGGTGATCGCCTCCTGGGCGATCAGGGACTCGATGGTCTGGCAGGGCAGAATCCCTGCGGCGTGGGCGTCGGTCATCGGCGGCACACTCTCTAAAGCGCCGCCGCGAGGCAAGGGCGCGATGGGAGCGCAGGCGAGAATCTGGGCGCTGTCCACGCCCGCCAGGCGACCTTGACCGTCCCCGCGCTCGCCCGGCGCGCTCGGACCGTGACGAAGCGGTGAAAGATCGCCTATACCCACCGCGATTGCGTCGGCGGTAAGTTGCGGGCGCGGGCCTTTTCGTCGTCGGGAGTAAGCCGTGTCCGAAGATCCGAAGAACTGGGACGTCGCCACCAAGCTGATCCGTGGAGGCCTCGCCCGTTCGCCGTTCATGGAGACCGCCGAGGCGCTCTACCTGACCCAGGGCTTCACCTACGACAGCGCCGAGGGCGCCGACCGCCGGTTCTCGGGCGAGGATCCGGGCTTCGTCTATTCGCGGTTCAACAACCCGACCGTGAAGATGTTCGAGGACCGCCTGGCCCTCCTGGAAGGCGCCGAGGTCTGCCGCGCCACGGCCACGGGCATGGCCGCCGTGCATTCGGCGCTGATGGGCCTGGTGCGCGCGGGCGACCACGTGGTGGCGGGCAACGCCCTGTTCGGCTCGTGCCGCTGGCTGATCGCCGAGTGGCTGCCGCGCTTCGGCGTCGAGACCACCTTCGTCGACGCCACCGACCTGTCGGCCTGGGAAGCGGCGATCAAGTCGAACACCAAGGCCGTGCTGATCGAGACGCCCTCGAACCCGGTGCTGGAGATCACCGACATCGCCGCGGTGTCGAAGCTGGCCCACGCCGTCGGCGCCAAGGTCATCGTCGACAACGTGTTCGCCACGCCGATCTTCCAGCAGCCGCTGGCGCTGGGCGCCGACGTTGTCGTCTATTCGGCCACCAAGCACATCGACGGTCAGGGCCGGGTGCTGGGCGGGGCGATCCTGACCACCGACGCGATCAACGAGGAATTCTATCGCGACAGCATGCGCCATACCGGCCCGTCGCTGTCGCCGTTCAACGCCTGGGTGATGCTCAAGGGCCTGGAGACGCTGGACCTGCGCGTGCGCCGCCAGACCGACACCGCCGCCGCCCTGGCCGACGTGATGGCCGAGCACAAGAAGGTGACGCAGGTGCTCTATCCGTTCCGCGCCGACCACAAGGGCTACGAGGTCGCCAGGAAGCAGATGACCGGCGGGGGCACCGTGATCGCCCTCGACCTCGGCTCGCGCGAGGCGGCCTTCAAGTTCCTGAACGCGCTGGAGATCGTCGACATCTCCAACAACCTGGGCGACGCCAAGTCGATGGCCACCCACCCGCCGACCACGACGCACCGCTCGGTGCCCGAGGAGATGCGCCCCCTGCTGGGCGTCGTCGAAGGCGGCGTGCGCCTGTCCGTTGGCCTCGAAAGCCTGTCCGACCTGACGCGAGACGTGACCCGTGCGCTCGACCAGGCGTGAGTCCAGCCCGCCGCTGAAGCGGATCCGTCGGCGTCGCGGCCCCGACACCGGCATCTACGAGGCCCGCACGCGCGACATCGTCGTGCGGGTCGCCCCCTGCTACCTGCCCGAGGAGTCGTCTCCCGAGCAGAGCCTCTACCTGTGGGCCTACACCGTGGAGATCGAGAACCACGGCGTGGAGACCGTCCACCTGGTCGCCCGCTGGTGGAAGGTCACCGACGCCCTGAACCGCAGCAACGAGGTCGAGGGTTCGGGCGTGGTCGGCGAACAGCCGGAACTGCGGCCGCGCGAGGCGTTCCGCTACGTCTCCAACTGCCCGCTGCCGACGCCGTCGGGCACGATGGTCGGCCGCTACCAGATGGTGACCGAGGCCGGCGAGGCCTTCGACGCGCAGATCCCCGAGTTCTCGCTGCACCTGCCGGGCGCCTCGCGGCGGGTGAACTGACGCAAGGATCGCGTTTCCAAAAACGCAACCTTGAGACTGTATGTCATCGCTCTCTCGATGGGGGAACAGAGAGCGATGACGTCCTACACGATCCAGATCTGGAACCAGTCCCAGGCCGCCAGGAGCTACGTGCTGTTCCTGCAGCAGCCCGACCTCGCCGCGAACGCCGGCTCGCCCCAGGTCTACACCAACGCCTGGGCGACCTTCGCCAGCGTGACCAATGGCGGCTTCGACCGCATCACCTTCGACGAGACCGTCTACGCCTATTGGAGCAAGGCGCCGGTGGGCAGCCAGGCGCTCAGCGGCGGGGTGGCCCAGGTGGACACCCAGACCACGGACACGGTCGCCTTCAGCGGCGGCTCGCCGACCGGTTTCACCACGGTCACCAGCCCAGGCTCGGCCCAGCCGGGGTCGTTCGCGATCGTCACGGGCTCGGACTTCACGCCAAGCAACGGCTACGTGCTGGGGATGGCGCGCATGGGCGCCACGCCGATCCCCGTCCCCGTTATGACCTTCCCGGCCCTGCCGAACATGGTCAGCAGCATCCGTCCGATACACACCTACTACGTGGCCGTGGGAGACTATCAGCCGGGCGAGGTGGTCGACGTGGCGCTGGCCAGCGTCACCGCCGAGATCGACTTCACCGGACGGGCGCAGACCACCGCCACCGTCATCCAGCAGGCCGACGGAACCTTCTCGGTCACCTACAGCTGAGGCGCACGCCCAACGGCGCCGTTGCCAAGTAACGATGTTCTGCGTTTACTTCCCCCAGCGGCGACAGACCGCGAACACATAGGGAGGTTGCGGCGTGGCCGATTATGAGCTGACCCTCATCAACCAGAGCGACGACGTCCAGAACTCGACGGTCATGGTGTTTCAGAAGGCGCCGAGCAGGCCAGTCAGCCTGGCGCGGACGATCCCGCCCGGCGGCTCTTCGAAGATCAGCTTCAACAATCTGGAACCGAACGCCCAGGCCTATCTGGTGCTGGGCGAGCGGCCACACCTGGAAAACGGCGAACCGCCCGCCGGCTCGGTGCGCCTGGATCTAGACCTGACGCACGAATACGTCATAGGGCGGCACTGACGGGAAAAGACCCCCTCGGTCGCTCTGCGACAGCTCCCCCAGAGGGGGAGGTTCCCATGGCTCAGGCCTCGCCGTCGGGCTCCAGCGCGTAGACCCTCGAGCAGTATTCGCAGGTCACGTGGATCTTGCCGTCGGGCTCGATCATCTCGGCCTTCTCCTCGGGCGAGAACGACTGCAGCACCACGCCGATCCGCTCTTCCGAGCAGCGGCAGAAGGCGCGCAGCGGCTTCTCGTCGATCAGGCGCACGCCGTCCTCGTTGAACAGACGCCACAGCAGGGTGGTGGTCGGCACGGTCGGGTCGATCAGCTCGTCCTCGCCCGTGGTCTCGAACAGCGCCTGGGCGTGGTTCCAAGCCTCCTTGGTCTCGCCGCGCGTCTCGTCGCCGGCGATGGTCTGAATGAGAATGCCGCCGGCGCGCCAGGTCAGGCCCTCGCCGGTGTCGACCTGACCGACGGCCAGACGCACGCGGGTCGGGATCTGTTCCGACTGCATGAAATACTGCTCGGCGCACAAGGCCAGGCTCTCGCCCTCGATGGCGGTGACGCCCTGGTAGCGCTCCATGTCGGCGCCCTGGTCGAGGGTCATGATAAAGACGCCACCGCCCAGCAGGGTCTTGGCGCCTGGACGGGCGAAGCCTTCCGAGACGGCCGCCACCTCGTCGGGGTCGAACCGGCAATAGCCGCGCAGGCCTCCGGTGGTGTCGTAGTCGACCACGACGTAGCGCACCGGGCCGTCGCCCTGGGCCTGGACAATCAGGCGGCCCTCGAACTTCAGGCTGGACCCGACCAGGGCGGCCAGGGCGCAGGCCTCGCCCAGCAGGTTGGCCACGGGCTCGGGATAGGAATGGCGGGTCAGCACCTCGTTGACCGCCTCGCCCAGCCGCACCACGCGGCCGCGCACAGGCAAGCCTTCGATCTGGAAGGCGGAAACGAGGTCGTCGGACAGGATCTGGGGGGCGGCGTCGGTCATGGGGCGGTTAGATAGGGGGTTTGTGGGAAAATGCGAGGGGGCGCCTCGTGCACAAGGAACCTCCCCCTGTGGGGGAGGCGATCGCGCAGCGATCGGTGGGGGGAATTGGTGTGAGATCGGCCAGCGTCTCGGAAGCTGAAAACGGCCCCCCATCGGCCTTCGGCCGCCTCCCCCACAGGGGGAGGTTCCTTTCCCCTACTTCTTCGCCAGGTAATCCAGGGCCATGAACACCTCGGCCTTGACCCCCGTCTCCAGCACCGCCTCGTCGATGTCGAAATAGGGCGAGTGGTTGGCCGGAGCCCCCGCCGCCGGGACGTCGGCCTTGCGGCCACCGAGCTGGACGAAGACGGCCGGGACCTTCTGGCCGTAGAGGGAGAAGTCCTCGGCGCCGGTGACCAGGGCGGCCTGGTCGTCGACCTTGCCGGGCGAGGCCTTTTCCAGAGAGGCCTTCACCCACTTGGACAGGGACGCGTCGTTCCAGGTGACGGGATAGGGCTGGGTGAACACCGCCTCGGCCTTGGCGCCATAGCGGTCGCCGATGGCGGCCACGGCCTTCTGGGTCTTGGCGATCACCTCGGCCTTACGCTCGGGCGTGAAGGTGCGCAGGGTGCCGCTCATCACCAGGTCTTCGGGGATGATGTTGTTGCGCACGCCCATGTTGATGGTGGCGATGGTCAGCACCGTCGGCGAGGTCCCGACGTCGATCTGGCGGGCGGCGATCTGGTTCAGGGCCTGGACGATGTCGGCCGAGATGCTGGCCATGTCGATGCCCGCCCAGGGGCGCGCGCCGTGGGTCTGCTTGCCCTTGACCGTGATCGTCAGGCGGTCGGCGCCGGCGTAGAAGCCTTCGGGGCGATAGTTCAGGGCGTGGGCGTCGCCGGGTCCGATATGGACGCCGAAGATGGCGTCGACCTTGGGGTTGTCGAGCGCGCCGTCGGCGATCATCAGCTTGGCGCCGCCCTCGTCGCCCGCCTGGGGCCCCTCCTCGGCCGGCTGGAAGATGAAGACCACCGTGCCGGCGATGTCGTTCTTCATGCCGGCCAGCACCGTGGCCGCGCCCAGCAGCATGGCCACGTGGGTGTCGTGGCCGCAGGCGTGCATCACCGGGACGGTCTTGCCCTCCCAGGTCGCGGTGGCCCTGGAGGCGAACGGCAGGCCGGTCTTTTCCAGCACCGGCAGGGCGTCCATGTCGGCGCGCAGGGCCACGACCTTGCCGGGCTTGCCGCCCTTGAGCACGCCCACGACGCCGGTCTTGCCGACGCCTTCGCGGACTTCCAGGCCGAGCGCTTTCAGCTCCCTGGCCACCAGGGCGGCGGTGCGGACTTCCTGGTTGCCCAGCTCGGGATGCTCGTGAACGTCTCGACGCCAGGCCACCACCTTGGGCTGGGCCGCCTTGGCCGCCGCCTCGACCTTGGCTGCGGCCGGCGCGGCCAGAGCGGGCGCCGAAAACGCCGTGGCCGCCATCAGGGACAGTACCGAAACCTTCGCGCGCACGCCCATTCCCGACTCCTAGAGAAGACTTTGCGGCGAGCTTGGCGGTTCCCGGGGCGGGGTCAAGGGCGGGCGCGCTTTACCTAACGAACGGCTTTGCAGAACCGTCGCGAAGACTAAGCTTCGTCCATGACCGAGCCTGCATTCGACTCCCCAACCTTCGATTCAAAGGACGATGGCGAAGCGCTGGACCCGGCGTCGGGCGTCATTCGTCCGCGCCATGCCGCCACCCTGATCGTGGTGCGCGACGACGGCCCCGCGCCCCGGGTGCTGATGGGACGACGCAATCGCGGCCACGCCTTCATGGCCAGCAAATGGGTGTTTCCCGGCGGCCGGGTCGATCGGGGCGACTACGGCGCGCCCTCGGCCACGGAGCTGGCTCCGGAGGTGGCCACGCGCCTGGCCGCCGAGCCGCGTCATCCTTCGCCCGCGCGGCTGGCCCGCGCCCTGGCCCTGGCGGCCGTGCGCGAGACCTTCGAGGAGACGGGCCTGCTGCTGGCCAGGCCCGCGCCGGCAAGACCAGGCGCCGGCGCCTGGCGGCCGTTCCTGGCCCAGGGCGCCCTGCCCGACCTGTCGCCCCTGAGCTTCGTGGCCCGGGCCATCACCCCGCCCTATCGCCCGCGCCGCTTCGACGCCCGCTTCTTCATGGCCCCGGCCAGCGCCCTGCTGAGCCTGGATCCGCAGCCCGACTGCGGCGAGCTGGACGAGATCGCCTGGGTCAGCTTCGAGGAGACCCGCGACCTTGATCTGCCCAGCATCACCCGCATGGTGCTGCGCGAGACGGGGTTGCGCATGAAGGATCCGAGCCGCCCCGCGCCGTTCATGCGCTTCCTGCGGGGCAATGCGGTGATGACGGAGCTCTGATCATGCTCGCCCTCCTCATCGCCCTGCAGGCCGCCCCGGCCCCGACCATCGACCAGGCCGCCTTCCTGGCCGGCTGCTGGCGGCAGGAGCGTCAAAACGGCGCGGTCGAGGAGCAGTGGCTGGCGCCCGGCGGCGGCATGATGCTGGGCATGAGCCGCACGGTGCGCGACGGCAAGGCCCGCAGCTATGAGTTCACCCGAATCCAGGAGGCCGACGGGCGACTCACCTTCTTCGCCATGCCGTCCAGCCAGCCGCCGGCGGCCTTTCCGCTGAAGAGCGCCGCTCCGGGCGAGCTTGTGTTCGAGAATCCCGCCCACGACTTTCCCCAGCGCGTGATCTACAAAAGCCAGGGCGCGGACGGCCTTCTGGGCCGGATCGAGGGCGAAATCGACGGCAAGGCGCGGTCGGCCGACTTCCCCTACAAACGATGTTCAGGCGCCGATTGACTTTGCCCCGTTCATGCGTATGTTCCGCGCCTCTCATTTCGACCGCGCGGAGACCTGCGCGACCACCGCAGGGATACGACCATGGCCAAACCGGCTTCGATCAAGATCCGCCTGAATTCGACGGCGGACACCGGCTTCTTCTACGTCACCAAGAAGAACGCCCGCACCAAGACCGAAAAGATGGTGCTGAAGAAGTACGATCCGGTCGTGCGCAAGCACGTCGAATTCCGCGAAGGTAAGATCAAGTAAGATCGCCTCGTCGCACCGACGATTCTCGAAAACGCCCGGCGGCAACGTCGGGCGTTTTTGTTTTTCCGGTCTCCAGCCCAGGATTTCCGCGTGATCGTTCGCCTCGCCCTCGTCTTCTCCGTCACGGCCGCCGCCCTGCCCGCCTGCGCCCAGCCAGCGCCGGTGCAGAGCTACGAGGTGGTCCGCACCTTCCCCCACGACCGCCAGGCCTTCACCGAGGGCCTGCTGGTGCGCGACGGCCAGCTCTACGAGAGCACGGGGCTTGAAGGCCGCTCTTGGGTGCGCAAGGTGGATCTGGAGACCGGCGCGGTGCAGCAGCAGGCGAGCCTTGATCCCAAGTACTTCGGCGAGGGGATCGTCGACTGGGGCGACGAGATCGTTCAGCTGACCTGGCGGAACGGCGTCGGCTTCGTGCGCGACCGGACGACCTTCGCCGTCAAGTCCACCTTCAGCTACACCGGCGAGGGCTGGGCCCTGACCAAGGACGACCGCCGCATCATCATGAGCGACGGCACCGCCGAGCTGCGTTTCCTGGATCCCAAGACCCTGAAGGAAACCGGCCGGGTTAAGGTCACCGACGACGGCAAGCCCGTCGACCAGATCAACGAGCTGGAATTCATCAAGGGCGAGGTCTGGGCCAATATCTGGCAGACCGACCAGATCGTCCGCATCGATCCCAAGACCGGCAAGGTGGTCGGACGGCTCGACCTGTCGGGCCTGCTGACGCCGCAGGAGGCCGCCCGCGCCGACGTGCTGAACGGCATCGCCTATGACGCCAAGGCCGATCGCGTCTTCGTCACGGGCAAGTTCTGGCCGTGGCTGTTCGAGATCAAGGTGGCGAAGTAGGCGGCGCTCAGGCGGCCTTGCAGACCACGGCGTTGCGGCCGGCGGCCTTGGCTTCGTAGACGCCGCTGTCGGCCCGCTTGAGCAGGGCCTCGGGGCTGTCGCCAGCGCCGGTGGTGGCCGAGACGCCGACCGAGATCGTCACCGTCAGCATTTCCTGGCCGCCGGCCACGCGGAACGGCGAGCCGGCCACGTGCATGCGGATGCGCTCGGCGATACGAACGGCGTCGGCCAGCTGGGTGTCGGGCATGATCACCGTGAACTCCTCGCCGCCATAGCGGCAAGGCAGGTCGATGGCGCGGACGTTCGAGGCCAGGCGCAGGGCGAACTCGCGCAGCACCTCGTCGCCGACGTCGTGGCCGAAGCCGTCGTTGATCTTCTTGAAGTAGTCGATGTCGATCAGCAGGGCCGAGACCGGGTCGCCGCCCATGGTGGCGCGGTTGACCAGGGCCGACAGCTGGCCGGTCATGTAGCGGCGGTTGTGCAGGCCGGTCAGCGGATCGGTGACGGCCAGCTCCAGCGAATGGTCGAGATTGTTGCGCAGGTAGTCGGTGTAGCGCTTGCGGCGCACCTGGGTGCGGACGCGGGCGGCCAGTTCCTGCGGGTCGATCGGGCGCGGCAGAACGTCGTTGACGCCGATATCCAGCGCCTTGACCATCCGCGGGCGGTCGTCGGGATCGACCACGGCCAGGATCGGCAGGTGGCGGGTGCGCTCGCTGGAACGCAGGGTCGCGGCGAAGCGCAGGCCATCGAAGCCACGCGCGGCGGCGTTGACGATGACGAGGTCCACCGGCCCGCCGGCGCTGATCTCGGCCTTGGCCAGGTCGGTTTCGATGACCGGACGGTGCTCGACCGCCAGTTCGGAGGCCACGCGCTGGGCCTGGCGTTCGTTGTCGTCGACGATCAGCACCCGCCCGCCGATGCCGTCGAGGCGGGCGGCGGCGCCGGCGATAACGCCAATGCGGCGGCCCGAGGCCTCGCGCTGGCGCAGTTCGTCGATGACCATCTTCAGGCGGGTCAGGCTGCGCACGCGGGCGAACAGCATGACGTCGTCGATGGGTTTGGTCAGGAAGTCGGCGGCGCCCGCCTCCAGGCCCTGGATGCGGTCGGCGCGGCCGTCCAGCGCCGTGACCAGCACCACCGGGATATGGCGGGTGGCGGCGTCTTCCTTGAGCTTGCGGCAGACGGTGAAGCCGTCCATGCCGGGCATCATCACGTCCAGCAGGATGATGTCGGGCAGTTCCTCGGCCGCCTTGGCCAAGGCCGTCGGGCCGTCATAGGCGTAGGAGACCTGATAATATTCGGCCGAAAGCTTGGCCTCGAGCAGGCGCACATTGGCCTCGATGTCGTCGACGACGAGGATTCGCGCGCTCACGGCCTGTTACCTCTCCAGCAGTCGGCGGATGGTGTCGAGGAAGTGCGACACCGAGATCGGCTTCGAGATATAGGCCTCGCAGCCGCCCTCGCGAATCCGCTCTTCATCGCCCTTCATCGCAAATGCCGTAACGGCGACGACGGGGATATGTGACAGATCGTCGTCCTCTTTCAGCCACTTGGTCACTTCCAGGCCCGAGATCTCGGGCAGCTGGATGTCCATGAGGATCAGATTCGGGCGATGTTCGCGGGCGATCGACAGCGCCTGCAGCCCTTCACGGGTCTGCAGGGTCTCGTAGCCCTGGGCCTCGAGCAGATCATGAAAGAGCTTCATGTTCAGCTCGTTATCCTCGACGATGAGGACCTTCTTCGTCATCCTGACCCCGACCGTACGGTCCGTGGCGACACGTGAGGGATTCGCGCCGCTTCTTCATCCTCAGATCGCACGAATATCCTTAAGCCCGCGCTAATCGCGTTTCCAACGACCGATCGCACACAAATGGACGCCTGCTCACCCGACCTCAAGACCTGCACGCTGGATGCGCACCGTCCGCTCGTCATCGTGGACGTCGACGAGGTGCTGGCCCAGTTCATGGCCGGCTTCGGCGCCTTCATCGGCCGGCACGGCTTCGAGCTGCGCGTCGATCGCTTCGCGCTGTTCCAGAACATCTATCGCCCCGGCGAGACCGAGCACCTGGACCTGATCGCGGGCCGGGCCCTGTTCGACGACTTCTTCCGCGACGGCGGCGAGGACCTGCTGCCGGCCGAGGGCGCGGCCGACGCCCTGGCCGACCTGTCGCTGGACGCCAACGTGGTGATCCTGACCAACGCCCCCGAGCACGGCCGCCAGACCCGCGCCCGCTGGCTGAAAACCCACGGCTTCGACTATCCGCTGATCATCAATTCCGGCCCCAAGGGTCCGTCGGCCGCCGAGCTGGCCGGACGGGTGGAGGAACCGGCGGTGTTCATCGACGACCTGCTGCCGCAGCTCGAATCGGTGGCGACCAGCGCGCCTTCCGTCGGCCGCTTCCAGATGGTCGCCGACGAGCGCCTGCGCCCCCTCGCCCCCAGCGCCCCCGACCGCCATGCCCGCTTCGACCTGTGGCCCGACCTCAAGGTCGCCATCCGCGAGGCGATCGCCCGCAAGGCGCGATGAAGGCCCTTTGCCGCGACTGCCTGTGGACCGGCGAGCGCAAGGCGCCGCGCTGCCCGTCGTGCGGCTCGCCGCGCACGGTCTTCCATGAGGAACTTGGCGCCCTGTCGATGGCGCACCTGGACTGCGACGCCTTCTACGCCTCGGTCGAGAAGCGCGACGACCCGAGCCTGCGCGACAAGCCGGTGATCGTCGGCGGCGGCAAGCGCGGCGTGGTCACCACGGCCTGCTACATCGCCCGGATGAGCGGCGCGCGCTCGGCCATGCCGATGTTCAAGGCCCTGCAGCTGTGCCCGGACGCGGTGGTGGTGAAGCCCAACTTCGCCAAATACAAGCACGAGAGCGCGCTGATCATGGCCCGCCTCTCCAACCTGACGCCGCTGGTGCAGCCGCTGTCGCTGGACGAGGCCTGGATCGACCTGTCGGGCACCGAGCGCCTGCACGGCGCGCCGCCTGCGGTGATGCTGGCCAAGGTGCAGCGCGAGATCGAGGCCGAGCAGAACCTGACCGTCTCGATCGGCCTGGCCCCCAACAAGTTCCTGGCCAAGATCGCCTCGGAGCTGGACAAGCCGCGCGGCTTCTCGGCCATCGGCGCGGCCGAAGCGGTGGCGTTCCTGGCGACCAAGCCGGTGTCGATCCTGCCGGGCGTGGGGCCAGCCACGGTCTCGACCCTGGCGAGCCTTGGCCTGCGCACGGTGGGCGACATCGCCAATGCGGACCTGAAGACCCTGGCCCAGGCGCTGGGAACCGGCGGCCTGCGCCTGCATCGGCTGGCTCATGGCCAGGACGCCCGCGCCGTCGATCCCGACAGCGTGCGCAAGACGGTCAGCGCCGAGACGACGTTCAATGACGACCTCTTCCGCCGGGAAGACCTGGAAGACCAGCTGTGGCCCCTCTGCGAGAAGGTGGCCCGGCAGGTGCGCCGCGAAGAGGTCGCCGGCCGGGTGGCGACGCTGAAGCTGCGCACGCCCGACTTCAAGATCCACACCCGCCGCCGCACCCTGCCCGTCCCCACCCAGACCGCCCAGACGCTGTTCCAGGTGGCGCGCGAACTGCTGGCGGCCGAACCGCCCGGCCGGTCCTATCGCCTGATCGGGGCGGGCCTGACCGAGTTCGTCCCCGCCGCCGGCGCGGCCGACGACTTCTTCGCCGGCGACGAGCGCCGGGCGCTGAAGAGCGAGACGGCGATCGACGCCCTGCGCGGCAAGTACGGCCTGGGCGCCGTCGTCACCGGCCGGGCGCTGAAGAGCCGCTGACTGGCGCAAGCCCGCTCCAGAGGACTCTGCTTGACAGAGTTCAACGATGCGCTCACTCTGCGCTACAGAGAGCTTTGGCGCTCCATGGAGGTTGTGATGGTGCTGAGCAAGACCGAGGCCGCCGCCGCGCTGGCCGACATACAGGAAACCAACCGCCGGGGCGCCACCCTGCGCGGCTATCGGATCGGCGGGCCGATCCTGATGCTGTGGAGCGTGATCTGGGCCCTGGGCTACCTGGGCATGGGCTTGCTGCCGCCTCAACAGTGGGGCTGGGCCTGGCTGGTGCTCGACATGGTCGGGATCGTCGGCTCGATCGTGCTCACACGGCCCGCCGAAAAGGCGGTGCGAGCCTCCGGCGCCAAGTCGAGCGCCGCGACGCTGAAGATGATCGGGGGCATGGCGGTCGCCCTGGTGTTAGTCATGTCGGCCTTTTCCGTGCTGCGTCCCACCGATCCCGCCGCCTATCTGGCCTTTCCGGGCCTGATGGTAGGCGCGATCTACGCCGCAGTCGGCGTGTTCGTGGCCCGCCGGTACCTGGCGATCGGCGCGGTGATGTTCGCCCTGACCCTGATCGGTTTCTACGCCTTCCCTGAGGTGCTCGCTTTCTGGATGGCCAGCGCCAGCGTGGGACTGTTCGTCAGCGGCGTCTGGCTGGCGAGGGCGTGAACATGGCCAAGGCCGACGACCTGATCCACCAGCCCCTGCGCCTGAAGATCATGGCCGCGCTGTATACCGAGCGCGGGGGCGAGCCGCCGGAGTTCTCGCGACTGAAGTCCATCACCCAGGCCACCGACGGCAATCTGGGCAGCCACCTGACCGCCCTGGAGAAGGCCGGCTATGTCGAGATCCTGAAGGATCACGTGGGCAAGCGGCCCAGGACCAGGGCGAGTGTCACCTCGACGGGCGCCAAGGCCTTCAGGGAGCATGTGGCCTATCTGCGCGAACTGGTCGAAGGGATCGACTGACACGCGCGCTGATTGAACATCTGGAAGGCGGGCGTCACAATGGCGCCCGCCATGATCGCATACTTTCTCGCCGTCGCCCTGCAGGGCGCTCCGCCGCCCCCACCGCCGCCGCTGATCCATACCTACGATGAGCTGCTGATCTATTTCGGCCCTGGCCCCATGGACATGCGAGAGTGGTCGCGGCCGGCGATCGATGAGGCAGTCAAGCAGATCCGGCTCTACGAGCCGCGCAAGATCCTGATTATCGGCCATACCGACTCGCTCGGTCCGGCGGACCTGAACATGCAGCTGTCGGCCCAGCGCGCCGAACTGGTCAGGCAGGCTCTCATCAAAGCCGGCGCGCCGGCTGACCGAATCGAGCTCACCGCGCGAGGCGAAACCCAGCCGGCGGTACACAGGGCCGACGAGGTCGCCGAGCCGCTGAACAACCGCGTGATCGTGGTCCTGCGGGACCTGGCAGCGCCGCCGCGCTGACTACATCAGCGAGCCCTTGCCGCTGGTGACTTCGGTGTAGCGGTGCACGCGCACGGCCTGGACGAGGCCAAAGCCGATCATCACCGTCATCATCACGGTGCCGCCGTACGAGAGCATCGGCATGGGCACGCCCACCACCGGCGCCAGGCCCATGACCATGGCGCCGTTGATCAGCACATAGAGGGCGAAGGTCGCCGTCACGCCCGAGGCCGCCAGGCGCCCGAAGTGGCTGTGGCTGATCGAGGCGATGCGCAAGGCCATGAAGATGACGATGCCGTACAGCGCCAGCACCCACAGGCAGCCAACGAAGCCGAACTCCTCGGCCAGGGTGGCGAAGATGAAGTCGGTCTGCTTTTCGGGCAGGAAGTTCAGCTGGCTCTGCGAGCCCAGGCCGAAGCCCTTGCCCAAAAGGCCGCCCGAACCCAGGGCGATCTTCGACTGG
Source organism: Caulobacter endophyticus (assembly GCF_003116815.1). Lineage (GTDB taxonomy): Bacteria > Pseudomonadota > Alphaproteobacteria > Caulobacterales > Caulobacteraceae > Caulobacter > Caulobacter endophyticus. The sequence goes on from NZ_QDKQ01000031.1 coordinate 38,542, forward strand.
TAGATATGGTAGCCCGAACCCGACTGGTCGGCCTCGGGGTTCAGGAAGGTCAGGACCCGCTTGCGCTGATAGTCGTGCAGCACGAACAGCACGAACGGAGGAATGGCCACCAGGGCGCCGATGACGCCGGTGGCGATCACCCGCCAGGACAGGCCCGCCAGCACCACGATGGCGAGGCCCGTCATGGCGATCAGCATGGCGGTGCCGAGATCGGGCTGGTGGGCGACCAGCAGCACCGGCGCGCCGATCATCGCGGCCGGGACGAGCAGCCGCCAGGAGAACCGGGCGCTGTCGGCCGACAGGCCGTGGTAGTAGCGGGCCAGGGCCAGCACCACGCCGATCTTCATGATCTCGGACGGCTGGAAGCGGAAGCCGCCGATCGACAGCCAGCGCTGGGCGCCCAGCGACACGTCGCCGACCACCTCCACGGCCACCAGCAGCAACAGCCCCACCCCGTAGACGGGATAGGCCAGGGTGAACCAGACGCGCAGGTCGACCATCGCCAGGATGATCATCATGATGAAGTAGAGGCCGAAACGCAGCAGGTGCTTGTCGGCCCAGGGCTCCCAAGAGGCGCCCGCAATCGAGAACAGCATCAGCGCCCCGGAGCCCGCGATCAGGCACAGGAGCAGGCAGAAGGTCCAGTCGATCTCCATGAACTTGATGATCGGCCGGTCGCGTTCGCCGGGCCGGGAAAGGCCGCCACTGAGGGTCATATGTGGCCTCCCTGGGGTGGCTGGCCGGTCGTCGGGGTCGCCTCGGGCGGCGGCGGAGCGCCCTCCTCCGGCTCGTCGGGCGCGGCGCCTTCTACGACGCCGTCGGCGGTCTCGACCGGGGCCTCGGGCAGAGGCATCGGGCGCTCGATGCGCGCGCGGATCTCGGGGTCCTTCAGCAGGGCCACGCGCATCACCTCGCGGGCGCGCGGGGCGCCGGCGGTGGCGCCGCCGAGCCCCCCGTGCTCGACCAGCACCGCCACGGCGTAGCGGGGGTCGTCATAGGGCGCGAAGGCCACGAACAGGTTGTGGTCCTTGAGCTTCCACTGCACCGAAGCGCTGTTGCGGCTCTTAGCCTTGTCGTAGCTGCGGACCTGGGCGGTGCCGGTCTTGCCGGCCATTTGCACGTCGCCCAGACCCAGCTGGCTCTGGCGATAGGCCGTACCGCGCACGTCGTTGGCCACGGCGGCCATGCCGCCGCGCACGTAGTCCAGGTGCTCCTTGGAGAACGGCATGTCGGGCACGTCGGCGCCGCTGGGCTGCTCGACGCCGCCGACCGACTTGATCAGGCGCGGATTCAGGGCCTTGCGGCCGTTGGCCAGGCGCGCGGTCATCACCGCCAGCTGCAGCGCGTTGACGCTCAGCGCGCCCTGGCCGATGCCGTAGCTGGGGGTCTCGCCCGGAAACCAGATCTGGTTGGCCGGATTGCGCTTGAAGGCCCGCTTCTTCCACTCGCGGTCGGGGACGATGCCCTTCTTCTGGCCGGGGATGCCGATATCGAAGATCTCGCCGAACCCCATGCCGCGGGCGGCCGTGGCGATGGCGTCGGGGCCGATCTTCAGCGCCGTCTGGTAGAAGTAGATGTCGCACGAGTTCTTGATGGCGTCGTGCATGTTCTGGGCGCCGTGGCCGCCCTTCTGCCAGCAGCGCCAGGTGCGGCCGCCATAGTACCAGCTGCCCGGGCAGTTGATGCGGACGTTCGGGTCGATGCCCGCCGCCAGGGCGGCCAGGCCCACGGTCGGCTTGAAGGTCGAGCCCGGCGGATAGGTGCCGGTCATCGCCTTGTCGAGCAGCGGCTTGCGCTCGTACTCCGACAGCGCCCGGTATTCGGCGCCCGACAGACCTTTTACGAACCGGTTGGCGTCGAAGCTGGGGGCCGAGACCATGGCCAGCAGGTCGCCGTTGCGGCAGTCCATCACCACGATCGCGCCGCTTTCCTCGCCCATCACCTCGAGGGCGCGGTTCTGGATGTCGGCGTCGAGGGTGAGGCGCACTTCCTTGCCGGGCACGGCGGGAATGTCGCCGGCCGGGTCCAGGCTGACCACGCGGCCCTGCGCGTCGACCTCGGCCTTGATCGCGCCCGCCCTGCCCCGCAGGTCCAGGTCGAAGGCCTTTTCCACGCCCTGGCGGCCGATGCGGAAGCCGGGGTTGTGCAGCAGCTCCTGGTCCTGGGTCGGATCCTTCTTGGCCGCCTCAACGTCGCGGTCGGAGACCTTGGCCACGTAGCCGATGACATGGGCGAAGGCGCCGCCGAACGGATAGACCCGCACCTCGCCCATGTCGGCGCTGATGTTGGGCAGCTCTGGGGCGCGGATGTTGATCCGGGAGAACTCCTCCCAGGTCATGTCCTCCATCACCACCACCGGCGCCTTGCGCGGGGCGTTGTTGATGTCCTTGAGCAGGCGGGCGCGCCGCGTGCCGTCGATCGGCACCAGGGTCGCCAGGTCGTCGAGGGTCGCCTCGACGTCCATGCCCTTCTCCTTGATCACCATCAGGCGGAAGTTGGGGCGGTTCGACGCCAGGGCCACGCCGTTGCGGTCCAGGATCAGGCCGCGCGGCGGCGGCACCAGGCGGTAATTGAACTGGTTGCCGGCCGAAAGCTTCTGGTAGCGCTGGGCCTCGACCAGCTGCAGCTGGGCCAGGCGCCCGGTCAGGGTCAGGAGGCCCGCGCCCGCCAGGCCGCCGAGCAGGAACGCGCGGCGGTGGAAGACCCCCTGCCGCTCGTTGACCTCGAAGAAGAAGATCGACGGTTCGCTCATCGCCTCACCGGAACCGGACGTCGGCGTCTTCGAAGCGATCGATCAGCCGGTGAGCGAACGGGAACAGCAGGGCCGTGGCCAGGAATTGCCAGAACACGGCCACCAGGCTGGGCATGGCCAGGCTGTCCATCATCGTGAACAGGAAGCCGGCGGTCATCGAAAGCGCGCAGGCGCCGGCGTACCAGACCCACAGCATCGGGCGGCTCTGGCCGGTCAGCATGTTGCGCGCCGCCAGCACCGAGGCGTAGGCGACCAGCAGCGACAGGCCCCACAGGCCGGTCGGGCCGCCCCAGAAGGTGTCGAGGAACAGGCCCAGGATCAGCAGGGCGAACGGGGCCAGGATCGATGGGCGGATGACGGCCCAGGCGAAGGCCGGGACCATGGCGAAGATCGGCTCGGGCAGCTGCAGGCCCCACATGCGGATCGGCGCGGCGAACAGGATCGTCGCCAGGATCACGAACAGCATGGGGACGCCCAGCCAGCGCCCCGGATTGAGGGGCCGGGCGCCGGTCATTGCGGCGTCCTGGCCGGAGCGGCCGTCGCCGGCGTGGAGGTCGAGGGCCTGGTCGCCGCGGGCGGCCGCGTGGTCGTCGGCGCGCTCGTTCCCGGGGTGGCCGGAGCGGCCGGAGCCGTCGTCGCCGGGGCGGCGGGCGGCGGGGGCGCCGGACGGGCCGGACCCAGGATCGACTGGTCGGGGTTCTCGGTGATCACCGGCGGCAGCACCTTGGCGGCCAGGGCCTGCTGGTCGGCCAGCTGCGAGAAGTCCTTGAACAGCAGGATGCGGATGTAGTCGATCGAAGTGCTGTCGGCGAACAGCACCACGCGCCAGCGGCCGTCCAGGCCCTTGACGGCCGCGCCCACCGGCAGGCCGCGCGGCACGACGCCGCCATCGCCCGAGGTCACGACCCGGTCGCCGGCCTGGATCGGCTCGGAACCGCGCAGATAGTCCAGCTTGGGATTGGGGCCGCCGTCGCCGGTCAGGATGGCGCGCGAATTGGTGCGGTCGATCATCACCGGCGTCCGCGAGGCGATGTCGGTCAGCAGCAGCACGCGGCTGGCGCCGGGCGCGACGCCGACGACGCGACCGACGAGGCCGCGCTCGTTCATCACCGGATTGCCCACGACGACGCCCTTTTCCTTGCCGGCGTCGGCCAGGCGGGTGTTGGCGAAGGGGCCGCGGCTGTCGGCCACCACGCGGGCGGCGACCATCGGGATCGGCGGATCGGTCTTCAGGCCCAGCAGCGACTTGTAGCGCTCGTTCTCGTTGACGAGGGCCAGGTACTTGTCGCGGTAGGTCCGCATCTCCTTGAGCTCGGCCTTCAGGCGCGCGTTCTCGGAGCCGGCGAAGAAGTAGTTGCGCACCGCGTCGACGCCCACGCCGGTCCAGCGGCCGGGCGCGGCGATGACGCCGCTGACCGGCTTGGCCACCGTGTCGACCGTCTGGCGGGTGACGCCATAGGCCTGCTGCTGCAGGGTCTCGCGCCGGTCGGCCAGGAGGAAGGCCACCGCGATCACGACCGCGACGATGAGCGCCACGGCCGCGGTCCAGGTGAGCGGCACTTTCAGGTCGCCGAGCGGACCTTCGCGAAAGGGCACGAACTGTTCTCCTGGCGCCCGCCGGCGCCGATGCGGATTGGACTAGGGCTTAGGCGAGGGTCGATTCCAGGACGCCCTTCATCCACTTCGGATGCTCGAGCACCTTGCCGCAGCCCAGGGCCACGCACGACAGCGGATCGTCGGCCACGGTCACCGGCAGGCCGGTGTGGTCGCGGATCTCGGCGTCCAGGCCGCGCAGCAGCGCGCCGCCGCCGGTCAGCATGATGCCCTTGTCGGCGATGTCGCTGGCCAGTTCCGGCGGAGTGGCTTCCAGGGCCACCTTCACGGCTTCGACGATCTGCCCCACCGGTTCGGCCAGGGCGTCGGCGGCCTGCTTTTCGCTGATGCGGACTTCGCGCGGCACGCCCTGCATCAGGTCGCGGCCCTTGACGTCGATCGACAGGCCTTCGCCGTCGGCCGGCGCGCGGGCGGTGCCGATTTCCTTCTTGATGCGCTCGGCGGTCGTTTCGCCGATCAGCAGGTTATGGTGGCGACGCATGTAGCTGATGATCGCCTCGTCCATCTTGTCGCCGCCGACGCGAACGCTGCGCGAATAGACGATGCCCGACAGCGACAGAACGGCCACCTCGGTGGTGCCGCCGCCGATATCGACGACCATCGAGCCGGTCGGCTCGTGGATCGGCAGGCCCGCGCCGATGGCGGCGGCCATCGGCTCGTCGATCAGGCCGACGCGGCGGGCGCCGGCGTTCAGGCAGCTGTCGTTGATGGCGCGGCGCTCGACGGCGGTGGCGCCCGACGGCACGCACACGATCACCTTCGGATTCACGAAGCCCTTGCGGTTGTGAACCTTGCGGATGAAGTACTTGATCATCTCCTCGGCGACTTCGAAGTCGGCGATGACGCCGTCGCGCATCGGGCGGATGGCTTCCATGTGGCCCGGGGTGCGGCCCAGCATCTGCTTGGCCTCGATGCCGACCGCGTGCACGACCTTGCGGCCGCCGACGTTGCGCAGCGCCACGACGGACGGCTCGTTCAGCACGATGCCCTTGCCCTTCTGATAGATCAGGGTGTTGGCGGTGCCCAGGTCGATGGCGATGTCGTTCGAGATGACGCCGAAGAGGGAAGAGAACATCGAAAACCCTGACTGAGGGGTAGAAGGGGCGAGACGTCAAAACCACGGAGGGAACCGCGGTGCAGGAGCCGTTTCCGCCGAATGACCGGAGGAGCAGGCGAGAAAAAGGCTCCTACTGCAAATCAGGAAGAGGACAACATGATTCCCCGCGTACGCGGATCATCGTCCCTCCCCGCCCTGCGCCTTCCTGCGGCGACGGGAGCGCCACCGCCGGGCCGCGCCGTCGTCCAACCACCGGAAGACTGTGGGAGACGCCGCCCGTTTGCACCGCGAAAGCGTTGATTTCAAGGTCTATTCGCCAAGCCTTCTCACCTGTTTCAAACTCGTGTGCGAGGCGGCAGGGGGAACGCACAAAAGTGTCTATTTCTAGCCGAGCGCGGCCATGACGACTCCGACCGCCGTGACGGCGCCGGCGACCAGCTGAAACAGGCTCAGCCGCTCGGCGAAAAGGCGTCGTCCGGCCAGGGCGGCCATGGGCATCTCGACCACGCCCACCGCCCTCACCGGCCCCACTGGCGACAGCGCCATGGCCGTGAACCACAGGCCCGAGGCGGCCGCGCCGCAGAAGCCCGCGCCCAGCGACTTGCGCCAGGCGGCCAGCACGGCGACCACGGCGTCGGGATTGCGCACCAGGAGGATCGAGGTCAGCACCGCCGACTGGATAGCCTGCACCACCATCACCGTGACGAAGGCCGAATAGGCCAGGTGCGAGGGATCGAAGGTCAGGGAGGCCTGGCGGAAGCAGTTGGCGCTGAGCGCGAACATCGCGCCCGAGGCGAGGCCGGCCAGCACCGCGCCGCGCTTGAGGGTCACCGCGCCGCGCGGCCAGGAGAGCGCCGCCAGGCCGGCGGTGGCCACCAGGCCGCCGGCCCATTGCAGGGCGGTGATCCTGTCGCCGAACAGCAGCGCGCCCCAGACCAGGGCGAACGGCAGGCCGCTCTGCTGCATGGCCGTGCCCAGAGCGAAGGACGAGCGCTGCATGGCGACCAGCAGGGCCGCCGTGGCCGCCATCTGCAGGCCCGCACCTGCGACGGCGCCCAGCCAGAAACGGGCAGTTAGGTTGGCCTGCGGGTCTTTCGTGACCAGGAAGGCGATCCCGGCGAAGACGATCGCGAACGGCAGGCCGAACAGGAACCGCACGAGGGTGGCGCCCCAAGGGCCCGCCCCGCCCATCACCGAGCGCTGCGCCGCGTTGCGGGCGACCTGCAGGGCCGCGGCGGCGATGGTGATGGGGATCCAGATCATGCCGCTCTTTTCGCCGCCACCAGCACGCCTGAGGCCCAGTCCATGCCCACGATCGCAAAGCGCGGATCACCCGCCAGACGCAGCACCAGGTCGTCGACCCGGGCCTGGTGGCCTTCGGGCCAGTTCGGCTGGGGCGACATGTCGTCGACCACGTAGACGCCGCCCACCTGCAACAGGCGCAGGGCGTCTTCCAGGCCCTCGTACTTGCCCGGCATGGCGTCGGCGAAGATCAGGTCGAAGCCGCCGTCGTTCTGGCCGGCCAGATAGGCCGCGCCGTCCTCGGTGATGAAATCCACGCGCGGGTCCTCGCCCAGCACTTCGCGCGCCACGGCCTGGACCTTGGGATCGTTGTCGACCGTGGCCAGGCGCGCGTCCTCGTCCATGCCGTCCAGCAGCCACGCGGTCGCCGAGCCGGTGCCCGTGCCCATCTCCAGCAGCGCCTTGCGGCCGACGGCGAGCGTGCGGAGCATCTCGCCGATGCGCGCTTCCGACGACATGTCGAAGCCCGCCTCGATGGTGCGCCTGGCGATCTCGTGCCAGCGGGGCGGCGAAGCAACGCTGTTTTCCAAGGTCGAACCCATCGATCGGCTCCTTATGCCGCCCTTACGCCGGCGGCGGGTTTACGAATGGCGCCCTGACGCGGGGCGGCGTCAGAACAGCGGGGTTGGCGCACATAAGCTGCGTTTCCTAACAAGGCGTTCACCATGTCTCTCCATCCGCTCCGTCAAGCCGCTCAGTTTCTGCTGGGCGTCCCGACCGACGGGATCGATCCGACGCTCGACCGTATGCTGGAACTGGCCCAGGCCACGCCGCTGTGCTTCGTGGCGGTGACCGGACCGGACGCGGCCGAGGCCATGGGACAACTATGGCGGCGGGGCTACCAGCGCGTGGAAATCGCCCGCCGGGCCACCTGCGCGGCCGCCGACGAACGCAGCGACGTGCTGCTGGTCGTAGGCTGCCCCACGGCTGACGACATGCGCGCGACCGCGGCCTCGACGCTGGGCCTGCTGCGCCCGGGCGGGGTGATGGTGATCGACGTCGGCGCCCTGGTCGACGCCGAGCAGCGCATAGCCCTGTGCGAAGGCCTCGGGCAACTCGGTCTCGACGTACAGCCGCAGGCGCACCTCGCCGCCGAAATCCTGGCGACGCGCCGATGGGGCTGGCGCAAGGCGGCCTGAACCGCCCCTCCCCGCATCCGTCGAACGCATCGCCCGGCTCGCCCGGGCGATGTCGTTTCAGGATCGGATCAGAAGCCGCTGGCGATAGCCGCCGGGGCGCTCTTTTCCTTGCGGGCGAAGAGGTTGTTGAGGGCGTTGACGTAGGCCTTAGCCGAAGCGGTCAGGGTGTCGGTGTCGGCGGCCGCGCCGGTGGCGATGCGGCCGTCCTCTTCCAGACGCACCGAGACCTGGGCCTGGGCGTCGGTGCCTTCGGTGACGGCATGCACCTGGAACAGGCGAAGGGCGGCGCTGTGCGGCACGATCTTGTGGATGGCGTTGAACACCGCGTCGACCGGACCATCGCCCGAGGCTTCGGCGCTCTTGGCCTGGCCGTCGACGTCCAGGGTCAGCTCGGCCGACTGGCCTTCCGTGCCGGCCACCACGCGCAGGTGCGAGACGCGGATCTTCTCCGAGCCGCGCGCCAGGGCGTCGTCGACCAGGGCGATGATGTCGTCGTCGTAGACGTGCTTCTTGCGGTCGGCCAGATCCTTGAAGCGGCCGAAGGCCTCCTTCAGGGCGTTCTGGCCCAGCTCGTAGCCCAGGTCCTTCAGCTTGGCGCGGAAGGCGTGGCTGCCCGAGTGCTTGCCCATGACCAGGCTGGACGGCGCCTGGCCGACCGATTCCGGGGTCATGATCTCGTAGGTCTCGCGGTTCTTGAGCATGCCGTCCTGGTGGATGCCGCTCTCGTGCGCGAAGGCGTTCTTGCCGACGATGGCCTTGTTGTACTGCACCGGGAAGCCGGTGATGGCCGATACGTAGCGGCTGGCGCGAGTGATGTGGGTGGTGTCGATGCCGGTCTGGAAGGGCAGCTTGTCGCCGCGCACCTTCAGGGCCATCACCACCTCTTCCAGCGCGGCGTTGCCGGCGCGCTCGCCCAGGCCGTTGATGGCGCACTCGATCTGGCGGGCGCCGCCCTGCACGCCGGCCAGGCTGTTGGCCACGGCCAGGCCCAGGTCGTTGTGGCAGTGGGTCGAGAAGATCACCTTGTCGGCGCCCTCGACGTTGTTGACCATCCAGTTGAACAGGTCGGCGTATTCCGACGGGTAGGTGTAGCCCACCGTGTCGGGCAGGTTGATCGTGGTGGCGCCGGCCTTGATGGCGGTTTCGATGGCGCGGCGCAGGAACTGGCGGTCGCTGCGGGTGGCGTCCTCGGCCGACCACTCGACGTCGTCGCGCAGGTTGCGGGCGTGGGTCACCGAACGGGCGATGACGTCGATGACGGCGTCCGGCTCCATCTGCAGCTTGTGCTTCATGTGCAGGTCGGAGGTGGCGATCACCACGTGGATGCGGCCGCGCTGGGTGGGCTTCAGGGCCTCGGCGCAGCGGTCGATATCCACCTGGTGGGCGCGGCACAGGCCGGCGATCGTGCTGTTCCTGACGATCTTGGCGATCTCGTTGACCGACTGGAAGTCGCCGTTCGAGGCGATCGGGAAGCCGGCCTCGATGATGTCGACCCCCATCTCCTCGAGGATCTTGGCCAGCTCCAGCTTTTCTTCCAGCGACATCGAGGCGCCGGGCGATTGCTCGCCGTCGCGCATGGTGGTGTCGAAGATGACGACGTTGTCGCGGCCCGACCCGATTTTGGAGTCAGCGGCGACGGGCGAGATGGGGGCGGTCATGGAGGTGTCTTTCGCGAGGTCCGGAGGGCTGAAGGGCGTTGTCCCCTGAGCGACCGGCCGCGACGATACGTACGCGCGGCTAGACGGACGCCCAGGGGCGGCTAAGCCCCAGCGCAAGGAGAAGAAGGTTGTCGCGTTCGCGGCACATGCGGTTGTATTACCCAACCGCGCGAAATCCAGCAAGCCGTTTGCTCACAACGCGGTCAATTCGCCGCGTGAAGGGCAATAAATGCCCCGAAGCCGATTATTGGTCGGCTTGTTCTTCCTTGGCCTTCAGCCAATTGCGGGCGACCCAACCCGCGCCGATCCAGATCGCGGCCGCCACGACAAGCAGGATGATGTGCTGCACGCCCCCGCCCCGCATCGCCTGCACGATGGTGTTGCCGGCAAACGCGGTCAGGGCGATCTTCGGGATGATGCCGATGGCCGTGCCGGCCACGAAGTCGCGCACCTTCATCGGCGTGACGCCAGCGGCCATGTTGACGACGATGAACGGCGCGGACGGCACCAGGCGTACGATCAGGCTGGCCATGAAGCCGTTCTTGCCGATCAGCTTCATGAACTTGTGCACGCCGTCGCTGGGCAGGCTGGCCAGCATCCTGCCGCCGAACGCCCGGCCGACCCAGAAGCCGACCATCGACGACACCAGCGTGCCGATCCAGCTGTAGGCGAAACCGGTCCAGGGACCGAAGGCCACCACCGCCGCGGCGATCAGCACGAATTGCGGAACGCCCACGAAGGCCAGGGCCGCGAAGGCGCCGACGGCCACCGGCAGGGCCCAGGGGCCGTGCGCGGCGCTCAGCCAGTGCTCGACCGTGGTCTCGCCGTCGAGGCCCAGAAGCTGGGCGCCGAACAGAAAGACGATCCCCACCCCGCCGAACAGCACGAAGGAGACGGCCACCGCGCGCCAGGCGCGGGCGTCCATGTTGGTGAAGAAATCGATGAGACGGCGGATGATCACGGCCCCTGCCTCGCGCATGGCTATCGCGGGGTCAAGCGCCTCGATGGCGTCAAAAGCGTGACCATTGCGCATTCGCGGCGAAAGTTCGCCGTCCAGGCGGGCGCCGGCGGCCGGTTTCACCCGCCGGGTTATTTACGTTGCGATAACGTCGTAGAGCGACGCTACTTATCCACAGGCCTGCAGGGGGACGCGGGCGCTTGGTGAGGAAACGTACGTGAAGACCTTGGCCGTCATCTCGCGCAAGGGAGGCGCGGGTAAAACGACTCTTTCCGTCAATCTGTCGATCGCCGCCCATCTGGCCGGCTGCCGCACGATCCTGGCCGACATCGATCCGCAGCGCTCGGCGTCGGACGTGCTGCGCGGCCGCGAGGCCGACGGGCCCGCCCTGCTGGAAAGCAGCGCCGGCAAGCTGTTCCAGGCCCGCTTCCACGCCGAGCACGAGCGGGTGGACCTGATGCTCATAGACACCCCGGCCTCGCCCGAGGCCGACGTCGTCACCGCCATCAACACCGCCGACCTGTGCATGCTGGTCTGCCGCCCCACCTTCCTCGACATCGCCGCCGTCGCCCGCTCGGCCGAGGCCGTACGGCGGCTGGGCAAGAACGGCCTGATCGTAATCAACCAGGCGCCGGCCAAGCGCGGCGGGCAGGAACCGGCCAGCGTGGTCAAGGCGGCCGAGGCCCTGCGGTTCTGCGGCCTGCCGCTGGCGGCCGTCGGCCTGCGTTCACGCGCGGCCTTCCAGCAGTCGATCGCCCACGGTCGCTCCGTGTTGGAATGGGAGCCCGCCGGCGCCGCCGCCCAGGAGATCGGCCGTCTGTGGGGCCAGGTCGCCGGCCAGTTGGCCCTGCCGGTCGCCGCCCCGACCGCCCGCGCCAGCTGAACCTTGCCCGCCTCGCCCGACGGCGGGCATGGTCGCGGCTCCTGGAGTATTCGGAGTCGCGCATGAACATCCTCGCCGTCTCGGGCAGCCTGCGGGCCGGCTCTTTCAACACCGCCCTCCTCCGCGCCGCGCAGGACCTGGCGCCAGAGGGCGTGTCGATCACCCTGTTTTCGCTGCGCGACCTGCCGTTCTTCGACCAGGACGTCGAGGCCGAGGGCGACCCCGCCGCCGTCGTCGCCTGGAAAGAGGCCGTACGCGCCGCCGACGGCCTGCTGATCGCCTGCCCCGAATACAACGGCGGGATCACCGGCGTGCTGAAGAACGCGGTCGACTGGGCCTCGCGCGGCAAGCCCGCGCCGCTGGCCGGCAAGCTGTGCTGCCTGGTCGGCGCCTCGCCGGGGGTCACCGGAACCGTTCGCGCCCAGGACGCCCTGCGCCTGTCCCTGCGCCGCGCCGGCGCCCGCACCGAACCCCAGGGCGACGTGCTGGTCGGCCAGGTCCACACCAAGATCGAGGGCGGCGTCCTGACTGACGAGCGCACGATCGAGGCGCTGCGCCGACACGTGGCGGAGTTCGCGGAGATCGTGAGGGGCTGAGCCAGATCCCTTCAGAGGTCCTCGTGGCATTCCTTTTCCCTAAAATCCCCGCGAAAGCGGGGACCCAGGCGTTTTATCGTTGAGCGTCCCGCGTTTCAGAAAAAGCCTAGCCCCCCGCTTTCGCGGGGGTTTTACGGGTTGTTGATCGGGTTAATCCCCAGCCCCTACTTCACCTGCGACGGATCGTAGTTGGCCCCGAAGTCCAGCACGAACAGCGGCCCCAGCACCAAGGTCTGCCTGGCCGAGCCCAGGTGCAGCGACACCGCCGCTCCGCCCTTGTCGGCGTCCATCGTGGCGCGGCCGCTGACGGTGTAGATTTTCCACTCGGCGCTATCGACCCTGATGGCCCCGCCCTCGACGATGCCGCCCCACGGCTCTGCCGACTGCTGGACGCGGACATTGGTCACGGTGGCCGTCGGCGCGCCGCCCTCGACCGCCTCGGCCTTGGCCCAGAAAGCCACGGTGATGACGTCGCCCTTGGCGATCTTGCCGTTCACGGCCTGGCTGCCCGACACCCGCCAGGCCGCCGCCGGGTCGGGCGTGGCTACCGCCACCCGCACCCCGCCGCCGCCGACCACGGCCTTGTCCTTGACGTAGGCGTTGGTCTGGCCCGGACCGTAGACGTTCCAGGCCGTCGACGGCTTGTTGATCGCGTACTTCATGATTCCCTCGTCGGCCGCCGTGGCGACCGGCGCGGACAGCGACAGGGCGAGCGCCGCGACGGCGGCACCGAGAATCGTCTTGCTCATGATGGCTTCCCCCTTCCGAAAGGCATGATTTTCCAGTCGCCCGCCGATGCGGACGAACGGCCCTCTCCTTCCCTGGAGGATTGTCGAAAATGCTCCGACCACGTCCCCCGACGCGGGGTTCCGTTGTGCGCGCCACGGAACCTTGTTTTTCGATGTTAGCGGTAGCAAGACCGCCACAACCTTGCAAGAAGCCGCGCTTTCCCGGCGCTCTCGCGTTGCGCCGCGAGGGGGGCGGGCGTAAAGACCGCCGCAATCCTGAAACCGGTCCTTTCCAGGGGAGTCCAAGACAATGTCGCTCGAGTCCGCCGCCCTGCGGCGCATCGCACCTTCGGCCACCATCGCCATCAGCGCCAAGGCGCGCGCGCTGAAAGCCGCCGGTCGCGACGTGATCGCCCTTTCGGCCGGCGAACCGGACTTCGACACCCCGGACAACATCAAGGACGCGGCCATCGCCGCCATCAAGGCCGGCAAGACCAAGTACACCGACCCCGACGGCATGCCCGAGCTGAAGGCGGCCATCTGCGCCAAGTTCAAGCGCGAGAACGGCCTGGAATACAAGCCGAGCCAGGTGCACGTGGCCCCGGGCGGCAAGCCGGTGATCTACAACGCCTTCGTCGCCACCCTGAACCCGGGCGACGAGGTCATCATCCCCGCGCCGTACTGGGTGTCGTACCCCGACATGACCCTGCTGGCCGGCGGCACGCCCGTGTCGGTCGAGACCACCGCCGAAAGCGGCTTCAAGATCACCCCGGCGGCCCTGGAAGCGGCGATCACGCCCAAGTCCAAGTGGCTGATCATCAACAGCCCGTCCAACCCCTCGGGCGGCGCCTATACCCGCGCCGAGCTGCAGGCGATCGCCGACGTGCTGCTCAAGCACCCGCACGTCTGGGTGCTGACCGACGACATGTACGAGCACCTGGTGTTCGACGACTTCGAGTTCACCACCATCGCCCAGGTCGAGCCCAAGCTCTATGACCGCACCCTGACGATGAACGGCGTCTCGAAGGGCTATTCGATGACCGGCTGGCGCATCGGCTACGCCGCGGGTCCCGAGGCGCTGATCAAGGCCATGGGCAAGATGATCAGCCAGACCACCTCGAACCCCTGCTCGATCAGCCAGTGGGCGGCGCTCGAAGCCCTCAACGGCCCGCAGGACTTCATCAAGCCTAACGCCAAGCTGTTCCAGGAACGCCGTGATCTGGTCGTGTCGATGCTGAACCAGGCCACCGGCCTGCACTGCCCGACCCCGGAAGGCGCCTTCTACGTCTATCCCTCGTGCGCCGGCCTGATCGGCAAGACCGCCCCCTCGGGCAAGGTCATCGAGAGCGACGAGGACTTCGCCGTGGAACTGCTGGAAACCGAGGGCGTGGCCGTCGTGCACGGCGCGGCCTTCGGCCTGTCGCCGTTCTTCCGCATCAGCTACGCCACCAGCAACGACGTGCTGGAGGACGCCTGCTCGCGCATCCAGCGCTTCTGCGCCAACGTGAAGTAGGCGTTGGTTAGAGCGCTAGATTGTCGCTCTAGTCCTGCGATCAAAGGGGATCGGCTCGCGCCGGTCCCCTTTTTCGTTTGCAGGACGCAACGACCTTCAGTGCTTCTCGCGCCAGCGGGCCTTGGCGTCTTCCTGGGTCAGACTGAGGTGCACGATCTCCTCGTCGACATGGTCGACCCACGACAGCGGGATCAGGTGGTGCTTCAGGCCGCCGCCGAGATCGAGCTTGGCCAGTTCGATCTCCGTGCCGACCACGTGGTCGACCCGGCCGACGTGCTTGCCGTCGGAGCCCACCACTTCGAGATGCTCGCGAATCTGAGATGCATCCATCATGGACATGTTCTCCCATCGGCGGCGTCCTGGCGGCGCCGCCTTGGCATGGAAACGGCCATCGGCGATCGTTGGTTTCCCGATTGCGAGCCAGGCACGTTCGCCTTACGTTCGCCGGCAGGATCGCAGGCCGAACGGTCCGCCCGGAGACGCGCCATGCTCACCCTGTTCCACGCCCCGCGATCGCGCTCGACGCGCTTCCTCTGGCTGCTGGAGGAACTGGGCGCGCCCTACCACATCGAGAAGGTCGACATCTTCCGCAGCATCAGCGGCACGGGCGCGCGCGATCCGCGCAATCCCCACCCGCACGGCCAGGTGCCGGCCCTGCTCGACGAGGGGGTGCTGGTCACCGAAAGCGCCGCCATCGCCCTCTACCTGACCGACAAGTTCCCCGCCTCCGGTCTCGGCCCGATGATCAGCGACCCGCATCGCGGGCCTTACCTGTCATGGCTGGCCTACTATGCCGGGGTGCTGGAGCCGGCGGTGACCAATCTCTGGAAGCGGCGCCAGGACGATCAGGACAGGGAGCAATACGCCACCCTGGACGAACGCCTGCGCACCACGCTGGAGAAGCAGCCCTGGCTGCTGGGCGAGCGCTTCTCGGCGGCCGATATCCTGTTCGTCAGCCTGCTGCAGTTCGCCCGCCAGATGCTGCCGGCCCACGCCGTCTATGACGACTGGCTGGCCCGCGCCAACGCCCGCCCCGCCCTCGCCCGCGCCCTGGCCAAGGACGACCTGTCTTGAGAAAAGCCGCACTCGCCGCCGTCTTCTTCCTGGCCGCCGCGACGCCAGCCCTTGCCGGCCGCATCGACGCCGTGCTCACCGACGACGCCCTGACCGTCACCGAGGACGGCAAGACCGTGCTGGTCTATCGCACCAAGCCGCTGGACCCGGCCAAGGAGCCGGGCCGTTCCAACTACGTCCATCCGCTCTACGCGCCGGATGGAACGGTGCTGACCGAGGACCGCCCGGCCGATCACCTCCACCAGCGCGGCGCCTTCTGGAGCTGGCATCAGGTGCTGGTCGACGGCAAGAGCATCGGCGACGGCTGGTTCATGCAGGGCCTGACCTTCAACATCCACGACCGCAGCTTCGAAGGCGACGCGGCCGGGCGCGGCAAGCTGACGATCAAGGCCGACTGGCTGGTCAATTCCGGGCCCGAGGTGGTCTATGCGGCCACCGAGACGACCTCGATCATCGTCCACCCGCTGAAGGGGGGCGCGCGGCGGATCGAGTTCGACACGACCATCACCGCCCGCACGGACAGCCTGGCGCTGGGCGGCAGCAACGACGTCAAGGGCTATGGCGGCTTCTCGATCCGGCTGATCCGGCCCGACGCCCTGGTGTTCGGCTCAAACGGCAAGCAGGTCAAAGCCCAGAACGAACCCATCGAGGCCGGCAAGGCGATGGGCTTCGCCTGGCCCGCCGCTCCCGGCGTTCCGGCCTGGACGGTGGGGCTGAGTTGCAAGGCCAATGGCAAGCCAGTCACCCGCTGGATCCTGCGCAACGAACTGTCGATGCAGAACTGCGTCTTCCCCGGTCGCGCGCCCTATGTGATCAAGAAGGGTGAAAGCCTGCGCCTGCAGGAAACCCTCGTCATCCGCCCGGCCAGCAAGCGCACCCCCGCCCCGGCCGCCAAGCCCAAGTCCTAAAGACCCGACCATGGCCGAGATCCTCAACCTCAACCACGCCCGCAAGGCCAAGGCCAAGACCGACGCCAAGCAGGCGGCCGCCGAGAACCGCGCCCGCTTCGGCCGCACCAAGGCCGAAAAGACCCTCGACGCCGCCCGCGCCGACAAGCTGTCGCGCACCCTGGACGGCGCCAAGCGCGAGGACTGATTGGGCGAGCAAGCCGCCGCCCCCTGGCCGCTGCGCGACGCGGCGGTTCGCGCGGCCCCGATCCTGGCGGCCTTCGTGGGCTGGCATGCGTTCTGGAACTGGATCGTCCCGCTGGATCCTGCCTGGTCGCCGCCGCCGCGCGACGAGACAGTGCTGACGATCGGCGTGTTCTCGACACCCACCGACAAGCCCGCGCCGGGCGGCTACGCCTTCGAGACTGTCGACGGCCGTCAGCTTCGCCTGGCCTGCGCGCCGCCGCCGGCGAAATCGGAAACCGCCAGGGACGCCTGCCTGACCGGTGGCGGCAGGTTCGGCGACCACGCCCGGCGCTATGTCGCCGTGCGCTACTACGAATTGCCCGGAACGGCCGGCGCGCCGCCGGGCAGGATCCTGCTCGGCGCCAAGTCTGGCCCCGACTGGCTGCTGAAGCCCGAGGACCAGAAGGCCCGGCTGTCGGCGCAAGCCGAGGCCGACAGGCGCCGGAAGGTTCACTGGCGGACCGCCGCCTCGGCTATCCTGACGCTGCTTGCGGGCTTCATCGCCCTGCGCGTCGTGCGCCGCCTGAGGCGCTGAACCGCGCTCAGCGCGGAACTAGACAGCCCGCCCCTTGGGCAGGCTGTCGCAGCAGCCGACCGCCGGCGAGGCCGGGACCTCGCCCATCCGCTTCCAGGCCGCGATCAGGCGCCCGATCGCCCACACCCAGCCGAACGTGGTTTCCTTATGGGTCTTGTGGAACTCTTCCATGGGCGCATCTCCTGTTTCCCCGTAGCGCTGGGAAGATCGGCGGGATCGAGGCGCGCGACAAACGTGGTTCGTTGAGCTATGGATAAGCCAGACTTATGACTGACATCCTCGCTTCATACTCGCTCGGCGCCATTCGCGCGTTCGAGACCGCCGCCCGGCTGAAGAGCTTCACGCGCGCCGCCGACGAGCTGGGCGTCACCCAGGCGGCCGTCAGCTGGCAGGTGAAGAGCCTTGAGCAGCGGCTGGGCCAGCCCCTCTTCGTGCGCCGGGTGCGCGAGGTCGACCTGACCCCGGCGGGCGAGCGGCTGGCGCGGGCCGCCACGGAGTCCATGGCCCTGCTGCGCGCGGCTCTCTCCGATCTGGTCGAGAGCGACGAAGGCGTGCTGGCGGTAACCACCCTGCAGAGCCTGGCGACGCACTGGCTGGCGCCGCGCCTGGGCGGCTTCCAACTAGCCCATCCAGGATTGGCCGTGCGCCTGGAGACCTCCCACGCAATGCGCGACCTGTCACGCGGAGAGGCGGATCTGGGCCTGCGCAGCGGCGCCGGACCATGGCCGGGCCTGACTAGTCATTTTCTGATGCCGTTCGTACAGGCGCCGCTCTGCTCGCCCGACTTCCTGGCGAGTGCGGGCGGCTTCGAGCGCCCGGCAGACCTGCTGAAGGCGACGCGGATCGGCAATGCGCGGGAATGGGCGATCTGGTTCGAGGCCGCCGGGGTCAGCCCGCCCGACGCCGTCGCAGCACCGCGCCTGGAAGCCGACGCCCAGTCGCTCGAGGTGGCCTCGGCGATGGCCGGCCAGGGACTGGCTCTGGGTTCGCCGATCTTCTTCGCGCCCGACATCGCGGCCGGCCGACTGGTGCAGCCGTTCGACATCGCGCCCAGCTATGGCGGCGGCTACTGGCTGGTCTATCCGGAAGAGCGCAGACGCGTGCGAAAGATCACCGCTTTCCGCGACTGGATCCTCGACGCCGTGGCCACCGACCCGGCCATCGTCAGGTATCCGGCCAGGCTAGCGCCCTGAAAGGTCAGGCGGCGCGCTGGTAGTGCTCGCGCAGATCCTGCGGAATGGCCTGGTAGGTGGCGGGCGGGACGATCCCAAGCATGCGCCGGGCCTCGTCCAGCGGCATGGCGAACAGAGCCGGGTAGTCGACCTCGGGCAGCCAGGCGGCCTTGCGCCCGGCCCGCCAGGCCTCGCGCACCGCCTTGCCGTAGGGCTGGCCGTCCCTGAGGCGGCGGAACTCCTGGGCGCCGGCGAAGGCGATCAGGGCGAAACCCAGGCTGCGCGTCTGGGCATAGGAGAAGGCCACCACGCAGACCTCGCCCAGCGCATCGGTGCCGTAGCCGGTCAGCACGTGCCACACGTCGTGCACGTCGCGCAGGCGGCGGGCGTACCACAAGAGCGGATGGGCTGCGTCCATGTCGGCGTCGGCGACCTTGCGGCTTTCCTCGGCCAGGCCTTCTGCGGTCAGGCCGCGCGGGGCGATGAAGTCGCGATAGGCAGCGCCCACCGTGCCGGGCTGGAACTGGGCCAGCCACGCCTCGTCAGACAGCCAGTCGGCGAACTCCTCGCGGCGATAGGCGATCGCCCCGCCCTGCGGCGTCTTCAGGAGGCGGGCATAGCCGTTGGGGATCGCCCGGCCGGACAGGGCCCGCATCACCTCGAACACCTGGGCCGTGTCCTCCTTGTCGGCGATCAACCGACGGACGGCGCGAAACGCCCGCAAAGGCTGCAGGCGGAAGCTCGCATCGCGGGCGCCCAGCGGAGGACGCGCGGAAGTAGCGTCAAGGACTTGCGCGGCTGTGCTCATCAGGCATGCTCCCGGCGTGGCGTCACTAAAGATGACACGCCGTCATTTTTAATCAAGAGCCGAACCGACGTTCCGCCGGAGAGTTGCGCCGATGGGCAGTTTGAAGAAGCGATCGGTGAACCTGGCGGGCCACGCCACCTCGCTGGCCCTCGAGCCCGAGTTCTGGGCCGCGCTCGAGCGCGTCGCCAAGCAGGACGCCGTCAGCATCGCCGCCCTGATCCAACGCATCGACGCGGGCCGGGGCGAACGCCCCCTGGCCTCGGCCTGCCGGGTCTTCGCCCTGCAACGCGCGGGCGGCTGACCGCAAGGAACCTCCCCTCTGGGGGAAGCGATCGGTAGGGCGCGGAACAGCCGAACCTGCCAACGCAAAGAAAGCTGGCAGCTTCCCCACCGGCCTTTGGCCGCTTCCCCAAGGGGAGATTCTCTCTCCCTATCCCGGCCGCGGCACGGGCGCCGGCAGCGGTTCGGGGTTGGGCGCCGGCATGGTGGGCGGCGCGAGATTCGGCAGCTTCAGTTCGGCGATATCGGGGCGCACGGCCAGCAGGCCCGAGCGCCAGGTCGCGTAGATCAGCAGGGCCACGAGCAGCAGGACCGCCAGCATGGCGGCGCCGCTCCAGGCCCCTTCATGATGATGTTGGTGATGGCGAGCCATGCCCGCCTCCTCTCGTTTGGACCGGCTTCGGCTCAGCCGGGCGCCTTGGGCGCTTCTGGGACCTTCGGCGCTTCGGGCATCTTGGGGGCGTCCGGCAGCTTGGGCGCGCTCGCCGTGATGTCGACGTCCACCGACTTCTTCTGGGTGAGGCCGCCTGAGAAGACCATGAAGCCGATCACCGCCACGACGACCACCAGGGCGCCGACGATGAAGGCCAGGCCGCTGTTGCCCCCGCCCGATTTGCTCTCTTCCGCCATGTTCCTGCTCCTGTTTCGTCCCAGCCGAACAACGGGAGGGTCGCGGCCAGGGTTCCGCAAAGGCCCCTCCGGGGCTTAAGCCTGAAGAAGTTTGTGCTACATATGTTCCCATGTCTTCCGGCTTCGACTCGACCGACCCATTCGGCGACCTCCCCGCTCCGCGCATCTCCGACCTCGCCCGGCCGCAGGCTCCCGCCGGCGGCGGCCCCGCGCCCGACTATCTGAGCGGCCTCAACACCGAGCAGCACGAAGCCGTGGTCACCACCGAGGGCCCGGTCCTGGTGCTGGCCGGCGCGGGCACCGGCAAGACGCGGGTGCTGACCACGCGCCTGGCGCACATTCTCGCGACGGGCCGCGCGCGGCCGTGGGAGATCCTGGCCGTCACCTTCACCAACAAGGCCGCGCGCGAGATGCGCGAGCGGATCACCCACATCATCGGTCCGGAGGCCGAGGGCCTGCGATGGCTGGGCACCTTTCACTCGGTGGCCGCCCAGATCCTGCGCCGCCACGCCGAGCTGGTGGGGCTGAAGTCGAACTACACGATCATCGACACCGACGATAACGAGCGGCTGCTCAAGCAGCTGATCGAGGCCGAGAACATCGACGCCAAGCGCTGGACCCCGCGCATCCTGTCGGGACTGATCGACGCCTGGAAGAACCGCGGGTGGACGCCCGACCGCGTACCGCCCAGCGAGGCCGGCGAATTCGCCAACGGCAAGGGCATCAGCCTCTATCGCCAGTACCAGGAGCGGCTGCGCATCCTGAACGCCTGCGATTTCGGCGACCTGCTGCTGCACAACATCACGATCTTCACCGGCAATCCCGACGTGCTGGCCGACTTCCAGCGGCGCTTCCAGTACGTGATGGTCGACGAGTACCAGGACACCAACGTCGCCCAGTACCTGTGGCTGCGCCTCCTGGCCCAGGGCCGCCAGAACGTCTGCTGCGTGGGTGACGACGACCAGTCGATCTACGGCTGGCGCGGGGCCGAGGTCGACAACATCCTGCGCTTCGAACGCGACTTCCCCGGCGCCAAGGTGGTGCGGCTGGAGCGCAACTACCGCTCGACCGAGCACATCCTGGCCGCCGCCTCGACCCTGATCACTGCTAACAAGGGCCGCCTGGGCAAGACCCTGTGGACGGAGGAGACCGGCGGCGAGAAGGTCAAGGTCAGCGGCGTCTGGGACGGCGAGGCCGAAAGCCGGATGGTCGCCGACGAGATCGAAAAGGCCAAGCGCGCGGGCCGCCGCTACAACCAGATGGCCATCCTGGTGCGCGCCTCGTTCCAGATGCGCGCCTTCGAAGAGCGCTTCGTGATGCTGCAGATCCCCTACAAGGTGGTCGGCGGCCCGCGCTTCTTCGAGCGGGCGGAAATCCGCGACGCCCACGCCTATCTGCGCCTGATCCAGTCGCCCGACGACGACCTGGCCTTCGAGCGCATCGTCAACACGCCCAAGCGCGGCATCGGCGACACCTCTGTGCAGAAGCTGCTGCAGATCGCCCGCGTCGAGGGAATCTCCACGGTCGAGGCGGCCCGGGTGATCATCGGCAGCGACGACCTGCCGGCCCGCACGCGCACCGCGCTCAGCAACTTCATCCGCGACCTCGACCGCTGGCGCGCCCAGATCGGAAACATGCACCACCAGCGGGTGCTGGAGATGGTGCTGGAGGAGAGCGGCTATACCGACGCCCTGCGCCTGGACAAAGGCCCGCAGAGCCAGACGCGCCTCGAAAACCTCAAGGAACTGGTCCAGTCGATGGGCCAGTTCGACAGCCTGGAGGCCTATCTGGAGCACGTGTCGCTGGTCATGGACCTCGACCGCGAGGCCACCGGCGACGCCGTCTGGATCATGACCCTGCACTCGGCCAAGGGCCTGGAGTTCCCGCTGGTGTTCCTGCCCGGCTGGGAGGAAGGCGTGTTCCCCAGCCAGCGCAGCATGGACGACAAGGGCGAGAAGGGTCTCGAGGAAGAGCGGCGCCTGGCGTACGTGGGCATCACACGCGCCCGCGAGGAGGCCCGCATCAGCTTCGTGGCCAACCGCCAGGTCTATGGCCGCTGGACCTCGCAACTCCCCAGCCGCTTCGTCGACGAACTGCCGCTGGAGCACGTCGATGCGGGCTCAGAGACCGGCTATTACGGCGGCGGTCCGGGCATGCAGCAGACGGTCTCGTCGCGCTGGGACGATCCGGGCACCAGCGCCTTCCAGAGCGGCAGCTACGACAGCCCCGGCTGGAAACGGGCCCAGGACCGGGTGCAGCAGACGTCACGCGGCTTCGGCGAGCGCTCGGGCGGCAACACCGCCTGGCGCGGCGGCGGCTCGGCCGCGCGGGCCAAGCCGATCGAGGGCGAAGGCCGGCTGGTGGCCGTCTCGGCCCCGACCAACAGCGCCTACAGCCGCGGCGACCGCGTGTTCCACGTCAAGTTCGGCTACGGCAAGGTCGCCTCGATCGAGGGCAACAAGCTGACCGTCAACTTCGACAAGGCCGGCGAGAAGAAGGTCATCGACAGCTTCGTCGAGAAGGCCTGATGGCGGTGGGGGCGAAACGCGGGATCAATCCCGACAGCCCCCTCGCCCGGCTGATCGCCGGACCCATGCGGCCGGGCCGCCTGGCCTGGATCGGCCTGCGCCCTGCCCGCCGCGCGGCATTGGTCCACGTCGAGCGGGCGGAGGTTACGGTCGAGGCCGGCCTGATCGGCGACCACCATGCCGGCCGCGCCGACGGCCCCCGCCAGGTGACGCTGATCCAGGCCGAGGACCTTTCGGCCATCGCCGCCTTCCTGGGCCAAGCCGGCCCCGCCTCGCCCTTCGACCTGCGCCGCAACCTGGTGGTCGAGGGCATCAACCTGCTGGGCCTCTCCGACAAGCGCTTCAGGGTCGGCGGCGTGTTGCTGGAAGCCACCGGCGGCTGCCATCCGTGCAGCCGCATGAACGACATTCTCGGCGAGGGCGGCTACAACGCCGTGCGCGGCCGGGGCGGCCTCACCGCCCGGGTTATCGAGGGCGGCGAGATTACCGTGGGCGATGCGGTGACGGTCGAGGGCTGAGCCTGTTTTGCCCCTACCTCAGGCCGCGCATGGCCCGATCGAGGTTGTTGGGGTCGTTGGCCACGACGCCGGTGTTGTACTGCGTCGGCCGACCGGTGGAATCATAGACCGTCGACAACACCCCGGGGCCGAACTCGGTCGTCCTGCGATTGTCGACGTTCTCGCCGGCCGCCTGGATCTTGCCGTTGGCGTCGCGGTCCTGCCAGGTCCCCTGCAGCGTGGTGGCCGGCTCGTTGGGACCGACGTCGACATTGACCTCGAAGCCTGCGCCGGCCGGACCCTTGTCGACGCCGATGGCGATCCCCACGCGGTTGATATCGCCGTCCAGTCCCGGCGTGTGGCTGTAGGTCCCTGAAAACAGGCCGCCCAGCGGCGCGCTGACCGAGACCGTGCCGTCGCGCAGGCTGGTCGACACCGGCCCGGCCCCGACCGTGGCGTCCCAGGTCCCCGACAGGCCGGCCGGCCCGCCGAGCTCGACACCGACCATGCCGCCGGCCGCTCCTAGCTGGCCGGTGAAGCCGGCCTGGAAACCTTCCCAGGCGCGGGGCGACATGTCGGGAGCCTGGGTGAATTTCTCGGTGAAGGTGGCCGCCGCCAGGTCCTGCTCGAACTGAGCCTGCTGGAGCGGTCCCAGCTTGTCGGCCACCGCGTCGATGACGGCGGCACGGACGTCCACCGGCGTAGCGGCGACGGCCTGGGCCAGGGCCTGGGTGTTGACGCTGCAGACGGCGCCCAGCGTGCTGACCGCGTCGGCGACCATGGCTTCTGCGGCTTTCTCGGCCGTGGTGCGGCCCGCGTCCATGGCGTCGCGCGCGGCCTCCGCCCGGTCCGCGGTCGAGGCGCCGCCCGTCCCCGAAACGCCTCCGACGCCGGAGGAGCCGCCGCTGTCGTTGGAGTTGTCGGCCATGATCGGACGCCTTTCGTGAACAGGGGCCGTCATTTTGCGGCGACGCAGTCGCCGGCCGAAACTGGGGAAAACCCTAGTTTGGACGCTCGCCGCAGCGCCCTCCCCCCATAGCGAGGCTCAGGCCTCGACGGGTTCCGGCTTGGGCTGCGGCCTCGGTTCGGTCTTGGCCTTGGGCGGCGCGGCCGCCTTCTTCTTGCGGCGCTTGGGCAGGCCCGAGGGATTGCCCCAGAAGGTGACCACCGCCAGCGAGCCCAGCAGCGTCAGGGCCAGACCCGAGACCGTCATCACCAGGCGATAGGCCAGACCGCCAACCTTGGCTGCATGCAGCGGGAAGTCGGCGTTGGTGATGCGCGAGCCCAACGGCATGGCCTGGGCGTCGCGCGAGGCCACCATCGCGCCGGTGGCCGGGTCGAACCAGGCCATGGTGCGGCCGTTGGTCAGCCACTCGGGCTGCTGACGCAGGCGGATGGCGATCAGGCCGCCGGACTTGGCCGGCAGGCCGATGGTCCGCACCTCGGCGCCCGGGAACCTGGCCTGGGCCTGGCCGATCACCTTGTTCCAGTCGAGGTCGGCGGCCAGCTTGCCGCCCTTGATCTTCGGCGCCGCCGAAGCCTTGTCCATCGTCGCTGGCGAGGAGAACGGCGCGCGCAGGGCCTGCGAGAACCATTTCAGGTTCATGGTCGCGCCCGTGGTCAGCGACAGGATCAGCAACGGCGCCACCAGCACGCCCAGGTCGCGATGGTGATGGACGATGGCCGGCCGCTTCATCGCCCGCGGCCAGGCGCGCAGCTGGAACATCCGCCGGGTCGGCCACCACAGGATCAGGCCGGTGATCACGAAGCCGAGCCCCGCCAGGCCGGCGATCCCACCGACGATGTCGCCTGCGTCGCCGGCCAGCAGGTGGTGATGGACGTCGAACAGCCATACTTCCGGCCGCGTCCACTTGGACGTCCAGGCCTGGACGACGGCGCCGTCCTGGTCGGCATAGGCGCCCTTCTGCGTCTCGCCGGGATAGGACAGCTTGTGCAGGCCCTTGCGCTCGGTCGCCAGCACGATGGAGCGCGGGCGGTCCTGCGCGGCGAAGATCCGCGTCGCGGCCGCCGCCAGGGTGGCGGTATCCTGCCGCTGGACGTCGGCGGCATGGGGCACGGTGGCGCGCAGGAAGGCGTCCTCATGCACCAGCAGGGCGCCCGTGAACCCCAGCACCGCCAGCAGCAGGCCGATGAAACCGCCTGACCAGCGGTGCAGGAGCCGCAGGATCCTCATCAGAAGCGCGCCGTCCAGCCCAGCGTCGCGGTGCGACCGCGACCGGCGTAGAACTTGTCCTTGGCCGGGGCGACGGTGTCGGAATTGTAGGTGATGTACTGCTTGTTCAGCAGGTTCAGCACGCCCAGCGACAGGTCGCCCACGGGCAGTCGGTAGCGGACGAAGGCGTCGGCAAGGGTGTAGCCGTCGAAGTCGTCCTTCACGAGGGCGTTGCCCATGTCGCGCTTCAGGTAGGCGCGGGCCTGGAGGCGCAGGTTCCAGTCGCCGACAGCATAGTCGGCCGCCAGGTTGACGCGGTCGGGCGAGATGTTGGCGCCGTCCAGATTGGTGTCCAGGCGGCCGTCGCCGTTGGCGTCGGTCTGCCCGCGCAGGCGGGCGTAGCCGGCCGACAGGTCCAGGCCCGGGACCGAGGTCCTGGTCTTCACGTTGACCTCGAGACCCTCGATGGCGACCTTCTGGCGCTGCACGTCGAAGATGCCGCCGGAGTTCTTGACCAGGAACTGGCCCAGCTTCGACGACGACCAGAAATAGGCGACGCTGGCGTCGATCGGGCCGCGCTTCCACTCGCCGCCGATCTCGCGGTTGTTCGACACGATCGGCTCGATGCTGAGGTAGGTGTCGACGTCGACGCCGTTGACATTGATCGACCGCAGGATCCGGCCGACGTCCGGCACGGTGTAGCCCTCGGCGTAGCTGGCGTAGAGGCGCAAGCCCGAGGTCGGCTCGAACACCACCCCGCCGTTGGCCAGGGTCGCCTTGAAGTCGGGATTGCCGCCGGCGACCTTGCGCGAACCGTAGGAGGCCAGGGTCTCGAAGTCGTCGACCTTCAGCTCGACGTTCTCGAAGCGCACGCCGCCGGCCAGGCGCAGGCGGCCGTCCAGCAGCGCGTAGTTGCCCTGGATGAAGGGCGCGACGCTCTGGAACTTGGTCGGCGGCACCCAGGCGCGGCCGGTGACGGTCAGCATCTGCTCGGTGCGGTCGTTCATGGCGTCGAGGCCGACCGTGGCGGTCAGATTCTCGATGCCCGGCACTTCGCGCTCATAGTTCATCCGCGCGCCCAGCTTGCGCGAGCGGTTCGACGACTGGTCGAACAGCGTGCCAACCGGCGCGATGCGCACGTCCTGGAAGGTGGCGCTGATGTCGCCGCCGAAGGTGTCGCGCGAGCGGTTGTAGAAGACCTGGGCGGTGAAATCGCCGCCCAGCAGGTCGCTGTCGGTTAGCTGAGCCGACAGGGTCTCGACGCGGTTGGCGGCGGGCGCACCCGGGACCGGACCGCGGATCGAAGTGGTCGGCAGGCGCTTGGCCCGAACGCCGTCGGTTACGGCTGGCGCCGTGCCGGTGATCGTCACGTAGTCGCCGTCGCCCTTAAGCTCGAAACGGTTGGCGACGAGGTCAAGACGGACGGTCTCGTTCAGCTGCCAGCCGAGGCGGCCGAAGAACGACAGGGCCTTGGAATCCTGGACGTCGCCCTGGGTGTTGTCCATGCCGATGCGGCGACCGTTGGCGTCGTAGAAGGCGCCGCGCTTCTCCCAGGCGACGCCGGCCGTGACGTCGAACGCGCCCTCGCGCCAGGCGACCAGCCCCCCGATCTTGGCGCCGACGCTGTCGCCCATGTCATGGCCGATGGTGGTCTGGGTCAGCACCTTGCCCGAGACGCCGTCCCTGCGGGGCGGGCCGACCGTCACCTGGTTGACCACGCCGCCGGTGGCGCCGATGCCCTGAAGGGCGTTGGAGCCGTAGATCAGCTCCACCCGCTCCACGAAGAACGGGTCGATCGTGTAGCCGTCGCGCGAGCCGTCGCGGATCGGGGTCGACTGCGGGATGCCGTTGATGGCGAACAGCGGCGAGCGGCCGCGCAGGCTTTCGCCCGAGCCCGACAGCTTTTCGCGGGTCGGCGAGAACGAGGGCGACAGGTTCGAGATGGCGTCGATCACCGAGCCGCTGACGGCCAGCTGCTGCTCCAGGTTTCGGCTCTCGATCACGTCCACCGTCAGCGGCAGCGCCGTGACCGGCAGCCTGGTGCGGGCGGCGGTGACGACCACCTGCTCGACATCGCTCCCCTGCGCCTGGGCATGCGCGGCGGCGCTGATCGAGAGCGCGGCCAGGCTGAGCGTCGAGAACAGGGCGCGCCGGGCGGCGGCGCGCGAGAAACGGAGTCGCATGGACCATCCCCAGAAATTGAGACGGCGGCTATAGGCGCAACTGCGACTGAGTTTCAATCCTGAAATAGTATCCGACAGGCGAGCAGTCCGCCCTGCCCGCCCATCGGCTTTGGGCCGCTAGCCCGCCTGCGCCATGGCGGCCATGTCCATATGCATCACCTCCCAGACGTGGCCGTCGGGATCCTGGAAGCTGGCTCCGTACATCGGGCCCATGTCCGTGATCGGCTTCCAGGCCTTGCCGCCGTTGGCCAGGGCCTTGGCCAGCAGGTCGTCGACCTCCTGCCGGCTCTCGGCCGACAGGCAGGTCAGCACCTCGGTGGCGGCATGGGCGTCGCCGATCTCGCCGTTGATGAACTGGCGGAACTTGTCGTGCGTCAGCAGCATCACGAAGATCGTCTCGGACACCACCACGCAGGCGGCCGTCTCGTCGCTGAACTGCGGATTGATCGAGAAGCCCAGAGCCTCGAAGAAGGTCTTGGAGCGGTCGAGGTCGGCGACCGGCAGGTTGACGAAGATCATGCGCATGATGGCGGCTCCCTAGTATCTGGTTGTCGGGCCAAGGACGCGGGCTGCGGCCCCGCCCCGACACCTTGCCCGAACTTTTTGTCGGGCTTGGTATCGTCAGGCTTTCACGCGGGCCGGATTGCCCACGGCCGTCGCGCCGGCCGGCACGTCGCGGGTGACAACCGCGCCCGCACCGATCACCGCGCCGTCGCCGATGGTGACGCCCGGGACGATGATCGCCCCGCCGCCGATCCAGACATCCTTGCCGATCACCACCGGCCGGCCAAACTCCAGCCCGGTCTTGCGAGTGTCGGCGTCGCGCGGGTGGTCAGCGGCGAAGATCTTCACGTTCGGGCCGATCATCGTGCGGTCGCCGATGGTCACGGCCACCACGTCGAGGATCACGCAGCCGAAGTTCATGAACACACCGTCGCCCAGGGTGATGTTGTAGCCGTAGTCGCAGTGGAACGGCGCGCGGATGTTCACCCCGGCGCCCACGCCGCCGAACAGCTCGGTCAGCAGCGCATGGCGCTGGGCGATCGTCTGGCCCGGGGCGTTGAAGCGCTCCATCCAGGCCAGGGTCTTCTCCTGGTCGGCGACGATCTCGGCGTCCATCGGATTGTAGAGGTCGCCGGCCAGCATGCGCTCTTTCTGGGTGCGGGTGTCGGTCAAGGCGGCCTCCAAAATACGAAACAGTTTCCGGGGGATGGACCGGCGGCGGACTGCAAACAATGAAAAAGGCCGCGCTCAGCCCTCGCTGAGCCGCTGCGCCAGGGCCGCCACGAACAGCCGCACCTTGGCCGGCGCCTGGCGGGCGGTGGGATAGACGGCCCAGATCGACCAGCTGGGCAGGGCCGCGTCCGCCAGCGGCAGTTCGATCAGGCGGCCGGCGGCGACCTCGTCGCGCACGTCCCAGGCCGACAGCAGGGTGACGCCCAGGCCGCCGAGACAGGCCTGATGCAGCCCCTCGATGCCGCTGGCCGTAAACCGTCCGGCGACCTTCTGCTGCACCGGCTTGCCGCCGGAGGCGACGAAGGCCCAATGGGTCGCACCGCTCATCGCCAGGCAGTCGTGCTCGGCCAGGTCGGCCAGCCTGGTCGGGACACCACGCCGTTCCAGATAGTCCGGCGCGGCGTACAGGGCGCGGGGGTTGTCGGCCAGGCGCCGGGCGACCAGCGAATTGTCGCGCAGCGGCGCGATGCGGATGGCCAGGTCGACGCCGCCAGCGACGATGTCGACGATGCTGTCGGTCAGCAGCAGGTCGACCGACACCTCGGGATTGGCGTGCATGAAGGCCGCCGCCGCCGGAGCCACGACCTTGCGGCCGAAGGCGGCCGAGGCCGTCACGCGCAGCAGGCCCGAGGCCCCGGCGTCGGACGGGCGGATCGCCGCGCGGGCGGCGGCCTCGCCTTCCAGCATGGCCTGGGCGTGGGGCAGGAAGGCCTCGCCCTCGGTGGTCAGCGACAGGGCGCGGGTGGTCCGGTGAACGAGGCGGGCCCCGACCTCCTGCTCCAGCGCCGCCATGCGCCGGGAGGCGGCCATCGGCGTGATGCCCAGGCGACGGGCCGCGCCCGCCAGGCTGCCGGCCCGCGCGGCCTCCACGAAGACGCCGACGTCGGCGAGGTCCATTCTATCGAATTCCGTTATGCCAGCTTACCGCAAGGCCATACTATAAACAGCGACGGGATGCTCTATATAGCTCGGCGACTGACACGGAACGCCGCCCCCTCCCCCATTCCCTGGGCGGCCTGGAGCCGATCATGAGCACCGCCGCCCTATCATCCGACGCCTCGCCCGCCCTGGGCCGGGGCCTGACCTTCGCCATGGCCGCCGCCGCCGGCCTGGCCGTGGCCAACATCTATTACAACCAGCCGATGCTGGGACTGATCGAGCGCGACCTGCCCGGCCCGCTGACGGCCTTCGTGCCCACCGCCACCCAGCTGGGCTACGCCGCCGGCCTCTTCCTGCTGACGCCGCTGGGCGACCGCATGGAGCGCAAGAGCCTGATCGTCGTGCAGTTCCTGGTGCTGGCCGCCTCTCTGGTCGCCGCCGCCGCGGCGCCGAACGCGGCCCTGCTGTTGCTGGCCTCGCTGCTGGTCGGCGCGGGCGCCACCGTCGCCCAGCAGATCGTGCCCTTCGCCGCCCATCTGTCCGCCCCCGAGAAGCGCGGCGCGACGGTAGGCACGGTGATGTCGGGCCTGCTGTGCGGCATCCTGCTTTCGCGCACCCTGGCCGGCTTCGTGGCCACCCACGGCGGCTGGCGGGCGATGTTCTGGCTGGGCGCGCCGATCGCGCTTTCGGCCGCCGCCCTGATGGCGCTCGCCTTGCCGCGCAGCAAGCCCGACACCGACCTCTCCTACGCCGACCTCCTGGGTTCGCTGGGCAAGCTGTGGCGCGAATTCCCGGAGCTGCGCCTGGCGGCCCTGACCCAGGCCAGCCTGTTCGCCGCCTTCACCGCCTTCTGGACCATCCTTGCCCTGCAGCTGCAGCAGCGCTTCTCGCTTGGCGCCGACGTCGCCGGCCTGTTCGGGATCGTCGGCGTGGTGGGCGTGCTGGCCGCGCCGATCGCCGGCCGCGTGGCCGACAGGCGCGGCCCGCACCTGACCATCGCCCTGGGCGCGGTGCTGACCCTGGCCTCGTGGATCCTGTTCGGGACCTGGGTGTCGATCATCGGCATGGTCGTCGGCGTGATCCTGCTGGACTTCGCCGTACAGGGCGCGCTGATCTCCAACCAGCACCTCGTCTACGCCCTGCGGCCCGAGGCCCGGGCGCGGCTGAACACCCTGTTCATGGGCGGGATGTTCCTAGGCGGCGCAGCCGGCTCGGCAGCCGCAGCGGCGGCCTGGAACCTGGGCGGTTGGAGCAGCGTGGCCCTGATGGGCGCAGGCCTGGCGGCCATCGCCACCGTGCTGCAGGTGGCGAGCCTGAAGGGGCGGCGCTGAGGCCGCCGCCCTTTCTTCAGTCCACCGAGTGCTCGACCGCCAGGGCCAGGTCGAGCGCCCGGGCGGCTTCCTCGCCGGTGACCACCGGACGCGGGGCCTCGCCGCGCACGGCCTTCAGGAAGCCCGCCACGCTCTGGCCAAGCGGATCCTTGCCGGCCGGGGTCTCGGTGAAGTCCTCGATCAGGGGGAACGGCGTGGTGTTGCGGAAGGCGCGGGCCAGAAAGTCGATCTCGACCTCGCCCGACGGGAAGACGACCTTCATGGTCCGTTCCCGGGCCTCCGCCACGCGCGAGCTGTCGAACACGGCCGTGAAGCCGTTGGCGAAGGTGGCTTCCACCTTCACCCAGTCCAGGCCGTAGCCGCGATCGGCCTCGCCCTCGCCTTCCACGGCCACCGGATCGGCGACGCACAAGGCCAGCGCCAGGTCGATATCGTGGATCATCAGATCCAGCACCACCGAGACGTCGAGATTGCGGTCCGACGGCGTGCCGCGACGCACTGCTTCCAGGCGCGTGGGCTGCTCGGGAATGTCCAGCAGGCCCATGGCCTGGAACACCACGCGCTCCTGGTGGCCGCAGGCCAGCGGCACGCCGGCCTTGGCGGCGGCGGCGATCAGGGCGTCGGCATCCTCGGGGCTCACCGCCAGCGGCTTTTCGGAATAGACCGGCTTGCCCGCCTTCAGCGCCGCCAGCGCGGCCTTGGCGTGATGGACGGCGGGCGTGGCGACGGTGACCACGTCGACGGCGGCCAGGAAGGCGTCCATGTCGTCATAGGCCTCGGCGCCAAGCGGCCCCGCCAGGGCCTGCGCGCGGGCCAGATCGATATCGAACACCGCCACGAGCTCGACGCCCGGCAGCTCGACATATTTCTTCGCGTGGTAGCCACCGAACACGCCGGCGCCGACAACACCGGCCTTGAGAGCTTGGACTTGCGCTTCTTGGGTCATGGACCCGTCTCTAGCCGCTTCGACCGCTTGCGAAAAGCTTTGGCGGCCGGGCCGCCCCAGGGATAAACATTCGTTTAAACCAGAACAGAGAGACCAGGGAGGTCGCCATGACCATGTCGCGTGAGATCCGCCTCAAGAGCCGCCCCGTCGGCGTGCCGGCCGCCGAGAACTTCGAACTGGCCAGCGTCGAGCTGGCCCCTCCCGGCGACGGCGAGATCCAGGTCCGGAACCTCTACATGTCGGTCGATCCCTACATGCGCGGCCGCATGACCGACCGGAAGAGCTACGTGCCGCCGTTCGAGCTGGACAAGGCCCTGCAAGGCGGCGCGGTCGGCGAGGTGACGGCCTCAAACGATCCGGACTTCAAGGTCGGCGACACCGTCAGCTCGATGTTCGGCTGGCGCGAGGCCTACAACGCCAACCCCAAGGCCCTGGCCGCCGCCGGGCCGATGGGCGGGATCATGAAGCTTTCCACCCACGGCATGCCGCCCCAGACCTTCCTGGGCGTGGCCGGCATGCCCGGCATGACCGCCTATGCCGGCCTGCTGCGCGTCGCCGCCGTGAAGGAAGGCGACGTCGTCTTCGTCTCGGCCGCCGCCGGCGCGGTGGGTTCGGTCGTCTGCCAGATCGCCAAGATCAAGGGCCACACGGTCATCGGCTCGGCCGGCGGCCCCGAGAAAGTCGCCTTCCTCAAGTCGATCGGCGTCGACCACGTGATCGACTACAAGGCCACCCCCGACGTGGTCGCGGAACTGGCCAAGGTCGCCCCCAAGGGCATCGACGTCTATTTCGAGAACGTGGGCGGCGTGCACCTGGAAGCGGCGCTGAACTCGGCCCGCCCGTTCGCCCGCTTCGCCCTGTGCGGGATGATCTCGCAGTACAACGACACCGAGCGCGCAGCCGGCCCCTCCAACATCATCATGGCTGTGGGCAAGAGCCTGCGGCTGGAGGGCTTCATCGTCTCCAACCACTACGACCTGTTCCCGGCCTTCGTCCGCGACATGGCCGACTGGATCAATTCCGGGAAGCTGACCTGGAAGGAGACGGTGGTCGAAGGCGTCGATCGCGCCCCCGAAGCCTTCATCAAGCTGTTCTCGGGCGAGAACCTCGGGAAGATGCTGGTGAAGCTGTAGGACACGGATCCTCCCTTTGAGGAGGTGGCCCGAAGGGCCGGAGGGGGACGTTTTCAGCTTCCGCGGGGGCTGGCGCTCATCAGCCACTCCCCCCTCTCCGTCCGCTTCGCGGACACCTCTCCCACAGGAAGGGGCTCTTTTACCGCCCCCGCATCTCCGTCAGTTCCCAGCCTTCGCCCACGGCGACCTTGCGGAACTTGAACGTCACGCGAGCGCCCGGCTGCAGCGGGGCTTCGGCCAGCACGTCGCCATAGGCCTGGAAGGTGGTGCGGCCGGCGGCCAGCGGCGCGGCGCTCGCGCCGTCGTGATCGAGCGTGAGGATCTGGCCATCGACGGTCGCGATTACGCCCTGAGTCTCATGCTGCGGCGCCGTCGAGATTGGCGGCGCGGGCTGGGCGGAGGGGGATTTCGAGCCTTCGCCCTTGCCGCCTGGACCGCAACCCGTAATGGCCGCAACCGCCAGAAATGCAAAAACCGCCTTGAATTTCATAGCCTTGCCCAACTTTCAGCGCCGTCCACGCGGCCGATTTTTGCGCACTTGCACAGATTTTTCGCCGCACCTGCGAAATCGATCACATTTTCGATAGCGATTTCGTGATCGAAGTTTTACTCTAGTTGCGTCGGCGGTTTCCTCCGCCGGACTTCGTTCAACGCCAGACCCTTGCTGAACGCGACCGATCCCTAGCGGACCGGAGGCGTCCCGTGAAGGCGTTCGGCGCGAAATCGAAGCTCTGCATTTCGTCCGACCACGGTCGGATCACCGAGACGGACCCGATGACCGAACGCGGCGCCTTCTTCGACCTGGCCACCTCCACGCCGGTAGCCTTCGAAACCGTGATCTCCCCGCGCGATCGGGTCGAGATCCCGACCGAGGCGCCCCTGGCCATGCCGGTCCAGCCGCTGGGCTTCTGGCAGGGCGCGGCCCGCGCCGTGCGCGGCCCGGGCTCGGAAACGGTCATGCGCCGCTGGGTGATCTTCATCGCCACCGCCATCATGGGCGCGGCCGGCTGGAAGGCCACGTTCGACACCGTGGCCCTGGGCGGCGTCACCCGCCTGGAAGCCATCTGCCTGACTCTGCTGGTTCCGCTGTTCCTGGCGCTCGCCCTGTGGTTCGTCACCGCCGTCGCCGGCTTCGTGGTGCTGCTGCGCACGCCGAAAGACCCGCTGGGCATCGACAGCTCCAGGCCCATGCCCAAGCCGCGCGCCCGCACGGCCATCCTGATGCCGGTCTACAACGAGGACGCCCAGGCCGTGTTCGCCCGCCTGCGGGCCATGGACGCCTCGATCGCCGAGACCGGAAACAGCCGCGCCTTCGACATCTTCATCATCTCCGACACCCGCGACGCCGCCGTGGCGCTGGCCGAACAGGCCTGCTTCGCCCGCTTCCGTCGCGAGGCCTCCAGCCATGTCTTCTATCGCCGCCGCGCCGACAATGCGGGCCGCAAGGCCGGCAATGTCGCCGACTGGGTCGCCCGCTGGGGCGGCGACTACGAGCACATGCTGGTGCTCGACGCCGACAGCCTGATGACCGGCGACGCGATGGTGCGCCTGGCCGACGCCATGGAGCGCCACCCGGGCGTGGGTCTTATCCAGACCATGCCGACGATCATCAACGGCCAGACGATCTTCGCCCGCACCCTGCAGTTCGCCACCAAGCTCTATGGCCGCGTGGCCTGGACGGGCCTGGCCTGGTGGTCGGGTTCGGAAAGCTCGTTCTGGGGCCACAACGCCATTATCCGCACCAAGGCCTTCGCCCAGACCTGCGGCCTGCCTTCGCTGAACGGCCCCAAGCCCTTCGGCGGCGAGGTGATGAGCCACGACGCCCTGGAAAGCGCCCTGCTGCGCCGCGGCGGCTGGGCCGTGCATCTGGCCCCCTACCTGGAAGGCTCCTACGAGGAGAGCCCGTCCAACCTGCTCGACTTCGCCACCCGCGACCGTCGCTGGTGCCGGGGCAACGTGCAGCACGTGCCGCTGGTCGGCCTGAAGGGTCTGCACTGGATGAGCCGCCTGCACCTGGTCATCGGCGTGCTCAGCTACGCCTTGTCGCCGATCTGGTTCGTGGCCCTGTCGGCCGGCGTCATCTCGCGGGCCCTGATGCCCGAGGTGAAGAAGGCCGCCTTCACGATGGCCGACCTGCAGGCCGCCGCCCACGCCCTGATCGACTGGCGCGAGATCCAGGCCACGGCCTGGGCGATGATCATCACCTTCGTGCTGCTGTTTGGCCCCAAGATCCTGGGCGCCACCCTCATCTTCATGCGCAAGCACGAGCTGAAGGGCTTTGGCGGGCGTCGCCGCGTGATGGCCGGCCTGGGCGTCGAGATGCTGCTCTCGGCCCTGGTCGCCCCGATGCTGATGTTCACCCAGACCCGCGCCCTGGTCGAGATCCTGGCCGGCCGCGTCGGCGGCTGGAGCGCCCAGCGTCGCGACGCCGACAAGGTCGCCTTCAAGGAAGCCTGCGCCGCCATGGGCTGGATCAGCGCCACGGGCCTAGCCCTGGCCGCGATGTTCTGGTTCACCCCGGACCTGCTGACCGCCACCGCGCCGATCCTGGCGGGCCTGATCCTGGCCGTGCCGCTGACCATGCTGGGCGCCAGCAAGGCCGCGGGCCTGGCCATCAAGGCCAACGGCCTGTTCATGACCCCCGACGAGCGCACGCCGCCGGCCATCGTCCGCGCCGCCCTCGGCCCGGTCTGCGAGCCGCCGGTCCGCTGGAACGTCGGCAAGGCCAAGGCTCCCGTTCTGGCGAGCGCCGAGCAGACCGCGGCCTGAACGCCCGATCATCGAAGCTGAAGAAACCTCGCCCCTCACCGGGCGGGGTTTTTTATTGGCCGTCGATACGGCCGGCCCAGAAACACCTGCTCAAGCTTCGCAACGGCTGGCGGCTCACCCTCTGGGGGAGTAGAAGCGCGCTTCGTTTGGATTTGACGGAGCCTCCGCCGTGTCGCGGCTTTTCAGCGCCTATGTGATCGTCGACTGGAGCGCGGCGGCCAAGCCGACCACCGGGGCCGACTCCGTCTGGATCGGGGTGCTCAAGCGCGACGTGCGCTTCCGCCTGACCTTCGAAAGCTACAACCCGGCCACCCGCAACGAGGCCGAGGCCAAGCTGGCCGTGATCCTCGACGACCTGAAGAAGCGCGGCGAGCGCGCCCTGGTGGGCTTCGACTTTCCGCTGGGCTTCCCGCGCGGCTTTTCGGCGGCCCTGAACCTGCCGGGCGAGAAGCCCTGGCGCGCGGTCTGGGACCAGCTGAACAAGATGGTCAAGGACAAGGCCGACAACACCAACAACCGCTTCGGCGTCGGCTCGGAGATCAACCGCCGCCTGACCGGCGGGCCTTTCCCGTTCTGGGGCTGCCCGCCCAAGGACGCGCTGACGACGCTGCAGCCCAAGCGTACGCGCGAGCATGGCCCCGAAGACCTGCCCGAGTTCCGCCATGCCGATGTGGCGGCGAAAGGCGCGCACTCGATCTGGAAACTCTATTACAACGGCTCTGTCGGCGGCCAGGCGATCATGGGCATCCCGGCGGTGCGCCGCCTGAAGGACGCCCGCGGCGAGGCTGTGCGCGTCTGGCCGTTCGAGACCGGCTTCAAGACCCTGACCGAAGCCGATCTGGACGGCGTCGAGGCCGTGGTCGCCGAGGTCTATCCGTCGCTGATCAAGGCCGTCCCCGGCCCCGGCGAGATCAAGGACCTGGCCCAGGTGCGCGGCCTTGCCGAGCATTTCGCCAAGCTCGACGAGGCCGGCAAGCTGGCCGCGCTGTTCGGACCATCCAAGGATGCGCCGGCCGACCTGGTGGTCGACGCGCAGACCGAGGAAGGCTGGATTCTGGGGGCTTCGATCTAAGGGCCCTTTCCCCGAAGTGGGAGGCGGTGGCGAAGCCGACGGAGGGGGAGCGCCCCCTCCCCTCAGCGGCTGGCTCGAATTCAGCAGGGACCGCCCCCTCCGGCCCTCCGGGCAACTCCCCCTCAGGGGGCATTACCCCCGCCGATCCAGCATCCCATACCGCCCCAGCAACATCGCCGCTGCCGCGAAGCTGGTGACGATCACCGACCAGACGATGCCGTTCACGCCCATCTTCATCGGCAGGGCCAGCCACCAGGCCAGCGGACCCATGATCAAGGCGTAGGCGACCATGTGGGTGGCGGCGGGGATCCAGACCTCGCCGCGCGCTCGCAGGGCCTGCGCGCAGACCACCTGCACGGCGTCGGGCACCAGGAACAGGCAGGTCAGGGCCAGGGCCGGCCCGATCAGGGCGATGGCGGCCGGGTCGGCGGTGTAGGCGCCGGCCACCAGATGGCGCAGCGGATAGAGCAGCAAACCCACGACCAGGGCGAAAACCGCCGTGACCCCGAACGATATCCAGCCCGCCCTGCTCATGCCCGCCGGATCGCGCGCCCCGTGGGCGCGGGCCACCTGCACGGCGGTGGCCGTCGCCAGGCCCAGCGGAACCATGAAGATCACCCCTGCCACATTGAGCACCACGGCCCAGGCCGCGACGTTGAGCCCGCCCAGCCAGCCGGCGACCAGGCTCATGCCGGCGAAGGCCGAGACCTCGAACAGGTTGGAGCTGCCCGCGCCGTAGCCGACCCGGCGCTGCTCCTTCTCGGCGGCGCGGTCGCGGACGGGCTTGTCGAACACGCCCATGGCCCGGGCGTCCTTCAGGCGCCAGATCACGACCGCAAGCATGATGGTGAAGGCCGTACGCGCCACGAAGGTGGCCCAGGCCGCGCCGACCGCGCCCAGGGCCGGCAGGCCCAGCACGCCCGGCACCAGCAGCAGGTTGACCGCCAGGTTGATCAGGTTGGCCACCCACATGTTGACGGTCACCAGCCCCGGGCGGCCCAGTCCTTCCAGCCAGAAGCTCAAGGCCACGCTCAGCGCGTAGGGGGTCAGCGACAGCGAGAACACGATCAGCGGCGCCGTCGCCCCATCGGCGAGGGCCTTCTCGATGCCGACGTGATGCAGCAGCGGCGGCGCGCCGACCGCCAGCAGGGCCGAGCCGCCCACGCCCAGCCAGAAGGCGTAGATCACGCCCCGGCGCAGCACCGCGCCCGCCTCGTGCGGCCGTCCCGCCCCCATGGCGCGCGAGCCCATCACCTGGGTTCCGACCAGCAGGCCGACGGTCACGGTGACGAACACCGAGGTCGGCGCCCAGGCCATGGCGTGGAAGCCCAGTTGCCGGGCCGAGAAGTGGCCCACGACGATGGCGTCGGTCAGGCCCATGACCATGATCCCCAGGCGCGAAAGCACCACCGGCCCGGCCAGGCGCAGCAGTTCGATCAGATCGGAGACGATGACGCCGCGCGGCTTCCCGGAAGCCGGCGCGGCCGCGGGACGCGACATGGGATGGGCCTTTCGAAACGGGGCCGGAAGGTGGCCGATGCCCATCGATTGGGCAAGGGGCGGCTCGAGATCCTCTCCCTACTCCGCGTACAGCCGCAGCGCCTGCAGGCACATCTCAAGCCCCGTCAGGTCGTGCAGCGGTTCGGGCGTGACGATGACGAAGAGGCGCCGCGCCTCGGCCCACAGCATCACGCTCTCGGGCAGGCCCAGGTCCTCGACCACGCAATCGTGCTCGTCGCGCCAGATTCCGTCCTCGCCGCGCTCGGCGCCGACCAGCACGTCCACCCGGTCGACATACTCGGCCAGGCTCTCGTCCTCGACATTGAGATAGGCGAAGACCGGCTTGCCAAGACCTGCCAGCACGCCGGCCTCAAAGGCCACGCTGGCGTCGCAGGAGGGCCCGCGCCACGGGGTCAGGTTGACGATCGCCGCATCGACCTGACGCAATTGGGCCATGCGGTCCATGTAAAGTTCGCGGGCCTGGATTTCCGAGCTGAAGTCGTCAGCCGGCGCGGCCTGGCCGCCCGAGAACGGCGTAAAGCCCGCGTCCAGGCATAGGGCCTTGCGGCGCAGGTCTTGAGCTTGGGCGTCAGGGAGCCAGGCTTCGGGGCCGGCCAGCCACAGGGAACGGACAGGTCGCATCCGGCCTTAGAGCGGACGACCGGCCCCGCCTGTCAACTGTTTGATGGCAACCGTCTTGGAGATCGAACCGTCCGCCGATGACCGCCCTCTCCCGCCGCTCGGCCCTCGTCCTGGGCGCCGCCGCCCTGACCGCGCCGGCCCTAGCCCAGGCCGCTTCCGCCCAGACCTATCTCGCCTATGAGCGCCGGCTGCGCGACCAGATGGCCGACCGCCGGGGCGACTACGACCCCGATTTCGAGCGCGACCTGCTCGACCAGGGCGACGCCTTCCGCGAGGCGCGCGGCCTGCCGCCGCTGCGCTTCGATCCGGGCCTGGCCCTGGCCGCCCGCGCCCATGCCGCCGATATCGCTCGCAGCCAGATCTACGATCACATGACCCGCGAGGGCTTCGGCCCCGCCGCCCGCGTCGGCCTTCTGGCCCGCGACCTCGTCGGCGCCCCGGCCGAGAACATCGCCATGCGCCGCAACGCCGCCGGCCAGGTTCGCCCCGACCAGATCATGGGCCAGTGGAAGACCAGCCCCGGCCATCGCGCCAACCTGCTGGCGCCGGGGTTCACCCATGTCGCCTACGCCGCCCTGCGCGAAGGCCCGCAGGTGATCGCCGTGGGCGTCTATGCCGAGGTCTCCGCGCGCCTGGCCGCCCCCGCCCCGCTGCGCGCGCAGAGCGTCGATGCCATCGCCGCGGCCCTGTCGCGCGCCAGCCCGCGCATCGACCAGTTCTCGCTGTCGGAGCCCGGCGGCGACGTGCTGACCCAGACCTATGTCGAGCGACCGCAGCCGGTCAGCATCCCGCCCGGCGCCTGGCAGCTTCGCCCGCACCTGACCAGCGGGACGCACAAATACCAGGTGGCCTGGGGTCCGGTGTTCGTGCTGGTCTAGACGGCGTCTCCGCCCCGTACTGGAAAGATGCCGCTGACGCGCGCCACGATGTCGAACACCTCGGGATCGTTCATGAAGGCCATCAGCGTGGCCCTGCCATCCGGCGCGTCTTCCCAGAAGTCAGTCGGACCACGCCCCTCGGTCGCGAGTTCGCCGAAACGCCAGTAGAGCTCGGCCACCACCGCGCCCTGCGTCCTGAGGCGTTCGAGATAGGGCGCAATGTCGAGCCTGGCCATCGCCGCGCCGCAGAGCAGGTCCGCGATTCACCCGCCCGGGTCGAAGCCGCCCTCGTCGGATGCGGCCAAGGCAAGCGCCTGATCGAACCAAGCGTCGAGGAACCTTACGATCGCCCCGCGACGAACGTCGCTCCAGTACTCCCATTCGGCATGCCGCAAGCGTCCGACTACGATCTGCGGATCAAGGATCCAGCGCGGCCCGGCCGCCGACAACTCCAGCAGCCGGGGCAGAAGATAGAAATAATCGCCCAGAGCGCCGACGGTCAGGAAGACGCCGCTGGCGTAGCCGTGGAGGTCGTCGGCCGTCAGCTTCCGCAACGGCTTGCTCAGCAGCACATCGACATTGCGCTTGTCGACGCAGCAGGGACAGCCATCGATATCGCGCGGCCTCGCCACGGCGAAAGCCGCGTAGAGGTCTTCCAGAGCCTTATGGAAATCCGTCGAAGCCATGCCCCAGCTTGGCCGCAACCCCCATGCCCGCACAAACGAAAAACGGCGGGCCCTCGCGAGCCCGCCGTCGTCCGTTCAGCCATAAGGCCGACGCTTAGTTCTTGGTGACGTCCACCAGCTTGTTCTTGGCGATCCACGGCATCATGCCGCGCAGGCGGGCGCCGACTTCCTCGATCTGGTGCTCGGAAGCGCGACGGCGGGTCGCCTTGAAGGACGGCTGGCCGACGGCGTTTTCCAGCATGAAGTCGCGGACGAACTTGCCCGACTGGATGTCTTCCAGCACGCGCTTCATCTCGGCCTTGGTCTCGGCGGTCACGACGCGCGGGCCGGTGACGTATTCGCCGTACTCGGCGGTGTTCGAGATCGAGTAGTTCATGTTGGCAATGCCGCCTTCGTAGATCAGGTCCACGATCAGCTTCAGTTCGTGCAGGCACTCGAAATAGGCCATTTCCGGCGCGTAGCCGGCCTCGACCAGCACTTCGAAGCCGGCGCGGATCAGCTCGACCGTGCCGCCGCAGAGGACGGCCTGCTCGCCGAACAGGTCGGTTTCGCATTCCTCGCGGAAGTTGGTCTCGATGATGCCCGAGCGGCCGCCGCCGATGGCCGAGGCGTAGGCCAGGCCGAGGTCCAGCGCGTTGCCGGTGGCGTTGTGGTGCACCGCGATCAGGCAGGGCACGCCGCCGCCCTTCTGGTACTCGCCACGGACGGTGTGGCCAGGGCCCTTCGGGGCGACCATCAGCACGTCGATGGTGTCCTTCGGCTCGATCAGGCCGAAGTGGACGTTCAGGCCGTGGGCGAACAGCAGGGCCGCGCCGTCACGGATGTTGGGGGCGATGTCGTTCTTGTAGATCGCGGCCTGATGCTCGTCCGGGGCCAGGATCATGATCAGGTCGGCCCAGGCGGCGGCGTCGGCCACCGACATGACCTTCAGGCCTTCGGCCTCGGCCTTCTTCGCCGAGGGCGAACCCGGGCGCAGGGCGACGGCCACGTTCGGCACGCCGCTGTCACGAAGGTTGAGGGCGTGGGCGTGGCCCTGGCTGCCATAGCCTACGATGGCGATCTTCCGGTCCAGGATGCGGGCGAGGTCGGCGTCGCGGTCGTAGTAGACGCGCATGATTTCTTCTCCAGGACTGGTCAATCCGCCCGCCTCACGCAATCTGAAAGCGGGAAAGGCGGGCGTTTGAGCGTTTTTTTGCCGCCTCGTCAAGGCAGGGCGCGCCCCGAGCGACGTTCGGCGACGCTTAAATACCGCGACTGAGGCGAAAAAGCCCCGACAAAGGCCAGGCCGGCCAGGGAAAGCGCCGAAAAACAAAAAGCCGCGCTTCCGATGGGAAGCGCGGCTTTCGCTGGAGGGCGAAGCTCGCCCTTACCAGAAGAGGTCGTAGTAGACGCTCAGCACCTGGCCCGACCAGACGTCCACCAGGACGGCGTCGCTGCCGACCCGCACCCATTCGCAGCCGATCGGCGGCATGGGCAGGCCATAGCGGAACCAGTCGAGATAGTAGGAGCTGCCATACCAGCCGCCGGGCAGGTAGTCGCCGAAGCTCCAGCGGTTCACGTACCAGCCGCGCGGATAGCGGTAGGCCGGAGCGCGATAGCGCTGGGGCGCGCGGTAGCTGGGCCGCCAGCGACGCTGGTCGTACTGCGGACGGCCGTTGTCGCGGTCGCGCCAGCGCTGGTCGCCGGGACGCGGGCCGGGACGATCCCGGTCGTTGCCCTGCCAGCCGCCGCCGGGACGGCCGCGGTCGGGACCACGATCGCCACGGTCGCCTTGCCAGCCGCCATTGGGGCGGTCGGGGCGGTCGGGGCGGTGGCCGCCTGGACGGTTCGGACGATCGTTGCGGTCGGGACCGCGATCGCCGCGATCCTGCCCGCCCTGCCAGCCGCCGCCCGGGCGGTCGGGACGGTCGCCTCTGTCGGGGCGATCGCCACGATCAGGACGGGTCGAAGGTGCGCCGCCGCCGGCGCCGGGAGTACGGTCCTGGCCGCCTTGCCAGCCGCCGGACGGGCGGTCAGGACGATCGGGGCGATCGCCCCTGCCCTGCCAGCCGCCCCGGTCGCCGCGATCTCCACGGTCGGGCTGTTGCGCCTGGGGCGCCTGCGGCGCCGGACGGGCCTCGGGCGGGCGCGGAGCCTGCGGCGCGGGCTGGCCGCCGCGATCCTGGCCGCCGCGCCAGCCGCCTTCAGGCCGTTCCGCGCGCGGCCCACGGTCGCTGCGACCACCACGATCGCCGCGGTCGCCACGCTCGTTCTGCTGCATCGCCAGGACCGTCGCGGCGGAGCCCGCCTGGGCCGCAGCGCCGCCCGTCAGCGACAGGATCATCGCGACGGTGATCAGACGTTTCATCTCTTGCTCCAAGGGGCCTTGCGCCGGCCCGTAGCTCATCCCTTGATCACAGTGTCGCGCTTGGCGCATGAACCGCAATTGAACGAAACCCGCAGGAGAAGGCCATGGCCGCCCGACCGCAGGACATTCTAGGCTTCTGGACCGGGGCCGGCCCCAAGCAGTGGTTCGAAAAGAATCGGGCGTTCGACGAGGCCATCCGCCTGAAGTACGAGCCCACTCACCACGCCGCCGCGCGCGGCGACTATGACGACTGGGTCGAGACCCCCGAAGGCTCGCTGGCCCTGATCATCGTGCTCGACCAGTTCCCCCGCAACCTCTACCGCCGCAGCGGCCACGCCTTCGCCACCGACGGCAAGGCCCGCGCCGTGGCCCGCGCCGCCATCGCCAAGGGCCACGACACCGCCGTCGCTCCTGAGCTGCGCTATTTCTTCTACCTGCCGTTCGAACACTCCGAATCCCTGGCCGACCAGGAGCTGTGCATCGAGCTGTGCGCCGGCATGCAGGCCGACACCGGCGACGAGGACGCCATCAAGTGGGCGATCATCCACCGCGACATCATCGCCCGTTTCGGCCGTTTCCCGCATCGCAACGTCGCCCTGGGCCGCGAAACCACCCCGGCCGAGCAGACTTTCCTCGATGAAGGCGGGTTCGCCGGTTAGGCGAGCTTGGCTTGCGTGCAATCGATACTGTAGTGTCCGCCGCGAATTGAAAGGGGCCTGGAGGGCGCTGTCTATGTCGATGAAGAAACTCATGCTCGCGGCGGGCGCGATGGTTTGCGTCGCGGCTCCGGCGGGGGCGTTCGCCCAGGCCAAGCCGACCAAGGCCCAGCAGATGCAGACCCAGGCCCAGGCCGAAGTGCCGCGCTGCACGCGCAAGCTGGGCACCCTGTCGATCATCGACGGCGACGATCCCCGCGGCTGGACCCAGTACAACCTGGCCTCGCCGCAGAAGCTGCTGCGCGCCATCGTCCAGAAGTCGGGCTGCTTCAACCTCGTCGACCGTGGCGCGGGCCTGAACGCCGCCCAGATCGAGCGCAACATCGGCGGCAACCTCGGCCTGCAGCGCGGCTCCAACGTCGGCCAGGGCCAGATCAAGGCCGCCGACTACGTGCTGGTGGCCGAAGTGCAGGCCAGCGACAGCAACGCCGGCGGCGGCGCGGTGGCCGGCGCCATCGGCGGCCTGATCGGCGGTCGGGCCGGCGCCCTGGTCGGCGGCATCAAGACCAAGAAGCTGGAAGCCAACACCGTCCTGTCGCTGACCAACGTCCGTACGACCGAGACCGTGGCCGTCCAGGAAGGCTACGCGGTGAAGAACGACATCGGCTGGGGCGCGGGCGGCGGCATCGGCTTCGCCGGCGCGGTCGGCGGCGGCTACGAAGACACCGAGATCGGCCGCATCATCACCCTGGCCTTCATCAACAGCTACTCGAAGATGGTCGGCGAGCTGGGCCTGGTGGGCGACAGCGCCCAGGCCGCCCAGGCGGCTCCGAGCAAGACCTTCGTGGCC
The DNA here is from genome assembly GCF_003116815.1 of Caulobacter endophyticus. Lineage (GTDB taxonomy): Bacteria > Pseudomonadota > Alphaproteobacteria > Caulobacterales > Caulobacteraceae > Caulobacter > Caulobacter endophyticus. Next base: position 82,679 of record NZ_QDKQ01000031.1, read on the forward strand.
ACCCGCGTCGTCAACATGCGCGCCACTCCGGTGGCCGCCGGCAAGCTGATCCGCGCCCTGCCGGCCGGTTCGATCGTCTACCCGACCGGCAAGAAGCAGGAACTGTGGTGGGAAGTGGCCGACGAGAACGACAACGTCGGCTGGGTGCTGAACACGGGCCTGGAGCCCTCGAAGTAAGGCACTCCGCCATCTAGACGAGAACGCCCCGCCGGTTCGCTGCGCGGGGCGTTTTTGTGATTGGCCACCAGCTCGATTCGTCGCGATTGTGCGGCCCATGACCACCGCCGTCCTCGACGCCCCGAAAGCCGCCGCCGCCGACCATCCCGAGCGGCAGTACCTCGCCCTGCTGGCCGACATCCTCGACAACGGCGTCCAGCGCGGCGACCGCACCGGCACGGGCACTCTGGGCGTGTTCGGCCGCCAGATCCGCTTCGACCTGGCCAAGGGCTTCCCCGTCCTGACCACCAAGAAGCTGCACCTGCGTTCGATCATCATCGAACTGCTGTGGTTCCTGAAAGGCGAGACCAACATCGCCTACCTCAAGGACAATGGCGTGCGCATCTGGGACGAGTGGGCCGACGAGAACGGCGAGCTCGGTCCGGTCTACGGCAAGCAGTGGCGCTCGTGGGCGGCTCCGAACGGCCAGTCGATCGACCAGATCGTCAATCTGGTCGAGGGGCTGAAGACCAACCCCAACAGCCGCCGGCATATCGTCAGCGCCTGGAACCCGGCCGACGTCGAGGACATGGCCCTGCCGCCCTGCCACTGCCTGTTCCAGTTCTTCGTGGCGGATGGAAAGCTCAGTTGCCAACTCTACCAACGCAGCGCCGACGTGTTCTTAGGCGTGCCGTTCAATATCGCCAGCTACGCCCTACTCACCCTGATGGTCGCCAAGGTCGTCGGCCTGCAGCCGGGCGAGTTCGTGCACACCTTCGGCGACGCCCACCTCTATCTGAACCACCTCGATCAGGCTCGCGAGCAGTTGACCCGTGAGCCCTTCGCCTTCCCGACGATGAAGATCGCCGACAAGACCGACCTCTTCGCCTTCGAGTACGAGGACTTCGCGCTGGAAGGCTACGAGGCCCACCCGCATATCAAGGCGGCGGTCTCGGTCTGACCTTCCGCTAGCGGCGGCGGGCCGCTAAGACTCGCCGCCATGACCGCCCCCATCCTCACCGTCGGCCCCGTGGCCCGCTCGCTCAACGGCGTTATCGGCCGCGACAACGACCTGCCCTGGCGGCTGAAGTCGGATCTTCAGATGTTCAAGGCCGCCACCCTGGGCAAGCCGGTGATCATGGGCCGCAAGACCTGGGACAGCCTGCCCCGCAAGCCCCTGCCCGGCCGCCTCAACATCGTCCTGACCCGTGACCACAAGTTCGAGGCCGAGGGCGCCGTGGTCTGCGACACCTGGTCGGAAGCCGTGCAGATCGGCAAGGAACAGGCCGCCGAGGACGGCGTCGAGGAGGTCTGCGTCATCGGTGGCGCGGCCCTGTTCGAACTGGCCTTGCCGCGCGCCAAGCGCATCTACGTCACCGAGGTGCAGGCGGAAGTTCAGGGCGACGTCGCCTTCCCCGCCTTCGACGAGAGCGCCTGGACCGAGGTGCGCCGCGAGGAGCGCCCCGCCGGCGAGGGCGACGACTTCCCGTTCGTCTTCCGCGTGCTGGAACGCAAGTGAGCGCCCTGCTGGCCGCCTTCGTCCTGGTCCAGGCGGCGTCCGCGACGCCGCCGTCCGCCGACGCGCGCCAGCACGCCCGCGACAAGGCCGCCGAGATCGTCGTTCTGCAGGTCAAGCATGTGGGCGTGCCGCGCGGCGTGCGCGGCCGCTGCTTGGTGGCCGCCAAGGTCGTTCGCGCCGAACCGGGCGTGAAGCTGAAGGTCGGCCGGACCCTGCGCCTGTCGGTGCCGTGCTCCGCCCCCGGCGCCAGCGGCTCGGACGTCGAGCACGGCGTCGACCAGGCCGCCCTGCAGCGCTCCAGCTACGGCCGCGCCTTCTTCGACGAGCGCCTGAAGCTGATCGCCTACGACCTCTTCGACCTGAACTGAGCGCCCCCATGAGCACCTGGACCGACCGGCGGCTGATCGACCTTCTCGGCGTCGCGGCGCCGGTGCTTCAGGCTCCGATGGCCGGCGCAACCACGCCCGCCATGGCCATCGGCGCGGCGCGCGGCGGCGGCCTGGGCGCGCTGGCCTGCGCCCAGTACACGCCCGACCAGGCCCGCGCGGCGATCACCGAATTCCGCGCCGCCGTCGACGCGCCCCTGAACCTCAACTTCTTCGCCCACGCCGCTCCCGCCGTGGATCCGGCGCGGATGCTGGCCTGGCGGGCGCGGCTGGCGCCCTACTATGTCGAGGCGGGCGTCGATCCCGCGCCGCCGCCGCCGGCCGGAGGCCGCGCGCCGTTCGACGAAGCCTTCTGCGCCCTGGTCGAGGACCTGCGTCCCGAGGTCGTCAGCTTCCACTTCGGCCTGCCCCAGGCCGACCTGCTTGATCGCGTGCGGCTCACCGGCGCGAAGATCCTGTCCTCGGCCACCACGGTCGCCGAGGCCGTCTGGCTGGAGGCGCACGGCGTGGACGCCGTCATCGCCATGGGCGCCGAGGCCGGCGGCCACCGCGCCACCTTCCTGCCAGGCTACGGCGAGGCGATCGACAACCTGTTGGACACCGCCAGCCAGCCCGGGCTCTTCTCCCTGCTGCCGCAGGTGGTCGCCGCCGTCTCGGTCCCGGTGATCGCCGCCGGCGGCATAGCCGAGGCGCGCGGCGTCGCAGCCGCCCGGGTCCTGGGCGCGGCCGGGGTGCAGGTCGGCACGGCCTATCTGTTCACGCCCGAGGCGAAGATCCCCTCGGCCCATCGCGCCGCCCTGGACGAGGCCCGCGACGACAACACCATGCTCACCGACGTCTTCACCGGCCGTCCGGCCCGAGGGGTGGCCAACCGGCTGATGCGCGAGGTCGGGCCCATTGGCGGCCAGGTCGTGCCACCCTTCCCCCTGGCCGGCGGCGCCCTGACGCCGCTGCGCCAGGACGGAAACAATGGCGACTTCACCAACCTCTGGGCCGGCCAGTCGGCGCGACTGGCTCCGCGCGGCCTCGACGCAGAGGCGCTGACCAGGATGCTCGCCGGCGCCTGAGTGGTTGCGGGCAGGTTCAAACGAACGTTTACTCCCTGACAGACACCCGCAGAGGTGCAGCAAGGGAGCGAGACGACATGGACCTGAACCTCGTCGCCGAAGGCCTGCAGTTTCCCGAAGGCCCGATCGCCATGGCGGACGGCTCGGTGCTGCTGGTGGAGATCCAGCGCCAAGCCCTGAGCCGGATTACGCCCGACGGCGCGCGCGAGACGCTCGCTCGCCTGCCCGGCGGCCCCAACGGCGCGGCCATCGGTCCGGACGGCGCGGTCTATGTCACCAATAACGGCGGCAGTTTCGAGTTCTTCGACATGGGCGGGCTTAATGTCCCCGGCCCCACGCCCGCCAGCCACGAGGGCGGCTCGATCCAACGGGTGGACCTTGCCACCGGCGCGGTCGCCACCCTCTACGAGGCCTGCGACGGCAGGCGGCTGGTCGGGCCCAACGACCTCGTCTTCGACAAGCAGGGCGGCTTCTGGTTCACCGACCACGGCTGCTCGACGCCCGACGGCCGCAGGTACGGAGCGCTCTACTACGCCAAGACCGACGGCAGTCACATCGTGCGCCTTCGCGACCACCTGATCTCGCCCAACGGCGTGGGCCTCTCGCCCGCCGAGGACGTGGTCTATGTTGCCGACACCATGCTGGGGCGCCTGTGGGCCTTCGACGTGACAGCCCCAGGCGAACTGGCCCCGCCGGCCCCGCTGCAGCCCGGTCGCGTGGTCTGCAACCTGCCCGGCTACCAGCTGCTCGACAGCCTGGCGGTCGAGGCCGACGGCCGCGCTTGCGTGGCGACGATCATCAACGGCGGGATCACCGCCTTCTCGCCCGACGGCGCGACGCAGCACGTCGCCGTGCCCGACGTGATCACCACCAACCTCTGCTTCGGCGGCCCCGACATGCGGGACGTCTGGATCACCGCCTCGGGGACGGGGAAGCTCTATCGCGGGCGCTGGGAACGGCCCGGGTTGAGGTTGAACTTCAATCAATGACCCTTCTCCCCCCTGCGGGAGAAGGCGGCGGCCGAAGGCCGACGGATGAGGGGTCTCTCAAAAGCAAAACGCCGCGACGGACGATCGGCTGTCGCGGCGTTTCTGTTTGTGCAACCCCTCGCCTGACCCGCTACGCGGGCCCGCTCTCCTGCAAAGGGAGAGGGACAGCGAGTGCTAGTAAAGAACCCCTAACGCCTCGCGGTTGAAGTTCTGCAGTTCGTCGTTCCGGCCGTCGCGGATCTTTACCACCCACTCGGGATCCTGCAGCAGCGCGCGGCCCACGCCGACGAGGTCGAACTCGCCGCGGTCGAGGCGTTCGAGCAGGCCGTCGATCGAGGCCGGCTGGCTGCCTTCGCCGCCGAAAGCCGCGATGAACTCACCCGACAGGCCCACCGAACCGACGGTGATGGTCGGGGCGCCGGTCAGCTTCTTGGTCCAGCCGGCGAAATTGAGGTCGCTGCCTTCGAACTCCGGCTCCCAGAACCTGCGCTGCGAGCAGTGGAAGATGTCGGCGCCGGCGTCGGCCAGCGGCTGCAGCCAGGCTTCCAGCGCCTGCGGGGTCTCGGCGTTCTTCACCGCGTAGTCCTGCTGCTTCCACTGCGACAGGCGGATGATCACCGGATAGTCGGGACCGACGGCGGCGCGGACGGCTTTAAGGATCTCGGCGGCGAACTGGCTGCGCTCGGCGATGGTCGGCCCGCCGAAGGCGTCGTCGCGAAGGTTGGTGCCGTTCCAGAAGAACTGATCGATCAGGTAGCCATGGGCGCCGTGCAGCTCGATGGCGTCGAAGCCCAGGCGCTTGGCGTCGGCAGCGGCCGTGGCGAAGGCGGCGATGGTGTCGGCGACGTCGGAGTCGGTCATCGGCTCGGTGAACTGGCCGCCGCCCGCCTTGGACACGCCCGAGGGACTGTCGACCTTGCCCAGTTGCGCCGGCCCCTTGGCCGAGCCCACGTGCCATAACTGCGGCGCGATCAGCCCGCCTGCCGCATGGACCTCGTCGACGACCTTCTTCCAGGCCGCAAGCTCCTTCTCGCCGTGGAAGCGCGGCACGTTGGCGTCGTTCAGCGAGGCCGGCCGGGCGACGCCCGTGCCCTCGGTGACGATCAGGCCGACCTGGGCGGCCGCACGGCGGGCGTAGTAGGCGGCCACATCGTCCGTCGCCACGCCGCCGGGCGAGAACGAGCGGGTCATCGGCGCCATCACCACCCGGTTGGGCAGCTTCAGCGACTTGAATTCGAACGGCTTGAAGAGGGCGTCGAGGGCCATGGGGGGCGCTCCAGGAAGCGAGGAGGTTCGCAAGCAAGTTAAACGGTCGTTTGCATGCCCGCGCCATGCAGAAAAACTGCAACGGTTGCGGTTATCTGGGGAGCGCCGCCCGGCTTGGGAAGGTCCCTACTCCACCGCGTCGAGATATTCGATCTCGGGCCGCCCGGCCAGGAATGGCGCCATGGCCGCGCCGGACGCCTTGAAGTAGTCGGTTCCGCCGTGGTGCTTCAGCGCCTCGTCCGAGGCGTAGAGCTCCAGCACCTTATAGACGCCAGCGTCGGCCTTGGACCTGGTCAGCTGGTACACGATCGCGCCGGGTTCGTTGGCCTTTACCTTGGCCGCGAGGTCGAGAAACACCGCCTCGAATTCGGAAGCCTTGTCCGGCTGGACCTTCAGGGTCGCCACCACACCGATCATGCCCACCTCCCAACAGTTGTTTGAACAGCACGTTGGACGAGGTTGCGCGGCAGGGCAAGCGCCAACGAAAAACGCCGCGACAACCTTCCGGTGATCGCGGCGTCCGAAACTCTTTGAGCGGAAGGCTGGCGCTCTAGCGCCGCTCGTTCCAGCCGTAGGCGACCCAGGAGTGGCCGCCGACATTGCGGGCCTCGATCAGGTTGGGGTCGGCCGAAGCCTTGGCGCGGGCGGCCTGGCGGCGGCCGCGCAGGGCGAAGGCGGCGAGGCCGAGCAGCGCGGTGGCCATGAAGCCCACCACCACCAAGGTCGCGGCGAACACCACCGCCACTACGGCGGCGACCGATACCGCGATCGCCGTAGCCACGCCGCCGACCACCGCGGCCAGACCGCGCCAGGCCGAAAACTGCGTCGCGCCGATGTTCGCGCCAAGGGTCATGGTCATCGTCGTCCTCGATCGGCGCCGGGGCGCCCAGAATCTCCGTCCTCGCCCCTTAGGTTGGCTCTGGAGGTCTGAACGTCAACTGAACACCCATTGGGTTCAATCACAAAGACTTTTCCGTTCAACCCGCAGCGGCCAGTCCGAGTTCCCGGCGCTCGCGCATGACGGTGCTGAAAGCGGCGTTGATCGCGGCCGCCTTGGCCTCGGCCACCTCGATGAACTCCGCCGGCAGGCCGCGCGCCCGGGCGCGATCGGGGTGGGCGTCCGACAGCGCCGACTTCCAGGCCCGGCGCACCACCTCGTCCTCGGCGTCGGCGGCGACATCGAGGATCACATAGGGGTCGTCGGCCTCGGCGCCCAGATGCGTGGCGCTGAGGCGGCGGAAAGCCAGGGGCGACAGGCCAAACAGTTCGGCCACCCGCTCCAGGTAGTCGAGCTCGTCCTGGGTCACCGCACCGTCGGCCTTGGCGATGTGGAACAGGCCGTCGAGCACGTCTTCCAGGAGCTGCGGGCACGAACGATAGCGCTTGGCCAGCCGCTTGGCGTAGCTCTCGAAGCCGTGCGTGGTCTGGCGGGCCAGGTCGTACAGGCGGTGGATGTTCTGCTCGGACGCGGGATCCGGATGGAAGACCTGCGAGAAGGCCGCGAACTCGTGGCCGTCGGCGCTGCCGTCGGCCTTTGCGAGCTTGGCGCCCAGCGCCGTCACGGCCGTCGAGAACGCCGGGTCCTGCCCTGGCGGGCCGGGCGGGCATTCGGCGCATTCCGCCAGATCCAGACGGCGGGCCGCGATGCTTGCGATGTTGCGCCAGAAGGTCATGCGGGAAGTCTAACGCCGGCAGGTCCTGGAAGATACGGATCCGGGCGCCGCCAGGATGACGCACCGGAAGGGCCTTCTAGCATAGGCCTCGCAGGCGACCCACCCGGCGATTGCTGCATCGCACATGTAAACTTGTTCAGAATTGCCGCCATCTTCGGAGCCATCCGGCGTCTGCGTCGTTATGGCTGAGCTTGGCTGCGGACTTTGTCCATTCGGCGCCATGCTGAGGTCCCAATGCGGCCCGAAATGCTCTAGTCAGCTAGCTGACGTCACTAAAAAGGATCTCCGGCCGTATGGCGACCGCTCTTCTCTTCGCTCTCGCCCTGATGGCGCAGGACGCGCCCGTGACCACCGCCGCTCCGCCCCCGCGCACCCAGCCCGCCGCCACCCCGCCCAGCGACGAGTACGGCTATATCGCCTGGTGCTACGGCGCGCTGGGCGGCTATGTCGAGCTGTACGACAAGGTCATGCCCGAGGTGACGCGCATCGAGAAGGCCTTCCCCGGCCCGGACGGCGCGGCCGCCGCGCTGAAGGAATATCCGGCGATGCGGATCCAGGCGCGCGGCGACCTGAAGACCTACGCCTCGGCCATCACCGCCGCCGAGAAGGCCAGCCCGCGTCCGATCTCGGAGTACGGCGCGGCCGCGATGAAGAAAGGCCGCTCGATCTGGGGCGGCTCGGAAGCCGTCGACAAGGCGCGCCTGGCCCAGGTGTGGATGAGCTGGTCGCCACCCGGCGACTGCGAGACCCGCGCCAAGGCCCTGGAGACCAAGTCCAACCTGTTCGGCCAGGCCCTGAACTACAACGTCAAGAGCGCCGTGCCGGTCGACCCCGAGCCTGAAGCCGCTCCGGAACCGCAAGCCGAAGCGCCGCCGCCTCCGCCGCCCGCCGAAAAGCCGGCCAAGATCGAAACCTCGGCCCCTGCGCCCGCCCCTAAGCCAGCGGCTGCCAAGCCCGTCGCCAGGCCAGCCGCCGCTCCCGCCGCCAAGCCCACGGCGACCCAGGCGGCCAGCAAGCCGCTGGCCCCGATCGGCTCGACCCCGGCCAAGCTGCCGGCCAGCCGCGAGATCATCATCGACCCGGCCAATCCCCAGGCCTGCGCCGGCAGCCTCGTCCCTGCCAAGCGCGGCGGCAAGGACGTGCTGATCTGCAAGCCGGACTAAAAGCCGCGGGAGGGCCGCCGCCGGGCGGTCCTCCCGGATAATCCTCAAGGCGCCGTCGGCAAGACCCCGCTGCGCGCCAGGTTCGCGTACCAGGCGTAGGACGCCTTGGGCCTGCGCTCCCCGCTCGACAGGTCGTGGCTGACCAGGCCGAACTTCGAGCGGTAGCCCAGCGCCCATTCCCAGTTGTCGACCAGGCACCAGGCGAAGAAGCCCTTCACCGGCGAGCCCGCCTCCATGGCCGCCTTCACCGCCTGCAGGTGGCGGCGCAGGAAGGCGATGCGGAAGGTGTCGGCCTGGATCGCCCTGCCGTCGCCGAACGGGTCGGAACAGCCGTTCTCGGTGATGAAAACCGGCGGATTGCCGTACTCGGTGCGTAAGCGAGCCAGCACCTCCAGCAGGCCGGACGGATCGACATGCCGCCCGAAGGCGTCGAGTTCGACGCCGCTTGGCGGATCGGCCGGCTTGATCCGGCCCGGCGACAGCGGCGCCAGGCGCATATAGGCCGGGGCGTAGTAGTTCACGCCCATGAAGTCGACCTTCTGGCGGATGATCGTCAGGTCCTCGGGGCGCACGCGGTCGCCCAGGAACTCGTCCATCGCATCGGGGTACTCGCCCCTCAGCAGGGGATCGAGCCAGGCGCGGTTCCACAGGGCGTCCAGCCCGTCCGAGGCCAGCCGGTTCCAGAACGCCAGGCCGCCGCCCGCTGGCCGGCAGGGCTGCAGGGCCAGGGTGGTGCCGATCGACAGGTCGCCGTGGGCGGCGCGCAGGGCCTGGATGGCCATCCCCTGCCCCAGGTTCATGTGGTGGGTCACCGGGCCCAGCAAGGCCACGTCCTTGAGGCCCGGCGCGTGCTCGCCGGTGACGTGGCCGAACACGGTGTGCACCGCCGGCTCGTTCAGCACGATGATCCTCTTGAGACGGTCGCCCAGCCGCTCGCCGATCAGGGCGGCGTAGTCGGCGAAGGCCTTGGCGCTGTCGCGCGCGGCCCAGCCGCCGCGGTCCTGGATCGCCTGCGGCAGGTCCCAGTGGAACAGCGTGGCGTAGGGCGCGACGCCCTTCTCCAGCAGCCGGTCGACCAGGCGGCTGTAGTGGTCGACCCCGGCCTGGGCGACGGCGCCCGCCCCAGTGGGCAGCACTCGCGACCAGGAGATCGAGAAGCGATAGGCGCCCATCCCGGCCCCGGCCACCAGATCGACGTCCTCGGCCCAGCGGCGATAGCTGTCGGTGGCGATCTTGGCGTTCGAGCCGTCGATGATCTTGCCAGGCTGGTCCTGGAACACGTCCCAGACACTGGCTCCGCGTCCGTCGGCCTGCGGCGAGCCCTCTGTCTGGAAGGCCGCACTGGCCGTGCCCCAGACGAAATCCTTGGGAAAGTCCCGCGACTTCGGCCTAACGTCGCCGTCCTTGGGTCCCGCGCATCCCGCCAGGCTCGCCGCCGTTCCCCCGACCGCCAACGCGCCCAGCGCGCGGCGGCTCATGCCCCCGTCCTTCACGCCCCACTCCCAGCCTGAACCGAAGGTCCGCGCCTCCGTTGAGCTCAGCATGCACGCGAAGAACGCCGGTTGACCAGAGGCCTGCCCTCCCGGGCCGATCATGCTAGGCTTCACGCATGAACGCCCCGGTCCGCCCCCCGCTCGACCTGCCTCACCGGCTGTTCACCACGGAAGACGTCTTCCGCATGGTCCAGGCCGGCGTGCTTGCCGAGAACGAGAACATCGAGCTGATCGACGGGGAAATCGTGGTCATGGCCACTAAGAAGAACGCCCACGAGATCACCAAGAGCGCCCTGATCGAACGGCTGGCCAGGACGATGCCCGGCGACCTGCGCCTGGGTGTCGAAACCACCCTCTATCTGACCGAGCGCTTGTTCGTCGAACCCGACCTGATGCTCTATCCGCGCCGCATCAAGCCCGAGGAACTGACGGGCGAGCATATTGCGCTGCTGATAGAGGTCGCCGACGAATCCCGGGCTTACGATCTAGGCGTGAAGGCCGGCATCTATGCCCAGCACGGCGTGGCCGACTACTGGGTGGTGGACGTTCTAGCCAAGCGCGCCGTCGTCCATCGACGCCCGTCCGACGACGGCTACCGGTCTATCGAGGTCGTCGAGGGCGACCTGGAAGCCTTGCTGCTGCCCGGCCTGAAGATCGCCCTCGCCTCGCTTTTCGAAGCCTAAGCCGCCTCGCCCCGCGCCCGCGCGTGGGGGTCGTAGTTGAGGATCGGCGACAGCCAGCGCTCGGTCGTGGCCAGGTCCCAGCCCTTGCGGCGGGCGTAATCCTCGACCTGGTCGAAGTCGATCTTGCCGACCCCGAAATAGTGGCTCTGCGGGTGGCTGAAATAGAGGCCCGAGACGGCCGCGCCCGGGCTCATGGCGAAGCTTTCGGTCAGGGCCATGCCGGTGGCCGCCTCGGCGCCCAGCAGACGGAACAGCGTGCCCTTCTCGGTATGGTCGGGCTGAGCCGGATAGCCCGGCGCCGGACGGATGCCGACGTACTTCTCGCCGATAAGGGCGTCGGCGTCGAAGCCCTCCTCGGCCGCGTAGCCCCACAGCTCGACGCGGGCCTTGTAGTGCAGCCACTCGGCGAAGGCTTCAGCCAGGCGGTCGGCCAGGGCCGAGGCCATGATCGCGCTGTAGTCGTCACCGGCATCCTTGAACGTCTTGACGATCTCGTCCTCGCCGTGACCGGCGGTGACCGCGAAGCCGCCGACATAGTCGGCCGGGCCGCCCACCGGGGCGACGAAGTCCGCCAGGGCGAGATTGGCCTTGCCCGCGCCCTTGTCCATCTGCTGGCGCAGGGTGTGCAGACGGGCGATCTCGACGGTGCGGGTCTCGTCGGAGAACAGCACCACGTCGTCCTCGACGGCCTGGGCAGGCCAGAAGCCGATCACGCCCTTGGCCCCGAACCACTTCTCGGCGATGACCTTGTCGAGCATGGCCCGGGCGTCGCGATAGAGGTCGCGGGCGGCCTCGCCGACCACGTCGTCTTCCAGGATCTGCGGATAGCGGCCGATCAGCTCCCAACTGGCGAAAAACGGCGACCAGTCGATGAACGGCTCCAGCTCGGCCAGGCTCGGCTCGAACACCCGCGTGCCGGTGAACAGCGGCCTGGGCGGGGTGTAGTCCTTCCAGTCGATGGCGAACCTGCGCTTGCGGGCCTCGCCGATGGCGGTGCGCGCCTTGACCGTCTGGCCTCGGGCGTACTGCTCGCGCACCTTGACGTACTCGGCGCGAGTGTCGGCCACGACCCGATCCTTGTCGGTCTCCGACAGCAGCGACGAGACCACGCCGACGGCGCGGCTGGCGTCGACCACATAGGTCGTGGGGCCCCGGCGATAGGCCGGCTCGATCTTCACCGCCGTGTGGGTGCGGCTGGTGGTGGCGCCGCCGATCAGCAGCGGAATGTCGAAGCCCTGGCGCTCCATCTCGGCGGCGACGAAAACCATCTCGTCCAGCGAAGGCGTGATCAGGCCCGACAGGCCGATCATGTCGACCTCGTGCTTCCTGGCCTCTTCGAGGATGCGGTCGGCGGGCACCATCACGCCCAGGTCGACGACCTCGTAGTTGTTACACTGCAGCACGACGCCGACGATGTTCTTGCCGATATCGTGGACGTCGCCCTTGACGGTCGCCATCAGCACCTTGCCGGCGGCCTTGCGCTCCTGGCCTTCCTTCTCGGCTTCCATGAACGGCATCAGCCAGGCCACGGCCTGTTTCATCACCCGCGCCGACTTTACCACCTGCGGCAGGAACATCTTGCCCGCGCCGAACAGGTCGCCGACGACGTTCATGCCGTCCATCAGCGGACCTTCGATGACGTGCAGCGGGCGTTCGGCCGCCAGCCGCGCTTCCTCGGTGTCGGCCTCGATGAACTCGGTGACGCCGTTGACCAGGGCGTGGGTGATGCGCTCGCCCACCGTGCCCTCGCGCCAGGCCAGATTGACCTGCTGGGCCGCGCCCTTCTCGCCCTTGTAGCCGGGCGCCATGTCCACGAGGCGCTCGGTGTTGGAGACGTTGGTCCGCTGCGGGCGGTTGAGGATCACGTCCTCGACGGCCTCGCGCAGCACCGGGTCGATATCGTCATAGACCGGCAGGTCGCCAGCGTTGACGATGCCCATGTCCATGCCGGCGTTGATGGCGTGGTACAGGAACACCGAGTGGATCGCCCGGCGCACCGGCTCGTTGCCGCGGAAGCTGAACGACACGTTCGACACCCCGCCCGAGATCCGGGCGTGGGGGCAGCGCGCCTTGATCTCGCGCGTGCCCTCGATGAAGTCGACGGCGTAGTTGTCGTGCTCCTCGATCCCCGTCGCCACGGCGAAGATGTTGGGATCGAAGATGATGTCCTCGGGCGGGAAGCCAACCTTGTTGACCAGGATATCGTAGGCCTTGGTGCAGATTTCGATCTTGCGGGCGGCGGTGTCGGCCTGGCCGACCTCGTCGAAGGCCATGACCACGACGGCCGCGCCGTAGCGCAGGCACAGCTTGGCCTGCTCGATGAACTTGGCCTCGCCTTCCTTCATCGAGATCGAGTTTACGATCGCCTTGCCCTGCACGCACTTCAGGCCGGCCTCGATCACCTCCCACTTGGAGCTGTCGATCATCACCGGAACCCGTGCGATATCGGGCTCGGCCGCCATCAGGTTCAGGAAGGTGATCATCGCCTGTTCGGAGTCGAGCAGGCCCTCGTCCATGTTGACGTCGATGACCTGGGCGCCGGCCTCCACCTGCTGGCGGGCGACCGACAGGGCTTCGCTGAAGTTGCCCTCGACGATCAGTTTCTTGAACTTGGCCGAACCGGTGACGTTGGTCCGCTCGCCGATGTTGACGAAGACAGGTCTCATTGGGATGCGCTCAAAATATTTTGCAGGCTGGCGATGTGGGTCAGCCACACGTCATGCGCGTCGCCTTCCTGCCAGAGTTCGTCGATTTCGGAGGCCGGGGCGACCACGCGGGCCAGGGCCGCGCGCGCCAGGCGCACGGCGCCTTCCGGCGGCGGGCCCAGGGCGTCCTTGAGGCCTTGCTGGTCCTCGGGCAGCACCGAGACGTCGCCGACGCAGGCAGCCAGCACAGCCGCCGCGGCCACCGCCATCTCGCCCTCGGGGGCTTCCAGATAGCCGGTCGCCTTGGTCACGTGATCGAGGATCCGCACCACGGTGCGCCAGTCCGGCGCCTGCGCCAGGTCCTCGATGAAGTCGGCCGCCTCGTCGTTGTCGAACGGGCCGTTGTCCCATGCGCTCATGATCAGGCCGCCGTCTCGGCTTGCCTGGCGCGAACCTCGGCCAGGGCCAGTTGGCCGCGCAGGAAGTCGCCAAAGTCGATCCCCTGCGCCTTCAGCGCCTTGGGGTACAGCGACGAGGCGGTCAGGCCCGGCAGGGTGTTGGTCTCCAGATAGACGAGGCCGTGCTCGGAGACGATGAAGTCCGAGCGCGAATAGCCGCGGCACCCCAGCGCCTTGTGGGCCTTCAGCGCCTGGTTCTGCAGGGCGGCGTTGATCTCCGGCGCGAAAGTGGCCGGGCAGATCTCGACCGTGTCCTTGGCCAGGTACTTGGACTTGTAGTCGAACTTGCCGGCCGACGGCCGGATCTCGACCGGCGGCAGGGCGATCAGCTCGCCGCTGGCCAGTTCCAGCACGCCGCAGGTTGCTTCCAGGCCCTGCACGAAGGGCTCGATGACATAGGCCTGCTCGGTCGCCGCCTTGCGCGCCGCCTCCAGGTCGGCCGGAGTGTCGACGAAGATCAAGCCGTAGCTGGAGCCGTCCTCGGAGGGCTTGGCGATCAGGCGGCCGTACTTGGCGAAGGCCGCCTCGGCCTCGTCCAGGCCGATGTTCTGCGGAACCGAGACGCCGGCCTTCTCGACCTCGTCCTTCGCGCGCGTCTTGCTGAAGGCCAGCCAGCTGGCGTGCGAGCCCGAACCGGTGAAGGCCACGCCGCGCGCTTCGCACAGCGTCTGCAGGCTCCCGTCTTCGGCGAAGCCGCCGTGCAGGCCCAGCAGCAGCACGCGATCCTCGCGGGCGGCGACGTCCAGGGCCGTCTCGATGTCACCGATCGGCGCGCCTTCGGTCGGCAGGTCAAGCTCGAACGGACGGTCATGGCCCAGCAGCACCGCCTGACTGGCCGCATAGACCTGGCCGTCCGGCGCCCAGAACCACAGCTCAGCCTCGGGCAGCACGCGGATCAGGCTCTGGGCGCTGGCCACGGCCACGAGGCGCTCGCGGCTGGGACCGCCGAAAAGGATGGTGGTGCGCATCGTCTCGTACTCGGTCAGGCCAGCTCGAAGGGTTCCAGGCCGGCCAGGCGCATGGCCTTTGGACGTTCCGGAATAGCGCGAGGCGCGACGCCGCGCACCTCGTCAGCGACGTGGCGAATGTGATCAGGGGTGGTGCCGCAGCAGCCGCCCAGGATGTTCACCAGGCCGTCCTTGGCCCATTCGTGCAGGGCGTGGCCGGTCTCGTGCGGCTCCTCGTCGTACTCGCCCATGGCGTTGGGCAGGCCGGCGTTGGGATAGGCCGCCACCAGCGTGTCGGCGATGCGGGCCATCTCGGCGATGTGCGGGCGCATCAGGTCCGCGCCCAGGGCGCAGTTGAAGCCCACGGCGAACGGCTTGGCGTGCTTGATCGAATTCCAGAACGCCTCGGCCGTCTGGCCCGACAGGGTGCGGCCCGAACGGTCGGTGATGGTGCCGCTGATCCAGATCGGCAGCTCCTCGTGGCCCTCGTCGCGCCAGTCGAGGATCGCCTTGATTGCGGCCTTGCAGTTGAGGGTGTCGGTGATGGTCTCGATCAGGAACAGGTCGACCCCGCCCTGATAGAGGGCGTCCACCTGCTGGCGATAGGCCTGGTAGACCTGGTCGAAGGTCACCTTGCGCGCGCCCGGATCGTTCACGTCCGACGACATAGACAGCATGACGTTCAGCGGCCCGATCGAGCCGGCGATGAACTTCGGGCGATCGGGGTTCTCGGCGTTCCAGCGGTCGGCGACCTGGCGGCCGATCCTGGCGCCTTCCAGGTTGATGTCCCAGACGTCCTGTTCGCCCAGGCGATAGTCGGCCTGGGCGATGGTGGTGCCCGAGAAGGTGTTGGTCTCGGAGATGTCGGCGCCGGCCGAGAAATAGGCGTCGTGCAGCTCGGCCACGAGATCTGGCCGGGTCAGGCACAGGATGTCGTTGTTGCCCTTCATCTGGCCGTCGAAGTTGGCGAAGCGTTCGGCGCGATAGTCGGCCTCGGTCAGCTTCTTCTTCTGGAACATCACGCCCCAGGAGCCGTCGAGGATGAGGATGCGTTCCTTGGCGGCGGCCTTGAGGGCGGCGACGCGCCCAAGCCTGGAGGAAAGGTCGCGGAGGGTAAGGTCGGTCATTTGGCGGATCCTTGCTGGCGCGCCAGTTCCTGGTTGAACCGGGTCTCGTAGCCGTCGACGAAACCGGCCAGTTCGGTGGGGTCGATGAAAGCGTCGGCGTCGCCGCGCAGCTGTTTCTGGCGCTTGGTCAGGAGGTCGCCCTGCTCTTCGTGGCTGGGCAGCATGACGTCGGTCGGGAGGGTCCGCATCGCCGCGAAGCTGGCCCGATAGTCGGCGACGATCGACTTGTGGGCCTTGTTGCCAACCAGCACGTTGCCGGCCACCGACAGCGAGCACGGGAAGGTCACGTTCAGCGCGCGCCCCCGCTCGACCACCTGGGTGGTCCAGGTGGTGCAGCCGATCGTGTGGCCCGGCGTCAGATGGGCGACCAGGGTCGCGCCGCCCATCTTCAGCTTGGTCTCGTCGCCGAAGGCCTTGTCGACCTTCACCGCAGGAAACGGCGTCAGGCCGTTGGCGTTGTCGCCGAAGTGCTGGCCCTTCTCCAGAGCCGGCTTGTCGGCGCGCGAGGCCCAGACCTTGGCGCCGGTGTCGGCCTTCAGCTGGGCCAGGCCGCCTGCGTGGTCGTAGTGGGCGTGGGTGTTGATCAGCACCTTCACGTCGGTAGGCTTGAAGCCCAGGGCCTGGATGTTGCGCTCGATCAGCTTGCCGCCCTCGGCCGACGGGCCGCCATCCAGCAGCACATGGCCTTCCGACGTGGTGATCAGCCAGGCCGACAGGCCCTCGGAGCCAACGTAGTAGATGTTGCCCACCACCCGGTACGGCTTGATCGGCCGCGTCCAGTTGGCGTTGTCGTCGGCCTGGGCGACGACGCTCGTCGAGGCCAGGCCCAGCGCCAGGGCGAAGGCCAGAACCTTCATGCGGCGGCCTCGCGGGCCGGCGCGGTCTCGCGCACGCCCAGCACCCGGCAGATCGCATAGACGAGGTCGGCGCGGTTCAGGGTGTAGAAATGGAAGTCGTTGAAGCCCTGCTCCTGCAGCTTGGCGCACATCTCGGCGGCCACCGAGCAGGCGATCAGGCGGCGGGTCTCCGGATCCTCGTCCAGGCCGTCGAACAGGTTGGCCAGCCAAGACGGCACCGACGTCTGGCAGGCGGCCGACATCTTCTTCAGGCCGTTGAAATTGGTCACCGGCATGACGCCCGGCACGATCGGGATGGTGACGCCAGCGGCGCGCGCCTTGTCGACGAAGCGCAGGAAGGCGTCGATGTCGAAAAAGAACTGGCTGATGCCCAGGGTCGCGCCAGCGTCGACCTTGGCCTTCAGCACGTCGATATCGTGGTCCAGAGACGGGCTCTCGGGATGCTTCTCGGGATAGACCCCGACCAGCACCTCGAACGGCGCGACACCGCGCAGGGCCGCCGTCAGCTCGGTGGCGTTCTTGTAGCCGTCCTCGCGCGGCACATAGACGCCGCCGATGCCGCCCTCGCCGGGAGGCGGGTCGCCGCGCAGCGACACGATGTGGCGCACGCCGATGTTCCAGTAGTCGTGGATCACCTCGTCGACCTCGGCGCGGCTGGCGCCGACGCAGGTCAGGTGCGCCGCCGGCTTCAGCGAGGTCTCGTCGAGGATGCGCTTGACGGTGCGGTGGGTGCGTTCACGCGTCGAGCCGCCGGCGCCATAGGTCACCGAGACGAAGGCCGGGTCCAGCGGAGCCAGGCGGGTGATCGCCTCCCATAGGCTCTCTTCCATCTTCTCGGTCTTGGGCGGGAAGAACTCGAACGACACGCGCGGACGGGCGGCGCCGGCGGGACGCTCGCCGGCGCGGGCCACCGGACCGATCACGCGACGGGTGGGCGGCAGGGTCATGCGGCGGTCCTTTCGGCGAGGGCCGCGCCGGGTCGGCGGGCGGTCCAGATCTTGACGGTCAGGCCCTCCGCCGTGGTCGGCGGCAGGGCGATGTTGGTTTCGGGAACAAGGCCGGCGGCCTCGATCCACGGCAGGATCTCGTCATCGGCGAAGCCGAGACGGCGATGCTGGTGAGCTTCGCGCAGGAACTCGTGGTCGTGCGGGGCGAAGTCGGCGATCAGCAGCAGGCCGCCCGGCGACACCAGGCGCGCGGCCTCGGCCACGGCGGCGGCGGGATCGCCCAGATAGTGCAGCACCTGGTGGACCGTCACGAGGTCGGCGCAGCCCCCCGGCAGGCCGGTGTCGAAGATATCGCCGTGACGCAGTTCGCAGGCCGTCAGCCCGGCCTTGGCCACCTCGTCGCGGGCGATGTTCAGCATCTGCTGCGACAGGTCCAGACCCAGGGCGTTCACCGCCCGGGCGCCAAGGAGCGTCAGCATGCGGCCCGCGCCCGCGCCCAGGTCGACCATCTCGTCGAAGGGACCTTCGCCGGCCGCGCGCAGGATCGCGACCTCAACTTCCTTCTCGTCGACATAGAGCGAGCGGATTTCGTTCCAGCGGGCGGCGTTGCGCGCGAAATAGGCCTGGGCGCCGGCCGAGCGCTCGGCCCGCACCGCGGCCAGTTGGCTGGCGTCGCCCTGCACGACCGCGTCGTCACCCTGGATCAGCGCCAGGGCCGCGGCGACCACCGCCCCGCCGCCGGACGTGCCGGCAAGGCGGTAGAACACCCAGGCTCCGTCGGGAAAGCGCTCGACCAGCCCGGCCTCGGCCAGAAGCTTCAGATGGCGGGAAACGCGCGGCTGGCTCTGATCGAGGATCCGGCACAGCTCGAGCACCGAAAGCTCCTCGACGGCCAGCAGCGCGAGAATGCGCAGACGCGTGCTTTCACCCGCCGCGCGCAGTACGTCGACAACCTGTTCGCTCGTTAGCGCCATAGGGATATAAAGATATCTTTATGTCCGATTTGGCAAGTGAATTCTGCGTGGCGGGACGCGTGCTTATCCCGTTGCGCGGGGATCAAAAAGCCCCAAAGACGAGGACGATGACGAGCGCTTTGGATAAATCTTCCAAGGCGCCAGGCCAGCTGATCAATCGCCGCTCGACGGCTGCCACAGCTCGACCTTGAAACCCGCCGGATCCACCAGCCAGGCGAAGCGGCCGTACTCCTCGTCCTGCCGCCCGGTCGGCTCGACGCCCTCGGCGGCGGCCTTGGCCAGCACGCCGTCCAGGTCGTCGACGATCAGGTTGATCATGAACGGCGCGTTGGACGGCTCGAAATAGCGGGTGTCGGCCGGAAACGGCGACCAGTTGGTCATGCCGACCTTGGGGTGGGCGAACATCGCCCCGCCCCAGTCCTCGACCTTGATCCCCAGGACCCGCGCGTACCAGGCGGCCAGACCCTTGGGGTCGTCCGTCTTGAAGAACACGCCGCCCAGACCCAGCACCTTGGCCATGCGATCCCCTTGTCCTGTCCGAACCCGTCAGGCCGCCACCGGGCTGGCCAGCGGCTCGCCCAGGAAGTAGCGGCGCAGGTTCTCCATGGTCAGATTGACCATGGCCGGGATGCTGTCCAGCGTCGCGCCGGCCGTGTGCGGCGTCAGCACGGTGTGGGGCACGTCGGCCCAGCGGGCCGGCGAAGTCGGCTCGTGCTCGAAGACGTCCAGCGCGGCCATGCCCAGGCGCCCGTCCTTCAGCGCGGCCACCAGGGCGTCCTCGTCGACCAGCGACCCGCGCGAGACATTGACCAGCAGACCCTGCGGCCCCAGCGCGTCGATGACCTCGGCGCTGACCAGATGGCGGTTGGAGGCGTCGGGCCGGGCGCAGACCATCAGGATGTCGCTGTCGCGGGCCAGGGCCAGCAGGCTGTCGGCGCGCGGCCAGGCGGCTTCCTTCGGGCGCGGCCCCCACCAGGCGACCTTCAGTTCGAAGACTTCCAGCCGGCGGGCGACAGCCTCGCCGATATGGCCAAGGCCGATGATCCCGGCCCTGCGGCCGCGCAGACCGTGGCGCGCGCCCATCCGGTCCATCGAGGTCCAGCGGCCCGCCCGCACGCGGCGGTCGCCCTCGGCGATGCCGCGCCAGGCGCTCAGCATCAGGCCCAGCGCATGGTCTGCCACGTCACCGGCGTTGAGGCCGACCGAATGGGTGACGGCCAGGCCATGAGCCCGGCACCACGGCACGTCGACGCCGTCGTAGCCGACGCTGACGCAGGCGATTAGGCCCAGACGCGGCATCTCCGACAGCAGGTCGCGCGGCAGCACCATCTCACCGGCATGGACGATGGCCTGCACCTGCTTGCCCGGCCCTTCGAGGAAGGCCAGGCGGTCGGGATAATCCCACAGGCGGCAAACCTCATACGCGCCTTCGAGCAGCGGCTGCAACGGCAGCAGCATCTCGTGGGAAAGGACGATGTGGGGCTTCACGACGGGGGTCTGCGGCATGCTGCTTCTCCGGTCCCGGCGCGCGGCGGAATGCCTCCGCCGCCGATCCGCGGGACGATCGTTCTTGCTGGGGGTCAAGCTACTCCTCTGGCGTCCGCGCGCCAGCACTAGAGCGCGCGACGCACGAACATCTGAAGCGCCGCTCTCAACCCGTCATGGCCGCCACGGGTTCCGCACCCGGCCAAGCTGTGAACGCCTTGACCGCGAAGGGGTTTTATCGACTGGCGCCGAGAACGGCGCATTAGGGAGACCTCCCATGTTCACGAAAACCCTGCTGGCGGGCGCCGCGCTCGCCCTGGCCGCTTCCGGCGCCGTCTCGGGCGCGGCGCTCGCCAATCCCAAGGTCAAGGCCTCGGCGGCCATGGCCAGCCCCAAGCAGCCGATCCCCTACGACCAGCTGGAAGCCTATTCCAAGGCCACGCCCAAGCAGCGGGCGGCCAAGGACTGGTGGGCCGGCGAGGCCGCGACGGGCGCCTCGACCGACACCTCGACCACCCTGCCGCCGGCCAGCGGCTCCATGGGCGACGCGGCCGCCAGCACCCAGGTGAACCCGCCGACCACCGACGCCCCGCCGTCGATGCCGACCACGCCGCCGACCAACACGCCGCCCGACGACATGATGACCCCGAACCCCGGCTCCAACCTGCCGGGCTCGGATCCCAACCTGCCGCCGAAGGAACCCAAGTAGGCTCAAAAGCAAAAGGGGCGGCCCCGATGGAGCCGCCCCTTTCTTTTCGCCTTGGCTCGCGCGCTTAGCGGGCGAACTTCTGGAACTTGATCCGCTTGGGGATCAGGCTGTCGGCGCCCAGGCGACGCTTCTTGTCTTCCTCGTACATCTCGAAGTTGCCTTCGAACCATTCGACGTGGCTGTCGCCCTCGAAGGCCAGGATGTGCGTGGCTAGGCGGTCCAGGAACCAGCGATCGTGGCTGATGACCACGGCGCAGCCGGCGAACTCTTCAAGCGCCTCTTCCAGAGCCTGCAGGGTTTCGATGTCCAGGTCGTTGGTCGGTTCGTCGAGCAGCAGCAGGTTGCCGCCGGTGGCCAGGGTCTTGGCCAGGTGGACGCGGTTGCGCTCACCGCCCGACAGCAGGCCGACCTTCTTCTGCTGGTCGCCGCCCTTGAAGTTGAACGAGCCGACATAGGCGCGGCTGTTGATCTCGCGCTTGCCGACGATCATCACGTCGGTGCCGCCGCTGATTTCCTGCCAGATGGTCTTGTCCGGATCGAGCGCATCGCGCGACTGGTCGACGTAGGACAGCTTGACCGTCTCGCCGACCTTGACGGTGCCGGCGTCGGGCGTTTCGCGGCCGGTGATCAGCTTGAACAGGGTCGACTTGCCGGCGCCGTTCGGGCCGATGACGCCGACGATGCCGTTCGGCGGCAGGCGGAACGACAGGTCCTTGAACAGCACCTTGTCGCCGTATTCCTTTTCCAGGCCGGTGACTTCCAGGACCACGTTGCCCAGGCGCGGGCCGGGCGGGATCTGGATGTGGGCCTGGGTCTGGGCGGCGCGGGCGTTCTCCTGCGCGGCGACCATTTCCTCGTACGAGGCCAGGCGGGCCTTGCTCTTGGACTGACGGGCCTTGGGCGAGCTGCGGACCCATTCCAGTTCGCGGGTGAGCGCGCGCTGGCGGGCTTCGGATTCCGACTGCTCCTGGACGACGCGCTTCTGCTTCTGCTCGAGCCAGCCCGAGTAGTTGCCCTCGTAGGGGATGCCCTTGCCGCGGTCGAGTTCCAGGGTCCACTTGGTGACCTGATCCAGGAAGTAGCGGTCGTGGGTCACCAGGATGACGCAGCCCGGGAACTCTTCCAGGTGGTGCTGCAGCCAGGCCACCGACTCGGCGTCCAGGTGGTTGGTCGGTTCGTCGAGCAGCAGCATGTCGGGCTTGCTGAGCAGCAGGCGGGCCAGGGCGATGCGGCGCTTTTCACCGCCCGACAGGCTTTCGATGTTGGCGTCGTTGGGCGGGCAGCGCAGGGCGTCGATGGCCATCTCGACCTTGGAATCGATGTCCCACAGGTCCTTGGCGTCGATGATCTCCTGGAGCTTGGTCATCTCCTCCATCAGCTCGTCGGTGTATTCCTCACCAAGCTGAGCCGCCAGAGCGTTGTACTTGTCGAAGATCTTCTTGTCTTCGCAGTCGGCGATGACGTTGCCCCAGACGTCCAGGGTCGGATCCAGCACCGGCTCCTGCGGGAGGTAGCCGCGCTTGATGCCGTCGGCGGCCTTGGCCTCGCCGGAGAATTCCTTGTCCAGGCCGGCCATCACCTTCAGCAGGGTCGACTTACCCGAGCCGTTGACGCCGACGACGCCGATCTTGGCGTCGGAATAGAACGACAGCCAGATGTTCTCGAAGACCTTCTTGCCGCCGGGATAGGCCTTCGTCAGGCCCTGCATCTGGAAAATGTATTGCTGCGCCATGAGGGGCTTTTCGTCTCTCGGGTCGGGTTCGGGGATCGGCCGCTCAAATAGCGTCTGGGGCCGGTTTGCGCAATCGCGGCCCCTTCACACGTTCGTCGCCGCATCGTCGGCCAGCCGACAAATATCCGTCGCCAGGCTGTAATCGAACCTCGTTAGGCGAACGATCCCAGACGCGCCCCGGCGGCCTCCCCGCCCCTGGCGCACCTGGGGATAGTTCCGATGAAATCCGCCCTTCTGCTGAGCGCCGCCTTCGGCGCCCTCCTGTTCGCCGCCCCGGCCTTCGCGGCCGACAATCCCGAGCCCGCCCCCGACGCCGCCGCCGAAGTCGAGGCCGTCGTGGTGATCGGCCAGGGCCAGAGCCGCCAGGTCCAGGTGCTCAACGAAGAGAGCATCGCCAGCCAGGTCGCCGGGACGAGCGCCCTGAAGGCCATCGACAAGCTGCCGGGCGTCTCGTTCCAGTCGGCCGACCCGTTCGGCGCCTACGAGTGGTCGACCAGCCTGTCGATCCGCGGCTTCAACCAGAACCAGCTGGGCTTCACTCGTGACGGCGTGCCGCTGGGCGACATGAGCTACGGCAACCACAACGGCCTGCACATCAGCCGCGCCATCGCCAGCGAGAACATCGGCAAGGTCGAGCTGGCCCAGGGCGCCGGCGGCCTCGGCACCGCCTCGACCTCGAACCTCGGCGGCACGCTGCAGTTCTACTCGCGCGATCCGTCCGAGGTGATGGGCGGCCAGCTGAACCTGACGGGCGGCTCGTCGGCCATGCACCGCGTGTTCGGCCGCTTCGAGACCGGCGCGATCGACCAGTTGGGCGGCCTGCGCGCCTTCGTCTCGGTCGCCGACCAGAAGACCGACAAGTGGAAGGGCGGCAGCGAGCAGAAGCAGCGCCAGTACGACGCCAAGGCCGTGCTGCCGCTGGGCGAGGGCTCGGTGACCGGCTTCTACACCCGCTCGGAACGCCGCGAGCAGGACTACCAGGACATGTCGTTCGACATGATCAAGCGCCTGGGCCGCGACTGGGACAACTTCGTCCCCGCCTGGAACAAGGCCGTCGGCGTCGCCGCGGTGATGAACAACCCGAACAACTACACCTCGGGCCTGCTCGATCTGGCCAGCGGCTACTGGACCGGCGTGGGGACCAACCCCTACGCCGCCTTCGGCGTCGCCAACCCCGACGACGCCTACTACGCCGGCGCCGGCATTCGTGACGACGACCTCTACGGCGCGACCCTGGCCCTGCCCTTCGGCGACCGCGTCGACTTCAAGGCCACCGCCTACCAGCACAAGAACAAGGGCCAGGGCCTGTGGGGCACGCCCTATCAGGTCAGCCCAGGCTACGGCGCAGCCGGCTCCACCGCCGCCCCGCTGTCGATCCGCACCACCGAATACAGCATCGACCGCGGCGGCGTGATCGCCGACCTGACCGTCGACCTGGGCACCCACAAGATCGGCGTCGGCTTCTGGACCGAGAACAACCACTTCGACCAGGCCCGCCGCTTCTACGCCGAGACCCTGACCGGTCCGTCGCGCGACTGGCTGGACTTCCAGTCGAACCCGTTCCGCACCCAGTGGCAGTACGCCTTCACCACCGAGACCCGCACCGCCCACATCGAAGACACCTGGACGGTCACCGACGCCCTGAAGATCAACTTCGGCTTCAAGGCCATCAAGGTCGACAACGACGTCGAGACCATCGCGGGCAACGCCCTGACCGGTTCGATCCGGAGCAAGGACAACTTCCTGCCGCAGGTGGGCGTGGTCTACGCCTTCGACGGCGGGCTGGAGCTGTTCGGCGGCTATACCGAGAACATGGCCGCCTTCGTCTCGGCCGCCACCGCCGGTCCGTTCGGCTCGCAGAGCCAGACGATCGTCGACTACGTGGCCGATACGGTCCAGCCCGAGACCTCCAAGACCTGGGAGGGCGGCGCGCGCTACCGTACCGACCGCTTCCAGGGCGTCGCGGCGCTGTACCACGTGACCTTCGACAACCGCCTGCTGGCCTACGCCAACGGCTCGCCGATCCAGGGCAACCCGGCCGTGCTCAGCAACGTCGGCTCGGTCGAGACCAAGGGCGTCGAAGTCGCCGGCGAGTTCCGCCTCACCGAGGCCTGGAGCCTCTACGGCGCCTATACCTACAACGACTCCAAGTACCAGGACGACGTCGTCACCCTCGACGGGACGGTCAGCGCCCGCACCGCCGGCAAGACCGTGGTCAACTCGCCCAAGAACATCCTCAAGGCCGAGATCCGCTTCGAGCAGGCGGGCTTCTTCGCCAAGCTCGGCGTCAACCACACCGGCGAGCGCTGGTACACCTACGAGAACATCGGCGGGAAGGTCGACGGCTATACCGTGGCCGACCTGACGGTGGGCTACCGCTTCCAGAACGAGGGCTGGGGCAAGGGCCTGGAGATCCAGGCCAACGTCACCAACCTGTTCGACGAGGACTACATCTCGACCATCGGCTCGGGCGGTTTCGTCAACCGCGACGCCGCCGGCACGACCATGACCCTGCTGCCGGCCCCGCCGCGCCAGGGCTTCGTGACCATCAAGAAGGCGTTCTGATCAAGCCTCCTCCCTTCCCCCTTGATGGGCGTGTTGCTTAAAACGGCGGATCGTCGAGGTTGAGGTGGCGGACGGGCGGCCGAGAGGCTGATGAGCCACTCTGGAGGCTCTTTTGCCGGGCGGAGGGGGCTTTTTTC
>NZ_QDKQ01000032.1 GCF_003116815.1 Caulobacter endophyticus
GGCCCCGGCCGACACCTCCAGGCTGGTGCTCTCGCCCATGCCCGGCCTCGTCGTCTCCATGGACGTCGCCGTCGGCCAGACGGTGCGCGAGGGCGAGGTGGTCTGCGTGCTCGAGGCCATGAAGATGCAGAACATCCTGCGCGCCGAGCGCGACGCCGTCGTCAAGACCATCAACGCCAGCCCCGGCGACCCCGTCGCCGCCGACCAGGTGCTCGTGGAGTTCCAGTGAGCGCTCCCGATCTCGCCATCCCCGGCCCGCGGACAAAGGCGGCGCTCGCGCTGGCCGAACGCCGTCGCCGCGCCCAGACAACCATTCGCAAGGGAGTTCCGATGCAAGCCGCCGCCCTGTCGAAGAACAATACCGCCGCCCCGCGTTTTTCGCTGCGCTCGTCCGAGCTGCCGATCGGCGTCGTCGCCGAGCAGTTGGGCCTGACCCTGCGCGCTATCCGCCACTACGAGGAGATGGGCCTGATCGCCTGCGGGCGCGGCCCCAAGAACGTCCGCACCCTGGGCCAGTCGGCCCGCGCCCGGCTGGCGGCCATCGCCGACCTCAAGAGCTTGGGCCTGCCGATCTCGGAGATCGTCGACCTGCTGGGCGAGGACGGGGCTTGCCCTGACCGCCTGAAGACCCGACTTCGAGCGCAGCTGGAGGCTCTGGACGCGCGGCGGACCGCGATCGCGGGGTATCTGTCGGGGCTGTAGCCAAGACCCTGTCCCTCTGGGGGAGGATCTTCAATCTACCCCCGCACCAGCTCCCGCATCGCCTTGTCGAGCCCGTCGATGGTCAGCGGGAACATGCGGTCGTTCATCAGCTGCTTCATGACGCCGATCGACTGGGTGTAGTCCCAGTGGCGCTCGGGCGTGGGGTTCAGCCAGACGCAGCTCTGGTAGATGTCGGTGACCCGGCTCATCCAGATCGCGCCGGGCTCCTCGTTCCAATGCTCGACGCTGCCGCCCGGATAGGTGATCTCGTAGGGGCTCATGGTGGCGTCGCCGACGAAGATCACCTTGTAGTCGGCCGGGAACTTGTGAAGCACCTCCCAGGTGGCGACCTTCTCGGTGTGCCGGCGCTTGTTGTCCTTCCACACGCCTTCGTAGAGGCAGTTGTGGAAGTAGTAGAACTCCAGGTTCTTGAACTCGGTCTTGGCGGCTGAGAACAGCTCCTCGCAGAGCTTGATATGGCCGTCCATCGAGCCGCCGATGTCGAAGAAGATCAGCACCTTGATGGCGTTGCGGCGCTCGGGGCGCAGCTGGATGTCGAGATAGCCCTTCTCGGCCGTGCCGCGGATGGTGCCGGGCAGGTCGAGCTCTTCGGCCGCGCCGGTGCGGGCGAACTTGCGCAGGCGGCGTAGGGCCACCTTGATGTTGCGGGTGCCCAGTTCGACGCTGTCGTCGAGGTTCTTGTACTCGCGCTTGTCCCAGACCTTCACCGCGCGTCCGTGGCGGCCCTTGTCCTGGCCGATGCGCACGCCTTCGGGGTTGTAGCCGTTGTTGCCGAAGGGACTGGTGCCGCCGGATCCGATCCACTTGTTGCCGCCCTGGTGGCGCTCCTTCTGCTCGGCCAGGCGCTCGCGCAGGGTCTCCATCAGCTTCTCGAAGCCGCCCAGGGCCTCGATCTGGGCCTTCTCCTCGTCGGTGAGGAACTTCTCGGTCAGGGCCTTCAGCCACTCTTCCGGAATGTCGGCGGTGATCCCCTCGCCCACGGTCTCCAGGCCCTTGAAGACGTGGCCGAACACGCGGTCGAACTTGTCGAGGTTCTTCTCGTCCTTCACCAGGCTGGCGCGCGACAGGAAGTAGAAGTCGTCGATCGAACGGTCGATGACGCCCTTGTCCAGCGCCTCCATGAGCAGGAGGTACTCGCGCAGGGACACCGGCACCTTGGCCTGGCGCAGCTCGGAGAAGAAACGGAGGAACATCGGCAGGCTCTCGAACGTCTGTTCGAAAGAATGAAGCCATCCGCCCTCCGGCGCAACGGCCCGCTACTTCCGACGGCGTCCGCCACGCGAATGGCCGGCGGTCATCGGGTCGGGCTTCTGTGGCGGCGCCCAGCCCGGCGGCCTGGCGGGAACCGGCTGGTCCGTGCCCAGGCCCATCTTCCCCGGAACCTGTCGCTGGAAATAGGAGGCCTGGGGCTCGGGCGCGTTCGGCGGCTCATGCAGGCGCTCGGAGCGTCGCAGTCCGGCGATCTCGTCGCGCAGGCGGCCCGCGGCCTCGAAATCCTCGGCGGCGACGGCTTGGGCCATCCGCTCCTCCAGCGCCTCGACATGGGTCTGCTTCATGGCCGCTCCCTTGCTGACCCGATGACAACGCCCCAGGCCCGCGTTCGCCCACTCTTTGCTTGAGACGCCGGATGCGGAGGCGTAGGCCATCGAGGTGTCCGATCCCGTCTCCGTCAATCCGGCCGCCCCGCCCCTGCCAGAGCCCTCGCCCTGGGCCACGCGCCTCGTTTCCCTCGCCGTCGCCAGCGCGCTCCTTATGGAGTTCATCGACTCCACGGCCCTGTCGACCGCCCTGCCCCGCCTGGCCCAGGCCTTCTCGGCCGACCCCATTCACCTGAAGCTGGCGCTCACCTCCTATATCCTGGCCCTGGCGGTTTTCACCCCGGCCAGCGGCTGGGCCGCCCAGCGCTATGGAGCCCGCCGGGTGTTCCTGATCGCCATGCTGGTGTTCCTGGCCGGCTCGGCGCTGTGCGGCCTGTCGCAGAACCTCGGCCAGCTGGTCGCCGCGCGCGTCGTGCAGGGCGTCGGCGGGGCGATGATGACGCCGGTGGCGCGGCTGATCGTCGTAGGCTCGACGCCCAAGGACAAGCTGATCAGCGCCATGGGCTGGTTCACCATGCCGGCCATGGTCGGACCGCTGATCGGACCGCCGATCGCCGGCTTCGTGCTGTCGGTGGCCGACTGGCCGTGGATCTTCTACCTGAACCTGCCGATCGGCGTGGTCGGGGCCATCGCCGTGCGCCGTTTCGTGCCCAAGGGCGCGCCCGATCCCGAGGCCGGCCGCTTCGACACGCAGGGCTTCGTGATGAGCGCCATAGCCCTGTCGGGCCTGATCGGCCTGGCCGAGACGGCGGGCCTGTCGCTGTTGCCCCCGCTAATACAAGCCCTGCTGCTAGCCGTGTCGCTGGGCGCAGGCTGGCTCTACCTCAAGCACTGCCGGGCCCAGGCCAGGCCGATCCTCGACCTGACCCTGCTGCGCTATCCGACCTTCCGGGCCAGCCTGGTGGGCGGAACCTTCGTGCGCCTGGGCATCGGCGCCAGTCCCTTCCTGATGCCGCTGCTGTTGCAGGTGGCCCTCGGCTGGAGCCCGCTGAAGGCCAGCGGCGTGACCATCGCCACGGGCCTGGGCGTGCTGGTCGCGCGCCCCTTCGCCGGCGCCCTGCTCAAGCGCTACGGCTTCCGCACGGCCCTGGCGGTGTTCGTGGTCGCCACGGCGCTGATGACGGCCGTGCCAGGCTTCTTCACGGCCTCGACGCCGATGTGGCTGATGATCGCCCTGCTGCTGGTCGGCGGCTTCGCGCGGTCCAGCCAGTTCATCGCCGCCAACACCATCGCCTATGCCGACGTGCCCCAGCCGCGGGTGGCGGCCGCCTCGACCCTGGCGGCGGTCAGCCAGCAGGTGGGCCTGGCCCTGGGCGTCAGCTTCGGCGGCCTGATGCTGCACCTGACGCGCGGCGCGGGCGAAGCGGCGCTGACACCGGCCAGCTTCGTCTGGCCGTTCGTGGCGATCGGGGTGGTGACGCTCCTGGCGCTGCCGGTCTACCTGCGACTCGACAAGGACGCGGGGGCCAGCATCAGCGGCCGGTAGAGAACCTCCCCTTTGGGGGAGGTTCCTTCAGGATCAGGCGCGCGCCGCCGCGATGCGGGCGCGGGCGATCTCGTCGGCGACGAGATTGGCCGGGCGCTTCTCGGCCAGCGACTGGTCGAGCACTTCGGCCAGGGTCAGGGCCAGGCGGTCGAGCTTGGTCGCCACCCATTGCGGATCGAAGGCGCCGCCGGCTTCCAGGGCGCGGATCTCGGCGGCCACGTTGATGATACCGCCGCCGTTGATGACGTAGTCCGGGGCGTAGAGGATGCCGCGATCGAACACGGTCTGGCCGATCATGGCGTCGGCCAACTGGTTGTTGGCGCCGCCGGCGATGACCTTGACCTTCAGGCGCGGCAGGGTCGCGGCCGAGATCGCGCCGCCCAGGGCGCAGGGCGCGAAGACGTCGGCCTCGACGTCGAAGATGGCGTCGGTCGAGACGATCTCGGCGCCGGTCTTGGCGGCGACCTCGTTCAGGGCGACCTGGTTGACGTCGGCGATGATCAGCTTGGCGCCGGCGGCGTGCAGCTTTTCGGCCAGATAGGCGCCGACGTGGCCGACGCCCTGGATGGCCACCTTCACGCCCGTCAGGTCGCGGCCAAGGGCGCGCTCGACGCACAGGCGCACGCCGCGGAACACGCCTTCGGCGGTGACCGGCGAGGGATCGCCCGAGGCGGCCGCATGGCCTTCCAGGCCGGCGACGTAGCGGGTGGCCTTGCGGGTGTTCTCCAGGTCGGCCGGCGAGACGCCGACGTCCTCGGCCGTCCAGTAGCTGCCGCCCAGGCTGTCGACCGCGCGACCGAAGGCCTCGAACAGTTCCGGCGTCTTCTGCTCACGGCTGTCGCCGATGATCACGGCCTTGCCGCCGCCGAAGTCGAGGTCGGCCATGGCGTTCTTGTACGACATGCCGCGCGACAGGCGCAGGGCGTCGGTCAGAGCCGCTTCGCTGCTGGCGTAGTCACACATCCGGCAGCCGCCGGCGGCCGGGCCGCGCGCGGTGGAGTGGACGGCGATGATCGACTTGAGGCCGGTCTTTTCGTCGTAGAACGAGTGGACGCCTTCGTGCCCTTCGAAATCGGGCAGATCGAACAAGGTCATTGCCGTGGGCCTCGCCTCAGCATGGAAAACAGTGCGCCGGGATGTACGCCGCCACGAGCGCCGCCGCAAGGATCACTTAATCGGCCTTTCGTCGCATAGACCGATGATCATTCTTTTCGCGCTGCAATAAGCCGGACGTTCGACTAGCGTCCTGCCGGAACACCCTGAACTTTGACAACATTCGGCGCGGTCGGCGCGCCTGGGATCGGCGGCGCCCCCGACGGCAGGTCCCCCTGGGGATCCTTGAGGAAGGCCGCCGCGTCGCGCCAGACCACTTCGGCCTGTTTGTCCACCAGCAGCAGGTGGTAGCCGTTGGCGTAGAAGGCCGAACGATCGTCGGGCTTCAGGCGGCGGGCGGCCTGCTTGGTCGGCTCCTCGGGAATGATCTCGTCACGCTCGCCGTAGAAGTAGGCGACCGGCACGCGCACCTTGCCCAGCGACGCCCAGGCCCGCTCCATCAAACCAACCAGCCCGTAGAGGGTGTCGGACCGGGCGCCCCAGATCATCAGCGGGTCGCGGCCCATGCGGCGCAGCTCTTCCATGTTGTCAGTCGGCAGCACCTTCTGCACCAGCCACTCGGGCGGTTTGACCACCCAGCTGCGGGCGGTGTGGGCGCTGATCCACAGGCTGGTCTTGTAGGGCAGCGGCTGGGCCGACCAACCCCAGACGGCGGGCGCGAACAGCAGCAGGCTGTCGGCGGCCGGTGGGTTGTCGGTGGCCATGGCGGCGATCGCCAGCCCCCCGCCCATGCTGACGCCGGCCAGCGAGACCTTGGCGTCGGGATGGGCCTCCCGGGCCAGCGACACCAGGGTGCGTACGTCCTCGATCATCAGGTCGGTAGAGGCCCAGACGCCCCGGCGCGGCGAGCGGCCAAAGCCCCGCAGGTCGAGCGCGTAGGTCGCGACGCCCTGCTGCGCCCACCAGTCGGCGGCCAGGTGATAGGCGTTGGAATAGTCGTTCATGCCGTGCAGGCCGACGACCACATGGGTGACCTGTCCGTCCCGCGGCAGCCAGCGCTTGAGGCCAAGCTTGGCGCCGTCGAAGGCGATCATCCAGTCGTCCTGCAGCCGCGCGCCGCGCAGGCCGAGCGGCGCGATGGCCGGACGCTGGGTGATGGGGGCGCAGGCGGCGGCGAGGCCGGCGGCCCCGACGGTCAGGAAGAGGCTCCGGCGGTTCATGCCGCCAGAATGCCCGCGACACGGCGGCGAAGATAGGGCGTGACCTCGTCCTCGAACCATGGATTGCGCTTGAGCCAGGCAGTGTTGCGCCACGAGGGGTGCGGCAGGGGCAGAACGCCGTGGGCCGCGTACTCGCTCCAGGCGGCGACGGTTTCGGTCATTGAGGGCTTCATCGCCTCGCCCAGCGCCCAGGCCTGAGCGTAGCCGCCGACCAGCAGGGTCAGCTCGACCTTCGGCAGCAGGTCGAGCAGGTCCTTGCGCCACAGGGCCGCGCAGCGCGGCGGCGGCGGATAGTCGCCGCCCTTGGGATTGGTCCCTGGAAAGCAGAAGGCCATGGCCGCCACGCCGATCTCCGGGCGGCCGTAGAAGGTGTCACGATCCACGCCCATCCACTGGCGCAGGCGATTGCCAGAGGGATCGTTGAACGGCAGGCCAGTCTCGTGCACCAGCCGTCCCGGCGCCTGGCCGCAGATCAGCAGGCGCGCACCCTCGCCCACCCGCACCACCGGCCGCGGTTCGGGGATCTCGCCGGCGCAGGCCCGGCAGGCGCGGATTTCGGACAGCAGGGCGTCGAGCGGCATGGCCGGCAGTTAGGACGCCACCGGCCGCGCGCCAAGGGGCGGCGTCACTGCGTCGCGACCGGGAACTGCAGGCCGAGGACGCCGGGCGACGGCAAGGTTCTGGACATGAAAGCTGCTCCCCGCACTCGCCGCTCAACCTCGAACGCCGAGCGCGGGTTGGCAACCTGTCGGATGATCGCTCAGGCGGCTTGCGGCGGCGCGAACCTCGCCAGCAACGCTTCTTCCCTGGCGATCAGCTCGGCGAAAGCCGGGCGGGCCAGGACGGCGTCGACATAGGCCTTGGTGCGCGGCCAGCGCGACAGGTCGAGGGCTAGGTGACGCAGGTTGGCGAAAGGACTGGCGACGGCGATATCGGCCAGGGTGAGGCGATCTTCCAACAGGAAGCCGCCGGCGTCCGGCGCGATGCCTTCCAGATAGTCGAGCACGGGCGGCAGTTCCTCGGTCTCAGCCCTGGCCGCCACCGCCTCGTCGCCGGGCTTGCGCATGATGCGCGGCGCCACCAGCCGGTTGAAGAAAATCTTGCCCGCGGCGGTCACCAAGATGGTGTCGGCGAATTCCTCGAACCAGACGGCCCGGGCGCGGGCGCGCGGCTCGGCCGGGATCAGGTTCGGCTCGGGATGCAGGGCTTCCAGATAGGTGATGATCGCCGTGGAATCCGAAATGCGGAAATCGCCGTCCTGGAAGCCCGGGATCTTCAGAAACGGACTGCAGTCGGCGAACTCGGGGTCAAGACTGCCGGGCGGCGACACCCGGTTCTCGAGAACGAGGCCCTTCTCGGCCCCGAAGGCCAGGGTCTTGCGCACATAGGGCGACAGCGACGAGCCGAACACGATCATGAGAACCTCCCGATGTATTTGGGAGGCTCATAGTTCATCGATTCAGTTTCTTTTCAAGACCCACCCAGGAGTAGGTCCTGAAGGGCCTCAATCCTCGGCGTCGCCAGCGGCGTCGGCCACGTCCTCGACGTCGTCCGGGAAGCTGGTCGGGTCGCCCTCCATCGGCAGGCGAAGTCGGTAGACGCCCCGGAACTTCTCGGGATTGGCCGGCTTGTTGTGGCGCAGGATGACGATCTTGCCTTCCTTGGCCAGCTCGATGGCGTCGGTGCGGATATGGCCCAGCAGGCGCTGCCAGCGCTCAGGCTGGATGGCCTTGGCCACCGACATCGGATCGATGGACTTGCCGGCCGGCACGCCGGCCAGTTGCGAGAGGATGGTGTCTTGGATCGGGGTGGTCATGGGAAAGCCATGCCACGGTTCGGCCTTCGACGTAAGCGGGCGGCTTGCCTCGGCGCGCGCCGGGGGCTTAGCTGAGCCGCAATAACAACGAGAAAGTACGGGAGCGCAGGGCATGG
This sequence comes from Caulobacter endophyticus, assembly GCF_003116815.1. Taxonomy (GTDB): domain Bacteria; phylum Pseudomonadota; class Alphaproteobacteria; order Caulobacterales; family Caulobacteraceae; genus Caulobacter; species Caulobacter endophyticus. Next base: position 8,013 of record NZ_QDKQ01000032.1, read on the forward strand.
ACGGCGGCAACGAGATCGTCAGCGGGCCAAGGCTGATCGAGGACGGCGAGTGGGCCGGCTGGCGTACCTGGGCGGGGCTGGATCCGTTCGAGGACCAGACCGGACCGTTCTACTTCCGCGAGGAAGACGGCAAGGTGCGCTGCGCCTTCCGGGCCGAGCCGCGCCACATGAACGGCGGCGGCTTCATGCACGGCGGCTGCATGCTGACCTTCGCCGACTTCTCGCTGTTCGCCATCGCCTGGCGCGAACTCGACAACGCCAAGGCTGTCACCGTCTCGCTGAACGGCGACTTCGTGGGCCCCGCCAAGTCCGGCGACTTGGTGGAGGCGACCGGCGAGGTGGTCCGAGCCGGCGGCTCGATGATCTTCGTACGCGGCCTGCTCTCCACCGGCGGCCAGCCGATGCTGACCTTCTCCGGCGTGATCAAAAAGATCTGGACGATGGGCGGGCCGGCCTAGGAGACCTGCGGAGCTTTACGCCCCCTCCGCCAACCGCTTGGCCTGGGCGATCCAGGCGTCACGCTCGGCGCGGCCCTTCAAGCTCAGCAGCTTGTCGAAACTGTCCAGCTCGTCGGCGCTCCAGGCGGCGATCTGGCTGAAGCGGGTGACGCCCAGGTCGGCCAGCGAGGCGGCCAGCTTGGGACCGATGCCGACCAGCAGCGTCAGGTCGTCGGCGGCGTTCTTGGCGGTCTCGATCACCGGCGCGGCGACCTTTTCCACCGCCTCGACCGGCTTGGCCACGGCGTCGGAGACAGGTTCGGGAACGGTCTCGACAACCGCTTCGACCACCTCGACCGAGGCCTCGGCGATGGCTAGAGGAACCTCGGCGGCGGCTTCGACCACTTCGGCGGTCGCGGAGGTCAGGGTCTCGACGACAGGTTCGGCCTCCGCCACGGCGGCCTCGATCACCTTGGCCGGCGTCTCGGCCAGGGCCGGAGCGGGCTCGTCGATCACGCCGCGCGACACAGGCTCGGGCGCGATGGCGATCAGGGCTTCGAGGTTGACCGCTTCGCGCCAGCGGTTGGACCACCACCACCAGGCCGCGCCCGCGGCGGCCGCACCGCCGAACACCGCCCACAACGGCGAGGCGACGCCGAGCAGCACGTTGGTCGAAGGAGCCTGGGAACTTTCGGAAGACGAGGGCAGGAAGGACGAGGAAACCATGGCCGTTCACTCCGTCGATCAAGATTGTGCGGCGCAGCATAGCATGGAACGCCGTTTCGCAAGCGCAAAAATGCTACCCTCGCGTCAGCCTCCCAGCAGCATCGTGCAGGCCACGCCGGCCGCAGCCATCACCCCTACCAGCGCCAGGATCGGCAGCCGCAGGGCGAAGGTCAGGCCGCAGGCGAGCACCACCAGGCCCAGCGCGGCCGGGTTCAGGCTGGCGACGTCGGGCAGCGTCGCCCGAAACGCCCCCCAGGTCGCCTCGTTCCCGGTCCGAAACAGCAGGTGAACGGCGAACCAGAGGGCGAGGCTGGCGATCACCCCGACGACCGCCGCCCCCACCCACGACAGCGCGGCCGCCGCCCGGGCGTGGCCGCGCAGGCGCTCGACGAACGGTCCGCCGGCGAAGATCCAGAGGAAGGACGGGGCGAAGGTCGCCCAGGCGGCCATCAACCCGCCCAGCACCGCCATCGGCCAGGCCATGGCCGGGTCGGCGTCGCGCCAGGCGGCCACGAAGCCGACGAAGACGAACACCAGCACCAGCGGCCCCGGCGTGGTCTCGGCCAGGCCCAGGCCGTCCAGCATCTGGCCCGGCGTCAGCCAGCCGAGCTCGCCCGAGACCTGCCCCACATAGGCGAGCGCGGCGTAGGCGCCGCCGAAACTGACCACGGCCAGGCCGCTGAACACCGCGCCGATCTGGGCCAGGGCCGAACGCGGCGCCAGCAGGAAGGCCACGGCCACCGGCGCCAGCCAGGCGGCCAGGCAGGCCAGCGCCGCCCTTCCCGCCCCTTTCAGCGGTGGCGTCTCGGCATGGTCGGCGACCACGGCGCCACGCGCGCCCAGGAACCAGCCGGCCAGGCCCGCGACCAGGATCACCAGCGGAAACGGCGCGATCGTGAAGGTCAGCGCCAGGAAGGCCAGGATCGCGGCGACTGCGCCGGCCCGGCCGCGCGCCGCCCGGCCGGCCATTCTTAGCAGGGCCTGCAGCACGAGGGCGACGACGGCCGCCTTCAGGCCCAGCAGCATCGGCGCGGCCCAGCGCGCCTGGCCATGGACCACGTAGAGCGCTGAAAGGCCGATCATGGCCAGAAGGCCCGGCAATACGAACAGCAGCCCCGCCGCCAGCCCGCCGCGCACCCCGTGGAGCCGCCAGCCCAGCCAGGTGGCCAGTTGCTGGGCCTCTGGGCCGGGCAGCAGCATGCAGAAGCTCAAGGCGTGGGCGAAGCGGTCCTCGTCGACCCAGGCCCGTCGCTCGACCACCTCCCTGTGCAACAGGGCGATCTGCCCCGCCGGTCCGCCAAACCCCAGGCAGCCCACCTTCAGCCAGACGGCGCAGGCCTGACGAAGGCTAGGCGCCGCGCCCACGTGATCAGGCGCGCCAGACGCGGCCGGCCGCGCCGGTCTCGCCCAGGCGCCCGGCCAGGAAGGTGGTGATCTCGCTGACCTTCGGCTCGATCGCCGCCGGCGCCCCGACCAGCACCATGGCGCTGCCGTTCATCTTCATCGGGTCTCGCAAGGGCCGCAGGCGGAGCTCGGCGATTAGCGCATCGTCGGTGACGTTTTCTAGCGCGCGGATGAAGGCGTCGAAGGTCTCGAGGTCCTTCAGCGGCGTCCAGATCGCCAGTACGGCGGCCGGATCGGTCTTGCGCACGGCTCGCACCGTGGCCACGCATTGGGCGTAGTCGTCGGGACGCTCGAACGGCGGGTCGATCAGAACGAAGGTCCGCCCGCCTCGGCCGGCGCGGGCCTCGGCCGTGGCATAGCCGTCGGCCTTCAGGCCTTGAGCGAAAGCGTAGGGACCCAGCACCTTGCGCAGTTGGTCGAAATCGTCGTCGCGCAGTTCGCAGGCCGTGTAGCGGTCGCTGCGCCGCAGGGCGCGGACGATCAGCAGCGGCGAGCCGGGATAGAGCGGCGCATCGGCCGCGCCGACGTTCAGTTCCTCCACCGCCTTCAGCAGCGGAGCGAAGGGCGCTGGCGCGTCGCCCTCGGCCAGCAGGCGGCCGATGCCGGCGGCGGCCTCCTTCGACTTCTGGGCCATGTCGCCGCGCAGGTCATAGGCCCCGGCCCCGGCGTGGGTGTCGATCACCGCCAGCGGCGACTCGTCGGCGGTCAGGGCCTCGAGCAGGGCCAGCAGGATCGCGTGCTTCTGCAGGTCGGCGAAGTTGCCGGCGTGAAAGGCGTGGCGGTAGTTCATCGAAGCTCCCCGGAACGGACGAACCCTCTACCACGTTGGCCGGAATTGGGTTGGGAGCGAACGCATGACCCGGCATTTTTCCGTCTTCGGCGCACGGTGAGCGCCGTGGCCCGCGACACCAACGAGGCCCCGGCCGCCGAAAAGACCCTGCTGGCCTATGTCAACGACCAGGAACAGGGGCTCGCGCGCCTGGGCAGGCCGGGCGCCTTCTCCTACGCCGACGCCGACGGTCGCCCGGTGAAGAATGCGGCCACGCTGGAGCGCATCCGCCTGCTGGCCATCCCGCCGGCCTGGACCAGCGTGTGGATCTGCCCCGACCCCAACGGCCACATCCAGGCCGTCGGCCGCGACCAGAAGGGCCGCAAGCAGTATCGCTATCACCCCGACTGGCGCGCCGACCGCGACGCGCGCAAGTACGAGCGCATGGCCGCCTTTGGCCGCGCCCTGCCCCGCCTGCGCAAGCGGGTCGAGGCCGACCTCTCCCGCCGGGGCCTGCCGCGGGAAAAGGTGCTGGCCGCCGTCGTCCGCCTGCTGGAGCTGACCCTGATCCGGGTCGGCAATGACGAGTACGCCAAGGCCAACAAGAGCTTCGGCCTCACCACCATGCAGAAGCGCCACCTGAAGCTTGCTGGGGGCGGGGCGGTGTTCGAGTTCAAGGGCAAGAGCGGCAAGGTCCACCGCACGGGCTTTCGCGACCAGCGCCTGGCGCGCATCGTGCGCGCCTGCCAGGAACTGCGGGGCCAGCGCCTGTTTCAGTATCTAGACGAGGACGGCCAGCGCCGCTCGATCGAGAGCCACGACGTCAACGACTATATCCGCGCCGTCGCCGGCGAGGACTTCTCGGCCAAGGACTTCCGCACCTGGTATGGCTCGCTGGCGGCGCTGGAGGCGTTGAGCCTGCAGCCCGCTCCGGCCACCAAGACCGAGGCGAAGAAGGCGCTGAACCTCTGCATCAAGGCCGTCGCTGGCCTGCTGGGCAACACGCCCGCCGTCTGCCGCGCCGCCTACATCCACCCGCGCGTACTGGAGGCGTTCGAGACCAGCGCCCTGCCCAGGCGGCGTGCGTCATCGGAGAGGGCGCGGGAACTGGCGCTGCTGAGGCTGGTTGGCGGCTAGCCGCGACGACGGTCAGCCCGGACGATGCGCCGCCAGGGCCTTTTCCAGCTCCTCGACCATGATCGTCTTCAGGCTTTGCGGCGAGACGATCTCGATAGCATCTCCCCAGGTGAACAGGTGCCAGGCCAGTTCCAGCATGCCGCTGGCCCGGAAGGCCACGGTCACCACGCCGTCTGGCCCCTGCGTCACGATCTGGTTGGAATGGAAGCGCCAGCGCAGGGCGTCCTCGGCGCGCTCGGGCTTGATGCGCAGGACCACGTCCTCGATCTCGCCGTGATAGATGCCGAAGCTCTCATCGGCGAAGGCCTGCAGCGAGAAGTCGGCCGGCGGCGAGGCTGGCCTTCCCAGCGCCTCGACTTCGCTCATCCGGTCCAGGCGGAAGGTGCGCGGGCGCGAGCTCGCGCCCTCCAGCGACACCAGGTAGTTGCTGCGGCCAAACAGGATGCCCAGAGGCGTCACCGTGCGCGTGCGCCCCGGCTGGCTGCCGCCCTCGTAGCGGAACGACAGGGCCGTCAGCCCCTTCACCGCCGAGCGGATCTCGGCCAGCACGGCCTGGTCCTCGTATGGGCGCGGACCGGCGTGGACGGCGATGGTCTCGGCCTGCACCAGGGCCTCGACATCGGGGGCCACGCGGCGGCGGGCCGAGCCCTTCAGAGCTGACAGCAGCTTGCCTTCCAGGGCGTACAGCGCCGCGGCCCGCGCCTCGGCGCCTGCGGTAGCATTGGAGTCGGCCGCCGTGCGCAGCGCCGCCAGCTCTTCGGCGGTCGGGGTCTGGAACAGGCTGTCCAGGCCCGAGGGGATGCGGAAGCGCCGGGTCGGCGGATCCTCGATCGCCTCCATCTGCGGAAAGGCCGACCAGACCGCGTCGCGCATGCGCTCGGCGGTACGGCGCCCAACCTCCATCGCCTGGGCCATCTCGTCCAGGGTCAGACCCTCGGAAGAGCTGGCCAGCCGCCGGGCCAGGTCGAGCAGCTTCGTCGCCTTCTCATGTCTCATTCCGGATCATTACGACCGTTTCTGACGCAACGCACGTGGAAAAGAGAGCATCGCAATCGTTCGGAGAAACCGACATGAGCCGCCTCGCCTGCCAGCCCTGGCACGTCCGCCCGGTCAGCGCCGCGATGATCTCCGCCGTGCTGGGCTTCGCCGACATTCACCGCGACCTGGGCGGCGGCCGCACCCTCATGCGCCTGAGCCTCGAGCGCGCGGCCCAGGCCGACGTGATCCTGCTGCTGGGGGGCGACGCTGAAAGAGCGACCGACGTCGGACTGGTCTGGAACGACCGCGAGGACCAGCTGGTGCGGGTGATCGACGATGCGGCCCTGCGCGAAACCCGCCGCGCCGCCTGGGAAGAGGCCTTCGACCTTTTCGACGCCGATGAACAAGAACCCGAGCCCGCCCGCCTCTGCGCCTGAACCGCTCCCGGACGTCACGCCCAGGACAGTTTGAATCTTCGCCCCTTCAAACGCGACGCGGGACCAAACTCCTCAGGTCGAGACCGTGATTTCTGTGTCTAGCTATCGCACTGAAGTCGCCATGACTTGGTCCGCGATTATCAAAGATTCATTGCGTCGCGACTGCCTCAATCGAGGTTAACAGGTCTTCTAAGTGAACGCCGCGGTAACCGCGACATTTTCACTCAATGTCAAGAACATTACGGGATGTTGCAGGAGGGCAAAAAGCCCTCCGGCCGTCAAAATGACGCCGGACACCTCAAGAAGGAGTCTTCGTAATGGCGCTGAACAGCATCAACACGAACTCGGGGGCGATGATCGCCCTGCAGAACCTGAACTCGACCAACAGCGAACTGCAGATCTCGCAACAGCGGATCAACACCGGCAAGAAGATCGGCTCCGCCAAGGACAACGGCGCGATCTGGGCCACCGCCAAGAACCAGTCGGCCACCTCTTCTTCGATCAACGCCGTGAAGGACTCGCTGCAACGCGGTCAGTCCACCATCGACGTCGCTCTGGCCGCCGGCGACACCGTGACCGACCTGCTCGGCAAGATGAAGGAAAAGGCCCTGGCCGCTTCCGACACCTCGCTGAACACGGCTTCGTTCAACGCGCTGAAGGCCGACTTCAACTCGCTGCGCGACCAGATCACGAAGGCCGTCAGCAACGCCAAGTTCAACGGCGCCAGCATCATCGACGGCAAGACCGCCAAGCTGACCTACCTGGCCAACTCTGACGGCTCGGGCATCACCGTCAACTCCAAGACCCTGTCGCTGGCCGGCATCGGTCTGAGCACCACGACCACCTTCACGACCGCCGCCGCGGCCAAGACGATGATCACCACCATCGACACGGCCCTGCAAACGGCGACCAACAAGCTGGCTTCGCTGGGCACCAGCTCGACTGGCCTGGACACCCACCTGAACTTCGTCGGCAAGCTGCAAGACAGCCTCGACGCGGGCGTGGGCAACCTGGTCGACGCCGACCTGGCCAAGGAAAGCGCCAAGCTGCAAGCCCTGCAAACCAAGCAGCAGCTGGGCATCCAGGCGCTCTCGATCGCCAACCAGTCGTCGAGCTCGATCCTGAGCCTGTTCCGCTAAGCGGCGCGGTCCGATCGGACACGAGGGGCGGACCGCGAGGTCCGCCCCTTTTTCGTTGGCCGGCCGCCTAGCGCGCCGGGGCCGCCCCCAGCGCCTTGCCCATCCGCGCCAGCGGCACGTCGTAGCCCCTGGAGGTCGCCGCCGTGAACGGCTCGATCAGGCTGTAGCCGCAGGCCTCATACAGCGGCACGCCGCCCATGGTCGCCGCCATCTCGGCGCGGGTGAAGCCCTCTCCGGCCGCCGCCTGCTCGCAGGCCGCCAGGACCATCCGGCCCACGCCCTTCCGCACGTGATCGGGGTGCGTATACATCGCCCGCACCCGGGCGGCGTCGCGCGACGGGTCCAGCAGGGCCGCGTCACGTCCCGCCGAGTGGTCGCCGCCGAACAGCGTGGCCCGCCGGCTCCACCCGCCGCAGCCAGCGATCTCTCCCCCATCCTCGACCACGAAGTATGTGCCGTCGGCGATCAGCTGACTGTCCAGCCCCATGATCTCGAACGAGGCCTCGACGCCCTCCGGCGGCAGGAACGGCGTCAGCAGTTCGGCGATCGCCGCGTTCATCAGGACGGTCAGGGCCGGGATGTCTTCCGGCTTGGCCAGGCGCAGGGTCAGGTCGGTCATGCTCTCGACATACCCCCCTCCCCACCGCGCGCAAGGCCCGGCGCCCTATCTCCATCGCCGCCGCCTCGGCTAACCTGCGCCGCGACGGAGCCGACGCCGTCGAGTCGACGACACCTCCCCGGGGAGACCTATGCACCGCAACGCCACCTTCGCCGCCCTGATCCTGGGCGGCGCCTTCCTGCCGGCCGCCTCGGCCCTGGCCGCCTCGCCGCCGGGCCAGACGCTCTATGCCGACAACTGCGCCGCCTGCCACCAGGCCAGCGGCAAGGGCGTCAAGGGCGCCTATCCGGCGCTGGCCGGCACGCCGCTGATTCAGGGCGACGCCAAGCCGCTGCTGTCCATCGTGCTGAACGGCAAGAACGAGATGCCCGGCTTCAAGGACGACATGACCGACGCCGATCTGGCCGGCCTGCTGACCTATGTCCGCGGGTCCTGGGGCAACAAGGGCAAGGCGATCACGCCCGCCGAGGTCGCCGCGGCGCGCCGGCGGAAATAGGCCTCCGGCGCTCCGGCGATTTTTTTCACCGAAAACTTCATGACAACGTTGTCACACGTACCGTAAGCGGCTATACAGGTTCTGCCCTCCTAGGGCGTTTCCTCCCAATTGACTCGGCCGCCTTCTTCTCCTGGAGGGCGGCTTTTCTTTTGGGCGCGTCAGGCGGTGCGGATCCGCCCGTCCTCGACCCGCACCGGCCAGGACGTCAGGCGGCCGCCGGCGCAGGGTCCGCCCAGGCAGGCGCCGTTCTCGATCGAAAACACCGCTCCATGCCAGGAGCAGGCGATCATGCCGCCGTCCGGCGTCAGGTACTGATCGAGCGCTTGCGCCAGGGGCAGACCGGCGTGCGGGCAGCGGTCGACATAGCCGAACACCGCCTCGCCCCGCCGCACCACGAAGCCATGGAAGCGACAGGCTCCGATCTGCAGCACGTAGTTGCGCGCCGCCCCGTCGGCGATCAGGTCGAGCGAACCCAGGTTGACCCCGGCCGGCGTCGACCAGACCCGTCCAACCGCCTGGGCCTCCGGAGCGGCCTCCTGGCTCAAACCCGCTCCACCTGCTGCTCGATGGCGCCGAAGATGGTGTGGCCCTTGGCGTCCTTCATCTCGATCCGGACCGTGTCGTCGCCCAGCAGAAACGGCGTCCTGGGTGCACCATGCAGGATCGTCTCGACCGTGCGCAGTTCGGCCAGGCAGGAATAGCCAAGACCGCCCTGCTCGATCGGCTTGCCCGGACCGCCGTCGGCGTCGCGGTTGCTGACCGTGCCCGAGCCCACGATCGTGCCGGCCGCCAGGGCGCGGGTCTTGGCCGCGTGGGCCACCAGGGTCCCGAAATCGAAGGTCATGTCGACGCCGGCGTCGGCCTTGCCGAAGTCCTTGCCGTTCAGCTCGATCAGCAGCGCGCCATGCAGCTTGCCATCTTTCCACGCCTCGCCGAGCGCGGCCGGCGACACCGCCACCGGCGAGAAGGCGCTGGCCGGCTTGGACTGCACGAAGCCGAAGCCCTTGGCCAGCTCGGCGGGGATCAGGTTGCGCAAGCTGACGTCGTTGCACAGCATCACCAGCCGGATAGCCGCCAGGGCCTCTTCCCGGCTGGCGCCCAGCGGCACGTCGCCGACGATCACCGCCACCTCGCCCTCCAGGTCGCAGCCCCAGGCCGCGTCGGCCAGGGGGATGGTGTCGCGGGGGCTGAGGAACCCGTCAGACGCGCCCTGATACATCAGGGGATCGGTCCAGAAGCTGTCGGGCATCTCGGCCCCGCGCGCCTTGCGCACCAGCTGCACGTGATTGACGTAGGCGCTGCCGTCCACCCACTGGTAGGCGCGCGGCAGGGGGCTCAAGGCATCGTGCTCGTGGAAACGCTCCTTGGGCACGCCGCCGTGCTCCAGGCTCTCGGCCAGCCCGCGCAGCAGCGGCTCGCAGCGCTCCCAGTCGTCGAGCGCGGCCTGCAGCGTCGGCGCGATCGTTCCGGCGTCGGTGCACCAGGCCACGTCGTTCGACACCACGACCAGCCGGCCGTCGCGGCCGCCCTTCAGAGACGCGAGCTTCATTCGGCGCTTCCTCTTCTTGTTCTGGTTACGGCAGGCGGGCCTTAGGGAACCCGTCCCAGCACGCGTCATAGTCGGCCTGAAGCGCGCGATGCTCCAGCGCGAACTTCGTCGGCGCGATCACCCAGCGGCTCTCGAACATGAATGCCAGGGTGTTGTCGATCTTGTGCGGCCCCAGTTCGGCGTCCGTCGCCTTGCGGTGGCTGGCCACATCCGGTCCGTGATCGCTCATGCAATTGTGCAGACTGGCGCCGCCGGGGGCGAAGCCGCCCTCCTTGGCGTCGTAGGCGCCATGCACCAGCCCCATGAACTCGCTCATCACGTTGCGGTGGAACCAGGGCGGGCGGAAGGTGTGCTCGGCCACCATCCAGCGCGGCGGGAAGATCACGAAGTCCACATTGGCCGTGCCCGGCGTGTCGCTGGGCGAGGTCAGCACCGTGAAGATCGACGGGTCGGGATGGTCGTAGCTGACCGTGTTGATGGTGTTGAAGCGCGCCAGGTCATAGCGGTACGGCGCGAGGTTGCCGTGCCAGGCCACGACGTCGAGCGGGCTATGATCCCACTGCGCGCTCCAGAGCTTGCCCTGGAACTTCTGGATCACCTGGGTCGGCGCATCCACGTCCTCGAAGGCGGCTACGGGCGTCTCGAAGTCGCGCGGGTTGGCCAGGCCGTTGGAGCCGATCGGCCCCAGTTCCGGCAGGCGCAGGGCCGCACCGAAGTTCTCGCAGACATAGCCGCGCGAAGGCCCCTCGACCTCGACCCGGAAACGCACGCCGCGCGGGATCACCGCGATGTGGCCGGGGCCAGCTTTCAGGCGCCCCATCTCGGTCACCAGGGTCAGCACGCCCTGCTGCGGCACGATCAGAAGCTCGCCGTCGGCGTCGTAGAACACCCGGTCCTTCATCGAGGCGTTGGCGAGATACAGGTGCACGCCCATGCCGGCCTGAGTCGCCACGTCGCCGTTGCCCGCCAGGGTGACCAGGCCGTCGACGAAGTCGGTCGGCTCGGCCGGGATTTCGATCGGGCTCCAGCGCAGTCGGTTGGGCGTCACCGGGCCGTCGAATGCGCTGGTCAGCCTTGGCTGATTGTAGGGCCTGTAGGGCCCGTGACCGGCGCTGGGCCGCAGGCGGTAGAGCCAGCTCCTGCGGTTCTCGTGCCTGGGCGCGGTGAAGGCTGTGCCCGACAGCTGCTCGGCATAGAGGCCGAACGGCACGTGCTGCGGCGAGTTCTGTCCGACCGGCAGGGCGCCGGCCACAACCTCGGTCGCGAAGTGGGCGCCGAAGCCGGTCTGGTAGCGGAGGTCCATCGACGCCCCTCTCGAACTTTCAGGTCCAACTAGATCGCCATCCCGGACGGCCTGCAAGGCCGATCCGGGGACCCAGAGGCGGTGCGCATGGCCCCTGGGCCCCGGCTCTTCGCGCCGCGCGCTAAGGCCGGGATAACGGCTGAGAAGATCGGCGACGCCTACGCGTCGACCGTGATCACGCCACGGCGGATCTGGTCCAGCTCGATGCTCTCGAACAGGGCCTGGAAGTTGCCGTTGCCGAAACCCTCGTTGCCCTTGCGCTGGATGATCTCGAAGAAGATCGGCCCGAACAGGTTCTCGGTGAAGATCTGCAGCAGCAGGCCCTCGTCGCCGACATTGCCGTCGATCAGGATACGGTTCCTGCGCAGGCGCTCCAGGTCCTCGCCATGGCCGGGCACGCGCTTGTCGACCAACTCGTAGTAGGTCTCGATGGTGTCCTGCAGCTTCACGCCGCGGGCGCGCAGACGCTCGACCGTATCGTAGATATTCTCCGTCGTCAGGGCCAGGTGCTGGATGCCCTCGCCATTGTACTGGCGGATGAATTCCTCGATCTGGCTCTTGTCATCCTGGCTTTCGTTCAGCGGAATGCGGATGGCCTTGTCGGGCGCGATCATCGCCTGGCTGAACAGGCCGGTCGCCTGGCCCTTGATATCGAAATACTTCTGCTCCTCGAAGCCGAATACCTGATTGTAGAAGGTCGACCAGGTGCGCATCTGGCCGCGCTTGACGTTGTGGGTCAGGTGGTCGAGCAGATCGAGGCCCACCGAGTTGGCGGCCTCGGCCTGCTCGGCGCCCAGCACCGGCATCCAGGCCTCGTAGATGCTTCCCTCGCCTTCGACGAGATAGAGCAAGGATCCGCCGATGCCTTCCAGCACCTTGCCCCCCTCACCCAGCACTGATCGGCTGGCGTCGGCGGCCTTCGCCCCGCGCTTCAGCGCGTCTTCGAAGGCTTGGCTGGCGTTGTCGACGCGGAAGGCCATGCCGTTGGCCGACGGGCCGTGTTCGGCGCGGAAGTCGGCGACCTGTCCGGCGGCCTCCTCGTTGACCAGCAAGTTGATGCGGCCCTGCTTGTAACGGGTCACGGCCTTGGTCGGATGGGTGCTGGCGGGCACGAAGCCCAACTGCTCGATGATCGCCTTCATCGCCGCCGGATCGGGGCTGGTGAATTCGACGAACTCGAAGCCGTTCAGGCCGAGGGGGTTTTCGGGCGTGACGGGCATGCGGGCCTCCCTAAGGCTCGTTGTAGTTGGTTATGGAACCAGCGCGGCCGGCAGGCCGGCGATCAGGCGGTCGTTGTCGGCCGGCCGGCCGATGGTGATGCGCACCCAGCCGCCCTTGACGGGCGTCGGCCGGACGATGAGCCCTTCGTGCAACAAACGCATGGCGGTGGCTTCCGGACCGGCCGGCGTGCGCAGGAAGACGAAATTGGCCTCCGAGCGGGTGTATTCGACGCCCATCTCGTCCAGCGCCGCCTCGACGCGGGCGCGCTCGGACAGGGTCAGGGCGACGGTCGAGGCCAGGTGCTCGCGATCGTCCCAGGCGGCCAGGGCGGCGGCCTGGCTGACGGCGGTGACGTTGAACGGCGGACGCAGGCGGTCGAGATAGGCGATCAGCTCTTCGCTCGACGCGATCCCGTAGCCCACGCGCATGCCGGCCAGGCCATAGGCCTTGGAGAAGGTGCGCGCGGCGATCCACGGTCCGCCCCAGGCCTCCAGCACGGCCAGCATGTCGTAGGCTTCATAATACTCCCGATAGGCCTCGTCGACGAACACCAGGGTGGTCTTCGGGGTGGCGGCCAGCACGGTCTCTACGGCTTCCTTGGAGAGAGCGTTGCCGGTCGGGTTGTTGGGCGTGCAGAGGATCAGCAGCTTGGGGCCCAGCGCGGCCGCCGCGGCCACGGCCGGGACGTCGAGGTCGAAATTGGCCAGGCGCGGCACATCTACGATCCTGGCCTCGGCGCAGCGGGCGAAGATGTCGTGGGCCGGGAAGGTCGGCGAGGAGAGCAGGATCTCATCACCCGGCGCCAGCACGGCGCGGAATACGTAGTCGATCAGGGCTTCCGACCCCGGGGACACCAGGAGGCGATCCGACGACACCCCAAGGCGCTGGCCGATAGCCGCGCGCAGGGTCTCGCAATAGGGGTCGGGATAGATCTGCGGCTCGGCCACGGCGGCCATCACCGCGTCGGCGACCTTGGGACTGGCGCCCAGCAGGTTCTCGTTGCTGGCCAGCTTGGCGAAGTCGGTCAGGCCCGTGCGCCGACCGGCCTCGGCCAGGGTCATGCCGGCCTTGTAGGCCACGACGCCGTCGAGCGCGGCGCGCATGGGCGTCTGAGGAGCCTTGGGCTTGCGATCGAGAACCAGCATGACGGCCGCTCCGGGAGTCGGGAGATATGGACGTCAGGATAGGTCAGGCGCAGAGACGCGTTGTAGCGATTGTGACCGACGAAGATGTTCATAGGGTCATTTTATGACCCAGAACTATGAGATGCCGCCACGCCTGAAGCCGCTTCCCTCGCTCTTGCGGCGGGCCCATGCCGGCCGCTGCTCATATGCGGACGAACTCGAAAGGTCTGAGCAGGCTGAACGATGGATCCTGGGCACAAGGCCCAGGAAGGCGCTCCACGGTGGTGATCTCCCGAGCGTTCGAACGCTATTCCAGGTAATCCAACGGCAGCGCCGTGGAGTCCTTGATCGTCTCAAGCACGAAGCTGGACTGGATGTCCTTTACCGCCGGCATCTTCAGCAGGCGCTTCATCGTGAACTCGGCATAGGCGTCGAGGTTCGGCGCCACCACCCGCAGCAGGTAGTCATAGCTGCCGGTCATGGCGTGGCAGCCCACCACCATCGGCTCGCGCAGGATGGCCTCCTTAAAGGCCTCCGCAGCGGCTTCGTTGTGGCGGTCGACCGCGACCTCGACATAGGCCAACAGATCCAGCTTGGCCTTGCGCCGGTCCAGCAGCGCCACATAGCCGCTGATCAGGCCCGCGGCCTCCAGCTGCTTGACGCGGCGCAGGCAGGGGCTGGCCGACAGCCCTACCCGCTCGGCCAGCTCGACGTTCGTGACCCCGCTGTCGTGCTGCAGGACGTCGAGGATCTTCTTGTCGGTGCGGGTGAGCTTCATCGTGACCGGATCAGGTGATTTACCGGCACTATATGACGAGTTCGCGCTGTGATCCTCCCCTAGAAGGGGGAGCATCTGGAAAAGCAAAACGCCCGGGGCAGAGACCCCGGGCGCTTCGACTTACGCTTTACGCTTACTGTTACGCTTACTGGTACTAACTCGACTTTCAGTTGGCCAAGCGACGCAGGAACGACGGGATCTCCAGATCCTCGCCGTCGTCGGCCTGGGGCGGATCGATCGGCTGCAGTTGCGGGCGGGCCGAACCCGTCTGGCGGGCCTGCGGCTGCGGAGCCGGCTCGTAGCGTTGCTGGCGACCGCCGCCGAACAGGCTCATCCAGCCGCCGCTCTTCTGCTGACGGCGATCCTCGTAGTGATCGCTGTACAGCGGCTCGTCATCGGCCTCGGCGACCATCGGGTCGACGATGCGGGTGACGCGCGGCGCCGGGGCCGGCTCATAGACCGGTTCCGGCTCGTAGGCGGCTTCCGGCTGGGCGTAGAGGTCGGCCTGGGCGTGCGGCTGCGGAGCCGGCTCGTAGGCCGGTTCCGGGTAGGCCATGGTCGTCGGACGCTCGATCGGGCGGGCTTCGTAGCGCGCGCCCGGGCGGATTTCCGGCTGGGCCGGAGCCTGGGCGACCGGCTGAGGGGCCGGGGCGGGCTGCGGAGCCGGTTGCGGCGCGGGACGCGAGGTCTCGGCCAGCAGCGGCGGAGCGTGAGTGTTGCGGGCGGCCGGCTTGGGCTCGATCTGCTGGATCGAGGCGCCGTCCATGCCGGTGGCGACCACCGACACGCGGATCACGCCATCCAGCGACGGATCGAAGGCCGCGCCGAAGATGATGTTGGCTTCCGCGTCGACCTGGTCCGAGATCGCGTTGGCGGCCTCGTCCACTTCGAGCAGAGTCATGTCCATGCCGCCGGTCACGTTGACCAGCACGGCCTTGGCGCCCTTCAGCGACACTTCGTCGAGCAGCGGGTTGGCGATGGCGTTCTGAGCAGCCATCAGAGCGCGGTCTTCGCCGGTGCCCTCGCCGGTGCCCATCATCGCCTTGCCCATCTCGGTCATGACCGTGCGGACGTCGGCGAAGTCGAGGTTGATCAGGCCCGGCAGCACCATCAGGTCGGTGATCGAGCGGACGCCCGAGTGCAGCACCTGGTCGGCCATGCCGAAGGCTTCGGCGAAGGTCGTGCGTTCGTTGGCGACGCGGAACAGGTTCTGGTTCGGGATGACGATCAGGGTGTCGACGTAGCGCTGCAGCTCCTGGATGCCGGCGTCGGCCAGGCGCATGCGGTGACGGCCTTCGAAGTGGAAGGGCTTGGTCACCACGCCGACGGTCAGGATGCCGCGCTCGCGGGCGCACTTGGCGATGATCGGGGCCGCGCCGGTGCCGGTGCCGCCGCCCATGCCGGCGGTGATGAACACCATGTGGGCGCCTTCCAAGTGCTCGCCGATCTCGGGGAAGCTTTCCTCGGCGGCGCTCATGCCCACTTCGGGGTGCGCGCCGGCGCCCAGGCCCTGCGTGATCTGCACGCCGAGCTGGATGCGACGGTCGGTCTTGGCGAACTGAAGCTGCTGGGCGTCGGTGTTGGCGACGACGAACTCGACACCTTCGAGGCCCGCCTCGATCATGTTGTTCACGGCGTTGCCGCCAGCGCCGCCGACCCCAAAGACCACGATACGCGGCTTCAGCTCGGTGGTGCGCGGCGCCGAAAGTGAAATAGCCATGGGGACCCTCGCGTCCTTACGCCGAATTCGTCAAATGAACCGACCGCAAGCCGGTAACGCCTCGACGATCGGGTTAACAGAACAACCACCATCGTTAACTGGCGGTTAAAGCCATAATCTGAGTCGGCTGCAGGTCGATCCCGCTTACAGGGAAAAAAGCGAGTTATCCAAAGGAATTGCTTGGAACTCCTTGGTTTCCAAGCTGGGCCGGAACGGCCGTGCGGCGGAACGCCGCTGGCCTGTTTTTTGCGTCCAACCCCTCGGATTCGGGGGCGCGAAACTACACTGTTTGGCCATTCAGGCACTTAGAAAGTTAAATGACAGGGTTAATTCACCCATCGCGCGAGCCAAGGTGATTTGGTCCAGACGCACGAAAACGCCCCGCCCTTTCGGGCGAGGCGCTGACTATTTCTCACAATGAGACGAGGGCGCTAGAGGTTGTCGCGCAGCCAGGCGGCGGCCTTGGCCACCGGCGAGGCGTTGGGATCCATCGGACGCTTGCGCACCTGGGCGCTGCTCAGCGCCTTGGGCGAGACCACCTCGCGCGGACCAAAGGCCGTGCGATGCAGCACGCCGGCGGCGGCGCAGAAGGCCGGACCCGAGGCGGCGTCGGCCAGGTGCGGCACCCGGCGCGGACGGCCCAGGCGCACCGGACGGTCGAACACCCGCACGGCCACTTCACGCACGCCGGCCAGCTGGCTGGCGCCGCCGGTCAGGACGATGCCCGCGCCGGGCTCCACCGGCGCGCCCGAGGCCTTCAGGCGCTCGCGCAGCAGTTCCAGGGTCTCTTCGACGCGGGGCTGGATGATGCCCTTCAGCAAGGACCGCGGCGCGATCACCGGACCCGCGCCCGGATCATCGCCCCGCGGTGGGGCTTCGATCATCTCGCGGTCCTCGTTGGCCGATGCGATGGCGCTGCCATGCAAGGTCTTGATGCGCTCGGCGCCGGCGACCGAGGTCTGCAGGCCGCGCGCGATGTCCTGGGTGACGTGCCCGCCGCCGACGGCCAGGCTGTCGACGTGGCACAGGGCGCCGTTGTTGAACACCGCCACCGAGGTCGAACCGCCGCCCATGTCGATGCAGACGGCGCCCAGGTCCATCTCATCCTCTTCCAGGGCCGCCAGGGCCGAGGCGAAGGGCGCGGCGACGATGCCCTCGAACGACAGGTGGGCGCGCTCCACGCAGTGGGCCAGGGTGTGGAAGATGTTCTCGTTGACCGAGACGACCAGCAGCTCAAGGCCAAGCGAGCGGCCGAACATGGCGCGCGGGTCGCGGATGCCCTTCTGGCCGTCGACCGACCAGGCGATCGGCAGCAGGTGGATCGGCTTGCGGCCCGGCAGGCGCACCTGCGCCAGGGCCGAGGAGATGGCGCGCGACAGATCCCCATCCGCGATGGGCCGCGCCCCCAGCGAAACCTGGGTCTGGACGCGGTGGCTGGCCAGCTGGCCGCCGGCCGTGCAGACCGACACGCCCTGGACGCTGACGCCGGCGACCGTCTCGGCGCGCTCCACGGCTTGCGCGATGGCCTGGGCGGCTTCGTCCAGATTGACGATCGCCCCGCCGCGCACGCCGCGCGACTGCACGTAGCCGACCCCCGCGGTCGTCAGGGTGCGATTGTCGCGGTGGACGCCGTCCGCCTTCATGATGAAGCACGTGACTTTCGACGCCCCCAGGTCCACGGCCGCGACCGCGGGCTGACGCACGAGCGTCGCCTTCAGGCCATCACGGGCCTGTCTCCGGTCCTCAAGTCGCGACATGGTCAGGGTCACCTCAGTCCATCGTTTCTGTTCTTAAGCCCCGTTGGCCACCGGCTGCCCGGGCAGCACGGTGTCACGAGGCCGGATCGCCACCATCTCGGGATCGCGCAGGTCGATGCGCGCGAAGCCGAGATCGAGGATGCGTTGCCGCTGGTCCAGTTGATCCAATTGAATCAACGCGGATTCTTCGTCAATGGCCGGCAGCTGGATCAGCGAGCCGTCCTTCAATCGCAGGTCCCAGCGGCGGTCGTCGACGCGCACCAGCGCTTCGAGACGATCGCGCAGGCGCGGCCGGGCGTTGACCGCCGGCAAGATGTTCCCAGCGGCCTGGTCGGCGCCCTGCCCCACCACCAGCGGCAGGTGCGGGAAGCGCGCGGCGTCGGCCTCGCGGATGATGCGGCCCTCGGCGTCGATCACCTTCAGGCGCCCCGAGTGCTGCCATACGGCCAGGGCCGGGCGCTCCTCGACGGCGATCATCACGGTGTCGGGCAGCAGCCGGACCACCTTGGCCGACTTCACCCAGCCCACGCCCTCGACGCGGGACTTCAGATCGACCAGGTCCATGCCCAGCGTCGGCTGGTCCTGGTACAGGCCGCTGGCCTTGAGGATGTCGGCCTGGGCGGTCGCCGAAGCGCCGGTCACGTGCACGGCCTTCAGCTTGAAGCCCAGGTTGGCGAACTCGCCATCGACGCCGTGGGCCATCGCCTGGCCCAGGCGCTCGGCGCGATGACCGGTGGCCAGGGTGACGACGAGCGCGAGCGCGAGGGCGCCGCCGGCGACGCCCAGGGCCAGGCCCGGCGACACGCCGACGCCGCCGCGCGCGGCATGCAGCTTCCCCGCCGGCTGCTGTTGCTGAGCCGGGCGAGCCTTGTTCGGACCTGCGGGCGCTTCGGCCCGGGGGCGCGCTGGCTTGCGCGGTCCCCCCCGCACTGCCGCGGGCATAAGCGTCCTCCACCATCAGACACTGGAAAAACGGAACCTTTCGGCTCTTCTCCGAGCCCGACCGTCGTTCGACGACGGAGCGGTTTCGGGCGAAGCGCCTACGGAGGCGTAGAAAGGCCTGAAGGTCGTTAATGCCGGGATAACGAAGGGCCCGTCGCGTTACGCCTCGGCAACCAAGACGCGCACCATTCTGGGACAGGCGTTAACCCCTCGCAGCCTTGCGCAGTCAGGGTTTACGGCGCGTTTTCCCTGCTGGGGGAGGCGTTTGCGGCGCTATGATGCGGCGCCGCAAATCTGTGGATGAGCACATAAAGTATGAACGGCCACGCTTTGCGGCGTTTTGACTCACCCGACGGTCGCGGCGACGCGTCGCACGCGCTGGGAGTGTTTGGGAGCTTCCCTTCCCTGCTCGTCATCCCGGCCGAAGCGAAGTGCAGAGCTGGGACCCAGAGGCCGCCGCACTGCGTCGGCGACCGCCTGGGCGCTCGATAGATCCGCCGAGCCCGGCCCCCTGGGTCCCGTATAGCCGCTGCGCGGCTTCCGGGATGACGACGAAGGGGACGAACTGTCAGTGACCCGCCTGAGCCGGCGCGGCGGCGCTCAGGGCGCGGAAGTCGATGTCGCTGTCGGCCACCAGGTAGATGAAGCTCGTCCAGGCCGCGACGTTCTGGGCCAGCTGGATCGGGTCCACCTTGTCCAGGGTGTCGTCGGCCGTGTGGTGATAGTCGAAGTAGCGGCTGGCGTCCTGATTGAGGTTCACCACCGGCACGCCCGCGCCCTCGATGCCGCCGATGTCGGCGCCGCCGTGCGCGGCCGGGTTGCGATCGAAATAGATCTTCAGCGGGCTCAGCGTCCGGATCGCCGCCTTCATGGCCGGGTGGCCTTCGGAGCCCCTGGGCAGTTGCAGGCTGTAGATGCGGTCGGCGCCCGTGTCGCTTTCGCCGGCCAGAACCAGCTTCTCCAGGTTGGACTTGTTGGCCGCCAGGAAGGCGTCGGACGAGCCGCCGCTCTCTTCGGAGCCCCACATCACGACGCGGATGGTGCGCTTGGGATGCTTGGGCAGCTCGCCGATCAGCTTGGCCGCGGCCGTGGTGATGGCGATGCCGGCCGCATCGTCGAAGGCGCCGGTGCCCACGTCCCAGCTGTCGAGGTGGCCGCCGATGACGATCACCTCGTCGGGCTTTTCCGAGCCCTTGATGTCGGCCGAGATGTTCCAGGCCACGTCGCCGGCGTCGAGGCTGGAGGCCAGCTTCAGCTTGATGCGCAGCGGACCCTTCTTGGCCAGGCGCTCCAGCTGCTCGGCCTCGGGCACGCCCAGGGCGGCCGCCGGAATGGTGACGACGTCGGCGCCGTTGGTGGTCACGCCGGTGTGCGGAACGGTCGAGCTGGAGGTCGAGACCGAGCGGATCAGCAGGGCCACGGCCCCGCGCTTGGCGGCCTCGACCGGGCCGGCGCGGCGCGAGATCCCGGCGACGCCGTAGCCGGCGCCGTCCTGGGCGCGGACCATCGGCTGGGTGATGACGACGATCTTGCCCTTGATGGCGCTGGCGGGGGCGGCGACCATCTCGGCATAGGTCGTAAACAGCGCCACCTCGGCCTCAACGCCCTCTGCCGGCGTCGGGATCGTGCGGCCCAGGCCCACGATCGACAGCTTCATCGGATAGGGCGCGACCAGCTCGGCGCTCTCTTCGCCGCGAGTCCACGACGGTTTGGCGAACTGGTCGACCTTGATGTTGGTGAAGCCCAGCGCCTTGAACCTGGCCACGCCCCAGTCCTTGGCCCGCTCCATGCCCGGCGAGCCGACGAGGCGCGGGCCGATGTTGGTGGTCAGGTCTTCGGTGATGTCCCAGGCCAGGCGATCGGTCAGGGCCTTGTCGCGCAGCGCCTCGGCGATCTTGACGTCTTGAGCTTGGGCCGCGCCCACGAGCAGGGCGGAAGCGGCGACGGCGGTCAGCAGGCTGCGGATCATGAGCAGGATTCTCCCCTAAGGCGTGCTTGTCATAGCATCGCTCTTCCGGTGGAGAACCCTGCCCCGCGCCCACTTTTGTCAGCAGTCGTCAGGAAAGGCGAAAATCGCCTCACCCAGGGCGGGGCGCGGCCCCGAACAGCCTGTCGGCGAAGAGATCCAGCGCCTTCTGCGACAGGTCGGTGTTGTTGAGGATCACCACCTGGTCGCCGGTGTCGAACCGGTGGCCGAGCACCGAACGGAAGCCCGCCGTGCGCCCGGTCTCCCAGCCGGCCAGCCGGGCCTGGCCGTCGATGGTCAGGGTCCGCACCCGGCCGCCCAGAGCATAGTCCTGGTCGGGCACGAGGATGGTGGTGAGGGCTTTGCGCGAGGCCTCGCTCAGGAAAGGCGTGTCGAAGACGATGTGCGCCGCGGTCAGCAGGTCGTCGGCGGTGCTGAAATAGCCGCCGCCGGCCGCCATCACCGACAGGCGCGGGTTCTCCCGTCGCGCCAGGGGCGGCCCTGCATAGTATGAGGCCGCCACGCCCGGATCGGCGTCGACGCGGCCGGCCCGCGTGCGGCTCATCTTCAGCGGGCCGGTAGTCAGTTCCTCGACCACCGCCTGGAACGGCTTGCCCGTCGCCGCCTCGACGATGGCGGTTACGACGAACCAGTTGGTCAGGGCGTAGTCGAACTTGCCGCCGGGCGCGAACAGCGGGGCGCCCTGGCAGAACAGGGTCACCGCCTCGGCTGCCGACAGTTCGCGCTTCAGGATCTCCGGATCGAGCTTCAGGGCCGGCGAGAAGCCGTTGGGAATGCCGGTGGTGTTGGACAGCAGATGCGTCAGGGTCACGGTCTTGCCGGTCTCGGGCCGCTGACGGGGCAGCCAGGTGGCGATGGGCGCGTCCAGCGACAGCTTGCCCTGCTCCACCAGCCGCAGCACGGCGATCGTGGTCAGCCACTTGGAGATCGAGGCGATCCCATAGACCGTCTCGCGCGTCGCTGGCGCGCCCGCCTCGATGTCGGCCATGCCGAAGGCGCGAACATAGGACGCCCTGCCCTTGCGCCCGATCATCACAACGCCCTGGAACTTCTGTTCGGCGACGAAGGCGTCCACCACGGGATTGTCGGCGCCCAGCTTCGTCGGCGCGGCGAACGAAAGGCCTGGCGCGGCGCACAGCGCTCGGGCGGCGGCGAACAGGCCGCGTCGGTCGATCATCGAAAACTCCCCACAAACCGCCGCCCCCAGCGATGGCGACGACCCTGACCCAGGCCCGCCCCCAAGTCCCGTTAAGCTTTGGCAATGAGCGAACATTGGCATTCGACGAGAAGCGCTCTAGGTCTGGTGGGGACTTCAGGAGACCCCCATGCCGAAGCCGACGGTCGATCCGGCCGCCGACATCCCGCTCGACGCCAAACTGCGCCCGACCCAGGCCCGCGCCCAGGACACTTACGAGGTGGTTCTGGCCACCGCCGGCGAACTGCTGATCGAGTCCGGCTTCGAGCAGCTGACCACCAACGCCATCTGCAAGCGCGCGGGCCTGACCCCGCCGGCGCTCTATCGCTACTTCCCCAACAAGTACGCGATCCTGAAGGAGCTGGGCGATCGGCTGATGCGGCTCCAGGACGATGCGGTGTTCGCCTGGATGGAGGCCGGCGGCCTGGAAGGCGCGACCGCCAGCGAGCGCGTCGCCAAGACCGCCGCCCTGCTGACCGACGTCATCGGCATGACCCGCCGTTTTCCCGGCGGCGCGGCCATCGGCCGGGCCCTGCGGGCGGTGCCGATGCTGCAGC
This sequence comes from Caulobacter endophyticus, assembly GCF_003116815.1. GTDB lineage: Bacteria > Pseudomonadota > Alphaproteobacteria > Caulobacterales > Caulobacteraceae > Caulobacter > Caulobacter endophyticus. The sequence goes on from NZ_QDKQ01000032.1 coordinate 30,288, forward strand.
AGCTGCGTTTCGCCTCGCGCGACATGGTCGCCGGCCAGTTCGGCGAGGTGCTGACGGCGCGGTTCCCGAGCGTCTCGCCGCTTCGGATCCGCACCGCCACGCGGATGATGGTCGAACTGACCTACGCCGCCACCGAAATGGCTGTCGAGGAGCCAGGGCAGGACGCGTCCGCCCTCGCCGAAGAGATCGGCCGGCTGTTCGACTGCTATTTCGAGACGTTCGATACCCCGCTGTAAGCGAGGAACCTCGCCGCATAACACCGGCTTGCAATAACGATAGTTTTTACTATCGTCAGTCCATCGCAGCGGGGGAGCGCCGATGGAGGGCTGGAAGAACTGGTCGGGCAGCGTGGCGGCCACGCCCAGCAGGATAGCCCGGCCGCGCACGGTCGAGGAGCTGTCAGGCTTGGTGCGCGAGGCCGACAAGGTGCGCGTCGTCGGGGCCGGTCACTCCTTCATGCCGCTTTGCGAAACGGGCGGCCTGCTGCTCGACCTGTCAGACCTGGAAGGCGCGGTCGAGATCGCGCCCGACCGCAAGACGGCCTGGGCTCCCGCCGGCTGGAGCCTCAAGCGCCTGACCGCCGCCCTCTGGACCGAGGGGCTGTCGCTGATCAATCAAGGCGACATCAATCCGCAATCGTTGGCCGGGGCCACGGCAACAGGCACCCACGGCACCGGGGCGGAGCTGGGCAGCCTGTCGACCCAGGCGTGCGGCTTTCGACTGATGACCGCCGACGGCCGCCTCGTCGAATGCGGACCAGACCTGGAGCCCGAGCTCTACCAGGCCCAGCGCGTGTCGCTCGGCCTGCTGGGCGTGGCCGTGGCCATCCGCATCAACGTCGTCCCAGCCTACTACCTCGAAGAACGGGTCAGCCGCATGCCGCTGGCCGAGGTCGCCGAGCGTCTCGACGATCTGGCCGCCGCCACTCGCCATATGGAGTTCTGGGTCTTTCCCTACAGCGACGACGTCATCTTCAAGACCCTGCACCCCGTCCCGGCCGAGGCCGCCGACGAAGCCCTGGGCAAGAGCGGCGAAGGCGACGAAGACACCTTCCGCACGATTTGCGACCTGTGCGCCGCCCTGCCCGTCCTGACCGCGCCGCTGCAGAAGCTGATGATGAAGGTCGCCGGCAAGCCCGCCCGCCGCGCCGGCCCGGCCTACGAGGTCTTCCCCTCCGAGCGCAACGTCCGCTTCGAGGAGATGGAATACGAGATGCCGCGCGCCGCCGGCCTGCCTACCCTGAAGGCGGCCATGGCCCACATCCGCAAGCGCCGCCTGCCGATCACCTTCCCGTTCGAGTTCCGCCTCGTGGCCGGCGACGACATCTGGATGAGCCCGTTCAACATCGGCGCGGGCGCCTCGATCTCGTTCCACCAGTACGCCAAGATGCCCTGGCGGCCGGCCTTCGCCGAAATGGAGGCCGTACTGGCCGACAGCGGCGGCAGGCCGCACTGGGCCAAGCGCCATACCCTCACCCCCGCCGACGTCCATCGCCTCTATCCCCGCGCCGGAGACTTCCTGCGGGTGCGGAAGGCCTGGGACCCGGCCGCCAAGTTCGCCAACGCCCACCTCTCGCAGCTTTTCGGGATCTGACCGATGACCGACATCGCCTTGCACGCCGCGCTCGTCGGCCACTCCGGCTCCCGCGGACAGCTGAATACGCCCGTGCTGGTCGTCGACCGCGTCGCTCTCGCGGCGAACATCGCGACCATGGCCGACTTCGCCGCGTCCAAGGGACTGAAGCTTCGCCCGCACGCCAAGACCCACAAGAGCGCCGACATTGCCCGCCTGCAACTGGAAGCCGGCGCCGTGGGCCTGTGCTGCGCCAAGATCGGCGAGGCCGAGGCCCTGGCGGCGCAGGGCGTCTCGAGCGGCCTGCTGATCACCTCGCCAGTGGTCTCGGCTCCCGCCATCGCCCGGCTGGCCGCGCTGAACCTGGCGACCGAAGGCCTCAAGGTCGTCGTCGACCATCCCGACAACGTCGCCGCCCTGGGCGTAGCGGCGAGCGCGAGCGGCAAGCCGCTTGAGGTTCTGATCGATCTGGATCCCGGCATCCACCGCACCGGCGTCGCCTCGCCCCATGCCGCCGTCGCCCTGTTCCAGGCGATCCAGGCTCAAGCGTCACTGAGCTACCAGGGCCTGCAATGCTATTGCGGCGTCCAGCAGCACATCGAAGCCTTCGACGTCCGCAAGAGCGCGCTTGAGGATCGCGGCGCCTATATCCGCGAGGTGATCGACGCCCTGGCCGCCGCCGGCGGCGCACCGGCCATCGTCAGCGGCTCGGGCACCGGCTCGCACCGCATCGACGCCGAACTCGGCATCTTCACCGAACTGCAGGTCGGCTCCTACGTGTTCATGGACGACCAGTACCTGGCCTGCGACCTGACGGGTGCCGGGGCCGGCGACGGCGCCGAGGCCAGCCCCTACAAGCGCTCTCTATTCATCGACGCCCGCGTGGTCAGCGCCAACAGCCCCGGCATGGTCACGGTCGACGCCGGCTTCAAGGCGATGTCCACTGACGCCGATCCGCCCCAGGTCGTGGCCGGCGCCCCGGAAGGCTCGCGCTACTTCTTCATGGGCGACGAGCACGGAGCGCTGGTTCCGTCATCAGGCGCGCCCCCGTCTCTGGGCGCCCGCGTCACCCTGGCCGCCCCGCACTGCGACCCCACCGTCAACCTCTACGACGCCTATCACGTGGTCGAGGGCGACACCCTGGTGGCCATCTGGCCGGTCACGGCGCGGGGGCGGTCACGGTAACAGCCCCGCCTTCGCCTTCAGAAAAACCGCTTGGGCGTCGGACGCGTTGAAGACTATCCATGGCGTCCGTTCTGGATCGTCCGCCCGCATGACCACCGCCGCCCTCTCCGCCGCTCCTGCCAAGAAGCCCCGCCGCAACCGGCGCCGGCGCTCGGCGCGCTGGGCGCGCGCTGGCCTGCTGGTGCTGGCGGTCGGCCTGTCGGGCGTGGTCATCGGCCAGACCACCTGGCGCATGCTGGACACCCACAACGCCTCCAAGGCCGCGACCGCCGCGCCCCTGGCCATGGACAATCCGCGCTTCACCGGCGCCATGCGCGACGGCCGCGCCTTCCTGATCACCGCCCGCCGCGCCGAACGCGACGCGGCCGATCCCAACAAGGTCAAGCTGGTCGAGCCGACCCTGGTGCGCGGCTATGGCGCGCCCGACGCCAGCAAGGTGACGTCGAAGGACGGCATCTACCAGGAAGCCCAGAACATCCTGGTGCTGACCCAGGACGTGAAGATCGACAACGGCCAGGGCTACCAGTTCGCCTCGCAGGAAGCCCGCATCGACACCAAGACCGGCGAGGTCGTCGGCGGCGCGCCGGTGGCCGGCGCCGGGCCGCGCGGCAATGTCAGCGCCGACAGCTACAGCGTCAGCGACAAGGGCGATCGCGTGGTCTTCAAGGGTCGCGTCCGCACCCGCGTCCAGCCCCGCTAGGTCGACCGCCCCATGAACGGCCTCGGCCTCCTCGACCAGCAGCGCGCCCGCGCCACGCGCGTGTGCTTCCTCTACATCGCCCAACCGCACCAGGTGTGGCACAGCCTGTCGATCGCCGTGGCGATGGCCCGCGACTGGCCGGAGATCCGCGTCGAGATCGCGGCCACCTCGGCCGGGCACCTCGACTATATCCAGGGCATGCTCGACGCCCTGGGCGGCGCGCCCGTCACCCTGCGCCTGCTGCCGCCGGCCTGGCTGCGGAGGATCTCGAAGAACGCCCCGCCGCCCAAAGCCCTGATGCTGGCCCTGAACGCCGGCCGGCTGTCGACCTATGACGCGGTGGTCACGCCCGAGCGCACCACCGCTCTTTTGCGCAAGCTGGGCGTACGCCGCACCGCCCTGGTCTACACCCAGCATGGCGCCGGCGATCGCGGCGGCCCTTTCGAGCCGCGCCTTCGGGTCTTCGACCTGGTGATGGCCGCCGGCCCCAAGCAGCGCGACCGGATGATCGACGAGGGCTGGGTGAAGCCGGAAGCCTGCGCCATGGTCGGCTATCCCAAGTTCGACCTGGTCGACGCCCTCCCCCCCAGCGTGACCCCCGCCTTCGCTCGGGCCCTGCCGACCGTCGTCTACAACCCGCACTTCCATGAAGCCCTGGGTTCGTGGAGCGCCTTTGGCCTGTCGATCCTGCAGCAGTTCGCCGCCGACGAGCGGTTCAACCTGATCTTCGCGCCGCACGTCCGCCTGTTCGAGACCGCGTCCGAGACCGACCGCCGCGCGGTGGCCGGCTTCGAGGGCCATCCGCGCATCCATGTCGATCTGGGCGGCCCGGCCGCCTTCGACATGACCTACACCCGTCAGGCCGATCTCTATCTCGGCGACGTCTCGAGCCAGGTCTACGAGTTCCTGCGCAAGCCCAAGCCCTGCCTGTTCCTCAACCCGTCGCACGCCGACTGGAAGGGCGACGAAAGCTTCCATCACTGGCTGTACGGCCCCGTGCGCGAGACCGCCGACGGGATCTGCGACGCGGTCGCCGCCGCCATCGCCGGCCACGGCGACTTCCTGGGCGCCCAGAAGACGGGCGTGGCCCAGACCTTCGACCTGACCGACACCCCCTCGTCGCAGCGCGCCGCCCGCGCCATCGTCGACCGCCTGTCCGCCCTCGACCGATGAACGCCGCCCTCAAGGACGCGCCTCCAAAGGACGCAACCAAGGTCAATCCCCTGACCCGCATGCTGGCCAATGTCGGCGCCCTGCTCAGCGGGCGCGGGCTCAACGCCATCGTCGGCCTGGCCTATATCGCCGTGACCACCCGCAGCCTCGGCATCGAGGTCTTCGGTTTCCTGACCCTGATCAACGCCTTCGCCCAGGCCCTGGGCGAGATGGCCAAGTTCCAGTCCTGGCAGACCGTCGTGCAGTACGGCGCCAAGCCGCTGATGGACGGCGACCGCAAGACCTTCCAGCAGGTCATGCGCCTGGCCCTGGTGCTCGACGGCATCGGCGCAGTGGCCGGCGTCGCCATCGGCGTGGGCGGCAGCCTGCTGTTCAGCCACTACATGGGCTGGCCCGACGAACTGGCGCCGGAAGCCGCGCTCTACTGCCTGTCGATCGGGGTCATGACCTCGGCCACGGGCGTGGGCCTGCTGAGGCTGTTCGACCGCTTCCGCATGCTGGCCGCCGAGCAGGTGGTCTCCTCGGCGGTGCGCCTGATCGGCTGCGCGATCGCCGCCTCGATGGACGCGCCGATCGAGATGTTCCTGCTGGCCTGGGCGGCCGGCACCGTCGCCTCGTTCCTCTATGTCGCCGTCATCGCCGTATGGAGCCTGCTGCAGCGAGGGCTGCTGGACGGCTTCAGCCTCTTTGGCCCGCTGGGCGCAGGCCTGCCCGGCGTCTGGCGTTTCGCCTGGGCGACCAATTTCAGCAGCACCATCGAGGTCGGCTTCACCCACGTCCTGACCCTGGCCATCGGCGCCTTGGTCGGCCCCGCGCCGGCCGCCATGTGGCGCGTGGGGCGCCAGGTGGCCGACGGCATGGCCAAGCCCGCCCGCCTGATGCTGCCGGCCCTGCATCCCGAGTTCGCCCGCCTGCGCGCCCAAAAGGACGACGCGGCCATGCTGCGCCTGGCCCGCCAGATCGCCCTGATCGGCGGCGGCGTGGCCGGGGTGCTGCTGCTGGTGTGCCTGCTGGCCGGCCCTTGGCTGCTGACCATCATCATGGGCGCCGAATACGCCTCGGCCGCCGGCATCATGAGCTGGCAGGTCGCCGCAGCCGCCATCAGCATCATGGCCCTGCCGATCGAGCCGATGCTGGTCTCGATGCACGCGGCCGGCGCGGCCCTGCGCGTGCGCATCGTCGTCATCGCCATCTATTTCGCCGCCCTTGTGCCCCTGCTGCAGATCTTCGACCTGACCGGCGCCGGCGCGGCCCTGGTGCTGGCCTCGACCTGCATGGCGATCGGCATGTTCATCACCCTCCGGTCGCGTCTCGCTGCGGAAGCCGCCGCCGAGCGCGAGGACAAAAGCGCTCAGCCGCTTGAACAGACTTGCGCGGACCCCCGGAACGAGCGCAAAGGCGATCCGCAATGAATACGCCCACCGCTTCCGGCAGGACCGTCCGTCTCGCCGACTTCCCGACCCTGACCGCCGCCTTGGATTTCGCCGCGACCGGCGAGACCGGGATCAACCTGCATTCGCTGCGCGGCGAACTGGTCGAGGCCCTGACCTACACGGCCTTGCGCGAACAGGCCCAAGGCCTGGCCCGCCGGCTGCTCGCCGTCGGCGGCGTGAAGGTCGGCGACAGCGTCGCCCTGATCGCCGAGACCGACGGCGACTTCGTGCGCGCCTTCTTCGCCTGCCAGTACGCGGGCCTGGTTCCGGCCCCCCTGCCCCTGCCCGCGCCGCTCGGCGGCCGCGAGGCCTATATCGAGCAGATCGGCCGCATGTGCGTCTCGGCCCGCGCCCGCATCCTGATCGGCCCGGCCGGCATGGCCGAGTGGCTGACGCAGATCGGCGACGCCGCCAGCCTCGACTTCGCCTCCCCGCTGTCCGCGCTGCCGCAAGACGCTGGCGCGACCCTGCCGGAGATCACGCCCGATCACGCCTGCTACCTGCAGTTCTCTTCGGGCAGCACGCGCTTTCCGACCGGCGTGCTCGTCACCCACAAGGCCCTGATGGCCAACGCCGTGGCCATCACCCGCGACGGCCTGCAGGTTAAGCCGGAAGACCGCGCCGTCTCGTGGCTGCCGCTCTATCACGACATGGGCCTGATCGGCTTCCTGCTCAGCCCGCTCACCAGCCAGATGAGCGTTGATTTGCTGCCTACCGGCGCTTTCGTGCGCCGGCCGCTGCTTTGGCTCGACCTGATCAGCCGCAACGGCGGCACGATCGCCTACAGCCCGACCTTCGGCTACGAGCTGTGCGCCCGCCGGGCCGAGGCCGCCTCGATCGAGCACCTGGACCTGTCGCGCTGGCGCAGCGCGGGCCTGGGCGGCGACATGATCCGCACCGCCCCGGTCGAGGCCTTCGCCGAGCGCTTCGCCGCCGTCGGCTTCTCGCAAAAAGCCTATGTCGCCAGCTACGGCATGGCCGAGGCGACCCTGGCGCTCTCCATGGCCCCGCTGGGCAAGGGCCTGCGCGTCGAGATCCTCGACATCGAGCGCCTGGAGCGCGACGATCTGGCCGTCACGGTCGGCGCCGACGCGCCCCGCGCCCGGGCCTTCGCCCGTTGCGGCGCCGCCCTGCCCCACCATCAGCTCGAAGTCCGCGACGCCGACGGCAAGCCCGTGGCCGAACGCCACGTCGGCCGCATCTTCGCCAAGGGTCCCAGCCTGATGGGCGGCTATTTCGAACAGCCCGAAGAGACCGCCCGCGTGCTCGACGCCGACGGCTGGCTGGACACCGGCGACCTGGGCTTCCTGATCGACGGCGAAATCGTCATCACCGGCCGCGCCAAGGACCTGATCATCCTCAACGGCCGCAATATCTGGCCGCAGGACCTGGAGTGGACCGCCGAGCGTGAGGTCCCCGGACTGCGCAGCGGCGACGTGGCCGCCTTCTCCGTCCCCGGCGATGCGGCCGAGGAAGAGATCGTCACCATCCTGGTCCAGGCCCGCGGCGGCGACGCCGACAGCCGCGCGGCCCTCGTCGAGACCGTGGCCGGCGTGCTGCGCTCGCGCCACGGCGTCGAGACCCAGGTCAAGCTGGTCGGCGCCCACGCCCTGCCCCAGACCTCGTCGGGCAAGCTCAGCCGCTCCAAGGCCAAGGCCGCCTATCTGGCCGGCGCCTACGAGCGCGCCTGAGGTGGAAGGCGCCGGGACTATCGCCGTCACCGGCGCCACCGGCTTCCTTGGCCAGCACCTCGTCCGCGCCATCGCCGAGCGAGGCCTTGCGCCCCGCATCCTGTCTCGCCGCGACCCGATCTCGCCTTTCTGGCGCGGGATCGAGCCGCAGGTCGTGCCGGGCGACCTGTCCAGCGCCAAGGCGCTGGAGCGCCTGTGCGACGGCGCCGAGGTGGTCATCCACCTGGCCGGCCTGATCAAGGCCGCCGACCGCGCAGCCTTCGACAAGGTCAATGTCGACGGCGCCCGCGCCGCGGCCCAGGCTGCGACGCGCGCCGGCGCCCGCTTCGTGCTGGTCTCCAGCCTCGCCGCGCGCGAACCGCAACTCTCGGACTACGCCGCCAGCAAGCGCGCGGGCGAAGAGGCGGTGCTGGCCGTCGCGCCCGAGGCCCTGATCATCCGCCCGCCGGCGATCTACGGCCCCGGCGACCGCGAGACCGTCGGCCTGTTCGCGGCCGCGCAAGGCAGTCGCCTGCTGCCGGTGCTGTCGCCGGCCTCGCGCGTGGCGATGATCGAGGTGCGCGACGCCGCCGCCCAGATCCTGGATCTGGTCCTGAGCCGCCGCGCGGGCCTGGCCTCAATCTGCGACGCGCGATCGGACGGCTATGCCTGGAGCGAGATCATGAGCGCCGCGGCTGCCGCCGTCGGCGCCAAGCCGCCTCGCCTGCTGCGCGTGCCCGAAGGCCTGATCCGCGCGGCTGGAAGCATCGCCGATATGGCGAGTAGATTTTCAAGACAACCGTCGGTGTTCGGATCGGGCAAGGCGCGCGAACTGTCGCATGCAGATTGGGCGTTTTCGGACGATCCATCCCTTGCGTCGTCGCCGAGTCGTCACGATGTTGCCCGCGGCTTCGGCGAAACCGTCGACTGGTATCGGTCGGCCGGCTGGTTGTCGAAAAAATACAGCGACTAGCTCAATTGTGGCAGATATCTGACAGAGACACTGTTACGGTGCGGTCACAGTGCTTTGACGGGGGCGTCTGGCGTTTGGCATGGATACAGTGACAGATCTGAGTTTGCGTGAGATCGGGCTGGCGACGAGCAAGGTGCTCGGCCGCACGGTCGAGGTGACGAACGAAACCCACATCGGCCGCGACCTGGCCGTGGATTCCCTCGCCCTGATGAACATCGTGATGGAGCTCGAAGACGCCTTCGACATCTCCATCCCGCTCGATCGCCTCGCCGCGGTGGAAACCGCCGGCGACCTCTCAAAACTGATCAACGATCTCCGAACCAAGGCTTGACCGATGGGTCTGTTCGACAAGCACCTGGCCTATCGCGATGCGTACAAGGCCATCCAGCAAGCGGGCGCCGACCCGTTCACCGTTCGCTTCGACGCCGTGGTCTCGCCGACCGAGGGCATCGTCGACGGCCGTCCCACCATCCTGCTGGGCACCAACAACTATCTGGGCCTGACCTTTGACGAGAAGGCGATCGCCGCCTCGGTCAAGGCCGTCCAGGAACGTGGCACCGGCACCACCGGTTCCCGCATCGCCAACGGCAGCTTCGAGGCCCACGTGGCCCTGGAGACAGAGCTGGCCAAGTTCTACGGCCGCAAGCACGCCATGGTGTTCACCACCGGCTATCAGGCCAACCTGGGCGTCCTGTCGACCCTGGTCGGCCGCGGCGACCACCTGATCCTCGACGCCGACAGCCACGCCTCGATCTACGACGGCTCGCGCCTGGGCCACGCCGAGGTCATCCGCTTCCGCCACAACGACCCTGAAGACCTGGCCAAGCGCCTGCGTCGCCTCAAGGACGTCCCGGGCGAGCGCCTGATCGTCGTCGAAGGCATCTATTCGATGATCGGCGACACCGCGCCGCTCAAGGAAATCGCCGCCGTGAAGCGCGAGATGGGCGGCTACCTGCTGGTCGACGAGGCCCACTCGATGGGCGTGCTCGGCGCCACCGGCCGGGGCCTGGCCGAGGCCGCGGGCGTGGAAGACGATGTCGACTTCATCGTCGGCACCTTCTCCAAGAGCCTGGGCGCCATCGGCGGCTTCTGCGTCTCCAGCCTCGACGACTTCGAAGTCATGCGGGTGATCTGCCGTCCGTACATGTTCACCGCTTCTCTGCCGCCGGCCGTGGTCGCCTCGACCCTGGTGGCGCTGGAGCAGATGATCGCCAAGCCGCAGTTGCGCGAGCAGCTCAACAGCAACGCCTGCCGCCTGTACGACGGCCTTACCGCCCTGGGCTTCGTCACCGGCCCGGCCGCCAGCCCGATCGTCGCGGCCACCATGCCCGACGTCGAGCGCGCCATCGCCATGTGGAACGGCCTGCTGCAGTCGGGCGTCTACCTCAACCTCGCCCTGCCGCCGGCCACGCCCGACAGCCGTCCGCTGCTGCGCGCCAGCATCAGCGCCGCCCACACCCACGAGCAGATCGACCAGGTCCTCAAGGTGTTCGCCGAGGTCGGCACGGCGCTGGGCGTCATCGACGGCCAGCAGCGCGCCTTCGCCTGAAGGCAGGCGCACCGCTGAAAAGACGAAGCCCCGGTCGCGAGACCGGGGCTTTTTCTTACTTAGCGTTCCCGCGCCCTGCGCCACTTCCACAGGCCCAGCAGGATGCCCGGCGCGGCCAGCACCGGATGGCGCTCGCGCCAGGGGGTCAGCACCACCTTGAAGCCGGTATGGCGCTCGATCTTCCAGGCGGCGTAGCGGGCCGCGCCCTGGAAGGTGAAGGCGGCCTTGATCAGGCGGGCCACGTTCAGCGACTTGCCGAGATTGCGCCGCAGCCGCCAGGCCGCCTTCAGGCGCTTGCGCTCGATGGCCGACATCTGCGGCGCCGGCCGCCCCTCGCCGTCGAACCGGCCGTCGTCGGCCCAGCAGGCCGGCAGCAGGCGCTGGTAGTGGGCGGGATCGAAGGCCAGGATCGAGGCCTCGCGGCCGGCCTTCTCGACCCGGAACTCGGCGGCGTAGGTCTCCTGGAACAGCGCCGTCCAATAGGCCTCGGGCGGCCCCTCCTGTGGGCCCAGGGCCGTGGCGAAGCGGGCGGCGGTGCGGGCGGCGCGGCGCACGGCCTCGACCACCGCCTCGCGCGCGGCCGCGTCGGCGGCCCAGACCAGGCCCGAGGGCTGCACGAAGCGGGTCCACAGCGTGGTGTCGATCCCCCTGCCCTTCACGGCCTGAGAGAACCGCGACAGCGTCATCGAGGCGACCTTGGCTCGCAGGGTCACCCCCTCGTGCTCCAGCTCGTGATAGCTGACGTCGGGCCACAGGATCCGGGTGGCCACGCCGCGCAGGCCGCGCGGCGGCCGCGCGGTGAGCACGTAGAAGTCCAGCACGCCCGAAAGGTCGCCGGTGCGCAGGATCGAGCCGTAGAACAGCACTGCCTGGGCGGTCGGAAAGAGGCCTGTCAGGTGTTCGGCGAAGGCGCGGATCGGCGCCGGGATCGACTGCGCCAGCTCGGCCTCGACCAGCGGCCGGACCGCGCTCATCCGACCACGAAGCGCAGCGGCGCGCCCAGGGCCAGGGCCAGCTTGCCGCCCTCGAACACCTCGCCGTCGAGCACGAAGTCGAACTGGCCCGAGGCGTAGAGCGCGGCCGGATCGCGCCGGCGATAGCCGCGCGCCTCTAGGATCGGCTTCTCCTTGCCCGAAAGCACCGTGGGCAGCATGCGCAGCAGCCGTTGGGGCGGCGCGTCGACGTCCAGCACCTTCAGCCCTTCGCGCGGTTCACCGAAGGGCTTGAGGTTGAACGGCAGGCGCTTCAGCGCCGTGGCCAGCAGCACGAAGCGCTCGCCGGCTGGCTGCGCCTCGCCATCCATGGCCACCTTCACCGCCACGCCCTGGCGCCACTGGTCGCGCGCGCCGCCGAACAATGCGCCCAGCGTGGCGCCGGCCAGGGTCACCGCCACCGACAGGCTCTGGAACACGCCCATGCGGTTAACGCGCTTGGACAGGGCCGTGGCCCGCACCAGCGCCCCCAGGCCGAAGAAGAAGCCGCGCAGCGGCGGCCGTCCGTCGGCGAAGCGCACCTCCAGCGGAGCGCGAATCTTGATGCGCGGCTCGGCCCCGGCGGCGGCCGCCAGGGCCTCCTCCAGCCGCCAGTCGCGCGGCGCGCCCAGGTCGATGGCCAGGACGTTGGTCTTGCCCGAGGGCAGGATCGCCAGCATCGGCATGTCGTCGCCGAAGGTCGAGGGCGTCAGGCCCAGCACGTCGCGCACCGTGCCATCGCCGCCGTCGATGACCAGAAGGTCGATCTTCTCCTCGGCGAAACGGGCCAGTTCCTGTCCCAGCGCCTCGCGCGTCGCCGGCTCGACCACGCGCACGCCTTCGGGCGTGGGCGCATGCACCCGGCCCTGGTTGGCGTGGCTGCGCGGGTTCCTGACGACGCCGACGCGCATCATCGCGACAGCCAGGACTGGATCGAGCCCTTGGGGGCCAGGGCGCCCTGCACGATCTGCAGGGCGTGGACGAGGAAGCAGATCGCCGTCCAGGCCGCCACCAGCGTAAAGCCGACGTCGGGACGGCCCGCCAGAACGCTGCCGGTCAGCAGGATGAGGTTGGGGTTGCGGCGCGCGGTGATCAGCCGGAAGAAGCTGTCGAACGGCCGCCAGGCGTGCATCTCCAGCTTGAACAGGGCCAGGAAAATCCCCTCCTCAACCCGCTGGGCCACGTAGCCGCCAACGACGATGGCCAGCAGCCACGGCGCGTAAGGCATCGACAGGCCGACGGCGAACACGCCCACGTACCAGGCCCACCACCAGAACGGCGGGTGCACCAGGTCGATGCCGTGGTCGAAGACGTTGCCCCACTTGGACGAGGTCAGGGTCACGCGGGCCAGCTTGCCGTCGACGGTGTCGAGGAAGGTCATGATCCAGGCGCAGACCAGCCCCCAGCCGAACTGGCCGCGCCAGAACAGCACAAAGGCGGCGATGGTCAGCAGGAAGCCGATGAAGGTCACCTGGTTCGGCGTCATCTTCGCCAGGGCGCACCAGCGGGTGACGATCCGCGCCGGGGTCGGCCAGACATACTTGGTGACGAGGTCGGTGACGCCCTTGTAGGAGCCCTGGAACAGGCGCTTTTCGACGGCGCGAACGCTGTCCCTGGTCAGGCGCTCCAGCACCGGCGGCTCGCGCTTGCGAAGGGCGCTATTGTAGGCCGAGCCCAGCTCCAGCGCTGTCAGGCGAACGAAGCGCGCGTCGATCGTCGAGGGATCCTTGCCTTCGGCCAGGGCCGCGACCGCAGCCGCGGCCGCCTCGGCCGGGGCGTTCACGGCCGTCGGCGCGCCCGAGTCGTCGACCAGAACCGCCCACGGCCGGCCGGCCAGGGCCTTGATCAGCGACTCGTCGAACACCCAGCCGGCATGGACCGCGATCGCGCCGCCGCCCTCGCCCGCGCCTTCCGGCACGCCGATCCGGCGATAGATGCGCGACAGCCGCTCGCCCGAGGTCATGCCCCAGATGCGCGCCTCGCTGTCGCCCACCGTCACGGCGCGCGAAGCGACTGGATTGATTTCGCCGGTCACCGGTACTTTAAACCCCTTGAAAGCCGAGGCGATTGATAAGCAGCTTCGCCGAAATTCGCCACAATCGCGCCGGTCCCTCTTGTCGATATTCCGCCTCGCCCATCTGTCGGACCCTCACCTGCCGCCGCCGCCGGGCGCGTTCGGCTGGCGCGACCTGGCCTCAAAGCGCCTGCTCAGCCGCATCGCTTGGCGCCGCAAGCACAAGATTCATCGCTTCGAAGTCCTCGAAGCCCTGGTCGCCGACCTGAAGGCCCACGCCCCCGACCATGTGGCGATTACCGGTGATCTCACCAACTTCGCCTCGGAAATAGAGATCACCGCCGCCCGCCGCTGGCTTGAAGGCCTCGGCCCCGCCGAGACGGTCACCGTCAGCCCCGGCAATCACGACGCCCTGGTCGGCCAGACCGACCAGGCCCGTTTCGCCCCCTGGTCCGCCTGGCTGGGCGACGACGAGGAGGCGGCCTTCCCGCAGGTGCGCCTGCGCGGCCCCGCAGCGATCATCAACCTGTGCTCGGCCGTGCCCACCGCCCTGCACCTGGCCACCGGCCGCCTGGGCGCGACCCAGCTCGAACGCCTCGACGCCCTGCTGGCCGATCCGGCGCTCGCCGACCGCTTCAAGGTCGTACTGCTGCACCACCCGCCCACCGCCGGCACGGTGGCCGGCCGCAAGCAACTCGACGACCAGGCGCAACTTCGCGCGGTGCTCGCCCGCCGGGGCGCCGATCTCGTTCTGCACGGCCACGCCCACCAGTCGCTGATCGCGACCGTGCCCGGCCCCGACGGCCGCGCCATTCCCGTGCTCGGCGCGCCCTCGGCGTCGGCCTGGACCGGCGGCCACTCGCCGGCCCGCTGGCACGCGCTGGAGATCGAACCGCGCGAGGGCGGCTATTCGCTGCGGGTGATCGCGCGCGGGCTCGATCCGGCTACCGGGGGGATCCGCGAGCTGGGTCGGTATTCCCTTGTCTAGATCCTCCCCCTTGTTCAGACCGGAGACATCCGAAACAGGTGTGCCGGGACATCCGTGACACCTTTGGGCCTTCGCTGTGGAGGTCTGGATGCCGTTCACGGGAGTTTCCGCGATGGATCGCA
>NZ_QDKQ01000033.1 GCF_003116815.1 Caulobacter endophyticus
CCGCGGCGGAAGCCGGAGCGCCCGCGGCGGGAGCGGCGGCGCCTTCAGCGGCCGGAGCCGCAGCCGCATCGGCGGCCGGAGCGGCCGCGGCGGCGGGCTTGGGCGCCGGCACCGGCAGGGTCGAACCCAGGCTGTGCAGGTAGGCGATGATCGCGATGCGGTCTTCCTGCTTCTTCAGGCCCGCGAAGGTCATCTTGGTGCCCGAGATGTACTTGCCAGGCGCCTTCAGGAACTGGTCGACGTGGTCGTAGTCCCACACCGGGTTCTTGCCGCCGAAGTCGGTCATCGCGCCCGAATAGCCAAAGCCGGGGTGCGTGCCGGGCTTCTTGCCCAGGGTGCCGAAGAGGTTGGGACCGGTGCCGTTCGGACCACCCGAGGTGAAGGTGTGGCACGAGGCGCACTTGGCCGAGACGGCCTTGCCGGCCTCGATGTTGGCGGGAAGCAGCAGGACCGAGCCCCAGTCCGGCGGAACCTCGGCGGCCGGGGCGCCCTCGCCGCCGGTGTCTTCCTCGACGGCGATCGCGTAGCCGGGCTTTTCGACGTCGTGCTTCTTGAAGACGATGTCGGAGGCCTCGCGCAGACCGAAGATGACCAGACCGGTCAGAAGCACGCCGCCGAAAATCTTGTTGAACGTAAGGTCGCTCATCTCAGCCTTGTCAGCCTCTTTATAGACCCGTCTTGCGTGGACGGAGCCGATTTATGAGCGCGGGTCCCCCCATGGTCTCCCCACGCGCGTGTTGCGCTCCGGTCTCTGACACGCTACCGCCCCGTGCGCAACCCGGGCGAACCGCGTTTCGCCTTCCAGACGTGACACCATGAACCCGATCGTCCTCATCCCCGCCCGCATGGCGGCCACCCGCCTGCCCAACAAGCCGCTGGCCGATATCGGCGGGCTGCCGATGATCGTGCGCGTGCTGCGCCAGGCGCAGGCGGCGAACATCGGCCCCGTGGCCGTGGCGGCGGGCGATCCCGAGATCGTCGCGGCGGTGGAAGCCGCCGGCGGCCGCGCCGTGCTCACCGATCCGGCCCTGCCCTCGGGCTCGGACCGCATACTGGCGGCGCTGGCGGTGCTGGACCCCGCCGGCGTTCACGACGTGATCATCAACCTGCAGGGCGACATGCCCTTCGTCGATCCGGCGGTGCTTTCCGCCTGCGCCCGACAGCTGGCCGACCACGCCGACGCCGACATCGCCACCGTCGTGGCCCCGGAGGCCTCGAGCGCCGACCGCTCCAATCCCGACGTGGTCAAGGCCGTGCTGGCCATGGATCCGGGCGGCCAGGGGAGCGCTCAGGGCGGTCGCGCCCTCTACTTCACCCGCTCGACCCTCTATGGCGATGCGCCGGTATGGCGCCACATCGGCATCTACGGCTATCGCCGCGCCGCGCTGGAGGCCTTCAACGCCGCCGCCCCCTCCCCGCTGGAACAGCGCGAGAAGCTGGAGCAGCTGCGGGCCATGGAGCTGGGCCTGACCATCCGCGCGGCGGTGGCGGACGAGGCCCCGATCTCCGTCGACAATCCGTCCGACCTGCAGGCCGCCCGCGACCACGCCGAAAAGAACTGAAGAACTAGATGAGCACCCTCAAGACCATCGCCTTCCAGGGCGAACTCGGCGCCAACAGCCACGAGGCGTGCCGCACCTACTTCCCCGACTACGAAGTGCTGCCCTGCGCCACCTTCGAGGAGGCGTTCGAGGCCATCAAGACCGGGGCTGCGCAGTTGGGCATGATCCCGATCGAGAACTCGATCGCCGGCCGCGTCGCCGACGTCCACCACCTGCTGCCCGCCTCGGGCCTGAAGATCATCGGCGAGCGCTTCAAGCCGATCCGTTTCCAGCTGATGGCCAACAAGGGCGTGACGCTCGACAGCGTCAGGACCGCCGTCTCGATGCCGATCGCGCTGTCCCAGTGCCGGCACAGCCTCAAGCGCCTGGGCCTCTCGACCGAGGGCGCGGGCGACACCGCCGGCGCCGCCAAGGCCCTGGCCGCCAAGCCCGACCCAGCCCGCGCCGCCGTCGCCCCCGCCCTGGCCGCCGAGATCTATGATCTCGACATCCTGGCGCGCGACATCGAGGACGAGCGCCACAACACCACCCGCTTCCTGGTGATGACCGCCGACCCGGCCCCGCCGGCCCCGTCGTTCACCCACCGCTGCGTGACCAGCTTCGTCTTCCGGGTGCGCAACCTGCCGGCCGCGCTCTATAAGGCGCTGGGCGGCTTCGCCACCAACGGCGTCAACATGACCAAGCTGGAAAGCTACATGGAGAACGGCGCCTTCACGGCGACCTTCTTCTACGCCGAGGTCGACGGCCGCCCAGAGGACCGCAGCCTGGCCCTGGCCTTCGACGAGCTGAAGTTCTTCTCCGAGAAGTTCGAGATCCTGGGCGTCTATCCGGCCGACCCGTTCCGCGATCGGGGCTAGGCCTTTCGGTAGAACAGCACCCGTCCCGTCGGGACGAGCTGCAGCAGGACATCGAACTCCCGCACGTTGGCCGTCAGGACGGTGAGGCCGAGCTTCAGCGCCTGCAGGAACAGCACGCTGTCCTGCAAGGCCTTGAGGCGGGCGTCGTCGCGATAGCCTTGCAGACGGCACAGCATGCCGGCCAGCAGGGCGGCGCGGCTCAGCACCTCGGCGTCGGGCTCGAACAGGCGATGGTCGGGCATGGCCTTGACCTGCCGCTCGATGGCCCCAATCGCGGCGGCGGTGCGCGGATCGTCGGGCCGCAGCACGCCGACCGCATGCATCAGTTCCTGGACGGCCACGGTGGAGTGGTTGACCTGCCGGGTCGCGACCAAGCCGCTGAGAACACCGGGCGCGCGGCCCTGCATCCGGTCGATGTAGACGCAGGTGTCGAGCAGCAGCGCCGCCCCCGCCAGCTCGCCCTCATCGGCGAAGGGTAGCGCGGCGTCGTCACGGCGCGCCAGGGTGCGGCCAGGATCGAAGCGCGTCCAGCGGCGGGCGGCGTCGAAATCGAAGCTCGCCACCTCAGAAGCCCAGCTTCAGGTCTGGATCGACCGTGCCTCCAACCGCTTCGAAAGCCTCGGCGAAGCGATCCTCCAGAGCCAGGCTGGCCAGGGCGAACTCCAGCAGCTCGGTATCGGTGGCGATGCCGGTATTGGCCTTGGCCTGCTCGATCAGGGCCGCGCTGAGACGGCCCCCGATCCGGCCGTCCTTGTCGGCGAGCAAGCCGGACCTTTCGGCGCTGGCCATCACCGCCTCGACTCTGGCCGCCGGCCGCGCGCGAGGTGCGATCGGAGCGGCGCCGGCAGCTTCCCTCATTCCGCTCGCGCCCTTGGCCACCGTCGCCTCGTTCAACAATTTTCTATTTTGTCTAACATATATCAAATCTGACGGCGCTTGAAGCCCGCGCCGCCTTCACCCCTCCCCCGTTCCGCCCTATCCTCGCCGATCATGACCAAGCCCGTTCCCGCCGATGTCGTCTCGCGCCTGAAGTCCGTGCTGGGCGAAGGAGGATGGAGCCAGGATCCCGAGCGGCTGGCGCCGAAGCTGGTCGAGTGGCGCGGGCGCTGGAAAGGCGAGACGCCGCTGCTGGTCATCCCGCGCACCACCGCCGAGGTGGCGGCCGTCGTCGGAATCTGCGCCGCCGATGAGGTGGCGATCACCCCGCAGGGCGGCAATACCGGCCTCGTCGCCGGCCAGATCCCGCAGGGCGAGATCCTGCTGTCGACCGAGAAGCTGCGCGCCGTGCGCGACGTCGACGCCCTGGACGACGTGATGGTGCTGGAAGCCGGCGTCACCCTGTTCGAAGCCCACCAGCAGGCCGCCGCCGTCGGCCGCCGGTTTACGGTGGGCGTGGCCTCGGAAGGCTCCTGCACCGTCGGCGGACTGATCTCGACCAACGCCGGCGGCACGGCCGTGCTGCGCTACGGCATGATGCGCGAGCAGGTGCTGGGGATCGAGGCCGTCCTGCCCAATGGCGAGATCTGGAACGGGCTCAAGCGCCTGCGCAAGGACAACACCGGCTACGACCTAAAGCAGCTCTTGATCGGCGCCGAGGGCACGCTGGGCATCGTCACCGCCGCGGCGCTGAAGCTGCATGCGCCCCTGGCCTCGCGGGCCGTGGCCATCGTGGGCCTCGCCTCGCCCGCCGACGCCATCCAGCTGCTGGCGCGGGCCAAGGACGAGACGGGCGGCGCGGTCGAGGCCTTCGAGCTGATGGGCCGGCTGGGCTTCGCCCTGACCGTCAGGAACGTGCCGGGCCTGCGCGATCCTCTGCCCACGGAACATGCCTGGTACGTGCTGATCGAGATCGCCAGCGGCGAACCCGGCGCGGCCGAGGCGGCGCTGGAACGTCTGCTGGCCGGCGCCCTGGAAAGCGGCCTAATCGCCGATGCGGCGGTGGCCCAGACGCAGACCCAGATGAAGGCCTTCTGGCACATCCGCGAGGGTCATTCGGCCGGCCAGAAGCCGGAAGGCGCGGTGTGGAAGCACGACGTTTCCGTACCGGTCTCCAAGATTCCCGACTTCATCGACCAGGCCGACGCGGCGATCGAGAAGACCTTCCCCGGAACCCGCATCGTCGCCTTCGGCCACGTGGGCGACGGCAACGTCCACTACGACGTGCTGAAACCCCAGGGCGGCGACGACGACGCCCATGACGCCGCCCGCGAAGCCGGCGCCCGCATCGTCCACGACATCGCCGCGGGCTTCCACGGCTCGATCAGCGCCGAGCATGGCCTGGGCGCGATGAAGTCGGCCGAGGCCCTTGCCTACAAGGACCCCGTAGAGGTCGCCGCCCTGCGCGCCATCCGCGCCGCGCTGGATCCCCAGCGGATCATGAACCCGCGGGTCCTGTTCTAGGCGACGTCGACCTGCGCCGCCCTGGCCTTGCGGCGGGCGAAATAGACGGCGATCAGCGACAGCACCGCGCCGGCCGGGAAGGTCGACTTCAGGACGCCCGGCTGCTGGCCTGGGCCCAGGATGTTGACCGCGAAGGGCGCGAGGCCCCACTTGCCGGTCGCCGTATGCATCCACAGCACGCCGACGCCGACGAAGCACAGCACCGCCCAGATGACACGCAGCTTCAGCGTCCTGGTGCGAGCCACGAAATACAGGGCCACGATCATCGGCAGCGGCCAGGCCAGGGCGGCCACGAGGGCGAGGGTTTCGTTCATGCGATCTTCCTAGCGGGCGCCCGCGCAAGCTCAAAGCCTCGCATGCGCCGGACGGGTGTGCGGCCGGTCACATCTTGAAGTTGAAGCCGTGGTAGGGTCGCCGCGAAACGCCCATGAGACCAGCCGCCGGAGGCGACCATGCCGCAGACGCCCGCGACCAGCCTGACCCTCCAGCAGCAGGCCTTCTGCCTGTCGTGGCTGTCGAACGCCGCTTCGGACAAGGTCGACACCCTGGCCAACCTGGAAGCCCACGTGCGCCAGTCCGTGCAGGCCTTCACGGCCGACAACGCCGGCCGTGTCGCCGATTGGTCGATCGCCTGGGGCCCGGTCGCGTCCAGCCACGAGGGGGCCGACCCGACCGCGCTCTACTACGCCGACAACATGCTGTACGCGGCCTCGGCGTCGGTGAACGGCGCGCCCTGCCTGGTGGTGGCCATGGCCGGCACCAACGAGGACGACGCCTATGACTGGCTGGCGGAAGACTTCTCGATCGTCCGGCAGATCGACTGGCCCTACGGCAATGGCGGCTTCGACGGCGCGGCGACGCCGAAGATCTCGCACGCCACGGCGACAGGCGTCGCCGACCTGCTGGCGATGAAGGATCCCAAGGCCGGCGGCATCCAGGCCTTCGTCGGCGACTGGACCAAGGCCAATCCCGGCGGCACGGTGATCTTCACCGGCCACAGCCTGGGCGGGGCGCTGTCGCCGAGTCTGGCCATGGCGACCGTGAGCCAGAACGGCGGCCCGTTCGCCGACACCACCCTGCTGACCCTGCCCAGCGCCGGACCGACGCCGGGCAATCCCGATTTCGCGGCGCTCTACACGCACTTCTTCCCGACGCCGGCTCCCGGCTCGGCCAACGCCGGCCCCGTGCCGTTCAACACCGACCTGGTGAACGTCCACGACGTGGTGCCCACCGCCTGGAACGACGTGAAGCTGACCGGCTTCTTCACCAACACCGGGGACCTGGCCTTCAAGCTGGCCATGGACGCCCTGCTGGCCTCGCTGGACGGCCTGGCCCATGGCCTGATCGGCTTCAACACCTACCAGCCGATCGCCCACCAGACCTTCGCCGCCGATCCGCCCGACGTCGACTACAACAGCCTGCAGGGCTATTTCGGCCTGATCGTCGCCAATCACCTGGCGGCCTACCCGACCTATGTCGGCGTCGATGATGCGCTCACCGAGACCACCGCGGCCATGTCGCGCGCCACGCTGCGCCAGGTGCAGACCCACGCCAAGCGCCTGACGGCGGCGGCCCAGGCGCAATCGCCCGCACAGATCCCGGCGCCGGCCCAGGCGAGCTGAATCCACGCCCTTGCGGCGCCCCCTCGCTCGACCATATAAGACATATACGAAACGTATATGCCGGAGCGAGGCCATGGGCATCGTCAACATCGAGGACGAGCTGCACGAGCAGCTGCGTCGGGCCAGCAAGGCCTCGTACCGGTCGATCAACGGCCAGGCGGCGTTCTGGATCAGGATCGGTATGCTCAGCGAGCTGAACCCCGGCCTGACCTTCCAGGAGCTGGTGGCCCGCGAGCTGAAGGAGGCCGGCGTCGACGCCCCCGACCTCGCCCCCGTCGCGGCGACCAGCGCCCCATGACGATCGACAACGAGGACCAGCTGGAGAAGCTGCGCGCCGTCGGCAATCTGGTGGCCCGCACGCTGGCGGCCATGGGGGCTGCGCTGGAGCCGGGCATGACCACCCGCGAGCTGGACGACCTCGGCCGCTCCCTGCTGGAGGCCGAAGGCGCCCGCTCGGCGCCGGAGCTGACCTACGACTTCCCCGGCGCGACCTGCATCTCGGTGGGTCCCGACTGCGCCCATGGCATTCCCGGCGACACGGTGATCAAGGCCGGCGACCTGATCAATATCGACGTCTCGGCCGAGCTGGACGGCTTCTTCGGCGACACTGGAGCCAGTTTCTCCGTGCCGCCGACGACCAGGCGCGTCGAGCGCCTGTGCCGCGACGGCCGCCGGGCGATGTGGGCCGGCATCCGCGCGGTGCGGCCCGGCGGCCGGCTGAACGAGATCGGCCGCCAGATCGAGGCCTTCGCCGACAAGAACGGCTACAGCCTGGTGCGCAACCTCGCCAGCCACGGCGTCGGCCGCTCGCTGCACGACGAGCCCAAGGAGATCCCCACCTGGCGCGAGCCGCGCGACCGGCGGGTGATCACCGAGGGCCTGGTCTTCACCATCGAACCGTTCCTGTCGCTGGGCGCGGACTGGGTCGAGGAACTGGACGACGGCTGGACGCTGCGCCCGCCAGGACGCGAGGCCACGGTTCAGTACGAGCACACCCTGGTGGCGACGCGGAACGGCCCGCTGGTGCTGACGCTGGCTTGACCCTTACGGGCCGAAGAAGCGCCCCCGACGCTGGCGAAGCGGGACCAAAGCCTCTATCTGCACCCCCATGCTGATGGTCATCTCCCCCGCCAAGTCGCTAGACTTCACCGCCCCGGATCAGGTCCTGCCCCTGACCACCCCGGCCCTGAAGCCGCAGATCGCGGAACTGGCCAAGGTCACCCGCAAGCTGACGGCCGCCGATCTGCGCCGGCTGATGCACATCTCCGAGAAGCTGGCCGACCTGAACCGCGAACGGTTCCAACATTTCGACCCCGAGGTCGAAGACGGGCTCCAGGCGGTCATCGCCTTCAACGGCGACGTCTATGCGGGCCTGGCCGCGCGCGAACTGGACCGCCCGGCCCTGGAATGGGCGCAAGGCAGCCTGCGGATCCTGTCGGGCCTCTACGGCGTGCTGCGGCCGCTCGACGCCCTGCAGCCCTACCGCCTGGAGATGGGCACGCGCCTGAAGACCAAGCGCGGCGCCAACCTCTACGACTTCTGGGGCGAGACCATCGCCAAGACGCTGAACGAGGCGGCCGCCGACCACGCCGACCCGACCCTGGTGAACCTGGCCAGCCAGGAATATTTCGGCGCCGTCGACGCCAAGGCCCTGAAGCTGCCGGTCGTCACCTGCCACTTCAAGGAAGAGAAGGCCGGGGCCCTGAAAGTGCTGGGCTTCTACGCCAAGAAGGCCCGCGGCCGCATGGCGCGCTACGCCATCGAGGGTCGCGTCGAGAAGGCCCAGGACCTGAAGGCCTTCGACCTCGACGGCTACCGCTTCCGCCCAGACCTCTCCACCGACGCCGACTGGGTTTTCGCTCGCCCGCAGCCCTGAATTCATCTATCGATGAATTTATAGCCCCTCGTTCTTTCGCAACGGCGGGCTATATGTTGCGTTGCAACAATTTCAGCGGCCCACGAGGCCAGCAGGAGAGCGCCATGGCGGTGGATTTCGGGTTGCAGGGGCAGGTCGCGATCGTCACGGGCTCGACCAGCGGCATCGGTCACGCCCTCGCCGACGCCCTCGCCGGCCAGGGCGTCAACATCGTGCTCAACGGCCTGGGCGAAATGAACGCCATCGAGCGCACCCGCGCCGAGATGGCCGAGAAGCACGGCGTCGAGGTGCTGTACCACGGCGCCGACATGACCAAGCCGGTCGAGATCGCCGACATGGTGCGCGCGGCCAAGGCCGAGTTCGGTGAGCTGGACATTCTCGTGAACAACGCCGGCGTCCAGCACGTGGCCCCGGTCGACGAGTTTCCCGACGACAAGTGGGACCTGATCATCGCCATCAACCTGTCGTCGGCGTTCCACGCCGCCAAGGCGGCGATCTCGATCATGAAGGAGCAGGGCCGCGGGCGGATCGTCAACATCGCCTCGGCCCACGGGCTGATCGCCTCGCCTTACAAGTCGGCCTATGTGGCGGCCAAGCACGGCATCCTGGGCCTGACCAAGACCATCGCGCTCGAGGTGGCTCAGCAGGGCGTCACCTGCAACGCCATCTGCCCGGGCTTCGTGAAGACCCCGCTGGTCGAGGCCCAGATCGCCGACCAGGCCAAGGCCCGCGGCATCAGCGAGGAGGCGGTGATGAAGGACGTGATCCTGGCCGCCCAGCCCACCAAGCAGTTCGTCACCGTCGAGCAGCTGGCCGGCCAGCTGCTCTATCTGGTCAGCGACCTGGGGGCCTCGGCCAACGGCGCGGCCTTCACGATCGACGGCGGCTGGACGGCTCAGTAGGCGGAGTTCTTCGATGCCTATCGCGCCGCTGAAAAGGAAGCCCAAGGGGCCGCGCCCGATCAGCCTGGCGCTGCAGGGCGGCGGGGCGCACGGCGCCTTCGAGTGGGGCGTCATCGACCGCCTGCTGGAGGAGGAAGGCCTGGAGATCCAGGCTGTCACCGCCGCCTCGGCCGGGGCGATGAACGCGGTGGCCTTCACCTCGGGCCTGATCGCCGGCGGCCGCGACGGGGCCAGGGCCGCGCTCGACGACTTCTGGAAACAGGTCAACCGCAACGGCGGCCGCAACGTCTTCGGCGACACCAGCATCTGGACGAGCGCCTTCGGGGGCGCGGCCGACTGGATCAAGAACACCCCCGGCTGGCGGATGGCCGAGACCCTGGCCCTGTCGCTGAGCCCCTACGAGTTCAATCCGTTCAACCTGAACCCGCTGCACGACATTCTCGACGAGACGATCGACTTTGCCGCCCTGCGCGAGCGCTCGCCGGTCAAGCTCTACATCGCCGCGACGGCGGTGCGCACCAGCAAGGCCAAGGTGTTTCGCGAGACCGAGCTGACCGCCCGCCACGTGATGGCCAGCGCCTGCCTGCCGCAGGTGTTCCAGGCGGTCGAGATCGATGGCGAGCCCTACTGGGACGGCGGCTTTCTCGCGAACCCGCCGCTGTGGCCGCTGTTCTATGACCAGACGCCGGACGACATCCTGCTGGTCAGCCTCAACCCCTTCGTCCGCGACGAGACGCCCAAGTCCCCGGGCGAGATCATGGACCGCCTGAACGAGATCACCTTCAACGCGGCGTTGTCCTCGGAGCTTCGCGCCATCGGCTTCGTGCAGAAGCTGCTCGACGAAGGCCTCTTGAAAGACAATGCCCGGGGGCGCTATCGGCGCATGCTCGTTCACGCCATCAAGGCCGACGGGCCGCTGGCCGACCTGTCGCTGGCGTCCAAGTTCAATACCGAGTGGAGCTTCCTGACCGACCTCAAGGCCCGTGGGCGCAAGGCGGCGGAAGACTGGCTCGGCGAGTGCATGTCCCAGGTGGGCGAACGCTCGACGGTAGATCTGAAGTCTGGTTTCGCATGATTACCCCCGCTCCGACCCCTTCTCCCACCGCCGGCGTCATCTGCCTGCGGGGGCATGAGGTGCTGCTGATCAAGCGCGGCACCCCGCCACGCCTTGGCCAATGGAGCCTGCCGGGCGGGCGCATCGAGTTCGGCGAGACCGCAGAGGCGGCCGCGCTGCGCGAACTGCGCGAGGAGACGGGCGTGGAGGCCCGCCTGCTGGGCCTGATCGACGTCGTGGACGGCGTCTTCACCTCGCGCGAGACCGGGCAGACCACCCGCCACTTCGTGATGTTCGACTACGCCGCCGAGTGGACCGGCGGCGAGCCCCACGCCGGCGACGACGCCGCCGACGCCCGCTTCTTCACCCGCGAAGAGGCCATGGCGGCGGTGGAATGGGACCTGACCCGCCAGGTCATCGCCCAGACCTACGACCTGTTCCGGCGGTAGGCGGCGCATCAAGAGACAATTTAAGATTGCGCAATCTAGGGCGCGATCATAGATTGATAGGCGAGCCGCGGGGGCGTGGCTCGATCACCCAGTGAGTTTCCTTCGATCGTCGGCTTTCGACGTCGGCCGTTCGCGCGCCGTCGCTCGACGCCGGCCGGGCATCGCACGTCCGCGGCCGGCGGACGACGGGAGGCGCAGCGCATGTCGACCCAGACCGCCGACATCTATGTCGAATACGCCGGGAGCGGCGTCGCCAACATCACGCTGTGGCGTCGCCGCGGCAAGAAGATGCAAAGCCAGAGCTGGACCTATGTCAGCGCCAACCAGTCGACGCCCACCCCCATGCAGGTCGCGTTCGACCCCAGCGACGGGGAGACCGATCTCTGGTCGGTGAAGCTCACGGTCCTGAACGGCGCCGGCGCGGGCGTCTATCAGAGCGGGAGCACCGACAACTGGAGCGCCGGACAGTTGACGTCCTACGCCGATGGCCAGTCGATCACCTTCATCGTCGACGCTGCGAACCTGCTCATCCCCATGCCGGCCAAGAGCGGGATCCAACAAACGACGGCCAACATGCGGTGGGTGGCTCCCAACACGGCAAGCGGCGTCCACAATGTCTTCGTGCTGATGCTGGAGAACCATTCGTTCGACAACATCTTCGCCTTCTCGGGCATTCCGAACATCAAGGCGGCGACCACGAGCGACAGCAACAGCTTCGGCGGCGTCACCTATCACCCCAGCTCGCCCGCGCCGTGGGCTATGCCCACCGACCCCGGCCACGAGTTCTACGACGTGCTGGTGCAGCTGTGCGGCCCGCCTTCGAGCGTTCCGCCGCCGCCGAACTGGCGCGTGCCCTGGACTGCCTATAACCAGCCGATCGACAACAGCGGCTTCGTCTACGACTACGCCAACAGCACCACCGAGGCGCCGGCGGACAATCCTTTCCTGAAGCCGTCGGCCAAGCAGCGCGGTGCTGTCATGATGTGTTTCGACACGCCCGCGCAGTTGCCGATCATCAACGCCCTGGCCACCAACTTCGCCATCTGCGACCACTGGTTCTCGTCGCTGCCCGGCCCCACCTGGCCCAATCGCTTCTTCGTGCACGGCGCCTCGTCGGGCGGCTGGGCCGACTCGCCGGGAAGCTGGACGATGGGCGTCTGGGAATACGTCAGCGGCTTCACCTACCCCAGCGGGGCCTCGATCTACGACAAGCTGAACCACAAGCAGCTGACCTGGCGCATCTACCAGGACGAATCCGGATCGTACGTCGGCGCCACGCCCCAGGTCACCGCGATCAAGGGCGTGGACGACAGCCAGCCGTTCAAGGATTTCGCCTGGGACGTCATGGGTCCCTACCCCTACGCCTACACCTTCATCGAGCCCAACTACGGCGACACGGTCTTGGGGACCTACGAGGGCGGCTCCTCGCAGCATCCGATGGACTCCATGGTCCGCGGCGAGGCCCTGATCAAGGCGACCTACGAGGCCATCCGCCGCTCGCCGCTGTGGGAGAACAGCCTGCTGATCATCACCTATGACGAGCACGGCGGCTTCTACGACAGCGTCTCCCCCGGCCAGGCGCCGCCGCCCAACGACGGCAGCCCCAAGGACGCCTCCCAGAACAAGGCCGGCTTCCTGTTCGACGTCTATGGCGTGCGCGTACCGGCGGTGATCGTCTCACCCCAGATCCAGGCGGGGGTCGATTCCACGATCTACGACCATGCCTCGGTGTCGGCGACGCTGAACGCCCTGTTCGGTACCGGGACCATGACCGACCGCGACGCCCAGGCCGCCGACCTGACCGGCCTGCTGACCGGGACGCTGCGCACCGACTGCCCCATGACCCTGCCGCCGCTGGCCCCGCAGACCAAGCCCGGCTCGGGCGACGACGATCTCGAGGCGGCCAGGCCGGACCCGGCCGTTCTCGCCGCCCAGCCCCTGCCCGAGCAGGGCAACGCCATCGGCCTGCTGCTGCTGCTGGCCAAGCGCGACACCCACCTGTCCGGCGGCGACGCGGCGGCGGCGGCGGCCGTCAAGGCGCGGGTCGCCGCCATCAGGACCCGGGGCGACCTGGCCGACTACGCTCATGAAGTTCGCGCCAAGCTGGCGGCGGTCCGCGCCGCCCGCTCGAGCGGGGAGCCGGGCCGCGCCGAGGAGCCCGCGGCCGTTTTCTAGACCCGAGAGTCCAGAATAAGCCTTTGGATTTTATGGACTTGTCTCATCGAAGCTTCGATGAGACGCTTTCCTCGTGACCGTCAGCCTCGACGTCAGAGCGCGGCGCCGGTTCACGAGGAAACGTAAGAGAGATGACCCCGCAAGACATCGTGGGCCTGGCCCCGCCGCGCGGACTTCTGGCGATGATCGCGCTGATGCTGTCGGCCATGGCCGCCTGCTTCTGGACCCCGGAACTGGACCCCGAGCGCATTCTCGACGAAGACCGCTAGAGCGCGTCAGGCGCTCAGCGGCTCGCGGGACTCGACCGGGGCGCGGGCTGCGCGCAGTTCGGCCAGCGCCCGCGCCCAGCGCGCCGGACCCGGCCCCGCCATCCAGGCCATCGCCGCCAGACCTGCGCCGACCAGGGCCGCCTCGGTCGCCAGCGCGCCCGCCGAGGCCGCGCCCCACTTCAGATTGGCCAGGTTGACCAGCTCGTTGGCCAGGGTGGCGTAGATCGAGCTGGCCACGAACACCGGCAGCGACCGCCTGCCCAGCCGCGCCAGCAGGCTGTCGCCGCCCGCCGCGTGCAGCAGCCGGACCACTGGCGCCCTGGCCAGGACGATGGCCAGATAAACGAGGCTGAGGGCGTGCAGCACCCGCAGCGGCGACTGGAAGCTCTTGCTGGCGCCCAGCCAGAAATGCTCGTTGCGACCGGCGGCCCAGGCCACGACGGTCGGCGCATGGGGCGCCGCCGCGATCAGCAGCAGATAGCTCAGCACCACCCCCGCGGCCCCGGCGACCAGCCACGGCGACCGCGGAACCCGGACGCCCTGCTTCAGGGCGGCGGCGGCGGCCACCCCGCAGGCGAAGATCAGCGTCCAGGGCAGGATGGTCAGGGCCAGGGGCGCGCCGGTCAGGCTGTCGTGCAGCACCAGCTTGAAATGGCCCGCCAGCGCCCAGACCGGCAGGGCGACGGCGACCGCCAGCCACCAGCGCCGCGACGCCGCCCAGACCAGCAGGGGCGCGGCCAGCATCAGGGCCACATACAGCCGCAGCACCATCGAAAAGCCGACCGACTGCCTCAGCCCGGCCAGATGCGCCAGATCGATCGCCAGGCCGTTGCCCGCCAGGGCGTCCAGCACCGCTCTCTGCTGCATCAGCGCCGGATCGACGAACCGGCGCAGCAGCAGAAGGCCTGCCAGGCTGAAGGCGATGAGCACGAGGTTGCACAGATAAAGCGTGCCGGCCCGCCGCCAGAACTTGTCGAACCGCTGCGCCGGGGCAAGGCCGCTCGACGACAGATAGGCCGACATGCCGGCCAGGAACACGAACAGCTCGGCGCTGTCGGAGAAACCGACGTTCGATGGCGACAGATGGGTCAGGACCCCGGCGCCGATGTGGTTGACGAAGATGTTGACCAGGCAATAGCCGCGGACCGCATCGATCAGATGTATACGCCCGCCCGTCACGCCCCAACTCCTGCTCAGCTTCCGGTGCAGCTTGCGCGGATCGTCGCTAATCGACAGTGAATATCAAAGATAAACGCCGACAAAAGACGAGCAAATTCAGAACATAACGATCCGCGTCGCGAGATTTCAATATTGTTGCAATCCAGGGACGCTAAAGGAAATTGGCGCAGGCAACTCTAGACAGAGCAATCCCGGAAACTCGCGCCGCCGAACGGCGTCAATGCCTGCGAACCTTGGTCACGGCCGATAGTTTCCCCAGTCATGGCAGCCCGGGCGCGGCGCGCCGGCCAGGCCCTGCGCATCGATGCACAGCAGGCCCGCGCGAGGCCCCGCGCCGTCCGGCGGCGAGATCCAGGTCACCGCCCCGTCCCGCACCCCGACCAGGACCGCATCGCGCGCGTCCGAGAGATTACGCGTCCTGCCGCCGCCCAGGTCGACCGTCAGCACGCCATAGCCCGGCCGCGCCGAGGCGTGCCAGCGCAGCCCCTCGCGGCTGGCCGCGAAGGCCTTCGGATCCTGCGGCAGGCGCTGGCCAAGACCAAGGCTCGCCAGGGTCGCCGCGCCCGAATCGCGCGCCCGCGCCCGGTCGCGGTTCATGCCCGGCAACTGCACCGCGAAGGGCAGCAGGGCCAGGCCCTGCATGTCGCTGTTGTTCAGGGGCCGGCGTTTTGTCGGCGCCGTGATCGGCGGCCGCCTGGGCAGGGGCGCGCAGTCGACCGACAGCCGCTCGGAGGCCGTCAGGCGGCCGGCCTCCCAGCGTCCGAGAAAGCCGGCGCCGTCTTCCAGCGGCAGTTGGCCGAGGCCGGTCTGGAACGGCCCGATCGAGGCCTGGCGGATCCAACGCTCATAGGCCTTGCGGTCGTCGATCGACGGGGCCGGCGACCTAGGCGGCGCCCGCGCGGGACGCAGGACCGCCGCCAGCCGCCCGTCCCGGAACGCCAGCACCGGATCGCCCGCCGCCGGCGGCCTGGGCTCGGAGGCCAGCCGCGACCGGCAGGACGGAACGTCGGGGTCGTAGGGCTCGTCGCCATGGGTGCGCTGGAGCATCCGCCGATGCAGCGCGCGGGGATCGGCGACCAGCACGTCGAGGGTGAAATAGGCGTCCGCCCCGCCGTCGCGAGCGACCTCGAAGCCGCGCGCCAGCGGCGCGTCGGCCGGCGCGCCGGTCAGGCGGGCGCGAACCTCGACTGGCGAAAGGCCGATCAGTTCGCCGATGGCGGCTTCGCCGGCCCGCGCTCCGCCCGACGCCAGCAGCAGCGCGGCCAGGGCCGCAAGTCCGATCCGCCTGGTCATGCCGGCCTCCCAGATCCAACCCAGGGAGGAGATCATGGCGCGGCCTCGCGCGCCACAGAAAAGTAAGTGAACAATCACACTTGCACTGTCGACCTGCCCTCGCGGAAGGATTGCCGCCCGCCATGCGAGGCGCATGCTCGCCGCGAAGGCTCCGTCCGAGAGCCGCTTCGAACGAAAGAGGGAGACCCGCCATGGCCCTGCGCACGCCGCTTTGCGACCTGCTGCACGTCGAGCACCCGATCCTGCTGGCCGGCATGGGCGGGGTGTCCTACGCCCCGCTGGCCGCGGCCGTATCGGCGGCGGGCGGCTATGGCGTCCTGGGCATGGCCGGAACCTCGCCCGATTTCATCCGCCGGCAGATGCGGCAGGTGCGCGAGTTGACCGACAGGCCGTTCGGCGTCGACCTGCTGGCCGCCACGCCCGACGCCCTGACCGCCAGCGTCGAGGTGATCATCGAGGAGGGCGCCAGCGCCTTCGTCGCCGGCCTGGGCGTGCCCTCGCCGATCATCGCACGTCTGCATGCGGCGGGGCTGAAGGTGATGGTGGTCTGCGGCACGGTGCGCCATGCCCAGAAGGCGCAGGACGCCGGCTGCGACGCGGTGATCTGCCAGGGCGGCGAGGGCGGCGGCCACACGGGCCTGGTCGGCGCCCTGCCGCTGATCGCCCAGGCGGTCGAGGCCGTCGAGATCCCGGTGATCGCCGCCGGCGGCCTCTATGACGGGCGCGGCCTGGCGGCCGCCCTGGCCCTGGGCGCGCAGGGCGTGTGGATGGGCACCCGCTTCATCGCCAGCCACGAGGCCCACGCCGGCGAGGTCTATCGCGACGCCGTGCTGGCCGCCCGCGACGAGGACACCGTCCGCACCCGCTGCTACTCGGGCAAGCCCATGCGGGTGCGCGCCAACCCCTACGTCGACGACTGGGAGACCCGGCCGGGCGATATCCAGCCCTTCCCGCTGCAGGCCATGGCCAGCGTGCAGGCAGGCGTGCTGGGCGGCATCGGCGGCCAGACCGAGGGCCTGGATCCCGACCGTTCATGCCTGGCCATGGGCCAGAGCGCCGGCGGGATCCGCCAGGTGCTGCCGGCCGGGCAGATCGTCGCCGACCTGGTCGCCGAGGCCGAAGCCGCCATCCGGCGCAGCGCAGCGCTGGTGGCGTGAGGCCTCATCGTCCCGACGACAGCACCGTCAGACGCCTGCCGGTCGTGTCATGCAGCACCGGCGACTGGGTGGCCAGTATGGTGGCGCCGACGACGATCACCGTGCGCACCGCCGCGCGAAAGCCGTCGGGCATGCCGGTCTTGGCCATCAGTTCGGGATCCAGCGGCTGGTCGGCCTCGTCCTCGTGGCCGGGCGCACCGACATAGGCCCAGCGCGGCACGCCCTTGTCGACGCCGGTGCAGACCAGGACGTGGGTCTGGAAATCCTCGTCGGGAAAGACGATGTCGGCGCGGCCGATCTCGACGCCGTTGCGCAGCACCACGGCCCGGCTGTCGCTGCGCGAGGCGATGATGGTCACCGGCCCGGCCTGCGAGGCCTGCGGCGTCCAGCGCCAGTCCTCGCCGTCGCTGGGGGCGGCCTCGACATCCGACGTCGCGCCCAGCACGCCGGCCGCCTGCGGCATGGTCGCGGGCGGGTCGCCGGCCTTGCCGACCACGATCACCGTGCCGCCCATCGGCGTGATGCCGAACAATAGCTTGGCGAACCCCATCGGCAGGTGCACGCAGCCGTGGCTTTCCGGATAGCCCGGCAGGCCGCCCGCATGCAGCGCCACCCCGTCCCAGGTCAGCCGCTGCTGATAGGGCATGGGGGCGCCGTTGTAGAGGCTGGAACGGTGGTCGGCGTCCTTCTGCAGGATCGTGAACACCCCGGTGGGGGTCTCATGACCCTCCTTGCCGCTGGACACGGTGGAGACGGCGATGCGCACGCCGTTGCGGTAGACGGTGGCCAGTTGCCGCGACAGGTCGACATGCACCACGACCGGGCCCTTGGGCGCGATCTGCGGGGCCCACACCCACTGCCCCGGCTTGAGCGTCTCGCCCGTGCGGGCCAGCTCGACCGCCGAACTGGCCTTGGCGCCCTGGGCCAGGGCCGCGCCCGGCGCCAGCAGGCCCGCGGCCAGGACGAGGCTTAGTTCGCGTCTCGAAAGGCTCATTTGGCGGCGATGGTCAGGGTGTAGGCGGCGGTCTCGTTGCGGCGTGCGGCGTTGCGCATCAGATAGACCTGCACGGTGTAGTCGCCGCTGGAGGGGATCTTCACCGAGGCGCTGTTTCCCGAGGTCGAGCCGACGAACATCGCCGCGTCGGCGCCGGGCGCGGTGATGTTGAAATAGGCCGAGGCGTTGGTCGGCTTGAAGTCGACCTTCAGCGTCTGGCCGGCCGCGACACCGACCTTGTAGTTCACCGACGCATAGCCCTTGATCGACCCCTTGATGGTCTTTGCCGAGGTTCCCTTGGCGAAGTGGACCGTCTCGGTGCGGGCGCCGTCCTGGGCCAGGGCCGGCGCGGCGGCGGTCAGCAGGCAGAGCGCGGCCAGGGTGCGAGCAAGCATTGTCGGTCTCCAGGAAGGATGATGCGGCGAGGATAGGTTGAGCTATGGACTAGGCGCAATCGCACCAACCATCGATAGTCGGGCGAACTCGTCAGTTGGAGCTTTCCCGTGCGCGTCGCCGCGTTCTCGACCAAGGCCTATGATCGCCGCTTCCTCGACCGGGCCAACGCCGACGGCGGCCACGCCATCGACTATTTCGAGGCCCGGCTGGACGCGACCACCGCCGCCCTGGCGGCCGGCTATCCGGCGGTCTGCGTGTTCGTCAACGACCGGCTGGACGCCGCGACGCTGAAGATACTGGCGGCGGGCGGTACGCGGGCCGTGGCCCTGCGCTGCGCCGGCTACAACAATGTCGACCTCGCCGAGGCCGAGCGGCTGGGGATCACGGTGGTGCGGGTGCCGGCCTATTCGCCCGAGGCGGTGGCCGAGTTCACCGTCGGCCTGCTGCTGGCGCTGGACCGCAACATCGCCCGCGCCTGGGGCCGGGTGCGCGAGAACAACTTCGCCCTCGACGGCCTGATGGGCCGCAACCTGTCGAGCCGCACGGTTGGCGTGGTCGGCACGGGCCGCATCGGCGCCCTGGTGGCCCGCACGCTTCGCCTGGGCTTCAACTGCCGGGTGCTGGCCAGCGACATGGTCGAGGATCCCGATCTTCTGGCCATCGGCGTCGAGTACGTCGACCGCGAGACCCTGCTGCGCCAGGCCGACATCGTCACCCTGCACTGCCCGCTCACCCCGCAGACCCGCTACCTGATCGACGCGGCCGCCATCGCCGCCGCGCGCGAGGGCCTGACCATCGTCAACACCAGCCGCGGCGCGCTGATCGACACCGCCGCCCTGATCGAGGGCCTGAAGAGCCGCAAGATCGGCGGGGTGGCGCTGGACGTCTACGAGCAGGAGGCGGACCTGTTCTTCGAGGACCTGTCGAACGAGATCATCCAGGACGACGTCTTCCAGCGCCTGCTGACCTTCCCCAACGTGCTGATCACCGGACACCAGGCCTTCCTCACCGAGGAGGCGCTGTCGGCGATCGCGCAGACCACTCTGGCCAGCCTGTGCGAGATCGAGGCGGGCCAGCCGCCGGCCAACCGGGTGACGGCGCAGCTGGTGCGACCGGCGAACTGACCGATGATGGACCGGTTCCTCAATCAGGAATCGCTGATCGTCATCGCCGTGGCGCTGTTCACGCTGCTCGTGCTCGCGCGGGAGGGAGCGTCCTGGCTGGCGCGGCGCCTGTCGGGCGAGCGGCACGTCATCGCCGAGCCCGGCTATGTGTTGTCGGGGGTGCTGGGCCTCCTGGCCCTGCTGATCGCCTTCACCTTCGGCCTGGCGCTGGACCGCTACGAGACCCGCTACAACCTGCTGGTCGCCGAGGCCGCCGCCCTGAACACCGCCGACATGCGGGTGAGGCTGCTCGACCAGCCGGTTTCGGGACGGCTGGTGGCGCTGGTGAGGGACTATGCCGAGGTGCGGCTGCGCTACGGCCTGGCCGGCTCGGCCGACAAGCCGCCCCTGGCCGATCAGTCGGCGGCGCTGCGCAAGAAGATCCAGGCCGAGACCCTGCACGCGGCCCGCAATGTCCGCGACCGCGCCTTCGCGCCGCTGGTGGTGCAGGGCGTAAACGACGCCCTGGCGATCGGCGTCGAGCGAGAGGCGGCCCACAACGCTCCGCTGCCAACCACGGTGATCATGGTGCTGGTCACCTACGCCCTCGTGGTGGCGGCCGTGCTCGGCTACACCCTGCCGGCAGCGCACCATCAGCACCGGCTGGTCTCGGGACTGCTGTTCCTGCTGCTGACCCTTGCGCTGACGCTGATCCTGGATCTGGACCGGGCCCGCAGCGGCTCGATCCGCATCGACCAGGGTCCGATGCAGCGGCTGGTGCGCTCGCTGGAACAGGCCCCGGCGCCGGACGCCCGTCCCGTCGTCGGCCCCCATTGAACGGCTCGTCGCCCGCCTTGCCGATTTCGCGCAAAATCGTGCGTCCACGCAGAACCATGGGTTGAAGCTGAACCGGTTTGAGTCTTTGCTAGCGCTCCTACCCGGCTGCGGCCGGCGCGATGACGTCCTTCCTCCCGTTTTCCCAGGAGCCGCCAATGGACCGCCGCAAACTGCTCGCCTTCGGCCTGCTGGCCGCTTTCCCAGGATTGGCGCAGGCCCAGGGCCATGGCGGCCACGGCCCCGGAGGCCAGGGGTCCGGCAACCAGGGGCCCGGACAAGGCCAGGGGCAACGCCCTGGCCAGGGCTCCGGCGGCTCAGGCCCCGGCGGACGTCCGCCCGGCCAGGGATCGGGGCAAGGCCCGGGACACGGCTCCGGCGGTCCTGGCCAGGGGCATGGCCCCGGGCATCCCGGCGGCGGCGGATCCCAGCCGGGTCGCCCCGGCGGTGGCGGCTCGCCCTCGCGCCCGCCGTCCACGCGACCGCCCTCGGGCCAGCGCCCGCCCAATCGCCCGGGTCCCAACCCGCCGACCGGTCCGCACCGCCCAGGCGGCGGTCGTCCGCCCGGCTTCCGTCCCGTCCGGGGCGGCCGCTGGCGCTATCCGCCCGGCCAGCGCTATCGCCGCTGGACCATCGGCGGCATCCTGCCGGCGCTGTTCCTGACCTCGGGCTATGTCTATGACGACTACTGGCGCCTGGGCCTGGGCGGCCCGCCCTACGGCTATCGCTGGGTGCGCTACGGGCCCGACCTGCTGCTGGTCGAGTGGCGCACCGGCCGCGTCGTCGACGTGATCTACGGCGCCTTCTACTGACCCCCCTCCTGTCCCGGAGCCATCGATGAGAAAGACGACGAAGGCCGCCGTGGCGGCCCTCGCGGGCTTCAGCGTGCTGGCGACCTCGCTGGCCGCCGTCGCCCAGCCGCGCGATCTGGTCGGCGCCCGCGCCGGCCAGGGCGAAAGCAGCCTGCGCTCGCGCGGCTACCAGCTCGATCACACCGACGGCGGCGTGCAGTACTGGTGGCATCCGGGCAACCGCGAGTGCATCAACCTGTTCGTCGACGACGGGCGCTACGACGCCATCGACCGCCGCCCGACCTCGGAATGCAACGCCGGCAAGGGCGGCAAGAAGGACAATACCGGCGCCATCGTCGCCGGGGCCCTGGCCATCGGCATACTGGCCGCGGCCGCCGCCTCGTCGAAGAAGAAGCACGAGGACGACCGCTACCGCGACGACGACGACCGCCGCCGCGACCCGCCCTACTCGCCGGCCCGCGGCGTCGACTGCTATCCCTCGCAGCGAGCCTGCTACGAACGCGGCCGCGGCTACTCGCCGTCGTGGACGTCGCGCGAATTCGGCTATCGGTACTGAGGCTCGTGAGGATGACCATGCAGACCCTCCGCACCCTGACGATCACCCTGGCCGCGGCCGCCCTCGCCGCCGGCTGCACGCCCAAGTCCGAGACCAAGGAGGCCGCCACCGCGCCGGCCCCGGTCGGCAAGGACGCCGCCCACCAGGAGACCGGCGCGCTGCTGGCCGACCTGATGTCGCCGACCTTCACCAGCGAGCAGCAGGGCCGCATCCTCAACATGGGCTACTTCATGGCCGCCTCGTCGCTGTGTCCCGATCTCGCGGTCGATCCCCTGAAGATGGGCCGCGCCGTCGACGCCGTGCTGACGCTCGGCCCGCCCGAGCAGACCGACGCCGAAAAGGCCCACCAGCGCGACGCGGTGGTCATGTTCCTGGGCATGGCCAGCGGGGCGATGATCGGCTCGCACATCGAGGACAAGACTCAGTTCTGCGAGGACGCCGCAAAGGTGAAGGGCGGCGCTCCGGAGACCCACCTGTTCGCCGCCGGCGCGCCCGCCGATCCCTCCACCGCCCCGACGCCCGAGACCCCGGCCAGGCCGTAGGGGCGGTGACCGCTACGGCTGCAGGATCACCACCAGCACGGCGGCGATCAGCACCAGCCCCTCCACGCCGTGGATCACCACCGCCAGCCAGTTGGAGCGGAAGGCCTGGGCCGGCAGGGCGTAGCAGAGGCAGCTGATCGCGAGGCCCGGCATCAGCCAGAACTTGTGGACGTGATAGGCGGTGAACAGCAGGCCGTTGCCCAGCCACGCCCATCGCCCCCAGGCCCGCTCCATGCGCGGCAGCAGCACGCCGTGGAACAGCAGCGCCTCGCCCAGGCCGTAGTTGAAGAGGCTGGAGACGAGGGCGAGACCCAGGATGTCCCACCGCTCCCGGGCCTCGGGCGTGACCAGGTGCTCGATCATGGCGAAGGCCGGGGCCTGGGCCGCCAGCCGCTCGCCCAGGGGCGTGGCCTGGAACAGCAGGGTGGCGGCCTCGTCGCCGAGGAAGCCCAGCCCCACGAACAGCGGGACCAGCAGAAAGGCCCCGACGAACGGCCGCCCGGTCGAGCGCCAGACCGGCGCGGTCAGCCACAGGCGCCGGCGCAGGTCGGGCCAGCGCAGCGCCACGCCCTCCAGCCGCAGCACCACCAGCGACAGCACCGTCTGCCAGGCCATGCCCAGCACCACCATCCGCCAGAATACCAGGCCCGGCAGCGGGTCGCCCGGCGCGATCAGGCGGGGCGTGACGATCCAGGCCAGCACCGCCATCGGCGCCACGGCGGCCAGCCAGATCAGCAGGATCGCCGCCGTCCGTCCGATCGCGACGAGCCGCGCCGGCACGCCGGGCGAGATCAGGGTCGCGTGCACCGGGGTCACGCTAGAACCGGCGGACCAGGCCGACGAAGCCGGCGGCGGCGCTCTTCCTGGCCACCAGGGGACTGTCGGTTATGTCGTCGTCGAACAGCTCGACCTCGGCGGCGGCGATCACATAGGTCCGCTCGCCGATCCGGTAGCGGGCCTGGGCGCCCAGCGACGGCACGACCACCCCGCCCGACGGCGCGCCGCTTGTGCGGCCAAACTCGTAGGCTCGCCCCGCCCCGACCTCGTCGGCGCGCAGGCCATAGAGCCAGGTGGCCAGCTTCTCGTCCTTCCACGACAGGCCGGCCATGGCCTCCAGCGTCAGCCGTTCGGTGGGGGCGGCCGACAGGGTCAGGTCGAGATTGAGCTCCTGGCCCTTGGTCTCGCCGGAAACGTCGGCCAGGTATTCGAGGCTGACGGTGGCCGGCCCGAAGGCGGCGCTGGCCCGGCCGCCGACATCGACGCCGACGTCGCGCTCCAGGAAGGCGAAATCGCGGGTCTCCTCCGGATCGACCAGCTGGAAGCGCGGCGCGATCCGGCCCTCCAGGGTGAAGCGGTCGTCGCCGTAGGCCTTCACCGCCAGGCCGTTGAGGTCGGCGGTGAAGCGGCGGTCCTGGTAGAAGAACAGCGGCAGCACGCCGGTCCCGGTCTTGTCCCTGGCGCTCTCATAGGGATTGGAGGCGGCATAGGCGCCGGCCCCGAGCAGGAACAGGCGCTCGGGCGCCTCCTGGGCGCGGGCCGACGGAGTGAAGGCGACCAGCAGGCAGCCGGCCAGCAGGGCGGCGCCGCACAGGCGATCGATCATGACGGTTCTCTTTCGGAACGTGGGAGGACGGTCACGACCCTGGACGGGACGGCTTTATGCGTCGTCCGAACGGGCAGGCCCGGACCGCCTGGGCGTCCGATCCTGCCGGTCAGGACGTGGTCTGGAAGGTCAGGCGGCCGGCCGGAAGGCGCTGGGCGGCCGGCCGGCGTGCTTCTTCACCGCTGCGTTGAAGGTCGAGCGCGAGTTGAAGCCGACCTCGTAGGCGATGGCCAGGATCGCCTCGTCGGAGGCGCCGATGCGGGCCACCGCCTCCTCGACCCGCCAGCGGTTGACGTAGTCGAAGAAGCTCTGGCCCAGGTGCTCGTTGAGCACCTGCGACAGGTGGTTGGGGGTGACGCCTATGCGCGCGGCCAGGCCGCTCAGCGACAGCAGCGGATCGCGATACAGCGCCTGGCCGCGCATGGCCTGCTCCAGACGGGCGGCGATCTCGACCTGGCGCGCCTCTGGCATGGCCGAACGGGCGTACTTGCCGGCCGCCGGCAGCACCTGGGGCGTCTCGGTCTGGGGGGTGTAGATCGGCTTCTGCGACAGGCCGAAAAGGCCGATGGCGGCGGTCCAGGCCAGCTCGACGGCGGCGGCGGCCGCGTCCAGCCAGGCTTCGTGGGCGGCGCCGGCGGCCAGGGCCGACTTCACCGCGCCCCACAGCCAGGCGGCCAGCATCACCAGCAGCAGGGCCCGCAACCAGCTCAGCGTGCGGTCTTCAAGGTTGGAGAAGAGGTCGCGCACCCGCCGCACGTGGCGGCCCAGCACGGCGAAGGCGGCGGCGAGATAGCCCAGGGTCACGGCCAGAAACAGGGCCACGAAGACCAGCTGCAGCGGCCCGGCCAGCGGATCGGCGTCGGCGCCCACGCCGGTATAGACCGCCAGCCGGGTGGAGACCGGCAGCAGGAAGAACGGCATGACCAGCAGCATGCCTGCGCCCGCCGGCCAGCCGATACGGGCGATCCTGGCCGGGGTCCAGCCCTGCTCGGGATCGCCGGTCATGGCCAGCACATAGGCCAGGATCGCCGGCCCCAGGCCTAGCGACGTGACCCACAGCATCCCCGTGGCCCAGGGCGCGGCGGCATAGGCGCCGGCGCGGTCGAGCACGAGGTCCAGGCCCGACAGGGCGCTCAGCAGCAGGAATACCGCCAGGGCCGTGGAGGGGGCCGTGCGCCAGTCGCGGCGCGCGCCCAGCTGGGCGGCGGCGAACAGCCCTACCCCCGCCCCCGCCGAGGCCAGGATCAGCACCACGGTGTCGGCCATGTTCCCCAGCGCCCGGATGAAAACGGCGCGGAGAGTGTCGCGTAACGCCGGTCGACGCAATCGCCGGGAGAGCGGAGGCTAATCCTTGATCTCGGGCAGCAGGCGCTCGAAGTGCGCCTCGACCTGGCCGTAGCATTCGCAGGCGCGGCGCTCGAGCTTGCGGCGGTCGCGGATCTCCACCCGGCCCCGGCGGGTCTGGATGATGCCGTCGGCCTGCAGCACCTTGGCCGCGGCGGTGACGGTGGTGCGCTGCACGCCCATCATGTCGGCCAGGGCCTCCTGGGTCAGGCGCACGACGTCCTCGCCAGAACGATCATGGGCCGACAGCAGCCAGCGGCAGCAGCGTTGCTCGATGGTGTGCAGGGCGTTGCAGGCCACCGACTGCATCATCTGGGCGATCAGGGCGTCGGCGTAGCGGGTGAAAAGGTCGCCCATGGCCGGAAAACGCTGGCGCATCTCGTCCAGCCGCGCGGTAGGCACGATGAAGGCCGGCCCCGGGGCCTGCACCACCGCCCGTCCGTAGGCGGGCTTCAGCCCGCCGCTGACGATGCCGCCCAGCGCGCCTTCCCAGCCGATGGTGGCGGCCTCGACCTCGCGGCCCTCGGCGGTGACCACCAGCAGGGCGACCATGGTCGGCCGGCACGGCAGGTAAGTGTTGCGCACGTCCTCGCCGACGTCGAACAGCACGTGGCCGCGCGCCAGGGCCGTCATCGACATGGTCGATTTCAGGGCCGCGCGGGCCTCTTCGGGCATGGCCTGCAGCAGGCGATTGCCCGCATAGGCCTGCGACACCCGCTCGGCGCGGGTCTCACGATCGGAATTGGGTTCTGCGGAGTCGGCCATGACGGCATCCAACGGCGGCGCTTGCTCACCGGTAAAGCGCGCGGAGGCCGCCTTTCGTTGCGTGAAGCCGTCAGCTCAGCAGGGTGGGCCTATGCAGCTGGCCGGTTTCGTCCTGCAGATGCATGCGCACCGGCAGGCCCAGACCCGTGGCCTGCTCGGCCAGCCGGGCGGCCGCGCGTTCGGCCTCGTGGCGATTGCGATAGGCCCCGAACCGGAGCTGGTCGCCGATGATGGTCCACCGGTCGCCCA
Source organism: Caulobacter endophyticus (assembly GCF_003116815.1). Taxonomy (GTDB): domain Bacteria; phylum Pseudomonadota; class Alphaproteobacteria; order Caulobacterales; family Caulobacteraceae; genus Caulobacter; species Caulobacter endophyticus. Next base: position 25,994 of record NZ_QDKQ01000033.1, read on the forward strand.
CCTGGACGACGCCGTAATGCACTTCGGCCATGACACGTCCTCCCTTCTGTCTGTCGGAGTGGTCGTTTCTCGCCGCCCCTGACTTATCCACAGCCTGACCCCGATCCTTGTTGATAGCAAGGCCCTGAAGAGTCGAAGTTTCGACTCCAAAAGGGCAAGCGGAGCTGTGGATGAAACGGCGCAGTTCGCCCGGCGCGGGCGCGGCGATGACAGGCGGCGGCCTTGCGGCGATAATGGCGCCATGCTTCGCAAGCGCGTCCTCGTTCCCGCCCTGGCGGCCCTTTTGCTGACCGCGCCCGCGGCCCTGACGGCGCACGCCCAGGAACGCGAGCCTGCCGATCGCCAGCGGCTGCTCGACCTGGCCTATGCGCTGGGCCAGAGCCACGCCCTGCGCCAGGCCTGCGAAGGCGCCGCCGACCAGTTCTGGCGCGCCCGGATGATGCGCCTGATCGACGTCGAGCAGTCCGATGCGGCCTTCACCGACAAGCTGCGCGACCGCTTCAACGGCGGCTTCGCGGCCAGCCAGGCCGGCCATCCGGAAGGCTGCAGCCCCGAGAGCCGCCGGGCCGAGCGCCAGGCCGCCCAGCGCGGTCGCGCCCTGGCCTCCAAGCTGTCGCAGACGGTGGTGACCAACGATCCCGAGCAAGCTTCGCCGGATTCCGTGGCGGACGGGCGAGCGGCGCGCTAAATTCCCCCTATGGGCGCGGGCGACTGGCGGCGGGACCGCCGGGCCGGCTCTATCGGGAGGCGTAGACTTGGCCGCTTATCTGGTTCCCCTGGTCCTGCTCGTTCTGGCGATCCTGCTGGTCGTCAACGTCATCAAGATCGTGCCCCAGGGCCGCGAATTCACCGTCGAGCGCTTTGGCCGCTACACCCGCACGCTCAAGCCCGGCATCAGCATCCTGACGCCCTTCGTCGAGACCATCGGCCGGCGGGTGAACATGATGGAGCAGGTGCTCGACGTCCCCAAGCAGGAGGTCATCACCAAGGACAACGTGTCGGTGACCGTCGACGCCATCGTCTTCATCCAGGTGATGGACGCATCGGCCGCCGCCTATCGCGTCGACAACCTGATCTACGCCATCACCCAGCTGGCCCAGACCAACCTGCGCACCGTGGTCGGCTCGATGGAGCTGGACGAGGTCCTGAGCCAGCGCGACCACATCAACTCGCGCCTGCTGGCCACCATCGACGACGCCACCGGCCCCTGGGGCGTCAAGGTGGCTCGCATCGAGATCAAGGACCTGACCCCGCCGGCCGACATCACCAACGCCATGGCCCGGCAGATGAAGGCCGAGCGCGAGCGCCGCGCCGTCATCACCGAGGCCGAGGGCGAGAAGCAGGCCCAGATCGCCCGCGCCGAGGGCGCCAAGCAGTCGGCCATCCTGCAGGCCGAGGGCCGCCGCGAGGCCGCCTACCGCGACGCCGAGGCCCGCGAGCGCGAAGCTGAAGCGGAAGCGAAAGCCACCGCCTTCGTGTCCGAAGCCATCGCCCGCGGCGACGTCAACGCCATCAACTACTTCGTGGCCCAGAAATATGTCGAGGCGTTCGGGGATCTGGCCCGCTCGCCCAACGCCAAGACCGTGATCGTGCCGGCCGACTTCGCCGGCATCACCGGCACGGTGGCCGGAGTCGGCGAACTGATCCGCTCGCTGGGCGGGCCGGACGCGACCCCGCCGCGCTCCGCCGTGCCGAGCAGCGCGCCGCGCAAGGGAGGCTGACGCCATGACCGGCCTGATCGACTTCTATATCGCCCATCCGTTCTGGCTGTGGCTGTCGGCGGCGGCCGTGTTCCTGGCGATCGAGGTGGGCACCGGCACCGGCTGGCTGCTGTGGCCGGCCGCCTCGGCCGCGGCGGTGGGGGTCGTCGCCCTGCTGCTGCCCACCGGCCTGCCGGCCGAGATCGCCGTCTTCGCGGTGCTGACCATCGTCAGCACCTATCTGGCCCGCCGCTTCCTGCGGCCGGCCCTGGCCGGGCCCGATCCAGACCTCAACGACCCCACCCTGCGCCTGCCGGGCCGTCCGGCCGAGGTGGTCGCCGCCTTCGAGAACGGCCGCGGCCGGGTGTTCGTCGACGGCAAGGAGTGGGCGGCCGAAACCGAGGGCGACGCCGCCCCGGTCACCGGAACCCGGGTGTCGGTCGTGGGCGTTCACGGGGCGGTGCTGACGGTTCGTTGAAGAACCGGCGGCGCCCTTCGGGCGAGGGCTCGGCCGACACCCTCTGCCTTCTGCGCGTCGACTCGGCCGACAGCGGCTACAGTCAGGTGCTGGCCGACGAGGCCCACCACGGCTTTCCCCGTGCTGCAAAAGCCCTGTTCGATCGGCGAACTTGGCCGCATGCTCCGCTCGGCCCGCCGCGCCAGCTGACCACTGCTGACAGAACCGGGCGCGGCGACAGGCTAGGCCAGCCCCAGTCCAAGACCCGCCCGACGGAGTTTCAATGATGAGATCGCTTTGCGTGCTGGCCGGCGCGATGCTGCTGGGCCTGAGCGCCGGCGCAGCGCTCGCCCAGGACCTCTATATCGGCACGGTGGACGTCCAGAAGGACCAGGTGATCCTCACCCGCTGCGACCTGGCCGCCAACCGCTACGTCCTGCGCGATCGCGCCGAAGAACAGGAAAAGCCGGTCGCCAGGCTGCGCGAGACGCTCAAGACCCTGAAGGCGCCGGTCTATGTCGAGGTCATCGGCCAGTACGCCGAGATCGAGAGCCAGGACGGAAACGCTCTGGACGTCATCGCCCTGGAAGGCCTGAAGGCGGGCAAGTCGTGCCACCTGACCGACGCCCTGGGATCGAAATAGGCGCCGCGCGCGCCACTGGCGCTTTTAGCCTCGCGCCCCCATCTGGGCGCGGACCGCACGGACGAGAGGGAACAGACGGGTGGAACCCATCATCACGGTGTCGGGTCTGACCAAGACCTACGCCTCGGGCCACCAGGCCCTCAGGCAGGTCGACCTGACCATCAATCGCGGCGAGATCTTCGCCCTGCTCGGCCCCAACGGCGCGGGCAAGACGACGCTGATCAGCATCATCTGCGGCATCGTGCGGCCCAGCACCGGCACGATCGTCGCCGACGGCCACGACATCGCCCGCGAGTACCGCCCGGCCCGCACCAAGATCGGCCTGGTGCCGCAGGAGCTGACCACCGACGCCTTTGAGACGGTGATCGCCACCGTCACCTTCAGCCGCGGCCTGTTCGGCAAGCCGGCCAACCCCGCGCTGATCGAGAAGATCCTTCGCGACCTGTCGCTGTGGGACAAGAAGGACGCCAAGATCATGACCCTGTCGGGGGGCATGAAGCGCCGGGTGATGATCGCCAAGGCCCTGAGCCACGAGCCGTCGATCCTGTTCCTCGACGAGCCCACCGCCGGCGTCGACGTCGAGCTGCGCCGCGACATGTGGGAGATGGTCCGCAAGCTGCGCGAGACGGGCGTGACCATCATCCTGACCACCCACTACATCGAGGAGGCCGAGGAGATGGCCGACCGGGTGGGGGTGATCCGCAAGGGCGAGATCATCCTGGTCGAGGACAAGGCCGCCCTGATGCAGAAGCTGGGCAAGAAGCAGCTGACCCTGCACCTGCAGGCCCCGCTGGAAGCCGTGCCCGCCGGGCTCTCGGACTACGCCCTTGAACTGACCGCCGACGGGACCGAGCTGGTCTACAGCTTCGACGCCCAGGCCGACGAGACCGGCATCGCCCCCTTGCTGCGCCGCCTCTCGGCCGAGGGCGTCGACTTCACCGACCTCAACACCCGCCAGAGCTCCCTCGAGGAGATCTTCGTCAGCCTGGTGAAGGACCGGCCATGAACCTGCACGCCGTCGCCGCCATCTACCGCTTCGAGATGGCGCGGACCTTCCGCACCCTGCTGCAGAGCATCGCCTCGCCGGTGCTGTCGACCTCGCTCTACTTCGTGGTCTTCGGCGCGGCCATCGGCTCGCGCATGACCGCCGTCGACGGGGTGCCCTACGGCGCCTTCATCGTGCCGGGCCTGATCATGCTGTCGATCCTGACCGAGAGCCTGTCGAACGCCTCGTTCGGCATCTACATGCCCAAGTGGTCGGGCACGATCTACGAGGTGCTGTCGGCCCCCGTCTCGCCGTTCGAGATCGTGCTGGGCTATGTGGGCGCCGCCGCGTCGAAATCGCTGATGCTGGGCGTCATCATCCTGGCCACCGCGCGCCTGTTCGTGCCGTTCGAGATCCAGCATCCGCTGTTCATGGCCGCCTTCCTGGTGCTGACGGCGGTGACCTTCAGCCTGTTCGGCTTCATTCTGGGCATCTGGGCCGACAGCTTCGAGAAGCTGCAGATCGTGCCCCTGCTGGTGATCACGCCCCTGACCTTCCTGGGCGGCAGCTTCTACTCGATCGACATGCTGCCGGGCGTGTGGCGGACGATCTCGCTGTTCAACCCGGTGGTCTATCTGGTCAGCGGCTTCCGCTGGAGCTTCTTCGGCACGTCGGACGTGGGCGTCGGCGTCAGCCTGGCGGCCACCTGCGGCGTGCTGCTGCTGTGCCTGGCGATCATCGCCTGGGTCTTCAAGACCGGCTACCGCCTGAAGAACTAGACGGTTCGCCTCACCCCACGAACCCTGCCGCGCGGCGCAGGCGGTCGTTGATGGCCTCGCCCAGGCCCTCGTCGGGGATCGGCGCCACGGCGATGCCCGCCGGCGCGGTGCGGTCTGCGGCGCGCAGGTAGGAGAAGAGGTTGGCGGCGGCCTGCGCCAGATCGCCCGCGGGGCTGAGGTTGAACACCCCCTCCCCCGCCGGCCAGGGACCGAAGGCGAGATAGGCCTCACCGGCGTTCGGCGCCGTCGCATTGATCCGCACCGGCGCGTCGGGGGCGTAGTGCAAAGCCAGGCGCCCGGGAGAGCGCTTGGCGTCGTCGTCGGCCTCCGCGAGCGGACCGACCACCGCCTCCAGCTGCGCGCGGGTGACGGCGCCGGGGCGCAGCAGGCGCACGGGACCGTCGAGCACGGCGACGACGGTGGACTCCAGGCCGACCTGGCACGGCCCGCCGTCGAGCACGGCGGCGCACTTGTCGCCGGTCTCGGCGTTTGCGTCGGCGAAGGTGGTGGGGCTGGGACGGCCCGAGCGGTTGGCCGAGGGAGCCACGACCGGCCCGCCGAAGGCGGCCAGCACGGCCCTGGCCAGCGGATGGCTGGGCACGCGAATGGCGACCGTCTCCAGCCCGGCGCGGGCCAGGTCGCAGACGGCGGCCGTATTCTTGACGGGCGCGACGATGGTCAGGGGGCCGGGCCAGAAGGCCTCGGCCAGGGCGCGCGCCCGCTCGTCGAAGTCGGCGATGCGCGCGGCGGTGGCGACGTCGGCGACGTGGGCGATCAGCGGGTTGAAGCGCGGACGACCCTTGGCTTCGAAGATCGCCGCCACGGCCGCGGGATCGGACGCATCCGCCCCGAGGCCATAGACGGTTTCGGTGGGCAGCAGGACGAGGCCCCCGCTGGCGAGGGCCTGCGCCGCGCGGCTTACGACTTCTTCTTGGCCGTCAGCGAGAAGCTGACCTTGATCTTGGCCGGTATCTGATCCGTCGACGCCCATTCGCCCTGTCCAACCCCGAACGCGGTCCGGTCGAGGGTGGTTACACCGCGCGCCGTGGCCGTGTCGCCGTCGATCTTCAGGCTGAAGGGCAGGCTGAGCGGCTTTTTCACGCCGCGCAGGTCCAGCGCGCCGTCGGCGACGAAGCGGCCTTCGGCGGTCTTGCGGAACTTGGTCGCCGTAAAGGTCGCCTTCGGGTTGGCCGAGGTGTTGAAGAAGTCGGGGCCTTGCAGGCTCTCGTCGCGCTGGCCATCGCCCGTGCCGGCCGAGGCCAGGTCGATGCTGACCGTCAGCTTGCTGCGGTCCAGGGCTTCCGGCGAGAACAGGATGTCGGCGGTCCAGCGGCTGAAGCGGCCCTGGATCGGCGTATCGGCCCAGGCCAGGTTGAAATCGAGGTGCGAGCCCTTCTGCACGGCCCAGGCGACCGGGTCCTTCAGGGCGCTGTCGGCGGGCGGGGCGGCCTCTTCGACCTTGGCCGGTTCGGCTGTCGCGGGCGCCCCCGGAGCGGCCGTGGTCGGCGCGGGGGCCGCCGGGCTCTCGTCGGGCAGGGCCAGCTCGTCGGCGGCGGTCTGTTCGGCCGCGGGCGCGGGGGCCTTCGCCTTGGCCGGAGTGTAGAGGTAGCCGGCGGCGACCACGGCGGCGAAGCCGGCGGCGGCCAGCCACAGGCGCGGCTCCTTGATCCCCGGCTTGGCGCCGGCGGCCATGTGGCCGAACACCTCGTCGCGGTCGAGGATCTGGTGCTTGGCCACCGCGCCCAGGTGCAGGGCCAGCAGCACATAGGTGAACTTGACCAGCAATCCATGACCAAGGTGGCCGATGTTGTTCCAGGCGTCCTTGGCGCCGGCGGCCAGCTCGGGCAGGCCCGGCAGGTGCGGCCACGGAATGGCCCCGAACAGGATGGTCGGAATGTTGATGCGGCTGGTCGAGACGATGATCCAGCCGGTCAGGGGCAGGCCGATCATGATCACGTAGAAGCCCACGTGAACCGCGTGGGCGGCGAGCTTTTCCCAGGTCGGCTGGCCGGCCGGGGCCGGCGGCGACTTGTGGGTCAGCTTCCACAGCAGGCGCGCGACGGAAAGCACCAGGATGGTGATGCCGATCGACTTGTGCAGCTGGAAGAGGGCGAAGGTTTCCGCGCCCTTGGGGCCGTCGTCGGCCCGCCAGCCCAGGATCACCTGGAAGATCAGAGCGGCGGCGATCAGCCAGTGCAGGATGATCGCCACCGTCGAATAGCGGACAGGACCCGCCGCCGAGGCGGGGTTGGAATGCGTCTCGGCGGTCATGGGCCGTCCCTAACTCGGTACTTCGCTTACTTCTTCGGGTTGAATTCGGCTTCGATCGCCAGGTCGACGTCGTCCGAAACCATCGGCACCAGGTGGGTGAAGCCGAATTCCGAGCGCTTGATCTTGCCGGTGGCCGAGAAGCCCATGATCTGCGAACCGAACGGGGTCTTGGCGAAGCCGTTGTAGGTGACGTCCAGGGTCACCGGCTTGGTCACGCCGCGGAAGGTCAGGTCGCCGGTCAGCTTGCCCTTGCCGGGCGAGGTCTGCTCGATCTTGGTCGAGACGAAGGTGATCGTCGGATACTTGGCCGAGTCGAAGAACTTCGGATCGTCCGAGATTTCCTTGTTGAAGTTGTCCAGGCCCGTGTCGACCGACTTCGGGTCGACCGTGATCGACACCTTCGAGGCCAGCGGGTTGGCCGGGTCGTACGCGTACGAGCCGTCGAGGCCCGACAGGCGGAAGGTGTAGTTCGAAGTGCCGAAGTGCTTGATGCGCAGGGTCAGGCTGGCGTGGCGCTTGTCCAGGGCCCAGGTCCCGGCCGGAGCGGCGGCGGGATCCGTCGCCGGTTGCGCCAGGGCGGCGACCGGGGCCGCGAGGGGAGCGGCGAGAAGGGCGCCGGCCAGAATGGCGTAGGCGAAGGGGCGAGCCATGGTCTCAGATCTCCAAACTGACAAAACTGTCATAGTGACGGTTGCTGATTACCCCGACTTAGGAACTTCACCGTCCAGTTGAAGGGGCGTCTCCTCACGAAGCCGTGATCGACAGGCGGTCCTTGGCGCGGTAGGCCGTGCGATCTAAACAGGGATCACATACCCCAACCCGACGCTTGAACAGATCGGCCCCCGCATGACTTTCCGCGCTCCCGTCCGCGACCTCGCCTTCGCCCTGCGCCATGTGGCCGACTTCGGCCGGCTGGCCGACGCCTATCCCGAGGCCGACGCCGACACCGTCGACGCCGTGCTGGAGGCCTCGGGCGTTTTCGCCTCGGAGGTGCTGGCCCCGATCAACCGCCAGGGCGACCTTACGGGCGCCAAGCTGGAGAACGGCGTGGTGCGCAGCGCTCCCGGCTTCGCCGACGCCTACAAGGCCTTCGCCGAGGCCGGCTGGACCAGCCTGGCGGCCGCGCCCGAGCATGGCGGCCAGGGTCTTCCGAAAGCGCTGGAGATCGCCACCCTGGAGATGGTGCAGGCGGCCAACATGGCCTTCGGCCTTTGCCCGATGCTGAGCCTGGGCGCCATCGAGGCCTTGGCCCTGCACGGCACGGAGCGCCACAAGAGCGTGTTCCTGCCCAAGCTGGTCTCGGGCGAATGGACCGGCACCATGAACCTGACCGAGCCCCAGGCCGGCTCGGACCTGGCGGCCATCACCACCATGGCCACGCCGGACGGCCAGGGCGGCTGGACCATCAGCGGCCAGAAGATCTTCATCACCTGGGGCGACCACGACGCGACGGACAACATCGTCCACCTCGTTCTGGCCCGCACCCCCGACGCCCCTCCCGGCGTGAAGGGCGTCTCGCTGTTCCTTGCCTCCAAGGTTCTGGTCGACGAGGACGGCAAGCCGGGCGCGGGCAACGACGTGCGCGTCGGCGGGCTGGAGCACAAGTTGGGCATCCACGGCTCGCCCACCTGCGTCATGCTGTTCGAAGGCGCCAAGGCCGAGCTGGTCGGCAAGCTGCACCACGGCGTGGCCCACATGTTCACGATGATGAACGCCGCCCGCCTGCAGGTCGGCGCCCAGGGCGTCGCCATCGCCGAGCGCGCCTACCAGCAGGCCCTGAACTTTTCCCTGGAGCGCGTGCAGGGCCGCTCGGCCTGGACAGGCGCCTATCCCTCGCGCCTGTTCGACCACCCGGACGTGCGCCGCACCCTGCTGCTGATGAAGGCCAAGATCGAGGCTGCGCGCGGCATCTGCCTGTCGACCGCCGTCGCCGCCGACCTGGCCCACGCGGCCGCCGACGAGGCGACCCGCGCGGCCGCCAAGCTGCGCGAAGAGCTGCTGACCCCGATCGCCAAGGCCTGGTCGACCGACGTCGGCGTCGAGGTCGCCTCGCTGGGCGTGCAGATTCACGGCGGCATGGGCTTCATCGAGGAGACCGGCGCGGCCCAGCACTATCGCGACGCCCGCATCACCCCGATCTACGAAGGCACCAACGGCATCCAGGCCATCGACCTGATCGGCCGCAAGCTGGGCCTCGCCGACGGCCAGGCCGTGGCCGACCTGATGGACGACATCCGCGACACCATCGAGGCCCTGAAGGCCGCCGACGCCTCGCTGACCCCGGTCGCCGGCCGCCTGGAAGCCGCGCTCGACGCCGCCGCCTCGGCCACCGCCTGGCTGGTCGAGCGCCGCGCCCGCGCCATGCCGGACGCCCTGAGCGGGGCTACGGCCTATCTGAAGCTGCTGGGCGACACGGTCGGCGGCTGGATGCTGGCCAAGGGCGCCCTGGCGCCGGAAGCCGAGGCCCTGCGCGGCCAGCTGCTGCGGGTCTATGCCGAGAGCGTGCTGGCCCAGGTCCCGGGCCAGCTTGCCGCCGTCACCCTGGGCGATGCGGACCTTGTGGCGGTGACGCCGGAGGCGCTGGGGGTTCACTGACACCCCAGTCGCTTCGCGACAGCTCCCCCAGAGGGAGAGCATCTAAGGCATAGATCCTCCCCCTCTGGGGGAGGTGGCCCAGAGGGCCGGAGGGGGGCCGTTTTCAGCTTCCGCAGAGGCTGGCCGTCCCTCCCCTCTCCGTCGGCTTCGCCGACACCTCTCCCTTCAGGGAGAGGGTCAATGGCGAACCAGCATCCAGACCGCCATCGCCACCATCATCACATTCTCGGTCAACGAGATGAAGCCCAGCGGCACGTTGCTGTCGCCGCCGACGCAGGCGCATTTCAGGTCGCGCTTGTCGATATAGACCGCCTTGAACACCGACACCGCGCCGATGCCGCCGATCACCAGCGCCAGCGGCGCGGAGAACCAGGTCAGCGCCCCGGCGGTCATCAGCACGCCAGCCAGACCCTCCGCGAACGGATAGATGTAGCCGTACGGAACCCAGCGCTTGGCCAAGAGGTCGTAGCCCAGGAACATGCCGGAGAAGCTTTCGACGTCGCGCAGCTTCTGGATGGCCAGAACCACCATGGAAAAGCTGATGAACCACTCGACGGCCCGCGCCGTAAAGGGCGTTGCGTCCACCGCGTAGGTCGCCGCCAGGGCCATCAGGGCGGTCATGGCGAAAAGGGCGATGACCGGGGTGTAGGTCTTGGCCTTGGGATCGCGGGGCTTGGCCCCGAACCAGCGGCGCAGGTCGTCGAACCCGCCGATCCGCTCGCCGCCGACGAACACCTGCGGCGTGGTCTTCACGCCATGCTCGGCCTTGAAGGCCTCGGTCGCCTCGCGCGTCGTCAGATGATGGTCCTCGACCTCGTAGCCCCTGGACTGCAGCAGGTGGCGCGCTTTCAGGCCGTACGGACAGACGTGCTTGTCCATCACCATGCGGTAGAGGACGGCCTTCTTGGCGACGCTGCTCACGGCGGATCTCCTTGTACGCAACCGGGACCCGGCTCATATGGGTTCCGTACCATGGTACGGAGTCAAGCAATGACGACGACGAACGGCGCGACCACGATCGCGGGCCTGGCCAGGGCCGGCGGGGTGGGCGTGGAGACGGTCCGCTACTACCAGCGGCGGGGCCTGCTGGAGACGCCGGCGCGCGGCGGGGGTTCGGGCCTGTCCGGCGGCGTGCGGCGCTATGGCGACGAGGCGGTGCGGCGGCTGCGCTTCATTCGTTCGGCCCAGAGCTCGGGCTTCACCCTGGACCAGATAAGCGAGCTCCTGGCGCTGGATGCCAGCCAGGACCGTGTGCGGGCGCGCGAGCTGGCCCGCGAGCGCATCGCCGATCTCGACCACAGGATCGAGGAGCTGCAGGCCGCCCGTGCGGGCCTCTCGCGCCTGCTCCAGACCTGCAGCGCCGACGATCATGGACCCTGTCCCATCATCGCCGCGTTCGAGACCTGAGCGGAGAAACCCGCCGCGCCCGATTGCCTCCCGCCCTCCAGACGCAATATCCCTTGCTGCCATGAACGCGCCCTTCAAGACCGACGCCCTCCCCGAGTGGAACCTCGCCGACCTCTATGCCGGCCGCGAGGACCCGAAGATCGAAACCGACCTGGCCGCCGCCAAGGCCGCCAATGACGAACTGGCCTCGCTGGAGGGCATGTTCCTGGAAGCACGCGGCGAGCCTGCGCGCCTGGGCAAGCTGCTCGATCGCGGCATCCGGCTCTATGAGGAGGCCGTCAACGGCCTGTGGGGCGTGGGCGCCTATGCGGGCCTGGCCGCCTCGACCGCCCGCGACGACCCGGCCTGGGCCAAGTTCGAGGCCGACCTGCGCGCCCGTTCCTCGCAGATCGCCGCCGAAAGCCTGTTCTTCTCGCTGGAGCTGAACCAGCTGGAGGACGCCGAGCTGAATGCGGCGCTGGAGGCCCACGAGCCGGCCCGCCGCTGGACGCCGTGGCTGCGGCGCCTGCGCCTGTCGCGCCCGCACGAGCTGTCGGCCGAGCTGGAGCGCTACATCGTCGACCGCGGCCCGGCCGTGGCCAACTGGGTGCGGCTCTACGACGAGACCCTGGCCAAACTGTCGGCCAAGGTCGGCAAGGAGGCCCTGACCCTGCCCGAGGCGCTGAACCGCCTGTCGGATCCCGACGTGCGCCGCCGCAAGGCCGCCGCCGACGGCCTGGCCCAGGCCCTGTCCGAGCGGGCCTCGACCCAGGCCCTGGTGATGAACACCCTGGCCTTCGAAAAGCAGGTCGAGGACCGCTGGCGCCGCTATGACGACCCGGCCCACTCGCGCCACCTGGCCAACGAGGTCGACGCCGACGCGGTCGACGCCCTCGAACAGGCCGTGGTCGAGGCCTATCCGCGCCTGTCGCACCGCTACTATGCGCTGAAGGCCAAGGCCATGGGCCGCAAGACCCTGGACTACTGGGACCGCAACGCTCCGCTCGACGCGGCCCAGCCGCGCCTCTACCCCTGGGCCGAGGCCAGGGAGGTGGTGCTGGAAAGCTTCCAGACCCTGGCCCCGAAGTTCGCCGACACCGCGCAGACCTTCTTCACCCAGCCCTGGATCGACGCCCGCCCCCGCGCCGGCAAGCAATCGGGCGCCTATTCGCATCCGGTCACCGCCGACCGCCATCCCTACGTCTTCATGAACTACATGGGCGAGCGGCGCGACGTGCTGACCCTGGCCCACGAGCTGGGCCACGCCGTGCACCAGACCCTGTGCGCGCCGCTGGGCACCCTGCTGGCCGACACGCCGCTGACCCTGGCCGAAACCGCCTCGATCTTCGGCGAGGGCCTGGTGTTCGACCGCCTGCTGGCCGAGGCTGCGCCCGCCGATCGCAAGGGGCTTCTGGCCGGCAAGATCGAGGACGGCCTCAACACGGTCGTGCGCCAGATCGCCTTCCACCGCTTCGAGCGCAGGTTCCACGCCGCCCGCCAGGACGGCGAGCTGTCGCCCGACCAGATCGGCGCGCTGTGGATGGAGACCATGGCCGAAAGCCTGGGGCCGGCCGTCGTGCTCAACGAGGGCTACGAGCACTACTGGGCCTATGTCAGCCACTTCGTGCACGCGCCGTTCTACGTCTACGCCTACGCATTCGGCGACCTGCTGGTGCGCGGCCTGATGGAAAAGCGCCGCGAGGACCCGCAAGGCTTCGCCCCGCTCTACGAGGACCTGCTGGCCGCCGGCGGCGCCCGGACCTATGTCGAGGCGCTCAAGCCCTTCGGCCTGAACCCGCGCGACAAGGCCTTCTGGGCGGCGGGCTGCCGGCAGCTGGAGCGGCTGGTGGACGAGTTCGAGGCGCTGGTGTGAGGATCGCTTTCAAGGAACCTCCCCCTATGGGGGAGGCGGCCCGCAGGGCCGGAGGGGGGCCGTTTTCAGCTTCCTCACGGCTAGCCGGCTCGGCACTCCCCCCACCGATCGCTGACGCGATCGCCTCCCCCACGGGGGGAGGTTCCTGATGGCGTCCGACCCCGAACGCGACCGCCTCTCGGGCCGCCTCGCCCGCTTCGCCAAGGTGGGCGCGGGCCTGTCGGGCGCGGCCGTCAGCTACGGCGCCAATCGCGTCTTCGCCGGCGACGAGGCCAGCGCCCGCAACGCCAAGGCCCTCAAGGCTGCGCTGGGCAATCTCAAGGGTCCGCTGATGAAGGCGGCCCAGATGTTCGCCACGGTGCCCGACCTGCTGCCGCCCGAGTTCGCCAAGGAACTGGCCGAGCTGCAGACCAACGCGCCCGCCATGGGCTGGCCGTTCGTGCGCCGGCGGATGGCCGCCGAACTGGGCGCCGACTGGGCGACGAAGTTCCAGAGCTTCGAGCACGAGGCCGCCGCGGCCGCCTCGCTTGGCCAGGTGCACCGCGCGCTCGCGCCCGACGGCCGCAGGCTGGCCGTGAAGCTGCAGTATCCGGACATGCAGAGCGCCGTCGAAAGCGACCTTGGCCAGCTGCGCGCCCTGATCGGCCTCTTCAAGCGGATGGACGGCTCGATCGACCCCACCCAGATGATCGGAGAAGTCGGCGACCGCCTGCGCGAGGAGCTGGATTACGATCGCGAGGCGAAGATGATGGCCGTCTATGGCGGCTTCTTCGCCGGCCGCGAGGACATCCGCACGCCCGTCCCCGTCCCCGAGCTTTCCACCCGCCGCCTGCTGTCCATGACCTGGCTCGACGGCCAGGGGCTGATGGCCTTCAAGACCGCGCCGCAGGAGACCCGCGACCGCATCGCCGCCCTGCTGTTCGAGGCCTGGTGGGGTCCGATGACCCATATCGGCGTCATCCACGGCGACCCCCACCTGGGCAACTACACCTTCGGCGGAGAGGGCGCGGCGCACCTGAACCTGCTCGACTTCGGCTGCATCCGGGTGTTCCCGCCCCACTTCGTGGGCGGCGTGGTGCGGCTCTATCGCGCCCTGTCGGAAGACGACCGCGCCGGCCAGGTCGAGGCCTATCGCAGCTGGGGCTTCTCCAACCTGACCGACGAGCTGGTCGACGTGCTGAACGTCTGGGCGCGGTTCATCTACGGCCCGCTGCTGGACGACCGGGTGCGCACGGTGGCCGACGACACCCCGCCCGGCGAATACGGCCGCCGCGAGGCCTTCAAGGTGCGCCAGGCGCTCAAATCGGTCGGCGGCATCGTCATCCCGCGCGAGTTCGTGTTCATGGACCGCGCCGCCATCGGCCTGGGCGCGGCCTTCCTGCACCTGGGCGCCCGCCACAACTGGCGCGCCCTGTTCGAGGTCTCGCTGGAAGGGTTCTCGGAGGAGGCGCTGGCGGAGCGGCAGAGGGCGGTGCTGGGAGCGGCGGGGCTTTCATAACTCCTCCCCCGTGCAACGGGGGAGGGGGACCACGAAGTGGTGGAGGGGGCGAGACTGGGCTCATTGCCGTCACTCGCCCCCTCCGTCACGGCGCTGATAGCGCCGCGCCACCTCCCCCGCTATGCGGGGGAGGAGTAGGAGTGAACATGACCCGCACCATCGCCCGCCTGCACGGCGCCTATCGCGACGACATCGGCGACCTCCTCACCCGTCGCCCCCTGCCCGGCCCGGCGATCGGCCAGCTGGACCCGTTCCTGTTCCTCAACCACCACGGCCCGCAGACCTACCGCCCGAACAATCGCGGCTTGCCGTTCGGGCCGCATCCGCACCGCGGCTTCGAGACCGTGACCTTCATCATCGAGGGCCAGCTGTCGCACCTGGACAGCGGCGGCCACGAGAGCGTCATCGACGCGGGCGGGGTGCAATGGATGACCGCCGGCAGCGGCCTGGTCCATGCCGAGCTGTCGCCCGAGGCCTTCAAGAAGAGCGGCGGGCCGCTGGAAATCCTGCAGCTGTGGGTCAACCTGCCCAGCCGGCTGAAGATGACCGCCCCGCGCTATGTCGGCCTGCAGGCGCCCGACATTCCCAAGATCGGGAAGGACGGCGCGACCATCGAGCTGATCTCGGGCGAGACGGACGGCGTGGAAGGGCCGATCGCGTCGCTGACGGGCGTGGCCATGAGCGTCGTGCGCCTGGCGGCCGGCGCGGCCCTGTCGCTGCCGATCCCGGCCGGGCGGGCGGTGTTCCTGTACGTCGTGCGCGGGTCGATCGCGGTCGGCGACCGCAAGGCCGAGGCCTTCAACCTGGTGGAGCTGACCGATGGCGAGGGGCTGGACCTGGCCTCCGCCGACGGCGCGGTGCTGCTGCTGGGCCACGCCGACCCGATCGGCGAACCGGTCGTCTCGCACGGGCCGTTCGTGATGACGACACGGGAAGAGATCATCCAGGCGATCCAGGACTATCAGGCGGGCAAGTTCGGCGAGGTGAACGCCTAAAGATCCTCAGTCGCTCCGCGACCGCTCACCACTCCTCCCCCGTGAAACGGGGAAGGTGGCGCGGTGCGGATACGCGCCGTGACGGAGGGGGCGACGGCCGCCGCCGAGCCCAGTCTCGCCCCCTCCACCACTTCGTGGTCCCCCTCCCCCGCAAGCGGGGGAGGAGAAAGCACCCGTCCTCAAAGGAAACTTGCTCACCAGTTCAAACGGCCGTTAGACTTCTCCCATGTCCGACGACCTGACCGAAGCCCAGAGCGCCGCAATCCCCGACGGCTACGCCCAGCTGAACTGGACACGGGGGTTCGGGCGACAGATCGGGCCGCTGTACGAGCGTACCGATGGGCCAGGCGAGGCCACGCTGGGCTTCCGGGTGGAAGAGCACCACACCAACGGCCTGGGCAATTGCCACGGCGGGATGCTGATGAGCTTCGCCGACATGGCCTGGGGCCGGATCATCTCGCTGCAGAAGTCCTACAGCTGGGTCACGGTGCGGCTGATGACCGATTTCCTGTCGGGCGCGCAGCTGGGCGAGTTCGTCGAGGGACGGGGCGAGTTGCTGGCGGAGGAAGATCTCGTCTTCACCGTGCGCGGCCGCATCTGGACCGGCGAGCGCACCCTGATGACCGGGACCGGGATCTTCAAGGCCCTCTCGCCCCGCAAGCCGCGCCCCGGCGAGATCGCCTTCCGCGAGGAGGCCTGAGCCATGGCCGACGACCAGACCCTGCCCGCCTCGCTGCTCGGCCCGTTCCACGGCGAGCCCCCGCCCGCCCCGGCCTGGTTCGAGGCGGCCATGGCCATCGAGCCCGAGCGCTCGACCCTCGCGGTCGAAGGCGTCGACATCGAGCTTCTGACCTGGGGCGAGGTCGGCAAGCCTGGCCTGCTGTTCCTGCACGGCAACGGCGCCCATGCCGACTGGTGGAGCTTCATCGCGCCCTTCTTCGCCAAGGACTGGCGGGTGGCGGCGATCTCCTGGGCCGGCATGGGCGGCAGCGGCTGGCGCGAGGCCTACAGCGCCGACACCTTCGCGGCCGAGGCCTTCGCCGCCGTCGAGGCCGCCCAGCTGGAGGCCGGAGGGGTGAAGCCCATCTTCGTCGGCCACTCGTTCGGCGGCTTTCCCACCCTGTTCTGCGCCGCGCGCCATTCCGAGCGGCTGCGCGGGGCGATCATGGTCGACACCTCCATCCAGCCGCCGGAAAAGCGCTGGAAGGGCCCGCCGCCGCGCTCGGGGTTCGGGACCAGGGTCTATCCGACCCTGAAAGAGGCCCTGGCGCGCTTCCGCCTGGCCCCGCCCCAGCCCTGCGAGAACCTCTACATCGCCGACGTCATCGCCCGCCGCTCGCTGAAAGAGGTGGAGGGCGGCTGGACCTGGAAGTTCGACCCGGCCATCTGGCAGCGCTTCTCGATGCCTGACCTTGGCCTGCTGCTCAGCGAGATCGCCTGCCCCTGCGCCCTGATGTGGGGCGAGCGGTCCGGGCTTATGCACGCCGAGACCTTGGACTATATGATCGCGCAGATGCCCAAGGACGTGCTGCGCTTGCCCATCCCCGACGCCGACCACCACGTGATGCTCGACCAGCCCCTGGCCTTCGTCGCCGGGCTCCGCGGACTGCTGGCCGCCTGGGCCTGACCGTGGGCGGGAAATCCAACGGACCGGTGCTGGTCTACACGCCCGACCGCGGCATCGGCGACCTGATGTGGCACCTGCCGACCATCCGGGCGATCGCGGCGACCACGCCCGAGGGCCAGGTGGTGCTGGCCGCCCGGCCCGCCAGCCGCGCCGCCGAGGTGCTGGCCGTCGAGCCGACGGTGGCCAGGGTGGTCGACGCCCCCAACTACAAGGACAGGCTCAAGGGCGTCCGCGAGGTGCTCGACTTCCTGAAGATCTGCCGCACCGAGAAGCCGCGCGCGGTGTGGATCCTGGAGAAGATCGACCGGCCGGCCATCGCCGCGGCCCTGGCCGGCGTGCCCGAGCGCCGGGGCTTTGGCCTGGGCCACGGCCAGGAGGGCTGGCTGAACACCGGCCCGTTCCTGCCCAAATCCATGCGGCCGGCCCACCGGATCGACAAGCTGGAGGCCTTCGAGAAGAGCCACGGCCTGGTCGTGACCAGCCGCGAGCCTAACCTGAAACTCGATCCTGCGGCCCTGGCCGCCGTCGCCGCCCGCTATGCCGACAAGCCCGGCCCTTGGCTGGCCCTGGGCATCGGGGCCAGCGAGCTGCCGCGCACCTGGCCGGCCGAGCGCTTCGCCCAGGCCGCCGCCGCGCTCTCCGATCTCTTCGGCACGGTGTTCTGGATCGGCGGCCCGCACGAGGCCGAACGCGCCCGGGCGGCGATCGGCGACCTGCCCGGCAACGTCGTCGCCTGCGACCTGACGCTGGACAAGGCCGCGGCGCTGATCGCCCTGTCGGCCGGGTTCCTGGGCAACGACTCGGGGCCGCTGAACGTCGCCGCCGCCGTCGGCACGCCCGCCGTCGGCCTGATGGGCACCAGCCCGGTGCCGGCCTATTCGCGCTGGCTGTCGATCCTCGACGGCGGCCAGGGCCGCATCACCGACATCACCGTCGACCAGGCCGTGGACGCCGTGCGCGCCCGCTTCGTCGCCGAGACCTGGGTCAATCGGTCCGCCGTGGACGCTTGAGCCCCGGGCCGCGGCGTTGTATCGGCGATATCCCAATAATCTTTCCACAGGGACGAAACAGCATGGCCGGCGACTACCACCGCGGTGAAATGGACATCCACGAACAGGTCGCGACCTATGACGCGTTCGGCAAGATGACCAAGTGGGGCTCGCTCGCCATCGCCGTGCTGCTCACCTTCATCACCCTGCTGTTCTGCACCCCGGCCGGCTTCATCGGCGCGGCCGGCGCGGCCGTGGTGCTGGCCGTCCTGGGCGTGGTGTTCCTTCGCGAGAAGGCCGCCCCGACGCACTGACACCGGTAGACATCGGTATTTTTTTGCGCCTCGCGCGAGGGAGCTCCTCGACAAAGGGCAAGAACCTCCCCTAAAGAGCGCCTCAAGCTGCTGGAGCGGCGTTCGACGAAAGTGCTAGCGTTTTCGCCGAACATCGCTCCAACTTTAGGATCTTGAGCCTGCGGGACGCCCGTGGGCCCAGGGAGCGAACAACGCTCACGGGGGAGGTATGCCGATGGCCGTCATCGCCGTCACGAAAGAAACCCGCGCAGGCGAGACGCGGGTCGCCGCGACGCCCGAGACCGTCAAGAAACTGACCGCCGCCGGCTTTACGCTGGTGGTCGAGGCCGGCGCGGGAACCGCCGCCTCCTACCTCGACGCCGACTATGAGGCGGCCGGGGCCAGGCTGGCCAGGTCGGCCGCCGAGGCGATCAAGGACGCCGACGTCCTGTTCAAGGTCCGCGCGCCCGAAGCCGCCGAGATCGCGGCCCTCAAGAGCGGCGCGATCGTCGCCGCCGCCCTCAATCCCTATCAGGACAAGGACACGCTGAACGCCCTGGCCAAGGCCGGCGCCAGCGCGATCGCCATGGAGTTCATCCCGCGCATCACGCGGGCCCAGGTGATGGACATGCTGTCCAGCCAGGCCAACCTCGCCGGCTATCGCGCCGTGATCGAGGGCGCGGAGGCCTATGGCAAGGCCCTGCCGATGATGATGACCGCCGCCGGCACCGTCGCCGCGGCCAAGGTGTTCATCATGGGCGTGGGCGTGGCCGGCCTGCAGGCCATCGCCACCGCCCGCCGCCTGGGCGCGGTCGTCACCGCCACCGACGTGCGCCCCGCCACCAAGGAACAGGTCGAAAGCCTGGGCGCCAAGTTCCTGGCCGTCGAGGACGAGGAGTTCAAGAACGCCCAGACCGCCGGCGGCTACGCCAAGGAAATGTCGGCCGAGTACCAGGCCAAGCAGGCCGAGCTGGTCTCCAGCCACATCGCCAAGCAGGACATCGTCATCACCACCGCCCTGATCCCGGGCCGCCCGGCGCCCAAGCTGGTCAGCGCCGCCCAGGTGGCGTCGATGAAGGCCGGCTCGATCCTGGTCGACTTGGCCATCGAGCAGGGCGGCAACGTGGAAGGCGCCAGGCTGAACGAGACCGTGGTCACCGCCAACGGCGCCAAGATCCTCGGCCACGCCAACCTGCCCGGCCGCATCGCCGCCGACGCATCGGCGCTCTACTCGCGCAACCTGTTCGCGCTGTCGTCCCTGTTCCTGAACAAGGAAGGCGCCTTCGCGCCCAACTTCGAGGACGAGATCCTGCAGGCCGCCGTCGTCACCAAGGGCGGGACGATCGTGCACCCGAATTTGCAGGGATGAGCCGCGCCGCCCTCTTCCTGGGCGCCGCGGTCGCCCTGGCCGGCGGGGCCTTGAGCGCCGCGGCCGAGCCGAACGCCTTCGTCCAGGCCTATGGCGAGACGCTCGCCGTCTCCGCGGTCGACGTGTCGATCAAGGACGGGCTGATCCCGGTCAGCAGCGATGTGCAGGCCAAGGCCTATGTCGAGCAGCGGATGCCCGCCGACCAGAAGGCGCGGTACGAGGCCTTCGTCGCGACCCGCACGCTGACCGACGACACCGCCGCTGAGCGGCTGGCCGAGTTCTTCACCATCGACAACATCGCCGGCCGCCTGAAGGACGATGGTTCGACGGCCCGCCGCGCGCGCCTGTCGATCGTGATCGACCAGGCCAAGTTTCCGGTGATGAAACTGCCGGGTCAGGTGCTTCCGATCAAGAACACCATCCTGAGCGGCAGCTTCCGGATCGAGGACGCCGCCTCGGGCGCCCTGCTGGCCGAAGGCCGCATCAAGAACAGCGTCGCCTTCGTCCCCGACATGTATGAAGCCAAGAAGCGCAACGCGCTCAAGGTCCTGAACTTCGGCCGCGACGATCACCTCCAGGTGCTCGCCGCCGCCGGCAACGCCCTGGCCCGCGACGCCCAGGCGGTGTTCCGCGACCCGGCCCTGGACATCATGAGCCCCCATAAGATCGAGGGCGTGCGGGTCCAGCAGGCCTCGTTTGAAATCCGGGTCTCGCCGCCCGCCACGTCTCAGGAGCCGTAAATGGAAGCCGTCGACCCCACCGTGTTCCGCCTGGCGATCTTCGTGCTCGCCATCTTCGTCGGCTACTACGTGGTCTGGAGCGTGACGCCCGCGCTGCACACCCCCTTGATGGCCGTGACCAACGCCATCTCGTCGGTGATCATCGTCGGCGCTCTGCTCGCCGCCGCCGCGCACGGCGCGTCGGGTGAAGCCGCCGCCGGTTCGGTGTGGATCTCCAAGGGGGCCGGCGCCGTCGCCGCGGCCTTCGCGGCGGTCAACATCTTCGGCGGCTTCCTCGTCACCCAGCGGATGCTGGCCATGTACAAGAAGAAGGACAAGGCGAAGTGAACCTCGCCCTTATGGCGGCGGGTGGTCTCGCGGCCGCTGCAGCGGGTTTTGGCCTGATGTTTCTGGACGCCGCACGCGCCCGCCGCACGGGCCGCTCCGTCGCCCTGTCGCGCCGCGCGACATCCATCGCCTGCCTGTTCCTGGGCGCGGGCCTGCTGCACGTGACGAACGTGCAGCGCGACGCCGAGACCAAGGCCCATCGCGCCGAGGAGACCGCCGCCCTGATGAAAGAGCGCGCCACCCTGGAGCGCGACATCGAGCGGATCCGGCGCAAGCTGAGCGACCTGCATGCCGAGCAGGCGGGCGCGCAATGACCGACAATCACAGCGGCCCGGCCGCGATCACGACAACGCTCTTGGGGGGCAAGGCCTGACATGAACGCCAATCTCGCCGCCGTCCTGTACCTCGTCTCCGGGGTGCTCTTCATCCTCGCGCTGCGCGGGCTCTCCAGCCCCGAGACCAGCCGCAAGGGCAACACCTACGGCATGGTCGGCATGGCCATCGCCGTGGTCACCACCCTGGCCACGCTGTGGAGCCAGGGCGCGCTGGACGCCGTCACCCTGGGCCTGATCGTCGGCGGCGTCGCCGTCGGCGGCGGCGTGGGCGCGGTGATCGCCCGCAAGGTGCCGATGACCTCGATGCCCCAGCTCGTGGCCGCCTTCCACTCGCTGGTCGGCATGGCCGCCTGCCTGGTCGCCGTGGCCGCCATCTACACGCCCGCCGCCTACGGCATCGTCGGCGAGGACGGGCATATCCACCTCAATAGCCTGATCGAACTGTCGCTGGGCCTGGCCATCGGCGCCATCACCTTCACCGGCTCGGTCATCGCCTTCGCCAAGCTGAACGGCAACATGGGCGGCGCGCCGATCCTGCTGCCGGCCCGCCACCTGCTGAACATCGTGATCGCCCTGGCCATCGTCGCCCTGATCGTGGTGCTGGTGATCACCGGCGGCGACGCCAAGTGGGCCTTCTGGGGGATCTTCGCCCTCTCGCTGCTCATCGGCGTCACCCTGATCATCCCGATCGGTGGCGCCGACATGCCGGTCGTGGTGTCGATGCTCAACAGCTATTCGGGCTGGGCGGCGGCGGCGCTGGGCTTCACGCTCGAGAACACCACCCTGATCATCACCGGCGCTCTCGTCGGCTCTTCGGGCGCGATCCTGTCCTACATCATGTGCAAGGGCATGAACCGCTCGTTCGTTTCGGTGATCCTGGGCGGCTTCGGCGCCGACGCCGCGGCGGCCGGCGCGGGCGGCAAGGTCGAGACGCGCCCCGTCAAGCAGGGCTCGGCCGACGACGCGGCCTTCATCATGAAGAACGCCAGCAAGGTGATCATCGTCCCGGGCTACGGCATGGCCGTCTCCCAGGCCCAGCACGCCCTGCGCGAAATGGCCGACAAGCTGAAGGAAGAGGGCGTGGAGGTGAAGTACGCCATCCACCCCGTCGCCGGCCGCATGCCGGGCCACATGAACGTGCTGCTGGCCGAAGCCAACGTGCCCTATGACGAAGTGTTCGAGCTGGAGGACATCAACAGCGAGTTCTCGACGGCGGACGTGGCCTTCGTGATCGGCGCCAACGACGTCACCAACCCGGCGGCCAAGACCGACCCGACCAGCGCCATCTTCGGCATGCCGATCCTGGACGTCGAGAAGGCCCGCACTGTCCTCTTCGTCAAGCGCGGCATGTCCTCGGGCTATGCCGGCGTCGAGAACGAGCTGTTCTTCAAGGACAACACCATGATGCTGTTCGCCGACGCCAAGAAGATGGTCGAAGGCATCGTCAAGGGCCTCTGAGCCCGCGACGCTCCGGACAGACGAAGGCCCCGGCCGCAAGGCCGGGGCTTTTTCGTTTCCGGTAAAGCAAAGGCCCCGGTTTTCACCGGGGCCTCCGCGGCGGATCGATCGGCATGGGCTGCTCAGTAGGCCGCCACCGCGATCGGGGCCTGATGGCCGGTCGAGGCCAGGGCCTTGCGTTGGTTGGCCGACAGCTTGTCGTTGATCTCGGCGCGAACCTCGATGACGCAGGCGCGGCGCGACAGCAGGTCCAGGCGTTCCTTGCTGGCGCGAGCGCGGCAGAACTTCTGCACGGCCTGGCTGGAGCGGGCCTCGAACTCGGCGGCGTCGGCCGGGTTGGCCAGGTTCAGGTCGCCGACCCGCACGGTCACCGGGCGCTCGCCGGCGTGGGCGGCCTGGGTGATGCCGATCAGCGGCACGGCGGCCAGGGTCAGGGTGGCGATGGTGGTGAGGCTGATCATGAACTTGCGCATCGGGGTCTTCCCTCTGTTCCAGGGCGCGTCCGCCGCGCCTCCATGGACAAAGGTGTACTGAACGATACTTGAAGAGTCCCGTTAAGTGTCGTTCATGACTCCATATTCACAGTATTGACTGTATTTAATGTTCTAAACTTCGTGTAATGTTTGACAGCTTCGCGACAACCATCGGCGAAGTTCCAAATGACTTCACGGCGCAGCTGCCGCCTTTCCGCCCGATCGCTCGGGCAGATAGCCGCGTTCACGATCGCGAAAGGCCAAGCCTCTAAGACGGCGCGGCTCGCCGGTCATTGCACGCGACCGACCCACGAGGTTTCCTTCTTGGCGCCAGACATCCAGGCCCCGCCCGCCCGCAACTTGGCCCTGCCGCTGGCGCTCGGCTTCGCCGTGGCCGTCGCCGCAGCCTCGGTTCCGGCCGCCCGCGCGCTGGCCGACCTGATCGCGCCGGCCCCGATCGTCGAACCGGTCGCCGCCGCCCCCGCGCCGCCGCAACCCGCTCCGCCCCCGCCCGCCTACGCCTTCGACGCGCCCCTGCCCGGCCGTGAGGTCGCCTCGCCCTTCGGCCTGCGCCAGCTGCCGTGGGAAGAAGGCGGCCGCCTGCACGAGGGCGTCGACATCGCCGCCCCGTCCGGCACGGCGGTGAAGGTCGCCGCCGACGGCATCGTCGCCCGCACCGGGACCGACCCCGGCTATGGCCGGTTCGTCGAGGTCAGGCACAAGGACGGCTTCACCACGCTGTACGCGCACCTTGGCCGCAACCTCGGCATGAAGAAGGGCGTCTATGTGAAGCGCGGCACGCCCATCGCCGTGGTCGGCGACAGCGGCCGCTCGACCGGCTCGCACCTGCATTTCGAGATCAGCCGCAAGGGCCGGCCGCTGAACCCGGCCCACTTCATGGACAAGACCTTCGCCAGCGCCGACGACCTGCCGCTGAAGGCCGCCGCCCGGGTGCCGCGCAAGGTGCGCCTGGCCCAGGTCTCGCGCTGGCCCGAGGGCATGAAGGAAAAGGTCGCCGCCCGCCGCGCCGGCAAGGGCCAGGTCACGCGCGGCGAGGACGGCCGCGTCCGCGTGCGGATCGAGGTCGCCGCCAGCTAGTCCCGCTCGGCGCCCTCGCCCAGCAAGAGGTGGCCGAACCAGCTGACCACGCCGACCACGATCGCCCCGAAGATTCCGGCCCAGAAGCCGTTCACCGCCAACCCAGGCAGGATGAACGCCACCAGCCCCAGCATGGCGGCGTTCACCACCAGCAGGAACAGGCCCAGCGTCACCAGGGTGATCGGCAGGGTCAGCAGCACCACGACGGGGCGCACCACGGCGTTGACCAGCCCCAGCAGCACGGCGGCGATGGCGATCGTCTGCCAGCCGCCGGCGTGGATGCCGGGCACGATGCGCGAGGCCAGCCACAGGCCCAGGCCCGCGAACAGGGCGCGCAGGAAAAAGCCGGTCATGTGAAGCTCCCCGAAGTCGGCGCCGACCCTGACGCCCGCAAAAGGTGCGCACAAGTCCCCTTCGCGTCCCGACATGCGAAATGTCGACAAGACGACGGTGAACCTGTTCAATGACGCGTACTGTTCAGCACCGGCCAAGGCCGCATGGAGCCGCCGCCGTGACCACAGCCCGCCTGCCGCGCATTCTCATCCCCGATCGGCCCCGCGCGTGACCGCGAGCCCGACGTCTGACCAGATTCAGGCCTGCGACCGCGAACCGATCCACATCCCCGGCGCCATCCAGCCCCACGGCGGCCTGCTGGTCCTCGACCGCGACAGCCTTGCGGTGCGCATGACGGCCGGCGACGTCCCCGGCCTGCTGGAGGTTTCGTCCGTCATCGGCCAGAGCGCCGGCGCCTTGATCGGCGACGGTCTGGCGGCACAGGCCGCGGCCATCTCCAACTCGCGCCCGGCCGGCGGCTTCATCGGCGTGCTGCATCGGGGCGGCCGCAACCTCGACCTCAGCGCCACGGTGCAGGGCGACCTCGTGCTTCTGGAGATCGAGCCCGGCCTCGACCGTCCGATGGCCGGCTCGCAGATCCTGACCCACCTGGAGGCGGCGGCCGCCGCCTTCGAGCGCTGCCCCGGCCTGAAGACGCTGTACGACCGCGCCGCCCTGGAATTCCGCCGCCTGACCGGCTTCGACCGGGTGATGATCTACCGCTTCGGCGACGACGACGCCGGCGAGGTGGTCGGCGAGGATCGCGCCCATCACCTGAAGAGCTTCCTCAACCACCGCTTCCCGGGCTCCGACATTCCCAGCCAGGCCCGCGCCCTCTATGTGCGCAACCTGGTGCGGGTGATCCCCAACTGCGCCTATGCGCCCGCCCCGCTGGAGCCCGCGCCCGATACGCCGCTCGACATGAGCGACCTGGCCCTGCGCAGCGTCTCGCCGGTGCACATGCAGTACATGCGCAACATGGGCGTGGCGGCCTCGGCCTCGGTGTCGATCGTCAAGGACGGCCGGCTGTGGGGCCTGGTGGCCTGTCACAACGACAGCCCGCGCCTGCTGCCCTACGAGATCCGCGCCGCCTGCCGCGCGCTGGCCGGGGGCCTGGCCCGCCAGATCAAGGCCAAGGAAGAGGCCGAGACCTGGCGCGAGAAGCTGCGCCTGCGCTCGCTGGGCGACGACCTGACGGCCGTGCTGGCCCAGTCGGACGAGGGCGACCTGTCTCTGGAGGAGCACGCCGCCGACCTGGTCGCCCTGGGCGAGGCCGACGGCGTGGCGGTGTTCCGCGAGGACCGCATCGAGACCGCCGGCAAGACCCCGCCGCACACGGCCCTGGCCATGCTGCGCGACTGGCTGCTCGACGTCGACGCCGGCGGGGTGATCGCCACCGATCGCAGCGAGAACGCCTTCCCCGGCGCCAGCGCCTTCAAGAGCTGGGCCTCGGGCCTGATGGGCGTGGTGGTCGAGCGCACGCCGCTGCTGGCGGTGCTGTGGACCCGCGCCGAAGAGGTCGAGGTCGTGCGCTGGGCCGGCGATCCCTACCGCACCGCCAAGGCGGCCGGCGGCGACGGCGCCCTGACGCCGCGCGCCTCGTTCGACGCCTGGACCGAGACGGTGCGCGGCCGCTCGCGGCCGTGGAGCGCCTCGCAGACCGAAGCCGCCCTGCGCCTGCGCCAGGACCTGCTGGACCTGCGCCGCGCCCGCCGCACCGCCGAGCTGAACACCCAGCTGCGCGCCACGCTGGACGACAAGGACGACCTGCTGCGGCAGAAGGACTTCCTGCTGCGCGAGGTGAATCACAGGGTCCAGAACAGCCTGGCCCTGGCCGCCGGCTTCCTGACCATCCAGATGAAGGCCATCGACGACCCGGCCGCCCGCGCCCCGCTGGAGGAGGCCAGCCGCCGCCTCACCGCCGTGGGCCTGGTCCACCGCCGCCTCTATCGCGGCGACCAGCTGGAGACCGTCTCGCTCGACCGCTACCTGGTGGAACTGGCCGAGGAGCTGGTGGAGTCTCTGGGCCAGGAATGGGCGCGGATGATCCGCGTCGACGCCGCCCCGGCCACGGTCTCGACCGACAAGGCCGTGACAATCGGCCTGGTGGTCACCGAGCTGGTGATCAATGCGGTGAAGTACGCCTATGGCGGGCGGCCCGGCCGGATCGACATCGGCCTCACCGAACAGGGCGGCCGCGTGCATATCTCGGTCGCCGACCAGGGCGGCGGCAAGCAGGGTCCGCGCATCGGCTTCGGCAGCAAGATGATGGACGCCATGGTCCGCCAGCTGGCCGGAACCCTGGCCTGTCACGACAACAATCCCGGCGTGCGGGCCGAACTGGACGCGCCGGCGGGCTGAGCCGGCAGGCGCTGCGTCCTTCGAGGCCCGCTGCGCGGCGCGCCTCAGGATGAGGACGCCGATTGCACTGACGTCCTCATCCTGAGGTGCGAGGCCTCGCCGAGCCTCGAAGGACGCGCGCCGCCGCCCCCCTTCAGGCCCCGCTTGCAATTTTGAGAATGATCGTTCATTTTTTTGAGAATGAACGTTCATTCCGCCATCGAAATGTCCAATACCTGAGCCACGGTGTCGGACATTACAAATGCGTTATCGCCCTTACCTTAACCGCAACCCGTACCTATCTCACCCATTCGAAAGTGGGCTTCGGGAGCCGCGTTGGCTCCGAGTCCAGGGGATATTGAACTCATGGCTGTGAATTCCTTGTCGGTGATGTCGCCGGACGGCGGCCTGTCGCGCTACCTGACCGAAATCCGCAAGTTCCCGATGCTGGCGAAGGATGAGGAGTTCATGCTCGCCCAGCGCTGGAAGGAGCATCAGGACAGCGACGCCGCGCACAAGATGGTGACGAGCCACCTGCGCCTCGTGGCCAAGATCGCCATGGGTTATCGCGGCTACGGCCTGCCGATCGGCGAAGTGATCTCCGAGGGCAATGTCGGCCTCATGCAGGCGGTCAAGAAGTTCGAGCCCGAAAAGGGCTTCCGCCTGGCCACCTACGCCATGTGGTGGATCCGCGCCTCGATCCAGGAATACATCCTGCGCTCGTGGTCGCTGGTGAAGATGGGCACGACCGCCGCGCAGAAGAAGCTGTTCTTCAACCTGCGCAAGGCCAAGAGCCAGATCAGCGCCTTCGAGGACGGCGACCTGCGTCCCGAACAGGTCAGCGCCATCGCCACCAAGCTGGGCGTGCTGGACAGCGAGGTCATCTCGATGAACCGCCGCCTGTCGGGCCCCGACGCCTCGCTGAACGCGCCGCTGCGCGCCGACGGCGAAAGCGAATGGCAGGACTGGCTGGCCGACGACGACCAGGTTTCGCAAGAGACCATCGTCGCCGAGAACGAGGAAAAGTCGCTCCGCATGACCCTCCTGGAGGAGGCCATGGTCGAGCTGACCGACCGCGAGCGGCACATCCTGACCGAGCGTCGCCTGAAGGACGACCCGACCACCCTGGAAGACCTGGCCGCCCAGTACGGCGTCAGCCGCGAGCGGGTCCGCCAGATCGAGGTTCGCGCCTTCGAGAAGCTGCAGAAGTCCATGCGCGAGGCGGCGATCGCCAAGAACATGGTCGAAGCGTAGGGCCCGTCCCCCAAGCTCAGCCTGAAGAGAGGCCGTCGCGCTCCCCCGCGGCGGCCTTTTTCTTGCGCGGTTCGCTACTGGGCTGGCCGCGAGACCGGCTCGCCGGCGCATTCCAGCACGAGCCGCCGCAGCGCCCTGGCCTCGCCTCCGTCGAAATTGTTGGTCGGGCCGTTCTCGGCATAGAGGGCGATCATCGAAGCCGAAGCGATATGCCTGGCCAGCACCGGGGTCAGGGTCAGGCGGCCGGTGATGCTCCCCCTCTTCAATTGCCCCTTCATCACCAGTCGCTCCTCGCGATCGACGCCCGGCTCGGTCAGGATCAGGTCAATGTCGAGATAGGAGCCCGCGCTCCATCGGCGAGGGTCAGGTTCGTCGTCGCCCTTTGTGGAGAAGACGAACTTCAGCACCTTCGGCGCCTCGCAGGAGGCGACGAAGATCGGCGGAAAACCCTCCCGCACCATTTCGGCCCGGGCCGTCGTCGCGCCGCGCGCGGGAACATGGCGCCACTCGTCATGGGCCTCACCGGCCAACGCCGCCTGCGTCAGGCCCAGCGCCAAGCAGAGCGGCAGCCATCCGTAAAGACGCGTCACGTAAAATCTCTCGCCAAGGTAGAGAGCGAGGTTGACGCGATCCTTCGATGCCGATCAAGGGGATGCGGCGCGGCCCGTCGGGCTCTGCTATGATCTTCCATCGTTTGCGGACCGCGCCGTCACCGGTCGGTCACAAAACGCCTTTTCCTCGCCGCCGACGCGCTCTAAGAGCCTCGCCTCCGATTTTTCCGGCGTCCTGCCGGCCCAAATTCAAAGACTTCCCATGACCCGTCACGAACTGAAGACCTGGCCGCAGTATTTCGCCGCCGTGCGCTCGGGCAAGAAGCGCTTCGAGATCCGCCGCAACGACCGCGAATTCAAGGTCGGCGACGTGCTGGTGCTGCGCGAATTCGATCCGGAACAGGACGTCTACACCGGCCAGACCGAAGAGCGTCAGATCACCTTCCTGCTGTCGGAAGAGGACTACGGCGTCATCCACGGCTTCGTGGCCATCGGCTTCGGCGACGTGGTGCATCACCCGAGCGCGGCCGAGGACCACCCGCTGACCGCCGCCGAACTGGCCGAGTGGCACGAGACCGCCGCCGCCAACGCCGCCCTGCGCGGCGAAGAGGCCCGCCGGGTGTCGAAGTCCTACGTGGCCACCAACATGAGCGTCGCCGCCGACCGCCACGGCGCCGTGGCCGCCCTGGCCGAAAGCGACGCGGCCTTCCACGCCGCCGCCGCGCGGATCATCCGCAAGGGCTGAGGTCAGACGGGCGGGGCTAGTCCCCACCCGCCAGCCAGTCCTCGCAGCGCAGACCCTCGACGCGCTCGAACTCGCTGAGGTTTCCCGTGACCACCACGAGGCCGCGCGATCGCGCGTGACCGGCGATCAGCACGTCGTAACCGCCGATCGGGCGGCCAAGCCGCTCCAGCACCGCGCGAACATCCGCGGCGTGATCAGCGGCCGGGGCGTCGAAGGGCAGAACCTCCAGTCGCGCCGCGAACTGCTCGACCGCATTGCGGTGATGCTCGGGCCGCGCTGACTTGGCCGCGCCGTGCAGCAGTTCAGTCAGAACGACCGTCGAAATGCAAAGCGCGTCCGCATTCAGGTTGAAGCGATCGCGTAGACCTGCCGGCCGATCCCTGAGCACGCGGATGCACAGGTTGGTGTCGAGCATATAGCGCAGCATCAGAAGGCTTCGCGCGCTTGCGGCTCGGGTTGATCGCGGACGCCCAGGTCGACGCCTGGCTCGGCGAAGAAATCATCCCAGGCAGCGTCCGACGGCACGATGACCCGCCGCTTCCCCTCCCGCAGCACCGTCACCGAGCGGACGCCGTCCGGAAACGCCACGTCTTTCGGCAGGCGAACCGCCTGAGATCGGTTGGACTGAAAAAGCGTCGTTCGGACCATGGCGGCCTCCTGGATATACAATCAGTATATCCCAATGCTCGTGCAGCGCCTACCGCCCTTTGCGCGCCGCCTTCACCCCGCTCAGGATCGCCTCGGTCACGAAGCCGGGGTCCTCGTGCGGCAGGCCGTGGCCGGCCGAGGGGGCGATGGTCTGGGTCGCGCGGGACGACAGGGTCAGGAACTGTTTCTGCAGGTCCTGGGTCACGGCTTCCAACTCGACGGCCAGGGGTTCGCCCAGCTCCGGGACCATCCGCCATTTGGGGCTATGGGTGGCCACCACCACCGGCTTGTCGCCGAGCGAGCGAAGGGCGCGGGCCTGGGCGCTGCTGGCGGCGACGTCGAGATTTTCCGGATTGAGGCTGGGATCGCGCGGCATCCGCGTGAGAAAGCCGCGCGCGTCCGTCAGCGCCTTCGGCTCGTCCGGCGTCGCGGCCGGCAGCCTGGCCAGCCAGGCTTCCATCTGGTCGGGATGGGTCGAGGAGATCAGCACCAGCCCGGCGGTCTCGTCGGGATAGCGGGCGGCGAAGACCTGGGCGTGCAGGCCGCCGATCGAGTGGCCGGCCAGCAGGAACGGCGGCGCGACCTTGGCCGCGTGCAGGGCGGCCCTGAGGTCGGCCGCCGCGTCGGCGCTGGTGCGAGGCCCGCCCGGAGGCGCCGGGTCGCTGCCGCCCAGGCCGGCGCGGTCGTAAAGGCAGATCCGGGCGACTTGCGACACCCGCGCCGCGATCCGGCGCCAGGCCTCGTCCTCGACCGGCGCGAGGCCCATGCCGGCGTCGACCACCACGGTCGGCGCGCCCTGGCCTTGGCAGGCGAGGCGGATCATCCGCCCGCCGCCGACCTCGAAACGTCCGTCCTGGGCCACGGCCTGACCGGCGAAAGCCGCCGACAGCGCCACGGCCAGGGCTATCCGGCGCACCGTCATTCCTAGACTCCCCCTTCGTCGCCGCGTTCCAGGCCGGCCAGGGTCGCTTCGTCCGAGGCGTCGGCGGTGCTGACCTTGCTGAGCACGGCCTGGCGCAGGGCGTAGGCCAGCATGGCCGCCAGGATCAGGGCGTTGAGCACGAACGGCGCCCAGCCGATCGCCTCGTAAAGCAGCACGAACAGCGGGGCTACCACCACGTTGAGACCGTTTATGGCCGCGATGGCGCCGGCCGCGCCGGCCTGGTCCTTGGCGCCGACCGAGAGCGAGGCGCCGGCCGTGAAGCCCGGCCGCGCGAAACCGTAGCCCAGCGACGAGACCGCATAGCCGATGGCCACCGCCGCGTAGTCGGGGGCGAAGGCGACGACCACATTGCCCAGCGCCGCCACCCCCACGCCCCAGCGCATCAGCTCGCGCGGGCCCATCGAGAACATCCGGATCAGGCCCCACTGAGCCAGCAGGCCCGCAACCGCGCCCGCGGCCATGGCCAGGGTGATGAAGCCCTGGGCCTTGATCGGGGCCACGCCCAGCTTGTCGATGATCAGAAAGCCTAGCGTCTGGGTCTGGGCGGTCTGGCAGGTGGCCACGAGAAAGCCGAACAGCAGGAACGGCGCCAGGCGCGGATCGCGCCACAGGCTGTCGCCCCGCCGCAGCGACGGGAAGGCCAGCCGCGCGCGGGGCTGCGGCTCGCCCGCCGTCGCCGGCGGTGTCGTCTCGTCCAGGCCCCGCTTGACGATCCACATCATTACGGCCGCCAGCCCCGCGAAGGCGAACATCGGCCCGGCCAGACCCACCACCGGCAGCACGAACAGCGGCGCCAGCAGCGGCCCCACCACGGTGCCCAGGCCGAAGGCCCCGGCCAGGGTGGCCATGGCCTGGGTGCGCTCCTCGCGCTTGGTGCGATCGGCCAGATAGGCCTGGGTGGCCGGATTGGCGGCCGAACCGAACAGGCCAAACAGCGCCCGCGCCAGCAGGAACAGCACGAAGACCAGCATCGGCGGGAAGAGGTGGCGCAGGCCCGCGCTGACCACGAAGGCGCACAGCGTCATCGACACGCAGAACCCGCCCAGCCCCAGCAGGATCAGCGGCTTGCGGCCGCGCACGTCCGACCGCTTGGCCCAGAACGGCGATGAGATCGCCCACAGCAGCGCCGACAGCGAGAAGATCGCCGCCACCATGGCGTCAGGGATGCCGATCTGCCGGCCGATGGCGGGAAGGACGGACAGCATGCCCGTATTGCCCAGCGCCGTGGCCGCCGACACCCCGAACAGGATGGCGAAGGCCCGCCGGTTGACCTGTTGATCTTGAGCGGCGGCAGACATCGAACAAACGTTAGAGGGGGTTCGCGCGCAGGGGAAGGCCCCGCTTTCGCCTTCGACGCCCCGCGCCATCCGGTCGCGGGTTCGTCCCCAGGGTCCGATACCTTGGATTAAGCATTAACGGCGATGATGCCGGCTGAAATCCGCGGGGCTCTCTTTCGTCATGTTCCAGATCATCGGCATCGTGCTGCTCTTCGCGCTGGTGTTCGGCAGCTACCTGATGGGCGGCGGCAAGATGGACGTGATCCTTCACGCCGCGCCGCACGAGCTGATGGCCATCCTGGGCGCGGGCATCGCCGCCTTCCTGATCTCCAACTCGATGACGGTGATCAAGGCCACGGCCGGCGGCTTCGGCAAGATCTTCGCCGGCCCCAAATGGAAGGCCAGCGACTATCGCGACCTGCTCAGCCTGCTGTTCCTGCTGACCAAGACGATGAAGTCCAAGGGCGTCATCGCTCTGGAAAGCCACATCGAAAAGCCGCACGAGAGCTCGATCTTCTCGCGCTATCCCAAGATCTCGAAGGACCACTTCGCCGTCGACTTCATCTGCGACACCCTGCGGATGATGACCATGAACCTGGAAGATCCCCACCAGGTCGAGGATGCGATGGAAAAGCGGCTCGAAAAGCACCACCACGAGGCGCTCGAGCCGGCCCATGCCCTGCAGTCGATGGCCGACGCCCTGCCGGCCCTCGGCATCGTCGCCGCCGTGCTGGGCGTCATCAAGACCATGGGCTCGATCACCGAGCCGCCCGCCGTGCTCGGCGGCATGATCGGCGGCGCCCTGGTCGGCACCTTCCTCGGCGTGTTCATGGCCTATGGCCTGGTCGGCCCGATGGCCGCCCGCCTGCAGGCCGTCGTCAACGAGGACGGCGCCTTCTACAAGATCATCCAGGCCGTCCTGGTCGCCCACCTGCACGGCAACGCCGCCCAGATCAGCGTCGAGATCGGCCGCGGCAACGTCCCCAGCGTCCACCAGCCCAGCTTCATCGAGCTGGAAGAGGCCCTGACGCAGATCCCGAACGAGGCCTGATCGGGCCGCTTCATCCGTACACGTCACGATCACGCCGCCGTGATCTTTGACTTGCCACGGCGCGTGAAAAGCGGTTCCTTGCCATGGTGCGGCCCGGCCTTCGAGGCCGGGCCGTCGCCGTTTCAGGTCGCAAGGCCAGTCGCAAGGAAAGCCCCTATGACCACCCAAGTCCTCCGCAAGATCCTCATCGCCGGCGCGGCCATGACCGCCCTGTCGCTGGCCGCCTGCGGCAAGAAGGACGAGGCTCCGGCCGCTGACGAGAAGGCCGCCGCCGCGGCCGCCGCCGGCGCCAGCGAAGTGACCGCCGCCGACGCCGCCGGCGCCGAGGGTCAGGCCATGGCCGACGCCAACAAGGCCGCCGCCGACGCCGCCGCCGAGCCGGACGCCGTCTCGGCCGCCGAAGCCCCCGGAACCGCGCCGGCCGCCCCGGCCGAAGAGAAGAAGACCGAGGGCCACTGAGCCTTCTTTCCGTCTTCGCACGATCGAAGGGCCGTCCGCGAGGGCGGCCCTTCTTCTATGATGGCCGCATGACTTCCGACTCTTCCCAATCCCCGCTCGTCTGGCGCGAGGACGGCCTGCCGCAGTCGCGGCTGTACGGCGACGTCTATTTCTCCAGCGCCGACGGCCTGGCCGAGACCCGGGCGGTGTTCCTGGAGGGCTGCGGCCTGCCCGCCGCCTGGGACGGGCGCGACCATTTCGTGGTCGGGGAGCTGGGTTTCGGCACCGGCCTGAACATCGCCGCCCTTCTGGACCTGTGGCGGCGCGAAAGGCCGGCTGGCTCCAGGCTGCATGTGTTCTCGATCGAGGCTCATCCGATCACCCGCGACGAGGCCGCCCGCGCCCTGGCGGTATGGCCGGAGCTGGGTGAAGCCGCCCAGGTGCTGCTCGACCACTGGCCCAGCGCCGCGCGGGGCTTCCACCGCATCGACCTGCCCGGCTTCGACGCGACGCTGGACCTGGCCGTGATGGACGTCGCCCAGGCCCTGGACGCCTGGGACGGCCGGGCCGACGCCTGGTTCCTGGACGGCTTCTCCCCGGCGCTGAACCCGGCGATGTGGAGCCAGGAGATCCTCGCCGCCGTCGCCGCCCGCACCGCGCCCGGCGGCCGCGCGGCCACCTTCACCGTCGCCGGGGCCGTGCGCCGGGGCCTGGCGGCGGCCGGCTTCGCCTGGGAAAAGCGTCCGGGCTTCGGCCGCAAGCGCGAGCGGCTGGAGGCGACCTTTCCGGGCGAGCGCCCCGCCCCCGTCCGTCCACGCCGCCTGGCCATCGTCGGCGGCGGGATCGCGGCCGCCGCCCTGGCTCGCGCCGCCCGCGCCGAGGGCCTGGCCGTCACGGTGCTCGACGCCGACCAGGCCAAGGCCTCCGGCAATCCCGCCGCCCTGGTCACCCCGGCGCTGGACGCCGGCGGCGGTCCGCGCGCGGCCTTTCCCGCCCAGGCCCTGGCCCGCGCGGCGGCCCTCTATGACGCCCTGCCGGGCGCGGTGCTGGCGCGGGGCGTGCTGCGGCTGGCGACCGGCCCGCGCGATTCCGACCGCTTCGCCGCCGTCGCCGGGCAGGACCTTTTCGACGAGAACGAGATGACGGTGCTCGACGCCGAGGGCGCCGCGACGGCCCTGGGCGAACCCGCCGCCGGCGCCCTGCGCATGGCTCTCGCCCGCGTGGTCGAGCCCGCCGCCGTCCTGGCCGCCTGGCGCGGCCAGACGGTCGCGGCCGAGGTCGCCCGTCTCGAGCGGACGCAGGACGGCTGGCGCCTGCTGGACGGCGGCGGCGGCGAACTGGCCGTGGCCGACGCGGTGGTCCTGGCCGGCGGCGCGGATCTCGCCCGCCTGTGGCCCGAAGCCCCGATCCGCCCGGTGCGCGGCCAGACCAGCTGGACCGGTCCAGCCGGAGAAGCTGCGGCCCCCGCCGCCTTCGGAGGCTACGCCGCGCCCACGCGCGAGGGCGGGGTGCTGTTCGGCGCCACCCATGACCGGGGCGAGACGGCGAGCGACCTGCGCGACGCCGACCACGATCGCAACCGCGCCGCCCTGGCCAAGGGCCGCCCCGCCCTCGCCGCCCGCCTGGCCGACACCCCGCTCGAGGGCCGCGCCGCGGTGCGGGCGACGACCGCCGATCACCTGCCGCTGGCCGGGGCGGTTCCCGGCGCGCCCGCGGGCCTCTACGTGCTGGGCGGCCTGGGCGGTCGCGGCTTCGCCACCGCGCCCCTGCTGGCCGAGCACGTGGTCGCCCTGATGCTGGACCTTCCCTCGCCCCTGCCGCGCGACCTGGCGGCGCTGGTGGATTCCAAGAGGTAGCCCTCCCCTTGATGGGGGAGGGTAGGGCAGGAAAAGCAAAAGGCCCCGGAGTTTCCTCCGGGGCCTTCGCATTCGTCGGGAAGCGTGAAGCCTCCGTTCGACCTCGATCTTAGAAGTTGATCGAGATGGTCGAACGACGGTTCAGCGGTTCCTTCACGCCGTCGCCGGTGGCGACGGCCGGGGCGGTTTCACCCTTCCAGTCGACGGCCAGGGTCGTGCCGGGGACGCCCAGCGAAACCAGACCATCGGCCACGGCCTTCGCACGACGTTCCGACAGGCGGACGTTGTACTTCGGCGAGCCCGAGGTGTCGGTGTGGCCCACGACCGTGATCTTGGTCGCGTTGCCGCCCTTGGCGTAGTCGGCGGCCTGCTGCACCACGGCCTGGGCTTCCGGCGTCAGCACGTACTGATCGAACGGGAAGTAGACCACGAACTCGCGGGCCTCATACGCCGGCGGAGGTGGCGGGGGAGGCGGCGGCGGGGGCGGAGGCGGCGGCGGCGGCGGGGGAGGCGGCGGCGGCGGAGGCGGAGGCGGAGGCGGCGGCGGCGAGCCGAAGGTGTAGCGCACGCCGAGGGTGATCGACGTGTCCTTGTAGTCGCCTTCGAAGGTGCCGACGTTGGTCACGCCGGGGCCGGCGGCGCCGACGTTGCTGCTCACCGAACCCCAGTTGAGGCTCTTGGCGACCAGGTAGCGGCCGGTCAGGTCGAGCGACCAGTTCGGGGTCAGGTCCCAGGCCAGGCCCAGCAGGCCCTGGTAGGCGAAGCCCTGATCGGTGTCGTCGAAGCTGACGTTCTGGATCGGGGCGGCGCCGGCGGGGACGCCGCTCAGCTGGCCGTACACCTTGTTGTGGACCCAGGCCGTACCGACGCCGGCGCCGACGAACGGACGCCACGACGAGTCGGGCAGGAAGTCATAGATGACGTTGGCCATCAGGGTGGTGGCCTTCACCTCACCGTTCGGCGCGCCGCAGGTGGGGTTGGTGGCCGAACGGATCGGACCGGCGGTGCAGAGACCGAGCGGCTGCGGACGCGAGGCGTTCTCCGAGCGGACGCCCGAGATGTCGCTGCCGCGGTAGCCGTATTCGCCTTCCACGCGCCAGTTCGGCGAGATGCGGTAGCCGATACGAGCAAAGCCCGCCCAGTCTTCATCCGTCGAGAAGGTCCAGTCGTAGGGACGGCTGTCGGACGCGTTGACCGACGAGCTCGCTTCGATGCCCTCGGCCGAGTGGTACCCGACGTCGCCGGCCACATACCATCCGCTCAGCGCGCTTTGGGCGGAGGCGCCAGACGCCGCGCTGAGCGCGACGGCTGCAACGCCAGCCAGCAACCCGAATTTCATGATGAGAACCCTCTAAAAAAGTTAGCCTGGACGCCCCCCGCGGGGCGGCTTCCACGACGACAAACGCACGACCTCGCAAATCGGATGTGGCGCCAGCGCCACAGTGAGGGAGTTTCGTCGAATTCTCGACAAAAAGACCCCACGACGATCGGAACACGGACGTAGCCGCCGCATGGCGCAGGCCCTTGGCGCCGAGGGATATAAGTCGCGTATTTCGGGCCTAAAATCCAGGTCAACCCTGGCGATTATTTCAAATAACGGCGACCATTGAGCATTGTTCAGGCGCTGCGGAGGCGACCAGCGGCGCATCTGGCGCGCCGCTGGTCACGGACCGGCCGCGATCGCCCCCACGACCCTCGGCCCGGCCACCCTCACGTCCTCGCCGCGTTGGAGGTCGCAGCGAAGCCCTCGGGACGGTTCGCCTCGACGCCGCCCCCGCCTGTGGAGTGCGCGACGGCGTCGAGCCGCCCCCCCTTTCGCGCCGCCGGGGTTCGACGGATCGACGACCCGTCGCGGCGCAGAGAGCCTGGACCCCGCCGGCGGAAACGGCGGGTTCTCGGCGCGACCGCTAACATTGCGATCCGAGAAATGTCGCGTTCCAAACCTGGAACATTCCGTTGTCGCCGGAAGCTTCTGGGGGTTGGACAGGCGCCGACGTTCCGTTAACTACGAATGGGCAAGGCCCGCGCGGGGTGGCGCGGTCACCGGAACGGGTGTCTTGAAGAGCGTGCGGTCGCGTCCGGACCAGTCTTCCCTGCTCGACGTCTCCGGCGTGGCGTTGCTGGCGGTCGGGCATTTCATGGCCTTCGTCGACCGGGCCGTGCCCAGCGTCTACGCGCCGCTGCTGAAGGCCGAGTTCCAGCTCACCGACACCCAGCTGGGCGCCCTGCAGGGACCCGCCTTCGTCGCGCTCTACGTCGCCGCCACCCTGCTGGCCGGCCATCGGGGCCATCATTTGCGGCCAGCGCCCCTGCTGGCCGGCGCGGCCGCCCTGTGGACCGCCGCCACGGCCGCCCTGGCCTTCGCGCCGAACTACGGGTCCCTGCTGGCCGCCCGCCTGACGCTGGGCTTTTCCCAGGCCGCCTTCGCCCCCGCGGCCCTCGCCCTGATCGTCGCGGCCGCCCCGCCCGAGCGGCTGTCGCGCTGGGTGTCGATGTTCACCTCCGGCTCGTCGATGGGCCGCAGCGGCGCCCTGCTGGCCGGCGGCCTGGCGCTGGGCGCTTTCTCGTCGGGGACGCTGCACGCCTTCGGCCACGCCCCCTGGCGGGCGGCCATCATCCTGCTGACCGTTCCGAGCCTGGCGGTGACCGCGCTGCTGGCCTGGCGGCTGCGCGGGCTGAAGCCCGCCGGGGCCGGCGGACCGGGACTGGGCGCGGCCCTGGCCCGCATCGCCGCCAATCGCGCCGGCCTTGGCCTGCATTTCCTGGCGTCGGGCGCGGTGATCCTGGTGGTGCAGTCGGCTGGCGCCTGGGCGCCGTCGATCGTCAACCGCGCCTGCGGCCTGACGCCCGCCGCCAGCGCCCTGCTGGTCGGCGTCGTGGTGCTGGTCGCCGCCCCCAGCGGACACCTGGCGGCCGGCTGGCTGATGGACCGCCGCCTGCGCGCCGGCGGCGGCCCGGCGGCGGTGCTGGCCGGCGGCCTTGCCCTGGCCGTGCTGGGGACCGCACTGCTGGCGCGGGCCGGCGATCCGGCCATGGCCGCCGCGGCGCTCTTCCTGATCACCGCCGGCGGCGGCGGAGCGGCCCTGGCGGCGCTGGCCGGCCTGCAGCCCCTGAGCCCGGCCGCCCTGCGCCCGCCGATGAACGGACTCTACCTGGCCTTCGTCACCATCGCCGGCCTGGGTTTCGGCCCGCTGCTGACCGGCGTGGTCAGCGACCGCCTGTTCGCGGGGCCGCACGGCCTGGCCGCAGCGCTCGCCGTGGTCAGCGCCCTGGCCGCCGCCCTGGCGGTCCTGGCCGCCGTGCTCGGAGCCCGTCCCTGGCGCACCCTGGCCCGCGAGACCCGCGAGGCCCTGGCCTGACATGTCCTCAGCCGCCGCCGACAGCTTCCGCTTCTCCAGCGACGACCATCCCGCCGACGAGGCCTTCGCCCTCTACGCCAGGCTCTATTCGCGCGGCTCCGACGTCAGCCGCGGCGCGGGCCCGTTCTTCGCCCAGGTGCGCGCCTGGCGGCTGGACAAGGTGCTGCTGTTCGAGCGCCGCCTTTCGGGGGTGATCCACGCCCGCCGCGAGCGGATCGCCGGCGACGGCTTCGATCACTTCGTGCTGACCCACGTGCTGGAGGGCCAGGTGCGGCTGCAGGCCCCCGGCCCGCCCCGCCTGCTGGGACCCGGCCAGAGCGTGCTGCTCGACACGCGCCGACCGATGCGCACCGAGCACGACGACGCCCTGATCCTGACCACCAGCATCGCCCGCGACATGATCGAGGCGGCGCTGGGTCCGGCCGGCCGCCTGCACGGCCAGGTGCTGGGGCCGCCCGACAACCGGGTGCTGGCCGACTTCCTGGCCTCCCTGGCCCGCCACGGCGACACCCTGGCCTCGTCCGCCCTGCCCGCGCTCGGCCGGGCCCTTGTCGACATTCTCTCTTCCGTGGGCGGGGATGCGGCCCGGGCCGGCCGCGAGGACCAGCGCCGCGACCTTGGCCGCCGCGAGGCCGTGCGGCGCTTCGTCATTCCACGCCTGGCCGACAAGGCCCTGTCGGTGGACGCCATAGCTGCCGGTGCGGGCGTCTCGCGCTCGTCGCTTTACCGGCTGTTCGAGAAACAGGGGGGCGTGGCCCGCTTCATCCAGCTGACCCGGCTGGACGCCCTGCGCCGCGCCCTCGACGCCCAGGACCCCGCCGCCCCCGACGACGCGGCCTTGGCCGACCGCCTCGGCTTCGCCAGCCCCGCCCAGATGGCCCGCCTGTTCGCCGAGACCTACGGCGACACCCTCGACGCCTACCGCGCCGCCCTGGCCGACAAGCCCCACGACGACCCCGGCGTCAGCAAGAAGCGCTGGGACAGCTGGCTGGGCGAGCTGGGGTAGGCCCACTGGATCAGGTTCAGCTCGTACCACTTGGCCGAGATCGACAGGGCTCCGTCCAAAGAACGAACTCCTGTGGATCGAATGTTCTCAGACCTGGGAATCTTGAACCTCGATCCGACCAAGCCGCTCGGCCTGATACAAGTCCGTTGGAACGCGGACATTCCCAACCGCCTTCGAGAGGTAGAACCCTTCTTCCTCTCGGGCCTTGGAAACGAGCCCGCTCACGCACGAGAGGCGCTATCGCCTGGCAACACACGCGCCAACGGCGTCGCCGCCCGTCAGGGCGCTTGGCGCAAGTGCTTGATTTTCAGGGAAGGAATGGTGGACGCGACAGGGATTGAACCTGTGACCCCTACGATGTCAACGTAGTGCTCTCCCGCTGAGCTACGCGTCCGCCAAAGCGATCCGAAGCGTCTTCGTGAAGACGTCCCGGCCGGGAAGGTGTGGGGGTATAGCGGCGGCTTGGCCGGGGCGCAAGCCGCCTCGAAAACTTTTTCGGAGAAGTTTTCCGAAAGCTGTGGAGCCCTTACGCCGCCATCATCTTTTCGACTTCGGAGACGAGGTCGCGCAGGTGGACGGGCTTGGACAGCACCTTGGCGCCGGCCGGGGCGCGGTCCTGGGCCGAGAGGGCGACGGCGGCGAAGCCGGTGATGAACATGATGCGCAGGGCCGGGTCGCGGGCGGCGGCCTGGCGGGCGACCTCGATGCCGTCCATGCCGGGCATGACGATGTCGGTCAGCAGCAGGTCCCACGGGTGCTCGAGGTGGCTGACGGCCTCTTCGCCGTCGGCGCAGGCGGTGACTTCGAAACCGGCCCGTTCGAGCGCCCGGGCGAGGAAGCCACGCAGCGAGTCGTCGTCTTCGGCGAGGAGGATGCGGGCCATGTCGCTTACGTGTCCGTTGGAGCTCGTCTCTGGAAAGCCGAATCTTAAGTCTGGGACGGTAAATCGCCGGTGAACCGGCGCGGTCCGTCCACAGATACGACAGGGCGCGAGGCCATTTGACCGCAAGCCCGGCGCCCTCGACTATGTGACTCATGAACGCATGGGACCCGATCACGCCGGAAACGGCCGCCTCCTCCAGCGGCCAGAACGCCGCGAGCGGACGCGGGCCGGCGTTCGAGGCCGTGCGGGCCGCGCCGGACGGGCGCCCGCCGCCCACCCCCGTGGTGTTCGCCTCGCCGCATTCGGGCGGCCTCTACCCGCCGGAGATGATGGCCGCCTCCCGCCTGCCCGAGGAGGTGCTGAAGGGCTCGGAGGACGCCTTCGTCGACCGGCTGATCGCCGGCGCCCCCGACCTGGGCGCAGCCACGATCCGCTCGCGGCTGGCCAGGTCCTACATCGACCTCAACCGCGACCCGTGGGAGCTGGATCCGGCGATGTTCGAGGACGAGGCCCTGCCCGAGTTCGCGCGCGGCCGCACGGCGCGGGTCGCCGCCGGTCTGGGCGCGATCGCCCGCGTGGCCGACGGCCGGCCGATCTATATGCGCAAGCTGACCTTCGAGGAGGCCAAGGCCCGCGTCGAGTACGGCCACCGCCCCTATCACGACATGCTCGACCGCCTGCTGGCCCAGGCCCGCGCCGCCCATGGCGTGGCGGTGCTGATCGACTGGCACTCGATGCCGGCGGCGGCCACGCGCGGCACGCGGGCGAGAGCGGGCGGTCCGTGCGACATCGTGCTGGGCGACCGCTTCGGGGCGGCTTGCGCGCCGGGCCTGACCAGGCTGGTCGAGGAGGCGCTGGAGGACATGGGCTATCGCGTGGCCCGCAACAGCCCCTATGCCGGCGGCTACACCACCGAGCACTACGGCCGCCCCAGCCGCCGCACCCATGCCCTGCAGGTGGAGATCAACCGCGCGCTCTACATGAACGAGGCGACTCGCGAGCCCACCGAGGGCCTGGCGGCGCTGAAGGCGCACGTCGAGCAACTGACCGAGCGGCTGACGCGGATGGACTGGACGGCGCTGAAGTAGGAACGATGGGGGCCTCGGAACGGCCACGCGCCCGCAAACCGCCGCAAAGGGCTGCAAACTGGCCGCCCGTCGGGCTCAGGCCAAAAAAAAGCCCGGCGGTAAGGCCGGGCTAGTTCATTAGGGAGGAAACGCCCAGGAAGGGCAGAAGCGGCAGCGCCGCCTCACACCTTCCTTATAGGGTGCGCTGCGAAATCGAGCAAGCGGAAAGTTGGACAGCGTTGTCGAATTTTCTGCGTCAACCTGTAGCAACCCTTTGCACAGCAAGGATCGGAGAACGCTGATCTGCAAGCTTGACCATAAAATAGGCATTGCTGCGCTGCAGCATTAGTTGCCCAAGAAACGACAACCGCCAGAAACCACCTCAAACCCGGTAGGAATAAGGGTTTGCGAGATGACACCGGTAACCGCGACATAAGGCGCCTTACGCACGGGGTGGATAAACGCAGCGCAGTCGCGTAAAAGCCGCGCGCCTGACGCGCGCAGCGTCTCATCCGATTTTCTCCGAAAGCCCGCCGTCCTCCCATGTCCATGCGAAATATCGCCATCATCGCGCACGTCGATCATGGCAAGACCACCCTCGTCGACCAGCTGCTGGCCCAGTCGGGCGTGTTCCGCGCCAACGAGGCGACGACCGAACGCGCCATGGACTCCAATGACCAGGAGCGCGAACGCGGCATCACCATCCTGGCCAAGTGCACCAGCGTCCTGTGGAACGGTGAGGCGGGCGAAACCCGCATCAACATCATCGACACCCCCGGACACGCCGACTTCGGCGGCGAGGTCGAGCGCATCCTCGGCATGGTGGACGGCTGCGTCCTGCTGATCGACGCCGAAGAAGGCGTCATGCCGCAGACCAAGTTCGTGCTGACCAAGGCGCTGAAGATGGGCCTGCGCCCGATCCTCTGCATCAACAAGGTCGACCGCGCCCACGCCGACCCGGACCGCGTCCACAACGCCGCCTTCGACCTGTTCGCCGCCATCGGCGCGACGGACGAGCAGCTGGACTTCCCGCACATCTACGCCTCGGGCCGTTCGGGCTGGGCCACGCTGGACATGAACGTGCCCAGCGACAACCTCGCCCCGCTGTTCGACCTGATCGTCCGCCACGTGCCGGAACCCAAGCAGATCGCCAAGCGCGACGAGCCCTTCCAGATCCTGAACGTGCTGATCGAAAGCGACCCGTTCCTGGGCCGCCTGCTGACCGGCCGCATCGAGAGCGGCCGCGCCGTCCCCGGCATGGCCATCCACGCCCTGGACCGTAACGGCAAGGAAATCGAGCGCGGCCGCATCACCAAGGTGCTGGCCTTCCGCGGCCTGAAGCGCCAGCCGATCGACGAGGGCGCGGAAGCTGGCGACATCGTCGCCATCGCCGGCATGAGCAAGGCGACCGTGGCCGACACCCTGTGCGCCCTGGAAGTCACCGACGCCCTGCCCTCGCAGCCGATCGACCCGCCGACCATCTCGATGACCGTTTCGGTCAACGACAGCCCGCTGGCCGGCCGCGAAGGCGACAAGGTCCAGTCGCGCGTCATCCGCGACCGCCTGCTGAAGGAAGCCGAGAGCAACGTCGCCATCCGGGTGACCGAGAGCACCGAAGGCGACGCCTACGAAGTCTCGGGCCGCGGCGAACTGCAGCTGGGCGTCCTGATCGAGAACATGCGCCGCGAAGGCTTCGAGGTCTCGATCTCGCGTCCGCGCGTCGTGTTCCAGGCCGACCCGGAAACCGGCAAGCGCCTCGAGCCGATGGAAGACGTCATGATCGACGTCGACGACGAGTTCTCGGGCATCGTCATCGAGAAGCTCTCGCTGCGTAAGGCCGAGCTGAAGGACATGGGCCCGTCGGGCGCGGGCAAGACCCGCATCCAGCTGACCGCTCCGTCGCGCTCGCTGATCGGCTACCAGGGCGAGTTCCTGACCGACACGCGCGGTTCGGGCGTGCTGAACCGCGTGTTCAGCCACTACGAACCCTACAAGGGCGCCATCGACCAGCAGCGCAAGGGCGTGCTGATCTCGAACTCTGACGGTGAAACCGCCGCCTACGCGCTGTGGAACCTGGAAGAGCGCGGCACCATGTTCGTCGGCGCCGGCGAGAAGACCTACCAGGGCATGATCATCGGCGAAAACGCCCGCTCGGATGACATGGACGTCAACCCGATGAAGGCCAAGCAGCTGACCAACGTCCGCGCCTCGGGCAAGGACGAGTCGATCCGCCTGACCCCGCCGCGCAAGATGACCCTCGAGCAGGCCATCGCCTACATCGAGGAAGACGAGCTGGTGGAAGTGACCCCGAAGAACATCCGCCTGCGCAAGCAGACCCTGAACCCGTCGTTCCGCAAGAAGCGCGTCAAGGAAGACTAGTTCTTCCCAGGCTCCTTCGGGATCTGAAACGGGCCGCCGACCTTCGGGTCGGCGGCCTTTTTCGTGGGCGACGCCAGCTCCTCCCCCGTAAAACGGGGGAGGGGGACCACGAAGTGGTGGAGGGGGCGAGACTGGGCTCGGCGCTCCGTCCCTCGCCCCCTCCGTCACGCTGCGTATCCGCAGCGCGCCACCTCCCCCGTTGCACGAGGGAGGAGCTTGGGTCTGTGACCAAAAGAAAGGCCGCCGCCCGCGAGGGCGACGGCCTTTCCGCCTTCCAAGGCGAAACGCGGCTTACCAGCTGCGCTCGATGCTGAGGAAGCCGCGGCGGCCCCGCAGCTCGTAGCCC
Source organism: Caulobacter endophyticus (assembly GCF_003116815.1). Lineage (GTDB taxonomy): Bacteria > Pseudomonadota > Alphaproteobacteria > Caulobacterales > Caulobacteraceae > Caulobacter > Caulobacter endophyticus. Next base: position 70,361 of record NZ_QDKQ01000033.1, read on the forward strand.
CAGACTTCCGAATTGCCGACGCGATAGCTGCTCGAGATCGAGGGCGGGGCCTCGTCGAACAGGTTCTGCACGCCGAAGGTCATGGTGGTCTTGTCGTCGATCACCTTGCGGGCCGAGACGTTGTGATAGACCATGAACTCGGTGTGGTACTTCACGTGGACGTACTTGTAGTACGTCGAACCGACCACGTAGTCGTAGCTCGTGGAGGTGGCGTACTTGGCGCTGCCGACGGTGTCGCCCAGGATCTCGGCGTCCGAGGCCTTGCCGGTGATGGTCGACGACCAGGTATAGGTCCATGGGCCCTGGCGATAAGACAGGCTGGCCTTACCCGAGAAGTCGGGACCGTCGTAGATGTAGGTCGTGCCGTTATAGTCGTCCTCCTCGGTTTCACCGAAGAGGTTCGAGGTGTCCTGCAGCTGCCAGCTGAACTGGCTGTTGAAATAGAGCTGCCCGCCGTTGTCGAAGTCGTGGCGGTAGTCGGTGGTCAGGTCGATCGCGCGGCTCTTCTGCGAGGCGACGTTGACGTAGTCGTTCTTGACCAGCGTCAGGAGATGCGTGGTCGGATCGCGCGTCACCAGCTGGCAGAAGGGGCTGGAGAGGCCCACGGACTCGTAGCAGCGCGAAGCGATCTTGGCGGCGCCGAACTGGGTGATCTCGTTGCTGATGTCGATATCGGCGTAGTCGACCGCGACCTTCAGGTTGATGAAGCCCGGGGTGAACACCACGCCGATGGTCTTCGATTCCGAGGTTTCGGCCTTCAGGATGCCCTTGCCGCCGCCGGCCGTGACCAGGGTGGAGTAGCTGGCCTGGGTGGCCGACACGCCCTGGGCGGCGCAGTTGGCGACGATGGTCTGGCTGGCGCCGCTGCTGCCGTAGAGGATGCAGGGGTCGGCGACGCTGTAGCCGGTCTGGTCGGCGAGGTAGAGCTCGTACAGCGACGGGGCGCGGAACGAGGTGCCGTCGCTCATGCGCAGGCGCCAGGTCGGGGTGATCTGCCAGTTCAGGCCGATCTTGTAGGTGTCGCTGTCGCCGTAGCTGTCGACCTCGGTGTGGCGGCCCGAGACCTGCAGGTCCAGGCTCTTGACCAGGAACAGGTCCTTCAGCACCGGCACGTCGATCTCGGCGAAGGCCTCGGTCGTGGTGTCCGTGCCGAAGGTGTGGCCGGCGCGGGTCAGGTTCCAGTTGTTGTTGTTCAGCGACGCCGTGCCCGGGCTGTCGTCGAAGTCGTCATGGCGCCAGGTGAAGCCGAAGGCCGCCCCGACCTTGCCGGCCGGCAGGCTGAACAGCTCGCCCGAGAAGCTGGCCTCGACCAGCGACTGCTCGTAGGTGGTGTGGCCGACGTCGACGCCGAACAGGAAGGCCTTTTCGGCGTCGGTGAACTGGCCGGCCATCACGCGCGAGCTGAACCACGGAATGCCGGTGGGCAGGGTCGAGCAGTCGCCGCCCGAGATCGTCACCAGCGACTGGTTGCAGTACGAGCCCGCCGAGGTGGTGGCGGCGATGGCGTCGCTGTTGATCGAGCTGACCGAATAGGTCCCGTCCGACTTGCCGTACTGGCCGTAGACGTCCCAGTCCCAGCCGCTCAGGAAGCCGAGCCTTGAGCCTTCCAGGAACTTGAAGTCGCCGCGCAGGCCGCCCAGGCCACGGTAGTATTCGACCTTCTGGATCGAGTCGTAGGCCACCGCGATGACCGGATAGGCCGTGCCGCCGGCCGCGCCGAAGATGTTGTTCGGGTTGGTGGTGGCGACAGTCGGGAACAGCTGGCGCGCGCCGTTCTGTTCGGAGTTGCGGCGGTTGTAGAGGAACTCGCCATAGGCCTCGACGCCGGCGCCCAGGTCATAGCCGCCGGTGACGTAGAAGCTGGCGCGCTCCACCGGGCTGATGACCGTGGCCCGCTGCCAGACCGACGAGTCGTAGTTGGCGACGCGGTAGGTCTCGGGATAGTTGGCGCGCGCCACGCGGGCCAGGTTGGCGAAGGCGGCGTTGCTGGCCACGAAGCCCGGAGCGGTGTTGCCCGTGTACGAATAGCTCGTGCCCGGCTGCATGTACTGGAAGTAGCCGCCGTAGCCGCTCGTATAGGCGACGTTGTTGATCTGGTTGAAGCACTTGTAGTCGCCGGTGGCCGGATCGGTCAGGTCGACGCGGGCGCCGGTGGTGGTGCTGTAATAGTTGTCGGCCGAGCAGCTGGTGTAGTCGCGGTCGCCGCGGCGCAGGGCCATCTGTTTGTAGTAGCTGGCCGAGGCGCTGAGATAGCCGCGATCGAAGGTCCTGCCCCACGAGGCTTCGGCCGAATATTCCTGGCCGCCGCCGCCCTTGGCGAACGGGGCGTTGCCGTAGACCCGCACGCGGCCGCCGTCATAGTCGGTCTTGGTGATGTAGTTGACGACGCCGGCGACGGCGTCCGAGCCATAGATCGACGAGGCGCCGTCCTTGAGGATCTCGACGCGGTCGATCATCGCGTTGGGGATGGTGTTCAGGTCCACCGGGCCGACCGTGCCGCGCACGCCCGACGGCGTCAGGCGGCGGCCGTTCAGCAGCACCAGGGTGCGGTTGGCGCCCAGACCGCGCAGCGAGATGGTGTTGACGCCCGGACCGCCGGTGACGTTGTAGCCCGTCATCTCGTCGGCGACCTGGAACGAGCCGCTGGCCAGCGACGAGCTCTGGATGATCTCGGTGGTGTTGACCAAGCCCTCCAGTTCACTCTGCTCGGAGGTGATCACCTGGATCGGCGAGGCGCTGTTGTAGGCGTTGCGCTTGATGCGCGAGCCGGTGACGACGACGGCCTCGACGTCGACGGCGTCGTCGGACGAGGCAGCCTTGTCGGACTTGGTCTGGCTTTGAGTCTGAGTTTGCGCCCAGGCGCCGACGGGCCCCAGCCCCAGGCCGGCGATCACCGACGAGGCCAGCAGCAACTTGCGGTCAAGCATGTAGAATATGCCCCCATGAATAGGTTTGCGTGGAAACTTCGCCCCTCGCGAAGCTCCCGCCCTGACGGGGTCTTTAGGCCGGAGAAAACGGCCGCGAAGCGCGAACACGCCCCGTCAACCGGCTTTTCACCTAAATTCCCTGACAAAGCCGCCTTCGACAGCAATAGTTAGCCGCCGAAGATCATGGACAGGACATTAGTTCGTCACAGTTCGGCCGTTATCTCTCGACCCAAGCACATGTATTCTATTTAATAGTTTTATCAGTTCACTTTAGAAATACGCCGATATCGGCAGATATATTACTCGTCTCAGCGGTTGCTGATGACAACGCTTCGCGACGAGCGGCCGATTGGAGGCGCGGACGGACGCCCGGCTTTTGGGCGCCGCGTCCGCTCCCCGGAATCGGATCAGCGCCTGGCCACCCGCCAGATGATGTTGCCGACGTCGTCGGCCACCAGCAGGGCGCCGCGTTTGTCGAACTCCACGCCCACCGGACGACCCAGGGCCTCGCCCTCGCCATTGAGGAAGCCCGTCAGCACGTCGAGAGGCGGCCCGGAGGGCTTGCCGCCGGCGAACGGCACGAAGATCACCTTGTAGCCGCTGTGGGGCTTGCGGTTCCACGAGCCATGCTGGCCGATGAACGCTCCGCCCTTGAACGGCCCCGGCAGGCTCGAGGCCGCATCGAAGGTCAGGCCCAGCGAGGCGGTATGCGGGCCCAGGGCGTAGTCGGGCTTGATGGCCCTGGCTACGAGATCGGGCCGCGGCGGCTTGACCCGCTCGTCCACGTGCTGGCCGTAATAGCTGTAGGGCCAGCCGTAGAAGCCGCCGTCCTTCACCGAGGTCATGTAGTCGGGCACAAGGTCGCTGCCGATCTCGTCGCGCTCGTTGACCACGGTCCACAGGGCGCCGGAGGTCGGCTCCCAGCCCATGCCGTTGGGATTGCGCAGGCCGGTGGCGAACAGTCGCTTGGCGCCGGTGGCCACGTCGATCTCCCAGATGGCGGCCCTGCCCTCCTCCTCGGCCATGCCGTTCTCGGCGACGTTGCTGTTGGAGCCGACGGTCGCATAGAGGTGCTGGCCGTCAGGGCTGGCGATCAGCGCTTTGGTCCAGTGGTGGTTGCGCGGCCCGCCCGGCAGGTCGGTCACCCGCCGGCGCGGCGCGGTGATGGCGGTCTCGCCCTCCTTGTAGGGGAAGGCCAGCACCGCATCGGTGTCGGCCACGTAGAAGGTGTCGCCGACCAGGGCCATGCCGAACGGCGAGTTCAGGCCCGACAGGAAGGTCGAGCGCAGGTCGGCCACGCCGTCGCCATTGGTGTCGCGCAGCAGGGTGATGCGGTTGGCGCTCTTGGTCACCGCGCCCGCCCGCTTCATGACCATGCCCTGGATCTTGGCGCGGAGGCCCTTCTGGTCCTCGGGCTTGGGCGGGGCGTTGGTCTCGGCCACCAGCACGTCGCCGTTGGGCAGCACGTGGATCCAGCGCGGATGGTCCAGCTTGTCGGCGAAGGCCTGTACGGTCAGGCCCTCGGCCGGATTGGGCGCGCCGCCCGACGGCCAGCCCTTGGCCGGCGCGATGTGCAGCGTCGGCAGCAGCGTCTTCTTGGGCGCCGGCAGCTGCGGGTTCGCGCCCGTGCCGGCGGCGACGTCGAGGTTGGCTCGCTCGCCGCAGGCCGCCACGCTCAGCGCCGCCACGCCGGCGGCGGCGATCAGCAGACGCCGCATCAGGCGCGTCGACGGAACAGGCCCAGCAGGGCCAGAAGCACCACCGCGCCGATGGTCGAGACCACCAGGCTGCCCACCCAGCCCGTCGCGCCCAGGCCCAGCATGCTGGCCAGGAAGGCGCCGATCAGCGAACCGACCAGGCCGACCACCAGATTGGTCAGCAGCCCGTGGTCGCGCTTCATGATCTTCTCGGCCAGCCAGCCGGCGAAGATGCCGATGATGATCGCACCGATGAAACCCACGCCGTTCATGCCGTCGTCCTCCTGTAGCCCTTGGCGTCAGGGGAATGCGCGGGGGGCGGCGCAGGTTGCCTGGCGCTCAGGAACCTCCCCCTGTGAGGGAGGCGATCGCGAAGCGATCGGTGGGGGCCGGCGCGGCGGAAGGTCTTGGCTCCAACGCCGGCCCACGCCATGGTCCCCGCCCGTATCCGCGAGCAAGCCATGGTCCACCCCGTCTTCGCCGACCTGCCCGTCACCGTGTTCGAGGAGATGAGCGGCCTCGCCCGCGAGCTGGGGGCGATCAACCTGGGCCAAGGGTTTCCCGACGACCAGGGGCCGATCGCGCTGCGGCGCAAGGCCGGCGAGGCGCTGATCGAAGGTTCCAACCAGTATCCGCCGATGCGCGGCCTGCCGCAGCTGCGCCGCGCGGTGGCCGGCCACTATGGCCGCGACCAGGGGCTGGACCTCGACCCCGACAATGAGATCATCGTCACCTCGGGGGCCACCGAGGCCCTGGCGGCGGCGTTCCTTTCCCTGATCTCGCCCGGCGACGAGGTGGTGCTGTTCCAGCCGCTCTACGACGCCTATCTGCCGATGGTGCGGCGGGCCGGCGGGATCCCGCGCCTGGTGCGCCTGTCGCCGCCGCACTGGCGGTTCGACCAGGCGATGCTGGAGGCGGCGTTCAGCGACAGGACCAGGCTCGTGGTGCTCAACAGCCCGCTGAACCCGGCCGGCGTCGTGATGGCCGACGAGGACCTGGCCCTGCTGGCGCAGTTCTGCGTGCGCCACGACGCGATCGCGGTGTGCGACGAGGTCTGGGAGGCCGTGGTGTTCGACGGCCGCGCCCACCGGCCGCTGATGTCTTTCCCCGGCATGCGCGAGCGGACGGTGAAGATCGGTTCGGCCGGCAAGATGTTCGGCATGACCGGCTGGAAGGTCGGCTTCCTGTGCGCGGCCCCGCCCCTGGCCCGTGCATTGGCCGGCGCCCACCAGTTCCTGACCTTCACCACCCCGCCCAACCTGCAGGCGGCCGTCGCCTTCGGCCTGGACGAGCCCGGCGACTGGTTCGAAGCCATGCCCGCGGGCCTGCAGCGCTCGCGCGACCGGCTGGCGGCCGGCCTGCGGCAGGCGGGCTTTGCAGTGCTCGACAGCGCCGGCACCTACTTCCTCAACATCGACCTGCCGGCGTCGGGCGTCGAAGAGGCCGACCGCGCCTTCGCCCTGCGGGCCGTGCGCGAGCACGGGGTGGCGGCGATCCCTGTCTCGGCCTTCTACGCGCAGGATCCGGTGACGAGCGTGCTGCGGCTGTGCTTCGCCAAGACCGACGCGGTGCTGGACGCGGCGGTGGAGCGGCTGGCCAGGGCCCGCGCCGGCTAGAGACCTTGCTCTAGCGCGGCGCCCAGCCGGCGGCGATCAGGGCCACCTGCTTGTCCATGGCCGCCGACATCTCCTCGGCGGAGGCGCCGCGAGCGGCGGCCATCCGGTAGTTGGAGGCATAGCAGGCCTTCAGCACTTCCACGGTCAAGGCCAGGTCGAGGTCGCCACGCACGTCGCCGCGCGCCACGCCCTCCTGCAGCACCTGCTCGAGCATGTCCGACAGCCGCTCGTTACGGCCGTACGGCTTTACGCCCGGGTCGTTGCTGGGACTGTAGGAGGCCGCGATGTGGGCCAGGAACAGGCGCACCCGCCGGGTCTCGAACTCGTAGTGGATAGCGAAGATCGAGCACAGCCGGTCGCCCGTGGAGCCGCGCAGGAACGGCAGCACCCGGTCGAATTCGGCATAGAGATCGCCCAGGCGCCGTTCCATCACGTGGCTGAGCACCTCGGCCTTTGAAGCGAAGGTCGTGAAGACGCTGCCCACCGACACGCCCGCCCGTTCGGCGATGGCGCGGATCGTGGTCTCTTCGTAACCGGTCTCGTTGAACAGGTCTCGCGCGGCAACGAGCACGCGCTCGCGCGTCGCCTGTTTCTGTTCGTCGCGTACGCCCACGCAGTTCCCCCTCCGGACACGCAGCGCTGATTTCAACACATCGAAACGCACGCCCGACCCCAACGGGCGCATGTCTCGTTCCTATTGTCGTTGACCTGGACGACCGGGGGACGTCTCCGCCCCCCGGCGGAACCGTCCTTAGGCGCGGACGCCGGCGAGGATCAGCTTCAGCTGTTCACGCAGGTGAGCCACCAGGTTTTCGACCGTCCAGCCGTCGTAGACGGCGCGGCGGTAGTTGGCGACATACACGTCCCAAGCGATCTCGGCCACGAGTTTCGCGTCCACGTCGGCCTTCAGCTCGCCGGCCTGCACGCCACGCTCCAGAGCGTCGGTGATCAGGGCGAACAGGTGCTTGATATCCGTGCGGGCGCGCTTTTCGGCGGCGTCCGAACGGGTCCAGCTGACGGCGATGCTGGCCTGCAGCAGCGGCAGTTGCTCCAGGTGGAAGCTGTAGGCCACGCCGAACAGGCCCAGCAGGGCGTCGGCGACGGTTTCGCCTTCGCGGGCGGCCTGCTTCATCTGGGCGTAGATGACTTCGTAGTCGGCGGTCAGGATCTCGTCGAACAGCTCCGACTTGTCCGAGAACGACGCGAACACGGCGCCGGTCGACATGCCGGCGGCCTGGGCGATGTCACGGATCGTGGCGCCCTCGTAGCCGCGCTCGCTGAACAGGCGGCGGGCGGCCGACAGCACGCGTTCGCGGGTGCGCTGCTTGGCCAGCGCCCGGCGGGTCAGCTTCACCGGGGTTTCAGAACCGGACTCGATGTTGACGGAAACAAAGCTCATGCGGCGGCCTCCAGGCGGGCGAGCGCGGCTTCGGCGCGCTTTTCAAATTCGATGCAGTACTCGTCGACGACATTTTGCAGGACGTCGGCGTAGCGGCGGGCGAGATCGCGCCCATCCTGGGCGGCGTCTCGAAGGTCGGTGATCAGTTGGCGGACTTCCGCGAGCGCTTCGTCTCTCTCGGAAGGGATCGCGGCGAGCCGGGCGCTCTGCGACATGACTTCTCTCTCCAGGCCGGCCGCGGGGAACAAACTGCGCTGAACGATCCGCGGCTTGGCGTCGATCATGTTCAACGAACGCGCACTGTGAATTCAGGTGGGGCCGTCTACCCTTGTAAACAAGGGATTTCAACCCACAAATCGTATCAAAGTCTGTCAAACTTTGCTGGAAATCGTTCTATGGTAGCGCTGCTCATTCGTCGATGCGTCAAATGCGCTCAACGAACATACTCGCCGAACATGTTTTGCGATCTTGAGGCGAGCGGGGCGGCGCTGGCGTTCATGAAGCGAGCAGCCTAGGTTGAGCGCCATGGCCAACCTGTTCCAAATCGCCATCCCCATCGCCCTGTTCGCCGTGCTGGCGACGCTGTGCGTCGGGATCTACGCCCTCTTCCGCGGCGGCGACTTCGGCCGCTCCTATTCCAACCGGCTGATGCGCCTGCGCGTGGTGCTGCAGTTCGTCGCCGTACTGGTCTTGGTGGCCGCCTTCTGGTGGAGCCACCGGTAAAGCTCTAGCCGGCTGATTTTGCAGCTTTGTTTCAGGAGATAACGGCGTGGTCGTGCTCAACCGCATCTATACGCGCACCGGCGACAAGGGCTCGACCCGGCTGTCGACGGGCGAGCCGGTCAGCAAGGCCTCCCTGCGCGTCGAGGCCTATGGCGGCGTCGACGAGACCAACGCCTTCATCGGCGTGGCCCGCCAGCACGCCAGCGGCGACCCCGAGCTCGACGCCATGCTCGAGCGGATCCAGAACGACCTCTTCGACCTGGGCGCCGACCTGGCTACGCCCGAGCAGAACGAAAAGCCCGAGTGGGAGCCGCTGCGCGTGGTCGAGGCCCAGGTCGCGCGGCTGGAGGCGGAGATCGACCTGGTCAACGAACGCCTCTCGCCCCTGACCTCGTTCGTGCTGCCGGCCGGCTCGCCGCTGTCGGCGGCGCTGCATGTGGCCCGCACCGTCTGCCGCCGGGCCGAGCGCACCTGCGTGGCGCTGGCCGCAACGGATGGCGAGATCGTCGGCCAGCCGGCGCTTAAATATCTCAATCGCCTGTCGGACCTCTTGTTCGTGGCCGCCCGACGCGCCAATTCCGACGGCGCGAGCGACGTGCTGTGGAAGCCCGGCGCGACGCGATAGGACCTCTTCGATGCGCATCGGCCTCCTGGAAACGGGCGAACCGCCCGAAAGCCTGATCTCCGACCACGGCCGCTACGGCGGCATGTTCCAGCGCCTGCTGGGGCCTGGCCACGACTACGCGACCTTCGACGTCCAGGCCGGCGTTCTGCCCAGGACGCTCGACGCCTGCGACGCCTACATCGTCACCGGCAGCTCGGCGGGGGTCTATGACGACCTGCCGTGGATCGAGCCGCTGAAGGGCTTTCTGGCCTCAGCCCGCGACCAGGTTCCGCTGGTCGGGGTGTGCTTTGGCCACCAGGTGATGGCCGAGGCTTTCGGCGGCAGCGCGGTGAAGTCCGACAAGGGCTGGGGCATCGGCCTGCAGAGCTATTCGGTGTCGAAGCCGGCGGCCTGGATGGACGATGTCGCCCATGTCAGCGCGCCCGGTTCGCACCAGGACCAGGTCGTGACCCTGGCGCCGGGCGGCCAGGTGCTGGCCGGCAGCGACTTCACCCCGTTCGGCGTGCTGGCCTATGGCGACAAGGCCATCTCGATGCAGTTCCACCCGGAGTTCGACCCGGCCTACGCCACGGCCCTGATCGAAAGCCGGCGCGGCACGCGGTTTTCCGAGGAACAGGCCGACGCGGCCGTGGCCTCCCTGGCCGCGCCCAACGACAGCAGGCGCATCGCCGGCTGGATCGGCGCCTTCCTTGGGGAGGCAACCAAGGCCTGACTTGGCCGTTGCGGCTGGACAAGCGGGAGAACAAGGCCATGCGTCTCGCCACCGTGATGCTCGCCGCCGGCCTGACCCTGGCGGGCGGCGCCGTGATCGCCATGACCCAGGGCGCGGCCAGTCCCGCACCGGCCTCCCCGCCGGCCGAGGACCTGAAGACCGCCGCCAGCTTTCAGTCGATCAAGGACCCGGCCGCCCGCTCGGTCGCGCTGTTCACCGAGGCGGGCAAGGTGATCCAGAGCCCCCGCTGCCTGAACTGCCACCCGGTCGAGCGCGCGCCCACCCAGGGCGACGACCTGCATCCGCACAACCCGCCGATGGTCGCCGGCCAGAGCGGCCATGGTCCCACCGGCATGCCCTGCCTGTCGTGCCACGGACCGGCCAACGTCAGGACCTTCGGCCAGCAGGTGAAAAGCATCCCTGGCGACCCGCACTGGGCGCTGGCCCCGGCCGAGATGGCCTGGCAGGGCAAGTCGCTGGGGCAGATCTGCGCCCAGCTGAAGGACCCGGCCCGCAACGGCGGCAAGACCCTGGCCCAGATCCACGAGCACATGGCCCGCGACCATCTGGTCGGCTGGGGCTGGAACCCGGGCGAAGGCCGCAAGCCCGCTCCCGGTACGCAGGCCCAGTTCGGCGAGATCATCAAGGCGTGGATCGACACCGGGGCCAAGTGCCCGAAGGCATGAGACGCCTGGACAACCCGCGATCGGCCTGACCAATATCCCGACCAATGACAACGTTGGCATTACCAGCGTTGCGGGACAGGGAGAGGTCGATGCGGCGGATGTTCGAGCGCGTTCTGGCGGCCGCGGCCATGCTGGCCATGGCGGCTTCGGCGGCGCAGGCGGGGCCGACCCTGACCCGGGCCGACCGGCGCGACGGCCAGGACCTGTCGGGAACCTGGAACTATTCGGTCGACCCCTATCGCGACGGGATCGCCGGCTTCCATCGCGGTCCGCCCGGAACCGGCCACCGCCGCTATGACGACAGCGACGTCGAGCAGGTGACCCGCGCCGATCCCAAGGCGCTCTACGAATACGACATGCAGCGTTCGCCGACCGCGACCCTGCCGGCCTCGTGGCTGACCCATGCGCCCGAGATGCGCCACTACCAGGGCCTGGTCTGGTACCAGCGGCGGTTCGAAACGCCGGCCTTGAAGCCCGGCCAGCGGGCCTTCCTGCGGTTCGAGGCCGCCAACTACACCGCCAGGGTCTATCTGAACGGCCAGGCCGTGGGCGAGCACGAGGGCGGCTTCACGCCGTTCTCGCTGGAGGTGACCAGGCTGCTGCGCGCCGGCCAGAACCAGGTGACGGTCGGCGTCGACTCCACTCCCGCCGTCGACGGCGCGCCGCCGCCGGTCACCGACTGGGAGACCTATGGCGGCCTCACCCGGCCGGTCCGGCTGGTGATCACGCCGGCCACCTTCGTCGACGAGGCCTGGGTGCGCCTGACCCGCGACGGCAAGGCGATCGCCGCCGACGTGCGCCTGGACGGTCCGGCCGCCGCCGGCCAGGCGGTCAAGGTCGAGGTCGCCGGCCTCAACCTCACGCTCTCCGGCCAGGCCGGCGCCGATGGGGTGGCCAGGCTGTCGGCGCCTGCGCCCAGGGGGCTCAGACGCTGGGCGCCCGGCGCGCCCGTGCTCTATGACGTCCGCGTCCGGGCCGGCGACGACGTGCTGACCGACCGCGTCGGCTTCCGCACGGTCGAGGTGCGCGGCGGCGAGATCCTGGTCAACGGAAAGCCGGTGTTCCTGCGCGGCGTCTGCCTGCACGAGGAGGAGCTGGGCGAGAACCCGGCCCGCACCATCACGCAGGCCTCCGCCCACGCCCTGCTGGCCGAGGCGCGCGACGGCCTGCACGCCAATTTCGTGCGCCTGGCCCACTATCCTCATTCGGAGGTGACCACGCGCCTGGCCGACGAAATGGGCCTGCTGGTCTGGAGCGAGATCCCGATCTACTGGCTGGTCGATTTTAGCAACGCCCGCACCCTGACGCTGGCGCGCGGCATGCTGGAAGATTCCATCCGCCGCGACCGCAACCGCGCCTCGATCGTGCTGTGGAGCGTGGCCAACGAGACCCCCGTCAGCGACGCCCGCAACGCCTTCCTCGGGACCCTGGCCGACGACGTGCGGGCTCTGGACGACACGCGCCTGGTCACCGCCGCCCTGCTGGCCGACCGCAAGATCGTGGATGGCAAGCAGGTTATGGGCGTCGACGACCCCCTGGCCGCCAAGCTCGACGTGCTGGCGGTCAACACCTATGCCGGCTGGTACTCCGACGACAGCCTCGACGCCGTCGCCCAGATCGCCTGGCGGCCCACCGACAAGCCGATGGTGTTTTCCGAATTCGGCGCCGACGCCCTGGCCGGCTTCAGCGATCCGGCCCTGATGCGCAAGTTCTCCGAGGACTTCCAGGCCCGCTACTATGTCCAGACCCTGGCCATGGCGGCCAACGCCCCGTCCCTGCGCGGCATGTCGCCCTGGATCCTCAAGGACTTCCGCTCGCCGCGCCGCCAGCACCCCGTCTACCAGCAGGGCTGGAACCGCAAGGGCCTGATCTCGCCCACCGGGCGGCGCAAGGCCGCCTTCAAGGTGCTGGCCGACTACTACGAGAAGCTGGCGGGGGAAGCGCGGTAGGGGCTTTCGCGCCCTAGAGCCTCGCCGCCAGGGCGGCCATCTGGTCGGCGGCGACGCCCCAGCCTTCGTGGAAGCCCATCTGCTCGTGCATGGCCTTGTCCTCGGCCGACCAGTGGCGGGCGATGGCGGTGTAGCGGGTCTTGCCCTCGCCGATGTCCTCGAAGCGGACGACGCCGACCATGAACGGCTTTTCGGACGGGACCCAGGCGCTGGTGAAGGCGTCGGTGAAGACGATCAGCTCGTTCTCGACCACCTCCAGATAGACGCCGCGATTGGGCATCTCCTCGCCGTTCGGGCCACTCATGACGATCAGGCTGGAGCCGCCAGTGCGCACGTCCATCTCGGCGTGCGACACGCGCCAGGGCGGCGGGCAGAACCACTCGGGCAGCAGCTCGGGCGTGGTCCAGCACTTGAAGAGCTTCTCGGCCGGCTGGTCGATGATCCGGGTCAGGACCAGTTCGTGAGCGGCGGCGGGAGCGGCGTCGAGAGCCATGGCGTTTTCTCCGTATCGTTGGAAGCAGTGTTCGGCCCAAGGACGGCGCGGGTCGACCCGTCCCGACACGCGCCGGGCATTTTTTCGAAGCCGGTTGACCCGCCTCTCCCCCGAGGCCACTGTGCCGGCAATTCAAACAACTGTTTAGGGAGCGCGCCGTGAGCCTGTTCGACCTTTCCGGCAAGGTGGCCATCATCACCGGATCCTCGCGCGGGATCGGCAAGGCCATCGCCGAGCGCATGGCCGAGCATGGTGCCAGGGTGGTGATCTCGTCGCGCAAGGCCGGCCCCTGCGAAGAGGTCGCCGCCGCCCTCAATGAAAAGCACGGCGCGGGAACCGCCATCGCCGTACCGGCCAACATCGCCTCCAAGGAGGACCTGCAGCGTCTGGTCGACGAGACCCGCGCCGCCTTCGGCCGCGTCGACGTCTGCGTCTGCAACGCCGCCAGCAATCCCTACTACGGCCCGCTGGCCGGGATCAGCGACGACCAGTTCCGCAAGATTCTCGACAACAACATCATCAGCAATCACTGGCTGATCTCGATGGTCGCCCCCGAGATGCGCGAGCGGAAGGACGGCGCGATCATCATCGTCAGCTCGATCGGCGGCCTGCGCGGCAACGCCATCATCGGGGCCTACAACATCTCCAAGGCCGCCGATTTCCAGCTGGCCCGCAACCTGGCCCACGAGTTCGGCCCCGACAACGTGCGGGTCAACTGCATCGCGCCTGGCCTGATCAAGACCGACTTCGCCAAGGCGCTGTGGGACGATCCCAAGACCCTGGAGCGCTCGACCGCCGGCGTGCCCCTGCGCCGGATCGGCGAACCGGACGAGATCGCCGGGGCGGCGGTCTATCTCGCGTCCAGCGCGGGCAGCTTCATGACCGGACAAGCCCTGGTGGTGGACGGCGGGGCGACCATCTAGGGCGGGCTCGCCCCTGGCGCGACGGCGGCGATTTCCTGTGCGGCCCAGGGTCGCGCCCCGCCGAAATTAACCGTCAGCACAAGAGGTTGCCGCTAGGAGATGAGGGTCAATCGAGGACCCGCCGCTTGAAGCGCATCCTGCCCCTGCTGCTCGCGCTCGTCGCCCTGACCGGCGCCCTGCCGGCCCGCGCCGCCTCGCCGGAGATCGGCGGCCAGGCCAGCAAGCTGCAGACCCTCTATCGCGAGATCGGCGTCCAGCGGGCCGGGCCCGCCCCCCACGCCAACGAAGACGTCGAGCGCGCCGGCCGCCGGGCCCTGCGCCAGCGGGGCGACACGCGGCTCTACGCCCTGTGGCGAGTGCTCTACGCCTACAAGAGCAACCACGTCGACCAGGCCTTCAAGGACTGGATCGCCACGGTGCGCGCCACCGCCCGCGCGGACGGCGACAGCGAACTGTCGACCCTGGCCGAGATGATGGAGGCCGCCTACGAGCTGGAGACCCGGGGTCCGAGCGGCGTCGACGACGCCCGCTGGGCGCGGTTCCTGGAGGGCTCGGGCCGCGAGATCGGCCTGATGGCCGGCGTCGAACGCATCCGCCTCCTGGCGCGCAGCGGCCGCTGGACCCAGGCCAGCCAGTTCGCCGGCGAGCTGTTCGAGGACCTGGAAGAACGCGGCTCGGTCGCCCGGCCGCTGCTGGCCGAGGCCCACCAGGTGCACTCCTACACGCTGTCGGAAATCGGCGACAAGGACGGCGCCCTCGACCACATGGCCGAGGCCGCGCGGCTGGACGAGCGCGACGCCTTCTACATGCGCAAGATCGAGCGGCTGTACGACATCGCCTACACCGCCGCCGAGCTGGGCGAGATCCAGGCTGCCGAACGGTTCGCCGACATGCACCACCGCATGAGCGAAGCCACCGGCGACCAGGACCTGCTGACCTGGGACCAGAACCTGTGCGCGGTGATCGCCGACGCCCGCGACGACCCGCGCGCCGTGCTGCGCTGCCTCGTCGATGCAGGCCCGGCCCTCGCCGCCCCGCGCGACCGGGTGTCGGTGTCGATACTGCGGCTGCGGGCCAAGGCCCTGGCCCGGACGGGCTATGCGGCCCAGGCCCGCAACGATCTGGCCGTGCTGGACCAGGCGCCGCCGCGCGCGGCGCGCCCGGATCCGGTGGGCCGGGTGCTGGTCGAGGCCTACATCGCCAACGCCGAGGGGCGCGGCAAGGACGCCTTCGCCCTGTTCGACCGCTGGCGCGCCACCCACGCCCGCGAGGCCAGCGCCACCCAGGCCGCCACCGCCGCCCAGATCTCGTCGGCCCTGGAGGCCGAACTGCGGGCCAAGCGCAGCGAGAGCCGCCGCCTGACCGCCGAGGTCGAACTGACCCGCCGCCTGGTGCAGGCCGCCGGCGTCATCGCCGCCCTGATGGCCCTGCTGGTGGTCGGGGGCGTGGCCTGGGCGCTCTACATGCGTCGGACCCAGGCCCACCTGAAGGACGCTCGCGGCCGGGCCGAGGCGGCCAGCGACGCCAAGTCCTCGTTCCTGGCGGTGATGAGCCACGAGCTGCGTACGCCGCTGAACGGCATGCTGGGCATGGCCCAGGCCCTGCGCGCCAACGAGCTGGGCTCCGGCCAGCGCGAGCAGGTCGACCTGCTGATCGATTCCGGCGAAACCCTGCTGGTGCTGCTGAACGACATCCTCGACCTGTCGAAGATCGAGGCCGGCAAGCTGGAGATCGCCCCCACCGCTGGCGACCTGACCCAGGCCGTCGGCCGGTTGGTCAACGGCTTCCAGCCCACCGCCCGCGAGAAGGGCATCGTCCTGTCGTTCAACATCGACGGCAACCCGCCGCCGTGCCTGATGTTCGACGTGGTGCGGGTGCGCCAGTGCGTCGCCAACCTGGTGTCCAACGCCCTGAAATTCACCAGCGAGGGCCGGGTCGACGTGACCCTGGCCTGCGCGCTGGAGCCAAACAGCGGACGCCAATCCGTGAAGCTGACCGTCAGCGACACCGGCATCGGCATGAGCGCGGCCACGCTGGACAAGCTGTTCGGCGCCTTCACCCAGGCCGACGCCTCGACCACCCGCAACTACGGCGGCTCGGGCCTTGGCCTCAACATCACCCGGCGGCTGGCCGAGCTGATGGGCGGCTCGGTCAATGTGCGCAGCCGCGAGGGCGAGGGCTCGCTGTTCACCCTGCGCTTCATGGCCGACGCGGCCGAGGCCTCCTCCGCCGCCTTGCCGACCGAGGCGCCGGCCGCGACCTTCGAGCTGGACGCCCTGGCCTCGCTGGGCGGGCGGCGGGTGCTGGTGGTCGACGACCACCCGATCAATCGCCGGGTCATCCGCCTGTTCCTGGAGCCGTTCGGCTGCGAGCTGGTCGAGGTCGAAAACGGCCAGGAGGCCCTGGCCGCCGTCGAGGCCGAGGCCTTCGACATCGTGCTGATGGACGTCAACATGCCGGTGATGGACGGGCTGGAGGCCACGCGCCGCCTGCGGGCGGATCCGCGCTGGCGCAGCCTGCCGATCGTCGCCCTGACCGCCGACGTGATGAGCACCCAGATCCGCACCTGCCTGGAGGCGGGCATGGACGCCCACGTCGCCAAGCCGATCGACATGCGCAACCTGCTGACCATCCTGGCCCAGGTGGTGGTCGCCGCCCAGGCGCGAACGGAGACGCGCTCGCGCAAGGTCGCGGCCGGCTAGAGTTCTCCTAGTCGATCTCGAAGGTGTCGGGCTGGTGCGGAGCTGCGGGCTTGGCGGCCGGCGGCGGGGCAGGCGTTGCGGCGCGGGGCTCGGGCGCCAGCAAGGCGCTGACCCGCTTGGACAGGTCGGCGGCGGTGAACGGCTTGACGATATAGCCGTTGGCGCCCTCGTTCAGGGCCAGCTTGACGGTGTCGATATCGCCGCGGGCGGTGATCATCATCACCGGCGTGCGCAGCTTGCGATGCCTGCGCATCAGCCGCAGCACCTCCAGCCCGCTCATGCCCGGCATCTGGATGTCGAGCAGCACGAGATCGGCGCGGACGTGGCTGAGGGCTTCCAGGCCGATCGTCCCGTTGGGCGCGGCGGTGACGCGATGACCCGCCTGGCTGAGCACCAGGTCGACAAACTCGCGGATCAGCAAGTCGTCGTCGATCACCAGGATGGAATGGGGCATGGGCGGCTCGGGACGCGTCGGGTACTCGACCAACTATAGCGCGCGCCGCGCGTCTGTCGCACCCCCGCGTGCGTGGGAAGCGCGCGCTTATTGTCGCGGGATCAGCGGCAGAGGCGGTAGGGGCTGAGGTCCAGGTGCAGGTGGTCGGCGTGGGCGGCGTTGTAGTCTGGGCTCAGAACCGCGCCGAACAGCTCGCAGCCCCCGGCGCGGGCCACCCGCAGGAAGCGGCCCTCCGGCCCCTGGTCGCGGAAGTCGCCGGCGATGGTCAGCCGCCGGCCGTCGGCCAAGCGCACGCCGGAAACGTCCAGCGCCGAGGCGCTGGCGTGCTGGCTGGGCCGCGCGCCGGAGCGGCCGTAGATCGTGCGGCAGGCATAGGTCCCCAGGTGCTCGACGCGCACAAGCTGCGTATCCAGCAGCCGTTCGGCGGCGGGCGAGAGCACCTGCCGCTCCCATACCGCATAGCGCAGGGCCAGCGGGCAGGTCATGACCGGGGCGGCGGGCGACAGGCGGCTTGGCGCCCGCACCGCGTCGCGAGTCGAGCAGAAGCCCTCCTCGCGGACGGGCTGGTCGACGGGGGTGATCCCGCCGGCCCGCATGGCGGCGCGGCAGGCGGCCGGGTCGGCGCCGATCCGCGCCAGCTTGGTCTCCGTGGCCAGGCCCAGCGGCTGGTCGAGCGAAAACGGCTTCCAGGCCAGGTCCTGCGGCGGGGCGATGCGGTCGACGAGGGCCGCAAGCAGCAGGCCCGCGAGGACGGCGTCCAGCAGGAAGCCGCCGATCTCGGCCAGCGCCAGGGCCTGGGGCGAAGCGGGTTTCACGCAGGCTGCAACGGCCAGGCGAGCCGTCCGGTTCGCCGCGCCGGCTTGGCGAGCCGGACGGAAACGGGCATGACCGCCTGCCCGGTCGGCCAGCGACCGCCCAGAGACCGTCGATGTCCGTCGAACGCACCGCCCTGCTCGACCGCGCCCTGCTGCCGCGCTTTGGACTGCTGTGCCTGGGCATCTGGCTGAACGCCGCCGACACCCTGGTCACGGCCACCATCATGCCCAGCGTCGCCCGCGAGATCGGCGGTCATCAGTATTTCGGCTGGTCGGTGGCGGCCTATCTGATCGGCTCGATCGTCGCCGGCGCCTGCAGCGGCAAGCTCTCGCAGGGGCTGGGCCTGCGCCGCGCCACCGCCTTCGCCGGCGTGGTCTATGCGATCGGCTGCGCCATGAGCGCGCTGGCGCCCGACTTCGTCACCTTCGTCACCGGCCGGCTGGTGCAAGGCCTGGGCGCGGGCGCCGTGGTGGCCCTGTGCTACGTGGCGATCACCGCCCTCTTCCCCGAAAGCCTGTGGCCGCGCGTCTATGGGGCCGTGGCCGGGGTGTGGGGCGGGGCGACCCTGCTGGGGCCCATGCTGGGCGGGGTGTTCGCCGCCGCCGGTTTCTGGCGCGGGGCGTTCTGGGCCTTCGTGATCCAGGGGATCGTCTTCGTCGTCGCGGTGCTGGCGATGCTGCCCGGCGAGAAGCGGCAGGCCGGCCGCACCCGCATCCCCAGTCGACAGCTGCTGCTGCTGGTCGTCGGCGTCGGCCTGATCGGCGCGGCCGGGGTCGCAGCCTCGCCGGCGCTGGCGGGCGCCTGCGCCGCACTCGGCGTCGTGGCCATGGCCGCGATGCTGGCCGTCAACCGCGCCTCGCCCGACCGCCTGCTGCCGCGCTCGGCCGCCGACCTGTCGACCGCCACCGGCCTTGGCCTGCTGACCATGTTCGCCTGCGAGGCCGCCGCCATCGCCTTCACCGTCTATGGCCCCGCCTTCATCCAGGCCCGCCACGGCGCCTCGCCCCTGGTCGCCGGCTACGTGACCGGCGGCATCGCGGCCGGCTGGACGGTCTGCGCCATGCTGGTGGCCCGCCTGAAGGCCGAGCACGAACCGCTGGCCATCCGCGGCGGAGCCTTCGTGATCCTGGCGGGCGTCGCCGTGGCCGCCCTGGCGGTCACGCGCGGCGGGCTGTGGAGCACGGGCCTGTCGCTGCTGGCGGTCGGCTGCGGCTTTGGCCTCTGCTGGGCGTTCCTGGCCCGCCGGACCATCGCGGGCGCGCCAACAGAAGAGCAGGCCCTGGCCTCGTCCGCCGTACCCACGGTGCAGCTGATCGGCGGGGCGGCCGGCTCGGCCGCCGCCGGGGCCATGGCCAACCTGCTGGGTTTCGGCCACGGCATCGACCCGGCCGCCGCCTTCGCCCACGGCCCCTGGCTATTCGCCGCCTTCGCGCCGCTGGCGCTGGTCGGCTTCGCGGCGGCCTGGCGGCTGGTCAGGCGCTAGAGCCGGATGATGATCCGCTCGATAGCGGCGCGCAAACCCGGCAACTCCACGACGACGATGGACCAGACGATCGTGAAGCTGATGCTGGAATAGCCGTGGGCGATACGGTTGCGGAGGCCTATGGACGCAACCCAGTCGACCTCAGGTTCAAGGTCGCGTACTTCGGACGGCAGTCGGGCCGCGCTTTCACCGATCACCAGCAAATTCATGGCGACGGCGTCGCGACGCATCACATCCGACAGAAACGCAGCCTGGTCGACGTCGGCGAGAAGCTCTCGATCTTTACGATAACCTCCAGCAGCTCGGTCGCGTGGGTTCGAGCAGAAGCGTCAGGCAAAGACGACCTCTCGCAACACGGGCTCCTTGACGAGGCGATGCAGGCCATCCTCGGTCACCAGATCGACCGGTCGACCCAGCAGTTCCACCAGATCACGCTCCAGGCGGAAGAACCCGAAGCCCGGCAACACCGAGGGCTCATATTCCACCAGCACGTCCACGTCGCTGTCCGGACCAGCCTCGCCGCGCGCCGTGGAACCGAAGACGCCGACGCGCGCGACGCCGTAGCGGTCGAGCAGCGGCTTAGCCGCGCGCAGTTTGGTGAGGGCCTCGTCGAGGGTCATGCGATTATCATAGCACGAAACATGTCGCTCAAGCCTGCTCCAGCGCCGTCGCCTCGACCAGCCGCACGACGTCGCCCATGATTTCGGTGATCCGGAAATCCTTGGGGGTGTAGATCCGCGCCACGCCCATCTGTTTCAGGATCAGGGCGTCGGCCTCGGGGATGATGCCGCCGGCCACGACCGGCACGTGGTCCAGTCCCTCGGCCCGCATCAGCCGCACGACTTCCTGCACCAAGTCGAGGTGCGAGCCCGACAGGATCGACAGGCCCACGACGTGAGCGCGGCTTTCCTTGGCGCGGCGGACGATCTCCTCGGGCGTGGAGCGGATGCCGTCATAGACCACCTCCATGCCGCAGGCCCGGGCCCGGGTGGCGATCTGCTCGGCGCCGTTGGAGTGGCCGTCCAGGCCCGGCTTGCCGACGAGATAGGTCAGGGTGCGGCCCAGCAGTTCGGAAACCCGCTCGACCTCGGCCTTCACCGCCTCGACGTCCTCGGCCTCGCCGGTGGAGACGACGACGGCCACGCCCGTAGGGCCACGATACTCGCCGAACACTTCACGCAGGGCGCCGGCCCACTCGCCGGTGGTGACGCCCACCTTGGCGGCGGCGATCGAGGGTTCCATGACGTTTCGGCCATCCGTCGCGGCGGCCTTGAGGTCGGCCAGAGCGGCCTCGACGGCGGCGGCGTCGCGATCGGCGCGCCAGGCCTGGATGCGGGCGACGACCTCGGCCTCCAGCTTCGGATCGATCGTCTCGATGCTTCCTTCGCCGGCCGACAGGGGCGAGGGCTCGCTGTCGGTCCAGCGGTTGACGCCGACCACGGTCAGCTCGCCCGTCTCGACCGCCCTCACCCGCCTGGCGTTGGAGCCGACCAGCTGCGCCTTCATGTAGTCGATGGCGCTGGCCGCCCCGCCCATTTCGTCGATCAGGGCGAGCTGCTCCAGGGCGCCCTTCGACAGCTCGGCGACCTTGGCCTCGACCACATGGGAGCCGGCGAACAGGTCTTCGTATTCCAGCAGGTCGGTCTCATAGGCCAGCACCTGCTGCAGCCGCAGCGACCACTGCTGGTCCCAAGGACGCGGCAGGCCCAGCGCCTCGTTCCAGGCCGGCAGCTGCAAGGCCCGGCAGCGGGCGTCCTTGCTGAGCGTCACCGCCAGGGCCTCGATCAGGATGCGGTAGACGTTGTTCTCGGGCTGCGGCTCGGTGAGGCCCAGCGAGTTGACCTGCACGCCATAGCGGAAGCGCCTCGCCTTGCTGTCCTGCACGCCGTAGCGCTCCAGCAGGATTTCGTCCCACAGCTTGGTGAAGCTGCGCATCTTGCACAGCTCGGTGACGAACCGCACCCCGGCATTGACGAAGAAGCTGATCCGCGAGGCGACGATCTCGAAGTCCTCCTCCGGCACCTGGCCGCCGGCGCGGACGGTGTCCAGCACCGAAATGGCGGTGGCCAGGGCGAAGGCCAGCTCCTGCTCCGGCGTCGCCCCGGCCTCCTGCAGGTGGTAGCTGCAGACGTTCATCGGGTTCCATTTCGGAACCTCGCGATAGCACCAGGCGATCATGTCGCCGATGAGCCGCAAGGATGGCCCCGGCGGGAAGATGTAGGTGCCGCGCGACAGATATTCCTTGATCAGGTCGTTCTGGGTGGTGCCCTGAAGCAAGCGCCGGTCCGCCCCCTGCTCGTCGGCCAGCGCCACGTACATCGCCAGCAGCCAGGCGGCCGGGGCGTTGATGGTCATGGAGGTGTTCATCTTCTCCAGCGGGATCTCACTGAAGAGGGCGCGCATGTCGCCGAGGTGCGAAATCGGCACGCCCACCTTGCCGACCTCGCCGCGCGACAGGATGTGGTCGGGGTCGTAGCCGGTCTGGGTGGGCAGGTCGAAGGCCACCGACAGGCCGGTCTGGCCGCGCGCCAGGTTCGAGCGATAGAGCGCGTTGGATTTCTGCGCCGTGGAATGGCCGGCATAGGTGCGGAAGATCCACGGCGGATCGGGCGCGTGCTGATAGGCCTTGTCCGACATCCTCGCGCTCCCGGCGGTCTTTTCTGATTATCGCCGGATGATGCGCCCGTGTTGGGTGCGGTGCAATATGAGGCTTCGCAGGTGCGTTGTCAGATCCTCCCCCCGAGGGGGGAGGTGGCCCGGAGGGCCGGAGGGGGAAGAGCCTCGAACCTTTCCGTCCTCCTGAACGCCGCAGTCACGTCCCCCTCCGTCGGCCTTGCCGACACCTCCCCCTTCAGGGGGAGGATCCTTACTCCCGCGTAAAGCTCTCCGGCACCTGGGGGTCCGCCCCCGCCTTGCCCCACAGCACGATCTCGTTCCCCCACGGATCCCGGAACGCGTGGTTGTAGCCGTTGAACTCCGCCCAGTAGTGATCGCGCCACAGCACGCTCGCCCCCAGGCCCTCGGCGGTTCCCAAGATCCGGTCGGCGCTGTCGTCGTCGCCGATCAGGATCCAGATGCGCGGCTTGCGGCCATCGGTCGACAGGGCGCGGGGCTCGACGCCGGCGGGCTCCGGATGGGGGCGGGCGTTGGCGGCGTCGAAAATCCCCAGGTGCAGGTTGCCGATCTGGCTGTCGCTGCCGTCGGGGTTCTTGAACTGACCGCCAGGGACCATGCGGTGATAGACGCCCTGCGGCCGGGCGTCGTTCTGCCAGCCGAACACCTGCGCATAGAACTCGCCGGCCTTGGCGGGGTCGTCGCTGGCCAGGTCGACGAAGATCAGGGTGTTGGTCACGGCGTGGTCCTTTGGGTCAGTCGAAGGCGATGGAAAGGGAGAGGTCGCGCCAGGCGTCGATGTCGGCCTTCAGTCCGTCGGCGGCGTAGGCGGCGTATTTCAGGGCGTCTTCGCCCAGCAGCAGGTGCAGGGGCGGGTTTTCGGCGTCGACGACCGCCAGCACGGCCAGGGCGGCCTTCCTCGGATCCCCGGGCTCGGATCCGGCGTGGTCGGCCATGATCCGCTCGGCGTCGCGGGCCAGGCCGTCGTAATCGGCGATCTTGCTGGCGACGATGGTCTTGGAGCCCTTGGCGAAGCTGGTGCGCAGACCGCCGGGCGCAACATTGGTGAGCTTGATCCCCAACTCGGCGACCTCGGCGGCCAGCGACTGGGTCAGGCCTTCCAGCGCCCACTTGCTGGCGCAGTAGACGCCGGTGCCGGCCCAGACCGCCAGGCCCGAAACCGAGGTGATGTTGACGATCCGCCCCGAGCGCCGCGCCCGCATGGCCGGCAGAACGGCCTTCAGTACGGACAGCGGCCCGAAGACGTTGGTCTCGAACTGGGCGCGGACCTCTTCCAGCGAGGCCTCCTCGACCGCGCCGACCAGTCCGTAGCCGGCATTGTTGACCAGCACGTCGACCTGGCCGGTGAGGCTTTCGGCGGCCTTGACCGCGCTTTCGACCGCGACCGGATCGGTGACGTCCATGACCAGGCCGTGGGCGCGGCCTGGCGCCAGGGTCTCGAAGGCGGCGACGTCAGCGGCCCTGCGCACCGTGCCGGCCACGACGTCGCCTCGCGCCAGCGCCGCCGCGGCGATCTCGCGCCCGAGCCCGCCGGACACGCCGGTGATCAGCCAGGTCTGGGTCATGGAGTGATCCTGTCCAACTAGATCCTCCCCCTCTGGGGGAGGTGGCCCGAAGGGCCGGAGGGGGGACGTTATCAGCTGACCAGGTATCGGCCGTCTTCAGCAGACACTTCCCCTCAGTCGGCTTCGCCGACAGCTCCCCCTTCAGGGGGAGCGTCTTGCTAGAACGGCGCGTCGCCCTTCACCCACAGGCGGTGCATCGTCCGGAAGTATTTCTTGTCGTCGTACAGGGTGCCGGTGTGCAGGGTGCAGCGGTTGTCCCACATCAGGATGTCGCCGGGCCGCCACTTGTGGGCGTGGACGAAGCGCTCCTGCGTCATGAAGTCCACCAGCTCGTCGAGCAGCGCCAGGCCCTCCGGCCCCGGCTTGCCGATCACCTCGGTCACCGTGCCGGTCGAGGGCCACAGCGCCTTGCGGCCGTCGGCGGGGTGGGTGCGGATCAGCGGGTGCTCGACGTCGGGATTGGCCGCCTCCATCTCGGGCGACAGGATCTGGGCGCCGAACTCGCGGGTGGCCATGAAGTGCTTGTAGCTGTGGTGCAGGCGCAGGGGCAGCAGCTCGGCCTGCTTCTCAGCGCCCAGCGCCTCCCAGGCCGCGCAGCCGTCGGCCAGCAGGGTGTCGGAGCCCTCCTCCGGCGCCTCCACGCAGTAGAGCATGGTCAGCATCACCGGCTGCGGCTTGTAGCTGTAGTCGGTGTGCCAGCCGACGCCGTCGTTGTGGGCCCCGATCGGCTTTCCGTCGACCACGCGGTTGGAGAGGATGAAGATCTTCGGATAGCCCGGCAGGGTGAAGCGGGTCTGGGTGTGATCTTCCGGATCGCCGAACCGGCCGATGAAGGCCATCAGGTCGTCGGGGGTCATCTTCTGGTCGCGCACCAGCACCGCGCCGTGGGCGTGGAAGGCGGCGACCACGCCGTCGAGCTCGGCGTCCGAGGCGGTCGGCAGGTCGATGTTCAGGATCTCGGTGCCGAAGTCGTCTTTCAGGGGCTTTTTGGCCAGGGCGGGCGGCGCGTCGGCGAGCATGGGATCGACCTTCGGGTGGCGTTGTTGCGGCAAACCTAGGCGGCTGAAAAATCACGGTCTTGCCTCAGCGCGCACCCTCTCTTGCCCGCCCCTCGTGCGCGTATGGTCAAAAGCGAGGTCCTTGCGCAGGGCGGCGACAGCAACGCCCGATCGGCGGGCGACCATGCCGCCCAGGCCGGCCGCCGACCAAGTTTTCGTGCGCGCTGGAGCAAGACCGAAGCACGGGCCGGCGCCAGCCTTGAGGGGTCTTCTCCCAAAAGCGAGCGCCCGGCCGTGACCCTGTTCAGCGACGCCTTCTTCGACGGGCTGTCCAGCTCCACCCACGAGGTGGGCGCGGCCGAGACCCTGCCGCCGGCCTGCTACACCGACGCGGCCTTCTACGATTTCGAGAAGGCCGCCCTGTTCGACCGCGAATGGCTGTGCGTGGGCCGGGTGGACCAGGTGCGCGAGCCCGGCGACTTCTTCACCACCGAGATCGTCGGCGAGCCGATCCTGGTCACCCGCAACCGGGCCGGCGAGATCAAGGCGATGTCGTCGGTGTGCCAGCACCGCGCCATGCTGGTGGCCGAGGGCAAGGGCAACGCCCGCGGCTTCGTCTGCCCCTATCACCACTGGGTCTATTCGCTGAACGGCGACCTGGTGAACGCCCCAGCCATGGACCGCACCTGCGGCTTCGACAAGAAGAAGATCAGCCTGCCGACCTTCAAGGTCGAGATCTGGCTGGGCTTCATCTTCGTCAATTTCGACGCCAACGCAGAGCCCTTGGCCCCGCGCCTGGCCGCCGTCGAAGCCGCCATCGCCAATTTCGACCTCGAGACCGCCGAGGCGCTCGAGCCCATGACCGGCCAGTTCGCCTGGAACTGGAAGGTGATGTTCGAGAACAACAACGACGGCTACCACGCCAGCAAGCTGCATCGCGGCGTGCTGCACGACTTCATTCCCAGCGAGCTGGCCAGCTTCCCGGAAGCCGCGCCCGGCGACGCGGGCTTCCTGCGCTACAACGGCACGCTCCATCCCGACGCCAGCTTCAACCCGACCCAGAAGGCGGTGCTGCCGATCTTTCCCAAGCTGTCGGACGAGGACCGCGGCCGGGCGACCTTCGCCAACATCCCGCCGACCCTGTCGCTCGTGATGACCAGCGACATGGTCATCTACCTGATCCTGCGGCCCACGGGTCCCGAGACCATGGCCCAGGACACCGGCATCCTGGTCGCCCCCGGCGCACGGGACTCCTACGGCTTCCAGGAGCGGCTGGAGATGATCATGACCTCGGCCGGCCAGATCATCGCCCAGGACATGCATGTGGACGAGCTGGTCCAGAAGGGCCTGCGCTCGCGCTTCGCCATCCGGGGCCGCTACAGCTGGCAGGAGGGGGCGCAGGTGCAGTTCAACCGCTGGCTCGCCCCGCGCTACCAGGCCCAGTGGGCGCGGATAAAGGGACTTGAAGCTCCCGCCGCGCCGGTGGAGGCCGCCTGAGATGACCTCGCGCCTTCCCGTCGTCTTCTTCGGTCACGGCAGCCCGATGATCGCCCTGGAGACCAACGACACCACCAAGGCCTGGCGCGCCATGGCCGAAGAGATAGAGGCCGCGCACGGCAAGCCCAAGGCCATCCTCTGCGTTTCGGCTCACTGGATCACCCGGGGCGTCGGGGTCACGGCGATGACCCAGCCCCGCACCATCCATGACTTCGGCGCCTCGTTCCCGCGCGCGCTGTTCGAGGTGCAGTACCCCGCGCCGGGTTCGCCCGAGCTGGCCGCCCGGGTGCGCGACCTGCTGTCGCCCGAGATCCCGGTGATGCTGGACGACCGCCAGTGGGGCCTGGACCACGGAACCTGGTCGGTGCTGTGCAAGGCGTATCCGGACGCCGACGTGCCGGTGATCCAGCTGTCGATGGACGGCGCGAAGTCTCCTCAATGGCACTACGAGATGGGCCAGCGGCTGGCTCCGTTGCGCGACGAGGGCGTGCTGATCGTCGGCACCGGCAACATCGTCCACAACCTGCCGGCCATGGACTGGGGCGCCCGGCACTGCGCGCCCTACGACTGGTCGCAGCGCTTCAACGAGGCGATCAAGACGGCGATCGCCGAGGACCGGCCTTCGCAGGCTGTCGAGTTCGAGAAGTTGGGCGAGGACGCGCGTCGGTCGGTTCCGACGCCCGACCACTACTGGCCGCTGCTCTACGTGCTGGGCGCGCGCCTGCCCGGCGACGTCGCCCGCTTTTCCCCCGACCACATCGAGCATGGCTCGCTGAGCATGACCAGCGTCACGCTGGCCGCGGCCTGAACGGAGATTCCGATGCCCTTCATCTGCGAACCCGGCCAGGTCCGCCCAGACGTCGCGCCCGGCGCCCTGCACCACCTGAAGGCCACGCCCGAGACCATCCACTGGGGATACTTCGACCCGTCGATCAAGCCGGCCCTGCGCATCAGGAGCGGCGACCTGATCCAGGCCGAGGCTGTCACCCACCACGCCGGCGACGCCCCCGAGCTGATGATGGACGAGGCGGTGACGCGGATCTTCACCGAAGTGCCGGAAGACGACCGCAACCCCGGCGTCCACATCATGACCGGCCCGATCTATGTGGACGACGCCAAGCCCGGCGACGTGCTGGAAGTGCGCTACCTGCGCATGGTTCCGCGCAACCGCTACGGCTCCAACCTCGCGGCCAACTGGGGCTATCTCTACAAGGAGTTCGGCGAGAAGGAGCGGGTGACGATCTACGAGCTGGACGCCGACTTCAACACCGCCAGCGCCCTCTACGCCTACGACTTCCCGGGCAAGTACCTGACGCCCGGCACGATCACCAACTGCCCCGAGTGCGATCGCCAAAGCGCCCTGCCCGGCGTGCGCATCCCGGCCCGTCCGCACCTGGGCACCGCCGGCGTGGCGCCGGCCGTCGACGGCCGCGTCAGCACCATCCCGCCCGGCCTGCACGGCGGCAATATCGACAACTGGCGGATTGGGGCCGGGGCGACGATGTACTATCCCGTGCAGGTGGAGGGCGGCCTGTTCTCCATCGGAGATCCCCACGTCAGCCAGGGCGATGGCGAACTTTCAGGCACCGCGATCGAAAGTTCGCTCAACGTCCTGATGCAGATCGTGCTTCGCAAGGATTTCGAGACCCCCGGGCCTTTGCTGGAGACCCCCAAGTGGTGGATCGTCCACGGGTTCGACGAGGACCTCAACGTGGCCATGAAGCAAGCTTCCCTCAACATGCTGAGCCTGCTGTCCGATCACGTCGGGCTTTCGAAGAACGACGCCTATTCGCTGATGAGCGTGGCCTCCGACTTCGGGGTCACCCAGGTGGTCGACGGCAAGCAGGGCTGCCACGTGCGCGTCCCGCGCGACATCTTCCCGTCCAGGGCCTGATCCGCCTTGCGGGCCTGGTCGTTCAGCACCGACAGCTATCCCCGCGCCGAACGCTCGGACGCCTGGCGCGAGGCCATGTCGCGCCTGGGCCTGCCGGTCGAGGGGCTGTCGGAGCTGGAGCCGGCCTCGACCTCGGTGGTCTGCCTGACCAGCCCCCTGGGCATCGAGTTCGCCTTGGTCAACGCCGGAGCACAGACCATTTCGGGGCGCCTGACCAACCAGCCAGCGGCGGTGTGGATGGCGGTGCTGCTCGACGGCCAGGCCGCGGTGGTCAGCGACGACCTGGCCGAAGACCTGACCGTGGGCGACATCGCCTTCGGCCCTACCGGCCAGGCGGCGGCCCTGCGCCTTGCCACCCGCTGCCGGCTGATGTTCGTCCGGGCGCCACGCGTCGCGTTGAACCATCGCCTGGTGGCGCCGCGCGCCCTGCGGGTGGGCCGTCTGCGCGGCGAAGGCGGGGTCAAGCACATCCTGTCGGGCCTGCTGCGCTCGACGGCGGACTCGCTGGAGGACCTGACCGTCGACCAATTGCGGCCCGTCGAGCTGGCTCTCGCCGAGTTCCTGGGCCTGTGCCTGCTGGAGGCCGGCGAGGAGCGCGGCGCGGCCTGGCCGACCGACGCCCGCAGCGCCCACCTGCAGCGCCTGCGCCAGACCATCGAGACCCTGCTGCCCGACCCCAACCTGACCATCCGCCGGGTGGCCGACGAGGAGGGCGTCTCGCCGCGCTACGTGCAGAAGCTGTTCGAGGGCGTGGAAGAGACCTTCAGCCACTATCTGCGCACCCGCCGGCTGGAGCGCTGCCGCAACGACCTGGCCAGCCCGCAGTTCGCCCGGCTGTCGATCTCGGAGATCTGCTTCCGCTGGGGCTTCAACGGCAGCGCCCATTTCAGCCGCGCCTTCCGCGACCAGTACGGCTGCTCGCCGCGCGACTTCCGCCGCAGCGTCCGCGACGAGGAACGGGTGGCCGCGTGAGAACAATGTCGACGACCTGACATTGTGATTTGAGACTTTCAACCCCCACGACTATCCAGGCCTTTCGGCAATCGGAAGGGGCCTCGATGGCGAACTATCAGAACTATGTCGTGCGGCTGTGGAACCTGGCGGGGGACAAGGTCTTCGGCTGGCTCGGCGTCAACGACAGCTACGCGGCGTGCATTCCGGCGGGCGTCTATTGCAATCCCCTGAAGCTCGACAACGTCGTGGCCGTGCAGTGGCGCGCGCCGAGCGGTTCGAACCAAGGGACGCTGATCGCGCCGGATCCCAAGGGCGACTGGGGCCTGGGCGGCAAGAACAACGACGGCGTCGACGCCTACTGGCATTGGGCCGATGACGCCTACACCCTGACCCTGAACCCCGTGCCCGGCGTGAACCTGGAAAGCCCCGTGCCGGGCGCCTTCAGCGGCACGCTCTCCCAGACGCGCGGCGGCAAGCCCTTCGCGCTGTCGACCAACTACGAGATCAACGAGGACGTCGTCTGGATCAGTTTCCAGGACACGCCGAACGGCCCCGACGAACTGTTCAGCCGGCAGGAGGTCTATCTGGATTTCACGACCGAGCCGTTCCTGTTCGAGTTCGTGCCTGTCCAGTCGTTCGATCCGACCAGGGGCTCATACGAGCCCTCGCTGAAGTCCAAGCACAGCAACTGGCAAAAGATCGACACCTTCAGCTGGATGGGCGACCTGAAGGGCGTCATCGGCGGCAGGGCTCTGTCCGAGCTGGTCATTCCCGGCAGCCACGACGCGGCCAGCTGGGACATTCCGATCGCCGGCGGCGACCAGCGCAGCCAGACCCAGTCGCGCGACATCTACGGCCAGCTGCGCGCCGGATCGCGCTATCTGGACCTGAGGTTCCGCCCCGACTGCGGCGGCGTCTGGCGGGGCAATCACGGCTCCGACGGAACCACCGCCGAACTGACGTCGGTCCTGGCCGACATCAGGCGTTTCCTCCACGAGAACCCCGACGAGATTCTCGTCATCTCACTGCTGCCCGGCGAACAAATATCTCCCTTCATCTGCGCGCAGGCCGGACAGCCCTACAAGCCGGCCCCCGATATCTGGGACGTCGTGCTCACCGCCGTGGGCGACAAGGTCTATCCCCGGATCGTGGTCGAGAAGGACGCTGGTGGTCAGGACCACGTCTATTACCGCTTCATCCAGAACGTGAACCAGAACATCGTCCGGGAGCAGGGCAAGAACATCATCCTGTTCTCCTGGGGCAAGCCGCCGACTGGCGTCGTGCCGGTGAACGACAAGAACAAGGACAAGGCCCCGGCGGATCTGCGGCAGGACCACAACATCTGGATCGCGACGCCGGAAGGCGTCGACCAGACGCCGGGCGACAAGCCCTGGGAGGGGGCGTTCAAGGCCGCCGAGGCCGATCACTACGCGATCGACTTCGACCGCCCGGGCGTGTGGATCAACGGCTACAGCACCACGGCCAACGACATGCGGCTGGCGATCGACGCGGTCGAGCCGCCGACCGGCGGCCCGCTGTGGCTGA
This sequence comes from Caulobacter endophyticus, assembly GCF_003116815.1. GTDB lineage: Bacteria > Pseudomonadota > Alphaproteobacteria > Caulobacterales > Caulobacteraceae > Caulobacter > Caulobacter endophyticus. The sequence goes on from NZ_QDKQ01000033.1 coordinate 100,653, forward strand.
TGCACTGCAACGCCCCGGCCGCTCCGGGGGGCGAGTCGATCAAGACCAAGGCCGATCGCATCCAGCCGCCCCTGAACCGGCTGATCCGCGAGGATCCGGTCATGACGTCCAAGCTCAACATCGTGAACCTGGACTTCGTCGGCGACCACCTGGCCATGACCCTGGCGGTGATCGAAGCCAACCTGTTCCGCTGATCGGGATGGGGCGCTTGCGCCCCGCTCAAGCCGCACCTAGCGTCCTCCCCTTCGAAGCGGGGGAGGACGCGTCCGATGAAGGCGCTGCTGGCGATCGTCATGAGCCTGGGCCTTGGCCTGGCGTGCGGGGTTTCCGCCGCCCGCGCGACGCAGTGGCCGAACGGCGCCAAGGCGGCCGTGGCCCTGACCTATGACGACGCCCTGGTCTCGCAGCTCGACAACGCCATCCCGGCGCTGGACGCGGCCGGCTTTCGCGGCACCTTCTTCCTGTCCAGCGTGAAGGCCGGCGACGTCCCACGCTGGCGGGCGGCGTCCGCGCAGGGCCACGAGCTGGCCAACCACACGATCTTCCACGCCTGTCCGGCCGCCAACTATCCGGCCGATCCACGCTATGTCGCCGAGGCCTACACGCCGGCCAGCCTGCTCAAGGAGATCGAGCAGCAGAACGTGCTGCTGACCGCCATCGACGGCAAGGCGCGGCACGGCTTCGCCACGCCCTGCGGGGCCAGCAAGGCCGGCGGGAGCGACTATCTGGAGGCGCTGCGGGCCTCGGGCCTGGTCACCTACGCGCGCGGGGTGGTGACGACGCCGGACGACCTGAAGGCCGATGTCGGCCGCACCGACCTGATGCACGTGCCCGCCCGGGGCTTTCCCGACGGCGTCACCGGTCCGCAGCTGATCGACTTCGCCAAGAGCGCCGCGGCCGGCGGCGGCATGGCGGTGTTCCTGTTCCACGGCGTCGGCGGCGACTACCTGCAGGTGTCCAATCCCGCCCACCAGGAACTTCTGGCCTGGCTGAAGGCCAATCCGAAGGAGGTGTGGGTCGCGCCGCTGCAAGAGGTGCTGGACTGGGCCAAGGCCCACCCCTGACCCCGCCGGAACGGGCGATGACTAGTTGCCGTCCTCCAGCAGGCGGCGGGCGATGACCTGGGCCTGGATCTCGCCGGCTCCCTCGAAGATGTTGAGGATGCGGGCGTCGGCCAGCAGGCGGCTGGCGGCGTACTCCATCGCAAAGCCGTTGCCGCCGTGGATCTGCAGGGCGTTGTCGGCGGCGGCCCAGGCGACACGGGCGGCGACCAGCTTGGCCATGCCGGCCTCCAGGTCGCAGCGCTTGCCTTCGTCCTTCTGGCGGGCGGCGAAATAGGTCAGCTGGCGCACGCCCATGATCTCGGCGGCCATCATGGCCAGCTTGTTGTGCACCCGGGGGAAGGCGAAGATCGCATCGCCGAACTGCTTTCGGTCCAGCGCGTAGGACAGCCCGACCTCCAGCGCCGCCTGGGCCACGCCCACCGCGCGCGCCGCCGTCTGGATGCGGGCGCTCTCGAAGGTGGCCATCAGCTGCTTGAAGCCCTGGCCGGGCACGCCGCCCAGCAGGTTCCCGGCCGGCACGGAAAAGCCGTCGAAGGCGAGCTCGTATTCCTTCATGCCGCGATAGCCGATCACCCCGATCTCGCCGCCGCTCATCCCCTCGGCCGGAAAATCATCGCCCTCGACGCCGCGCGGCTTGGGCGCCAGCAGCATGGAAAGCCCGCGATAGTCGGTGGTCGCCGGATCGGTGCGGACCAGCAGGATCATGACGTCGGCGCGGGCGGCATGGGTGATCCAGGTCTTGTTGCCGGTCACCACATAGGCCTCGCCCTCCAGCACGGCGCGGGTGCGTAAAGAGCCCAGGTCCGAGCCGGTGTTGGGTTCGGTGAAGACGGCGGTGGGCAGGATCTCGGCGCTGGCGATCTTCGGCAGCCATTGCTGCTTCTGGTCTTCCGTCCCGCCGGTCAGGATCAGTTCGCCGGCGATCTCCGAGCGGGTGGCCAGCGAGCCTACCCCGATCCAGGCCCGCGACAGCTCCTCGGAGACCACGCACATGGCGGTCTTGCCCATGCCGCTGCCGCCATATTCCTCCGGGATGGTCAGGCCGAAGACGCCCAGCTCGCCCAGCTCCTGAACCAGTTCGATCGGGATCAACTGGTCCTTCAGGTGCCATTCGTGAGCGAAGGGCGTGACCTTCTCCTCGGCGAAGGCGTGGAACTGGTCGCGGATCATCTCGAAGGTCTCGTCGAGACCGGTGTGCTCGAGCGTCGGTCGGCCCCTGGCTTCGGCCAGCCGCTGGGCGATGCGGGTCTTCACCGCCTGCGTGCCGCCCTCGACCATCAGCTTCATGATGCCGTTCGAGAACAGCCGGTTCATCACCGCGCGGTCGGTGACCAGGTGGGCGGGACGGACGATCTCGCCCTGGTTCATCGGCACGCCGCCGATCAGCTGGGCGGCGTATTCGGAGAACAGCAGCTGGGCCAGCAGGGCCTCGATCTCGGAAAAGCGCCCCTCGCCTTCCAGCCGCTCGGCCCAGCCGGCGACCTGGTTCATCAGTTCGGCATAGGCGGCGTACCAGCCAAAGCCGTGGACGGCGTGCTGCTGGGCGTCGGCGAGCTTGCGGTCGATCCTGCCGTCGGGGCCGGCGACGGCGGCCTTCACCGCGGGCCTGGCTTCGGCGACGAAGGTCTGGGCGCTGGTCGCCGCCTCGCGCAGCAGGCCCGTCAGGCCCGGCAGGACCAGGGACTTGGACTCTTGGGCGACCGCGTCGGTCATGCTCTCAAACTCCCCTGCGCCGTACTTATGTTTTCCGGCACTGTGATCCCTTTCGCACCTGCGAGCAATGCCGCGACGCAGCATGCGGTTGCGCGAGAGCCGGGATCGGGAAGGCGTGCGCCCGCCCCCGAAAGGACGGGCGCCGCGTCGTCAGTTCGGGTCGGAATTGCCCGCCAGCGCCCACGAGAAGTCGGCGTGGGTGTTGCTGGTCGTGAAGTAGAGCGGGTCGCTGAAGAACGCGATCGGCTTCTTGTAGTCGGCCGGATAGGGCGCGTTGCCGGCCGTAATCACCGCCACGCCGTGGCAGCTCATGCAGTTGGAGGTGATGCCGGCGGGGATGCCGGTGCTGGTCTCCAGATAGGGGTTGAAGCAGACGGTCATGGTCGAACCGCCCTGGGTGGTCGTCTGGTCGTAGGCGGTGCAGGTGGCGTAATTGGTCCACGGGCCGGTCAGGCTGGCCGGCTGGCCCTGCTTGCTGCCCGGGAAGCCGTTCGGCGTGTCGGCGCCCGGCTGCCACCAGAAGGTCTGCCAGGTCCAGAACGGGATTTCCTTGCTGTTGACGTGCATGGCCTGCAGCACGGCGAAGTCGCCGGCCACGGCCGCGTCGGCGCCGGTCAGGCCGTTGGCGGTGTTGTAGTCCTGGGCCTCGGCGGCGCTGAGCTTGACCGAATAGAAGGTGCTCATCGGAGCCCACAGGAAGGTCTTGCAGGCGCCCGGATCGCGGATGCTGGCGATCTCGCGCGGGGTGGCCGGACGCACCGGACCCTGGCCCGTCGGCGCCACCAGCACGCAGGTGGTCCAGGTCTGGGGCTCGGGGTTCTGGGCGTTGGTCGAGGCCGCCGGCCCCTGCCACAGCGGCTGCGGGGTCAGGCCCTTGGCGTGGACCAGGCCGAACACGGGCTTCAGCTCGATTCCGCGCACCGGGAATTCCTGCACGCCGCGGTCCGGGGGCGTCGTGCCCGCCGGCCACGAGGTGTTCAGCTTCTGCATGTCCGAGGTGCTGGAGTAGCGGTAGGACACGCCGCCCGGACCCGGATGCGAGCCGTCGAGGAAGGTCGCCGCCTCGGGGCTGAACTTGTTGAACGAGGTCACCGTGGTGTCGAACTTGGCCGGGGTGATCCCGCCGCGACCATGGTGGAACTGGTTGGGCTGCTGGAAGACGCGCAGCTTGCGCGGGGCGGCCACGCGCTGGGCCACCGTCGTAGCGGCGGCGGCCACGGTTCCGGCCGGCGCCGCGGGCGGGAAGACGTCGCTGGTGCCGGCCCAGGTTTCCCAGATCGGCAGCGACTGGCCGTTGAACGACTGGCCCGAGGGCTGGGCCATGGCCTGCCAGATCTGCCAGGCGTGGTTGCGCATCGCGGCCGTATCGGCGCTGGCGATCCAGCCGTTGATGGTCGCGGCGGCCACCGGATAGTCGGCCGTCGTCGGCAGCGGCACCGGCGTGATGACGGCGACGTCGAGCAGCGCCTCGGTCTTGGGCGCCGGCGGCGCCTTATCGCAGCCGGCCAGGCCGGCGCACAGCGCGGCGGCCGCGGCCGTCGCAATCGCGATCTTCCTCATGGGTGGTCCCCTTCCCCGGCGCGGTGTTGCAGGCCGCGCCATCGGCGCATCCTAGACCATAGACGCGCCTCAAGGTTGTGAATTTACGCACCACGACCTCAGGAGAAAAATGCTCGTCGTCCGAAAAATTTCCAACATGAACGAATTCTGTCGAACGACCTGACGGCCCGGTTCAGCTTCGGCCTGCGATGGTGCGTCTCACGGGGCCGACGGCTCCGAACCAATCATACGGGACGAAAGACCACCGCCATGCAAAAGACCAACAAGATCAAGACTATCGGCCTGACCATCGCCGCCGCCGCCACCGCCCTCACCATAGCCTCGGCCCCCGCCGCCAATGCCGTCGAACAGCGCCTGGGCGGCGTCGTCGGCTGCGACGCCTCGGGCAAGAAGCAGGAGACCGGCGCCCTGATCGGCGGCCTGCTGGGCGCCGTCGCCGGCTCCAACCTGGCCAAGAACGACCGCGGGACGGGCACCGCCATCGGCGCCGTCGTCGGCGCGGGCGCGGGGTCCTACGTCGGTTGCAGCATGCAGAAGAAGCAGGCCGCCAACGACGTCGGCGGCGCCTACAAGACCAGCAACGGCATCAAGATCTCGCACAACGTCGACTCCGCGCCGATGACCAAGGTCAACGGCAAGTACGTCGCCCGCTCGACCCTGAACCTGCGCGCCTCGGCCTCGACCCGCGGCCAGCGCGTCGGCTCGGTGGTCGCCGGCGAGACCTTCCAGGCCCTGGGCCGCACCAGCGACGGCCAGTGGATCCTGGTCGGCCAGAACGGCGTCGGCGTCGGCTACGTCTCCAGCGCCTACGTCTACCGCGCTTAAGCGAGGTTCGGGGCGCGCTCCCCAACCCCCGTCCCCGCGCGCTCCGTGCAAGCCCGCCTGGTCCCCCGACCAGGCGGGCTTTTCGTTGCGCCGCCTCGTGCTAGATTGAACCACGAGGGGGACAGATGGGCATCATTCGTCGGCTTGCACTGCCGCTACTTTGGACGCTCGCCGCGATCGCAGTCTGGCTGTCGTCGCCCAACGCCTTCGCCCAGGACGGCATGGCCGGACATTACGTCCTCAGCCTGTCGGGCATGCTGCTGGCCTTCGCGGCCGCCTATACGGCCCTTGCCATTGGTAGAGCCAACTTCCACGCTTGGTTGGGCTATGGCCATCTCTCGCTGACCGCTGGCGGCGCTCTGCTGATAGTCACGCCCAACGTCGTGGTGTCCTTGCCAATGGATCCAGACGCCCGCTTGGCGCTGTGGAACACCGTCTCCTCGATCGGCTACCTGATGACGCTCGCCGGCTTGATCGCCTTCGTGATCGTGTTGATCGACACCTGGCGGCGACGCTCCGGCCCGCTCACCCCAGCGCGCTGACCCCGCCCAGCCAGGTCTGCCACGCCACCACGAAGCCGCCATGCAGCAGCACCGCCGGCCACAGCGATCCCGTGCGCAGCCGCATCAGGGCGCAGGCCAGGCCCAGGATCGCCGTGCAGACCAGAAAGTCCCAGCGCAGGAACGTCGTCGCGTGCGGCAGGAAGGTCAGGGTCTCGAACGGGTGCCAGGCGACGTAGAGCCCGGTCGAGACGGCGATCCACAGCACCGGCCGTCTGGTCTCGTCGCGGCCGGGCAGCAGCACGCCGCGAAAGGGGATTTCCTCGCCCAGCGCCGGGATCAGCCACACGGTCAGCAGCCGCAGCGGCAGGCCCGGCGCGGTGTCGGTCAGGCGGTAGAGGCCGGTCCAAAAGCCGATGGCGGACATCAGCGCCCCACAGGCCAGGGCGACCAGGGCGCACCACCGCCAGCCGGCCGCGTCGGGCAGGGTTTTCAGCACTGTGGCCAGGCGTCTTTTCAGGCCGCCTGACGGCCGCGCCGCCTCCCGCGATTGACGCTCCCGGACCTGCGACAGACGGGCGACCACGGCCTCCACCGCCGGCTCCGAGCCTTCGATCGACAGGCCCATGTAGGTCTCGGCCTCGACGACAAGCGGGCCGTGGGATGTCTCCCATTCCTCGTGCGAGATATCCTGTGATCCGCCGACGCCAGACCAGCGGTCCTTCAGGGTCGCGCCGCTCTCCAGCAGCGCCATGAGCAAGGCGGCCCGCAGATCGCTGTCATACTCCTCGCCAAGGACCCGCTTCAGCTGCGCCACTTCAGCGTGGTTTCCTTGACCGGATTGACGAACGGGCGGCCCTCGGCCCGGCTGGCGGTCCATTCGCGCTTGAGCTGCTGGTACCACTTGGCCTGGGTGTCGGCATCGTCGATCCAGATCAGGGCCGGGTCGTATTTCAGCCCTTCGTTCTGCAGGTTCACCATGCGGCCGTCCTGGCGCAGGAACTCGCGGGCGAAGGGGGCGATCAGGGCGCGGAAGGCCATTACCGGATGGTCCGACCAGATCAGCTGGCTGATGCGCGTATTGGTCTCGTTCAGCGGCGTCAGGCAGGTCAGGGCCAGCACCTGACGCCTGCCCACCACGATGTGCTCCCAGCGATAGCCGGGCAGGCGGAAGGTGATCTCGATCTCCGGCGCGCCGCCCAGGATGTCGTACAGCCGGTTGGCCTTGCTGCGGCCGTGGCGGCGCATGACGAAGCCCTCGGGCGAGGGCGCGAACACCTTGGTCTTCTCCGACTGGCGCTTGGACGAGCGGGCCCACCAGGCCTCGTGCACATAGGGCGCGTGGGTCGGGTCCATCAGCCCGACCACAGCATGGTCCATGTGGGTCTCGAAGATCATCGAGTCGACGATCTTGGCGTCGCCGCCCACCACGCCGGGGAACGACGGCGGCGGCTCGGGCGGCTCGCCGTCGAAGCGCGGGTCGGCGCTGATCCAGACGAACACCATCCCCTGGCTCTCGGCGGCCGGATAGCGCCGCACGCGGATGCGCGAGACCTCCAGGCTCTGGTCGCTGGTCAGCGACGGGATCGAGGCGCAGACGCCGTCCGAGCCGAACCGCCAGCCGTGATAAGGGCATTCGACGCTGGAGCGGCCGTCGGCCTCCTGGGTCAGCTTGCCGCCGGAAAGGGGCGCGGCGCGGTGCGGGCAGACGTCGCGGATCGCGAACACCTTGCCGTCCTTGCCCCGGCTGACCAGCACCGGCTCGCCGAGAATCTCGTAGCGGACCAGCTTGCCGGTCTTCACCTCGCGCGACAGGGCCGCGTAATACCAGGCGTCGAACAGGAAGCCCTTGCCGAACTTGGCGGGCGGGGCCTTGGCGGTCTTGGTCGCGGCGGGTGCGTCGTCAGCGGGCATGAGAGTCACTGGAGGGAGAGCGAGGGTTCTTACGACGCCCTGTTCAGCGCGTCGCCCTCCATTGGCGCCGCGTCAGGCGCACGGTCCAGGAAATCGATCAAATCCGCCGGCTTCGACTGCCCGGCGCGCCGAGAGAGAAAATTTGCGGCAGTCTCCACGACACCGATTTTTTCCGCGACGGCTACCGCGATCCATTGGTTGAGGGACACGCCGTCGGCCTTGGCGAGACGCTCGGCGGCCGTTTTCACAGACCGGGGCAACTTCAGTGGATAGGCGGCCTTGGTCATCCTTCCAACTCCTTCAGAAATTCGCCAGGCGTCATGACACGCAGGGAAAACGCCTTCGCCGCCGCGAAGTCCCTAACGTTATGGGTCACGAGCGCATCGGCGTAGCCATTGACCGCCGCCTCAAGCACCATTTCGTCACCCGGATCGCGCAGTTGGGGCCGCCAACGGAAATGACATTCCACCGCCTGCGCAGCGCTGGCGAAAGCAGCCAGGAAGCCATCCACGGCATCGAGATCAAAGCCGTGAGCAGCTACCTGCTCGGGGCGCTTGAGCACATCCTCGTACTCGAGAAACAGCGCCGGCGAGACCAGCGGCTTCACCCTTTCCATCGCCACATGCCGCAACAGTGCGTTGCTGGCGCCCAAGCGGCTACGCAAGGCGGCGACGAGGACGGACGTGTCGAGCACCACTCGATGCATATCTCATAGGATATCACATGGACGGGAGAAAACCTACCGCCCCGCCGTCTCCACCAGGCGCTGGTAGAACCGCACCATCTCTTCCAGGTTGGCCAGGGTCATGTGCTCGTTGGTGCCGTGGATCATCTTTGTGCCGTCCATCGACAGCCGGATCGGCTGGAAGCGGTAGATGTCGTCGGCGATCGGCGACATGAAGCGGCTGTCGCTGGCGGCGATCATCAGGCCGGGGGCGACGGGGGCGCTGCTTTCGTCGCCGGCCAGGGCGGCCAGGGTCTTCCAGGCGTCAGAGGTGGTCGAAGACACGGCCGAGGGCTCGTTGGGCGGACGGTCCCAGGCGAAGGTCACCGGCAGGTCGCCCGTCGCCGCCTTGGCCCGGGCCAGCACGTCGGCCGAGGTGTCGCCCGGCGCGATGCGGTAGTTGATCCAGGCCGTGGCGTCCTGCGGCAGGACGTTCTCCTTTGGAGATCCCTTCAGCATGGTCGGCGCGATCGTCGTGTGCAGCATGGCCGCGCCCGCCGGGCTCCTGGCCGTTTCCTTGATCAGCAGCGGCGAGAACAGCCAGGTGTTGGCCGCCGCCATCTTCAGGGTCGGCGAGGCCTCGGGCGCCAGAGCCTGCAGCATCTGGGCGCCCGGCCCCTCGAACTTCATCGGGAACGGCTTGCCGGCGATGGCCAGCACGGCCTTGGACAGGGTGGTGACGCCGGTCTGCTCGGGCGGGGTCGAGGAGTGGCCGCCGGCAGCGGGCGCGGTGACCTTCAGCGTGGCGTAGCCCTTCTCGGCGGTGGCGATGATCGCCGCCGGGCCCTTGGTCACCGGATGGTTCTCGACCACCACCATGCCCTCGTCGAGCACGAACCAGGCCTTGACTCCGCGCGCCTTCAGCGTCGCGGCCACGGCCCGGGCGCCGGCTCCGCCGACCTCCTCGTCATGGCCGCTGGCGATGATCACGGTGCGCTTGGGGACGAAGCCGCCGGCCGCCAGGCCCTCGACCGCCTCGAACAGGCCGATCAGCGAGCCCTTGTCATCGATCGCGCCCCGGCCCCAGACCGCGCCCTCGGCGATCACCCCGCCGAACGGGGGATGCTTCCAGTCCTTCTCGGTGCCGGACGTCACCGGCACCACGTCCTGGTGGGCCATCAGCACCAGCGGCGGCAGCGAAGGGTCCGACCCCGTCCAGGTGTAGATCAGGGCGTGGCCGCCCACGACCTCGCGTGTCATGGCCTTGTGGGCGGCGGGATAGGTCGCCTGCAGCCAGGCGTGCAGGGCGTCCCATTGGGAAAGATCGTTCTGAGCGGCGTCCTGGTGGCTGACCGTCTGGAAGCGGATCGCCTGTCCCAGATGCTCGGCGGCCCTGGCCGCATCGAAGGGCCGGGCGGCCGCCAGCGGGACCTGTCCTGGCTGGGCCGGCGCCCTGAAGGTCGCGGTGCGCACCACGACCACACCGGCCAGCACCGCCAGCACGCCGACCGATCCCAGCGCAACCTTGCTCTTCCACCCCATGACGCCCCTCCGCCGATGTCCAGGACACCGACTGTGCGACGGGGTGGGGCGGTTGCCAAGACCTATTTCGATACGTGACGTATCGAAATAGTCCTCAGCCCTTCACGTGCGTGGTCGGGCGGTCGTGGCCGTCGGACAGTTCCTCGCGCCACTGGCCGCGGTCGTCCTCGTAGGTGATGCCGACCGTATCGCCCGCCACCTTCTGCTCGCCGGCCACGCGCTTGGCCGCGGCCAGGGCGGCGTCGTGGGTCGGGAACGTCTCGGAGAACACGGCGCCCAGCTTGTAGGCCCAGCCGCCGTCGTGCTCGACGATGGTGTAGGTGATGTCGGTCATGGAGAACTCCTTCGGTCTCGAAACTGAAGGGATAAGGGCCTGGTTCCGGGCCGGCGTCTTTGACGGGGAGGCGGCTTTTTGTGTCCGCGCCCCCAATCGTCACCCCTGCCCGCTCAGCTCCAGCACCTCCTCGAAGGTGCGAAGGCCCGGCCGCTGGGCGCAGACCAGAACGCCCATGTTTCCGGGCAGGTGCTGGTTGGCCAGCATCTTCTCGTGGGCGGCGGGGATCTGGTCCCAGGGGAACACTTCCGACAGGCAGGGGTCCACGCGGCGGTCGATGACCAGCTGGTTGGCGGCGCTGGCCTGCATCAGGTTGGCGAAGTGGGACCCCTGCACGCGCTTCTGGCGCATCCACAGGAAGCGCGCGTCCATGGTCAGGTTGAAGCCGCTGGTGCCCGCGCAGATGGCGACCATGCCGCCGCGCTTGACCACGAACACGCTGACCGGAAAGGTCGACTCCCCCGGGTGCTCGAACACCAGGTCGACGTCCTTGTTGCCCGTGATCTGCCAGATGGCTTTGCCGAACTTGCGGCTCTCCTTCATGTAGTCGGCGAACTCGGGGCCGTTGACTTTGGGCAGTTGGCCCCAGCAGTCGAACTCCTTGCGGTTCAGCACCGCCTTGGCGCCCATCGACAGCACGAACTCGCGCTTGTCGTCGTCGCTGACGACGCCGATGGCGTTGGCTCCCGCCACGGCCGCCAGCTGCACGGCGAAGACGCCGAGGCCCCCGGAAGCGCCCCAGACCAGCACGTTCTGGCCGGGCTTCAGCTCATGCGGCTTGTGGCCGAACAGCATGCGGTAGGCGGTGGCGAGGGTGAGAGTGTAGCAGGCCGCCTCTTCCCAGGTCAGGTGACGGGGGCGCGGCATCAGCTGGCGCGACTGCACGCGGGCGAACTGGGCGAAGCTGCCGTCGGGCGTCTCGTAACCCCAGATGCGCTGGCTGGACGAGTACATCGGGTCGCCGCCGTTGCACTCCTCGTCGTCGCCGTCGTCCTGATTGCAGTGGATGACGACCTCGTCGCCCAGCTTCCAGCGCTTCACCTTGGCGCCCACCGCCCAGACGATGCCGGAGGCGTCGGAACCGGCGATGTGGAAGGGATGCTTGTGGCCGTCCAGCGGGCTGATCGGCTCGCCGAGCGCGGCCCAGATGCCGTTGTAGTTGACGCCGGCGGCCATCACGAGGACCAGCACCTCGTCCTCGCCGATCTCCCAGGTGGGAACCACTTCGACTTGCATGGCGCTGGACGGCGCGCCGTGCCGCTCCTTGCGGATCGTCCAGGCGTACATCGACTTGGGCACATGGAACGGCGGCGGGATCTCGCCGATCTCGTACAGGTCCTTCACGGCCGGGCCGGCCGTCTCGAGGGTCGCGGTCGTCATCTCACTCCCCGGCTCTTCGGCGCTGCAACATGAACGCCGGACTGGCTGTTTGCGCTCCGCGGTACGGTTCGGCGCGTGAGAAAAATGCGCCGCCGGCCCGTCGTTCTTATCGTGTTCTCCGGCCACGCTCGGCAGGCTGGTATGGGCGAGGCTGAGACAAGGCTTCCGATCTGGCAAGCAGAATCCTTGTGCGACGCAACATGGTTGCGAATGAAACGACCTGCAATCCCGCAGGTTGCACGCTTCCCATTCGCGGCGCGCCGGGCGAGGTTGCGTCCATGACGCCGACGATCACGCCGATGCTTCACGTCTCGCGCCCGACGGGCTCGATCATCCTGCTGGAACTGGACGCCCCGCCGGCCAATGCGCTGAGCCTGCCGCTGCGGGCCCAGATGGTCAAAGCGCTGGACGAGATCGCCACCGACGACGACGTGCGCGCCGTGGTGCTGACCGGCCGGGGCGCGGTGTTCTGCGCGGGCGACGACCTGCGCGAGGCGGCCGTGCGCGGCGAGGGCGCCCTGGCGGCCGTTGAGGACTTCAACCGGCTGATGGACTGGGTGGAGGCCCTGCGGGTGCCGACCATCGCCGCCATCGACGGCTGGTGCTTCGGCGGCGGGCTGGAACTGGCGCTGGCCTGCGACATTCGCCTGGCCAGCGACCGGGCGGTGTTCGCCGCCTCGGGGGTTAATATCGGCCTCGTCGCCTCGGCCACGCGCCTGCCGCGGCTGATCGGCGTCTCGCGCGCCAAGGCCCACCTGCTGACCGGCGCCCAGTTCGACGCCGCCCGGGCGCTGTTCGACGGCATCGTCACGGCGGTCCATACCCCCGCCACCCTGCTGCGCGAGGCCATGCGCCTGGCCGAGGCGGTCTCCTCACGCGCCCCGCTGGCGGTGGAGGCGACCAAGCGGGTGATCGACGGCAAGGCCTATGTGGAGGAAGAGCTGCCGGCCCTGATCGCCAGCGGCGACCACAAGGAGGCCATCGCCGCCTTCATGGGCAAGCGCACGGCCGATTTCCGCAGGAAGTAGGGTCTATTCCGAGGCCTTCTTGCCGCCCAGCTTGATCAGGCCGAAGCCGACCGCGAAGCCCAGGATCAGGCCGATGGCCATGTTGTCGATCAGCGCGCCGAAGATGATCCCGCCGCACACGCCCAGGACAAAGCCCACACCGCCCTTTTTCGTCATCGCAAGCCCCTGAAACCCAGGCGCGCATCAACGACGAGACGATCGGCCGGGTCAACAAGATCCTCCCCCTTTAAGGGGAAGTGGCCCCGAGGGCCGGAGGGGGAAGCGGCTGCTGACGCGCCGCTGATACTTCCCCCTCAGTCGGCTTTGCCGACAGCTCCCCCTTCAGGGGGAGCATCTTTCACTCAAACCGGCCGGTCGCCCGCGATCGTCACGCGGAAGCCCGAGCGAACGTCGGGGAAATAGTCCCAGATCGCCTGGTGCCAGGTGCAGCGGTTGTCCCAGAAGGCCACAGAATTCTTCCGCCAGCGAAAGCGCACCTGGAAGTCCGGATTGCCGGCGTGGTGATAGAGATAGGAAAGGATCGCCGCGCTCTCGGCCTTGGGCAGGCCGACGATATGGGTGGTGTAGGACGGATTGACGAACAGGCTCTTCCTGCCGCTGACCGGGTGGGTGCGCACCACCGGATGAGCCGTGCGGTTATAGGTGCGGTCGATATCGGGAAAGAGCGCCTTGTAGATCGGGTTGGCGTCGTGGACGGCGGTCAGGCCCTCCAGATAAGCCTTCATCCGGTCCGACAGGGTGTCGTAGGCCGCGTACATGCTGGCGAAGACGGTGTCGCCGCCGTCGTCGGGCACGATCGGCATGTGCAGTATGCTGCCCAGCGGCGGCTCGGGATCGCAGGTCAGGTCGGAGTGCCAGCTCTCGCCGGCCACGAACTTCGAATTCTCGTCGGCGTGGATGGCCACGACCTCGGGATGCTCGGCCAAGCCCGGCACGCCCGAATGGATGGCCAGCGGCCCGAACTTGCGGCCCAGCGCCTTGTGGGCGTCGTGGGTCATCTGCTGGTCACGGAAGAACAGCACCTGGTACTGGGTCAGGGCCTGGTGCAACTCCTCGAACTGCCGGTTCGACAGCGGCTGGCCCAGGTCGACGCCGAACACCTCGGCGCCGATCCGGCGGGTCATCGGCTTCACTTCCAGAACGTCGTACGCCATCGGGACTTCTCTCAGGTGTTCAGGAACTGGCCGCGCACGTAGACGAGCGGCGGCTTGGACTCGTCGATGCGGACGGAAACGACCCGGCCGACGAGGATCTCGTGGTCGCCGCCGTCGTGGGCGGCGTGCAGGTCGCATTCGACCACCGCAACGCAGCCGGACAGCACCGGGGCGGCGGTGGCGCCGGGCTCCAGGGCGGCCAGGGCGAAGCGCTCGTCGCAGCCGGACCTGGCGAAGGCGTAGGCCAGCTCGCCCTGGTCGGCGGCCAGGATGTTGACGCAGAACACGCCGGCCTCCTGCACGGCGGCCAGGGTGCGGCTGCCGCGCTTGAGGCAGGCCAGCACCAGCGGCGGGTCCATCGACAGCGACGAGAACGCGCTGACCGTCGTGCCGCTGAGCCGGCCGTCCAGCGCGGTGGTCACCACCGTCACGCCGGCCGCGAAGCCGCCCATGGCCTTGCGGAACAGGGCGACGTCGGGAACCTCCCGGGCCTGGGCCGCGCCCATCACTCGCCCCCGAACGGGTTGTCGCCATAGACCGGCGGCGTGCGGTTCCCGGCGCCCGTCGTCTCGGCCCGGCCGCAGACGGCCAGGGCCGTCAGGGCGTAGACCAGAGCGCTGTCCACCAGGTCCTTCGGCGTCGGCCGCCAGCGGGAAAAGCCCGTGGTGATGGCCGGGATGCGGTGCATGTTGAAGACGTTGTGGTCGCGCCACATGCTGGAATAGACGCTGGCCGCGCGGGCCACCGGGTGGCCCAGCGACAGCTGGGTGGCGACGTCGACGGCCCCGACCAGCGGCGCCACCTCGGCCGCATCGGCCTCGAAGCCGTGGCGCACGACCACCGGCTCGATCTCGATGCCGGTCATGCCCGTCTCGCGGACCATGGCTTCGAGCGAATGCTGGATGTCGGCCACCCGCTGGCGGGGGTTGAGGCCCACCTCCAGATACAGGTTCACCCGCTCGGTCCCCGCCCCGAAGGCATAGGGAATGCCGCCGCGCACCGATGCCAGCTGCGACTTGGGCTGGGCGACGCCGCCGGGACTCTCATAGAGGCTGGCCTTCTCCCACTGGCCGCTCCAGGCGTGGATCGCCTGGGTCAGCCTGCCCAGCCTGTAGATCGGGTTGGGGTGCTGGTCGGCGCTGGCCGGATGGCTGAGCAGCGGGGTGAACACCCCCTCGCCCCAGACCGTGATCCGAAACACCGCATAGCCGCAGCCCACCCAGGTGAGGCCAAAATCGCAGCCCTCGGCGGCGATGGCGTAGTCGGGAGCCACGCCCCCGTGGTGGAACAGGTAGTGGGCGCCGATATCCTTGCCCATGTAGGCGACGCCGCGATGCTCCTCGATCGGCTCGGGGCCGATCTCGCCGGGACAAGCGGTCAGGTACATCTTGCCGGCCAGCTCGTAGCCGGCCGCCTTCAGGGCCTTGGCGGCGATCAGGAAGCAGGCCATCGGCCCGCGGTCGTTGGCGATCGGATAGCCGTAGAGCTTGCCGTCCTCCAGCCAGCACTTCTCCCACTCGGGATTGGCCAGGGTGGCGGGGCTGTACTTGTAGGCGTCCAGGTCCGGGTTCCAGGTCGGCGCCTCGGTGTCGAGGTGGGCGGTGAAGAGCAGGTTCTTCCCCCCAATGGTGTTTGGACCCTTGCCGCCGTGCGTGCCGATGACATTGGGCCGCTCGGGCGTGGCCCCCACCTTGCGCGGCGAGAAACCTTCGCGCGCCATCCAGTCGTAGACGTAGTTTGCCGCCTCAAGTTCCTTGCCCGAGGGCGCGGGGATGTTGCCCAGGGTCAGGGCCAGCTCGACGATCTCGCTCTCGCTGATGGCGGCGGCGATGGCGGCGCGGTCGGCTTCGGTGACGACGTAGGGGGCGGCGACGCCCGCGAGGTTGGCGAAACCGTCGGCCATCACGCGGCCTCCTTCCAGGCTTTGGCGACCTCGACGCTGTCGGTGAGGATCGCGGTGTTGAGCCCCATCGTCTTCAGAGCCACCTCGTGCAGGTCGGGCTCGTAGGCCGCGCAGGCGTCGGCGGCGACGAAGACGTGGTAGTCGAGATCGAAAGCGTCGGCGGCGGTGGCCGCCACGCAGCACTCGGTGGTCAGGCCGCAGACCACAAGCGTATCCACGCCCATGGCCTTCAGGCGGGCGTCGAGATCCGTGCCGACGAAGGCGCTGTAGCGGGTCTTGGCCACCACCAGTTCGCCGTCGGCGGGCTGGGGTCCGTAGAAGGCGCTGCCCGGCTGGCCGACGCGGCACAGGGCCGCTTCGCTATCGGGATCGCCGCCGCGCCGGCGCATGCGCTCGTTCCAGGCCGGGCTGTCGGTTTCGGCTGCGGTGAACAGGCCGACGAAGACGACGGGCACGCCCGCCGCGCGCGCCGCCTCGACCAGACGGCCGGCCGCGTCCACGGCCGGCGCCGCCATGCCCATATCGACGCCGTACTGGCCCAGCAGGCCGTCCGGCGAGGCGAAATCGACCTGGATGTCGATCACCGCCAGCGACGTTCGGCCTGGCGCGATCCAGGCCGGCAGCGCGCTCACGAGAACACCGAGCGCAGGCCCGGCAGGATCTCCGAGCCGAACATGGAGAGCCCTTCCACATAGTCGGGGAAGATCAGCATCAGCCCGTCCAGTTCGCAGTCGGTCACGAAGGCCTGCACCTGCTCGGCGCAGGTGGCGGGCGAGCCGACCACGGTGTGGGTCATGAACGCGCCCTGCTGGGCGGCCACGGTCGACAGCTTCTCGGCCGGCACGCCCCAGCTCTCCAGCATGGCCAGGATCGCGCCCATGTCGGCCCCGCCCTTGTAGCGTTCGACCAGCGCCTGCGCCCCCGCGTCGCTCTCGGCGTGGACGACGGTGCACATGGCGTAGGTCTTGATGGTCTTGCCCATGCCCTCGGCGGCGATCTTGGCCCGGCGGCTGGCGTCGCGGCGTTCTTCGGGCGTGCGGCCGCCGATGAAGCAGACGTCGGCCTGGCGCACCGAGAACTGGAAGCCCCGGTCGCTCATGCCCGCGCAGATCAGCTCGGGGCGCGGCTTGCTGAGCGGCTTGGGCTTGGACTGGCAGTCCTTCATCGTGAAGAACCTGCCGTCGAAATCGACGCTGTCCTCGCTCCACAGCCGCTTGACGATCCTGGTCCATTCCTCGGTCAGGACGTAGCGGTCATCGTGCGTCAGGGCGTCGTCCCAGGCCCCCATCTGGGCGAACTCGCCGCGATAGGCGCCGGCGACGATGTTGAGGCCGGCGCGCCCGCCGCTGATGTGGTCCAGGGTGGCGATCATCTTGGCGGCCACGGCCGGGTTCTGCAGCAGCGGGTGGATGGTGGCCCAGATGCGGACGTTCCTGGTGGCCTCGGCGATGCCGGCCATCATCGTCACGGACTCCAGGGCCGTGCCCCAGTGGTCGGTCTCGCCGCCGAAGCCGCGGAACTTGCCCATCGACATGACGAAGTCCATGCCGACCTCGTCGGCCTTCACCGCGGCGGCCTTGTTGGTCTGATACAGGCCGTCGAGGACGGGCGTGGTCTTGGAGATGATCCAGCCGCCGTTGGCCACCGGCAGGAACACCCCGAAGTCCTTGTGCTTGGAAGGGCTGTGGAACATGGCGGACATCCTTGGTTACGCGGCGTCTTGCAGAAGGGTGGGAACGGGCTCGCCGACGGGCTCGGCCGTGGCGGCCTTGCGCGGCGGGCGCATGAACAGGGCGGCGACGAAGATCAGGCCGATCACCGCGGCGAAGAGCTGGAAGGTGGGGGCGAAGCCGCCGAGCTGGTCGCGCATCAGGCCGCCGATCACCGGCCCCAGGGCCGAGACGGCGCCGACCAGGCAGACCATCGAGAAGAGCTCGAGATTGTTCTTCCGGCCATAGTAGTTGAGCAGCAGGATGCTGACGGCCAGCACGGTCAGGCCAAAGCCGATCCCCACCCCGACGGCGAACACCATCATCACCGGCCAGCTGGTGGCGTGGGTCAGGGCCAGCAGGCCGACGGCCATGACGCCCTGCGCGCCCGCCAGCAGCCAGCGCGGGTCGATGCGGTCGCCGACCAGGCCTCCGCCGGCCCGGGCGGCCACCTGCATCAGCGACTCCAGGCTGATCGCGGCGATGGCCACCGTGGCCGGCACGCCCAGCTCGCCGAAGTGGCTGGGGGCCAGGCTGACGGCGGTGACCCCGCCCAGCAGGTGGGCGAAATAGGCCGCCAGGATCACCCAGAACTGCGCGGTGCGGACGGCCTCTTTCACCGTCCAGTCGACGGCGGTGCGATAGACCTTGCTGGTCGCCGGAGCGTTCTCGATCTCCTCGGCCACGGCCTTGTCGGTCTGGGCGGCGGCGGCGGCCAGCCAGGCCTTGTCGCCCACCAGGGCCGTGCAGATCAGGCCCACGACCAGCGAGGCGGCCGCCTGCATCCACCAGTAGGGCCGCCAGGCGCCGCTGGCGATCTCCATGCCCGACAGCGCCATCCAGGGTCCGACGACCCCGCCCAGCGAGCCGATGGTGAAATAGATGCCGAACGGCAGGGCGCGCTTCTTGAACAGCATGCCAAGCACGTGGGTGCCGGGGATCAGGGCCATCATCTGGTAGCCGACGCCCAGCAGGGCCGTACCGACCAGGTAGACCGCCAGGCCCGGCGTCGCGGCCAGGCACGCAAAGCCCGCCACCATCACCGCCGAGCCGGCGACGATGGTCAGCCGCACGCCGAACTTGCGGATCAGCAGGGCCGGCAGCCACGACGAGCCGCCGCAGAAGGCGCCCAGCAGGGTGAAGCCCAGGAAGGCCGGGCCAAAGCCCCACCCCTGCTCCTTGATCATCGCCGGCAGCACCACGCCCAGCGACGAGAAGGTCGAGGCGGTGATCAGGAACAGCAGCAGGGCGAAGACCGACAGGATCAGCCAGGGACGCCAGGGGGAGGTCGACATGGCAGGGCTCCTTGGAAAACAGGACAAGGAGCGGCGCGCCCGTGCAGCGAGCGCGCCGCAGGGGAACTAGAACTTCCGGGCCAGGGTCACGCGCCACTCGCGGCCCTTGGACGGCAGGGCCGCCAGGTTGGCGTAGGTGTCGCCCACCGGCGTGAAGTAGAGCTTGTCGAAAAGGTTATCGACGTTGAGCGTGGCGGTGTACGGCCCGTACTCGTAGGCGACCGAGCCGCTGGCCACGGCGTAGTCCGGATAGACCACCGCGCCCGGCACGGTGCCCGAGGTCTTGGTCACCCGGGTTACGCCCAGCGTCGCGGCGACCTTGCCCCAGGCATAGGCGTTGGAGGTGTAGGCGCCGTAGAGGCTGACCACCGATTTCGGGATCAGGGTGTAGTCGTAGTCGCCCGGACGGACGCTGTCGAAGCTCCACACCACGTAGGAACCGCCAAAGCCGTTGACCCCCGAGACGCCGACGGTGTGCACCGGCACGTACTGGAAGGAGGTGTCGGGACCCTTGACCGTGGTGTGCTGGGTGTTGCCCGAGAAGGTGAAGCTGAAGTGCTCGCTGGCCAGCCAGCGGACCTCCAGTTCGACGCCCTTGGCGCGGGTGCCGGTCGGGGTCTGGGTGATGCCGGTCAGCTGGGTGCGGTTCTGGCGATAGCCGGCCAGCGAACCGACGAGCGTGCCTTGCAGCCACTGGAACTTGACCCCGGCCTCGGCCAGGTCGCCGTCCGACAGCCAGGCTTCGCCGGCGTCGGCCACCAGGCCCGGGGCGATGTCGCCGGCCTGGCTCATCTCCAGGGCGCTGGCCTTGGCGTAGGTGATGTAGGGCATCAGGCCGAACGGGGCCTTGTAGGTGGCGCTGGCGGTATAGGTCCCCTTGCCCTTCGAGGCCTTCTGCACGCCGGCCACGGTGTAAGAAAGGAAGCCGGTGTCTTCCGACGTGACGTCGTAGTCGTCGTAGCGGCCGCCCAGCATCAGGTTCAGCGACTCGCCGACCATGATGTCGGTCGTGAAGAAGAGGCCGGCCTGCGTCCATTCCGAGCGGTTGTCGTTTTCCCACGCCACGCCGTCGCCCGGGTTGAAGGGGCTGCCGATCAGGTCGGTGGCGGTGGCGCCGAAGGCGATATCGCGGCGATCCAGCGCGATCAGGCCGCTGTTGTAGCTCTCGCGCCGGCGGCCGTCGAAGCTGCGGTACGAGGCGCCGACGAACGACTTGGCCTTCACCGCGCCGTCAAGGATTTCGTTGGCGAAGTTCCAGGTCAGACGGGCTTCCCAGACGTCGCTGTCGAACCAGGCCGGGTAGCCGTAGGAGACGAAGCGCTTGTTCTCCAGGGCGTCGTAGAACAGCTGCAGCTTGATCGAGCTGTCCGGCGACAGCTCCTTGGCGACGTCGAAATAGAGGGTGTTGGTCTCGGTTTTCGAGAAGTCCGCGCCCGAGATGTAGACCGTGCGCGGCGACAGCTTGGTCGTGCCCACGCCGGTATCCAGCGTGTGCTTGGCGTCGCTGTCGGGGAAGCCGTAATAGGCCAGGTACATGGCGCTGGCGTACGGATAGAAGCCGATCTCGCTGGGCGTCAGGCGGCCGTTGCCGTCGGCGTCCACCAGGCTCGTATCGCGGCCGGTGATGTAGGTCCCGTTGTCGATCAGGTCCTGGGTCAGGCGGTTCCAGCCTGGGGTCTGCACGTCGCCCTTGGAGCGGTACAGCATGCCGCCGACGGCGGTGCTCCAGCCGTTGCCCAGGTCGAAGTCGGACGAGACCTGCAGGGTCTGACGGCGCGGATAGACGCCGCGATAGTAGCTATGGCTGTCCTCGACCTCGCCATAGACATGCACGCCGCCGACCACGTCGCCGAGGTTCACCGGCAGGCCGACCTGAGCGGTGGCGTTCTTGCGGTTGTAGCTGCCGAAGGTTGCCGTGACCTCGCCTTGCGTCTCCGACAGATAGCCGCCCTCGCCCTTGCCGGACTTGGGGATGAAGTTGAGCATGCCCCCCACCTTGCCCGAGCCGTAGATCGGGGTGGGCGGGCCGCGCACGATCTGGATCTGGTCGGCGGCGCCGATCGGGGTGGCGTAGGTGCCGCGGTTCTCGATGCGCTTGAAGCCGCGGAAGTAGTTCTCGGCCAGGGTGCCGCGGATGTTGAGGGCGCCGGGCACGCCGTAGAAGCTGGCGGTGTAGGTCCCCGGCGACACCGCCGTCAGGCCGTCGATGGTCTCGATGCCATAGCGCTGCAGCGTCAGGTCGGAGACGAAGCTGGCCGAGCGCGGCGTCTCGATCAGCGGCTTGTCGAGGCCGAAGACGGTGTTGTTGGGTTCCTTCTCGATCAGGCCGGCCTTGTCGCGGGCCCGGACCACGATCTCGTCGACGGCGTCCGGCGCGGTCGCGACGGGATCCGGCTCGGCCGCGTGGGCGCCGCCGGCCAGGGCGAGCAGAACGGCGGCGGAACAGCCCGCGAGCAGCATTCCTTGGTTCGACATGACGGTCCTCGTTCAAGACCGCCGCACTCCCGCCCTCGGCGGTTATCCCCAGTGCGACGCCTCTTGGAGAAACCATCGCCTCGCCCCGTTCCCGACGTCCGGGCCGGCATCTGTAATTTCACTCAAAATGTTCGAGACGCCCATGATTTGCCCCCGCTTGCGCGCCTTTCGCCCACTGGGGGACCAAGGAACTTGATCCAGAGCGAACGAGACCGCGACTCAAGCGCCGTGCCACCTGGGCTTCGCCGCCGGGCAGTCCGGCGATCGCGGCGATCAGATGACAAAGATGTAATCTCCAGCTGAAAGGCGCAGCTGTTTACAAACGTATTACAACGCCCCACATTGCCACTCATGGTCGCGCTTAACACACCCCTGAGCGTCAGGTTGTCTGAAGAGGACGCGCTTTTTCTCGCCGGTCTCGAACTGGAGGGGGCGATCACGGCCAGCGACAAGGTGCGCGGCCTGATCCGCCAGGCCCGCCGCCGGGCCGAGGCCCCCGCCGGCTGGGAGGCCGCCCTGGCCGCCGCCCACGATATCGCGGCTCCGGCCCTGAAGGCCCTGCGCACGGCCGAACTGGCGTCCGACCGCCACTCCACCGTCGCCCTGGCGCTGACCAGCGCCGTCGAGGAGATGCTGGCCGTTCTGCTGGCCGCCCCGGCCGAGCTGGCGAGCGCGGATCCACAGGCCCTGGCCCGGCACGAAGCCCGCCTCGTCGACTGCGCCGCCCGCCTGACCGAACAGATGCTGCGCTGGGGCGTCACCCCCAGCGCCCCCGCTTACGATCCCACGATCGTCTCCCGCCGCGTCGCCGCCCTGGGCGAGCTGACCCGCCTGATCACCGCCACGGCCGACCGGCCGTCAGCCGCCTGACGAGGACCCGATGGCAGATTCCCTGCGCGCCCGAGTGGGACGCATCGTCAGCGGCGGGGCCCATGCCCTGATCGACGCCCTGGAAGAGGTGATGCCCGACGCGTTGGGCCAGCAGGCCCTGCGCGAGGTCGACCAGGCGATCGACGAGGTGCGCGCCGAGCTCGGCCGCGCCATCGCCGCCCGCCACCTGGCCGCCAAGCGCCTGACCGAGCAGTCCAGCCGCCACGACGACCTGTCGGCCCAGATCGATCTGGCCCTTTCCCAGGACCGCGAAGACCTGATCCGCGCCGCCCTAGAACATCAACTGGACATCGAGGCCCAGATCCCGGTGCTGGAGACCGCCGTCGCCGACGCCGCCCAGCGCCAGGCCGAGCTGGAAGGCTACCTGGCCGCCCTGCAGGCCACCCGCCGCGAGATGGCCGAGGACCTGACCGACCTGACAGCGGCCCGCGCCAAGGCCCCGCAGCCGCCCACCGACGCCGAGCTGGCGCGCGGGGCCAAGCTGTCGGAGCTGGAGCGCCTGGCCCGCGGCCATCGCGTGGAGGAGCGCCTGGCCGCCCTCCGCGCCGGCCGTTCGGGGGACTGAGCCGATGTGGGGGTTCCTCTCGGCCGACGGCAACACGCTGTTCCTGGCCGCCCTGCTGCTGATGCTGCTGATCGGCGCGGTCGAGGCCGCCGGCCTGGGCGGCGCCCTGGGCCATGACGGGCTCGACGTCGACCATCCCTCGCTGCTGGGCTGGCTGAACGTCGGCCGCCTGCCGCTGCTGATGGTGATCGTGATCTTCCTGTTCGCCTTCGGGGTGACGGGCCTGGTGCTGCAGCAGCTGATCGCCGGCGTCTTCCGCCACCCGGCCCCGATCTGGATCGCCGGGCCGCTGGCCGCCGCCGTGGCCCTGCCCTTCACCCGCGTGCTCAGCGGCCTTTTGGCCCGCATCCTGCCGGGCGACGAGACCACCGCCGTCTCGCGCGAGACCCTGGTCGGCCGCGTGGCCGTGGTGGTCACCGGCGCCGCCAGGGTCGGCTCGCCCGCCCAGGCCCGGGTGCGCGACGCCCATGGCCAGACCCACTACGTGATGGTCGAGCCCGACGACGACGGCGAGGTCTTCGAGCAGGGGACCAGCGTCATCATCATACGCAACGCCGGCGCCCGGTTCCTGGCCATCCGCAACGAGAGCGAGGCCCTGCTGTGACGCCCGCCTTCGCCTTCCTGCTGTTCTTCCTTTTCCGCTTTCCCAAACTTCGGGGGTAATTCCGCATGCCTGCCCTGATCGAGATCGCTCTCATCGCCGGCGTAAGCCTCGTCGGCCTCATCATCCTGGGCCTGCTTCTGGCCCGCCTCTACAAGCGCGCCTCCAAGGAGACGTCCTTCGTCCGCACCGGCTTCGGCGGCGAGAAGGTGGTCATGAACGGCGGCGCGCTGATCCTGCCGGTGTTCCACGAGACGATCCCCGTCAACATGAACACCCTGCGCCTGGCCGTGTCGCGCAACAACGAGCAGGCCCTGATCACCAAGGACCGCATGCGCGTCGACGTGCTGGCCGAGTTCTACGTGCGGGTGCAGCCCAGCTCCGAAGCCATCGCCAGCGCCGCCCAGACGCTGGGCCAGCGCACCATGCATCCCGAGCAGCTGAAGGAGCTGGTCGAGGGCAAGTTCGTCGACGCCCTGCGCTCGGTGGCCGCCGAACTGACCATGACCGAGCTGCACGAACAGCGCACCCACTTCGTCCAGAAGGTGCAGCAGGTCTCGTCCGAAGACCTGCTGAAGAACGGCCTGGAGCTGGAGACCGTGTCGCTGACCGGCCTCGACCAGACCGCCATGGAATACTTCAACCCCTCGAACGCCTTCGACGCCGAGGGCCTGACGCGCCTGACCGAGGAGATCGAGCTGCGCAAGAAGCTGCGCAACGACATCGAGCAGGACACCCAGGTGCAGATCCGCACCAAGAACCTGGAGGCACAGCGCCAGACCCTGCAGATCACCCGCGACGAGGAGTACGCCAAGCTCGAGCAGGAGCGCGAGCTGGCCACCCGCCGCGCCGAGCAGGCCGCCGAGGTCGCTCGCCAGCAGGCCGAGAAGACGCAGGAAGCCGAGCAGGCCAAGATCGCCAGCGAGCAGCAGATCGAGCAGGCCAAGATCTCGGCTGACCGCATGGTCGCCCAGCAGCGCATCGCCATGGAGCAGGAGCTGGGCGAGCGCGAGATCGCCAAGGAACGCGCCGTCGAGACCCAGACCATCGAGAAGGCCAAGGCCATCGAGCTGTCGGAGCAGGACCGCGCCATCGCCGTGGCCGAGAAGTCGCGCGCCCAGTCCGAGGCCCAGGCCGACGCCGACAAGGCCCTGGCCCTCGCGGTCGCCGCCGAGGAGCAGGTCAAGACCGTCCGCGAACGCGAGGCCGCCGACCGCCAGAAGATCATCGAGCTGATCGAGGCCACCAAGGAAGCCGAGCGCGAGGCCATCGCCGTCAAGGTGGCGGCCGAGGCCGAAAAGACCGCCGCCTCAGACCGGGCCGAGGCCCTGCGCGAGGAAGCCAAGGGCGCGGCCGACAAGACCCGCATCGAGGCCGAAGCGACGGCCGAAGCCGTGCGCCTGGCCGCCGAGGCCGCCCGCGTGCGCTACGACGTCGACGCCTCGGGTCAGGAGGCCCTCAACAAGGCCGCCAACCTGCTGTCGGCCGACCAGGTGGCCATGGCCATCCGCATCAAGCTGATCGAGAACCTCGACCGCATCATCGCCGAGTCCGTGAAGCCCCTGGAATCGATCGACTCGATCCGTATCGTCCAGGTCGACGGCCTGAACGGCGCGACCGGCGGGGCCGCGGCCAACGACTCCGGCGCCGGCGGTTCGGGCGGCGGCAGCCTGGCCGACCAGGTGGTCAGCGGCGCCCTGCGCTATCGGGCCCAGGCGCCCCTGCTCGACCAGCTGATGGCCGAGGTGGGCCTGAACGGCGCGACCCTGCCGGGCCTCACCGCCCCGCTGGCCGACGCGGCTCCCGCCGCGAGCATGGTCGAAGACGTTCCGGCCCCGCGCCGCGCCAGGAAGGTCAAGCCGGCCGCGATCGCGGCCCCGGTGGCGGCCGAGGAAGAAGAGGAAGGCGACGAGGAGGCGTAGGCCTTCTCCTCACCGCGGACCATCTGAAGCCGTCGCCCGCAAAAGGGGCGGCGGCTTTTTCCTGCCCTCTGCCGGCAAGCGCCTCAGATCCGGTTGTACGGATAGCGGTCGCGGATCATCCGCTGGAAGAACCGTCCCTTCGAGCGCGAGCGCGTGAAGGCGGCCGTCACCCGCTCGGGCACGCCGACATAGACGTACTCGTCGCCGTCTATGAAGGTGACGATGAGCTTGCCGTGTTCGGGTTCGTAATCGATCGCTCGGATCGCGGTGGAGTCCACGAGCATGTGCGAGACCTTTCTTCGGAAAGGGTTCGGACGAGGTCTACGAAGCTGAAAGCGCGTGGGCGGGGCTGGCGGTTCCGACCACCGGCGTCACGGCTTTGAGCTTCGTGCGTGAATAGGCTTAAGCTTCCCGCGCGCGGCCGTCCTTGCGCCGCATCAAAGGTCCGGGGAGGACCGCCCAGCCCATGCAAACCCACGCCCTGGTCGCCATCGTCACCCTGGTCGCCCTGCTCTGCTATGTCTGGATGACGCTGCGAGTAGGCGGCGCCCGCCGGCGCACCAGGATCGACGCCCCGGCCATGACCGGCCACCCGGACCTGGAACGCGCCATCCGCGTGCAGGCCAACACCCTGGAATGGCTGGTGATCTTCCTGCCATCGCTGTGGCTGTTCGCGATCTACTGGAACGACCTGTTCGCCGCCGCCGTCGGCGTGGTGTGGATCATCGGACGGATCATCTACGCCCTCGGCTACAGCGCCGACGCCAAGAAGCGCTTCGCCGGCTTCGGCATCCAGGCCCTGGCGACCTTCGTCCTGCTCCTGGGCGCCCTGGGCCGGGCGATCTGGGTGGCCGTGACGGTGGGGCTGTGACGAGCCTCGTTCGGTCGGAAGGAAATTGAGGGAAGGTCTGCGAAGGCCTATAGCCCCGGCCATGGTTTTGCCCGTCGATCCCGCCCGCTACAGCGCCTTCCTGGCGGCCATGTTCGTCATGGCCATCACCCCTGGCCCGGCCAACCTGTTCGCCATCGCCACCGGCATGGAGAAGGGCAAGGGCGCGGCCTTGCTGGGCGTGGTGGGGATGAACACCGCCAGCCTGGTGTGGTTTGTGTTCGCGGCCCTGGGCCTGGGCGCCCTGATCGCCGCCTTCCCGGCCGCTTTCCACGTCCTGGCCCTGGCCGGCGCCGCCTATCTGGTCTGGCTGGGGATCAAGTCGATCCGCGGCGCGCTGAAGCCCGCAGGCGCCGAGGGCGCGGCCCTGGCCGGGGTGCGGATGTCGTCCAGCCGCTCGGCCTTCCGCGACGGCTTCACCGTGCAGATCGCCAACCCCAAGATCCTGCTGTTCTTCGGCGCGGTGCTGCCGCCGTTCATCGACGTGCAGCGGCCGCTGGTCCCACAGCTCGTCATGTTCGCGGCCGCCACCATCGGCATGGACCTCGTCAGCATGAGCGCCTACGGCCTTGGCGGAGCGGCCCTGGCCTCGCGGATGAACGAGCCGGCCTTCCGCAAGGGCTTCGGCATACTGGTGGGGATTCTGTTGATCACCGCCGCCGGCCTGATCGTCGCACGCGGCTGACATCTCTTTTTACATCGCGGCAACGTGTTCGCCTTGGCGAAACCGCAAAGCTCAGCCATGCATTGTGGTACGGGAGTATAGTGTCGTCCCAGAGGAACGCGTCATGCCCATCAAGAAGGCCAAATGGCTCGCGCTCGCGGCGGTGGCCGCCGCGCTGAGCGCCTGCGCCACCGCCACCCCCTACCAGCCGGCCGTTCCGGGCCAGAGGGCCTCGGGCGGCTTCACCGAAATGCGCCTCGAAGGCGACCGCTACCGGGTCGGCTTCGCGGGCAACAGCCTGACCAGCCGCGAGACCGTCGAGCGCTACCTGCTTTACCGCGCCGCCGAGGTGACCGTCGAGCAGGGCTACGACTGGTTCGAGACGGCCGATCGCCGCACCGACCGAACGGCCCGCACGGTGATCGACGAGGATCCGTTCATGCGGCCGGGCTTCGGCTACGGCTATCCGTACGGCTACTGGCGTCCGTCCTGGCGCTATTACGGCCCCCGCTACGGCGGCTGGCGCGCCTGGGACCCGTTCTGGGGCGACCCCTTCTTCGCCAATCGGGCCGAGGTCCGCACGATCGAGAAGTTCGAGGCCAGCACCGAGATCGTCCTGCACAAGGGCGCCAAGCCCTCGGGCGATCCGCGCGCCTACGACGCCCGCGAGATCATCAAGAACCTCGAACCGACCATCCAGCGCCCGGCGCCGGGTCAGTAGAAACGACAAAGGCCCTCTCCGCTGGAGAGGGCCTTTTGCTTTCCAGATCCTCCCCCTGAAGGGGGAGGTGGCCCGAAGGGCCGGAGGGGGAAGCGGCTACTGACGCGCCGCTGGAACTTCCCCCTCGGTCGCTCCGCGACAGCTCCCCCTTCAGGGGGAGCATCTTCATCAAGCTGCGCAGGCCTCGAAGCCCTTCTTCAGCGCGGCCTCGTCGAGGTCGCGGCCGATGAAGACCATGCGGCTGTAGCGGTTGTCCTTGTCGGTCCAGGGGCGCTGGAAGTCGCCTTCCAGGATCATGTGGACGGCCTGGAACACCAGGCGGCGCTCCTCGCCCTTCACGTCGATGATGCCCTTGGCGCGCAGGATGTCGACGCCCTTGGCGGCCAGCAGCTCGTTGAGCCAGGCGGTGATCTTCTGGCCATCGACCGGGCGGTCCAGGGTCAGGGAGATCCCCTTCACGCCATCGTCGTGGATGTCGCTCTTGTGGTCGTGCCCATGGTGGTGATGCCCATGGTCGTGATCGTGACCGCAGTGCTCGTCATGCACGTGCCCATTGTCGTGCCCGTGGTCATGATGGTGATGACCGTGATCGTGGCCGCAGTGCTCGTCGTGGACGTGGCCCGGCTCGCCGTGGGCGGGGTTGAGGAAGTCCGGCTCCAGCTCGGTGATCCGCTCCAGGTCGAAGCTGTGCTTGCCGATGATCGCATCCAGCGGAACGTTCGAGCGCTCGGCGCGGTGGATCGGGGCCAGCGGGTTGATCTTGCGGATCCGGGCTTCGACGTGGCGCAGGTCGTCCTCGCCCACGAGGTCGGTCTTGTTGAGCACGATCTGGTCGGCGAAGGCGATCTGCTCGACGGCTTCCTTGCTGTCGCTCAGGCGCAGCATGATGTGCTTGGCGTCGACCAGGGCCGTGACCGAGTCCAGATAGGTGCGGGCCTTGACGTCCTCGTCGACGAAGAAGGTCTGGGCCACCGGGCCCGGATCGGCCAGGCCCGTGGTCTCGACGACGATGGCGTCGAAGCCGCCCTTGCGCTTCATCAGGCCCGAGAGCACCCGGATCAGGTCGCCGCGCACCGTGCAGCAGACGCAGCCGTTGTTCATCTCGAACACTTCCTCGTCGGCGCCGACCACCAGGTCGTTGTCGATGCCGACCTCGCCGAACTCGTTGACGATCACGGCGTAGCGCTTGCCGTGCTCCTCGGTGAGGATGCGGTTGAGCAGCGTGGTCTTGCCGGCGCCGAGATAGCCGGTCAGCACGGTGACGGGGATCTTGCCGGAGGCGGGAGCGGTCTGGGTCATGGCGGGTATTTAGGGCGGCGGGGGCGGAAGCGAAAGCGTCAGTACGTGGCCCTCGTCCTTCGACAGGCTCAGGATGAGGACCAAGGCACGGCCGGGCGCTGCACCTCAGGTCTTCAGGAACGCCACCGCCAGGCCGACCAGCACCAGGGCCGCGCCCAGGATGGTCTCCTCGTAGCGCTCCAGCCAGTCGAGGTTCAGGCGGCGCACGCCGGCCAGGGACAGGCCCGTAAACAGCAGCATGCCCGCCGCCGTCGCCGCCAGCAGCACGACGCTGAGCAGCAGGAACGCGCCCCAGCCGTGCTTCATGCCGGCCAGGTAGTAGGGAAGGAAGGCCTCGCACGGCGACAGGGTCAGCAGCACCACCAGGGCGGTGATCGCCGCGCGGTCCGATGCGTAGGTCCGCCGGCCGGCCTCGGGCAGGGCGTGGCTGTGCCTGCCGCGCGCTATATAGAAGAGACCGACGGCCACCATCAGCCCGCCGACGATCCAGTGGAACAGGTGGCCAAGCTTCGGCTCCAGCGCCAGGCCTGCGACCACCAGCACAAGGCCCAGCAGGATGGTCAGGGCCACGTGGCCAAGGCCCGCCAGCAGGGTCACGCCCAGAGTGCGCCCCGCCGACCATTTCTGCGCGCGGCCGACCAGCACGAACGGCAGCCAATGGGTTGGCAGGGCCGCGTGCAGGAAGGCCACCATGAAGCCGGTGGCCGCGATCGAGGCGAAGAAAGCGGACGTCACGCTCGCGCTATAGCCTGTTACAAAATAACGAGCCAGAGGAGTCATGCGTGCGGCGCGACACAGGCTTCACCTTGAATCCAGTCAAGGACTTTAGAGGCTCCCTTGGCCGTTGACTCACAGGCTTTCGGCGCTATAAGTGCGCCCCTCTCGCCCGCCGGGTTTCCTAGCGGGCGTTCCGTATTTTGCGAACAGCACGTTATTTAAGGCGCTAACCTATGTACGCGGTCATCAAAACCGGCGGCAAGCAGTACCGGGTCCAAGCCGGCGACCTGCTGGTCGTCGAGAAGCTCGACGGTCAACCTGGCGCGGAAGTCGCCTTTGGCGAAGTTCTGCTGCTGGGCGAAGGCGAGGCCGTGACGGTCGGCGCCCCCACCGTTGACGGCGCCGTCGTCAACGCCACCCTGATCGAAACCCGCAAGGGCGAGAAGGTGAAGATCTTCAAGAAGATCCGCCGTCAGGGCTACCGCCGCACCCGCGGTCACCGCCAGACCGAAACGGTCCTGCGCGTGACGTCGGTCGCCGGCGCCGGCAAGGAAAGCAAGTGGGAAGGCACGATCGACCTGACCCCGAAGGTCATCCTCGACGCCCGCGCCCGCGGTCTCGGCGACGCCGCTGTCCCGGCCACCATCCCGGAAGCTCCGGCCGCCAAGGCTGAAGCCGCCCCCGCTCCGAAAAAGAAGGCCGCGCCGAAGAAGGCCGCCGCCCCCGCTCCGGAAGCTGAAGCTTAAGATCCGCCAGGATCTTTTTGGATTGATCTGACCCAGGTCCGCGCGTCGGAAACCGGGTCAAAGATTAGGAGAGCATCATGGCTCACAAGAAATCTGGCGGTTCGTCGAGCAACGGCCGCGACTCGGAATCGAAGCGCCTTGGCGTAAAGAAGTTCGGCGGCGAGAAGGTTCTCGCCGGCAACATCCTCGTGCGTCAGCGCGGCACCAAGTTCTACCCGGGCGCCAACGTCGGCATCGGTAAGGATCACACCCTGTTCGCCCTCGTCGAAGGCGCCGTGGGCTTCGTGACCAAGAAGCAGAACCGTACCTACGTGACCGTGGCCCCGGTGGCCCAGGCCGCCGAATAGTACGATCTGAAGTCTCTCTTCGGATCGTGCTTCCTCAAGAAGACGATCCGGACGCGACGAATACGAAGCGGGGAGTCCGGACGCCGGACTCCCCGCTTTTGTTTTGTCCACGTTCCAGAAAAAGCCTCATCCAGGCAATTGGAGCGTCACGGTCCCGCACTATCTGAGGCGCGTCGCAGTATCGGCGCCTCGCGTGAAGAAGGGCCGGGAAAGGGAGACGCGCCATGTGCGTGATCGAAAGAAGTCCCGTCATCGAGACGCGGCGGCTCGCCCTGCGGGCGCCGGACATGTCCGACGCGCCGCGCATCGCCAGCCTGGGCGCCGACTACGCCATCCCCAAGATGACCACCCGCATGCCCTGGCCCTACGGCCAGGCCGACGCCGAAGAGTTCGTGGCCCGCGTCCATGCCCAGGACTGGAGCCGCAACGCCACCTTCGTCATCGACCTGGAAGACGCCGGCGTCGTCGGCGTGCTGGGCTTCTTCCCCAACGAGGACGGCCGGCTCGAGGTCGGCTACTGGATCGGCCGTCCGTTCTGGGGCCGGGGCCTGGCCACCGAGGCCCTGCAAGGCGCGCTGTCCTGGGCCGCGCACGACTGGCGGCGCAAGCTGGTGGTCGCGGGCCACTTCGCCGACAACCCCGCCTCGGGCCAGGTGCTGGTCAAGGCCGGCTTCCTCTACACCGGCGTCGTCACCGACAAGGACTCGGTCTCGCGCGGGGCGTCCGTGGCGACGCGGATGATGGTCTGGCTGGCCTAGGAAAAAAGCCTCTCCCTATGGAAGAGGGCTCCGGCGGCGTCGCCCCCGCAGTGGGCAAAGCTGCAACATCATGTAAGATGCAACACCATAATATGGGAGGCATCATGCATCGTCGCGTTCTAGCCGGTCTGGCGCTCGCTCTGACCCTGACGGCGCCCGCCGCCGTCCTCGCCGAGGCCAGGAAGCCGC
Source organism: Caulobacter endophyticus (assembly GCF_003116815.1). GTDB lineage: Bacteria > Pseudomonadota > Alphaproteobacteria > Caulobacterales > Caulobacteraceae > Caulobacter > Caulobacter endophyticus. The sequence continues at coordinate 132,022 of NZ_QDKQ01000033.1, forward strand.
TCTATCGCGACCCGGTGTTCGACGGCGCGGCCGATGTCGCCATCGCCTGGGACAGATCGGACAAGCTGTGGCGGATGTTCTACACCAACCGTCGCGCCACCCTTAAGCTGGATGATCCCAAGGACGTCGCCTGGCTGCACGCCACCGCGATCGGCGTGGCCACGTCCAAGGACGGCCTGGCCTGGACCTACGCCGGCACGGCCAGCATCCCCGCCGCCTGCACCGGCGAAACGCTCTGGGCGCCGGAAATCTTCACCGAGAACGGCGTCCACCACATGTTCCTGACGGTGGTGCCCGGCGTCTTCCACCGCTGGAACCTGCCGGAAGCGGGCGCGAAGATCGTCCACCTGACCTCGACCGACCTGAAGGCCTGGACCTGCGCCGACACGCTGGAGCTGGGCTCGGACCGGGTGATCGACGCCGGGGTCATCAAGGCCCCGCAGGGCGGCTACCGCATGTGGTTCAAGGACGAGCGCAAGGACAGCCGGATCTTCTTCGCCGATAGTCCGGACCTGAAAACCTGGACCCGCCAGCCCGGTTTCGTCGCCGACTTCGCCGGCGAAGGCCCCAAGGTGTTCTTCTTTCAGGGATCCTGGTGGATGATCGCCGACGCCTGGAAGGGCCTGGCGGTGCTGCGCTCCAAGGACGCCGTGACCTGGGAGCGCCAGCCGGGCTTCATCCTCGACAAGCCGGGCAGTCAGCCCACCGACCGCGACCTTGGCCATCATCCCGACGTGATCGTCAATGACGGCCGGGCGCTGCTCTACTACTTCGTCGGCCAGGGCAAGGAAGAGGAAGCAAGGACCGATCCGGTCTGGAACCAGCGCACGGTGATCCAGCTGGGCGAGCTGCAGGTCAAGGACGGCTGGCTGGCGGTGGACCGCGAGGCGGTCGTGAAGAAGGGGCTGAAGGCGCCGAAATAGAGAACCTCCCCCTCTGGGGGAGGCGGCTGAAGGCCGGTGGGGGGCCGTTTTCAGCTTTCCGGGCCTTGGTGGTCTGGGTGACTACTCCCCCCACCGATCGCTTCGCGATCACCTCCCCCACAGGGGGAGGTTCCTACCCGGGCGGCCTCAGGCCGCCCGGTGCGTGTGGATCACCTTCTGCGGCCCCTCGCGGAAGCGCTTCTCGGCCGTGACGATGCGCTCGCACAGGGCGTCGAGGTCCGACAGCAGCGAATAGGTGGCGTAGATGGGGATCTCCATCATCGCCACCTGCGCGCGCGGCATGAACTCGCAGTACTTCTTCCAGGCGATGTGGTTGTCGCGGGCGGTCAGGGCGCGCTGGCCCAGCGGGTTCCACAGGTTCAGGTCGACGAGCTCGTCGCGGCATTCCTTCATCACCGGCAGGGCGATGTAGAGGAACAGGAACGTCGGTGTGGCCGCGCGGCTGAACTGCGGCTGCACCTGCATGTGCCAGATGCGGAAGGCCTCGAAGAAGTTGGCCTTGCGGACCGGATCCGGCGGCAGCCAGCTGGCTTCGGTGTTGATCACCTCGGCGGCGCTGGCCGCGCGCTTGACCAGTTCGTCGGCGCTGCGGCCGCCGGCCATGGTCTTGGACAGGGCCGCGACCGGGATGTTCAGCTTGCGCGCCACGTCGGTGAAGCTGACCTGCTGGCCGGCCATCGGCGTGAACTGGCCGAAATTGGGAGCGTTGGGGGCCTTGGCGCGACGGATGGCGGCGGCCTCGTGCTCGATCTTCTGGGCCTCGCGCTTCTTCTCGGCCTGGACGCGGTCGAAGTCGGCTTCGTGCGCGGCCTGCTCTTCGGGCGTCATCCAGCGGGCGCGGCCGGGGCCATAGGTGCGCTCCAGCCGGTTGATCAGCACCAGCACGTGGTTTTCGGACGGCCGCGTGCCGATATCGCCGAGGAAAGCGCGGAAGTCGCGCCACGTCCCGGTCACGCCGGTGCCGCGGCTCATCAGGATATTGCGATGGATGGACGCCTCGCCCGCATATTTGCGGCATAGCGTCTGCAGCGTCAGGTCCTTGAGGTCCTGATCGAGTTCATCCCTGACGTTCGCTTCCGTCGACAACGGACGCCTCCCCTCCCACGAGAAATAGAGAATTTTCGCCCCGAGACCGTTTGTCGCACCCCGTGTTTAACATTTCGTCACGACGCCGAACAGCGTTCAAGGCAGCGCTTGTTTGTCGCAATATCGACACGGGAGGCGCTTGGTCGCGCGTTCCACAGGTTGCGCCGGGCCCATTTTGCTCGACGCGAAACCCGTGTTGGGACAAAAGACGCCCATGAAATTCCTGGATCAATGCAAGATCTTCATCCGCTCCGGAAACGGCGGCGGCGGGTCGGTGTCTTTCCGACGCGAGAAGTACATCGAATACGGCGGCCCCGACGGCGGGGACGGCGGCCGCGGCGGCGACATCTGGATCGAGGCCGTCGAGGGCCTCAACACCCTGATCGACTATCGCTACCAGCAGCACTTCAAGGCCGGCACCGGCGTGCACGGCATGGGCCGCCAGCGCCACGGCGCGGCTGGCGACGACATCGTGCTGAAGGTCCCCGTCGGCACCGAGGTGCTGGAAGAAGACAAGGAGACCCTGATCGTCGACCTCGACGAGCCGGGCATGCGCGTGCTGCTGGCCAAGGGCGGCAACGGCGGCTGGGGCAACCTGCACTTCAAGGGTCCGGTGAACCAGGCCCCGATGTGGGCCAATCCCGGCCAGGACGGCGAGGAGCGCTGGCTGTGGCTGCGCCTGAAGCTGATCGCCGACGTCGGCCTGGTGGGCCTGCCCAACGCGGGCAAGTCGACCTTCCTGGCCGCCGCCAGCGCGGCCAAGCCGAAGATCGCCGACTATCCCTTCACCACCCTGACCCCGAACCTTGGCGTCGTGGACCTGTCGACCAGCGAGCGCTTCGTGCTGGCCGACATTCCCGGCCTGATCGAGGGCGCGTCGGAAGGCGCGGGCCTGGGCACCCGGTTCCTGGGCCACGTCGAGCGGTCGGCGACCCTGATCCACCTGGTAGACGCCACCCAGGACGACATCGTCGGCGCCTGGACCACCATCCGTGGCGAACTCGAAGCCTATGGCGACGAGCTGGGCGACAAGTCCGAGATCCTGGCGCTGAACAAGATCGACGCCCTGGACGACGAGACCCGCGCGGCCAAGCAGGCCGAGCTGGAAGCGGTGGCCGGCGTCAAGCCGCTGCTGATCTCGGGCGTATCGGGCGAGGGCGTGACCGAGCTGCTGCGCGCGGCCTATCGCCAGGTGCGCGTGCGCCGCGGCGACGCGGTGGCCGAGATAGAGGAAGACGAGGACCACATCGAGGAGACGCCGGGGGGCTGGCAGCCGTGAACCTGGGGGTCGGGGGACCTCTGGGCCAGGCCCGGAGGATCGTGTTCAAGGTAGGTTCGGCCCTGCTGGTCGACGCCGCCACCGGCGCGGCCAACAGGGCTTGGCTGGAGGCGTTCTGCGCCGACGCCGCGGCCCTGCGCGCGGCCGGCAAGCAGGTGGTGGTGGTCTCGTCCGGCGCAGGCGCGCTGGGACGGCGCCGGCTTGGCCTGTCGGGCCGCAAGATCACCCTGCCGGAAAAGCAGGCCGCCGCCGCCGCCGGCCAGAGCCTCCTGATGCGGGCCTGGGAGGAGGCGTTCGAGCCGCATGGCGTCGGCGTCGCCCAGATCCTGATGACGCGCGACGACACCGAGACCCGCCGCCGCTGGCTGAACGCCCGCGCCACGGTCGAGACCCTGCTGTCGCTGGGCGTGGTTCCGGTCGTCAACGAGAACGACACCGTGGCCACCGAAGAGATCCGCTATGGCGACAACGACCGGCTGGCCGCGCGCGTGGCCCAGCTGGCGGGCGCCGACCTGCTGGTGCTGCTGTCCGACATCGACGGCCTCTACACCGCCGATCCACGCCGCGACCCGTCCGCCACCCACATTCCCCGCGTTTCCGAGATCACCCCGCAGATCGCCGCCATGGCCGAGGGCGCCAACGCCGCCGCCGGCGTCGGCACCGGCGGCATGGCCACCAAGATCGCCGCGGCCCGCATCGCCCGGGCCGCCGGCTGCGCCACCCTGATCACCCTGGGCTCGCGCCCGCGTCCGCTGGCCGCCATCGAGGAGGGCGCGCCCGCCACCCTGATCGAGGCCGCCGCCTCGCCCGCCGCCGCCTACAAGGCCTGGATCGCCGGCTCCCTGGCCCCGCAGGGCTGGGTGACGGTCGACGCCGGCGCCGCAGCCGCCCTGAAGACCGGCAAGAGCCTGCTTTCGGCCGGGGTTCGCGCCGTCGAGGGCCCGTTCGAAAAGGGCGACGCCGTCCGCGTCCGCGACGAGATCGGCCGCGAGGTCGCCCGCGGCCTCGTGCGCTACGACAGCGCCGACGCCCTGCGGATCGCCGGCCTGCGCAGCGACGCCATCGAGGCCGAGCTGGGCTTCACCGAAGGCCCGATGATCCACGCGGATGATCTGGCGGTGAACAGCTGATCCATGCCTGAGCCCTCCCCCTTGATGGGGGAGGGTTGGGCGGGGTGGTTTGGGCGGCAGCGACTGAACCGCCGCGTCACCCCCACCCCCGGCCCTTTCCCCATCAACGGGGAAGGGAGCAGTCCGCGCTACTTCAAGAACCCATCCACCGCCTTGGCGAACGCTTCCGGCTGGTCGGCCATGATAAAGTGGCGGCTGCCCTCGACGCGGACGAGCTTCACCCCGGGCAGGGCATCGTACTCGCGCATCCACAGCGCCCCGACCACGGCCGGCGGCAGCGCGCCCTCGGCGTCGACGGCGTAGAGAGCGGTGACAGGGGTCTTCATCGCCGCCAGGCCCGGACGGGCGTCCAGCGTCATCACTTCCGAAATCGCCCTGGCCACGGCCTTGCGGTCGGAGGCCAGCGACCAGGCCACGATGGTCTCTTGCATGGCCGGGGTGCGCGACAGGCCCTTGGCGGCGGCCGTCTGCTGGGCGGCGAAGGCTTCGGGGCTGGCCGACAGAACGCTGGCGGCCATGCGGTCGGCGAAGGGCCTGGCGCTGGCCGAGGTGGCGGTCGGGCCGAACATGGCGCTGTAGAACGGCAGGCTGTCGATGGTCATCAGCCGGCCGACGAGCTCGGGATGACGCTGGGCCAGCAGCAGGCCCGACAGCCCGCCCATCGAATGGCCGATCACCGCCGGCTGCCTGAGCCCGGCCGAACGGATGTAGGTCGCCAGGGCCTCGACCGCCGGGTCGACGAACGGCCCCTCGCCGCCGGTCCAGGGCTGGCCGGCGAAGCCCGACAACTGCACCAGGTGCACGCGGTGCGTGGGCTTCAGCCGGTCGGCCAGCGGCCGGAACGCCTCGCGCGAGGAGGCCAGGCCCGGCGCCAGGATCACGTCGGGGCCCTGCCCCACGACCTCGACCGTCAGGCGGTCGGCGACGTAGTCGGGCTGGGCTCGGGCGACCGAGACGGCGATTCCGAGGCCCAAAAGGGCGGTCAGGACGATGACGAGGGCGCGCGCGACCGCGCGGCCGCCGAGAAAGGCAAGCAACATTGGGGTCTCCTGAGGTCTGGGGGAACGTCCTCAGCGGACGTGCGGGTTCTCGAAGATTTCTTCGATCGGCCGCTCGAAGATGGCGGCGATGCGGTAGGCGAGATCGAGGGACGGGTCGTGCTTCTCGGTCTCCAGGGCGTTGACCGCCTGGCGCGAGACGTTCAGCTGCTGGCCGAGCTGTTCCTGGGTCCAGCCGCGCTCGACGCGCAACAGCTTCAGGCGGTTCTTCATCGCGTGCTCCGGATGAAGGGCGAGACCACCCCGAACACCGCCCAGAACAGCGGATAGATCAGCCAGCCCGGCAGGTGCGGGGCGTGGGCGTAGCTCTCGCCGAAGCCCCAGACCGAGAAAAGGGCCATGGCCACGCCCGAGGCGACGATGAACTGCCGGGCGACCAGGGCGCGGACGAACTCGTCGGACTCGGCCATCAGGGCCAGGGTCGCCCAGATCTGCCCGACCACCGGAGCCGAGACCACCAGGGCCAGGATCCAGGCCGCCACCGGCGTCCTGATGTCGTCGAAGGCGCCGAAGATCGCGCCCACATTGACCAGCACATAGGGGATCATGAACGCCATGGTGCGGATCACGTAGCGCCTGTGCGCCGAGGTCTGGAACTTTCCGATCGCCAGCATGGCTCGCCTCCCGTTGATGTAAGGCAAACCTGACATGGCTCAAATGTCATGTCAACCTGACATAATGTCGGGAAATCCTGACATATGGCTGCGAGTCGCCCCTTGCTGGCGCTCGCCGGATGATGCAACCTCTGCGCGCTTTGACTGAAATGCACGGGAGGGCGGTATGATCGATCGGCGCATGATGCTGGCCACAGGGCTGGCGGCGGCGGGAATGGCGGCGGCTGGCGAAACAGCGGCGCAGACGCTGCGGCGACGGGTAAGCTGGCAGGTGTTCCGGACCTCGACGTCGGGGCCGTCCTATGCGCGGGCCGTGGCGATCATGCGCAGCAACACCAACGCCTCGGATCCGAACAGCTGGTTCTACTGGGCCAACATCCACCAGAACTTCTGCCCGCACGGCGTGCCCTATTTCCTGGCCTGGCACCGCGGCTACATCCTGCAGTTCGAGCAGAAGATCCGCGAGCTGTCGCGCGATCCCAACTTCAGCCTGCCCTACTGGAACTATTTCGCCGACCCGAACATCCCGTCCGAGTTCACCAATCCCGCGCCGGGCAACCCGCTGTACGTGCAGCGCACGAACACCAATGTCGTCAACGCCCTTGGCTACGACTTCACCGATCCGGTCTGGAAGCAGCTGCCGCGCAACTGGCCCACGCCCATGGAGCCGCGGGTCGAGAGCGTGCCGCACAACCAGGTGCACAACATCATCGGCGGCTACATGCCCACCCTGCAGTCGCCGCAGGACCCGATCTTCTGGCTTCACCACGCCAATATCGACCGGCTGTGGTGCGCCTGGGTCAAGGCCGGCGCCGGCCGCGCCAATCCGCCCCCGGCCGACGCCTACTGGAACGGGACCTTCGTCTATGGCGGCCAGCCGCAGATGAACAAGCGCCTGACCTACAGCGCCGAAGGCCTGGGCTACATCTATGACGACGAGCGCCTGCCCACGCCGCGACGCACGCGCGCCGCCGTCACCCCGCCGATCCGGGCGGTGCCGCTGCGCAAGGAGCGGCTGATCGGCCAGGTCCTGTCGCTGGGCGAAACCCAGGCCGGACTGACGCTCGACCAGAGCTCGTTCAGCCTGCGCGTGCCGCTCGGCGACGACGGCCAGAACCGCACGCGGCTGCTGACCCTGCCGCCGCCGCGCGGAGCGGCGGCCGCGGCCGCCCGGCCGCCGGTGGCCGTCAACGTCGTGCTCGAAGACGTCGCGGTGACCGAGGCCGGCAAGCAGGGCGGCTATTTCTACCAGGTCTATGTCAACCTGCCGGCCGGCGGCGCGCTGGATCCGTCGCGCCTGATCGGCACCGTCGGCGCCTTCGAGATCGCAGGGGCCCAGCACAGCGGCGGCGGAGACGCCCCCCACGCCGCCCACGGCGACGGCAAGGTGCGCCTGGTGCTGCCGGCCACCGAAGCCCTGCGCCGCGTGCCGCCGGGCCAGCTGCGCGAGGTCAAGGTGTCGTTCGTCCGCGTCGACGGCCCCGAGTCCCCCAGCGGTCCGGCGATCACCATCGGCGCCTTCCGGGTGGAGTCGACGGTGGAGGCGCCGCGCTAGCTGACAGGCTTTCTGGCGACGTCGCCAGCGTTTGGCCATTCCCCCCGAGGCCCAAAGGGCCTAGGTAAGCCTCAATCTGAGCATATCCGGGGACGGACGAGCGATGGACGACGCGGCCGGGGGCCTGCAGGCGACGATGACGGCGATGGGCCAGGCGGCCCGCGAGGGCGCGCGCGCGCTCCGCCTCGCCACGCCAGCCCAGCGCACGGCCGCCCTCGTCGCCATCGCCGACGCCATCCGCGCCGACGCGCCGGCCATCCTGGCCGCCAACGCCCGCGACCTGGAAAAGGCCGGCAAGAACGGCCTGACCCCGCCGATGATCGAGCGGCTGATGCTGAACGAAGCCCGCCTGGAAGGCGTGGCCGCCGGCGTTGCGGCCGTGGCCGCGATCCCTGATCCGCTGGGCGTGGAAACCTCGCGCTGGACCCGGCCGAACGGCCTGGACATCGCCCGCGTGCGCACGCCGATCGGCGTCATCGCCATGATCTATGAGAGCCGCCCTAACGTGACGGCCGACGCCGCCGCCCTGACCCTGCGGTCGGGCAACGCGGTGATCCTGCGCGGCGGCTCGGAGTGCATCGAGTCCAACCTCGCCATCCACGGCGCCGTGCTGAAGGGCCTGGCCGCCGCCGGTCTGCCGCCGCAGGTCGTGCAGATGGTGCGCACCACCGACCGCGCCGCCGTCGGCGCCATCCTGTCGGGCCTGGACCGCACGATCGACCTGATCATCCCTCGCGGCGGCAAGAGCCTGGTCGCCCGCGTCCAGGCCGAGGCCCGGGCCCCGGTGCTGGGCCACCTGGAAGGCCTCAACCACGTCTTCGTGCATGAAGCCGCCGACCTGAAGAAGGCCGCCGACATCGTGCTGAACGCCAAGATGCGCCGCGTCTCGGTGTGCGGCTCGGCCGAGACCCTGCTGATCGACCGCGCCGCGGCCGCCAAGCTGCTGCCGCCGATCGCCGACGTGCTGATCAAGGCCGGCTGCGAGATCCGCGGCGACGCGGCCGCCCGCGCCATCGAGCCCGAACTCAAGGCCGCCACGGTCGAGGACTGGACCACCGAGTACCTGGCCCCGATCATCGCCGTGGCCGTGGTCGACGGCGTCGAGGGCGCGGCCGATCACATCGCGACCTACGGCTCGGGCCATACCGACGCCATCGTGACCGAGGACGGCGCGGCCGCCGAGGCGTTCATCGCCAAGGTCGACAGCGCCATCGTGCTGGTCAACGCCTCCACCCAGTTCGCCGACGGCGGCGAGTTCGGCTTCGGGGCCGAGATCGGCATCGCCACCGACAAGCTTCACGCCCGCGGCCCGGTCGGGGCCGAGCAACTGACGACGTTCAAGTATGTGGTTCGCGGGACCGGCCAGACTCGTCCCTGAGGCCGGCCGCCCCAGCGCCCATCGCCTCGGCTTCCACCTGGAGCCGGGCATGCGCGTCGGGCTGTTCGGCGGCAGCTTCAACCCGGCGCACGAGGGCCATGCCCACGTGGCCGAGACCGCCCTGCATCGCCTGAACCTCGACAAGGTGATCTGGCTGGTCTCACCGCAGAACCCGCTGAAGTCGTCGCGCGAGACCAGGCCCCTGGCCGAGCGCATGGACGAGGCCCGGCGCTGGGCGCGCGGCTCGTCCATGATCGTCTCCGACGCCGAGACGCGGCTGGGCTCGCAGTACACGATCGACACCCTGCGGGTGCTGAAGGCCCGCTTCCCGGGCGTGAAGTTCGTCTGGGTGATGGGCGCCGACAGCCTGGCCACTTTTCACCGCTGGCGCGGCTGGACCCAGATCATGCGCGAGGTCCCCGTCGCCGTGGTCTCTCGGCCGTGGGCGGCGCTCAAGGCCCGCAGTTCGCCGGCCGCCCGCCGCTTCGCCTTCGCACGCCGCCCGGCCAGCGCCGCGGCGACCATCGCCGACGCCGACGTTCCGGCCTGGGTCTATCTCACCGGCCCGCTGAACTTCGCCTCGTCCACCGCCCTGCGGGCGCGTCAGACCAAGGGCTAGGGTGCTTTTGCCAGGCCCCCCGGCCTCGGCATGGCAATGGAAGACCGCCAGCAGCGCTCTTCAACACCGCCTCCCTCGCCCTTGAGGGTCCGTGCTGGCGACGGCCCAAACCTTGATCATGCTCGAAAGATCTGAGCGGCTGCACAATGGATCCAGGGGACAAGGCCCAGGAAGGCGGAAAAGAAGCGAGCCGTAGCGAATGTGACCGCCCCAACGCGCCATTCCCCTTCCCGGAGCGGCCGACAATGGCCCGCTATCCCCCTGCGACCACGATCCCCCTCACGTTTCGAGTCTTTCCGTGCTATGAGGGGCTTTGCGCGAAGCCAATAAGGAGCATTCCGCTGCGTAGCGACCCCGCGCCGACGGCGCACGAGGGAACGGCCAAGGCCGAATCCTCGACTGAAAATCCGACGCTCAGTACGGACCTGAACATCAAGGCGCTGGAGCGCCTGATCCTGGACCGCCTCGACGACGACAAGGCCCAGGACATCGTCCACATCGACCTTACGGACAAGAGCTCCGTGGCCGACAGCCTGATCGTGGCTTCGGGCCGCTCGCATCGTCACGTCGGCGCTCTCGCCGACCACGTGCTGCGCGCGCTGAAGGACCATGGCCTGGGCAAGGCCCGGGTCGAAGGCCTGCCGCACTGCGACTGGGTGCTGATCGACGCCGGCGACGTCGTCGTCCACCTGTTCCGCCCCGAAGTGCGCAGCTTCTACAACATCGAGAAGATCTGGGCTGTCGACGCCCCGCACCGGATGCCGGCGGCTTCGTCGAACTGATCTCTCGTGGGCAGGTCCCGCTCCTGAGCTCGGCTCGGAGCGGGGTTCTCCGCCCTGCTTTCCCAGAATGAAGATCACCATCCTCACCGTCGGAAAGCTCGGCCGCATGGTCGAGGCGCAGCTGGCGCTGGACTACGCGTCCCGCGCCACCGCGTCCGGCCGCGCCTTGGCGCTGGGTCCGGTCGAGATCCTCGAGGTGGAAGCCCGCAAGCCCGGCAAGGCCGTCGAGGCCGAGGTGCTGCGCCCCCACCTGGAAGGCGCCTATGTCGTCGCCTGCGACGAGCACGGCAAGGTCCACACATCGCGCGCCTTCGCCGGACGGCTGGAGCGGCTGCGTGACGACGGCCAGCGCCGGATCGTATTCCTGATCGGCGGCGCCGACGGGCTGGACCCGTCTATCCTGGCGCAGGCCAACGAACTGCTGGCCTTCGGCCCCCAGACCTGGCCCCACGCCCTGGCCCGCGCCATGCTGGCCGAACAGATCTACCGCGCCGCCACGATCCTGGCGGGCTCGCCCTATCATCGCGATTGAGGCAGAAGGGGATTCGATGCCCCGTCGCCCCGCGATCCTCGCCGTCAGCGCCTGCGCCCTGCTCCTCGCCGGAGCGGGAGCCGTCGTCGCGCAGCAGATCGGCGACCAGCGCACCCGCGACCTGCAGCAGGCCGCCGACACCCGCCGCGAGATCGAGGACCTGCGGGCCGAGCTGACGAGGCTGAACCAGCAGCAGGTCTCGGCCGGGGCCGACGTCGACGTCAAGCGCGCCCGGCTGGAGACCCTGCACCGCCGGGAGTCGGCGCTGATCGGCGAGCTGGGCCGCGACCGGGGGCAGCTGGCCCGCCTGCTCAGCGCCCTGCAGCTGTTCCGCCGCAACCCGCCGCCGGCCCTGCTGGTCAATCCGGGGGATGCGCGCGACGCGGTGCGGGCGGCGATCCTGATCCGCGCCATGACGCCCGACCTGCAGGCCCGCGCCGACGCCTACGCGCGGCAGGCCCGCGCCGTCGGGGCCCTGCGCCGCGAGGCCGCCGCCGCCTCCGAGCAGCTGTTCACCGCCGAGAGCGCCATGGCCGACCGCCGCGGCGAGCTGGAGCGGATGATCGTCGAGAAGACCCAGCTGGAGCGCGCCTACGCCCAGGACGCCATCGCCGCCGACCAGGAACGCCAGACCCTCGGCGCCCTGACCGACGGCCTGGCGACCGGATCGGCCACCGGCCCTCTGGCGCTGCGAACCCCGGCCCCCGGCGAGGTCGTGCGCCGCTGGGGCGACGCCTTGCCCGTCGGCGGCAAGGCCGAGGGCCTGTCGATCCGCACCGCCAAGGGCCAGAGCGTCGGCAGCCCCGCCCAGGGCGTCGTCGAATACGCCGGCCCGCTGAACGGCTGGGACATGGTGGTGATCGTCCGCGCCCAGGGCGCCTACCACCTGGTCATGGCGGGCCTGGCCGACGTTTCGGTGGCGCCCGGACAATCAGTCGCAGCCGGCGCCAGCCTCGGACGCATGACGGACCGTGGACCTTTGGAGCCGGAGCTCTATCTTGAGGTGCGTGAGAACGGCGTTCCGGCCGATCCGGGGCGCTGGCTGAAGCAGGAGTCGCGGTAGACGACTTTTTCAGCAATGATGGGTGTTCATCATGACGCGGCCCGCGTCGGGGATGGACGGGGCCGGAGTATAAGAGGCGGCGTTCGCGCCGCTTGAGTATCGAACGCGGCGTCCGCGCCGCCAGGGAGCCATTCTGGCCTTATGCGCAAGTACCTGCTCATCGGTGTTTCGGCCTTCGTCCTCGGCGCGGGGACCATGGCCTACGTAAGCCCCATCGCCCAAGCGACCATCCCCTCGCAGAAGGCCAGGACCTACAAGCTGCTCGAACTGTTCGGCGACGTGCTCGCCACCGTCGAGGACCAGTACGTCACCGAGGTCGACGACAAGAAGCTTATCGAGGCCGCCCTCGACGGCATGCTGACCAGCCTCGACCCGCACTCGGGCTATCTGTCGCCCGACAGCTTCGAGGACATGCAGGACACCACCCGCGGCGAATACGGCGGCCTCGGCATCGAGGTCACCAGCGAAGAGGGCGTGGTCAAGGTCATCTCGCCGATGGACGGCACGCCCGCCGCGCGGGCCGGCGTCCAGGCCGGCGACTACATCACCGCCGTCAACGGCCAGTCGGTGCTGGGCCTGACGGTCAACGAAGCCGTCAAGCAGATGCGCGGCCCGGCCGGCGAGACGGTGGCCATCACCATCGCCCGCGAGAAGTCCGACCCGATCGAACTGAAGCTGGTGCGCGAGGTCATCAAGCCCAAGGCCGCCATCGCCCGCATGGAAGGCGACTACGGCTATGTGCGTCTGCCCGGCTTCAACGAGAAGTCGACCGACGCCCTGGCCGCGTCCATCAAGGACCTGCAGGCCAAGAACCCGCACATGAAGGGCCTGGTTTTCGACCTGCGCAACAACCCGGGCGGCCTGCTCGACCAGGCGCGCGGCGTGGCCGACCTCTTCCTGGAGGGCGGCGAGGTCGTCAGCCAGCGCGGCCGCAATCCGCGCGATATCCAGCGCCTGAACGCCACTCCGGGCGATATCCTCAACGGCCTGCCGATGGTGGTGCTGATCAACCAGGGCTCGGCCTCGGCGGCCGAAATCGTCGCCGGCGCCCTGCAGGACCGCCACCGCGCGGAACTGGTGGGCATCACCAGCTTCGGCAAGGGCTCGGTGCAGACCGTGATCCCGCTGCGCGGCGGCGCCGACGGCGCGCTGAAGCTGACCACGGCCCGCTACTTCACCCCGTCGGGCCGCTCGATCCAGAAGACCGGCATCGAACCCGACCTGGAAGTGGCCCAGACCAAGGACCAGGCCCAGGACATCGCCAACCGCGTGTGGTTCAGCGAGGCCAGCTTCAAGAACGCGCTCAACGCCGACGAGGGCAAGACCCGCAAGGGCGCCCACGTCCCGGCCGAGGCGCCGCCTGCCGGCTTCGACGAAAAGAAGGACGACTTCCAGCTGTCGCGCGCCCTGGCCGTGCTGAAGGCCGGCTCGGTCGAGGCCGTGCCGAAGCTGCCCAAGCCGCAGCCGAAGATCGCCGAGGTCACCGCCAAGGCCGCGGCCGCCGGCGGCAAGCCCCCGGTCGAGAAGAAATAGGAGCCTTTCAAGGCCTCCGAAGACGAGCCGCCCGTCGAAAGATGGGCGGCTTTTTCCTTGGGGCCTCCCGCCTCTCTCAAACACGTCTCCGGGGGAGAGGTTTTCTAGGCCGCCATCCCCAGCGCCGCGATCACCACCACGGCCAGGCCGATGACCAACCCCGCCCCCGCGCGAAGCACGGCGGCCAGGCACACGGCGCGGCCTTCCGCCTCGGCGGGATCGGAAAAGCGGGACAGCTCGGTCAGGCTTATGGCGAGGTCTCCTCACGAGAAGCTTGCGTCCGAGGATCGGCCGGGGAAACCGCTGCGCCACACTTTTCGTGACACACCTCGCCTGGCGGTCATTTCCGCGCCGCGCTTCGCTGAGAAAAGCAGCGGTCCGCCATTTCGCCGCAGCCTTGGGCGAACCCTGTTAACCATATCTTGGAAGCTTGCCCGCTAAGCCCATCCCATGGCCGCCGTGTTTTCCCGCAAGCCCGCCTATGCCGCCGCCGCGCCCGAACCCGCCGACGGCGGGGACCTGCGCGCGCGCCTGCTGGCGGCCGCGGCCAATCCCTATATCGGCGCCAGCGCCGCGGCCTTCTTGTTCCTGCTGAGCCTGGCCGTGCTGGTGCTGGTCACCGGCGATCCCAAGGCCGGCTCGCCGACCATCCGCCTGTCGCTGTCGGAGATCGGCGCCACCAAGGGCGCGCCCGACGGCTGGCGCGAGGCCCTGGCGCCGGAAGGCGCCGAGGAAGCCCCGCTGCTGCCCGGCCAGATGGACCTGTCGGATCATCCGTTCGCCCGCCAGGCCGCCACTGACGACGCCGCCGAGGCCTTCACCGACCTTGCCGCCGCGCCCGTCCCGACCGGCGGCGCCCTAGTCCAGGCTCCCCTGCCCGGCCTGTCGGCCCCCGGCCCTGGCGGTGGTCCGCTGCCGGTGATCGCGCCCGACGGCCGCACGGTCGCCGAGGCCTATGCCCGCCCCTTCACCCCCGACGGCCGCCCGCGCGTGGCCCTGGTGATCGGGGGCCTGGGCCTCAACGCCCAGACCACCCGCGCCGCCATCGAGACCCTGCCGCCCGAGATCACCCTCTCGTTCGCCCCCTACGCCGAAGGGCTGCAGGGCTGGATCGATCTCGCCCGCTCGCACGGCCACGAGGTGCTGCTCGAAACGCCGATGGAGCCCAACGACTATCCGGCCAACGACCCGGGGCCCTACACCCTGATCGCCGCCAACCGCCCCGACGAGACGGTGCGCAAGCTGGAATGGCTGATGTCGCGGGCCACCGGCTATTTCGGCCTGACCAACTATCTGGGCTCGAAATTCCTCGATTCCGATCCGGCCATGGCCACCTTCACCACGGCCCTGAAGGCCCGGGGCCTGGCCTTCGTCGACGACGGCGCGGCCGCCCGCCGCGGCGGGCCCATCCCCCGCGCCTCGGCCGAGCGCGGCATCGACGACGACCTGTCGGCCGAGGCCATCGAGGGCCAGCTGCGGGCCCTGGAGTCGGGCGCCAGCGCCCGGGGCCAGTCGCTGGGCGTCGGCTTCGCCTATCCCGTGACGATCAGCCAGGTGCGCAACTGGGCCGGCGGCCTCAATGCGCGGGGCGTGCAACTGGCGCCGGCTTCGGCTATCGCCAAGCGATGACCGCCGAAAACGACCTTTCGCTCTACCGCCCGAACGTGGGCGTCGCCCTTTTCCATCCGACCGACGGCCGGGTGTGGCTGGGCATGCGCCACAATCAGGCGCCGCCCTACAACTGGCAGCTGCCGCAGGGCGGCGTCGACGACGGCGAGGACCTGGAAGCCGCCGCCCGCCGGGAGCTCTACGAGGAGACCGGCGTGAAGTCGGCCGACCTGATCGGCCGCACCGAGGGCTGGCTGACCTACGACTATCCGGCCGACTTCATGGGCTCAAAACGCGCGCGCGGGTACCTTGGCCAGAAGCAGGTATGGTTCGCCTTCCGCTTCACCGGCGAGGAAAGCGAGATCGACCTGGCCGCCCATGGCGAGGTCGAGTTCGACGCCTGGCGCTGGGGCGCTCTCGACGAAACGCCCGAACTGATCGTACCCTTCAAGCGCGGCGTCTACGAACAGATGGTCGCCGCTTTCTCGGGGTTCGCGCGCGTCGCCTGACACCGAAGGCTCAGCGCGCCGGCCCTTCATGGGGTTCGGAGGCGCGGGCTTGAGCAGAACCATCCTGATGATCCATGGCTACGGCATGGCTGGCGACAGCTGGGAGCCCGTGGCCGAGACCTTCCGCAAGGCGGGCTACGCGGTCGAGACGCCGACCATCCGGCCCGCCCTGCGCACGGCCGGGCCGCCCTCGCCCGAGCTGGCTGGCCTGTCACTGGCTGACTACGTGGCCGAACTCAGCGCCGCGGCGGCGGTGACGGCGGCCCGCGACGGGGTCAAGCCGATCGTCTTCGGACACTCCATGGGCGGGCTGATCGCCCAGAAGCTGGCCGAGAGCGGCCTGACGGCCGGCATCGTGCTGTTTGCTCCCGCCTCGCCGGCCGACGCGCGCGGAAAGCCCAAGCTGTCGCCGCTGATCACCTTCCTCAACGCCGTGCTGACCCAGGGCGGCGCGCCCAAGCCGGTGAAGATGTGGAAGACCGGCTTCAAGTTCGGCGTCGTCAACGCCGTACCCGCCGCCCGCCATGACGCGCTCTACGCCAAGGCCGTCTACGACTCCGGCCGGGTGCTGCAGGACCTGGCCTATCCCGACAAGGATCCCTCGCGCACCGTCCACGTCGACGCCGCCAAGGTGACCGTGCCCGTGCTGGTGCTGGCCGGGGCGCGCGACCGCACCACGCCGGTCGAGGACATGCGCCTGGTCGGTCGCAAGTACGCCGGAGCCGACTATCGCGAGTACCCCGACCACGCCCACTGGCTGATCGACGAGCCGGGCAGCGACGCCCTGCTGGCGGCCGTGCAGGCGTGGCTGCTGGAAAAGGGCCTGGGCCCGGCGTCCTCGGCCCCGCCGGCCAAGGCCAAGGCCGAACGGGCGCCCGCCGCGGTCCCGATCGAGCCTGAAGCGCCTTCAGCCGAGCCGGACGCCGTCGCCACCCCGGCGGCGACCAAGCCCCGCGCCCCGGGCAAGGCCAAGACGCCCAGCCGCGCCAAGGCCGTGGTCGCCGAACCGACCGCCAAGCCCGCCGCCAGGGCTCCAGCCAAGTCGAAGACGCCGGCGAAGGCCAAGGCCGCTCCCGAAGCCGCGCCGGCCCCGGCCTCCGCCGCGAAGGCGACCAGGTCGGCCGCCAAGCCGGCTCCAGCGAAGGCCGCGTCCAAGCCAAAGGCGACCGCCAAGCCCGCTGCGAAGGCTCCTGCCAAGGTCCCAGCCAGGTCGAAAGCCGCTCCGGCGGCCGCACCCGCCAAGCCCGAGGCCGTCAAAGGGGCGCCTAAGGTCAAGGCCGCGTCCGGCAAGCCGCCAGCGGCCAAGATGCGCAACAACGCCAATCCGGACCTCATGAAGGCGACCGAGACCTCCGCCGCCAAGCCGGCCAAGGCCAAGGCCGCTCGCAAACCGAAGACTGCGACAACGACGCCCGCCAAAACTTCGCCACGCGGCAAGAAGAGCGTGTAGGCTCCATTGAAACGCCCGTATCAGTCACACGGGCGGGGTTGACCTAAGAGGCGGGCGTGAAGGCTCCGGTGATCATGGTCCACGGCGCCTTCTGCGGCGGCTGGACGTTCGACAGTTTCCGAGAGCCGTTCGAGGCCGCCGGCCATCAGGTGCTGACTCCCGACCTGCCCGGGCGCGGCCCCGGGGGCTCGGTCGTGGGCCTGTCGATGAGCGATTACGCCCGCGAGATCGCCCGCCTGATCCGCTCTTGCGAGCGCCCGCCGATCCTGATCGGCCATTCGATGGGCGGCCTTGTGGCCCAACTGGCCGCCGGCCGCGCGCCGGTGGAGCGCCTGATCCTGCTGGCCCCCTCCCCGCCCTGGGGCGTGCATGGCGCGAGCCTGGAGGAGGCGGTCTCGGCCGTCAGTCTCTATGCCCTGGGCCCCTACTGGCTGCAGGCCATCGCGCCCGACTACGGCGTCGTGCGCCGCTACAGCCTCGACCGCCTGCCGCGCGAGACCCGTCGCGCCCTCTACGCCCGCATGACCTCGGAAAGCGGGCGGGCGCTGTGGGAGACGCTGAACTGGTGGCTCGACCCGTTCATGACCACCAGCCCCGGCCAGGTGAAGGCCCCGGTGCTGGCCATCGCCGGCGGCCAGGACGTGGTCCACCCGCCCGCCACCGTTCGCCAGACCGCCGCGCGCCTGGGCGGCGTGTTCCACGAATTCCCCGAGATGAGCCACTGGCTGCCGGGCGAGCCGGGCTGGGAAGCCGTGGCGGCGCTGTGCCTGGACTTCATCGCGCAAGAGAACCGGGCGGCGGCGTAAGGCCGAAGATCCTCCCCCTGAAGGGGGAGGTGTCGGCGAAGCCGACGGAGGGGGATGTGGCCTGTGAGCCAACAGCCGCCTCGACGTCAGCAGGACCTTCCCCCTCCGGCCCTTCGGGCCACCTCCCCCTTCGGGGGGAGGATCAAAAACAAAAAGGCGCGGAGGTCTCCCTCCGCGCCTTTGTCTTGTCAGCTTCGAGAGCCGATCCTCATCACTGGGTGGTGTAGAGGATCTGGGCCTGTTCGAAGTTCTTGCCGACCGAGCTGTCGTCCAGCTTCTTGATACGGACGTAGACCAGGCCGGCCTTGCCGCCGGCGGCGTTGTTGTCCCAGGTCACGGTCAGGCGCTTGACGTCGGTGACCAGCTGGTCGTTGCGGATCAGCTTCAGCTGCGGGCTGTTCTCCCAGGTCGCCCAGTCGTGCAGGGCGGTGGCCAGGTGCTGGGCCTGGTCCGGGCCCTGGGCGTGCTGGACGTTCAGGGTGCAGACGTTCTTGTTCGAACCCGGGTTGTCGAGGACGATCTGGTAGGGCTTGCCCAGGTCCAGGGTCCACAGGTCCTTCTTCTTCTTGAAGCCCGCGGCCTTGGCCAGGGCGTTGAAGTCGCCGCCGACGACGGCCGGCTTGCAGATGGTGTCGAGGACGCTGAGGATCTTCACCGAGACCGGGTCGGTCGGCGGGGGCGGACGCACCGCTTCGGGGGCGGCCGCGGCGGCGGCGGCTTCCGGGGTGCCGGCGGCGGGCGCCGGGACGACGGGCGCGGCTTGATCGGCAGGCGCGGCCTGATCAGCGGGCGCGGCG
>NZ_QDKQ01000034.1 GCF_003116815.1 Caulobacter endophyticus
AGCCATCCGCCAGGCCCACGCCCACCTGCTGTTCCTGCCGCCCTACAGTCCCGACCTCAATCCGATCGAGCAGGTCTTCGCAAAGCTCAAGACCCAGCTGCGCAAGGCCGACGAGCGCTCTATCGAGACTGTCTGGCGCCGCGTCGGCTCCCTTCTCGACCTCTTCACCGCAGCCGAATGTGCAAACTACATCCGCCATGCTGGGTATGCGTCAATTTAAACCAAGCAGGCTCTAGTTGCTTCTAATTTGCACAATCTGGGGATATCGACCAATGATACAACTGCATGGCGCACGGGGTGAGCGCAAGGTCGAGCAAGGTAGAACGCTGTACGACGGCTATCGGCGCGCACTCTCACTGCAGTATGGCGGCATCTCCGAAACTCTGAAAAACAATCCCCTCTACGCCCGCTCCAGAGATGCAATTGGTGGCCGCAGCGTTGTTTCTCCCGCCAAGCGCGAGAACATGTTCCTGATGATTACGAACTATTTCCAGGGAACTGGATTCCCAGAACATCATCGAATTTGGATCATGGGCGGGCGTAAACGCAATATTCCTCGCTACTGCCCTGGCTGAACTATATCCTGACGCCAAGGTCTACGCGCTTGATACCTACGAAGGCATGCCGACTGTCGATGAGCAGTACGACATGGTCGAGGCAGGCCGCTTTCAGGTCGAGGGCGGCATCGAGGGCATCAGAGCCTATGCCTCGTCGCTCGGGCTGAAGAACATCGAGTTCGTCCAAGGCCTGTTCCAGGACACCCTTCCGCCGCTGCTGGCGACGGGGGTCAAATTCGGTCTGGCTCACGTGGACGCCGACATCTACTCCGCCTGCAAGTACGCCCAGGACACGGTGTGGCCCAGCCTCGTCAAGGGCGCATACATTACCTACGACGACCCCCTGGATTCGACGAACATGGGCGCGATGCAGGCGCTGGAAGAGATGATCGTCGAGCGCGATATCAGAACCGAGCAGATGTTCCCGCACCCCGTGCTCCGGGCCCATCTCTAACCAGGCGACGTCAGGAGCGAGGCGCCTGACAGCAAAGGCTGTCGGGCGCCCTGACAACGGCCGCTCCGCCTCAAAGCCCCGAGGGAGCCTTAAAGCTCCACCGTCCGCTCCACCCCGATCCCCTCCAGGAAGTCCTCGTCGTGGCTGACCACCAGCAGCGCGCCGTCGTAGCCCGATAGCGCCGCTTCCACGGCCGCCACCGAGTCGAGATCCAGGTGGTTGGTCGGCTCGTCCAGGATCAGCAGCTGCGGCGGGGTCGGGCCGGCCAGCACGCAGGCCAGGGCCGCGCGCAGGCGTTCGCCGCCGCTCAGGGACCCCGCCAGCCGGTCGGCGGCGCTGTTGCGGAACAGGAAGCGGGCCAGGGCTGCCTGGGCTAGGTTGCGATCAGCGGCGGGGTGCAGGCGCAGGAAGGCCGCCAGCAGCGTCTCGTCGTCACTCAGGATCGCCAGCGACTGGTCGAGCATAACCGCCGGAACGCCGCGCGCGACCGCGCCCGCCGTCGGCGTCAGAACCCCGGCCGCGAGATTCAGCAAGGTCGACTTGCCCCCGCCGTTAGGACCGCGCACGGCGACCCGCTCGGGCCCCGCAATGCGAAGGGAAACGCCCTCCAGCACCGCAGGCCGACCGGGCCAGGCGAAAACGACCTCGTCCATGGCCAGCACCAGCCTGCCCGCCGGCAGGCCGGTGGGCGGCAGGTCAAAGCCCAGCGTCCGCGCCCGCTCGACGCGGGCCTGCGCCGTCTCCACCGCCTCGCGGGCGCTGGTCTGCAGGCGCTCGGCCAGGCGACGCTCCTTGCCGCCGGTGTTCTCGGCCCGCTCGGCCCGGGCGCCGAGCAGGATCTTGGGCTCGCTTCCCCTGGCGGCGAAGCGCTTGCCGGCGGCGTCGCGGCGGGCCTTGCGCTCGAGCGCGGCCTGGGCCTCGCGAGCGGCGCGGCGCTCGTCGCGCTCGGCGGTCTCCAGGGCTCGGCCGGCGGCCTCCACCTCGGCGGCCTTGCGCTCGGCATAGAGATCGTAGCCGCCGCCGTAGCTGGTCGCCCCCAGGCTGGTGATCTCGACGATGCGGTCCATGCCGCGAAGCAAGGTGCGGTCGTGGCTGGCGACGATCGCCCCGCCCTTCCAGCGGGCCAGCACCTGCCCCACCAGATCGCGGGCCTGGGCGTCGAGGTGGTTGGTCGGCTCGTCCAGCAGGATCAGGTCGGGCGCGGCCAGCAGCAGCGCCGCCAGGCCCGCGCGGGTCTGCTGGCCGCCGCTGAGCGCCGCGGCCGGTCGGTCGGGATCCAGTCCCTCGAGCCCAACCTCCGCCAGCGTCTCGTCCAGCCGCGACGGCAGGGTCCAGTCGGCCTCGGCGAAGTCGGCGTCGTCGCCCTGCCCGGCCTCGATACGGGCCAGCCGCCGCCAGGCTTCGCCGACGCCCAGGCGGTCGGCCAGAACGGCGCCGTCCGGCAGGTCGGGGGTCTGGTCGAGGACGCCGATCGTCCCGGCGCGCGCGACAGTCCCGGCCAGGGGCGCACGCGCACCAGCGATCAGCGCCAGCAGGGTCGACTTGCCCGCGCCGTTGCGACCGACCAGGCCGACGCGCTCGGCGCCGACCGACAGGTTCAGGTTTTCGAAGAGGACGCGGCCGTCAGGCGCGGCGGCGGAAACGCAGTCCAGAGTGATGAAGGCAGGCATGGGAAACCACGAGCAGGGAAACGGGAAGGACGAAGCGGTCTTCCGTCTGGCTGATCATGGCGGCCTCCATCAGGGGTGGAGCGGTGCATGTAGAGGCTGAGACGCCCCTGGGCAAGCGTCAGCACAGCCCGTCGCGCAGGCGCGGCTGGCTGGCCCGGCCGTCGCGATAGGCCCGGCAGCGCGCTTGCTTGCGGGCCTCCTCGGCATAGGGCGGAGGCGGCGGTGGAAGACCGCGGGGCACGAACTTCGGCGGCTTGCGAGGGCCAGGCTGGGCGTTCTCCTTCGGGATCTTGTCGGCGAAACCGCCCCAGCACTTGTCCTTCTCCTCGTCGGTCAGGTGCTCGCTGGAGAGGCCCTTGCAGGCGCGATGAAAGCGGCCCCAACGGAAGTTCGGATTACCCTCGGTCAGCTTCCAGCGGTCGACGGCCTTGGGATCGACCTGCCATGCCGGATCGATCGCCGGTGCAGCGGGACCGGCGGCGGGAGCGGCCTCGCCGTCGCCAGGCGCGCCGGCCGCGGCTGGCGCAGACGGGGCCTGCGACGAAGGCTCGCGCGAGCGGGCGGAAGACGAAGCCTTTGGCCGGCGCGCGCTTTTCGACGGGAGGCGGCTCGTCCTCCAGCCTGTCGATCTCGAACAGCATGGGCGGAATTTCAGCGGGCGGCGCAGCACGCTCCACCAGGGTCAGCAGGCCGATCAGCAGCAGGTTCGCCGCCAGGCCCGCCGGGACCGCGATCGCCCATCGTCCTGCGCCTGCCCGCACCCCCATCGCCCGCCACCGAAGATTGCCCGACGACGAATGCTCACGCTTCGATGGCGTCCGAAATTCGACCGCGCGGCGCCCGCTTTGCGCCCTTCGCGGCCCCGTCTGCTGACATCTGGTGTCAGCAGGATTGGCAGCAGGATGGCTGCGGCATTTGTTCGCATCTTGTTCTTGTGTTAATGCCGCGCCAGAACCCTACATATAGCCGCTGCGCCGCGCTCCCTCGCGGCTCCCAATCCGACCTTCGAGCGTTCCGGACACATGGCCGAGCAACTGAACTTCATCCGCGTCCGCGGCGCCCGCGAGCACAATCTCAAGGACGTCAGCGTCGACATCCCGCGCGGCGAGCTGGTCGTGCTGACCGGCCTGTCGGGCTCTGGCAAGAGCTCGCTGGCTTTCGACACCATCTATGCCGAGGGCCAGCGCCGCTACGTCGAGAGCCTGTCGGCCTATGCCCGCCAGTTCCTCGAGCTGATGAGCAAGCCTGACGTCGACCTGATCGAGGGCCTGTCGCCGGCCATCTCGATCGAGCAGAAGACCACCTCGCGCAACCCGCGCTCGACCGTCGGCACGGTGACCGAGATCCACGACTACATGCGCCTTTTGTGGGCGCGGGTGGGCGTGCCCTACTCGCCGGCCACCGGCCTGCCGATCGAGAGCCAGACCATCAGCCAGATGGTCGACAAGATCACCGTCCTGCCCGAAGGCACGCGCCTTTATCTGCTGGCCCCCGTCGTTCGCGACCGCAAGGGTGAGTACCGGAAGGAGATCGCCGAGTGGCAGAAGGCCGGCTTCCAGCGGCTGAAGATCGATGGCGAATACTATCCGATCGAGGACGCCCCGGCCCTCGACAAGAAGTTCAAGCACGACATCGACGTGGTCGTGGACCGCGTGGTGACCAAGGCCGGCATGGAGCAGCGCCTCGCCGACTCGCTCGAACAGGCCCTGCGCCTGGCCGACGGCCTGGCCGTGGCCGAATGGGCGACCATCGAGGAAGGCGAGAAGGAGCCGAGGCGCCTTCTGTTCTCCGAACGCTTCGCCTGTCCGGTCAGCGGCTTCACCATCGCCGAGATCGAGCCGCGCCTCTTTTCGTTCAACAACCCGGCGGGCGCCTGCCCCACCTGCGACGGCCTGGGCGCCAAACTCGCCTTCGATGCCGACCTGATCATCCCGGACAAGGACAAGAGCCTGCACAAGGGCGCGGTCGCCCCATGGGCCAAGGGTCCCTCGCCGCTCTACACCCAGACCCTGCAGGCCCTGGCGCGGCACTACGGCTTCTCGATGGACGAGCCCTGGTACAAGCTGCCGGAGAAGGCCCGCACCGTGGTGCTGAACGGCTCCAAGGGCGAGAAGATCAAGTTCACCTACGACGACAACGCCCGCAAGTACGAGGTCGACAAGCCCTTCGAGGGCGTGCTGCCCAACCTCGAGCGCCGCTGGCGGGAGACCGACAGCTCGTGGGTCCGTGAGGAGCTCGGCCGCTACCAGTCCGACACCCCGTGCGAGGCCTGCGGCGGCAAGCGCCTGAAGCCCGAGGCCCTGGCCGTGAAGGTGCACGGCCTGGATATCGCCGCCGTCTCGAACCTGGCCATCCGCCCGGCCCGCGACTGGTTCAGCGCGCTGGAGGGCCACCTCTCCGACAAGCAGCTGGAGATCGCCCGGCGGATCCTGAAGGAGATCAACGACCGGCTACGGTTCCTGGTCGACGTGGGCCTCGACTATCTCAACCTCTCGCGCGGTTCGGGCACCCTGTCGGGCGGCGAGAGCCAGCGCATCCGCCTGGCCAGCCAGATCGGCAGCGGCCTGACGGGGGTGCTCTACGTGCTCGACGAGCCGTCGATCGGCCTGCACCAGCGCGACAACACCCGCCTGCTGCACTCGCTGCAGGGTCTGCGCGACCTGGGCAACTCCGTGCTCGTCGTCGAGCACGACGAGGAGGCGATCCTCACCGCCGACTACGTGATCGACATGGGCCCGGCCGCCGGCGTCCACGGCGGCGAGATCGTCGCCCAGGGCAAGCCGGGCGAGATCATGGCCAATCCGGCCAGCGTCACGGGCCAATACCTGACCGGCGAGCGCGAGATCGCCGTTCCCGAAGAGCGCCGCCCGATCAACAAGAAGAAGACGCTGAAGGTCATCGGCGCCAAGGGCAACAATCTGAAGGACGTCACGGGCGAGATCCCCGTCGGCACCTTCACCTGCATCACCGGCGTCTCGGGCGGCGGCAAGTCGACCTTCACGATCGAGACCCTTTACAAGGCCGCCGCGCGCCGCCTGAACAACGCTTCGGACGCCCCGGCCGCGCATGAGCGCATCGAGGGCCTAGAGAACTTCGACAAGGTCATCGACATCGACCAGTCGCCGATCGGCCGCACCCCGCGCTCGAACCCGGCGACCTATACCGGCGCCTTCGGTCCGATCCGCGACTGGTTCGCCCAACTGCCGGAAAGCAAGGCGCGCGGCTACGGCCCGGGACGGTTCTCGTTCAACGTCAAGGGCGGCCGCTGCGAGGCCTGCCAGGGCGACGGCGTCATCAAGATCGAGATGCACTTCCTGCCCGACGTCTACGTCACCTGCGATATCTGCAAGGGCAAGCGCTACAACCGCGAGACCCTGGACGTGCTGTTCAAGGGCAAGACCATCGCCGACGTGCTGGACATGACGGTCGAGGAGGCCGCCGACTTCTTCAAGGCCGTGCCGCCGATCCGCGACAAGATGGAGACCCTCAAGCGCGTGGGCCTCAGCTACATCAAGGTGGGCCAGCAGGCGACGACCCTGTCGGGCGGCGAAGCCCAGCGGGTGAAGCTTTCCAAGGAACTCTCCAAGCGCGCCACCGGCCGCACGCTCTACATCCTCGACGAGCCGACCACCGGCCTGCACTTCGAGGACACCAAGAAGCTGCTTGAGGTGCTGCACGAACTGGTCGACCAGGGCAACACGGTGGTCGTCATCGAGCATAACCTCGACGTGGTGAAGACCGCCGACTGGCTGCTGGACTTCGGCCCCGAGGGCGGCGACGGCGGCGGCCAGATCGTTGCTGTGGGCTCGCCCCAGGACGTGGCCAAGGTCGAGGCCAGCTGGACCGGCAAGTACCTCAAGGAACTGCTGGCCAAGCACGAAGAGCGCCGCCAGGCGCGGGTGGCCGACCTGAAGAAATCCAAGCGCGCCTGACCCCGCGCTGAAGGCTCGGAAACGAGAAAGGCCGGCGGATCGCTCCGCCGGCCTTTTGCTTTGCGCGATCCGGAAGGGATCAGGCGAAGGTGTCGACGGTGCTTTCGGGGTCGGTGGCGATCTCGCGATAGATCATCGCCGAGGGCGTATAGATCGTCACGCTGGTCAGCACGGCGATCAGGCCGCCGACGGCCAGGCTGAGGATGCCGGTCGGCGTCATCAGGCTTTCCAGCGAGGTGGTCTGCGACTGCATCAGGTTGCCGAGGCTTTCCATGTTGAAGCCGCTCAGCGCCCCGCCCAGCATCGTCACGATCAGGAACAGCAGCAGGTAGACGACGATGGCCAGGATGGTCGCCACCACATAGGCGCCGAACATCGGCCAGAAGCGGCCCTTGGTCAGGGCCATCGAGCCGAAGATGTCGATCTTGCCCTTGGCGAAGGTCAGCACGTTGGCCAGCGACAGGCGCACGGCGAAATAGAGCAGCGCGCCCAGGCCCGCCGGGATGAGCAGCAGGGCCGCCAGGCCGCCGACGGGCTTGGACACCGCCGACAGGATCCCGACGACGATGGCCAGGGCCAGCACGACGCCCAGATAGGCCGCGAAGAACAGCAGAACCAGCAGGATCGAGACGCCAGCCTGACGCAGCTCGTCCGCGCCGAAGCGCAGATAGGCCTGGCGGTTGTCGGCGGGGCGCAGGACGGCGCGATAGATCGCCGCCATCAGCACCGAATAGAAGACGATGCTGTAGACCGACGAGCACAGCATGGCCGGGACCAGGCCGCCCATCATCCGCAGCGTCTCGCTGGGATCGGGCTGGCTGCTGGTCTGGCTGAGATCGGCGAAGGCTTCCAGCTGCGGGCCGAACAGGCCCACGGTCAGCACCGCGACCACGGCCGACACGATGGTCGAAATCAGCACCCAGGCCCCCACGGCCTTGGGATGCTCGCGCACGAGACCGAAGCCGGAAATGGCCGCGTCCGTCGCCGAGAAGGTCTTCATCTTAGCCCCTTGCAAACCCTAGTGCTCTCAGGGGTAACAAGCTTCGAAGACGAGGGACAGGTCCCGCCGCTCAAATATCGGGATGCAGCTGGCGGTAGGCGCGGGCCGGGCCGGCGGTCAGGATCACCGTCTGGACGGTGACGATCAGCGGCGCGATCAGCAGATTGACCAGCAGGCCCAGGATCACGAACAGCTTGGAGCCGCCGCCGATCAGGGCGATCAGGCCGGTCAGGATGCCGCCGACCAGCGACATGGCCATGGTCGCGCCAAGAGCCATCAGCAGGTTCAGCACGAACATGCCCAGCAGGCCCCAGAAGTGGCCGTGGGTCAGCACCCAGGATTCACGGACGTTGATGCGGCCTTCGGCGAAGGTCTGGGGCGACAGCAGCGACAGGCGCACGCCCACCCACATCGACAGGCCGATCACCGCCAGGCCGCCGAGGAAGGCGATCCAGGCCGACAGGCCGCGCGCGCCGGCGCCGGCCACGGTGGCCGTCAGCAGGGTCAGGGCGCCGCTGGGGATGGCGGTGACGAACAGGGCCGTGGCCCAGGCGATCAGGGCCACGACGAACAGCCGGACCTCATCGGCGCCCAGGCGCAGATAGGCGCCCTGGCTCTGCTCGGGATGCATGATCGAGCGCAGGATCGCCCCGGCCAGCACCGCGCTCATGGCGGCGGCCAGCAGGATGATCAGCGCCATGGCCCCGCCCAGGTGCGAGATCAGCTGCAGCACCTCGCGCGGGTCGGCGGTGAACCGGGTCTGGGCCAGGTCGCGCCGCACCTCATCGCCGAAAACGGCCACCAGCAGCACCGACAGCAGGATCAGCGAGCCGAGATACAGCCCGCCCCAGATCAACAGGGAGACGGGGTGGCGGCGCATGGTGCGCGGCCCTTCGAGGGCGGCGGCGACGGGCGACAAGGCGATCATGATCAGGCTTCTGACGGCTGGGCGACGGCCAAGCTCGGAGCGTGTCTGTAGACGTGGACGCAGGCAGCCGTCCAGGCGGGAGCGACACAGAAATAATAGAGGCCCAGGGCCGCGGCCTGCACCAGCCACGCGCCGGCCCCGTCAAAGGCGGCCTGTCCGCTGGCGGCGATCAGGATGCTGGGCAGATAGAAGACCAGGCCCAGCACCACCAGCAGGCCGGCCCGCCCCCTGGTCAGGTCGAAGGCGCTGAGCACCTGCAGGCGGCCGGCGGCGATCGAGGCGGCGGGCGCCAGGGCCAGGCGCGCGGCCAGCCAGGCCAGGACCGCCAGGCTGGCCAGCGGAGCCAGGGCGGTGACGAAGGCGGCCAGCGGCCCCGAAAGCGCTTCTCTCCAGGCCTGCGCCGAGGTCGCGTCGAACCCGGGCGCGGCGGCGCGGGCGACGCCCAGGGCCACGCCCCCGACCAGAACCAGCAGCACGACGATGACGACCAGGAAGACAAGACCGAGCAGCAGCTGGACGCCGGCGATCAGCGCCTCTTCGCGTCCGCAGCGCAGGCCCACCAAGCCCGACGGGCCGTCGAAGGCGGCGCGATAGAGCGCGCCATAGGCCAGGGCGGCGGCGACGAAGTCAGAGAGCAGCACGAAGGCCCCGCCCAGATAGCGTCCGGCAAGGCCGATCAGGCAGGCGGCCGCAAGCGCCGCCCAGGTGCGCGGGGTCAGACGGCCCACGCCGTCGATCCCGGCCCGCGCCGTCGCGCCGATCGCGATCGATGCCTCGCCCATGTCGTCCCAGGTCCCTCGAACAGCCGGCCGCCATCCTAGCGTGCACAGCGTCATCAAACGACGAGTCGCGAGCCGGTTCGCGCGGATTTTGCCGCGCCGTGGCGGGAAGGCCGCTGTCAGCCCCCCGTCAGGCGTCCGCCTCGGCCTCCCGCGCGGTCGTCAGCGCCCGATAGACGCTGGCCAGCGGCGTCACGCAGACCACCAGCACCACGGTCTGGACGATCGCCGCCAGGGGCGCGGCAGCCGTCAGGACCGGCCAGGTCAGGCGCAGGACGTCGCCCACCGAGCGCGCCGACGGCAAAGTCCTGGCAAGGTCGGGACCGATCACCGCCGCCACGCCGAGCACGACAGCCGCGACGACGATCTGGAGAACCAGCAGGGTCAGGCCGATCAGCAGCAGCATGCCCAGCAGCCGCAGGCTCTGCCCCTTGGTCAGGGCCCAGGATTCGAACAGCATGAACCGCCGCTCGGCGAAGGTCATCGGCAGGGCCATCGACAACCGCAGCAGCGCCCACAGGAGGGCCAGCTCGCCGACGATCACGCCCAGCACCCCGACCACGAGCCCGACCACGGCGCCGGTGTCCTTGTCGCCGCCGATCGCCATGACCACGAACCCGATCAGGCCCAGCAGCGCGCCAGGCAGCATGGCCGCGACGGCGGCGATGTTGCCGCCGAAGCTGAGGATCAGGCTCACCAGCATCATCCAGCCCTCGGCCGCGCCGACGCGCAGGAAGAAGCCTCGCCCCTCGTCCGGACGCAGCACGGCGCGGAAGGCCGCGGCCATGACGATGGTCGGCGCGACCACCTGGACGATCATCATGCCGATATTGACCAGGCTCATGTGGCTCTGCAACGCCATCATGCGCGCCATGACCTCCTCGTCCTGCGGGTTGGGGGTCTGCGGCATGGTCCGGATCATCTCGACGAACAGGTCGAGGAGCGGCAGGCACAGCAGCACCGCGGGCAGGAACAGGCCCAGCAGGATCACCGCGCTCCATGCGCCGACCGCCAGCGGACGGCGACCGACCAGCGCCCAGCCCGACACCGCCGCCGAAGCCGCGGAAAACTTCCTCGCCACCCTGAATACCCCCAAACTACGATACTCGCCCAAGACGAGCTTACACGGCGGTTCCGTCTTGGCGAGGGCGGAGGTATGAGGGCGCATGACCACCTCCCCCATTCACGTGATCGGCGGCGGCCTCGCCGGTTCCGAGGCCGCCTGGCAGATCGCCCAGGCCGGCGTTCCCGTCATCCTGCACGAGATGCGCAAGGACGACTCCAGCGGCAAAGTCACCACCGACGCCCACCAGACCGACGGCCTGGCCGAGATGGTGTGCTCAAACTCGTTCCGGTCGGACGACTGGCAGTTCAACGCCGTTGGTCTGCTGCACGCCGAGATGCGCCGCTGCGACTCGATCATCATGTCGGCGGCCGACCAGCACCAGGTGCCGGCCGGCGGCGCCCTGGCGGTCGATCGCGACGGCTTCTCCGAGGAAGTCACCCGCCGCCTGGAAGCCCACCCGCTGGTGACCATCGTCCGCGAGGAGATCGCCGGCCTGCCGCCGGAGGCGTGGGACAACGTCATCGTCGCCACCGGCCCGCTGACCTCGCCAGCCCTGGCCCAGGCGGTGCTCGACCTGTCGGGCGAGGGCCAGCTGTCGTTCTTCGACGCCATCGCGCCGATCATCCACCTTGAATCCATCGACATGGACAAGGCCTGGCGCCAGTCGCGCTACGACAAGGAGGGCCCCGGCGGCGACGCGGCCGCCTACATCAACTGTCCCATGAACAAGGAGCAGTACGAGGCCTTCATCGACGCCCTGCTCGAAGGCCCCAAGGCCGAGTTCAAGGAGTGGGAGAACGTTCCCTATTTCGACGGCTGCCTGCCGATCGAGGTGATGGCCGAGCGCGGTCGCGAGACCCTGCGCCATGGGCCCATGAAGCCCGTCGGCCTGACCAATCCGCGCGACCCGACCGTCAAGTCCTACGCCATCGTCCAGCTGCGCCAGGACAACGCCCTGGGCACGCTGTGGAACATGGTCGGCTTCCAGACCAAGCTGAAGCACGGCGTCCAGGCCGAGACCTTCCGCATGATCCCAGGCCTGGAGAACGCCCAGTTCGCGCGCCTGGGCGGCCTGCACCGCAACACCTTCATCAACTCGCCCAAGCTGCTGGACAGGGGCCTGCGCCTGAAGGCCGCGCCGCGCATGCGCTTCGCCGGCCAGGTGACTGGCGTCGAGGGCTATGTGGAAAGCGCCGCCATCGGTCTCCTGGCCGGCCGCTTCGCCGCCGCCGAGCGCAAGGGCGGCTCGCTTGAGGCTCCGCCCCCGACCACCGCCCTGGGCGCGCTGGTAGAGCACATCACCGGCGGGCACATGGATGGCGGCAGCTTCCAGCCAATGAACATCAACTACGGCCTGCTGCCGCCGCTCGAGGCCCCCAAGGTCGACGAGGAGGGCAAGAAGATCCCGCTGAAGGAGCGCGGCCGCGCCAAGAAGCGGCTGATGAGCATCCGCGCCCTGAAGGACCTGGACGCCTGGCTGGCGAACTGATCCCTCGGATTTGAAGAAATAGGCCTCCGCCCGGTCCAAGGCGGAAAAGCGCGGCCGTGGAACCCTGACGTTCCCGGCCGCGCGCTTCTCGCGCGGCGTCTCACGCGAGATCGCCCATGCTCCGCACATTCAGCGCCGCCGTCGCCGCGACGGCCCTTCTTTCCGCTCCCGCCTTCGCCCAGGACGTGGCCTCACCGACCAAGGACGCGATCATGGCGTCCTTCGACATCGTCCGCACCCAGGTCAAAAGCGTCGGCCCCGACGTCGTCTTCCGCGTGCAGGTGCGCGGCAAGGCCGGCGAGATGAAGCCCAAGGCCGTCGGCCAGTTCGCCGGCAGCGCGGTGTGGAGCTATGTGTGGCCGACCTCGCTCAACAGCTCCAGCGTCGGCTTCGAGGGCGACCAGGGCATACTGGCCCTGGCGGTGACCTTCCACCCCGACTTCGACGACGCCGCCTATGGCGGGGTCAACCGCCACGTCTGGCATCCGCACTGGGTGGTGCTGGTCCCCGACGACGCCTGCGGCAAGGGCGCCCTGAAGGTTCGCGACATTCCCGAAGGGACAAAACCCAAGGTGCCCGCCACCTGGCCCGGCGTGCCGCTGCTGATCGACAGCCCGACCTATCCGACCACCCTGGGCGGCGACACCGTCGAGGTCACCGTGCCGGCCAGCGTCATCGGCGCGGTCGAGGGGGTCAAGTTCGACGGCGTCACCTCGGCCCTGAAGGTCAACGCCAACCTGCACGCGCCGCTGCTGTGCATCTCCGACATCTTCGACGTGGCCTCGGGCGACCTCAGCCTGCCCGGCAAGATCACCCGCTGAACCCGGGATGTGCTTCTACGATCTAGAACCGGGCGGCCTCGCGCCGCCCGGCGCCTTGCCGGTCGCCAGACCCGCGGGCCTGGCGCCGTGGCAGGCCAGCCGCGCGGCGGCCTATGTGGAGCGCGAGCTGGAAAGGACGATCCGCGTCGTCGAGCTGGCGCGCGCGGCCAGGCTCAACCCTTCCTACTTTTCACGGGCGTTCAAGACGACCTTCGGCCTGTCGCCGCAGAAGTACGTGGTCGAGCGTCGCCTGACCCGCGCCAAGCGGATTATGCTGACCACCGACGAGCCCCTGTGCGGCATCGCCGCCACCTGCGGCTTCAGCGACCAGGCGCATCTGTCGCGGATCTTCCGGCGGCGCGAGGGCGCGCCGCCTAACGCCTGGCGCCGCGAGCAGCGCCAGGCGGCGGCCGTCTCCTGACGTCTCAGCGGGTCGAGCGCATGAAGCTTGCGATGTGCTCGGCCGAGGCGCGGGGATACTGGTGCTGCGGCCCATGGCCCGCCGAGGGATAGGTGATCAGGTGCAACGTCGGCAGCGCCTGGTTCAGGGCGTACCAGTTCTCGACCGGAAAGATGATGTCGTGGTCGCCGCCCAGGTGCAGGATCGGGGTGGTCGTGGTCTTCAGAACCTCCAGCACCGCGTCGGCCGGAAAGATCGGGTTCCTGGGTCCGTCGCCGATATTGGCGCGGGCGAAGGCGATCGGCACGGCCGGCGAGCGCCCTTGAGTCCGCTCGGCGATGCGGGCGGCCGACTCGGCGGCGGCCTTGCGGCTGATCTCCGACTTCGGCTCGAAGAACAGGATCTCCTCTTCCTTCAGGCCGTAGTGCTCGATGACGGCGGTGTCGTAGAACAGCTGCTCGGCCAGCTTGACCAAGTGGCCCGGCGGATTGGTGCCGATCAGCAGCAGGTGACTGATCCGCTCGCCGGCAACGGCCAGGGCGACCTGGGCGACGAGGCCGCCCAGCGACCAGCCGCCGAGCACCACGTCGGTCAGTTCCAGCGCCGTCATCAGGTCGATCGGGTCGCGAACCATCTCGGCCGGGTTGTAGGTCGCTTCGCCGGTCGACAGGCCAAGGCCCGAATAGTCGAAGGTGATGACCCGGAACCCTTCGTCGGCCAGGCCGTCGAGGAAGGCCGGGTCCCAGACGTCCATGTTGCCCCTGAAGCGGGTGCACAGCAGCAGCGGCCGCCCCTCCCCGATCGAACGAAAGGCCAGGGTGCGTCCGCCAACCTCGACGAACTGGTTGGGCGCGGTGACGGCGCGATGGACGGAAGCGACGGCGTTCATGGGAAACCTCGGGGATGGGATCGGATGCCCGCAAAGCCTAGGCCTGGACGCGCCGGTCGAGTTGGACGCAGCCGCCGTGATCGCCGTCGTGACGTTCAAACGCGGGCGCGGCGGCGTGCAGGCGCCGCCAGGCCGCCGGCGTCATGCCGGCCAGGCGATGAAAGCGGTTGGTCAGGTGAGACTGGTCGGAAAAGCCGCAGGCCAGGGCTATGTCCTTCAGCGGATCCTCGCCCAGGGCGATCAGGATCTTGGCCCGCGCCACCCGCCGCTGCAGCACCATGGCGTGGGGACTGACGCCGAAGCTGCTCTTGAAGGCCTTGCCGAAATAGCCCGGCCGCACGCCGCCGACCGCCGCCAGCTCGGCCACGGTCAGGGCCCCCTCCAGGTTCTCGTCGATATAGCGTGCGACCCGGCGCGCCTGCCACGGCGCCAGACCGCCGGTCCGCGTCGTTCCGGGCTCGGACGGCGCCTGCAGCACCAGCAGCGCCTGATCGATCAGCCGCCGCGCGCCCTCGATATCGTCGAACAGCCGCTGCTGGATCTCCTCAAGCAGCGCGCCGACCCTGGCCGATGCTCGCTCGCCGCCGATCTGCTGTTCCATCGCCTCGTCCCCTGGACGGGAGCGCGACCGGCTCCCGGCAGAGAACACGCAGTCGCCGACGAAACCCACACCGACGTTCGCTCAAATTAGGTCAGTCTGCGCGCACGATCCGGTAGCGGCCCGGCCCCGCTGCCTCGCCGCGTACCGGCAGCACCTGCGCCAGGGTGCGCAGGAAGCGCCGCGGATCGCCTGTGCGAAAACGGCCCGTCACCCGCAGCCCCGCCACCTTCGGATCGTCGATCACCAGCTTGGCGGCGCTGTGACGGTTCAGTTCGGCCACCACCTCCGACAGCGGCCGGTCCTCGAAGGTGATCGAGGTCTCGCGCCATTCCGTGGCCTCGCCGCCGTTCGCCGGGGCTACTACATCGCGCCCCTGGGCGGCGGTCAGCTGCTGGCCGGCCGCCAGCAGCACCGGCCGTCCCGGGCCGTCCGTGGCCTCGATCGTCCGCGCCACCGACACATGACCTTCGACCAGCGTCACCCGCAGCGGCCCCTGGTCGAGCCGGACGTCGAAGCTCGTGCCCAGCGCCGTGATCCGCCGCCCCCCGGCCTCGACCGTGAACGGCCGCGCCCGGTCGGGAACGACGTCGAAGAACGCCCGGCCCCGCACCAGCCGCATCGCCCGGCCGTCATGACCATAGGCCAGGTCCAGGGCGCTGCCGGGCGCCAGGCTCGCTTTGCTGCCGTCCGGCAGGTCGAAGGTCAGCAACTGTCCATCGGCGACGAGGTCGGGCTCGCCGAACATGGCCGAGGCCTGGGGAACCGGCGGCGGCGGGGGCGGGACCGGACGTTCAGCCAGCCACAGGCCAAGCCCGATGGCGACCACGAACACGGCCGCCGCCGCCATCCAGCGCGACGACAGAGGCCTCGCGGCCTTCCTGGCTCGGCGTCGCAGCACCCGCACCGTCGCATCGTCGTCGGCTTCGTCGAAGCCGCTCCAGATCGCCTGGGCCCGCAGCCAGGCCGCGCGGTTTTCCGGCGACAGTTCCAGCCACGCGTCCAGCACGGCGGCCTGGGCCGGATCGCTTTCGTCGACGTTCAGCCACAGCAGCGCGGCGGCCTCGTCGCGCGGCAGGCGGGCCATCTCGGCCGCATCGAGGGAATAGGCGCTCATCGCAGGTCCCCCGTCCGGGCCAGAAGGCGTTCCAGCGCCTTGGCCATGTGCTTTTCTACGGCGCTGCCGGATATGCCCAGGCGTCCGGCGATCTCGCGCACCGTCATGCCTTCGATCCGCCGCAGCACGAAGATGGTCCGCGTGCGCTCGGGCAGGGTCAGCAGCACCGCCGTCGCCGCGCGCAGGGTCTCGCGAGCGTCCAGGCGCCCGGCCGGATCGTCGTCGGTCTCGCCGTGGCGCTCGGGATCAAACGGCACGTGCTGGTCGGCCCGCCGCGCCAGCCGCCGCCGGTGCCGGTCGGCCCAGACGCTGGCGGCGGTGCGGAAGACGTAGGCCCGGGCGTACGCCTCGTCGTCGAGCCCCACCTGATCGGCGGCGCGCACGAAAACCTCCTGCACAAGGTCCTCGACCTCGGCGTCGGCGCCCAGGCGGCGACGGAAGAAGGCCGACACGGCGGCGTGCAGCGCGAGCGCCCGCGCCGGATCGGCGGGGGCCGCGCTCGAACCGTCCGTCGACTGCGGATGGGTCACCGCCACTGAACGCTCCACTCACGCCGCGGGGATCCACGGGCGGTCGTCACGTCTGAACACGCAGGCGGAGACAAAACCCTCATCACCAGATCCAAGGAATATCGTGGCGCGGTTCGCCCCATCATTGGCGGAACCTCGTTACGCCGCGACGCCCACGGTGTCGAGCAATGCCCCGCTTGCGGCGCTCGCTCCTGGCGTTCGCAGATCGCCGTTCTGTTGCCTCGCCGCTACGCCCGGCCGCATATTTGCCTTGAACGCCCCCGAGCGGCCATTTTTCGGTTTGATCCCGACCGGCCATTTCGGCTTAATGACACCGGTAGCTATTTTAATGACACCGGTGGCGGATAACGCTACCAATAAGAACAGAGATCACGGGTCGGCCGCTTAAGAGCCAGCCCGTCGGGAAGAAACTGGGAGGGAATATGTTGCAAGTCATCTCGCGGCGGAGCCGCGCCCGCGTCCTGTGCGATCGTGCGTCGCTGGGCGCGCTGACCGTCGCCGGCAGCCTGCTGCTGGCCGGAACCGCCTTCGCTCAAGACGCCGCCCCCGCCGCCCAGGCCTCGGGCCAGACCGAGGAGACCGCGGTCGAGGAAGTGGTCGTCACCGGCTACCGCGCCGCCCTGCAGAGCGCCCTCAGCCTCAAGCGCAGCTCGAACGTGATGGTCGACGCCATCAACGCCGAGGACATCGCCGACTTCCCCGACGCCAACCTCGCCGAATCCCTGCAGCGCCTGCCGGGCGTGTCGGTCGACCGTGAAAACGGCGAAGGCCGCACCATCACCGTCCGGGGCCTGGGCAGCGACTTCACCCGCGTGCGCCTGAACGGCCTGGAAGCCCTGTCGACGGCCGGTCCGTCGATCGCCGGCGACGCGGCCAACCGCTCGCGCGGTTTCGACTTCAACACCTTCGCCTCGGAACTCTTCAGCGCCCTGAAGGTCCAGAAGACCGCCTCGGCCGAGACCGACGAAGGCTCGCTGGGCGCCACGGTCGACCTGGAGACCGGCAAGCCGCTGAACTTCAAGGACCGTCGCCTGGCCCTGTCGGTTCAGGACGCCTACTACAAGAACGGCGGCACCCACTCGCCGCGCTTCGCCGGCCTCGTCTCCGATCGCTGGGAAACCAACTGGGGCGACTTCGGCGCGCTGTTCTCGGTCGCCTACAACAAGCGCAACCAGATCATCGACAGCTACCAGCGCCAGGCCGGCCAGTCGGACTACACCTATCGCCAGTCGACCTTCCTGGCGACCAACTCGACCGCCGCCTCGCCGCGCCGGCAGGGCTTCGCGACCCCGATCGGCACTTCGTGCAACGGCGGTGTGATCCCCGGCATCAACATCACCAACACGGCGATCTGTTCGATGCTGGTCGGCTCGAACGCGGCCGCCTACAACCTGATCAACAATCCCTCGAGCGCGACGACCAACGCCACCAGCCTGACCGGCACCGGCACGATCACCGCCCCCGGTCCGCTGACCCGCATTCCCGCCCTGGCCACGCTGAACCAGCAGGACCTCGAGCAGGAACGGCTGGGCCTGACCGGCGCCCTGCAATGGCGCCCGACCAGCCGCACGACGATCTCGTATGACTGGGTCTATTCGGAGCTGCAGCAGTCGTCGATCAACTACCAGGTCCAGACCGTCGGCCTGAACCGCAACAACACCAACAACAGCACCGGCAACCCGTTCTACACGGTGAGCCCGACCACCACGGCCGCCCAGAAGCGGGCCTTCTACGCGTCGTGCACCGCGCAGGCCGCCAACGAGGTCCGCGACGCCATCGACTGCGGTCAGCAATTGAACGGCGGCGGCCTGGTCGCCGGCACGACCAACAGCTACAACCCGTTCAACCTCGACCCGTACGACTACTACAACGCCCTCTCGTCGGTCGGTTACGTGCCGAGCGCGAACGGCACTGCGATGGTCGACAAGTTCATCGGCCGTCCCAGCGTGCGCCTTATCGATGCGGCGCTGTCGCCGACCGGGGCCAACGCCGACTATCTGAAGCTCGGCAATGTCGACCTGCGTTCGGCGGCCGACGCGGCGTTCTTTACCACCTACTTCCGCCAGTCGTCGCTGAAGCTGGACCATGAGTTCAGCGACAACTTCACGATGAGCGCCGTCTGGGGCAAGTCGTCGTCGAAGAACAAGACGCAAGGCCTGCTGGCCGACTTCATCCGCCTGGACTCCGGCCAGGGCGTGACCGGTGACGACTACCTCGTCTACGACGCGCGCGGCGG
Organism: Caulobacter endophyticus; assembly: GCF_003116815.1. Taxonomy (GTDB): domain Bacteria; phylum Pseudomonadota; class Alphaproteobacteria; order Caulobacterales; family Caulobacteraceae; genus Caulobacter; species Caulobacter endophyticus. The sequence continues at coordinate 18,467 of NZ_QDKQ01000034.1, forward strand.
CGGCGACATGCCGCTGCTGAACCTGGGCTTCGACGCCACCCAGGCCTCGGCCTGGGACTTCGTGAAGGGCTATTCGGCCCTGCGCCACTTCCAGCGCTTCACCAACAACGACTACGAGACCCTGCGCTTCGACTTCAAATACGACCTGGACGACAACTACGCGATCCGGTTCGGCGTCAGCCAGCGCAAGTACGGCTTCGACACCGCCGAATATCGCCGCCTGAGCGGCGAGACCCTGAACCCCAGCCTCAAGGAAGCCGGCTCCAACATCGCTTCGGTCAGCAAGGTCATCAACTGGGGCACCGGCCTGGACGTCCCGTCCGGCGGCACCACCGCCTTCCTGGCGCCCGACCTGCAGAAGATGGTCAGCCTGTTCGACTTCGACTGCAACTGCGTCAACAAGTGGGGCGACTGGCGCCTGTCGTACCTGAGCAGCGCGGCCAACCGCTACTCGGTCGAGGAGAAGGACACCGGCGCCTTCGTCCAGTTCGACTACAACACCGAACTGTTCGGCCGCGAACTGCGCGGCAACATCGGCACCCGCTACGCCATCACCGAACTGGACTCCTCGGGCCTGACCAACGGCTCGCGTCCGATCTCGGGCGAGAACAAGTACACCGACGTCCTGCCGTCGCTGAACGCCGCCTACGAGGTGGCCGACAACATGTACATCCGCTTCGGCGCGGCCAAGGTCATGGCCCGTCCGATGCTGGGCAACCTGTCGCCGTCGGTCACGGCGATCAGCGTGCCCACCGGCGCCGGCGCCGTGGTCGGCGGCACGATGACCGTCGGCAACCCGAAGCTCGACCCGTTCCGCGCGGTCAACTACGACCTGAGCTTCGAGTGGTACTTCACCTCGGGCGCCCTGGTCTCGGTCGCGGTCTTCGACAAGCAGATCAACAACTTCCCGCAGACCCTGATCAACAACGCCCCGCTGAGCCAGATCCTCGACGCCGCTGGCATCGCCGCCCTGCGGGCCGCCCAGACCAACGTCAACGCCCTGGCCTATATCGACGCCGACAACACCTTCGACATCCGCCAGTTCGACAATGCGCCGGGCGGCTACATCCGCGGCATCGAGGTCAACTACCAGCAGAACCTGACCTTCCTGCCCTGGTACTTCAAGAACCTGGGCGTCCAGTTCAACGCCACTCACCTGGAGTCGGAACTGGAGTACATCGTCACCCCGGCCAACGCCCGCACGGGCGCGGCCCCGATCACCGCCAAGGCCCCGTTCACGGGCGCTTCGCCGGACGCCTTCAACTTCACGGTCTTCTATGAAGTCGAGAAGTTCTCAGCCCGCCTGTCTTCGTCCTACCGCAAGGGCTACAGCCAGACCTATCCGGTCGCCGCAGGCACCTGCGACCCGGGCTATTGCGACAGCCCCCTGGTCAACGATTTCGCGGGCAGCAAGAAGACCTTCAACCTCGACGGTTCGGCCACCTACAAGCTGACCAAGAACATCACCCTGTCGCTCGAAGCCCTGAACCTGACCGACCAGAAGGAAGAGCGCTGGGCCTACCAGGACGATCCGGTCGTGTCGCGCTACGCCGCCACCGGCCGCTCGGTCTTCATGGGCGCGCGCTTCGTCTACTGACGCCGATTGCGTCTTTCTCTCCAGAATGACTGGCGGCGCGGACTAGGTCCGCGCCGCTTTTTTCTTTGTTCAGCAAAGAGGGGGCGGACTAAGTCCGCGCCGCTTTTTCCTTGGCGAGGCGCGGATTGGCGAAAAAGCGAAAGCCCTTCAGCACGATCTTCACCGCCTCCCAATGGATCGCCGCCAGCACGCCGGCCACCTGCCAGGGATGGCCCAGAACAGCGCGCAGCAGGACGCCGTCGCTCAAGGGCTCGCGCCGTCCTACGAAACTGGCCGAAAGCACCCGCCCCTCGTCGTCATGGACATCGACGCCCACGCGAACGCCTTCGCCGGGCGGCGCGATCGTGAAGGCGTAGCGCAGGTCCATCGGCAGGAACGGCGAGACGTAGAAGCTCTTGTCGCAGCCCTGGACCACCAGCCCGTCGTCGCGCGCGGCTGCGGGCAGCACGTAGTCGCAGCGCTCGCCGAAGGTGTTGCTGACCGCATAGACCACCGCAGCCAGGCGCTCCTCATGGTCGTGGCAGAAGTAGACCGTCAGCGGATTGAAGCCGTGGCCCAGCACGCGCGGCATGCACAGGGCCAGGATCGGACCGCCAGGGGCCGCCAGTCCGCGCGCCGCCAGCAACGCCTCGACCTGCGGCTTGACCGGCGCGCGCCGCCGCTCGGCATGGTCGCGATCGTGCCAGCTCAGCAGGTTCAGGCCATTGTGCGAAAACAGCCGCAGCCGCCGGTCCGCCGCGTCCAGTTCGTCGAGATCCAGCAGCAGCATGAACACCCGATAGCGTAGGCGATGCCCGCGCGGCCGTTCGCGCGCGTGAACCACGAGACCGGAATAGAGCGACGAGCGCAGGCTCATGCCACCAGCTCCGCCTCCCGCGCCGCCGCCGGTGCGTCGAGGAAGATCCGCCCTGACGGCTTGGGGGTCAGCCAGGGCCGGCGGACGCCGCCCAGTTGCTCCGCCACGGCCAGGCCCGCCTGCAGGCCGTCCTCGTGGAAGCCCGAGCCGAAATAGGCCCCGGCGAACCAGGTGCGACGCACGCCCTGCAGCGACCACAGCCGCGCCTGCGCGGCCATGGCCGGTCCGTCGAACAAGGGGTGCTCGTAGACCTGATCGTGCAGCACTTCTCCGGGCGCGCGGTCGGGATTGAGCGACAGGAAGCAGGGCTCGGCGCCCTCCATCGGCTGCAGTCGGTTCATCCAGTAGGTCACCCCGCCCTCGCCCTGCACGCCCCGGCGGCCCACATGGTTCCAGCTGGCCCAGGCGGCGGCGCGGCGCGGCATCAGCGACCGATCCCGGTGCAGCACGGCGCGGTTGCGGCTGTAGCGGAAGGCCCCCAACAGGGCCGTCTCCTCCGCCGAGGGGCGCGCCAGCATGGCTAACGCCTGGTCGGCGTGGGCGGCGACCACCACCTGGTCGAACGAACGCGCCTGCCCTGCCCCGTCCTCGACCACCACATGGTCGGCATGACGCGCGATCCATCGCACCGGTCGCGACAGCAGAATCTCTCCGTCCATGTCGGCCGCCAGGGCCGCGACGTAGCGGGCGCTGCCGCCGGCCACGGTGCGCCAGATCGGCCGCTTGTCGATCGGCAGCATCAGCCCGTGATTGTCGAAGAACCGCAGGAAGGTGCCGGCCGGAAACTCGCGGATGTCGCGCAGCGAGGCCGACCAGATCGCCGCCGCCTGCGGCAGCAGGTGGTCCTCCTGGAAGGCCCGCCCGAAGCCTTGCGCGTCGAGATAGTCCGCCAACCGGCAGAAGCCGCCATCAGCCTCCAGCGCCCTGGCGTCGCGCGTCCCGGACCGGTAGAAGCGCATGACGTCGAGCAGCATGCCCAGGAACCGCGGGTTCACCAGGTTGCGCTTCTGGGCCAGCAGGTTGCTGGACGAATATTCCAGCGCCCCGTCGTCGAGCGACACCCCGAACGACATGTCGCTGGCCGCCGTCTCGACGCCCAGATGCGCGAACAGCGCCGTCAGGTTGGGATAGTTCGGCTCGTTGTAGACGATGAAGCCGGTGTCCACCGCCGTTCCGTCCGCCTGCACCGTGTGGGCGTGGCCGCCGAGGCGGTTATCGGCCTCGTACAGCACCACCTCGTGGCGCTTGGACAGCAGCCAGGCGGCCGAGAGGCCGGAAATCCCGGAGCCGACCACGGCGATGCGCTGTCGGGTAAACGAGGCATGGGACGGCAAGGCTTGGCTCCTGTCGGCGAGGCTTCGCCAGCAGCTACGGAGCGGCGCCGTGTTTGGACGCGTGCATCCGAAAGACGACCCCGTGCGTACCTCCACCGCAAGGTCGCCGACCCGACCGACGGGAGCGGCCGCCATGGACGGAGGCACGATGACGGACACGATGCGCGAGCGCGACCAGGACGGCGCCGATCCCGACAGCGGCCATGGCCGCGGCGGCGGACCGGTCGCGACGCTGGTCCGGCTCGCCCAGGACGCCCCCGTGCCCGACTTCGTGTCCCGCCTGGCCATCCACCAGTTGGTGACCGGCGCCCGGCGCTCGCTGGAGCAGGCCCCGCCGGACGCCGCCCGCCTGTTCGCCGAAGCCATGGCCGGACGCGCGATCGCCACCCACACGGCCGACGCCAACACCCAGCACTACGAGCTGCCGGCCGCCTTCTTCGAAGCCGTGCTGGGTCCGCACCTGAAATATTCCAGCGGCCTCTATCCGCCTGGCGTCGACACCCTGGCGGGGGCCGAGGCCGCGGCCCTGCGCGAGACAGAAAGCCACGCCGACCTGCGCGACGGGCAGGCCGTGCTCGAGCTGGGCTGCGGCTGGGGCTCGCTGTCGCTTTGGATGGCCGAACGCTTTCCCGCCTCGACGATCACGGCGGTTTCGAACTCGACCTCGCAACGGGCCTTCATCCAGGCCCGGGCCGCCGAGCGCGGCCTTTCCAACCTCACCGTCGTCACCGCAGACATGAACGTCTTCGACACCGCCCGCCGCTTCGATCGCGTGGTCTCGGTCGAGATGTTCGAGCACATGAGCAACTGGCGCGCCCTGCTGGCCAAGGCGCGCATGTGGCTGAAGCCCGACGGCCTGCTGTTCCTGCACGTCTTCACCCACGCTACCACGCCCTACCGCTTCGAGGTCGACGACCCGGACGACTGGATCGCTCGCCACTTCTTCAGCGGCGGCATCATGCCCAGCCACGACCTGGCCTGGCAGTTCCCGGAACTGTTCGAGGTGGCCATGGACTGGCGCTGGAGCGGCGCCCACTACGCCCGCACCGCCGAGCACTGGCTGCAACGCTTCGACGCCGCCAGGGCCGTGATCGATCCGTTGCTGGTCGAGGTCTATGGCGACCAGGCCAGGGTCTGGCGGCGGCGCTGGCGGCTGTTCTTCCTGGCCACGGCCGGCCTCTTCGGCCATCGCGGCGGCGCCGAGTGGGGCGTCAGCCACTACCGCCTGCGGCCCGTGGCCTGAAGGAGATCCCCGATATGCTTCGCTACGTCTTCGGCTACCTGGCGACCGCCGTCGTGTTCCTGGCGCTGGACGCTGTCTGGCTGACCCAAATGGCCGACCGCCTCTATCGTCCGCGCATCGGCGCCCTGATGGCCGACACGCCCAGCCTGCCGCCGGCGGTGGCCTTCTACCTGCTCTATATCGGCGCGGTGACCTGGTTCGCTCTCGCGCCGGCCCTGCGTCCCGACGGCGGCTGGACGCGCCTTCTGGCCAACGCCGCCCTGTTCGGCCTGGCGGCCTACGCCACCTACGACCTGACCAACCAGGCGACGCTGAAGACCTGGTCGACCGTCGTCACCCTGGCCGACATGGCCTGGGGCGCCTTCGTCACCACCGCCGCGGCCAGCGCCGGCTATTTCGTCGCCAGTCGGTTCGGCGCGCGGTAAGCCGTTGCCAGCCTTGGAACAGCGTGCGAGCGTCCGCGCCGGGCTTGATGCCCTGGGGGACGTCGCTTGGACGCTGACAGCAGCCGCGCCTTGCTTTCGCGAGCGATCGCTCGCGTCGCCAATCGCGACCAGGACGCCCTCAAATACGTCTATCGACACACCTCCGCGAAGCTATTGGGCGTCGTCTTGCGTATCTTGAACGATCGCGAGGAGGCCGAGGACGTGTTGCAGGACGTCTATCTGACGGTGTGGAACAAGGCCGACCGGTTCGACCCGGAGAAGGCCAGCCCGATCACCTGGCTGGTCAGTCTGGCCCGCAACCGCGCCATCGACCGGCTGCGCTCGCGCGGGACCCGCGTCATGGCCGGCGTCGAGGAGGCCGAGGCCCTGCCTGACGCCGCGCCCCTGGCCCCGGCGAGGATCGAGGCCGACGAGGACCGCCAGCGGCTCGACGGCTGCCTGGACCAGCTCGATCCCAAGCATTCCGGAGCGGTGCGCAAGGCCTTCTTCGAGGGCCTGACCTACGACGCCCTGGCCCAGGCGGTCGGCGTGCCGCTGGGCACCATGAAAAGCTGGATCCGGCGCAGCCTGATCAGCCTGCGGGCCTGTCTCGAAACATGACCGACGCGACACATACTCCCCCCAATCCGCCCGAGGGCGAAGAGCGCCCCCTGGCCGGCGAGTACGTGCTGGGCGTTCTGGACGGCGCCGAACGCGTCGAGGCCGAAGCACGCCTCTCCGCCGACCCGGCCTTCGCCCGCGCCGTGGCCTGGTGGGAGGAGCGCCTGACGCCCCTGGCCGCCGACATCGCCGCTGCGCAACCGTCCGAAGGCCTTTGGCCGCGCATCCAGGCCCTGGTCGCCGAGCCCCTGAAACCTTCGGCCTGGAGCAACGTCGCCCTGTGGCGCGGCCTCACCGCAGGGGCCATGGCCCTGGCGGCGGCCTGCGCGGTCATCGCCATCCTGCCGCGCCCGGCCTTGCCGCCGGCCGCCACGCCCGCGCCAGCCAGGCCGCAGGCGGCCGAGGTGGCGCTGATCGCGGATCCTGCCACCAACAAGCCGATGATCGTCGCCACTCTCGACCACGGCATGGACCAGGTGATGCTGACGCCCATGGGCATGAAGATGCCGGAGGGTCGCGACGCCGAGCTGTGGATCATCCCCGAGGGCCAGAAAGCCGTCTCGCTGGGCGTGATCCCGATGGACAAGCCGATGCGCATCCCGATGCCCAAGGACTTGCGCGGCGAGGGAACCTACACAGCGCTGCTGGCCGTCACCGACGAGCCGATCGGCGGCTCGCCCACCGGCGTGGCCACCGGCTCGGTGCGCGCGTCCGGCAAGTTCGCCAAGGCCTGAACCCCGTTTTTCGGGGAGCCATAAGCGTTCCGGCGCGTTCGCCCCGGTCATGACCGACCTTCCCGACTGGCTGCCGGACTGGCTCAACGACTCCGTCTGGCTGATCGCCTGGGCGCCGCCCTGGATCGTCAGCCTGGTGCTGATCGCGCTGGCCGTGGTGCTGGCCTGGACAATCCACGCCGTGGTCGTGCGGGCGGTGCGCCACACCCTGTCCAAGCGCGACGCCTTCTGGCAGACCCTGATCGCCCGCACGCGAAGGCCCACGCGCATGGCCTTCGTGGTCGCGGCCCTGGGGGCCGCGGTTTCGATCGCGCCGCTCGACGCGGCCCAGGCGCAGGCGGCCAAGCATCTGCTGCTGGTGATGTTCATCCTGCTGCTGGGCTGGATGTCCATGACCGCCCTCGACATCGGGGCGGCGCTCTACATGCGCGGCTTCAAGGTCGACGTCGAAGACAACCTCCTGGCCCGCAAGCACGTCACCCAGATCCGCATCCTGCGGCGGGCGCTGGCCATACTGATCGGCATCTTCACCCTGGCCCTGGCGCTGATGACGATCCCGGGCGTGCGCCAGTGGGGCGTCAGCCTGCTGGCCGCCGGCGGCGCGGCCTCGCTGATCGTCGGCCTGGCGCTGCAGCCGCTGCTGACCAACCTGATCGCGGGCATCCAGATCGCCGTAACCCAGCCGATCCGCATCGACGACGCTGTGATCGTCGAGAAGGAGTGGGGGAACATCGAGGAGATCAACGCCACCTACGTGGTGGTGCGCCTGTGGGACTGGCGGCGGATGGTGCTGCCGCTCAGCTACTTCATCCAGACCCCGTTCCAGAACTGGACCCGCGAGAGCGCGGCCCTGATCGGCACGGCCATGCTCTATGTCGACCCTTCCGCCCCGGTCGACCGCCTGCGCGAGAAACTGGAAGAGATCGCCAAGGCCTCGCCGCGCTGGGACGGCAAGGTGGTCAACCTCGCCGTCACCGACATCACGCCCGAGGTCATGGAAGTGCGTTGCCTGGTCAGCGCCCGCAACGCCCCCACCACCTTCGACCTGCGCTGCGAGGTGCGCGAAAAGATGATGGCCTTCCTGCGCGAGGAACTGCCCGACGCCTTCCCGAGGAAGCGGCTGGCGCTGGCGGCGGAGGTTTGAAAGCGCCCTCCCCCTTGATGGGGGAGGGCTGGGGTCGGGGTGGTTGCGGCGGTTCGGTCCGCGCCGCATCCTGAAACGCTGTCACCCCATCCCCGCGCTTCCCCCATCAAAGGGGAAGGGGGGGACAGACACCAAGTAAGTGATTTATGACTTACAAGCAGGCGCCCGCGCGTGCGGCTGGCGCTTGCGCGGGCAATCGGCGGAGACTTCGCCGTCGAGGCGCTTGCCGGGGGAGACCGGCGGGCGCAGCCTGCTATCGGGTGGGGCGACGAAACGGCGGGGAGCGGAGTGACTCAAGCGTTCGAGATCGGCGTCAGGGCCAAGGCCCGCTGCGACCTGATGGGCGCGGCGCCGTTCAGCGAGGCCGACGACATGCTGGTGCGGCGGTTCCTGACCCCCGCCCACAAGGCCGCCCTCGACACCCTGAAGTTCTGGATGGAGGAAGCCGGCATGGCCGTCCGCCTCGATCCGGCCGGCAATCTGGTCGGTCGCTATGAAGGCGAGGCGCCGGGCGCCCCCGCCCTGCTGATCGGCTCGCATATCGACAGCGTGCGCAACGGCGGGCGCTATGACGGCGCGCTGGGCGTGATGCTGGCGGTCGACGTGATCGACGCCTTCCACCGCCAGGGCCGCCGCCTTCCTTTCGCACTGGAAGCCATCGCCTTCGGCGACGAGGAGGGCTCGCGCTTTCCCGCCTCCATGGCCTGCAGCCGCGCTGTGGCCGGCACGGTCGACCCCTATGTGGTCGAGATGACCGACGCGGACGGCGTGAGCCTGGCCGAGGCCTATGCCGGCTTCGGCCTGGATCCCACCCGCCTCGTCGAGGCCGCTCGCCGGCCCGACGAGGTCTTCGCCTTCCTCGAGGCGCATATCGAACAGGGCCCGGTGCTGGAGGCCGAGGGGCTGGCCCTGGGCGTCGTCACCGCGATCGCCGCCCAGAAGCGGATCCTCGTCCGCTTCAAGGGCCAGGCCGGGCACGCCGGCACCACGCCCATGGGCCTGCGCAAGGATCCCGGCCCCGCCGCCGCCGAGGCGGTGCTGGCGCTGGAGCATATCTGCCGCGAAGGGCCGCTGGGCGGGACCGACGGCCTGGTCGGCACGGTCGGCCGCATCACCGCCCTGCCCGGCGCCTTCAACGTCATTCCCGGCGCTGTCGAGTTCTCGATGGACATCCGCGCCGAGACCTCGGCCACCCGCGACGCCGCCGCCGCGGCGATCACGGCGCAGATCCAAGCCATCGCCGCCCGCCGCGGCCTGGCCGTCACGGTCACCCTGATGCAGGAATTGGCGGAAAGCCCTTGCGATGCGGGCCTGGCCGACCTGCTGGCGGCCGCCGTCGGCGATCTGGGCCAGCCCGACCGCCGCCTGCCCAGCGGCGCGGGCCACGACGCCATGGTCATCGCCGACCTCTGCCCCACCGCCATGCTGTTCATCCGCTGCGAGGGCGGGGTCAGCCACAACCCCGCCGAAGCCGTCACCGACGCCGACTGCGCCCTGGCGGCGCGCGCCATGGTCGGCTTCGTCGAGCGGCTTTCCTCTGAATTTTCATCGTCATCCCGGCCGGAGCGCGCAAGCGCGGAGAGCCGGGACCCAGGGGCCGTGCGCACCGCCCCTGGGTCCCGGATCGCCCCTGCGGGGCGTCCGGGATGACGGCTTGATGGATAGGCGTATGGATACCTTCCGCGAACTCGACCACCCCGCCCGCCTGCTGATGGGTCCTGGGCCCATCAACGTGCATCCGCGCGTGCTACGGGCCATGTCGGTGCAGTTGCTCGGCCAGTTCGATCCCGAGTTCACCGGCTACATGAACGAGGTCATGGCGCTGTACCGCGGCGTCTTCCAGACCGCGAACCAATGGACCTTCGTGGTCGACGGCACCTCGCGCGCCGGCATCGAGGCGGCGCTGGTCTCGACCCTGCAGCCAGGCGACGACGTGGTGGTGGTCAACGCCGGGCGCTTTGGCCTGCTTCTGGCCGAGATCGCCGAGCGCTGCGACGCGCGCGTCACCTTCGTCGAGGGCGACTGGGGCAAGGTCGTCGATCCGCAGGCGGTGGAGGATGCGGTGGCCCGCGTGAAGCCGCGCCTGGTGGCCTGCGTGCACGGCGACACCTCCACCACCATCGCCCAGCCGATCGAGGCGATCGGCGAGATCTGCCAGCGCCTCGGCGCCCTGCTCTATGTCGACGCCACCGCCACGCTCGGCGGCATGAGCGTGCCGGTCGACGCCTGGAAGGCCGACATCGTCACCGCCGGCCTGCAGAAGTGCATGGGCGGCCCGTCGGGCTCGGCCCCGATCACCATCAGCGACAAGGCCGCCGACCACATCTTCTCCCGCCGCCATGTGGAGAAGGGCCTGGCGACCGCGGGCATGACGGGGAACGGCCGCCGCATCGCCTCCAACTATTTCGACCTGGCCATGATCATGGACTACTGGTCGGACAAGCGGCTGAACCACCACACCGAGGCGGCCAGCATGCTGTTCGCCGCCCGCGAATGCGCCCGGATCGTGCTGGAGGAAGGGCTCGAGACCCGCTTCGCCCGCCATGCCCGGGCCGGCGCGGCGATGACCGCCGGGATCGAGGCGATGGGCCTGAGCGTCTACGGCGACCAGACCCACAAGATGACCAACGTCACCGGCGTGATCGCGCCTCCCGGCGTCGACTACGACCGGGTGAAGGCTCGCATGCGCACCGAGTTCGAGATCGAGATCGGCGCGGCCTTCGGGCCGCTGGCCGGCAAGATCTGGCGGATCGGAACGATGGGCGTGAACGCCCGCAAGCACGCGGTGCTGCAGACGCTCGCGGCGCTGGAAGCGGTGCTGAGGTGGGAGGGCTTTGACGCCCCGGCCGGGGCTGGCGTGGATGCGGCGCTGGGGGTGTTCGGATGAGGCCGACGCTCAAGACCCTCCCCCTGAAGGGGGAGGTGTCGCCGAAGGCGACGGAGGGGGAAGTCCGGCCGGCGTGGGGTTTCACTTCCCCCTCCGACCGCTTCGCGGCCACCTCCCCCTTCAGGGGGAGGGTTTCTGCATGACCTATCCCCGCGATATCGTCGGCTATGGCGAACACCCGCCGCACGCCCGATGGCCGAACGACGCCCGCGTGGCCGTGCAGTTCGTGCTGAACTACGAGGAAGGCGCCGAGCGCTCGGTCCTGCATGGCGACCCCGTCAGCGAATACTTCCTGTCGGAGATGGTCGGCGCCCAGCCCATCGAGGGCATGCGCCACATGTCGATGGAGAGCCTCTACGAATACGGCTCGCGCGCCGGCTTCTGGCGGATCCGGCGGCTGTTCGAGGAGTTCGGCCTGCCGCTGACCGTCTACGGCGTCGCCCAGGCCATGGAGCGGGCGCCCGACGTCGTCGAGGCGATGATGACGTCCGGCTGGGAGATCGCCAGCCACGGCTATCGCTGGATCGACTACCAGCACTTCCCCGAAGACCTGGAACGCGAGCACATCGAGAAGGCCATCGAGGTGCACAAGCGGCTGACCGGCGAGCGCCCGCTCGGCTGGTACCAGGGCCGCACCAGCCCTAACACCGCGCGCCTCGTCGCCCAGGAAGGCGGCTTCGTCTACGACGCCGACAGCTACAGCGACGACCTGCCCTACTGGGACGATCAGCACGGCCGGGCCCAGCTGATCGTGCCCTATACGCTCGACACCAACGACATGCGCTTTTCCGCGCCCCAGGGCTTCAACAGCGGCGACCAGTTCTTCACCTATCTGCGCGACGCCTTCGACGCCCTGTATCTGGAAGGCGTGACGGCGCCGAAGATGATGAGCATCGGCCTGCACTGCCGCATCGTCGGCAAGCCGGCCCGGATCATGGCCCTGCGCCGCTTCCTTCAGCACGTGACCGCCCACGACAAGGTCTGGGTGGCCAAGCGTATCGATATCGCGCGGCACTGGATCGCGACGCATCCCTATTCAAAGCCCTCCCCCCTCGATGGGGAAGGGAGATGAGGCTCGACGATCTCAACCAGATGGACCGCCCGGCGTTCGCCGCGACGCTGCACTTCGCCTTCGAGCTGTCGCCCTGGGTGGTCGAGCGCGCCTGGAGCGCCCGTCCCTTCGACAGCATCGAGGCCATGCACGGCGCGATGATGCAGGTGCTGAACGCCGCCCCCCTCGGCGACAAGCTGGCCCTGATCCGCGCCCACCCCGAACTGGCCGGCAAGGCTGCGATCGCCAGGACGCTGACCGCCGAGAGCGCGGCCGAGCAGGCCGGCGCGGGCCTCGACCGGCTGACGCCCGAGGAGTTCGCGCGGTTTCACGACCTCAACGCCGAGTACGGCAAGCGCTTCGGCTTTCCGTTCATCATCTGCGTGCGGCTGAACGACAAGACCTCGATCCTGCGAGCCATGCAGGCCCGGCTGTCCAACGACCGCGAGGCCGAGATCGCCGAGGCGATCACCCAGATCGGGCTGATCTCAAAGCTCCGCATCCAGGACGCGGTGACCGACTAGATGGACTACGACCTCGCCGCCTGGCTGAACCTGGCGCTTCGCTGGCTGCACGTGATCGCGGGCGTCGCCTGGATCGGCGCCTCGTTCTACTTCGTCTGGCTCGACAACAATCTGCGCGCGCCAGAGTCCGTGGATGGAGGGCCGCCCAAGGACGGGGTGAAGGGCGAGCTGTGGGCCGTGCATGGCGGCGGCTTCTACCATTCGCAGAAATACATGACGGCCCCGACCCACATGCCGTCGCACCTGCACTGGTTCAAGTGGGAGGCCTACACCACCTGGCTGTCGGGCTTTGCTTTGCTGTTCGTGCTCTACTACTGGGGCGCGCCGGTCTATCTGATCGATCCGGCCAAGCACGCCTTCAGCCATTGGCAGGCCGTGGCCGTGGGCCTGGTCTTCATCTTCGGCGGCCTCGCCGTCTACGAAGCCCTGTGCCGCTCGCCGCTGGTCGAGCGCCCTCGCCTGTTCGGGATCGTCTGGTTCAGCGCGCTGATCGGCGCGGCCTATGCGCTGCAGCACCTGTTCACCGACCGCGGGGCCTTCATCCACGTCGGCGCGATCATCGGAACGGCCATGGCGGCCAACGTCTTCCTGACGATCATTCCCAACCAGCGAAAGATCGTCGCCGACATGCTGGCCGGCCGCGAGGTCGACCCGCGCCTGGGCGCCGCGGGCAAGCAGCGCTCGGTGCACAACAACTACATGACCCTGCCGATCCTGTTCATCATGATCAGCAACCACTATCCGGCGATCACCGGACATCCGCTGGCCTGGCTTCTGCTGGCGCTGGTGGGGGCGGCGGGGATCTCGATCCGCCACTTTTTCAACCTGCGTCATCACGGGATCATCCGGCACGACTTCCTGTTCTATGGCGCCATGCTGATGTTCGCCGTCAGCGTGATCGCCAGCCAGAAGCCCAAGGCGGCGCCGGTGCTCGGCCCGGTCAGCTTCTTCGAGGCCCAGGCGATCGTCCAGAAGCACTGCGTCGCCTGCCACGCCGCCAGGCCCACCCATCGCGGCTTCGGCGCCCCGCCCAATGGCGTGACCTTCGACAGTCCCGAGCACATCGCCCGCTACGCGCCCAAGATCAGGGAGCGGGCTGTAACCAGCACGAGCATGCCGCTTGGCAACGAGACCCATATGACCGATGAGGAGCGCGCGAAGCTTGGCGCCTGGATCGAATCCGGGGCCAAACTCCCCTGAGGTCCCTGGAGACAGCCCCCTTGTCCGACGCCGATCACGAGGCCGTCCCCGACGCCCCGGTCCCGCGCAAGCGCAACGCCGAGCGGACGCGCAAGGCGATCATGTCGGCGGCGCTGAAGGAGTTCTCTCAAGCCGGCTTCGCGGGCGCGCGCATCGAGCGGATCGTCAAGACCGCCAAGTGCAACATCCGCATGCTCTATCACTACTTCGGCGACAAGAAGGGCCTCTACGTCGCCGTGCTGGAGGCCGCCTACGAGGACCTGCGCAACCGCGAGGCCGAGCTGAAGATCGACTTCGACCGGCCGCTCGAAGGGTTTCTGGAGCTGCAGCGCTTCACCTTCGAATATTTCGAGAAGAACCCTCGGTTCGAGGGCCTGCTGCGCAACGAGAACCTGATGCAGGGCAAGTTCGTCGCCCAGTCGCGCAAGGTGACCGAAACGGCCTTCCCCCTGCGCCGCACCATCGAGCGCCTGATCGAGAGCGGCCAGGAACAGGGCCTGTTCCGCGACAAGCTCGACCCCATCCAGATCTACGTCACCATCGCCGCCATGAGCCGCTTCCACCTGGCCAACGGCTGGTCGCTGTCGGTGACGCTCGACACCGACATGTCGACCACCGAATGGCGACGGGCCAGGCTCCAGCACGCCTTGGACGTGCTGGAGGGGTATCTGCGGAAGGGCTAACCACCGTTCCGCCAAATTCGTGCTAGGTTGCTGGCGCGATGAAAGCCGAACCGTCCATTTTCGACGACAGCGACGACGCCGCGGAAGCCGCGGCCGACGCCGAGGGCCTGTCCGACCTGGACGCCGGCCGGACGATCTCGCACGAGAAGATGAGGGCGTGGCTGCTGTCCTGGGGCACGCCCGAGGAAACGCCGCCGCCCGAGCGGGACTAAGCCCGACCGATGGCCGAGCCGGACGCGCCCGCATTCAAGGTGGCCTGGTCGGCCCGATCCCGCCGCGATCTTGAAGCCATCCGCGCCTATATCGGGCAGGTCCGCCCCATCGCCGCCCAGCGCCTGGCTCTTCGGCTGGTCACGGCCGTCGAAGCCCTGGCCTTCCACCCGCATCGCGGACGCCCCGCTGGTGGAGACGTCCGCGAATTGGTGGCGATCGCGCCCTATGTGATCCGCTACCGCGTGAAGGGCGGGGTGGTGCAGATCGTGCGCATCAAGCACGGGGCCGAACGCCCCGACTGACCTACTTCGCCATCACGTTCATCACCGCCAGGGTCATGGCTTCCACGCCCGTGCGGATCGACGGCTCGGGGACCGGGGCGAAGAACGGCGAGTGATTGACCGGCATCGGCTTGCCCGACGCCTTGGCGTCCGCCATCGCCTTGGGATCCAGGCCCCCGATCGAGAAATAGACCGACGGCACGCCGGCGATGATGAACTCCGAATAGTCCTCGCTCGCCGAACCGGGCGAGGTCACCGCGATCGCGTCCTTGCCGAAGGCGGCCTTGAAGACGGCGGCGGTCTTTTCGGTGAGGGCCGCGTCGTTAACCACCGCCTTGCCGCCCGGAACGATCTCGAGGTCCGGGGCCGGCGCGCCCGACATCTCGGCGACGGCCTTGGCTGTGCGGGTCACGCCGGCCAGGATCTTGTCGCGCACGCCGTCGTCCTGGGTGCGGATCGTGCCGCGCACCTTGGCCTTGTCGGGGATGATGTTGCCGGCGCTGCCGGCCTGGATCGAGCCGACCGTGACCACGCCGAACGCCGCGGGATCCTTCTCGCGGCTGATCACGCTCTGGACGTCGACGGTGAAGCGGGCGGCCATCATCACCGGGTCGATCGAGGCGGCTGGCATGGAGCCGTGCGCGCCGCGGCCGTTGAAGGTCAGCTCCAGAGCGTCCGAGGTCGAGGTCAGCACGCCGGGCTTGTAGTAGACCTGCCCCGCCGCGCCTGGGCCGACGTGCAGCGCGAAACCGTAGTCGGGCTTGCCGAACTTCTGGAAGAAGCCGTCGTCGATCATCGCCTTGGCGCCGCTGACCGTCTCCTCCGAGGGCTGGGCCACGAAGACCAGCGTGCCCTTCCACCTGGACTTCTGCGCCACCAGCTGGCGGGCCGCGCCGATCCAGGCGGCCATGTGCAGGTCGTGGCCGCAGGAGTGGGCGACGAACACCTCGGCGCCGTTCCAGGTGGTCTTGGCGCGGCTGGCGTAGGGCAGGCCCGTCTTCTCTTCCATCGGCAGGGCGTCGAGCTCGGTGCGGACGAGCATAGATGGCCCCTCACCGTTCTTCAGCACCGCCACCACGCCGGTCTTGCCAACGCCTTCGGTGACCGTGAAGCCGAGCGAGCGCATCTGCTCGGCCAGCTTCCTGGCCGTTTCGACCTCCTGGAAACCCAGTTCCGGGTGGGCGTGCAGGTCCTTGTAGAGCGCGTCCAGCTGCGGGTAGTCGCGATCCAGCTGGGCCTTGATGGCGGCCTTGGTCGCGGGGACGTTCAGCGGAGCCGCCAGCGCCGGAGCTGCCAGCAGGGCCATGACGGCGGCGAGGGTGAAGGTCTTGGAGGTCATGCTGCTCGCGCGGCGGGCCGCGCCCTTCCTTCTGTCGTTACGCAAACTCTCCCTTCCCCCTTGATGGGGGAAGGGCGGGGTTGGGGGTGGAAGCGGCGGTGGACGTCACCCGGTCGGCGCCAGGTCCTGAACCCGTGTCACCCCCATCCCCGGCCCTTCCCCCATCAAAGGGGGAAGGGAGCACTGGAGATCAGAACTTCCGTCTGGCGTTCACCCCGACGGTGCGCGGGGTCAATCCATAAAGCAGGTCCTGGTACCCGACGTTGCTGTTCTTGTTCATGATCCCCTCGGCGTCGGTGAGGTTGGTCACGAAGGCGTAGACGCCCCAGTCCTCGGCCTCGACGCCGGCCCGCAGGTTCACGGTCGAGAAGCTGCCGAACTTGTCGAAATAGACGTAGGTCGGCCGGAAGGTGGAGACCATCTCGCCGGTATAGGCGTAGTCGGCGCGCACCAGGCCGTTCAGGCCCGCCACCGGCAGCGGCCAGACGTACTGGGCCGAGGCCGAGGCCGTCCAGTCGGGCACGTTGGCGATGCGGTCGCCCTTCCTGCCGGTCGAGCCGTCGACCAGGATGTTGGCGTTGGCCTGGTCCTCGGTCAGCTCGGCCTTGGTGTAGCCGATCGAGCCATTGAGGGTCAGGCCGTGGATCGGGCGTGCCGCGACCTCCAGCTCCAGGCCCTCGATGCGCGCCGCGCCAGCGTTGGTGATGAACTGGTAGAGGCCGTCGGCCGTCATGGCGCTGGTCTGGCGGTCCTTCCAGTCGATGCGGTAGGCCGCCGCATTGGCCGTCAGCTTGCCGCCCAGCCAGGTGGTCTTCACGCCGGCTTCGTAGTTCCACAGGCTGTCGGGATTGTAGACCACGAGTTGGCTGTTCAGGCCCGGCACGTTGTTGGCCCCGCCTGGCCGGAAACCCTCGGCCGCCGTGGCGTAGACCATGACGTCGGAGGTGACCTTGTAGCTGGCGTTGAACTTGTAGACCCAGCCCGAGGCCTCGGCGGTCTGCTCGGAATAGGCGGCGGGCGCCGCGCCGGTCAGCACGTTCCTCTGGGTGCCGGCGCTGCCGGTGGTCTTGGTGTAGTCGTAATGACGCGCCCCCACCGTCAGCGACAGGCCCTCGACTTGCGGCGGCGTCCAGGTCAGCTCGCCGAACTGCGCGGTCTGCTTGACGCCGGTGTTGACGTAGCGCCCCTGCAGATATTGCGTTGGACTGTAAGGCTGGCCCGTGGTCAGGCTGGTCAGCACCGTGTTGCTGTCGATGTGGTCCTTGCGCAGCTCCATATAGCCGCCGACCGTCCACTGCAGCGGGCCCTCGCCCTTCGACGACAGCCGCAGTTCGTGGTTCCAGGCCCCCAGATAGGCCGGCTGGTAGCCGATCACGCCGTTGGCGCTGCCGATGTAGGGCCTGTATTGCGGGGTGAAGTCGATCGTCCGCAGCATGTCGTACTTGTAGTAGGCGCTGGAGGCGGTGACCTCGCCGACCGGGCTCGACCATTTGCCGGTGACGCTGGTCATGTCCATCTCGGTCTCGAGCAGCAGCTTCACGGCGCTGTCGGTCTTGTAGTCGCCCAGGCGGTCGTACCAGCCCTCCAGGTCGTCTGCCGACGAGTTCTGGTGGACCTTGGTGACGACCAGCGAGATGTCGTCGGTGGGCGTGAAGCCCAGCATGGCGCGATAGCCGTCGGCGTGGCTGTCGTTGATGTTCCTGGCGCCGGTGCGGACGTTGTCGACGAAGCCCGGTCGATCCTCGGTATAGGCCACGATGCGGGCGGCCAGCTTGCCCTCGATCAGCGGGATGTTGCCCATCGCCTTCAGGTAGGAACCGCGCGAACCGCCCTTGGTGGCGCTCGCCTGACCTTCGATCGAGGCGCCGAACTCAGTGCTGTCGGGCTTGGCGTAGATCACCCGGATCGTGCCGCCCATCGAGCCGCCGCCGTACAGCGTGCCCTGCGGGCCGCGCAGCACCTCGACGCGCTCGACGTCGAACAGGTTGAGGTCGGCGGCGTTGTTGGCCGGGTCCTGCGTGGTGCCCGAGGGGCCGGTGACCGAGGTCTCGTCGTAATAGAGGCCGGTGGTGGCCTCGCCCGAGCCCTGGACGCCGCGGATGGTCACTCGGCTCTGGCCCAGCTGGCCCTGGGTCAGGTTCACGCCCGGCACCGAGCGGAAATAGTCCTGCAGGCCGGTGGCGCCGATCTTCTGCAGGCTGTCGCCGGTCACCGCGCTGATGCTCATCGGCGTGGTCTGGAGGGTGGTGGAGCGCTTAAGCGCGGTGACGACGATCTCCTCGACGGTCTCGTCCGGCGCGGGCTTCGAGGTGGTCTGGGCGGCCGCCCCCAGCGGCGCCGCGAGGGCGGCGATAGCCGCCGTGGAAAGCAGGATCCGAAGATCGGTACGCATCACATTCCCCAGTGCATGCATGAAAGCGCCCGCTCTGAAGGCGGGTCGATCGCAGGCTGGGGTCGGCGTCAGAAATATGTCAACGCTTTTGTATCGATATTATTCGAAGCGATATAGGCGCCCACCGGTGAGGCGCCCCTCCCGCTGCCGCCGCTCCCTCCGCTGCCTCCCCTCGTCATCCCGGCTCTACGCTACGCTTCGGCCGGGATGACGAGCTGAAGTGGTGGGGCTTCTGGCCTCAAATCCCCGGCGCGAACGGGAACTGCATCGCCTCATAGGCCTCCAGACTCAGCGGCGGCGGCGCCTCGCCCTTGGGCAGGGGCAGGCCGTTGATCGACTGGAAATAGGCGATCGAGGCGTCGCGCCACCACTGGGCCTCGCGGCGCTGAATGGCCAGATAGGCCGCCACCTCGCCGTGGCGCTCGGCGTCGACGTAGGGCGAAAGATCCGCCCAGGTCGCCTGCATGCCGCCGACCGTCTTCACGCCGCGCGAATAGCGGCCGACGAGTTCGTCCCATAGCGGCCGACCCGAACGGGTGCGATAGCCCCATGGCAGGTGGTGGAACCACAGCAGGTCCTTCTCGTCGACCGTTGACAGGTCGGAGAACCCGGCCGCGGCCGGCGGGGCGTACTGGGCCACCGCGTTGCTGCCCTTGGCCGTGCGGTCGAAGCCGATCCCGGCCTTGTCGGCCCGGTGGTAGTAGACGCTCGTCCAGTCGGCGCGCTCGCCGCCGGCGACCCAGGGCCCGGGTCCGTAGTGATGGCTGCGGCCCATCAGGTGGTGCAGGCCCATCGGGGTCATGTAGTCGACCACCGCCTCGCGCGAGCCCATCATCATCGCCACGGCCGGCCCCACGAAGCGCTTGTCGGGCGAGAAGGCCATCGCCGCCCAGTCACGGGCGATGGCTTCCGATGAAGCCTCCGGATCCCAGGCCAGCCGCCCGAAGGCGTACCAGTTGGCCTGGTCGAACTGCGAGCCGCTCCAGTTGCGGTCGGTCCCGATATTGGCCACGCCCGCCATCAGGGTGCGGGAATAGCCATGCAGCTTGCCGTCCACGACCTTGGCCACGGTCGACCCCTTGCCCGCGGCCAAGGTGTCGGCCTTGAGCACCTCCTCCCACATGGGACCCAGGTAGGCCAGGTGTGTGGAGAAGCCGAGATATTCCTTGGTGATCTGGAACTCCATGCCGAGGTTGGTCTTCGGCATCGCCCCGAACAGCGGGTGGAACGGCTCGCGCGGCTGGAAGTCGATCGCGCCGTTCTTGACCTGGACGATGACGTTCTCGGCGAACTGGCCGTCGAACGGCTTGAACTCCGAATAGCCCTGCTTGGCGCGATCGTCGGGCTGCTCGTGCGAATAGACGAAGGCCCGCCACATCACGATGCCGCCGTGCGGCCCCACCGCCTGCGCCAGCATGTTGGCCCCGTCGGCGTGGGTGCGGCCATAGTCCTGCGGACCCGGCTGGCCCTCGGAATTGGCCTTCACCAGGAAGCCTCCGAAGTCGGGAATGGCCTTGTAGATCTCGTCGGCCTTGGACTTCCAGAAGGCGCGCACGGCCGGGTCCAGCGGGTCGGCGGTCTTTAGTCCCCCGATCTCGATCGGCGAGGAGAACCGGGCCGACAGATAGACCTTGATGCCATAGGGCCGGAAGGTGTCGGCCAGGGCGGCGGCCTTGGCGATATAGGGCGCGGTCAGGCTGTCGGACTTGGCGTTGACGTTGTTGAGCACCGCCCCGTTGATCCCGATCGAGGCGTTGGCGCGGGCGTAGTCGACATAGCGCGGGTCCCTGACGTCGGGCAGCCGCCACCAGTCCCAGATCGACTGGCCCGCATAGCCGCGCTCGACGCTGCGATCCAGGTTGTCCCAGTGGTTCAGCAGCCGGTAGCGGACCTTTGGGGCGTCGACGAGATCCAGCCGGTCGATCGGTTGGCGGGTCTGGATCAGCGCCAGGTAGCGATAGACGCCGTGCAGCACCCCGACGTCGGTGTTGGCGGCGATCACAGTGACGGACCGGCCGCCCTCGATGAGGGTGCGGATGCGGTAGCCCTCGGCGCCGGCGGCCTCCAGCGGCAGGTTCAGCGTGGCGATGCGAGGCGAAGACCTGGGCGTGCCCAGCAGGATCTCGCCGCCTCCGTCGCGACGCTCGCCCAGCAGGCCGGCGAGGCCGCGTTCCAGTTCGGCGCGGGCGACCGTCAGGGCTGGCGTGTCGGCGACCGGCGCGATCGTTCCGGCCGAGGCGCGATAGACGCCGGCCGCGCCGGCCTCCACCGGCCGATAGCGGAGCCACAGGTCATGGCCGTCCTCGGCCCGGGCGATCAGCGGCGCCAGCAGCAGGCCGGCAGCCAGGAAGAGCCCTCGAAGCATGTGGCTCGGTCGCATCGCGTCTCCCCGTTTCATATGCGGCGGCCGTCTGGCGCGGCCTGAGAGGTGGTCGAGTCTTTGCCACCTTATTGGTCTGACCAATGGATTGACAACCTTCTCGTCGCGTTTAAACGAAAGGGGCCAGATCGCTCGCGGGCCGCTTGCCCGCCAAGACCTCGTCGCCGGCGCAACCGGCGGCGCCGCAGAAAGACGCCGATGCTCAAGATCACAGCCGCCAGGGTCATCGTCACCTGCCCGGGGCGCAACTTCGTCACCCTGAAGATCGAGACCAGCGACGGCGTCTACGGCATCGGCGACGCCACCCTGAACGGGCGCGAGCTGGCCGTGGCCAGCTACCTCAACGACCACGTCATTCCGTGCCTGATCGGCCGCGACGCCCATCAGATCGAGGACATCTGGCAGTACCTCTACAAGGGCGCCTATTGGCGGCGCGGGCCGGTGACCATGTCGGCCATCGCCGCCGTCGACATGGCCCTGTGGGACATCAAGGCCAAGGTCGCGAACCTGCCGCTGTACCAGCTGCTGGGCGGGGCCTGCCGCACCGGCGTCATGGTCTACGGCCACGCCAACGGCGCCAGCATCGAGGAGACCCTCGACAACGCCGCCGCCTATGCCGAGCAGGGCTACAAGGCCATCCGCCTGCAGTCTGGCGTGCCCGGACTGAAGACCGTCTATGGCGTCTCCAAGGACCGCTTCTTCTACGAACCGGCCGACGCGGCGCTGCCCAGCGAGAGCGTCTGGTCGACCGAGAAGTACCTGCGCAGCGTGCCGCCGCTTTTCGAGGCCGCGCGCGAGAAACTGGGCTGGGACGTGCATCTGCTGCACGACGTGCACCATCGCCTCACCCCCATCGAGGCCGGACGCCTGGGTAGGGACCTGGAGCCTTACCGCCCGTTCTGGATGGAGGACGCCACCCCGGCCGAGAACCAGGCCAACTTCCGCCTGATCCGCCAGCACACCACCACGCCCCTGGCCGTGGGCGAGGTGTTCAACTCGATCTGGGACTGCAAGCAGCTGATCGAGGAACAGCTGATCGACTACATCCGCGCCACGGTGGTGCACGCCGGCGGCATCACCCACCTGCGCCGCGTGGCCGCCTTCGCCGACATGCATGGCGTGCGCACCGGCTGTCACGGGGCCACGGACCTTTCGCCGATCTGCATGGCCGCGGCCCTGCATTTCGACCTGTCGATCCCCAATTTCGGCATCCAGGAATACATGCGCCATACGGCCGAGACAGACGCAGTGTTCCCGCACGCCTACAGCTTCGAGGACGGCATGCTGCATCCGGGCGAGGCCCCGGGCCTGGGGGTCGACATCGACGAGGCGCTGGCGGCGAAATATCCCTACAGCCGCGCCTACCTGCCGGTGGCCCGCCGAGAGGACGGGTCCATGCATGACTGGTGAGATCCGCGCAGGATCTTGTCAGACCAAATAGCGGCGGCGCCCGACAAGGGTTATGTTATCGATGAGGGACCATAGGTTCCGCGCGTCGATTCCAGGAAGCCATGTCGGACAACGTCAAGCTCTACCGCAAAATCGCGGACACCGTCGCTGACGCCATCGAGGCGGGCCAGTACAAGCTGGGCGACCGCCTGCCGACCGAGCGCGAACTGGCCGAGCAGTTCGGCGTCTCCCGCCCCACCCTGCGCGAGGCGATGATCGCCCTGGAAATGCTGGGCATGATCGAGGCCCGCCACGGCCTGGGCATCTATGTCACCGGCGACGTTCGCCCCGTGGCTCCGCAAGCCGCCGAGCGCGAGACCGAGATCGGCGCCTTCGAACTGATCGAAGCCCGCCGCCTGTTCGAGGGCGAGGCCGCGGCCCTGGCCGCCACCTCGATCACCGAGGAACAGATCGCCCAGCTGGAAAGCCTGCTCGAGCGCATGCACGAGGAGGAGGAGATCCGGGGCGAGGACGCCGATCGCGAGTTCCACCTCGTGATCGCCGCGGCCACCGGCAACGGCGCGATCATCGCCACGATCGAGAACCTGTGGGACTGGCGCAACCGCTCGGCCCTGGCCCGCAACATCCTGACCCGCGCCCGCGGCATGGGGCTGGAGCCTCGCATCGCCGAGCACCGCCGGGTGGTCGAGGCCCTGAAGGCCCGCGATCCGGCCGCCGCCCGCCAGGCCATGCGCGACCACCTCGAACGGGTCATCGAGCACCTGCTGCACGCCACAGAGACCGAGGCCGTCGAGCGCGCCCAGCAGGAAACCAACGCCCGCCGCGACGCCATCGCCAAGCGCGTGGCCATCTAGAACGCAAAACGCCCCGGCGGAAACCGCCGGGACGTCGTTGCATAGGCGCTCGAGCCCTAGGTCGGCGTGCGCACGGCCATGCCGCGGAGCCAGAAGTAGGTGGAGCCCGAGCTGGCCACCTGCAGGCTGAAGGTGTTGGCGCCGGCCTTCACCAGTTGCGGCGGCACCACGAAGTAGTTGGCCTGGTAGCCGAAGCCGCCGCCGGGCACGACGTAGTTGGCGATGATCTGCGTGCCGTTGACGCTGAGGCTGACCGGAGCGTTGCCTTCCTGGTCGCCGTTGCGCGACACCAGCCCGTCGAACTCGAACATCAGCGCCGCCGAGGCCGAGTCGGCTTGATAGGTGACCGCCACCACGCCGTTCTGGGCGATCTTCACGTGGTCGCCGGCGAAGCTGCCGTCGTTCTGCGAGACCGCCAGCTGATTGGTCTTCGGCGGCGAGACCGAGAAGTCCGCCGTGGCGACCGGCGTGTAGAACTGGCCCTTGGAGACGGCGAAGTCATAGAGCCAGAAGAAGGTGGTCGCGTTGGGCGACACCGTCAGGACGATGGTGTTGGCGCCGGACACGCAGAGCTCTGCGGGCACGGCCACCTCGACCCACTGCGGCCCGAAGCCGCCGCCCGGAACGGTGTAGTCGGCCAGGATCGGCTTGCCGTTGAAGATCAGCGAGATCGGCGAATAGCCGTCCTGGTTGCCGTTGCGCGACACCAGCCCGTAGAGAGCGACGCTGACCTGGGCGCCGGGACCAAGATCGGTCAGCGAGAACTGCAGGCCGAAGCTGCTGTTCTGAGCGTACTTGTAGTGGTCGTTCGCGAAGGTCCCGCCGTTGGTGGTGATCGACAGCCCGGGGCTCAGGGCGACCGGCGAGACTCGCAGGCTGGCGGCCAGAGCCTTGCCCACATAGGGACCGGAGACGAAATCGATTTCCAGGCCATAGAGCCAGAAGAAGGTCTGGGCGTTGCCATCCACCTGCAGCTGCAGGGCGTTGGCGCCGGCCTTCAGCAGAGCTGCGGGGATCGGGAGGATCGCGTCCTGCGGGCCGAACCCGCCGCCTGGAATGGTGAAGCCCGAGACCACCTGGCCGCCGTTGACCTGCACCGAGATCGGCGAGAAGCCGTCCCGGTCTCCGTTACGCGACACCAGCCCCGTCACCCGCACCGCCAAGGTCTTGGTGAAGGCGTTGGCGTCCAGGTTGAACTGCACGGTGACGGTCTGGTTGTTGCCCAGGCGCTGGTGATCACCGGCGGGCGTTCCGCCCAGGGCCGTGATCGACAGGCCCTGGGTGATCGGCGGCGAGGTGTTGAAGACGGCGGCGCCGAGCACGAGGCCGATGGCGGCGGTGTCGGTCGAGACGATGGCGTTCATGATGTTTCCTCCTTGATTTGAACTCGGTTTCGAACTCGCACTCAGGACAAATTGGCGGCGATCTCGGCGCACCAGGTGGCAGTCTCGTCCGGCGACGGCGCGTTGAGATTCCAGAGCATGATGCCGGCCTTGGACGCCCCGGTCGGGTTCCAGGAGGCCAGCGGCGCCAGGTCGGCGAAGGCGGTGTTCTGTCCGGCGTTGGCGGCGTCGGCGACGCCGATGGCGACCTTCTCGGGGCCGACCAGATCGGCGTATTGCCCGAACAGAGCCTGCTGGCCAGCGACGCCGTTCCAGTAGGCCATGGTGGCGACGAACGAGATCTGGTCCCTGGCCTTGGCCAGATAGGCGTCGCGTTGGGGCCCCAGATAGACCGGCAGGGTCAGCAGGGCGTCGGGGCCCAGCGCCGCGCGCAGGGCGGCGATGACCTGCACGAAGTTGCCGTCGGGCGTGTAGGAGGGATCCTCGTTGTCGAGGTCGACCCCGTCCAGGCCCCAGTCGTCGATCACGATCGCCTTGACGTTGGCGGCGTAGGTCTGCGGATCGAGATTGCCCCAGCCGCCGGGATGGCCATCCCAGTTCGGCTTGCCGTTGATCGACATCAGCACCTTGACGCCCCTCGCCTGCAGGGCCTTCGCGCCGGCGCGGATCTCGTCGGCGCTGTGCTTGCTGGTCAGGAAGTCGAGCGTGATGGTGTCGCCCTGGTCGCTGGGCGCGTTCACCGCAAAGGCTAGCGCAACCACGCCGACGGTGTCCGGCGTCTCCTCCAGGGACGGCCCGCCTTCGTTGTAGCCGAGCCAGTAGGCCATGAAAGTTTGATTGGTCACGTGCGCCCCCTTGATCACAAAACACAACCTTAGGGAGGTATTGTCAAAAATGAATCCTTAAGATGTGCGATTCCGCACACCCAACCCAAGGACGCGGAAACTCGCAGATCCGCCAACTAGACGACCGGTCTATTATTTCCTACATAGCAGGCCATGAGCGCCCGCAAGAAATCAGAGATCACCCGCGAACACATCCTGGCTGTGGGCCGCGAGCTGGTTCTGCGCCAGGGGTTCGGGGGCATGGGCCTGAAGGAGCTGCTTGACGCCAGCGGCGTGCCGAAGGGTTCGTTCTACTACTATTTCGCCTCCAAAGAGGCGTTCGGCTGCGCCCTGCTGGAAGACTATTGCGCCGCGTACGGCGCCAAGCTCGCCGGCCTGTTCGACACCGACGCCAGCGGCCGCCAGCGCCTCATGGCCTACTGGAACGTCTGGCTGGATGGCGACACCGCCTGCGGCATGGCCGACCGCTGCCTGGTGGTGAAACTAGGCGCCGAGATCTCCGACCTGTCGGAAGACATGCGGCGGATCCTGGACACGGGCGTGGAGCGCCTGGTGCGCCGCATCGCCGCCGTCATTGTCGAGGGCCGTGACGACGGCTCCCTGCCCGGCTCGGGCGATCCGATGGCCACGGCCCGGACGATGTACGCCCTGTGGCTGGGCGCGGCCATTCTCGCCAAGCTTTCCAAGGATCAAGGCCCGCTGCGCGAGGCCTTGGCCACCACCGAGACCCTGCTCGCGGCCGCCTGAGGCCGCCCCGTCCATAACCATAAGGAGAACACCATGCGCAGCGCGATCCACGAGACCTTTGGCGATCCGGCCGAAGTCCTTGTCCTGGCCGACAGCCCGATCCCCGAGCCCGGCCCCGGCAAGGTGCGGGTGCGCACCCTGCTCTCGCCGATCCACAACCACGACCTTTGGACCGTGCGCGGCAACTACGGCTACAAGCCCGCCCTGCCCGCCATCGGCGGCAGCGAGGCCGTCGGGATCGTCGACGCCGTCGGCGAAGGCGTCGATGCGGCCCTGGTCGGCCAGCGCTTCGCCGTGGCCGGCGTGCACGGCAGCTGGGCCGAATATTTCATCGCCTCGGCCGCCGGCCTCGTGCCCGTGCCCGACGCCATCCCCGACGAAGCCGCCGCCCAGCTGATCGCCATGCCGTTCAGCGCGATCACCCTGCTCGAGACCCTGGGCGTCGAGGCCGGCGACTGGGTGGCCCAGAACACCGCCAACGGCGCGGTCGGCAAGACCCTGGCCATGCTGGCCAAGGCCCGCGGCGTTAACGTCATCAACCTCGTGCGCCGCGACGCCGGCGTTGCCGAACTGGCCGGGCTAGGCATCGACAACGCCGTCTCGACCGCCGACGCCGACTGGAAGAAGAAGGTCGCCGAACTGACCGGCGGCGCGCCGATCAAGGCCGCCGTCGACTCCATCGGCGGAACCGCCTCGGGCGACATGGCCGACCTTCTGGGCGAGAACGGCCTGCTCGTTTCGTTTGGCTCGATGACCGGCGAGCCGATGCAGATCTCGTCGGGCACGGTGATCTTCAAGCAGCTGACCGTGAAGGGTTTCTGGGGCTCGACGGTCTCGGCCAACATGGCCCCGGACCTGCGCCGCAAGCTGATCGGGGAGCTGCTGACCCAGGTGGCCGCCGGCAAGCTGAAGCTGCCGACCGACGGCGTCTACGGCCTCGACCAGGTCGCCGACGCCGTGAAGGCCTCGCTGACCCCGGGCAAGACCGGCAAGGTGCTGCTGCGGCCTTGATTCAGCGGCTGAAACCTCGCCCTTCGACAAGCTCAGGGTGAGGTTTCTCCAGCGCCGCGAGCTATGAGTGGTCCTCACCCAGAGCCCGTTCCCCCGGGCCGACCTTTGGTCGGCCCGAGCATGAACTCCGGGCGAGGACCACGCGCTACCCTTTCAACAGCGCCTTCAGCTGCGCCAGGCCCCGCTCGGGCGGGCTACCGTAGCCGATCGGCTCGACGAAGTTCCCCTTGGCGTCGAACAGATAGACCGCCGACGAGTGATCGACGGTGTACTCGCCGCCCTCCACCGCCACCTTGCGGTGATAGACGCGGTAGGCCTTGGCCGCCGCGTCGGTCTGGGCCGTCGTGCCGGTCAGGCCGCGAATGCGGTGATCGAAGTTCGACAGGTAGAGCTTCAGCTGGGCGGGCGTGTCGCGCTCGGGATCGACCGAGACGAACACCACGTTCAGCTTGTCGGCGTCGGGGCCCAGGTCCCGCAGCCAGCCGGTCATTTCGGTCAACGTCGTCGGGCACACTTCCGGACAGAAGGTGAAGCCGAAGAAGATCGCCGTGGGCTTGCCCAGCAGGTCCTTTTCGGTGACCTGACGACCGTCCTGGTCGACCAGTTGGAACGGCCCGCCGACCTTGGCCGAGGCGTTGGCCTTGGCGTGCTCGGCCGTGCGGTCGCAGGCGGCCAGGGGCGCCGCGCAGATCAGCGCGGCGAGAACGAGTTTGGACAGGAAACGCACGTCTACTTGCCTCCCGCCGCCTTGACCGGAACGTTGATCGTCACCGGCGGCGCCGACTTGAACCGCAGGGTCAGCGGCACGCTGGCCCCCGCCACGAGATCGATCTTCGGGCCGATGACCATCAGGTGCTCGGCGCCGGGCTTCAGCGCCACGGCCTGGCCGGCCGGCAACGGCAGGCCTTGCGAGAGCTTGCGCATGCGCATCACCCCGCCGTCCATGGACATCGTGTGGATCTCGGCCCGGCGCGCGGCCGGGGTCTCGACCGACACCAACTGGTCGGCGGATACGGCCGTCAGGGTCAGGTAGCAGCCGCCGGCCGGCGCGCCCTTGGGCGCGGCGCGGCACCAGGCGCCCTCGACGGTCACCTTGGCCGCCACGCGGGTCGGCGGGGCGGCCTGGGCGGCGCCCGCCAGCGCGCCGATGGCGAGGACAGGGAGAAACAGGGTCTTCATGGTCAGGCTCCAGCCTCGAGGCGCCGACGGGGGGACAGGCGGCGCAGGATGAGATCGACAAACAGGGCCGCCGCCAGCGAGGCGCCGACGAGCGGATAGAAAACGGCCAGGGGCAACACGAGGGCCAGGAGCCCCATATAGGCGCGGCGATCGGCGGGCGGGACCGGGGCGGCCAGCCGCCCCCTCGGACGGCGCTTCCACCACATGACGATCGCCGAACCGCCCAGCAGCCAGACGGCGATACAGCCGGCCAGCATCACCAGCTTGTTGAAGAGGCCGAACTGCTGGCCCTGGTGGACGGCGATGCCCCACTCGATGACCTTGGCCGCGGGGCCGAAGTCGCGATAGCCGAGATCGGCGATCACCCGGCCGTCGCCGCCGTCGAGATAGAGGGTGCGGGTGCGCTCGACCTGGTCGGGCATGTAGGCCGCCGTCCAGGTTCCGCCGTGGGTCTTGGGCAGGGTCAGGGTAAAGCCGTCGGTCAGGCCGGCGGCCGTGGCCCGTTCGACGATGGAGTCGACGCCCAGGCTCGTGTGGGCGTGGCCTGAAGCGGGCGCGGCATGGGTCTGCAACGCCCACGGCACGCCCTCGGCCGGCGCCTCGCCGGCATGGTGCGGCTGGACGACCGGCGGACGCGGACGGCCCCAGCCGGCCTGGGTGGTGATCTGGCGAACCTCCTTGCCCCAGAAGGCCGACCACGGCATGCCGGTCGCCGCCAGGAACACGATGACGAGGCCCGCGAAGATCCCGGTCACCGCGTGCAGGTCGCGCCAGAACACGCGCTTGGCCGGAACCCCGCGCACGGTCACCACGCCGCCGCCCCGCCCGCGCGGCCACCACAGGAAGATCCCCGTGGCGACCAGCACGATGGCCCAGCCGGCGACCACCTCGACCAGCAGGTTGGCGACGGGCCCGGCGATATCCAGGCTATGCAGCCGCTTGACGAGGCCCATCAGCCCGCCCGGCGCGCCGACGCCCAGCACTTGGCCGGTATGCGGATCGACATAGGCCGTGCGCTGGCCGTCGTCGGTGTCGAGCGCCAGTTGCACCGAGCGATCGCCACGCGCTGGGATCACCAGCTGACGCACCTTGCCGCCCGCCGCCACCTCGGCCTGGGCGATCCAGGCCGAGGGACGCGTGGCCCCCGGCCCGTCGGCCACCACCGCCAGCGGCCGCTGGGCGATGGCGGTCAGCTCGTCCTTGAACAGATAGAGCCCGCCGGTCAGGGCTAGCAGCATCAGAACCGGCAGCACCAACAGGCCGGCATAGAAGTGCCAGCGCCAGAAGGCGCGATAGACCTCGCCGGCCGAGGTTTCGCTTCCCGCCGCCATCGTCAGAACGACACCGTCACGCCGCCGAACACCGAGCGGCCATCGCCGGGCCAGACCGCGGCCGTGGCCGCCGTCCAGGTAGTGGCCGCCTGAACGTTTGAGACATAGGCCTCGTCCGTCAGGTTGCGGGCGTCGAGGAACAGCGAGACCTTGTCGGTCGCCTTCCAGCCGGCGTTGAGGTTGAGGATCGCGTAGGACGGCGCGGTCCTGGTGTTCTTGTAGTCGATCCACTGGTCGCTGGCCGACCACTCCACCGACGGGGCCAGGAACCAGCCGCCCGCCGCGTCGTAGCGCAACTCGGCCCGGTAGAAGTGCTTGGGCACGATGGGCAGGCGGTTGTCGCCGTACTGGGCGTCGCCGTCGAAGCGGAAGTCCGACAGGGTGTAGGTCTGGCGCAGGCGCCAGCGCGGCGCGAAGGCCCAGTCCAGCGCCGCCTCGATCCCCTGGTGGATCGTGTCGTCGGCGTTGAAGGTGGCGGCCGGATGCAGGCTGTCGACGGTGAACTGCAGTAGCTCGTTCTTCAGCTTGGCGCGATAGAGCGTCAGGTCGTAGGTGAACGGCCCGCGATGACCGCGCGCGCCGGCCTCTGCGGTCCAGGCCTCCTGCGCCTGGATGGGCGCAAAGCCCGTGTTGGCGGGCGACAGCGAGCTGAAGTTGGGCGGCTCGACCGAGCGCGTGACGTTGGCGAACAGCTGCGAGCCGTCGTCACCCTGCCACAGCACGCCCACGCGCGGCGACACCCACTCGTAGTCCTTGTCGGCCGCGAGGTTGAAGGTCGAGGCCAAGGCAGGAACCTTGAAGCTCTTGTAGTCGCGCTCGGCCCGGCCCCAGGTCAGGCCGCCCACCAGGATCAGGTGGTCGGTGGCGAACAGGCGGCCCTCGGCGAAGACGTCGGCGGCCTTGGCGTTCTGCAGCGACAGCGACTGCAGCGCACCGCGCCCGCCCCGGACATTGGTGTAGAAGGCCGAGTCCAGGTCGCCCTGGCGATACCAGGCGCCGAGATAGGCGTCGGCCTTCAGCCCGCCGATCTCGCCGTCCCAGTCCAGCCGTCCGAAGGCGCCGTAGTTGCGGCTCTGCTGGTCGATGACCTGGAAGATCGGATGGTCCAGATCCTTCCACACCGCATAGATCGCGCCCTGGAACACCGTGTGCTCGTCCAGTCGCCAGTCGGTGCGCAGCGAGCCGCGCAGGCCGCGCTGGTTGCGGCCCTGGTCGGCGGCCAGGCTGGCGGCGGCGCTCTGGCGCGGATCGGCCTGGAACTGCGCCAGGGTCAGGGCGCCGGGGATTTCCTGGTTGATGTTGGAGCCATTGACGATGAAGCGCACCTCGCGGTCCTGGCCGAAACTGCGGCCGAGATTCAGGGTGGCGAACTGGATGTTCTGCTGGCTCTGAGAGCGCCAGCCCTGGCTGGTCTGGTTGGTGGCGGCGGCATAGAGGTCCCAGTCGCCCGACTGGCCGGCCACGGCGGCATGTTCGCGGATCAGGCCGAACGAGCCGCCGTCGACGCGCAGGCGGGCGTTGAAGCCGGCGTCCTTGCCGGTGGGCGTGACCATGTTCACCGCCCCGCCCAGCAGGGCGCCGCCGAAGCGCAGGGCGTTGCCGCCGCGATAGACCTCGGCGTAGCGGGTGTTCAGCGGGTCGGCGATCTGGCTGTCGCCATAGCCGTCGGCCTCGTTCAGCGGCACGCCGTCCTGGGCCAGCAAGAGGCCCCGGTTGTGGTTGGCGTTGCCGATGCCCGAACCGCGGATCGAGATGCGGACGTCGCCGCCCCACTTGCGCTGGGCGTAGACGCCGGGGGCGTCGCGCAGCATGTCGTCCAGCGCCAGGGCCTGGCGGCTGGCATAGGCTTCCTGCGAGATCACCGACACAGCGCCGGGGGTTTCCGACAGGCGCTTGCGGGCGTCGGCGACGACGGAGGGGTCTTCGGCGTTGCGGCGGGCGGTGACGATCACCGACGAGACGGCGGCCTCGGTATCGTCAGGGGTCTCGGCTAGAGCCGCGGCCGGAACGAGCGCGGACAGCGCGCAGGCGGCCAGGAGTACGGATTTCATCTGCGAGGTCCTTGGGCCGCGCCTGGCGCGGCCATCAGCAGGCGGATCTGGCCAGGCGCGGAGTGCACGCGCGGCGTCGGGGGCCCGGCGCGCAGCCGGGCGCTCCGCCGGTCACGCGACCGGCGGTCAGATCAGCAGGCTGGGAGGACCTCGGGCCGGAAGCGGCGGGGCGGAAAGGCCCCGGCCAGGGGCCAGATGAACCAGGCGGGCCGGTTGCGGCTGGGCGGCATAGGCGACGAACTCAACCGGCGCGACGGCCAGATCGGCCGGCGGCGCGCCCATCGGCACGCCAAGCGCCGCGAAGGCGCAGGGGGCGTCGGCGGGCCTTTCGTCGGCGCCGTCCTTCTGGTGGTCCAGGCGCTCGCCGGGCGCGACGACCATGGCCCCCTGGCCGGTGCACAGCACCAGGGCGAAGGGCAGGCCGTTGCGCTGTTCCGGCGCGGTCATGAAGCCGGCCGGGATCAGCACCTTCAAGGCGACCGCCAGCGCCGCGAGCGTCATGAAGACGGCGCGGGCGTTGGTCCAGCGATGGAAGGTCGGCCGGGTCACGCTTAAGGCTTTAGCTCAAGCCGCGCGGCTTGTCCTTGGACATTCCGTCCAGGCCACATCATCCCTGGCGCGAAATTTGGCGCGGGGTACAACCAAGCCCATGATCGACCGCCGCGCCTTCCTCGCCGCCGCCGCCCTGGCCGCACCCTTCCCCGCCCTGGCCCGCGAGACCGAGGGCGAGCGCCTGACCGCCGTGCTGGAAGGCCTGATCCAGAAGGCGATGCTCGACTCGCCGCAGCTGATGACCCTGACGGGCATGGACTCCGGCTCCAACGCCGCCGCCCGCGGCAGGCTGGACGACCGCTCGCCGGCCGGGATCGCCCGCACCCGCCAGCTGTTCGTCGACCTGCGCGCCCAACTAGCGACCTTCGACGCCAAGGCCCTGACCGGCATGGACCGGGTCAACCACCGCTCGGCCGCCTATCTGGCCGACACCACCCTGCAGAGCTACGCCATGCCGTTCGGCGATCCGAACGTCGGCGTCGCCGTGCCCTACATCGTCTCGCAGCTGTCGGGCGCCTATCGCGCCGTGCCCAGCTTCCTGGCCGACACCCATCCGGTGAAGACGAAGGAAGACGCCGAAGCCTATCTGTCGCGCCTGTCGGCCTTCGCCGTGCTGCTCGACCAGGAGACGGCGCGGGCCCGCGCCGACTTCGCCCAGGGGGCCACGCCGCCCGACTTCGTGCTGCGCACCACGCTGGCCCAGTTCTCGGCCCTGCTGGCGCCGGCTCCGGCCAAGTCCGAGCTGGCCACCGGCCTGACCCGCCGCACCGGCGCCATTCCCGGCGACTGGGAAGCCCGCGCGGCGAAGATCGTCGAGGCAGAGGTCTATCCGGCCCTGCGCCGCCAGGCCGGCCTGCTGACGGCCGCCCTGCCCACGGCCGTCCACGACGCCGGCGTCTGGCGCCTGCCGGACGGCGAGGCCTACTACCGCTACGCCGTGCGCTCGGCCACGACCACCGACCTGGCGGGCGAGGAGATCCATCGCCTGGGCCTGGAGCTGGTGGAGCGCTTTTCGGCCCGCGCCGACGCCATCCTCAGGGCGCGCGGCCTGACGCAAGGTCCGGTCGGCGCCCGCATTGCCGCCCTGCGCCGCGACCCGGCCAATCTCTATCCCAATGACGAGGCCGGCCGCGCCGCCCTGCTGGCTGACCTTGAGGCCAGGACCCAGGCCATGCGCGAGCGCCTGCCGGGCTATTTCGGCCGCCTGCCCAAGGCCGGGGTGAAGATCCAGCGCATCCCGCCGTCGATCGAGAGCGGCGCGCCCGGCGCCTACTACACCCCGCCCAGCCTGGACGGCTCGCGCCCCGGCCTGTTCTCGATCAACCTGCGCGACACCGCCGAGCAGCCGCGCTTCGACCTGCCGACCTTGGTATTCCACGAGGCCATCCCCGGCCACCACCTTCAGAACGCCCTGATGATGGAGGCGCCGGGCATCCCTACCCTGCGCCGCCTGCCGATCTTCTCGGGCTATTCCGAAGGATGGGCGCTCTATGCCGAGCAGTTGGCCGACGAAATGGGGGCCTACAAGGACGATCCGCTTGGCCAGCTGGGCTATGTGGCCTCGATGCTGTTCCGCGCCGCGCGCCTGGTGCTGGACTCCGGCATCCACGCCAAGCGCTGGAGCCGCGAGAAGGCCATAGCCTACATGTCGGAAACCTTGGGCGACGCCGAAAGCTCGGTCACCCGCGAGGTCGAGCGCTACTGCGTCCAGCCGGGCCAGGCGTCCAGCTACATGCTGGGCTGGCGCACCTGGACCGACAGCCGCGCCCGCGCCGAAAAGCGTCTGGGCGACAGGTTCAGCCTGAAGGGCTTCCACGACACCGGCCTGACCGCCGGCACCATGCCGCTGGACGTGCTGGCCTCGGTGATCGACGAGTGGAAGGGAAGTTGAGGATCGGCGCCCCCTAAGCCGGCATGTAGCGCAGCTTGAGCACCTCGCCGATGCGGGTGCTGTCCACCAGCCGCAGCGCGGGCTTGGAGCCGGCGAAATAGGGCGCCCCCTCGCCCAGCACGACCGGGTGCAGGTAGATCCGGTACTCGTCGATCAGGCCCAGCGCCGTCAGGGTGCGCGCCAGGTCCGGCCCGCCGACCTCGATCTCGCCGTCATGCAGGTCCTTGAGGTCTCGGACCGCCGTCGCCAGATCGCCGGCCAGCAAGAAGGCGTTGGGGCCGACCGTCTTGAGCGTGCGCGACACGACCCACTTGGGATGGCTGCGCCAGGCCGCCGCGAAGTCGCGCCGGGCCTCGTCCCACTCGGGGTGGTCCTCGTCCCAGTAGCTCATGATCTCGTAGAGCCGCCGGCCGTACAGGCTGCCCGTCTGTCCGCGCGCCTGGTCGATGAAATGGCGAAAGAGCTCGGCGTCCGGCCCGAAACCCATGTGGTCGACATAGCCGTCCAGCGACTGGTTCATGCCGAACACGAGCTTGGCCATGGCGATCTCCTAGGCTTCTTGGAAGGGCCTGGCAGGAGGGTGCGCGGAAACGCAGCGGGACGCAAAGCCCCAGGCCATTTCCCGCTCGCACCAACTCGCTATTAAGAGTCACTTGCATTAAGGCGGAAAGGCGACCAAAAGCGTCGCCGTTCGGCGAAGCGCTCTGTCGGGAGTCGCTCGCCCAGATTATGCGAATGATTCTTATTCGCTACATATACGGGGATAGTCGTATGCGCATTTCCAACCGGACGCGCGGCCTGTTGCTGGCCGGCGTCGCCAACCTCGTTCTCGTCGGCCTCGCCCACGCCCAGACCAACGCCGTCGATACGGCGGACGAAGCCGTCACCACCAGCAAGCTGTCGCTGGGCAAGGTCGTCGTCTCGGCCGGCCAGGAGAAGGTGGCGATCGACACGCCCCAGGCCGTGACCACGCTCGACCAGGACGACATCGATCAGGCCCAGGCCTCGACCATCGGCGACCTCCTGGCCGGCATTCCCGGCGTCAACACCATGGGCGGCGTCGGCGCCCTGGGCCAGGGCTTCAACATCCGCGGCATGGGCACGGGCCTGGCCGACAGCGACAGCCGCATCCTGATGCAGATCGACGGCGTCACGAAGTTCTTCGAGCAGTACCGGATGGGCGCGTTCTTCAGCGACCCCGAGCTCTACAAGCGCGTCGAGGTGCTGCGCGGCCCGGCCTCGTCCACCCTCTACGGCGCGGGCGCTCTGGCCGGCGTGGTCAGCTTCACCAGCAAGGACGCCTCGGACTTCCTGCGGGGCGACGACCGCTTCGCCGTGCGCCTGCGCGGCGGCGTCGAGAGCAACGCCGAGGCCCGCTTCGGCTCGGGCGTCCTGGCCTTCAAGCCGACCGAGAAGCTGGAAGTGCTGGGCATGTACACCAGCCGCCGCAGCGACGAGTACGAGAACGGCGCCGGCGAGGTCGTGCCGGCCTCGGAAGCCAGCTCCGACAGCTACCTGCTGAAGGGCCGCTACACCTTCGGCAAGGACCACAGCGTCTGGGCCTCGTACCAGAACTGGAAGAATGACGGCGTCCAGATCT
Source organism: Caulobacter endophyticus (assembly GCF_003116815.1). Classification (GTDB taxonomy): domain Bacteria; phylum Pseudomonadota; class Alphaproteobacteria; order Caulobacterales; family Caulobacteraceae; genus Caulobacter; species Caulobacter endophyticus. The sequence goes on from NZ_QDKQ01000034.1 coordinate 54,185, forward strand.
ACGACCAGTCGCAGGCCTTCGCCACCACATCGGTGCGCCGCAAGACCACCGACGACACCGCCGTGATCGGCTATCGCAACGCCTTCGAGGGCAACGACCTGCTCGATTTCGAGGCCCAGGCCTCCTACGCCAACAGCAAGGTCAACCAGACCGACACCACCTTCCTGTCGGGGGTGCTGGAGTCGGAGTTCTCGTACAAGACCTATCAGGGCCGCGCCCAGAACACCTCGGAGTTCCAGTTCGCCGGCGACGGCGTCGCCTTCCTGACCATCGGCGCCCAGGCCTACAAGCAGGAGCGCCGCAACCCGCGCCGCACGGCCACCGGCACCAACCACGGGGCGGCCACCCACCCCGAAGGCGACATGGAGAAGTACGGCCTGTTCGCCCAGGGCGAGGTCACCTACGGCAAGCTGACCGTGATCCCGGGCGTGCGCGTCGACTGGACCAAGCTGCAGCCGGGCCTGGGCGTGACCACCAGCAAGAAGGTCAATGACGAAGGCGTCTCGCCGAAGATCGCGGCCCTCTACAGCCTGACCGAATGGGCCTCGGTGTTCGGCTCGGTGGCCCACACCGTGCGCATGCCGGTGCTGGACGAGATCTACAGCCGCACCGCCACGGCCTCGACCAACTACAGCCTCAACCTCAAGCCCGAGGAGTCGGACAACTACGAGGTCGGCGGCACGCTGCAGTTTCGCAACCTGTTCGGCCAGGGCGACCAGGCGCGGATCAAGACCACGCTGTTCCGCAACGACGTCAGCAACCTGATCGCGCGCGGCACGGCTACGTCCAGCTACTTCATCAACATCGGCGAGGCCCGCTATTCGGGCGTCGAGGTCGAGGCCGAGTACGGCGCCAAGCGCTTCTTCGCCCGCGGCGCGGTGTCGGTGATCGACGGCGAGAACCGCACGACCGGGGCGCCGCTCGACACCATCCCGGCCGACACCCTGAACCTGACGCTGGGCTACGTCTTCCCGGCCCAGAACCTGACGGCCGGCTGGCGCGGCGAGTTCGCCGACAGGCAGAACAAGACGACCACCGCCTCGCTGCGCACGCCGGGCTATTCGGTGCACAACCTGTTCCTCACCTGGAAGCCGCAGGACGGCGCGCTGAAGGGTCTGGAAGTGCAGGCCGGGGTCGACAACCTGTTCGACAAGACCTTCCGCCGCCACCTGTCGTCGCTCGACGCCGAGGGCCGGACGGTCAAGCTCACGCTCGGCAAGACGTTCTGAAGATGAAGAAGACGCCCTGGCATGTTCGAGCCTGGGCGACGGGGGCGTCGTTGGTCATCAACGGCGCCCTCGGGCTTGCCGTCGTCCAGTGGGAGCAGAGGCCCGTCCTCGCGCCCATGGACGACGCGGCCATGCTGATCTCGCTCGGCGACCCGGCCCTCGACAGGGTCGACAACGCGACCTCGCCCGACGCCAAGCCGGCCCCGACGCCACAGACCGAACCCGCGCCGCCGCAGCCGTCACAGCCGGAGAAACCCGCGCCCAAGCCTCTGCCGCCGCGTCCCGACGGCTGGCTGGCCCAGGCCGCGGCCACGCCGCCCTCCCCCGCTCCACCTTCGGAAGCCCCGCCGCGCCCGACGCCGCCCGCCGCGAGCCAGGCCGCCGTGCCCGCCGCCGCCCGGGCCATGGACACTTCGGCCGCCAAGCCGCCCGCCGGCCGTCGCGACGCCGACAGCGTGCAGGCCACGGCCGGTTCCAGCACCGCCTACGCGGCCCGCGTCCGCGCCTGGCTGGAAAGCCACAAGACCTATCCCAAGGCCGCCCGCATGCGAAAACAGCAGGGCACCGTCCAGGTGACCTTCGTCCTCGACCGCGCCGGCCACGTGCTGGACTGCCGCCTGACCGGCCCCACGGGCCATGCCCTCCTCGACGCCGAGGTCCGCGCCATGGTCGCCCGGGCGGACCCGTTCCCGGCGCCGCCGCACACGATCAAGGGCGACCGGATCGAGATGGACGCGCCGGTGGAGTTTTCGCTGAGGAACTAGTCCCTCTCCCCTTGCGAGAGAAGGATCAGTTCGCCCGCGCCCCCTCCGACGGCCCCAGATAACTCGCCGGAACCACGCCCCGCGAGATCACCAGCCGCTGGAACACCACGCCCGGATCCATCCGCCACAGCCGCACCCGATGCACGCCCGCCGAGGGAACAGCCAACGAAGTCGTCAGTGCACGGACATTATCCGCAACCACCTTGTCCCAGGCCTTCTCGGACGAGTCCGGGATGGTGCTGACCACCACCGGCGGTGCATCGTCGATCGATAAGGCGAAGCGAGGGCCGCTCCCGCCGGTGACGTCCAGGCCCGGCGAGACCAGCACGGTCAGCTCGACCGGCCCGGCCTTCTCGAAGTCGACCAGATATTCCAGCATCGCCCCCTTGCCCGGCGCGCTCGACGGCGCCGTGGTCGGATAGGCGGCCACGCCCGAAAGCGTGCGGCCCAGGTTGGGAATGACCGTCCAGGCAACGCCATCAGCGGCCGTCGCCCTGGCGTGATGCTCGGCCTCGATGGCCAACGGCTGTCCCGCCTCGACGAAGGCGCCCCGGGCCGGCTTGCGGGCCGGATTGTCGACCACCGCCGTCAACACCACCTCGCGGCCGTCGCCGACGATCCGCACCGGAACCCGGCTTAGTCCCTTGGGCGCCCGCGCCCAGTCGACCGACAGCGCGACCCGCGTGTCCGCGCCCGACGACGTCAGGGCGGTCTTCAGCCAGGGCGCGCCCGTCTTCACCGCGAAATCGGGGCTGGCCGCGCCGCGCGCGAAGACATCGATCCAGCGGCTCTGCGCGCCCCAGCGGTGCAGCCGCGGCAACGTCGCCTCGCCCTCGCCCACCGGAGCCTCGCGCCCTTCGACGGCGACGCCGAAGCCTTCCCTGGCCGGTGCGCTCGCCAGCGCGGGCAGGACGTTCGCCTCCGGCTGCTGCCAGCCGGTGTAGCCGATATGGGTCTGGCTCATCATGTGGCGCCACTTGCCGCCGGCCAGGTCCTCGTGGAACTGGCGGGTCAGCTCGACGTCGCGGGCGAACAAGGCCCGGGCCTTGTCGGCCTCGGCGGCGGCCGACGACCGCCCCTGCGCCGCATGGAGCCGGTTGCGGCCAACGGCGATGTAGAGCCGGGTGTGGTTTGCGCTGGCCATGATCGGAAACCAGACCAGTTGGAAGAAGGCGTCCTCCTGGGACTTGGGCAGCGCCTTGCGCATCGCGTCCGCGCGACGCTCAAGCTCGGCCCATTCGGCCTCCACACGCTCGGCCTCGCCGAAATTGACCAGGCTGAAGGTCGCCCCATCGATCAGCTCGGGCTTCCGCCGGGCGTTCAGCCGGGTGTAGCCGTCCAGCAGCGCCGCGATCTCGCCCGCATGCTCGGGGCCGAACTGCGCGGCCGCCCAGTCGCGGGTGTAGGTCGACAGCTTCCCGACCGGCATGGCGCCCGGGTTCCAGGCCAGGTCGAGGAAGAACTCTGTCGGCAGCTCCATCGGCTTGAGGTCGCCGACATTGACGATCCACAGCCGGTCGGCGCCGTGGTCGTCGGCGCGCTTCATCTGCTCCCAGGTGCGTTCGATCTGGTTGGTGTTGAGCCACTTGTAGTTCCGCGGCCCGCCCACATAGTCGAAGTGGTAGTAGACGCCGTAGCCGCCCGGCCGCGTCTCGCCGGGTTTGGGCAGCCTGCGGATGTTGCCCCAGTTGTCGTCGGCGAACAGCAGGGTCACGTCGTCGGGCACGCGCATCCCGGCGTCGTAATAGTCCTGCACCTCCTTGTAGAGCGCCCAGACCTGCGGGGTCGCCGACGGGTCCTTGCCAGTGACCTCGCCGATGATCTTGCGCTGGTCGGCGACGATCGTCTCCAAGAGCTGGGTGGCGGTGCCCTGCGTCATCGGCTCGTCGCCGTCGCCGCGCATGCCGACGGTGACCAGGCTTTCGTTGGCGCCCATCCGCTCGACGCCCTCGCGCCAGAAGCGGCGCAGGGCGTCAGGGTTCTTCGAATAGTCCCACGGCCCCTGGCCATGGCGCTCCCACTCCACGTGGGCCCGCATCATCGGCTCGTGGTGCGAGGTTCCGATCACCACGCCCATCTCGTCGGCCAGCACCGCGTTCAGCGGGTCGTCGTCATAAAGCGCCTTGCCCCACATGGCCGGCCACAGATAGTCGCCCTTCAGCCGCAGCACGAGCTCGTAGACCCGCTCGTAGAAGGCGTGGTTGAAGCCGCCGAACGTGGCGTTGGCCCAGCCGTAGAGGGCCGGGTTCTCGTCATTGAGGAAGATGCCGCGGTACTTGACCTTCGGCGCCTGCAGGTTGGCGCCGGGCGCCACCGACAGATCGCGGCGCACCGGCACGGGCACGTCGGCCCACCAGGTCCAGGGCGAGACGCCTGCCCGTTCGGCCAGATCGTAGGCGCCGAAGATCGTCCCGCGCTTGTCGGCGCCGGCGATGACTAGGGCGCGGGCGACGCCGGGGCGCGGGTTCTCGACCACCTGCTGGACGAAGCCCTCCCAGCGGCCTTTCAGCGCCGAGACGTCCAGCCTGCCCGAGGCGACCAAGGCGTCGATCTGCGCGCTCTTGCCCAATGTGCCGACAATGACCACGGGCGCGTCCTTGGGCGGCTGCCCGCCGCCCGCCAGCTTGGACAGGTCGCCGCGCAGGCCTTGCACCGCGCGCAGCACGCCCGGCCAGTCGGTCACGTCGGCCTCGACCCGCGCGGGCTTGCCACCCTGGATCAGCGAAAAGCCGCCAGCCACGGGCCTTTCGGAAACGGCCGCCGGCTCGGCCGAACGCGCGGCGGTGGGCGCCGCCAGCGCCGCCGCGGCCGCCACGGCTGCGGCCAGCGCCAGGGCCGAGACGGCGGTGCGCAGGCCCGTGACGCCCTTGCTCACGGGGCCACCACGATCTCGAACGGCCCCACCGGCAGGCCGGCCATGTCGAACACATTGAAGGTCGGCGCGTCGGCCCAGGCTAACCGCGCCTTGGTCGGGTTCAGGCCGGCGGGGATGGCGATCACCGCCTTGTCGCCCTCGACCTGGGCGTCGGCGAAGCGGCAGGCGGCCGCGTCGCACAGCTCGAAGCCGATGGCCTTGTCGGAGCCCCGCGTCGCCAGGCGCTCGGCCACCTGCTCGAAGCGGACCTCGACCGTATCGCCGATGCGACGCGCCGAGACCGGCGACGGACCGGTGGTCACCGCCTGGCCCGCCAGGCGGCGCGCGCCCCGGGCCAGGCGCTTGCCGACGTCCTGCTTGTTGGTCGGGTGGATATCGGACGGGTCGCCGATGTCTGTGATGACGGCCAGGGCCGCGTGACCGTCCTTGGCGACGGCCAGGCGCTGGGCCTCGCGCACCTGGGCCCACCAGGAGTCTTCGGGCGCCAGCTGCGGCTTGCCGTAGTTGGCCAGTTGCACGACCAGGGCCGGCATGTCGGCCGCCTGTCCCGTGCGGCGCTCGGCCAGCAGTTCGCGCAGCAGCGCCTGGTAGGTCTGCGGTCGACCGGTGTTGCTCTCGCCCTGGTACCAGGCGAAGCCCTTGAAGGCGTAAGGCCCCATCGGCGCCAGCATGCCGTTGTAAAGCGTAGAGACGCCCGACAGCGTGTCCCATGGCGCACGCGGCGGCTCGCCGGTTTCCTTCGGCTCCACCTGATAGCGCCAGGTCGTCAGCGGGATCCGCGTCCCGTCGGCCAGCACCAGGGCGCGGGCGGCCTCGCCGTACAGGCCGCCGTTGGCGTAGGTGTCGAGCGCCGAGACGACGATGCGATTGGCGCCGGCCTTCAGCGTCCCGGCCGCCACTGGATAGACCCGCACCGTGCCCGCCCCCGAGGTCGAGCCGACCCCGACGCCGTTGACGAAGGTGGTGTCGACCTCGTCGACCATGCCGATCTCGAGGCTGGCCGCGCCTTTCGCCTGCGCCGCCGTCAGGGTGACCGACGCATCGAACCAGACCATGCCGTTGAAGTCGGCCAGGACCGGCACGCCCCAGCTTTCCCAGACGCCCAGCCCCTGAGGCGCGGGGGTCCAGACGCCGTCGCCAGCCCACGGCCCGCCGGCCGCGCCGTTGTGGCGCAGGCTCCACCAGGCCTTGATCGTCTCGCCCCAGCGGCGGTCCGCGGCCGGACGGTCTTTCAGCGACAGCTGCAGAGTGGCGATGTCGTTGTCGTAGTCGCCGGCCCTGCGCAGGGCGGCCGGGCTGAGCCAGGCCTCGATAGCCGAACCGCCCCACGAGGCGTGGACGAGGCCCAGCGGCGTCTTGTCGGTCTTCCGCAGTTCGCGGGCCATGTAGTAGCAGGCGGCCGAGAACGACCCGACGGCGTCGGGCCTGGCCGCCTTCCACGAGGGAGCTTTCAGGAACTCGGCGCGCGGCGAGCGGCTGTCGGCGTGGTCGACATAGGCCATGCGCAGGCCGTCGTCATTGGCCGACCGGATCTCCGACCAGCTGTTGTTGCCGCGCTCGACCGGCAGTTCCATGTTCGACTGGCCCGAACACAGCCACACGTCGCCGACCAGCACGTCGCTGACGGTCTGCACGGCGCCCGAGGCCGCCTTGGCCTCCAGCGTGTAAGGCCCGCCGGCCGTCATCGCCGGCAGGTCGACGCGCCAGGCGCCGTCCACGCCCGCCTTTGCCGTGGCGCTCCTGCCGCCGAGGGTGACGGTCACCGCTTCGCCGGGCCTGGCCGCGCCGAACACCGGCACAGGCCGGTCGCGCTGCACCACCGCATGATCGGCGAACAGGCCGTTGAGCAGCGGTCCCTGCGCGGCGGCGGGCGTGGCTATCAAGGCGGCCAGCAGGATCGGCGCGACGCGGCGCATGTCAGTCACTCCCTAGCTCCAGATCCTCCCCCTCTGGGAGAGGTGGCCCAGCGGGCCGGAGGGGGGCCGTTTTCAGCTTCCAAGGTCTTTGCCGACCTCGCAACGACTTCCCCCTCGGTCGCTTCGCGACAGCTCCCCCTTCAGGGGGCGCATCGCTAAGCCACCGTCAGCTTCGCCGACTTCAGATCCACCGAGTTCGGCCCGACCAGGATCGAGAAATCACCCGGCTCGACCACGCGCTTCATCTCGAGGTTCCACATCCACAGATCCGACGGCTTCACCTCGAAGGTCACCGTCTTCTTCTCGCCGGGGGCCAGGGTGACGCGCTTGAAGTGCTTCAGCTCCAGCACCGGACGGGTCACCGAGGCGGCCTCGTCGTGGACGTAGAGCTGCACCACCTCGTCGCCGGCGACCTTGCCGGTGTTGGTCACCTCGACCGACACCGTCGTGCTCTCGCCCTGGCCGATCCGGGCCTTGGAAAGACGCGGGCCCGAGATGTCGAAGCTGGTGTAGGACAGGCCGAAACCGAACGGATAGAGCGGGCTGGTGGCGCGGTCGAACAGATAGCCGCGGCGGGCCGTGGGCTTGCGGTTGTAGTAGATCGGCAGTTGGCCCACATCGCGGGCGATGCTGACCGGCAGCTTGCCGCCCGGATTGGCCCGGCCGAACAGCACGTCGGCGGCGGCGTTGCCGGTCTCCTGGCCCAGGTACCAGCCCTCGACGAGGGCGTCGGCCTTCTCGGCCAGCAGGTTCACCGACAGCGGACGGCCGTTCAGCAGCAGCACCACGGTGGGCTTGCCCAGGGCGAAGATGGCGCGCGCCAGGTCGTTCTGCTGGCCGACCAGATCCAGGTCGTCGCGGTCGCCCAGATGGTTGTCGGCCCAGGCCTCGCGGCTGGTCTGCTCGTTGTCGCCCAGCACCATGACCACGACGTCGGCCTTTTTGGCCACCTCGACGGCCTCGGCGATCAGTCTGGCGTTCACGGCCGGGTCGACCAGCTTGACCTCGTCGGCGGCCCAGACGCGCTTTTCGGTGATCCGCACGGCCTCGGCATAGTCCAGGGCGAAGCCCTGCGCCTTGGCCTCGGCGGTCAGGCCCTCCAGCACCGAGACCACGTGGCGAGGCTCGTCGGAATAGCCGCCGATCGGGGTGTCCTTGGCGTGCGTGCCAAGCAGGGCCAGGCGCTTGATCTTCTTGCCGTCCAGCGGCAGCAGGCCCTTGTCGTTCTTCAGCAGCACCACCGCCTTGCGGGCGGCCTCGCGCGCCAGGGCGACGGCTTGCGGCGTGGCGGTCTTGGCGTCGGCGGCCTTTTCATCCGCATACGGATTTTCGAACAGCCCGCCCTCGAACTTGATCTTCAGCACCCGCGCCACGGCGGCGTCGACGGCGGCCTCGGGGATGCGCCCCGAGCGCACCAGTTGGGGCAGCAGCACATAGGCCTCGCCGTCAGGCAGCTCGACGTCGACGCCGGCGTTCATCGCCATCACCGCCGTGTCGGCCAGCTGGTCGGTCAGCTTGTGGCGGGTGATGATCTCCTTGATGGCGAAGTAGTCGCTCATCGTCGCGCCCTCGAAGCCCCACTCGCCGCGCAGGATGTCGGTCAGCAGCCAGCGGTTGGCGTGCGAGGGCACCCCGTCGATCTCGTTGTAGCTGGGCATGACCGAGCGCACGGGCAGCTCCTTCACCGCCCGTTCGAACGGCGGGAAGAAGTTCTCGCGCAGGGTGCGCTCGGCGATCTGGGCGGGGCCCACATTGGTGCCGTTCTCGGGCTGGCCGTGGCCGGTCATGTGCTTGAGGGTGACGAACACCTTGTCGGGCGCTAGCGGCAGGGTCTTGCCCTGGAAGCCGCGGATGGCGGCCAGGCCCATCTCGGCGCAGACGTGCGGGTCTTCGCCATAGGTCTCCTCGATGCGGCCCCAGCGCGGGTCGCGGGCCACGTCGACCACGGGGGCGAGCGCGATGTTGGAGCCCCGGGCGCGCATCTCCCTGGCGGCGACGGAGAACACCTGCTCGACGAGGTCCGGATCGAAGGTCGAGGCCAGGGCGATCGATTGCGGGAAGCTGGTCGCATCGCGCGCGACGTAGCCGTGCAGGGCCTCGTCGTGCATCAGCATCGGGATGCCAAGGCGCGTGCTTTCCATCGCCCACTTCTGGGCGGCGTTGACGTAGCGGGCGGTCTGCGGGGCGTTGCGGCCCACCGAACCGTCCTCGGCCCCGGCGGCGGCGTTGACCTCTGTCGCGGGCTTGAGACCCCGGCGATCGGTCGGCCGCGAAATCTGGCCAAGGCCGTTGGGAAAATTCTTGCTGGCCGTCTCGGGCGAGAAGTCGCCGCCCGGAGTCTGGATCGCCGCCTTGGTCAGCCAGATGCCGATCAGCTGGGCGGCCTTCTCCTCCAGGGTCATCCGCGACAGCAGGTCCTTGACCCGCGCGTCCACCGGCTGGGAAGCATCCTTGTAGAGCGCCTTGCCACCCGCCGCCTTCGGCGCGGCGCGGACCACGGGGGCCATGGCGGCGCCGAGAGCGGCCAAGCTTACGCCCAGCGTGCGGCGAGTCAGGGTGGTGGTCATCCTTGCGTTTCCCCAGCGTCTGTCACGGCGGCTTCGCGCCGTCTTGCCTGACACTATGGGAGAGCTTGTCAGACCACTCAAGCCCTAATGTTACCGGTCACTTTCGTTTACTTCACCGGGGCCGTAGAAAGGCGCAAGCCGAGCGCGCTCACCACCTTCAGCACGGTGTCGAAACGCGGATTGCCCTCGGCCGCCAGCGCTTTGTAGAGGCTTTGACGCCCCAACCCCGCCGCCTCGGCCACCTCGGTCATGCCCTTGGCCCGCGCCAGAACGCCCAGCGCATCGGCGATGAAGGCCGCGTCGCCGGTGGCCAGGGCCTCGTCCAGATAGGCGGCGGCTGCCTCGGGGGTTTCGACATAGACCGCCGGATCGAACGGCTGGGTTTCGATGCTCATGCCCTTCCTCCATCGTCCGGCAATTCACGCGCCAACGCCTTGGCCCGCGTGATATCGCGGCCTTGCGTATCCTTGTCGCCGGCGCACAACACGACAACCAGCGCCTCGCCTCGTCGCACCACATAGACCCGATAGCCAGGGCCGACATGGACGCGCAGTTCGCTGACACCCTCGCCTACCGGCCGCGCGTCACCAGCAAGGCCGAAGGCCAGCTGGCGAATGCGCGCGGCGATCCTGGCCTTAGCCACGGCATCGCGTAGGTCCGCCATCCAGCGCCGGAAGACCTCGGTCTCACGAACCTCGATCATACAGCATGTCTCCCACGGGAGACAATCACGTATCGATGGAGATAGCTCATGGCGTCGCCCCAATGCAAAAGGCGCTCCGGCCAAGAACCGGAGCGCCCTTCACACTACGCGAACAAATCAGGAACTCAGTTCAGAGCGCCCTCACCCCTGCCAGGCGTCGACCACGCTCTCCAGCACGGTCAGCGGCGTCGGGCCGACCAGCAGGGCGGTGTCGTGGTACTTGCGGATGTCGAACCTGGCGCCGAGGCGGGCCTTGGTGCGCTCGCGCAGGGCCGCCCAGACGGTATGGCCCACCTTGTAGGAGCAGGCCTGGGCCGGGTTGGCGCAGTAGCGCTCGACCTCGCGGGTGATGCGGCCCTCGTCGTCGCCGCCGGTCTCGACCATGTAGGCGATGGCCTTCTCGCGGCTCCAGCCCTTGGCGTGGATTCCGGTGTCGACCACGCAGCGCGAGGCGCGGAACAGGCGCGCCTGGTACATGCCCAGCAGGCCCAGGTCGTCGGTCCCGTAGAGGCCCATCTCCATGGCCACCTGCTCGGCATAGAGCGCCCAGCCCTCGGTGTTGGCCGAGAAGAACATGTTCTGGCGCAGGCGCGGCAGGCTGCCCTCGGCGGTCAGGGCCAGCTGGAAGTGATGGCCCGGCGCGGCCTCGTGATAGGTCAGGGTCGGCAGGGCGTAGCGGGGGCGCTCGGCCGTGTCGCGCAGGTTGATGTAGAAGGCGCCCGGACGCGAGCCGTCCAGCGGCGGCCGCTCGTAATAGCCGCCCGATGAGCCGTTCTCGGTATAGGGCGGGATGCGGCGCACCTCGACCGGGATCTTCGGCGTGATGCCGAACCATTGGGGGAGCTTGGGCTGCATCTCTGCGATCAGGCGGTTGCAGTAGGCCAGGATTTGGGCCCGGCCCTCGTCGGTGTTCGGATAGCTCTCGCCCGGCAGGTCCTTCAGGGCCGCCATGCGCTGGCCGACCGAGCCCTGGGTGAAGCCGCGCTTCCTGAGGATCTCGTCCATCCGCGCCTGGATCTGCGCGCCCTCCTCCAGGCCCAGGCGATGCACCTCGTCGGGGGTCTTTTCGGTGGTGGTGTAGATGCGCAGCAGCGCGGCGTAGAAGGCGTCGCCGTCCTTGAAGCGGTTCATGCCCGCCTCGTGCACGGCCTTGGCGCGGACGGCGGTCAGGGTCTCGATCTGGCGGTCCAGCGCAGGATGGATCGCGCTTTCCAGCAGGGCGCCGGCCTTGGCGTCGTAGGCGCCATAGGCCTTGGCGCGGCGGGCCATCGAGGCGACCAGGACGTTCTTTTCCGGCGGCAGGGCGCGGAACTGCTTCAGCTGGCCGATGGCCTTGTCGAGAATGAAGTCCGACGGGATCACGCCCTTGGCCGCGTCGGCCCGCACCCGCTCGCTCTCCTGGTCGAGCACGCCGGCGAAACCGGCCATGCGGGCCAGGTAGCTGTCGGCGTCGGCGGCCGATTTCACCTCGTGCTTGTTGTCCAGGAAGCTGGGGACCGACGAATAGCCGCCGTAGAACTGGGTCACCACGAACGGCCGCGACACCGAGCCGTAGTCGAAGCCCGAGGCCTTGTCGCGCGCGCCATAATAGTAGGCGGCGGTGTCGTAGTTGACGGCGTCGTCGCCCGAGAGCGCCTTGCGGTCGATCGCCTTCAGCCGCGCCAGACGCTGGGCCGGCTCGCGGCGCTCCTTGATCCAGGCGGCGATCGAGCGGTCGCCCAGCTTCGTGCGCGCGCCGGCGTGAGCGCCGTTGTCGAGGCCCAGATTGGTGGCCTGCTCGGGGCTTTCGGTGAGGTCTTCGTCGAAGAAGGCGTCGAACAGAGCGTAGAGCTTGGTCGCCTCACCTTTCGGGGCCGCGATGGCCGGCAGGGCCGTCGAGACGGCGGCGGCGGTGGCGCCGACCAACAGCTGGCGACGATCGAACTTCGTGGAATCGGACATGCGGCCCCCAGAGGCAGACTTGGCCGCATGTCGAAGAAAAGCCGTCCGGCGCCTCGCGGCCCCGGGCGCCGGACGGCTCTATGCTTACTTGCGGGCGGCCAGGATGTCGTCCAGGCGCGCCGGCGTGCCGGCGACGCGCTCCAGGCGCGGGTAGCGCAGGCCGCCGCTGTAATCGAGCTTCACGGTGCGGTAGCGCGTGCCTTCCTTGACCAGCAGCTCGACTGGAACGTCCTTGGCCGTGGCCTTGACGGCCGCCTTCAGCTTTTCGGCGTCGTAGGTGTCGCCGTTGACGGCCACGATGGTCAGGCCCTGGGTCAGGCCGGCCCTGAAGGCGGGACCGTCCCACTGCACGTCGGTCAGCACCGCGTCCGACCCCACCGTCAGGCCGATCGAATAGGCCAGGTTGGTGTTCTTGGCCCGCGTCTCGGAAACCTTGAAGTAGTCGGTCGGGGTGTCGGTATAGACCAGCTTGTAGCCGCCGCGCGTCAGGCCATCGAGCGGGGCCTTGGGGTTCACGCCCTCGATGCGGTCCTTCAGGAAGCTGGCCCAGTCGTAGGCGACCACGCCGTTCAGCGCCGCCACCACGTCGTCGAAGGTGTAGGTGTGCGACACGTAGGAGCCGTCGGCGATGCCGAAGAAGGCCTTGGCGAAGTCGTCGAGCGACTTCTTGCCGTTCGTCTTCTCGCGGATCAGCGTGTCGGCGTCGAGCCACACCAGCTGGCCTTCGGAGTAATAGTCCTCGCTACGCTGGTAGGAGAGCCACGACAGCGGCTTGCGGTTGGCGATGATCGGGTCGTTGGTGGTGTCCTGCACCGGACGCCAGTCGCGGCCGCGACGGTTGTCGTACGCGGCCGCCGTCATGGCGATGGCGTCGAGCGTCTGCTCCTTGTTGAGCAGGCCCGAGCGCGACGACAGCACATAGCCCCAGTACTGGGTCTGGCCTTCGTAGACCCACATCAGGCTGTCGCGCATCGGGGTGTTGAGGGTCGGGGTCCACAGGTCCGCGCCGCGGCGGAACTTGCCGTTCCACGAGTGGGTGAACTCGTGGGGCAGCAGGTCGCGGCCGACGTACGACTTGTCCCAGTCGGTGAAGTACTTGGGCGCGACGCGGTTCTCGCTCGACCGGTGATGCTCTAGGCCGATGCCGCCGATCTGGTCCGACAGGGCGACCAGGAAGTCGTAGTGATCGTAGTGGTGCGAGCCGTACAGCTTGTAGGCCTGCTGCACGAGGTTCTTGTGGGCCTGCAGTTGCTCGGGCTTGTAGTCCAGCAGTTCCGGCTTGTCGGCGACCATGTTCAGGCGCACGGGCGCAGGGCCGCCCGGATCCAGCTCGACCGACTTGAAGTAACGGCCGGCGAACATCGGCGAGTCGACCAGGGTCTCGACCGTGGTGGGCTTGAAGCTGGTGACCTGGCCTTCGGTCTTGGCCACTTCCAGGGCCGAGGCGAACTGGAAGCCTTCCGGCAGCCTGACGGTCGGCTCGATGGTGATGCGGCGGGTGAAGTGACCGGCCGGGTACATGGTCATCTGCAGCCACTGCAGGTTCAGCATGTCCGGGGTCATGACCATGCGGCCGACCTTGGTCTCGACCGGCGACAGGAACTTGTAGGCGACGTTCAGCTCGGTCACGCCGGCCGGCACGTCGATGTGGAAGGCGTTGACCTCGACCACGTCGCGCTTCCACGGGATCGTCCTGCCGCCCGCGGTGATGACGAGACCCGCCAGCTTGTCGATGTCGTTGCGCGGCGAGTGTCCGCCCGGAACCCACTGCGGATAGTACAGGGTCATCGGGCCAGGCTTGGCGACCGGAAGGGTCAGCTTGATGTCGAAGATCTTGCGCTCAAGGTCGGTGGCGTCGACGTAGAGCTTCAGCACGCCCGGATAGGCCACGTCCTGCGGGGCGATGATCGGCGGCGTCGGGGCGGCCGGTTGCGGCAGGTAGTCCTGGGCGAGAGCGGCGCCGCCGACCAGCGACAGAAGCGAGACCGAGAAGAAAAGCGCTTTCAAGAAACGACCCCAATGCAGCCCGCGAACGTCCCCTCGCGGCGAGAAGCCTGGATGTTTCTTTTGTTAGGGCCAGCTTGTCGAGACCAACTTGACCGGACAGCGTTATCACGACGCCGGTCGTTCAGCCCCTCGCCGGCCGCCAGATCAACCGCAGGCAAAGATAGGCCAGGGCCGCGACCGCCAGCGCCGGCAGGGTCGCGCCCCATTGCGGCGCCAGCCGGCTGAAGCCCTGATAGGCGCCGATACCCGCCGCCCAGGCCACCAGGCCCGGCAGGTTCAGGCCCCAGGCGAAGGCGCCGGCGATTTCGGCGCGGCGGCGACGCACGACGAAATGGTCGGTCAGCAGTACGCCGAACAGCGGCGCGAACACCGAACCGATCAGCAGCAGGAAGCCTTCGTAGCGGGCAAGCGGCGCCAGAAGGGCGATCAGGGTGCACAGCACCCCGAAGGCCAGGGCCAGGTAGGCCGGCCGCACCGGCGCCAGGGTGGCCGTCGAGACGGCGGCCGAATGGATGTCGGCGAAGGCGTTGTCGGTCTCATCGACGACGATCAGCAAGAGGGCGATCCCGCCGCCCGCCGCCGCCAGGGCGGTCAGCAGCAGCCCCTCCCCGCCTCCGGCGGCCAGGGCGTAGCAGGCGCCCAGCCCCATGAACCAGATGTTGGCCAGCAGGTAGCCGGCTGCGCTGCCTCGGAACATGCGGCCCGGCGATCGGCCAAAGCGCGTGTAGTCGGCGATCAGCGGCAGCCATGACAGCGGCATGGCCACGACCAGGTCGACGCCCGCGCCGAAGCTCATCTCGCCCGTCCCGGCCTTGGCGAATAGCGCCGCCAGGTCGTGCTGCGACAGCAGCCGCCATGTCAGCCATCCGGCTCCGCCCAGCAGCAGCCACAGGCCCCAGGCGCGCAGAAAACGCCGCACGAACGACACCGGCCCCATGAAGGCGAGCCACGTCGCCAGCACGCCGAACAGCACCGTCCAGGCCAGCGGATTCGAGAGGCCGAAGGTCTGCCTGGCCAGGGCGTCGGCGGCGTCGCGCATGGCGATGATCTCGAACGCGCCCCAGCCGACCAGTTGCACCGCGTTCAGCACAGCCGGAACCGCCGCCCCCCGCGCTCCCAGCGCCAGCCGCAGAGCGCCCATGGCAGAAAGCCCGGTGTCGGCCCCGACCACCCCGGCCGCCGCCAGCAGCAGCGCGCCCAGCACCGAGCCGGTGACGATCGTCGCCAGCGCCATGCCAAGACTAAGACCCGGAACCAGGAACGCCCCGGCCTGCAGCACCAGGAGGCCGATGCCCAGGCTGAACCACAGCGAAAACGCATCACGCGTCCCGAACACCCGGCGGTCGGCCGGAACGGGGGTCAGCGGATCATAGGTGTCGTCGAGCTTGGCCATGGAGGGGAGGCATAGCAGCTTGGCGCGCCTCCGCCTCTCCCCAACCCGTAAAATCCCCGCGAAAGCGGGGACCCAGGAGTTTTATCGTCGAGCACCACACGTTTCAGAAAAAGCCTGGGTCCCCGCTTTCGCGGGGATTTTACGGAGGGAGGAGCGAGCCCTACTCCGGATCCAGCTCCGGATAGCGCCGGAAGATGCCCATCTCGTTGAACGGGATCCGCCGCGCCGAAGCCAGATAGGCCGCGATCCTCGGCAGGTCCGCCACCCGGTCGCGCAGGGCGACGACCTTTGGAATGTCCGGCTCCAGCCGCGCCATGGCGTGCGGGAAGGCGTATCGCAGCCCCTCCACCGCCTGGAACAGCGACAGGTCGGCATAGGAGACCGCGCCCCCGGCCAGCCAGGCGTCGCCGCCGGCCAGGGCCCGCTCGAACCAGCCCATGAACTTGGGAATCCGCTGCTGGCGGAACTCCTCGCTGCGCCGCGCGGCCTCGTCCTTCTGGTCCTCGTAGTAGAGACCCATGCCGATCGGATGGTGGGTGTCGTGGGCCTCGGTCACCAGGTCGGCGATGGTCAGCTGCAGTTGGTTGACCCACAGCCGCCCGCTCTCGGCGGCTGGCGCGAGATCGTGCCTTGGCCCCAGGTACAGCAGGATGCTGGCCGTCTGGCCGATGACCAGATCGCCGTCGACCAGGAACGGCGGCGCGAAGGCCGCGCGCGGGCCGCCCAACTCTGCCAGATCGTCCATCAGGGCGTCCTCGCCCCCGCCCTCGTCCGGGTCCTGGCGGGCGACGTCCACATAGTCCGCTCCGGCCGCTTCGAGCGCCAGGCGGACGAATTCGCCGCGGCCCTGGATGCCCGGCCAATAATGCAGCTGATAGGCCATGCGCTCTGAACCGATCCGTGACCAAATGTTTCCAAGCGAGGCCGGATCGCGATCGGCTCTTGTAATTGCAAGTCGCTCTCAAGTATGGACGGCGGCAGTGAAGCTCGCCTTACCGAAAGCACCGTGAAAGCCGCCGCCGAACAGAACCGCCGCTCCTTCTGGCTGAAGCAGCTGCACCAGTGGCACTGGATCAGCGCGGCGATCAGCCTGGTGGGCATGCTCCTGTTCGCCATCACCGGCTTCACCCTCAACCACGCCGGCTCGATCGAGGCCGAGCCCAAGGTCGTCAGCAGGAAGGCGACCCTGCCGCCCGAGCTGATCGCCGAGCTGGCTTCGGGCCCGACCGAGGGCAAGCGCCCCCTGCCGATCAAGGTCGAGACCTGGCTCGACAAGGCCGTCGACGCCGACATCGCCCGCCGCGTCGGCGAATGGTCCGACGCCGAGGTCTACCTGGCCCTGACCCGCCCCGGCGGCGACGCCTGGATCGCCATCGACCGCGAGACCGGCGCCGTCGAGCACGAAAAGACCACCCGCGGCTCTATCAGCCTGCTCAACGACCTGCACAAGGGCCGCAACACCGGCAAGGCCTGGAGCTGGTTCATCGACATCTTCGCCGGCGCCTGCGTGATCTTCACGGTCACCGGCCTGATCCTGCTTCAGTTCCACGCCCGCGGGCGGCCGATGACCTGGCCGCTCACCGCCGCGGGCCTGGCCATTCCGCTCCTGATCATCATCCTGTTCGTCCACCTCTAGAGAAAGGCCGCCTTCCGTGAAGCGCACCGTCTCCCTGCTGACCTTCGCCGGCGCCGCCGTCGGCGCTCCGGCGATGGCCGCCGACCTCAACGTCACCGTCGAGATCCCGCGCCTTTCGGTGGCCGAGTACCACAAACCCTATGTGGCCATCTGGGTCGAGGCGCCCGACGCCACCGCCGCCGCCACCCTGGCCGTCTGGTACGATCCGGACTCCAAGGAGGACAAGGGCGAGAAGTGGCTGAAGGACATGCGCCAGTGGTGGCGCAAGGCCGGCCGCACCATGAGCTTCCCCGCCGACGGCATCTCGTCGGCCACGCGCGCCCCGGGCCCGCAGAAGCTGACCTTCAGCGGCGCCAAGAGCCAGCTGTCGAAGCTGAAGCCGGGCGCCTACACCCTGGTGGTCGAAGCCGCCCGCGAAGTCGGCGGCCACGAGGCGGTGCGCGTTCCCTTCACCTGGGGCAAGCCCGGCAAGACCGCCTCCGCCAAGGGGACGGCCGAGCTCGGCGCCGTCTCGGTCACCGTCAAATAAGCAAGAGAGAAACGCCATGACCCTTCGCAAGCGCCTTCTCGCCCTCACGGCGGCCACCGTCGCCCTGACCCTTCCGCTCGCGGCCCACGCCCACCGCGCCTGGTTCGTGCCCTCGGCCACCGTGCTGTCGGGCGAAGGCTCGTGGGTGACCGTCGATGCTGCCATCTCCAACGAGCTGTTCTATCCCGACCATCGCGCCATGCGCGTGGACGGCGTGGTCATCACCACCCCGGACGGCACGACCGAGCCGCTGAAGAACGCCTCGACCGGCCAGTACCGCTCGGTGTTCGACGTCGAGCTGGCCAAGCCCGGCACCTACAAGATCGGCACCGCCTCCAGCAGCGTGATGGCCAGCTGGACCGAGAACGGCGAAGTGAAGCGCTTCCGGGGTTCGGCCGACGACTTCGCCAAGCAGGTTCCGGCGGGCGCCGCCGACCTGAAGACGATCAAGAGCTTCAACCGCAACGAAACCTTCGTCACGCGCGGCGCGCCGACCGACACCGTCCTGAAGCCGACCGGCAAGGGCCTGGAGCTGGTTCCCGTCACCCACCCCAACGACGTGGTGGCCACGGAAGCGGCGACCTTCAAGTTCCTGATCGACGGCAAGCCCGCCGCCGGCCTGGAAGTGACGATCGTGCCGGGCGCCTCGCGCTATCGCGCCTCGCCGGGCGAGATCAAGGTCAAGACCGGCCCGGACGGCGCGGCGAAGTTCACCCTGCCGGAAGCCGGCATGTACTGGCTGAACGCCAGCGTCCGCACCGGCGAAACCGGTCGCGGCGGCATGGGCGGCCCTCCGGGCGGCCCCGGCGGCCAAGGTGGTCCGGGCGGCGGCGCTCCGGGCGGTCAGCCCCCGGCTCCGACGGCCCTGGCCGGCAACGGCTTCTCGGCCAGCTACACCGCGACCCTGGAAGCCCAGCGTCCGTAATCTGACGACCCAGCTCCTCCCCCGTGCCAACGGGGGAGGTGGCGCGGCGCTATCAGCGCCGTGACGGAGGGGGCGAGGGACGGAGCGCGCTGCGCGCCGCCGCCCCCCCCAACCGCTTCGCGGTCCCCCTCCCCCGCTCACGGGGAGGAGCTTGAAAGACCCCCATGACCCGCGTCCTCGTTCCCATGCTCAGCGAACCGCCGGCCCGGCCGGCGGGCGGGGTCGTGCGCGAATTCGATGGCGACACCATGGGCACCACCTGGTCGGTCAAGGCGGTGCTGCCCGTCACCACCGACCTTGCCGCCATGACCGCCATGGTCCAGCGCGCGCTCGACAAGGTGGTCGCCGAAATGAGCGCCTGGGAGCCGATGTCGGCGCTCTCCCGCTTCAACCGCTCCGCGGCCGGCAGCTGGACCGTTCTGCCCGCCGGCTTCGCGGCCGTGCTGCGCCGCGCGCTCGAGGTGGCCGAAGGCAGCGACGGCGCCTTCGATCCGACCCTGGGCGCGGTCACAGACCTCTGGGGCTTTGGCCCCCGTCCCTTCTCGGGCGAACCGCCCAGCGCCGAGGCGCTGGACGCCGCCCGCACGCCCATGGGCTGGCGCCGCGTGACGCTGGACGGCGATGCGCTCTTTCAGCCGGGAGGGCTCCAGATCGATCTCAACGGCATAGCCAAGGGCTTCGGCGTCGACGAGGCCGCGCGCGCCCTCGACCGGTCCGGCGTGCGCTCCTACCTCGTCGAGGTCGGCGGCGAACTGCGCGGCACGGGCGCCAAGCCCGATGGCCAGCCCTGGTGGGTCGAGCTGGAGCGCCCCCCGCTTGCCGGCGCCAACGACGAGACCTCGCCGCGCACGCTGCTGGCCCTGCACGGCCTGTCGGTGGCCACCTCGGGCGACTACCGCCGCTTCTTCGATCACGCGGGCAAGCGCTACGCCCATACGCTGGATCCCGCCTTGGGCGCGCCTTGCGACGCCGGCGTGGTCAGCGTCACCGTCATCCATCCCGAATGCATGACCGCCGACGCCCTGGCCACGGCCCTGACCGTGATGGGACCCGACGCGGCGATCGCGTTCGCCACGGCCCGGAAGCTGCCGGCCCTGGTGGTCACGCGCGGACCGGGCGGCTTGCAGGAACGCTTGTCGCCGGCCCTGCAGGCGATGCTCGACGAATGACCGAACTGCTCTCCAGCCTGCCGCCGGACGCGCGTCGCCTGGCCCTGGCCGCCATCGTCGTCGGCCTCTACGTCCTGCTGTGCGCCGGGATCGCCCTGAAGGTCGCCCTGCGCAGGAGAAAGGCCCGCCGCGAGGAGGCCGCCCTGGCGTCCGGCGCCGGCGAGCCGGTGCTGGTGGCCTTCGCCAGCCAGACCGGTTTCGCCGAGGAGCTGGCCATGGCCACCGCCAAGGCGCTGCAGGCCGCCAATCTGCCGGTGCGCCTGCGCGAACTGGCCGCCGTCGAGCCGGCCGACCTTTGCGGCCGCGCCCTCTTCATCGTCAGCACCACCGGCGAGGGCGACGCGCCCGACAACGCCCGCCGCTTCATCCGCGACGTGATGGCGACCGAACCGGACCTGGCGAAGCTGTCCTACGCCGTGCTGGCGCTGGGCGACTCCACCTACGCCCAGTACTGCGCCTTCGGTCGCAGCCTGGACGCCTGGCTCGCCCGCAACGGCGGGTCGCGCCTGTTCGACACCGTCGAGGTCGACGACGGCGAATCCGCCGCCCTGCGCCACTGGCAGTCGCAGCTTTCGGTGCTGACCGGCTCCACCGACGCCCCCGACTGGAGTCGCCCCGCCTACGGCCGCTGGAAACTGACCGACCGCCGCCTGCTCAACCCCGGCTCGGCCGGCGAAGGCGCCTTCCACATTCGACTCGAGCCACTGGACGGCGGCGCGACCTGGCAGGCCGGCGACATCGTCGAGATCGGCCCGCGCAACGCCCCGGCCGAGGTGGCCGACCTGCTCTCGCGCCTGTCGCTGGGCGCCGACGCGCCGGTGAAGGCCGACGAGGCCGCCACCCTGGGCGAGGTCCTGTCCTGGCGACGCCTGCCGCACGAGGACGCGGCCATCAAGGCGCTGGCCGGAACCGCGCCCCAGGCGCTGGTCGACGCCCTGCCCGCCCTGCCGCACCGCGAATACTCGATCGCCTCCCTGCCGGCCGACGGCGGGGTAGAACTGGTCGTGCGCCTGATGCGCCGCGCCGACGGCAAGCCGGGCCTGGGCTCGGGCTGGCTGGTCGAGCACGCCGCCGTCGGCGCCGAGATCGCCGGCCGGGTGCGCTCCAACCGCAGCTTCCACGCTCCCGAAGACGGCCGGCCGATGATCCTGATCGGCGCCGGCACGGGCCTGGCGGGCCTGCGCAGCCACCTGAAGGCCCGCGAGACGCTCTCCCGCAAGCAGAACTGGCTGGTGTTCGGCGAGCGCTCTTCGGCCCACGACTTCTTCCATCAGGACGAGATCGAGGCCTGGGTCGCTTCCGGCGTGCTCGCGCGCCTGGATCTGGCCTTCTCCCGCGACCAGGCCGACAAGGTCTACGTCCAGCACCGCCTGCGAGCAGCGACCGACGAGGTCCGCGCCTGGGTGGCGAACGGCGCGGCGATCTATGTCTGCGGCTCGCTGGAAGGCATGTCGCGCGAGGTCCACGCGGCGCTTGGTGAGATCCTGGGTGCGGGGGCGCTGGAGGACCTGGCCGACCAGGGGCGGTACCGGCGCGACGTCTACTGAGGCGGATGCTCTTCATCCAAGCCCCTTTTTCAAGAGTCATCGCCCGCTCCATGCGGGCGCTCCAAGCTGAACCAGCCGCATCCTGACGCCCCGCTTGGGTCGCCCGAACAAGTCGGGCGATGACTTTATTTTCGGGACTTGGGACGCGGATCGAGCCGATCACGCTCCTCGGGCGTATTGGCCCCCAGGATCCGCGCCTTCGCCTCGCCCGGGCACGGCAGCACCGCCAGCCCCGCCCGCTCGACCAGCCGCCGCAGCGGCCAGCCGGGCAGCGCCCCTTCCGGCAGAGCATCCAACGGCAGCACCATAGGCGCCGGCGAGGCGTCGAAGGTCGCCCCCGTCTCCGCCGCCAGCAGCGGCGCCAGGTCGTCCACCGTCAGGGTCGGCGCATCGACCGCCAGCACCAGCGCCCGAACGCATCCCCGCGCCCTCAGCGCCGCCGCCCCGGCCAGCACGCCGCCGACCGGTCCCGCGCCCTCCTCGGGATCAGGAACCCAATCCAGGCCGTAGTCGCGCCCGGCGGTCAGCACCTCGACCGCCCCGGCCGCTCGCGCCAGCGCCGCCACGCGATCGACCGCGCGCACGCCGCCCCAGTCCAGCAACGCCTTGTCCTGGCCCATCCGGGTCGAGCCGCCGCCGCAGAGAATGACGGCGCCGAGGGGCGTGGACAGGTTGTTCATGCCCCCTTCCCTACCCCCGACGAGCCGCCTCGACCAAGGCCCCGCTTCCCCCTGGCGCGAGAAACGGTCTAGACTCGCCCAAAAGGGACGGACTTCCGAGTATGAACGAACGCACCGAGCGCACGCGGCGGCGCAGCAGCCAGAGCGCCACGATCCGCGACGTCGCCGCGCGCGCGGGCGTCTCGCCGATGACCGTCTCGCGGGTCATCAACCGCGAGGCCACCGTCAAGGAAGAGACCCGGGCGCTGGTCGAGCAGGCGATCGCCGAACTCAACTACGCTCCCAACCCGGCCGCCCGCAGCCTGGCCGGCAGCGCCCCGTTCCGCATCGGCCTGCTCTACGACAACCCTTCGACCGGCTACCTTTCGGAGTTCCTGGTGGGGGCGCTGGACGAGAGCAGCCGCACCGGCTCGCAGATCGTCATCGAGAAGTGCGCCGAGCCGGAACTGGCCGGCGCCACCTTGGCCCGCCTGCTGAAGACCGGCGTCGATGGTTTGATCCTGCCGCCGCCGCTGTGCGAATCCCAGACCGTGCTGGCCGAGGTGAAGGCCGCCGGCGCGGCCGCCGTGGCCGTCGCGCCCGGCACGGCCAGCAGCGACATGGCCACCATCCGCATCGACAACGAAGCGGCCGCCTTCGAACTGACCCAGCACCTGCTGGCGCTCGGCCACAAGCGCTTCGGCTTCATCAAGGGCCACCCCAACCAGACGGTCAGCCAGCAGCGGATGGACGGCTTCATGACCGCCCTGAAGGCGGCGGGGATTCCCCAGGAGGACGTCCGCGTCGAGCAGGGCTACTTCACCTACCGCTCCGGCCTGGAGGCGGCCGAACGGCTGCTGAACGTCAAGGAGCGGCCGACCGCCATCTTCGCCGCCAACGACGACATGGCCGCCGCCACGGCGGGCCTGGCCCATCGCCTGGGCCTGGACGTGCCGGGCGACGTATCGATCGTCGGCTTCGACGACACCTCGATCGCCGCCAACATCTGGCCGGCCCTGACCACCGTTCACCAGCCCATCGCCGCCATGGCCCGCGCCGCCGTCGACCTGGTGCTGGAAGAGATCCGCCGCCACCGCGACGGCACGGGCGAACCACGCCAGCTGATGCACCCGCATACGCTGATCGTGCGAGATTCGACCGGACCCGCGCCGCAGTAGGCGCTGCACCCCCTAGAAACGCCTTTCCCCTTGGAAGAGGCGAACTCGCGCGGCGCAACCTGGGCTTGGCAGACGTGAGTTTCGAGTTGTCAGACAACTCCCTTGCGCCCCTCCACATGTTAGCGCTAACAAGACGGAGAGTTACGAAGCGTGGCGGCGGGGCGACTGATCCGGCCTGCGCGAAAGGGAGAAAACGCGGTGGGCGTGACGCAATACCTTCCCGAGGACTGGCGGGAAGCGACCCTTCTGGGCCGCATCGACTTCGGACAGGGTCCGACCCCCGTGCTGATCCGCGGCGGCCACGTCGAGGACCTCAGCAAGATCGCCCCCACGCTCGCCGACCTGATGAACGCCTACGGCCCGGGCGACGCGATCCCGCGCGGCGAGGACAAGGGTCCGCTCGAGCAGCTTGACCTGCGACCGGTCTGGGATGATCCGCAGGGCAATGCGCCCGCCAAGCTGCTGGCCCCCGTCGACCTGCAGTGCCTGAAGGCCGCCGGCGTCACCTTCGCCGTCTCGACCCTGGAGCGGGTGATCGAGGAGCGCGCCCGCGGCGACGCCGCCAAGGCCCTGGAAATCCGCCAGCAGCTGTCCGAGCGCATGGGCGGCGATCTCAGGAGCGTCGAACCCGGTTCGGAGGGCGCCGCGCGCCTGAAAGACGCGCTGGTCGCCGACGGCCTGTGGTCGCAGTACCTGGAAGTGGCTATCGGCCCCGACGCCGAGATCTTCACCAAGGGCCCGACGCTGTCGTCGATGGGCTGGGGCGACCAGGTCGGCGTCCGCAGCGACAGCCACTGGAACAACCCCGAGCCGGAGGTCGTGCTGCTGTGCGACGGCAAGGGCGAGATCCGCGGCGCTTCGCTGGGCAACGACGTCAACCTGCGCGACTTCGAGGGCCGCTCGGCCCTGCTGCTCAGCAAGGCCAAGGACAACAACGCCTCCTGCTCGATCGGTCCGTTCTTCCGCCTGTTCGACGCCTCGTTCTCGCTGGACGACGTGCGCACCGCCGAGGTCGAGCTGAAGATCACCGGCCGCGACAACTTCGTGCTCGACGGCAAGTCGAACATGAGCCTGATCAGCCGCGATCCCGCCGTTCTGGCCGGCCAGGCCTACGGCAAGCAGCATCAGTATCCGGACGGCTTCGTGCTGTTCCTGGGCACCATGTTCGCGCCGATCCAGGACCGCGACACCGCCGGCCAGGGCTTCACCCACAAGGTCGGCGACCGCGTCCGCGTCTCCACCCCGAAGCTCGGCGTGCTCGAGAACGAAGTGACCACCTGCGACCAAGCCAGGCCCTGGACCTTCGGCATCTCGGCCCTGATCCGCAATCTGGCCGGCCGCGGCCTGCTGTGATCCTCACCTTCCAAGTCCAGGCGTAAGCGCATGTCCTCAGCCATCTATCCCAGCCTCAAGGGCAAGCGCGTCGTCGTCACCGGCGGCGGCTCCGGCATCGGCGCCGGCCTGACCACCGCCTTCGCCAACCAGGGCGCCGAGGTGATCTTCGTCGACATCGCCGTCGAGGATTCGGAAAGCCTGGTCGCCGAGCTCGCCGGCTCGGCCATCAAGCCGGTGTTCAAGCCGATCGACCTGACCGACCTCGACGCGGTGAAGGCCTTCTTCGCCGAAATCGGCCCCATTGACGTGCTGGTCAACAACGCCGGCAACGACGACCGTCACAGCCTGGCCGAGGTGACCCCGGCCTACTGGGACAACCGCATGAACGTGAACCTGCGCCACATGCTGTTCTGCGCCCAGGCCGCGGCCCCGGGCATGAAGCAGCGCGGCGGCGGCGCGATCATCAACTTCGGCTCGATCAGCTGGCACCTGGGTCTCGAAGAGCTGGTGCTGTACGAAACCGCCAAGGCCGGCATCGAGGGCATGACCCGCGCCCTGGCCCGCGAGCTGGGCCCCGACGACATCCGTGTCACCTGCGTGGTGCCCGGCAACGTCAAGACCAAGCGCCAGGAGAAGTGGTACACGCCGGAGGGCGAGGCCGAGATCGTCAAGGCCCAATGCCTGAAGGGCCGCATCCTGCCGGCCAACGTCGCCTCGCTGGTGCTGTTCCTGGCCTCGGACGACGGCAATCTCTGCACCGGCCACGAATACTGGATCGACGCCGGCTGGCGTTGACGTGAACCACTCCCTTCCCTTTCGATGGGGGAAGGGTCGGGGATGGGGGTGAAGCGGCGGTTCAGCCGCCACCAGCGTAGGTCGCCCCCATCCAACCCTCCCCATCAAGGGGGAGGGCTCGAGGAGGAAACATGACCGTCCAACCCACCTGCGTCTGGGACCTGAAGGCCACGCTCGGCGAGGGGCCGATCTGGCATGGCGACGCCGTCTGGTTCGTCGACATCAAGGGCCACAAGGTCCACCGCTACGCCCCCGCCACGGGCGAGACCGCCAGCTGGGATGCGCCCGACCAGGTGACCTTCGTCGCCCCGCGCGTCGGGGGCGGCTTCGTCGCCGGCCTCAAGAGCGGCCTGCATCACTTCACGCCGGAGCTGGGCTTCACCTTCATTTCCGAGATCGAGGACGCGGGCCTCGACAACCGCCCCAACGACTCCACGGTCGATGCACAGGGCCGCTTGTGGCTCGGCACCATGCACGACGCCGAAGAGGCCGACAGCGGCGCGCTCTACCGGCTGGAAGCCGACGGCTCGCTGACCCGGCACGACGCCGGCATCTGCATCACCAACGGCCCGGCCGTCTCGCCCGACGGCAAGACCTTCTACCACACCGACACGCTCGGAAAGGTGATCTGGGCGTTCGACATCGGGGCCGACGGCGCGCTTTCCAACAAGCGCGAGTTCTTCCGCCTGACCATCGACGACGCCTGGCCCGACGGCTCTGTGGTCGACGCCGAAGGCTTCGTCTGGACGGCCCTGTGGGGCGGCCGCGGCGCCGTCCGCATCTCGCCGGAGGGCCAGATCGTCCAGCGCGTCGAGCTGCCGGCCATCAACGTCACCAAGCCGTGTTTTGGCGGACCGGACCTGAAGACCCTCTACTTCACCACCGCCCGCAAGGGGCTGAGCGACGAGCAGCTCGCCGCCGCGCCGCTGTGCGGGGGCCTGTTCGCCCTGCCCGTCGACGTCGCCGGCCAGCCGCAATACGAGGTGCGCCTTGACCTTGGCCAATAGAACGCCCCGCCGGTTCCGCTCGCGCGACTGGTTCGACAACCCCGACCACATCGACATGACCGCGCTCTATCTGGAGCGCTTCATGAACTACGGGATCACCCCGGAGGAACTGCGCAGCGGCAAGCCGATCATCGGCATCGCCCAGACCGGCAGCGACATATCGCCGTGCAACCGCATCCATCTGGACCTGGTCACCCGGATCCGCGACGGGATCCGCGACGCCGGCGGCATTCCGATGGAGTTCCCGGTCCACCCGATCTTCGAGAACTGCCGTCGCCCGACCGCGGCGCTGGACCGAAACCTGTCCTATCTGGGCCTGGTGGAGACCCTGCACGGCTATCCGATCGACGCCGTCGTCCTGACCACCGGCTGCGACAAGACCACCCCGGCCGGCATCATGGCCGCCACCACGGTCAACATCCCCGCCATCGTGCTCTCCGGCGGCCCCATGCTGGACGGCTGGCACGAGGGCGAGCTGGTCGGTTCGGGCACGGTGATCTGGCGCTCGCGCCGCAAGCTGGCGGCCGGCGAGATCGACGAGAACGAGTTCATCGAGCGCGCGGCCTCCTCGGCCCCCTCGGCGGGCCACTGCAACACCATGGGCACGGCCTCGACCATGAACGCGGTCGCAGAAGCCCTGGGCCTGTCGCTGACCGGCTGCGCGGCGATCCCCGCCCCCTACCGCGAGCGCGGCCAGATGGCCTATCGCACCGGTCAGCGGATCGTGGATCTCGCCTATGAGGACGTCAAACCGCTCGATATTCTGACGAAGAAGGCCTTCGAGAACGCCATCGCCCTGGTGGCGGCCGCCGGCGGCTCGACCAACGCCCAGCCCCATATCGCGGCCATGGCGCGGCATGCCGGCCTGGAGATCACGGCCGACGACTGGCGGGCGGCCTACGACATTCCGCTGATCGTCAACATGCAGCCGGCCGGCAAGTATCTGGGCGAGCGCTTCCACCGGGCCGGCGGCGCGCCGGCGGTGCTGTGGGAGCTTCTGCAGCAGGGCCGCCTGCACGGCGACGTGCTGACCGTCACCGGCAAGACCATGGGCGAGAACCTGCAGGGCCGCGAAACCAGCGATCGCGAGGTGATCTTCCCCTATGCCGAGCCTCTGGCTGAAAAGGCGGGTTTCCTCGTTTTGCGCGGCAACCTGTTCGACTTCGCGATCATGAAGGCCAGCGTCATCGGCGCCGACTTCCGCGAGCGCTACCTGTCCAAGCCGGGCCAGGAAGGCGTGTTCGAGGCCCGCGCCATCGTCTTCGATGGCTCCGACGACTATCACGCCCGCATCAACGACCCGGCCCTGGACATCGACGAGAGCTGCATCCTGGTGATCCGCGGCGCGGGTCCGATCGGCTGGCCCGGCTCGGCCGAGGTGGTCAACATGCAGCCGCCGGACCACCTCCTGAAGAAGGGGATCATGAGCCTGCCCACCCTGGGCGACGGGCGCCAGTCGGGCACCGCCGACAGTCCCTCGATCCTCAACGCCTCGCCCGAGAGCGCGGTGGGCGGCGGCCTCTCATGGCTGCGCACCGGTGATACGATCCGCATCGACATCAACACCGGTCGCTGCGACGCCCTGGTGGACGAGGCCGTGATCGCCGAGCGCCGCAAGGAGGGGATCCCCGCCGTGCCGGCGACCATGACCCCCTGGCAGGAGATCTACCGCGCCCATGCCGGCCAGCTCGATACCGGCGGCGTGCTGGAGTTCGCGGTGAAGTACCAGGACCTGGCGTCCAAGCTGCCCAGGCACAATCACTAGAAGCCGCGCTGCGGACCTCGCCCTTCGACGAGCTCAGGGTGAGGTCCTTCTGAACCGCCGATCAGGTCGCGAACCTCATCCTGAGCTTGTCGAAGGACGAGGTTCTCACACTCCCCTCCGCGAGGGGAAAGGAAAGGAAGCTCCCAGATGTTCTCGCGCCGCCGCCTGATGGCCACGATCGCCAGCCTGACAGCGCTGCCTGCCCTGCCCGCCTTCGCCGCGGAGCAGAAGCGCGTCATCGCGCTCGACCTCGCCAAGGCGACGGCGCCCGTCGACCGCTTCTTCGACCTCTCCATCGGCTCGGACTATCCCGGCACCCTGCTGCGCGAGGACAGCCTGGCCCAGCTGAAGACGGCGTCCGACGAGCTGAAGTTCCGTTACATCCGCTTCCACGCCATCTTCCACGACGTGCTGGGCACGGTGAAGAAGGGTCCCGACGGCAAGATTGTCTACGACTGGACGAAGCTCGACCAGCTCTACGACCACCTGCTGGCCATGGGCCTCAAGCCCTTCATCGAACTGGGTTTCACGCCCGAGGCCATGAAGACCTCGGACCTGACGATCTTCTGGTGGAAGGGCAACACCTCCCACCCGCAGTTTACGCCATGGGCGCACCTGATCGACGCCTTCGTGACGCACCTGCGCAAGCGCTACGGCGAGGCCGAGGTGCGCACCTGGTTCTTCGAGGTCTGGAACGAGCCCAATCTCGACGGCTTCTGGGAGAAGGCGGATCAAAAGGTCTATTTCGACCTCTACGCCCTCACGTCCAAGACCATCAAGGCGATCGACCCCACCTTGCGGGTCGGCGGTCCGGCCACGGCCGGCGCGGCCTGGGTTCCGGAATTCCTGGCCTATTGCAAGGCCAAGGGCGCGGCGGTCGACTTCGTCACCACCCACACCTACGGCGTCGAGGGCGGCTTCCTCGACGAGAACGGCAAGGAAGACACCAAGCTGTCGGCCAATCCCGACGCCGTCATCGGCGACGTGCGCAAGGTGCGCGCCGAGATCGAGGCCTCGGCCTTCCCCGGCCTGCCGCTCTACTTCACCGAATGGAGCACCAGCTACACGCCGCGCGACCCGGTGCACGACAGCTATCACAGCGCCGCCTACATCCTGGCCAAGCTGAAGGGCGTCAAAGGCATCGTGCAGGGCATGAGCTACTGGACCTACAGCGATCTCTTCGAAGAGCCCGGCCCGCCCACCGCGCCGTTCCAGGGCGGCTTTGGCCTGATGAATCCGGAGGGTGTCCGCAAACCCTCGTGGTTCGCCTACAAGTACCTGGCGGCGCTGCGTGGCAAGGAAGTTCCGTCTACGGATAATAGCGTCCTGGCCTCGGTGGACGGCGGCAAGATCGCGGCCCTGGTCTGGGACTTCACCCAGCCTGTGCAGCCGACCAGCAACCGCTCCTACTTCACCAAGGTCCAGCCCGCAGCCGACGCGCCCGGCGCGGCCCTGAGCGTCGCCGGCCTGAAGCCCGGCCGCTATAGCCTGAAGACCCGGCGCACCGGCTTCCGCGCCAACGATGCCTACACGGCCTATATCGAACTAGGCATGCCGCAGAAGCTTACCGCCGACCAGATCGACAAGCTCCAGGCCCTCACCGCCGACAAGCCCGAGATCGATCGCACGATCACCGTCGGCAAGGACGGCGTGGCGAAGGTCGACTTCGCCCTGCGCCAGAACGACTTGGTGCTGGTGACGCTGGAGCGGGCCTGACCCTTTACCGCAACTTCCGCCGCCCCTCGCCGGATGCTATGCGACGGCAACTGGAGGGGGATCCTTGACGTTCAAATCAGCTATCGCGGGCGCCATGCTGCTCTGCATGGCGTCCAGCGCCGCGGCCGAGCCGGAGAACCTGGGCATCGAGAGCGCGAAGATCGCGGCCGAGCTTCATCGGATCTGCCCCCGCGATCCGGCCTCTGAGGCCGACGTCGTCCGCGCCTTGGAGGCCACGGGCGCCAGGCGACCGAACCTGTCCATCAAGCTTCTGGAAGCGTCTCACGCCGCGCCCGACGACCTGGTCCCCGCCGCCGCCCTGACCAGGAGCGACACCCACTGGGTCTATGAGAGCCCGGACGGCTGGGTGGCCCTGGCCAATATCCGCACCACCGAGCGCGATGGCCGACGCGAGATTCGCTGTAAGGTTCAGATGACCTCGGACGAGGACCATGCGCTGTTCGCCGGGGTCCTGCAGCACGCCGCCCGCTCGGTCGCGCAGGAGCGCGTGATGGCCGACGGCGTCAAGGTCGACGTCTTCCGCATCGCGGGGTCGGCCAACGCCTACTATGTGCTTTGGCGCGACCTGCCGCCGATCGCTCCTGGCTCGGCGCCGGCCCTGGTCATCGAGTACGTGGTGCGGACCGGCCCGCCCTCGCCGCCCGCCGTCTCGCCCGAAGCGCTGTTCCTGTCGCGGCTCTGGGACTATTGCCCGGCGGCGGGCCCGCAGGCGACGGCCCAGCGTGTCGCCCGCACGCCGAACGCGCGCGCCAATCCCAAGGTCACGGGTGTCGGCTGGATCATCGCCGGGGCCCCCGAATGGCGGCTGAAGACCCGCACCGGCAAGCTTCCCACCGGCCCGGCCGAAGAATGCTCGATCTCGACCTACGGACTCCACGAGCCCGAACTCGCAGCCCTGCTGGCCAAGGCGCCTGGCTTCACCCTGCGCACCGCGCGAAACAGCCAGGACGGCTATGTCCGCACCTACCGCAATCCCGCCGGCGAGATGCTGCTGTTCCATGCGCCCGACGGCCCGGACGATCCGTTCAAGACCTACACGCTGTCGCTGATACGGGGCGTGCCGCTGCTCTAGACCCCGCGTTGCTCCCTTGCTCTCACCGCGCCTTCACGCCATCTGCGGACCTGCAACTCAGGAGCGCTCATGAGCGTCGTCGCCGCCTATGCCTATGTCGACGGAAAGCGTGCGCGGGAGATCCGGCTCGACGATCCGGAAAGCCTGGCGCCGCGCGACGGCGAGTTTCTGTGGATCGGCCTCGTGGATCCCAGCGAGGCGGAACTGCGCGTCCTGCAGGAGCGGTTCGAGCTGCACCCGCTGGCCGTCGAGGACGCCCTGCACGCGCGGCAGATGCCCAAGGTCGACGTCTATGGCGGCCAGCTGTTCGTCGTCGCCAAGACCGCCCAGATGGTCGAAGGCCGCATCGTCTTCGGCGAGACCGACATCTTCGTGGGTCCCCGCTTCCTGATCAGCGTGCGCCACGGCTCGGCGCGGGCCCACCTGGAGCTGCGCGCCCACCTGGAGGCTTCGCCCGCCCTGCTGGCCCACGGCGGCGACTACGTGCTGCATGCGGTGCTCGACTTCATCGTCGACGGCTACCTGCCGGTGGTCGACGCCATCGAGGAGGAGCTGGCGGAAATGGAGCGGCGGGCGCTGGACGCCTTCCTCAGCCGCGCCGAGATCACGCGCCTGTTCACCCTGCGCCGCGAACTGACCAAGTTCCTGCGGCTGCTCGGCCCCATGGCCCAGGTCGCAGGCTATCTGGAGCACCACGAGACGCCGTGCATCGACGCGGAGGTGAAGCCCTATTTCCGCGACATCCGCGACCACATCGCCCGCGTCGACCTGCTGATCGCGGGCCTGGGCGAGGTGCTCAATTCGGTGTTTGAGGTCAGCTCGCTGCTGGAGCAGCAGCGCCAGGGCGTCATCACCCGCCAGCTGGCCGCCTGGGCCGCCATCCTGGCCGTGCCCACCGCCGTCGCCGGCGTCTACGGCATGAACTTCGAGCACATGCCGGAACTGAAGTGGACGTTCGGCTATCCGCTGGTCCTGGGCTTGATCGTGGTGGTCTGCCTGGTGCTGCGCCACCGGTTCAAGAAGGCCGGGTGGCTTTAACGAGATGCTCCCCCTGAAGGGGGAGCTGTCGCGGAGCGACTGAAGGGGAAGTTGTTTCGGCGCTCAGAGGCCGCTTCCCCCTCCGGCCCTTCGGGCCACCTCCCCCTTCAGGGGGAGGGTCTTCAGGCGATCACCCCCCGACCGCGCCCGAGCCGAAGTCGAACTGTTCCGGACGTGGCTTGCCGCCGCCGAAGTTCCAGGTGAAGCCGAAGAACACCGCCCGCACATTGGCCGTGCGCAGGGTCACGTCCTTGAGGGTCGCGGTGTCGGTGACAGCCTTGTCCTCGAAGCTGTCCAGGGCGTCCTGCACGGTGACGACGAACGACAGCTTGTCGTTGACCTTCCGGCGATAGCCCAGATTGACCATCTGGAACGGCTCGCGATGGCCCTGCGGCGTCAGGCGCTTGCCCGAGGTGAAGGCGTTGATCTGGAAGAAGTCCTTAGGGGTGGCCTGCCAGTTCAGGTTGGCGCGGCCCGACAGGGCGGTGGCCGAACGCTTGCCGGAGAAGCCGAGGTTGGTGGCGTCGATCTCGTTCCAGAAGGCGTTGGCGCTGACGTTGTAGGTGATCTTCGGCGTCAGGCGGCCGTTGGCCACCAGTTCCAGGCCGCCGTTGCGGCTGTTGCCGAGGTTTTCGCGCGTGGTCATCAGCACGCCGCCGCCCTGGTCACGGACCACATCGGTCACCACGCCGTCGCTGGTGCGGTAGTAGGCCGTGGCCAGATAGTAGGCCGGCCCCTTGCGGTACTGCCAGCCCAGCTCGAACGAGTCGGTGACCTGCGGCTTGAGGAAGGGGTTGCCGGCCCGATAGTTCTGAGGGTCCTGATACACCGGATAGGGGTTGAGGTCCTGCACCTGCGGGCGCTGGACACGGCGGCTGTAGCTGCCCTTGAGGCTGTTGTTCTCGCTGATCGTGTAGCCCAGGTGCAGGCTCGGATAGACCTTGAAGTAGTCGTTCTCGAAGGTCTGGCCTCCGGTAACCTGGTCGCCGTTGATCTGCACCTGCTCGGCGCGCAGGCCGCCCTGGGCGGTGAAGTCGCCGAACGCCTTCTCGTAGGTGACGTAGCCGGCATAGACGTCCTGGTCGAACAGGAAGCGGTTGGTGCGCGCGACATCGACCGACAGCGTGCTCCAGGAGTCGCCCCGGGCGGCGTGGTTGTCGTAGTCGTTCCGCACCCACTCGAAATCGAGACCGGTCTTCAGCGTGCCGCCCGCGACGCCCGGCCGGACGTAGTCGGTCTTGAAGTTGCTGCGCTTCTGCTTGGCGCCAAAGCCGAACCGCTCATACAGGTCGCTGCCGGCGGGGTAATCGTTGATGGCGTCGGCGTCGCGCGAGAAGTCGGTCTGCTCGTACTCCAGGTGCGCGGTCAGCTGGTGCTCGGCGCCCTTGAACTGGTGACGCCAGTCGGCGCTGACGCCGGTGTTGTCGCGCTTCATCGCCGCGTCGGTGGATCGCACATAGTCGTAGACCAGGCCGCTGTTGACGTAGCTTTCCTCGCCCGTGGTGTCGAACCGCATGCGGCGGTGGCGAACCTCGCCGCTCAGGCGGTCCTTGGGCGTGAGGTCGTAGTCGACGCCGCCCCGCAGGTTGACCATGTCGCCTTCGTTCTCGAAGGCGCCGTCCTGGCTGCTGGCGCCGATGTAGGTCCGCCGCTCGATCGACTGCCAGGCCTTCTGCTGTTCGTGGCGGAAGCCGGCGTCGCCCG
Organism: Caulobacter endophyticus; assembly: GCF_003116815.1. Taxonomy (GTDB): domain Bacteria; phylum Pseudomonadota; class Alphaproteobacteria; order Caulobacterales; family Caulobacteraceae; genus Caulobacter; species Caulobacter endophyticus. The sequence goes on from NZ_QDKQ01000034.1 coordinate 87,676, forward strand.
ACAGGGTCAGCTTGCCGTTGACGTAGTTGCCGCTGACGCCGCCGTTGTAGCGGCCGTCGGTGCTGGCGTTGGCCCGCAGCGTGCCGGTGGCGCCCGGCTTGCGGGTCTGCTTGGTGACCAGGTTGATGATCCCGGCCGTGCCGTCGGGACGGAAGGCGGCCGACGGGTTGGTCATCACCTCGACGCGGTCGATCTGGTCGGCCGGCATGGCCTGCAGGGCGTCGCCGCGGCCGTCGCCGTTGAACATGCCCGACGGCTTGCCGTCGATGAGGATGGTGACGTTGCTGTCGCCACGCAGGCTGACATTGCCCTGCACGTCGACCTCGACCGAGGGGATGTTGCGCAGGGCGTCGGCGATCGAGCCGGTGCGGGCCGACAGGTCGTTTGAGACGCTGTAGCTGCGGCGGTCGATCGAACTGCGCATGGCCGTGCTGTCGCCGGTGACGGTCACGCCCTCGACGGCGGCCGGCGCAGTCTTCGGGGCGGCGGCCGGACCGCCCTGGGCGGGCGCCTGAGCGGTCGTCTGGGCGGCCGTCTGGGCGGCCGTCTGGGCCAGGGCCAGGCAGGGCGTCGCGACGATGGCGGCGGCGGAGAAAAGGATGGTCTTCAGGCGCAAGGCGCGTCCCCCGAGGCAGGCTCGTCGAGGCGCCGCGAGCGGACGGTCCGCGCTGGTCTCGACCTCCAGCGGTAAAGCGCGGCCGGCTTTCCGGGGCAAATTTCTTTTCGGCAATGTTGCAGTGGCGCCGCCGAGCGTGGCGCCGGCGCAACGGGTGAACCCGCTCGCCCACCCTGTGCTTAGCCCACCCGATGACAACGTTGCCATCGCCTCTTGCGAGCGCCGCCGGACCTGACACTATCGGCCCGACGAAGCGACGGCGGTCATGGCGGAATCCCGCAAAAACGGCCGCTTGCGCGCTGATACCGGTAACATTAAGGTCGCCGGCAACAGGGTCCCTTTCGGGGGCGCGTTAGGGATCAAATCAGGCCCTCCAAGGGGGCCATCGGGGAGGACTCCAGTGGCATCAGTTTCCAGCGCCGGGCCGAGCGCCGGCATGAGCGCCGACGGCGCTAAGGTGAACATGGCCTTCGTCGCCGCCATCGTGGCCGTGGCCACCATCGGCGGCTTCATGTTCGGCTACGACAGCGGCGTCATCAACGGCACGCAGGAAGGCCTCAACAGCGCTTTCAAGCTGACCGAGTTCGGCACCGGCCTGAACGTGGCGGCCATCCTCATCGGCTGCGCCATCGGCGCCTTCGCCGCCGGCCGCCTGGCCGACGTCTGGGGCCGCCGCACCGTGATGATCATCTCGGCCCTGCTGTTCGTGATCAGCGCCCTGGGCACGGGCGCGGCCCACACCTCGACCATCTTCGTGATCTTCCGCCTGATCGGCGGCCTGGGCGTCGGCGCCGCGAGCGTGCTGTGCCCGGTCTACATCTCGGAAGTGACCCCGGCGAACATCCGCGGCCGCCTGTCGTCGGTGCAGCAGATCATGATCATCACCGGCCTGACCGGCGCGTTCGTGGCCAACTACGTGCTGGCCCACACCGCCGGCAGCTCGACCGCCGACTTCTGGCTGGGCCTGCCAGCCTGGCGCTGGATGTTCTGGATGCAGGTGATCCCGGCCGGCGTGTTCTTCTTCGCCCTGCTGACCATCCCGGAAAGCCCGCGCTACCTCGTGGCCAAGGGTCAGGACGCCAAGGCCGAGGCCATCCTCTCGCGCCTGTTCGGCCCCGGCACGGGCGCGGCCAAGGTCGCCGAGATCCGCGCCTCGCTGAGCGCCGACCACAAGCCGAAGTTCTCCGACCTGCTCGACCCGGTGACCAGGAAGATCCGTCCGATCCTGTGGGCCGGCCTGGTCCTGGCCATCTTCCAGCAGTTCGTCGGCATCAACATCGTCTTCTACTACGGCTCGGTGCTGTGGCAGTCGGTGGGCTTCACCGAGGACGACAGCCTGAAGATCAACATCCTGTCGGGCGCCCTGTCGATCCTGGCGTGCCTGGCCGCCATCGCCCTGATCGACCGCATCGGCCGCAAGCCGCTGCTGTTGATCGGCTCGGCCGGCATGGCCGTGACCCTGGGCATCCTGACCTGGTGCTTCTCGACCGCCACCACCGTCAACGGCGCCCTGCACCTGGACGGCAGCGTCGGCCCGATCGCCCTGGTCGCCGCCAACCTCTACGTGATCTTCTTCAACCTCTCCTGGGGTCCGGTCATGTGGGTGATGCTGGGCGAGATGTTCCCCAACCAGATGCGCGGTTCGGCCCTGGCTGTCGCCGGCTTCGCCCAGTGGATGGCCAATTTCGCGATCTCGTTCAGCTTCCCGGCCATGGCCAAGATGAGCCTGTCGGCGACCTACGGCTTCTACGCGGCCAGCGCCGTGGTCTCGTTCTTCCTCGTCCAGAAGCTGATCCACGAGACCCGCGGCAAGGAACTGGAAGCGATGGAGGGGTGACCCTCAAAGAACCTCCCCCTGTGGGGAAGGCGACCACGAAGCGGTCGGTGGGGGAAGAAGGCCAGCGCCTAGGCGGCTGAAAACGTCTCCCCACCGTCGCCTTCGGCGACACCTCCCCCCACAGGGGGAGGTTCCCAGATCCAGGAAACGCCCGGGCGCCCCGCTCCCGGGCGTTTTCTTTTGCCGACGCTTCTGACAGCGTTATCGTCGGAAAATGGGCGATGACACCGGTAGACAAGGCGGCGATCCGTCGCTTAAGTGACCGGTAACAAGCCGACGCGGCGTCAGTTCGCGCGGACAGTACCCGGGAAGGAATATCGATGGCCGACCTCAGCCGACGCGGAGCCCTGTTGCTGACTGGGGGCTCCCTACTGACTGGAGCGGCCGCCGCCGCCCTGCCCTCAGCCGCTACGGCCGAAGGCGTCGGGTCCCTGCCCGCCAAGCCCAAGTCCGGGCCTACCTGGACCAAGGGCGTCGAAGGCCAGCGCAAGGCCGACCTGGGCGACGGAACCTTCCTCAATCCGATCCTGGCCGGCGACCGGCCCGACCCGTCGATCCTCAAGGACGGCGACGACTACTACATGACCCATTCGTCGTTCGACGCCTATCCGGGCCTCTTGATCTGGCATTCGAAGGACCTCGTGAACTGGGCGCCGGTGGGGCCGGCCCTGAAGACCAACATCGGCTCGGTCTGGGCGCCTGAGCTGTGCAAGCACGAGGGTCGCTACTACCTCTACATCCCGGCCAAGTTCCCCAGGAACAACACCAGCTACGTGATCTGGGCCGACAGGATCGAAGGCCCGTGGTCCGAGCCGATCGACCTGAAGCTGCCCGGCTACATCGATCCCGGCCACATCGTCGACGAGAACGGCGAGCGCTGGCTGTTCCTCTCGGGCGGCGACCGCATCAAGCTGGCGCCCGACGGCCTGTCGACGGTCGGCAAGCCCGAGCACGTCTACGACCCCTGGCGCTATCCGGACGACTGGGACGTCGAGGGCTTCTCGCCCGAAGGCCCCAAGGTCATGAAGAAGGGGGACTGGTTCTACATGATCACCGCCGTGGGCGGCACGGCCGGCCCGCCGACCGGCCACATGGTGATCGCCGCGCGCGCCAGGTCGCTGGGCGGCCCGTGGGAGAACCATCCCAGGAACCCGCTGGTGCGCACCGTCGACAACGCCGAGAAGTGGTGGTCGCGCGGCCACGCCACCCTGGTCGAGGGCTCGGGCGGCGAATGGTGGACCGTCTATCACGGCTACGAGAACGGCTTCTGGACGCTCGGCCGCCAGACCCTGCTGGCCCCGGTGACCTGGACCAAGGACGGCTGGTTCGACATCGGCGGCGGCGACCTGGCCAAGCCCATCAAGAAACCGAAAGGCGGCAAGGCCGTGCAGCACGGCATGGCGCTGTCGGACGACTTCTCGACCGACAAGTACGGCGTGCAGTGGAACTTCTTCGACCCCAAGCCGGGCGAGCAGGACCGCATCAGCCGCGCGAACGGCGTGCTCACGCTGAAGGGCGCCGGTGAGGCCCCGTCGACGGGCTCGCCGCTGATCTTCGTCAACGGCGACCAGGCCTACGAGATCGAGTGCGAGGTCGAGATCGATCCTGAGACGAGGGCTGGCCTGATCCTGTTCTACGACCGCCAGCTCTATTGCGGCTTGGGGTTCGACGCTAAGAACTTCGTCACCCACCAGTACGGCATCGAGCGTGGGCGGCCGGCCAATCCGCATGGGACGAAGATGCTCATGCGCCTGCGCAACAACCGCCACATCGTCGCCTTCCACACCTCGGGAGACGGCGGCAAGACCTGGAAGCGGTTCGACCGCGGCATGGAGGTCAGCGGCTACCACCACAACGTGCGCGGGGGCTTCCTGATGCTGAAGCCGGGGATCTACGCGGCCGGCAAGGGCTCGGCCCGGTTCCGGAACTTCAAGTACCGGGCGCTGGACTAGGCGCTAACAAAAAGATCCTCCCCCTCTGGGGGGAGGTGGCGCGAAGCGCCGGAGGGGGGCCGTTTTCAGCTTCCGCAGATCCGGCCAGCTTCGCAGTCACTCCCCCCTCAGTCGCTCCGCGACAGCTCCCCCACAGGGGGAGCATCCTCATGGCCTGGAGCCTTGACCGTGTTCAAACCCCTCCTCCTCGCCGCCGCGCTCGTCGCCGCCCCGATGGCCGCACACGCGCAGGCCGCCGCCCCCGAAGCCGAACCGCCGATGTTCAAGGCCGTGAAGATCGTGCTGATCGGCGACTCGACCACGGCCGTGATCGGCGGCTGGGGCCCCAGCTTCTGCGGCCAGCATGTCACCTCGTTCGTCGCCTGCATCAACCTGGCGCGCGGCGGGCGCTCCAGCGGCAACTACCGCACCGAGGGCTCGTGGCGGCTGGCCATGAAGGAGATCGGCTCGGGCGGCTTTGCCGACACCTATGTGCTGATCCAGTTCGGCCACAACGACCAGCCGGGCAAGCCGGGCCGCTCGACCGACCTGGCCACCGAGTACCCGGCCAACCTGAAACGCTATGTCGAGGAGGTGCGCGCCGCCGGCGGCAAGCCGGTGCTGGTCACGCCCCTGACCCGCCGACAGTTCGAGGGCGGCAAGCTGATCGACGATCTTGGCCCCTGGGCCGAGGCGACCCGCAAGGTCGCGGCCGAGACCAGGACGCCGCTGGTCGACCTGCACGGGAAATCCTACGCCGCCGTCCAGGCCATGGGCGCGGCGCAGGCCACGCGCTTCGCCCAGATGCCGCCGCCGCCCGAAGTGCTGGCCGCCGCGAAAACCGGAACCACTATCAGCGCCCAGCCGACGGTTCCGGCCGCGCCCGGCGCGACCCCTGCCCCAGCCCAGCAAAACAACGCCGCCGTCGAGCCGATGGGGCAGGCCAAGCTGTCGTTCGACTACACCCACCTGGGCCGCGACGGCGCCGACTACTTCGCCAAGATCGTGACGGACGAACTGGCCGTCGCCGTGCCGTCGCTGCGACGGTACCTGGTGCCATAAGCCGAGACTGGCGCAATCGAGCTACACGTGTAATCTACACGTATGATGCGTCTTGCTTCCTCCCTTGCCGTCGCTGTCGCCGGACTGACCCTTGGCCTGTCCCAGCCCGCCCATACCGCCGAGCGGTCGTCGGGCGCCTGCGCCGCTGCCAGGGTGTTGCTGGAAGACGTCTTCAGCCGCTCACCGCCGGAGAAGACCGCCCTCGACGAAGCCTCGGCCGGGAAGGGCGCCGGACAGTTCGTCAGGCAGATCGCGGAACGGCACGGCGCCAGCTTCGCCACGGACGGCTGGCGCTCACGAGAGACCGGCGCGGTCGTGAAGCCGCCCTCGGCAGCGGCCATCAAGGCCTTCATGGCGGCACGCCACGTCTCTGCGACGGCGTGCGACGAAGTCCGCCTGGACGCTGGCGCACGCGGCGCCTTGCTGGGCGCCTCCTACGCCGCCGTCGCCCCGGCCGACGGCGTTGGACGCTTCACCCGCGCGCTACATACGATCAGTCGGCCGGTCGTGTCGCCCGACGGAACTGAAGCGCTTGCCTACTTTTCGGAAGGCCATGCGCCTTTGGCGGCTGCCGGCGGCTTGGTGCTGCTGCGGAAGAGCCGCGATGGCGCCTGGAAGATCGCGGGCCACCTGTCCCTCTGGATCTCCTAGGACGCCACCTACCCCAGAAGGCAGGTCAGGACCGACTTCATCACCGTGGCCATGGCCTGGCGATCCTGCTCGGGGTGGTTGACGCTGCGGATGACCAGGCCGTCGAACATCGCGCCGATCAGCTCGGTGCGGGCGGCGAACTCGGCCTCGCTCCATTCGGGCTTGCGGCTGCGCGCCAGCATCTGGCTGGCCAGGGCGCGCTCCTGGTCGTCGGCGGCGCGGACGATGGCGGCGACCTTGGGATTGCGCGAGGCCTCGGCCATCACCTCCAGCACCAGCGGCGCGCGGCGCGGGTCGTAGCACTTGCTGACCGCCTCATCGATGTGGTCGAGCATGGCGTCGAGCAGCGTGCCCGGCCGGCTTTCCAGCTCGGCGAACTTCTCGCGCATCTCGGCCAGGTCCTGGGCGACGATCGCCGCGACCATGGCTTCCTTGTTCTCGAAGTAGCGATAGATCTGGCCCACGCTGAGGCCCGCGGCCTTGGCGATCTCGGCCATGCTGGCGCCATGGAAGCCGGCCTGGCGCACGACGTCGCAGGCCGCATCCAGAATCTGTTGCCGCCGCGCCTCGGGCGTCGGCTTGGCGCTTGAACTCACGTCGACCATCGAGCGGTCCCGTTCTCCATTACATTTCCGTCAGGTCAACTTCGCCGACAGGACGGGGTGTTGACTTCGCCTTACCCCGGGCCTATGTCCAGCGCAATTGAGAATGAACGTTCATTCTCAAATTGTTCATCATAGGCGCGTCGTCAAGGGGACCTCCCCCCCTGCGGCAGCCTGTCGCTCCGGGGATATCCATGGCTATCAAACGTCCGCTCGCCGCTTCGGCGGTTCTTCTGGCGGCTGTCTCGCTCACCCTCGCCGCCTGCGGGCAAGGCAAGGGCGGAGCCGCTGGCGGCATGGGCGCGGGCGGTCCCACGCCCGTGGGCGTGGTGGTCGTGAAGACCGAGCCGGTGACCCTGACCAGCGAACTGCAGGGCCGCACCTCGGCCTATCTGGTCTCGGAAGTGCGTCCGCAGGTCGGCGGCATCGTCAAGGCCCGCCTGTTCCAGGAAGGCTCCTACGTCCGCGCCGGCCAGCCGCTCTACCAGATCGAGCCGGCGACCTTCCAGGCGGCGGTCAACAGCGCCCAGGCGGGCCTGGCCCAGGCCCAGGCGACCTACACCGCCGCCAAGCTGAAGGCCGACCGCTACAAGGAGCTGGTCGCCGTCAACGCCGTCTCCAAGCAGGACAACGACGACGCCCAGGCCGCCGCCCAGCAGGCCCAGGCGAACGTCGCCGCCCAGAAGGCCGCCGTCGAGACCGCCCGGATCAACCTGGGCTGGACCCGCGTGGTCGCCCCGATCTCGGGCCGCATCGGCAAGAGCTCGGTCACCCCCGGCGCCCTGGTCACCGCCACCCAGACCACGGCCCTGGCCACCATCCAGAACCTCGACAAGATCTATGTCGACCTGACCCAGTCGTCGGCCGAGCTGCTGCAGTTGCAGCGCGACCTGGCCGGCGGCCAGCTGGGCCGCTCGGGTTCGGCCCAGGTCAGCCTGAAGCTGGAAGACGGCTCGACCTACCCGACCCAGGGCCGCCTGGAGTTCGCCGACGTCACCGTCGACCAGACCACCGGCTCGTTCGGCCTGCGCGCCACCTTCGACAACCCCAACGGCACGCTGCTGCCGGGCATGTACGTCCGCGCCACCCTCGGCAAGGGCGTGGCCTCCAACGGCGTGCTGATCCCGCAGGCCGGCGTCAGCCGCGACCCGAAGGGCAACGCCACGGTCACCGTCGTCGGCGCCAAGGACATGGCCGAGATCCGTCCGATCACCGTCGGCCAGACGGTCGGCGACAAGTGGCTGGTCACCTCCGGCCTGAAGGTCGGCGACAAGGTCATCGTCGAAGGCCTGCAGAAGGTCCGTCCTGGCGCGCCCGTGAAGGCCGCCGTCATCACCGCTCAACGCTAAGGCCGGCCCACAATGCTGTCCCGTTTCTTCATCGACAGACCCATCTTCGCATGGGTCGTCGCGATCGTGATCATGCTGGCGGGGGCCCTGGCCATCCGCACGCTGCCGATCGCCCAGTATCCCGAGATCGCCCTGCCGCAGGTCTCGGTCTCCGCCAACTATCCGGGCGCCTCGGCCAAGACGGTCGAGGACAGCGTCACCCAGGTCATCGAACAGAAGATGAAGGGCCTCGACGGCCTGGATTACATGTCGTCGACCAGCGACAGCTCGGGCTCGGCCACGGTCACCCTGACCTTCAAGGCCGGCACCGACATCGACATCGCCCAGGTGCAGGTCCAGAACAAGCTGCAGACCGCCACCGCCCTGCTGCCGCAGGAAGTGCAGCAGCAAGGCCTGACGGTCGCCAAGTCGGCCCGTAACTTCATGATGGTCGTCGGCCTCTATTCGGAGAGCGACAAGACCACCAACACCGACCTGGCCGACTACATCGCGTCCAACATCCAGGACCCGCTGAGCCGTGTCGACGGCGTCGGCGAAGTGCAGCTGTTCGGCGCCCAGTACGCCATGCGCATCTGGCTCGACCCGAACAAGCTGTCGTCCTACAGCCTGACGCCTTCGGACGTGTCGGCGGCCATCCAGGCCCAGAACGCCCAGGTCTCGGCCGGCCAGCTGGGCGGCACGCCCAACCTGCCGGGCACGGGCCTGAACGCGACGATCACGGCCCAGTCGCGCCTGCAGACGCCTGAAGAGTTCGAGAACATCATCGTCAAGAACAGCACGGGCGGGGCTCTGGTCCGCCTGCGCGACGTCGCCCGCGTCGAGCTGGGCGCCGAAAGCTACGTCTCGACCGCGAAGTTCAACGGCCGTCCGGCCGCGGGTCTGGCCATCCGCCTGGCCCCGGGCGCCAACGCCCTGGACACCGCCAAGGCGGTCAAGGAGCAGATGGCCACGCTCGAGAAGAGCTTCCCGGCCGGCTACAAGTACGTGGTGCCCTACGACTCCACGCCGTTCGTGGAGCTGTCGATCCACGAAGTGATCAAGACGCTGGTGGAAGCCATCATCCTGGTCTTCATCGTCATGTTCCTGTTCCTGCAGAACTGGCGCGCGACCCTGATCCCGACCATCGCCGTCCCGGTCGTCCTCCTGGGCACCTTCGGCATCCTCGCGGCCTTCGGCTACTCCATCAACACCCTGACCATGTTCGGCCTCGTGCTGGCCATCGGCCTGCTCGTCGACGACGCCATCGTCGTGGTCGAGAACGTCGAGCGGGTGATGAGCGAAGAGGGTCTCTCTCCGGTCGAGGCCACCCGCAAGTCGATGGGCGAGATCACCGGCGCCCTGATCGGCATCGCCCTGGTGCTGTCGGCGGTGTTCGTGCCGATGGCCTTCTTCAGCGGCTCGCAAGGCGTCATCTACCGCCAATTCTCGATCACCATCGTCTCGGCGATGATGCTGTCGGTCGTGGTCGCCCTGGTGCTGACGCCGGCCCTCTGCGCCACCATGCTGAAGCCGCATGACCGCGCCCACGGCGAGGCTCTGCGCACCGATCATCCGGGCGCGCTCGGTGCGGTGATCAACTTCTTCAACCGCTTCTTCAACTGGTTCAACCGCAGCTTCAACGACGTCTCGGGACGCTATCAGGGCGGGGTCCGCAAGATCCTCGGCCGCAGTGTCCGCTGGATGGCCATCTACGGCGTCATCATCCTGGTCATGGGCCTGCTGTTCGTCCGCCTGCCCAGCGCCTTCCTGCCGGAAGAAGACCAGGGGATCATGATCACCCTCGTCCAGCTGCCGCCGGGCGCCACCGAGGAACGCACCCTGGGCGTCCTCGACCAGGTCCGCAGCCACTTCATGGACGAAGAGAAGGAAGCCGTGCAGTCGGTGTTCACCGTCTCGGGCTTCAGCTTCAGCGGCGCCGGCCAGAACGCCGGTCTCGCCTTCGTCCGCCTGAAGGACTTCGACGAGCGCAAGGCCGCCAATCTGAAGGCCCCGGCCGTCGCCGGCCGCGCCATGGGCAAGTTCCTGCAGATCCGCGATGCGATGGTGTTCGCCGTCGTGCCGCCGGCCGTGCCGGAACTGGGCACCTCGTCGGGCTTCGACTTCCAGCTGCAGGACATCGGCGGCGTGGGCCATGACGCCCTCACCGCGGCCCGCAACCAGGTCCTTGGCATGGCTGGCCAGGATCCCAACCTGGTCGGCGTGCGTCCCAACGGCCAGGAAGACACCCCGCAGCTGAAGATCGACATCGACCAGGCCAAGGCCGGCTCGATGGGCCTGACCACGGCCGACATCAACGCCGCGCTCAGCGCCGCGTGGGGCGGTTCGTACGTCAACGACTTCATCGATCGCGGCCGGGTGAAGAAGGTCTACATGCAGGCCGACGCGCCCTACCGCATGAAGCCCGAAGACCTGAACAACTGGTACGTCCGCAACAGCAGCGGCCAGATGGTGCCCTTCTCGGCCTTCGCCACGACCCGCTGGGTCTACGGCTCGCCGCGCCTGGAGCGCTACAACGGCCTGTCGTCGATGAACATCCAGGGCGCTCCGGCCCCGGGCAAGAGCTCGGGCGACGCGATGGCGGCCATGGAGAAGATCGCCGCCCAGTTGCCGGCCGGCATCGGCTTCGAATGGACCGGCCTGTCGGCCCAGGAACGTGAAGCGGGCAACCAGGCTCCGGCTCTCTACGCGATCTCGATCCTGGTGGTGTTCCTGCTGCTGGCGGCCCTCTACGAGAGCTGGTCGATCCCGCTGTCGGTCATCATGGTCATCCCGCTCGGCATCGTCGGCGCCCTGCTGGCGACCACCCTGCGCGGCCTGTCGAACGACATCTACTTCCAGGTGGGCCTGCTGACGACCATGGGCCTGGCGGCCAAGAACGCCATCCTGATCGTCGAGTTCGCCAAGGAGATCTTCGAGCGCACCGGCGACCTTGTGGAAGCCACGCTGGAAGCCGTCCGCATCCGTCTGCGTCCGATCATCATGACCTCGCTGGCCTTCGTCTTCGGCGTTCTGCCGCTCGCGATCTCCAACGGGGCTGGTTCGGGCAGCCAGCACGCGATCGGCACGGGCGTCATCGGCGGCATGCTGTCGGCGACCATCCTGGCGATCTTCTTCGTCCCGCTGTTCTTCGTGATCGTCGAACGGATCTTCAAGCCCAAGCCCCGTCACCACGACGAGGCCCCCGCCGCTCCGGCCGAGAGCCACTGAGATGCTTCGTAACCTCACCCTCACCCTGCTGGCGGCCAGCGCGCTCACGGGCCCCTTGGCCGCCTGCACCATGGCCCCCAAGTACGAGCGACCGGCCCTGCCGGTCGCCACGACCTGGCCCACGGCTTCGGCCAACGGCCAGACGGCCTCGGCCGGCGACCTCGCCTGGAAGCAGGTGTTCGAAGACCCCCGCCTGGCGGGGACCATCGACCTGGCCCTGGCCAACAACCGCGACCTTCGGGTCGCGGTGCTCAACATCGAGCAGGCCCGCGCCACCTACCGCATCCAGCGCGCGGCCCTGCTGCCCACCGTCAATGGCACGCTGTCGGGCACCAAGAGCGAGACCCCGACGGCGGCCTCGGGCTTCGGCTCGGCCATCGGCGGCACCGGCGCGCTCGAGATCGAAAACTACAACGCCAATGTCGGGATCACCTCGTATGAGCTCGACATCTTCGGCCGCGTGCGCAGCCTGAAGGACCAGGCGCTCAACAGCTACCTGGCCACCGAGCAGACCGCCCGGGCGACCCAGATCAGCCTGATCGCCGAGACCGCCAACGCCTGGCTGACCCTGGCCGCCGACCAGGACCTGCTGGCCCTGGCCAGGGACACGCTGAAGAGCCGTGAAGACAGCCTCGCCCTGGCCCAGCGCCAGTTCGACGTCGGCGCGGCCTCGCAGCTGGACCTGCGCACCTCGCAGACCCTGGCCGAGACCGCCCGTTCGGACGTCGCGACCTACTCGGCCCAGGTCGAGCGCGACAAGAACGCTCTGCGCCTGCTGGTCGGCGCCGAGGTTCCGGCCGATCTGCTGCCGGCCGGCGGCCTGATCACCGCCCAGATCCTTCCCGATCTGCCGGCGGGCGTGGCCTCGGACGTGCTGACCCGTCGTCCCGACGTGCTGGCGGCCGAGCACACGCTGATGGGCGCCAACGCCAACATCGGCTCGGCCCGCGCGGCCTTCTTCCCGCGCATCAGCCTGACCGGTTCGTACGGCAGCGCCAGCGCCGATCTGGACGGCCTGTTCAAGAGCGGCACCAAGGCCTGGAGCTTCGCGCCGAGCATCAGCGTGCCGATCTTCGCCGGCGGGGCCAACAAGGCCGGGCTCGACAGCGCCAAGGCCGGCCAGAAGATCGCCGTGGCCAACTACGAGAAGGCCGTGCAGACGGCGTTCCGCGAAGTGGCCGACGCCCTGGCCACCCAGGCGACCATCGGCGACCGCCTGGCCGCCCAGGAACGCCTGGCCGCCGCGGCCGCCGACACCACGCGCCTGACCAAGCTGCGCTACGACCGCGGCGTGGACAGCTCGCTCGTCCTGCTCGACGCCCAGCGCACGCAGTATTCGGCCCAGCAGGGCCTGATCAACGCGCGCCTGGCCCGGGCCAGCAACCTGGTCACCCTCTACAAGGTCCTCGGCGGCGGCGCTCCCCAAGCCCCCGGCAAGGGGTCCTGACCTATCGGGGAGGGGGCAAGCCCCCTCCCCTCTACGATCCCCGCGCGACGGTGCGGGGCTGATCGCGGCGGCATCCCCCCGGACACGCCGCGACCGGAAGGGGCGCATCACCCCCCAATCCCAGATGCGCCCCTTCCACCCTTATCTCCCCGACAATCAGATTCGTTCCGCCCCGGCCGCCTCCAGCCGCCGGTGCAGGCCGTCCAGCCGGTCCTCGCAGGCCCCGCGGATCGCCGGATCGACCGCCGCCCGCTTCCCCGCCCCGTCCGGCCGGAACGCCTGCCCCGGCGCCTTGGCGTCGATCAGCGCCGCCGCCGCCATCGCCTGCGCCTCCGTCGCATCCGGGCTCCAGCCGAAATGCGGCAGCACCCGCCCGGCCGCCGCGCCCGGCAAGGCGTCGTAGTTCACCAGCAGCCCCCCGCCGTCGGCCGCGAACGCCGCCAGCATCGCCTCGCCGATCGCCGCCAGCACCGCGGCCTGGTAATCGGCGTCGGGAACCAGCGGCGCGGCCAGGCCGAACACGGCCGGCCCCACCGCCTGCGGAACCATCTGCATGCCGATCGAGCGGGCATGCGAGACCAGCACCTCCTCCGGCGCCCGGTAGAGATGGATCCAGGGCGCATCGGCGAACGCCTCGCGGAAGAGTTCGAAGGCCATCGCGTGCCAGCAGTCGAGCTTGAGGAACAATCGCTCGTCGCCCGCGCCCCGCGCCCGGCCCAGCGCCGCTGTCACGCCGCGCAGCAGAGCGACCTTCTTCGCCAGGGGCAGGTCGGCGCGCACCACCTGGTCGATCGGCGCGGCCTCCGACAGCACGGTCGCTGCCGTCGGCGCGCCCAGCATCCGGCCCAGCAGAGTCGAGCCGCAGCGCGACATGTGGAAGACCAGGCCGTCCGGCGTCGGTCCCGCCAGCCCGTCCAGCGCCGCCAGCGGCGTGCGCAGGCGCAGCAGCCGGTTCAGCGGCGAAAAGCGCACGGCCTCGATGCTGTCGGCGAAGAACGATTCGGTCAGCCGCCGCGCGCCGAAAAAGGCCCAGTCGACGGCGTCCTCGGCGGGCAGGACGGCGATCGGCAGCCAGCCGGCCGGCGGCGCGGCCTGGCGGCGCAGCACCGGGCGCCCGGCCAGGCGCTCGCCCAGCCCGTCCGGCGACAGGCCCCAGCCCGCCGCGACCGCCTCGGCGGCCACCGTGAAATCCTCGTCGCGGAAGTGATCGGCCAGGGCCGCGCAGGCCGGCGCGTCGTCGGCCAGGCGCGCCAGCAGCCTATCAAGATCCAGCGCCCCGTCCGCCTGAAGTTGCATGCCCGCCCCCGGCCCTTGTCGGTTGAAGGGCGGCACAATAGGCTCAGGCGATGGGATTTCCAGACCGCCTGAAGCTGCCGCTCGCCTTCGACCCGGCCCGCCTGCGCGCCGACCTTGCGGCCCTCACCGCCGGAGCCGACTGGATCGCCCACTTCGTCACCCAGAACTACGAAGGCGACTGGAGCGTCATCCCCCTGCGCGCCCAGGCGGGCGCGACCCATCCGGTGATGATGATCTATTCCGACCCCGGCGCGACGGTGTTCGAGGACACGCCGTTCCTGGCCCCTTGCCCCTATTTCCGCGAGGTGATCGCCGCCTTCCCGTTCCAGGCCACCAGCGTACGGCTGATGAAGCTGGCCCCCGGCTCGGTGATCAAGACCCACTACGACGAAGACCTCGACGCCGGCTCGCAGCTTGTGCGCTTCCACGTGCCGGTGGTGACCAATCCGGACGTCGATTTCCGCCTCAACGGCGTTCGCGTGGTCATGGAGGCCGGCAGCGCCTGGTACCTCAAGCTCACCGACCCCCACAGCGTCGCCAACCACGGGATGGAAGACCGCGTGCACCTGGTGATCGACGGCTACGTCAACGACTGGGTGCGGGGGTTGTTCGAAACCGATCCCCCTCTCCCCTTGCCGGAGAGGGTGGCCTCGCGCAGCGAGGTCGGGTGAGGGGTCGATGACCGGCGCCGCCGCGAAGGCGGATCGAGCAGACGCGGCGTCCGGCATCTGAGAGACCCCTCATCCGTCGGCTTTCGCCGACACCTTCTCCCGCAAGGGGAGAAGGACGCGCGGCCTACGCCCCCAGCAGCGTGAACTGCGCGTTCAGCCCGCCCACGGCGCTGCTCGCCACCCAGACGTCGAACACGCCCGGCTCGGCGGTCCAGCGATCGCCCTCGCCGAAGAAGGTCAGGCTGCCGCGCTCCAGTTCGAAGGTGATGTCGCGGCTCTCGCCGGGCTTCAGGCCGACCCGCAGGAAGCGCTTGAGCTCGCGCACCGGCCGCGTGCGGCTGGCCACCCGGTCGCGGGTGTAGAGCTGCACCACGTGCACCCCCTCGCGCTTGCCGGTGTTGGTCACCCGGGCGCTGACCTGCAGCTTGCCGTTCCAGGCCAGGGTCGGCGACGACAGCTTCAGGTTCGACAGGGAAAAGGTGGTGTAGGCCAGGCCGTAGCCGAACGGATACAGCGCCTCGTTCTTCACCGTGCGCCAGCGAGCCTTGTATTCCTGGATCTCGCTGTCGGCCGGGGCGGGGCGGCCCGTGGTGCGGTGATTGTAGGCATAGGGTTGCTGGCCGCTCTCATAGGGAAAGCTGACCGGCAGGCGCCCCGACGGGTTCACCGCCCCGAACACCACGTCGGCCACCGCGTGGCCGGTCTCGGTGCCCAGGAACCAGGTCGCCAGGATCGCCGGGGCGTTCTTCACCGCGCCGTCCAGGACGAGGGCGCGGCCGTGGCGCAGCAGCGCGACGGTGGGACGACCGACGGCGGCCACCGCCTCGGCCAGCATCATCTGCGGCTTGGGAATGCCGATCTCGGTGCGCGACTGCGCCTCGCCCGACATGTTCTGGCCCTCGCCGATCGCCAGCACGACGATGTCGGCGGCCCTGGCGGCGGCGACGGCGGCCTCGATGCCGCCGGGGATCGAGCTCTCGACATCGCTGCCCTTGACGGTCTGCAGCAGGTTGGGATCGGCCATGGCCTGGCGGAAGCCGGTGGCCAGATCCACGCCCAGGCCCTTGTCGCCGAAGAAGGCCCAAGGCCCCAGGATGTTGTCGCGGTCGTCGGCGAACGGCCCGATCAGGGCGATGCGCTTGCCCGCGCGCGGCAGCGGCAGCAGGGCGCCGTCGTTCTTCAGCAGCACGATCGAGGCCGCGCCGGCCTCACGGGAGAGCGCGCGCATGGCCGGCGTCGCCGTGCGGGCGGCCTGGACCTTGGGGTCGATCGAGCGGAACGGCTGGTCGAACAGGCCGATGGCCTCCTTCAGCATCAGCACCCGGCGCACGGCCTGGTCGACCACCGTCATCGGCACCGCGCCGCTCTTGACCAGTTCGGGCAGGTAGCGGCTGTAGAGCCCGCTCTGCATGCTGATGTCGACGCCCGCCAGGATCGCCAGGCGCGCGGCGTCGCGATCGTCGGCGGCGTAGCCGTGGGCCACCAGTTCCTGGTCGGCGGTGTAGTCGGAGATGACCACGCCCCTGAAGCCCCACTCTGTGCGCAGCAGGTCGGTCAGCAGGCGCCTGTTGGCCGTGGCCGGCACGCCGTTGATGTCGTTGAAGGCCGACATGACCGTCAGGCATCCGGCCTCGAAAGCGGCCTGGAACGGGGGCAGGTGCACCTCGCGCAGCGTAGCTTCCGACAGCTCGACGGTGTTGTAGTCCATGCCGGCCGCCACCGCGCCGTAGGCGGCGAAGTGCTTGGCGCAGGCCAGCATCGAGTCCGCCGCCTTCAGGTTCGGGCCCTGGAAGCCGCGCACCCGGGCCTGGGCCAATGCTTCCCCCAGGAACACGTCCTCGCCCGAGCCCTCGGCCACCCGGCCCCAGCGCTCGTCGCGGGCCACGTCGACCATCGGCGCGAAGGTCCAGTGCAGGCCGTGGGCCGTGGCCTCCTCGGCCGCCGCGCGAGCGGTGCGATAGGCCAGCGGCGGGTCGAAGCTGGCGGCCTCGGCCAGCGGGATCGGGTAGACGGTCTTGAAGCCGTGGATGACGTCGGCGGCCAGCAGCAGCGGGATGCCCAGGCGCGAATGCTCCACCGCCGCCGTCTGGGCCAGCAAGGCCCCCTCGACGCCGACGCCGTTCATCAGCGTGCCGATCTTGCCCGCGCGCGTCTCGGCCAGCAGTTGCTGGGTGTTGCGCAGGTTGATCGCCGGGTTCATGTCGCCCACCGGCGGGCGGATCATGTCGGCGTAGCACGACAGCTGGCCGGCCTTCTCGTCGATGGTCATCCTGGCGATCAGCGCCTCGACCCGCTCGGACCCTCGCACCTGCGCCGCCGACCGGCCGGCCACCGCCAGCCCGGCCAGGCCCGCCGCCCCGGCCATCAGTCCGCGACGGCTGATCCCTTCAAGCGAAGCTTCGCGCCGATCCATAGAATCCCTTCCGACTTTGTCGCGGCCGGCAACCTCGCCGACCGGGGCGCATCGCGCAACGCCTCGCCCCTCATCGGGCGAACCTGTGACGGCCGCTTGCGTTATCAGTCTGGCTGAAGGGAGACCCGACCATGTCCGCTCAATGGCGCATCGAAATCCGGCTGGGCGAGAGCCACGCCCCGTTGCGCAGCGTGCTCGTCGAGGCCGACACCGAAGTCGAGGCCCTGCGGCAGGTGCTGGCCGACGCCGAACGCGACCATGTCGCCGCCGAGGAGCTGCTGCTCGACGGCCAGGAAGAGGTGTTCTCGCGCACAGAGGTCCTGGACGGCCACGTGGAGCACCAGGCCCAGGCCTGACCGCCGCTCGCCCGCCATCCTGGCCTGTGCTAGGCCCGGTGCATGGCTGGAGAACGCATCCTCTTCGTCGTCAACGCCGGCCCCAGCGTCGGCGGCGGCCACTTCATGCGCAGCCTCAATCTGGCGCGGGCGCTTGAGGCCAGGGGCGTAGGGTTCGCCTTCGCCGGTCCGCCCGCCGTAACCACCCTTTCCGAGACCTTCGCCTCTCGCGCCATCTGCGCCGGGACCTTCGAAGCCGACGACCTGATCGCTGGCGCGGCCGCTCTCGCAACCGACTACGACGCCCTGGTGTTCGACCACTACGATCTCGACGCCGAGGATCATCGCCAGATCGCCGCCGGCCGCCCCGCCCTCGTCGTCGACGACCTGGCCGACCGGCCGCTGGCCGCGGACCTTCTGCTCGACGCCGGCGTCGCCCGCCAGGCCAGCGACTACGACGGTTTGCTTCCGCCGCACACCGAGTTGCTGCTCGGTCCGGACAACGCCGCCCTGTCGCCCGCCTTCGCCGCACTGCGCGACAAGGCCCTGGTCCGCCGCGCGGCCACGACGCGGATCGAGCGGGTGCTGGTCTCTCTGGGCCTGACCGACGTCGGCGGGATCACCGCCGCGACCGTCCGCGCGCTGCTGCCGGTGCTCGGCGAGCGGCGCCTCGAGGTCGTGGTCGGCGGCCAGGCGCCCAGCCTGTCGGCCTTGCGTGAAATCGCCGCGGTCGATCCGCGCCTGACCCTGCACGTCGACAGCCGCGACATGCCGGCCCTGACCGCCCGGGCGGACCTCGCCATCGGCGCGGCCGGCTCCAGCAGCTGGGAGCGCTGCGTGCTGGCCCTGCCTGCCATCTCGCTGGTGCTGGCCGACAACCAGCGCGAGGCGGCCCAGGCGCTGTCGGCGCTGGGCGCCCACCGGTCGCTGAACGCCGAGCCCCTGGCCCCAGAAGACCTGCGACACGCCTTCGCGACCCTGGCCGACGCCCCCGGAGCCTGGCGGACCATGTCCCTCGCCGCCGCGAAGGTCTGCGACGGCCAAGGAGCCCAGCGCACGGCCGATCGGTTTCTCGCCCTGATTTCGCCTCGTTTCGGAAACAATCGCGCGACGACAACCTGACACTGACCCGCGTGTAAGCCAGCCACGCGTCGAGACCTCCCTGTCATGCCCATAGTCACTCTGCGCGCCGTTGCGGCGCACGATCAGGAGCGGCTGCTGGAATGGCGCAACTCCGACGCCGTCGCTCCCTACATGTACAGCGACCACCTGATCTCGGAGGGCGAGCATGCCGCCTGGTTCTCCCGCCTGGGGACCAATCCGGCCGTACGCTACTGGATCATCGAGCTGGACGGCCATCCGGTGGGCCTGGCCAATCTCGCCGACATCGACCTGAAGAACAGCCGCTGCGCCTGGGCCTACTACCTGGCCGATCCGTCCGTGCGCGGCCTGGGCGTCGGCAGCTTCGTCGAATACTGGGTGATCGAGCACGTCTTCGGCGTGCTGGGCCTGACCAAGCTGTGGTGCGAGGTCATCGAGAGCAACAAGGCCGTCTGGCGCCTGCACGAGGGCTTCGGCTTCACGCGTGAGGCGGTGTTCCGCAACCACGTGGTCAAGGGCGGCGAGCCGCTGGACGTGATCGGCCTGGGCCTGCTGGAAAGCGAATGGCGCGGGGCGGCCCGAGACGCCGCCCGCGAGCGCCTGATCGCCAAGGGCTTCGACCTGTCGGGCGTTCCCGCAGCCTAGATCCGCGGCAGGTCGCCCAGGGCGGCGAGGTCCGGCCGGCCGCGCA
The DNA here is from genome assembly GCF_003116815.1 of Caulobacter endophyticus. GTDB lineage: Bacteria > Pseudomonadota > Alphaproteobacteria > Caulobacterales > Caulobacteraceae > Caulobacter > Caulobacter endophyticus. The sequence goes on from NZ_QDKQ01000034.1 coordinate 106,885, forward strand.
CCAGCGCCCGGATGTCGCCCGAGGTGAAGGCGGGCTTTCGCGGATAAAGCGCTTCATAGACCGCCCGCACGAATGCGAGATCCGACGGCAGGTCGACCGTCCATCGCACCTGGCTCTCGTCGCGGTCCTGGGTCAGGCCGCCAAGGCCGAAGCGTTCAGGCCGGCGATAGACGAAGGGCGTGACATGCTCGCGCTCGTAGGGATCGTTCGCCTCCCGCGCCATCAACCGCAGCAGGCCGGCGCTCAGAATCTCGGCGTCCAGCCCGATCGGATAGGTCCGGTGCGGCAGGGTGGTGGCCGAGTAGTCGACGCCGCCGGCCTTGTGCCTGGCGATCAGCGCCTCGATCAGCACCGGATCGGCCAGCGGGCAGTCGGCCGTCAGCCGCAGCATCAGGTCCTCGTCCGCCAGACCCGCCACCGCGCCGGCGAACCGGCCCAGCACGTCGTTGAGCGCGCCGCGAAACACCTCCACGCCCGCCGCCTCCACCGCCCGGGCCAGGGGATCGTCGCTGGCCTCGTTAGAGGTCGCCATGATCAGCCGGTCGATCGAGGCTGCGCGGCGCAGGCGCTCGACCTGGCGCAGCACCATCGGCGCCCCGGCGACGTCGGCCAGCACCTTCCCCGGCAGGCGGGTCGAGCTCATCCGGGCCTGCAGCACGGCGACGATCACTGCGCGCCATCCTGGAACATCGCTTTCATGGTCCGCATGCCTCGTTCTATCGGCCGCACCCTCGGCCCGGCCGGTTAAGGAGGACTTTCGCTCGCGAGGACGGTTTGGACAACCAAGCGTTGACAGCGTTGTCAAACCATAGTGCTCTCCCCGCCTAACGACCGCGCACGACGATCGAAGGGAGAAGGATGCCATGGGCCAGGGACCGCTGATCGACCGCCGCGCGCTACTGGCCGCCGGAGCCGCCCTTGGCCTGGCCCCCGTCCTGCCTGCGCTCGCCGCCGGCCAGGACGCCCGCGTTCGCGACCTCCTCAGGCAAATGACCCTGGACGAGAAGATCGGCCAGACCCACCAGCCGGCCGGCGGCCGCCAGAAGGCGCTCAATTCCAAGATCGACGCGACCGCCCTCGACCTCGTCCGCAAGGGCGGCGTCGGCTCCTACCTGCACGTGGCCGGCGCGGCTTTCCTGCGCGAACTGCAGCGCACGGCCGTCGAGGAGTCGCGGCTGAAGATCCCGCTGCTGTTCGCCATCGACGTGGTGCACGGTTTCCGCACCCTCTACCCCGTGCCCCTGGCCATGGCCGCGACCTTCGATCCGGAGATTGTCCGCGCCACCGCCCGCATGGCGGCCGTGGAGACCGCCGTCAGCGGCCTGCACTGGACCTTCGCGCCGATGGTCGACATAGCCCGCGACCCACGCTGGGGCCGCATCGTCGAGGGGGCCGGCGAGGATCCCTATCTCGGATCGGTCATGGCTGCGGCCCAGGTGCGCGGCTTCCAGGGCGAGGGGCTGGCCGGAAAAGACTCCATCCTGGCCTGCGCCAAGCACTTCGGGGCTTATGGCGCGGCGGCCGGCGGGCGCGACTACGACAGCGCCGAGCTGTCGGACCGTACGCTGAACGAGGTCTATCTGCCGCCCTTTCATGCTGCCGCCAAAGCGGGCGCCGGCACGATGATGACCGCCTTCAACGACCTCAACGGCGAGCCCACCACCGCCAACGCCGCCCTCGTGCGCGGCGTGCTCAAGACCCAGTGGACCTGGCCGGGCCTGGTGGTCAGCGACTGGAACGCCATCCTGGAACTGATCAATCACGGCGTCGCCGAAACCCCGGTCCAGGCCGCCGCCTTGGCGCTGAAGGCCGGGGTCGACATGGATATGGCCAGCGGCGTCTACGCCGCTCACCTGAAGACCGCGATCGCGCAGGATCCGTCCCTGCTGCCGCTGCTCGACCAGGCGGTGACCCGGATCCTGACCGCCAAGATGCGGCTTGGCCTATTCGACGATCCGTATCGCTTCGGCGACCCCGAGCGCGAGAAGACCATCTTCGCCGGCCCCGAGCATCGCGCCATCGCCCGCGAGGCCGCGCGCAAGGCCGTGGTGCTGCTGAAGAACGATGGCGGCCTGCTGCCCATCGCGCCGACCGCCAGGAAGATCGCCGTCGTCGGCGCCCTGGCGACCGACAGCCTCTCGCAGCTCGGCTCGTGGAAGGCGCGCGGCCAGGTCGCCGACGTCGCCCCTCTGCTGCCGGCGCTGAAGGCCGCGGCCCCGGCCGGGACCGAGATCGTCCATGTCGCCGGCGCCGGCCCGCGCAGCGACGACGAGACGGGGATCCCCGCCGCCGTCGAGGCCGCCAGGGCCGCCGACCTCGTGCTGCTGATGGTCGGCGAAGATTTCGACCACAGCGGCGAGTCCCGCAGCCGCTCCGACCTTTCCCTGCCCGGCGCGCAGGGCGCCCTGGCCCGCGCGGTGCTGGCGACCGGAAAGCCAGTGGTCGTGCTGCTGCCGTCGGGCCGCCCGCTGGTCGCGCCGGAGGTGCTGGAAAAGGCCCCCGCGGTGCTGGCCACCTGGTTCCTCGGCGTCGAGGCCGGTCCAGCCCTGGCCGACATCCTGTTCGGCAAGTCAGCGCCCGGCGGCCGCCTGCCCGTCGGCTTTCCGCGCGCCACGGGCCAGTCGCCGACCTACTACGCTCATGTCCCCACCGGACGCCCGGCCGATCCGGATCTCGCCAAGGACACCGTCCGCTACCACGACGTCGACATCGGCCCGCTGTTTCCCTTCGGCCATGGCCTCAGCTACGCGGCCTTCGCCTACTCGGACCTGGCTCTGGACCGCGAGAGCATCGCCCCGACCGGCGCGGTGAAGGTGTCGATGACGCTGACCAATACAGGCGCGCTCGAGGCCGACGAGGTGGTCCAGCTCTATGTGCGCGATCCGCTCGCCAGCGTCGCCCGGCCTGTGAAGGAGCTGCGCGGCTTCGTCCGCGTGACCCTGAAGCCCGGCGAGAAGCGGCGCGTGACCTTCACCCTGTCCGCCGCCCAGCTGGCGATCTGGAGCCCGGACGGCTGGCGGATCGAGGCGGGCAAGGTCGAGGTGATGGTCGGCTCGTCCTCGGCCGATATCCGCCTTCGCGGCGCCTTTACGATCGCTGCTTCGGGCAAGGGACGCGATCCCGCCGCCGCCATCCTGACGCCCGTCGGCTTGGCCTGAGCGGCGCCTAGCCCTCGGCCGCCCATTCGGCGCGGCGTTTCAGCTCGGCCTCGCTGGGATCGGGCAGCAGGAACGAGCCGGTCTCCACCTCGCCCGCGCGAACGTAGCGGTTGGCCACCACCCCGGGATCGGTGAGGATCGAGCCGGTCAGGGTCCAGGCCCCGGGCGCACCGGCGGTGGCGAACAGGCGCTTGCCGCCGCCCAGCACCACCGGGAAGACGAACAGGTTCATCTCGTCGACCAGGCCGGCGGCCAGCAGGGCGTGCAGCAGGTTGGTCGAACCCTGGGTCAGAAGGTCGGGACCATCCTCATCCTTCATCCGCCGCACGCCCTCGACCGCGTCGGGACCCAGGATGCGGCTGTTCTCCCAGGGCAGCGTCCGCTCGGGATAGCGGGTGGCCACATGCTTGGTCGCCGCGCCGAAGCGCTTGGCGATCGGGTCTTCCGGGTCCTGGTAGGGCCAGTGGGCGGCGAAGATGTCGTAGGTCCTGCGGCCCAGCAGCAGGTCGAAGGGCTTTTCGAACTGCGCCATGATCGCCCCGCCCAGCACCGGGTCGGAATAGGGCACGATCCAGCCGCCGAACCGAAAGCCGCCCGTGGGATCCTCCTCGGGTCCGCCCGGCGCCTGCATCACCCCGTCCAGGCTGACGAACGCCCCGACGATCAGTTTCCTCATGGCTCTTCCTCCTCGCGGTTCCCCCCAAGGACGCCCGGCCCCGACGTGATCCTACACCGGTCAACGCAAAAGGACCCCGTCCGACGGACGAGGTCCCTTCGATCTGGGTCAGAGGCGATCCGATGGGATCGCCGCGCCCTTTCAGGCCGGCTCGCGCGAATGGTCCAGCAGCGCCTCGACGACGTTCGTGTCGCTGTGCACCCGCACCCCCTTGAGATGGGTCTCGGGGAAACCGATCCAGGTCCACGCGAACTCCACCGGCGTGAGGACTTCGGGCACGATCTCGTCCGGCGGCAGGCCGGTCCAGAAGATGTCGTAGATGCCGTCGGCGGGCGGCATTACGTACACCGCCGGCGTGAGCTCGAACTCGCTCCATTTCGGCGTCGACGCCGCGCCGGCCACGGCGATGCTCAGGCCCAGCGGATTGGTCTTCACCGTCCAGATACGCGCTTCATCGACTCTGTAGATCGCCCTGCGTTCGGCCATCGCGCCCTCTCTGGGTTTCGCCGAACCAGAATACACCTTAAACGAGCACATACAAGGAAACTCGCCTAAAGGGCGCCATCTCAGACCGCCCTTCGCCGATAGAGATAGTCGGCCGGCAGGCCCATGCGGCGCGTGGCCTCCACGGCCGGCGAGCCCTTGATCGGCGCCTTGTCGGCGGCGGCGCCGGCCAGCCGCACCAGCCCTCGTTCGACGCCGTTCAGCGCCCAGGCCTCGCCCAGGCCCAGCCGCGCCCGCACCTCGATCGGCACGATCTCGACCGCCGCCCGCACCAGCGGCTTCTGGATCAGGCGCAGCGGCCCCGGCAGCAGCGGCGTGGCCCTCATGATCTCCAGGAACTCGAAGACGATCTCCGACGGCTCCAGGCTGGGCAGCATCAGGGTCAGCTGCCGCTTCCACTCGGCCTGCGAAGTCGGCGCGCCGGTCGCCCCATAGAGCCTGGCCCCCGGCGCGGCCTCGGCGAAGGCGGCGTCGCGCTCGGCCGGGGTCAGGGCGTGGGCGTAGGCGTGATAGGCCTCGATGAAACCGAAGCTGGCCGTCGCCTGCACCCAGTCGAGCAGCACCGGGTCGTTGGCCTGGTAGGCGACGCCCGCCGGGGTCTCTCCCGTCACGTGGCCGTGCATCCGCACCACGCCGGCGATCATCTTCTCGGCCGTCTCGCGCGGGCCGTAGACCGTGACCATCGCCGCCAGCCCCGTGCGCTTGAGGCGCTTGAGCGGCTGCGCTTTGAAGCTGGAATGATCCCAGACGCCAGAGCGCACCCGCGGTTCGGCCAGCTCGAGGATCACCGCGGTGACGCCGCCGACGAACAGCGACACCGGGTTCTTGAACACCCGCCACGACACCGAGTCCGGCGAGGTCAGGGCCGGGGCGCCCGCGGGGGCGGAGAAGTCGATCGCCGGTCCCCCGTCCGGCGTCAGCAGTCGCGCGGCGGCGCGCGAGAGGGGATCGGCCATCAGTTCACCCGTCGTTCGCGCCCGACCCAATAGGGCTCGCGCAGCTGGCGGCGCAGGATCTTGCCCGAGGCGTTGCGCGGCAAGGCCTCGACGAAGTCCACGCTCTTGGGAGCCTTGAAGTGCGCGATCCGCGTACGGGCGAAGGCGATGATGTCGTCGGGATCGGGCGTGACGCCGGGCCGGGGCGCGACCACCGCCTTGACCGCCTCGCCCCACTTGTCGTCGGGCACGCCGATCACCGCCACCTCGGCCACGTGCGGATGGCCGTAGACGGCGCTCTCCACCTCGGCCGGATAGATGTTCTCGCCGCCGGAGACGATCATGTCCTTCACCCGGTCGTGGATGAAGAGATAGCCGTCCTCGTCGAGATAGCCGGCGTCGCCGGTGCGCAGCCAGCCGTCGGCGTCGATGGTCGCGGCGGTGGCCGCGTCCAGCTTCCAGTAGCCGGCCATGTTGGAACCGCTGCGCACGGCGATCTCTCCGACGGTGTTCGCGGGTAGAACGCCGCCGGCCTCGTCGAGGATGCGCAGTTCGACGCCCGGCATCGGCAGGCCGGCCGATCGCATGCGCTTGTTGCCAGCCGGGTCGTGGTCCTCGGGCGGCAGGTAGACCACCGTACCCGTGGTCTCGGTCATGCCGTACTGCTGGACGAAGCCGCAGCCGAACACCTCGATGCTCTCGCGCAGCAGGTCCAGAGGAATGGGCGCGGCGCCATAGAGGATGTAGCTAAGGCGCGAATAGTCGATCTGCCGCGCCCTCGGCAGCCGCACGACGATCTGCAGGGCGGCGGGCACGAGGAACATCTTCGACACCCGGTCGTGCTCGATGAAGTCCAGCACCTTGGTCGGATCGAATTCGCGCGCCACCACGCCCTTGGCCCCGTTGAACAGGCCCACGAGGCCCCAGCCGGTGCCGCCGATATGGGCCACGGGCATGGCCACCAGGCTGACGTCGTCGGGACCCCAGACGTTCCAGTCCATCGGCTCGCGCTCGGCGGCGGCCTTGCGCATGGCCAGCAGGTTGTCGTGGGTAAGCATCGCGCCCTTGGGCTTGCCGGTGGTGCCCGAGGTGTAGAGCTGCAAAACCACGTCCGACGACTTCAGCGGCGTGGCGGGGTCGGCATCGTCCTGCGCGTCGCGCCAGGCGGTGAACAGCGGCAGGTCGGCCGGGCCGCCCGCCTCCATGGCCACCACCGGCGGGCGCGGGCCGTCCAGCAACTTGGACACCTCGCCCACGTGATCGACCAGCTCGGGGCCGACGAACACCATCTTCGCCTCGGTGTCGGCGACGATGTAGGCGATCTCGGCCGGCGCCAGGCGCCAGCCGATCGGGGCGGTGACCACCCCGGCCTTGGCCGCCCCCAGCAGCATCTCGAAATAGAGGTCGCTGTTCTTGCCGACATAGGCGATGCGGTCGCCCGGCTTCAGCCCTTCGGCGATCAGGGCCCGCGCCACCTGGTTGGTGTGACGGTCGAGCTCTTCGAAGCGGGTCTCGCGGCCCTCGAACGCGAAGGCCACGGCGTCAGGCCGCTCCTGCGCGTGATAGCGGGCGACGTCCCCCAGCGTGGGCATGCGGGCGAAGTCGACGGCGGCGGCTTCAGTCATCCGATCCTCCCTGCGCACCGTCTTCGCGGCCGCTCGGATAACATGGTTTTCGTCGTGACCCGGGGTAAGTCAACGGTAGCGGGAAACCCGTGTTTGGTCGCGCCGCCGACCCGCCCTAAGCTGTCGACTCGAACGCCTCCGAGGAATCCTTCGTCCATGACCAGCTTCCTCCTGCGCCGCGAGCAGCGCGGCCTGCTGATCTCGGTGATCCTGGGCCTGGTGATCGCCCCTCTGCTGCTGCTGCTGACCACCTGGGAGATCCAGCGCGAGTTCACCCGCGGCCGCGTTCTGCGCGAGGCCGTCGACCACTCGTATGAGCAGCGCATGCAGCTGCAGACGCTGTTTTCCCTGCTGCAGGACGCCGAGACCGGCCAGCGCGGCTTCGTGATCACCGGCCAGCAGCGCTTTCTGGAGCCCTATGACGCCGCCCTGCGACGACTGCCCAGCCACCTGGCGTCGCTGCGCGCCCTGCGCCAGCGCGACGCTGGCGACCTGATCGCCGGCGACGATCCCGTGTTCGACCGTCTTGTGGCGCTGATCGAGCGCAAGCAGGGCGCCATGGCCGAAGGCATCCGCCTGCGCCGGGAGGAAGGCGCCGACGCCGCCCGCACCCTGGTCTCCAGCGGCCAGGGCAAGGTGATCATGGACGAGATCCGTGTCGTCACCGGCGAACTGCAGGCCGCCGACAGGGCCGCCCTCGAGCGGCGCATCGCAGCGAACGACTCCCTGACCAAACGCACCGAGCGCCTGACCCAGACGCTGTTCGTGGTGCTGGTTGTGTTCCTGCTGGCCGCCTTCCTGCTGCTGTCGCGCCAGATCCGCGCCCGCCAGCAGCTGTTCACCGTCGCCCAGGCCACGGCCGGGCGCCTGGACGCCATCCTCGACAACGCCCAGGACGCCATCATCACCCTCAATCCCAGCGGCACGATCGAGACGGTCAACAAGGCGGCCGAAGAGATGTTCGGCCAGCCGCGCGAGAGCCTGGTGCGCAAGGCCCTGGCCCAGTTCATCGAACTGCCCGACCGGGGCGAGCTGTTCATCCGGCAGCTGTCGGGCGCCGACGACCTCTCCAAGGGCGTGCTGCGCGAGCTGACCGGCCATCGCGCCGACGGCTCGACCTTCCCGATCGAGGCCTCGATCGGCCTGGTTCGCCTGCCCGAAGGCGAGCGCATCGCCGCCTCGATCCGCGACATCTCCGAACGCCGCCGCGTCGAGAAGCTGAAGGCCGAGTTCGTCTCCACCGTCAGCCACGAACTGCGCACGCCGCTGACCTCGATCGCCGGATCGCTGGGTCTGCTGGTCGGCGGGGCGGCGGGCAGCCTGCCCGAGCGCGCCGCGCGCCTGCTGGGCATCGCCCACTCCAACTGCCAGCGGCTGGTGCGGCTGATCAACGACATCCTCGACATCGAGAAGATCGAGTCCGGCCAGATGGAGTTCGATCTCCAGCCGCTGGACCTGGGCGAACTGGCCCGCCGCGCGGTCGACGGCATGGGCGGCCTCGGCGGCCAGATGAACGTCGACTTCGCCCTGGACGTCGCGCCCGGCCTGCCGCTGGTGCGCGGCGACGCCGACCGCCTGAGCCAGGTCGCCGCCAACCTGCTGTCCAACGCCGCCAAGTTCTCGCCGGTCGGCGGCACGGTCGAGGTCACAGTCTACGCGCCGCGTCCGGATATGCTGCGCTTCTGCGTGCGAGACCACGGTCCCGGCGTGCCCGAGGCGTTCCGCGACCGCATCTTCTCCAAGTTCGCCCAGGCCGACGCCTCGGACACCCGCGCCAAGGGCGGCACGGGCCTTGGCCTGGCCATCTCGCGCGAGATCGTCCAGCGCCACGGCGGCCGGCTGTGGTTCGACTCCGAGCCCGGCAAGGGCGCGACCTTCCAGTTCGAACTGGCGACCATCGAGACCCGTCCCCGCGTGATCGACTCCAGCGAGGGCGCGGCGCGCGTGCTGCTGTGCGAGGACGATCCGGACATCGCCGAGATCCTGTCCCAGGCCCTGCGCGAGGCCGGCGTGCGGGTCCACACCGTCGGCGACGTGGCTTCGGCCAGCGCCGTGCTGGAGATCGGCGGCTTCGACGCCTTCGTCACCGACGTGCGCCTGCCCGACGGCAGCGGCCTCGACCTGCTGCGCCGCCTGCGGGCCGACGCCTCCACCCGCGACATCCCGGCCCTGGTGATCTCGGCCGAGGCGGCCGAAGGCCGGGGCGAGGCGCTGGACGTCGTCGACTGGCTGCAGAAGCCGATCGACCTGGACCGCCTGCGCACCGCCGTGCATCGCGCCGTCAACGGCCACGCCGATAGCCGCCGCATCGAGGTGCTGCACGTCGAGGACGACGCCGACGTCCACGCCGTGGTCCGCGACGCCCTGCAGGAGCGCTGCGCCATCCGCCATGCCGACAGCGTTCGCGCCGGCCGCGCGGCCCTGGCCGAGGCGCGGCCCGACGTGGTGATCCTCGACCTGGGCCTTGGCGACGGCAACGGCGTGGAGCTGCTGGGCGACCTGCATAACGGCGGCGATGAGCCCGTGCCGGTGATCGTCTTCTCGGCCCAGCCGCTGGAGGACAAGGCGCTGGCGGCCTCGGTCGACGCCGTCCTGACCAAGTCCAAGACCACTCTGGACCAGCTGGCCCGAACTGTGCGCAAGCTCGCCTCGGACGCCGATTCCAAGAGACGCCGATGACCGACCTCAAGCTCCTCTATGTCGACGACGAGGCCGACATCCGCGAGGTGGCGACCTTTTCGCTGGAGCTCGACCCCGGCATCGAAGTGCGCTCGGCCGGCGGCGGGGCCGAAGCCTTCGCCATGCTGGACGGCGACGCCTGGCGCCCCGACGTGGTGCTGCTCGACGTGATGATGCCCGACATGGACGGCCCGGCCGTGCTGGCCAGGCTGCGCGAGCGGGGCGACGTCGACGGCGCCCCGGTGATCTTCATCACCGCCCGCGCCCAGGCCGAGGAGAAGGCTCGCCTGCTGGGCTTCGGCGCGGCCGACGTCATCACCAAGCCGTTCGACCCGATGACCCTGGCCCAGGACGTTCGCGCAATCCTCGCCCGATGACCACCGCCGATCCCCTCGCACCGCTGCGCGCCAAGTTCCTGGTCCGCGTCGCCGACGACCTTTCGAAGCTGCGCGCGCCCCAGACCTCGGCGAAAGACAAGCACTACATCGTCCACCGCCTGGCCGGCGCGGCGGGGGTGTTCGGCTACGCGGCCGTCACCGACCTGGCCCGCGACCTCGACGATCTGCTGATCGACCAGGGCGACGCCCCGCCCGAAGCCTTCGCCGAGCTGATCGCGGCGCTGGAGGGGCTAGGCTAGCGACGGGGTACACGCCCCTCGCCGCCGCGATTGGCCCCAGTCCGCTTTCATGCCCGCGACACGCCGCCCATCACGGCGGTCATGGACAAGCTCTTCGCCCCCACCCTCGCCCTGCACATCGCCTGCGGCCTGGCCGCCGCCGTCGTCGGGATCGCGCCGATCCTGACCCGCAAGGGCTCGCGCCTGCACCGGCTGTCGGGACGAGCGTTCGTCGTCCTGATGGGCGTGATGCTGGCGGCCGCCTGGCTGATGACGGCCATCCGGCTCAACAGCTATTTCGCCGCCCTGTCGGCGACTGCCAGCATCACTCTGTTCTCGGGCTTTAGGGTGCTGGCGCGCAAGCGGCCCGACCTTGATCCCGCCCAGCGCGCCCGCCCCCTCGACTGGGCCGCCGCCCTGGCCGTGGTCGCCATCGGCGTCAGCGTGCTGGCCTCGCTGCTGGCCGGCGTCGCCAGGGGTCCGGCGGGGCCGACCATCGCCCTGGTCTATGCCGCGTTCCTCTACGGCGGTTGGGACCTCTGGCGGTTCGCGCGGCCGACCGCCCCGCCATTTTCGCCCGACCTCTGGACCTACGAGCACCTGGCGAAGATGCTGAGCGCCTACGGGGCGAGCGTCAGCGCGTTCTCGGGCAACTTCCTGACCTTCCTGCCGCCGCCATGGAGCCAGCTCTGGCCGATCCTCTTGTTTCAGCCGATGGCCATGATCTGGATCGCGGTGCTGGTCGTCCGCCGGCGGCGCGCATGGTCGCCCGCCTGAGGGCCGCGCCCACCGCCGCCTGGGTCTGGGTGTTCACGGCCTACAGCCTGGCGGTGACCACGGTCAGCGCCGCCTGGTTCGCCCGGCGGTTCGCGGCCGATCGCGGCGAGGTGCTCGGCCTCGTCGCCTCGCTGGCCTGGCAAGGCGCGATCTATGCCGCCTGGCTGCCGGCGGCGGGCGTCGTCTGGCTGACCCTGCGACGGTTCGGCGCCGGAGCGCGCGGACTGGCGGCCAGCTTCGTCGCGGGCATCGCCGTCGTGCCGGCCGAGGCGGTGATCGCCAGCCTGATCGACGCCCTCTTCCTGGGCGATGGCGATCTCGGCGCGCGTACGCTGGGGCGCACGCCAGTCTGCCTGCTGCTCTATTCGGCCATCGTCGCGGTGGGCCTGGCGGCCGCCCACCACCGCCGCGCCCGCGAGGCCAGCGACCGCAACGCCCTGCTGGAAAGCGCCCTGGCGCAGGCCCGCGCGGTCGCGCCCACGCCCCAGGCCGAACGGCTGATGGTGATGTCGGGCGCGCGCCGCATCCCGGTGGAGCTTTCAGCGGTCGAGTGGTTCGGCGCGGCCGACAACTATGCCGTCGTCCACTGGGCCGGCGGCGAAGGCCTGCTGCGCGCCACGCTGCAGAGCCTGGAGGCGAAGCTGGACCCCCGCCTCTTCGCCCGCGCCCACCGCTCGTCCCTCGTCAACCTCGCCCACGTGCGCGAGGCCCGCCCGCTGTCGGACGGCTCCTGGCGGCTGACCATGGCCGGCGGCGACGAGGTGGTCACCAGCCGAACCTACCGCGACGCGCTGCTGCAGCGGCTGGGGACTACTGCCCCGGGCAGCTCGCATGCGCCTCCGTCGGCTCCAGGCGAATCTCGCGGAAGGCCAGCTTGAAGCCGGCCTGCGCCGACAGCACCACCGGCGAGGAGATGCGGCTCATGTCGGCGCCGGCCGCCTTCAGGCACGACAGCTTGATCTGGGTCTTGCGCCACTCGCCCACCGGGGCCTCGGCGAAGATCTTCGTCACGTCCAAGCCGCCGGCGCAGCCCTCGCCGCAAGAGACCGAGAAGCCCACGGGGCCGGGCGCGGGCGCGTCCACGCGGTAGGTGAAGGCGATCGACAGGTCGCCGGTGGTCTGGCGGGTGAGATCGGCCGGGGGACCGTTGACCAGCAAGGCGCCGGGACCGGTCCAGGTCGCCAGGCGCGCATCCTCCTGGGCGGCCGCGTCGATGGCGGTCAGCTTGACGCCGCCGGCGGTCGACAGCAGCCAAGGCGCGGGCGTGCGGCCTGAGACGAAGTACTTGTCGACATTGACGCTGGCGCCGGAGACGCCCGACACCTCGCCCAGGGGCCCCACCTTCCCCGGCTTGGCGTAGGACAGGCCATAGCCATAGGCGAACTGCGGATCGTAGCCCGCATCCCCTTTGTTCAGCGGCCCCTGGTCTGCGGTCTTGGGCCAGCTGAACGACAGCTTGCCGGTGAAGTCGCGCCTGGACTTGCCATCCTTGCCGGCCACCAGCACGTCGGCCACGCCCGCGCCCTCCGAGCCCGGCAGCCAGGCGGCGACGAAGGCGTCCGAGGCGTTGATCTCGGGGTTCACCCACAGCGGACGCCCGCTGAGGAACACCGCCACCGCCGGCACGCCTTGGGCCTTGAGCTTCTTGAGCAGGGCCAGATCGGTCTTGTCGCCCGGCTGGTATTCCAGGTGCTGCAAATCGCCCTGGAACTCGGCATAGGGCGTCTCGCCGAACACCACCACGGCCACGTCGGGCTTGTCGGTGAAGGCGCCGTCCTTGGACAGCGTCGCCTTGCCGCCCGAGGCCTCGACGGCCTCCTTCAGACCGCTCCAGATCGACTGGGCGCCGGGGAAGTCGGCGTTGGTGTTGCCCGTGCCCTGCCACGACAGGGTCCAGCCGCCGGCCGCCTTGCCGATGTCGTCGGCGTCGCCGGCCACCAGCACCTTCGCGCCCGCCTTGATCGGCAGCACGCCGTCGTTCTTCAGCAGCACCAGCGACTTGGCCACCGCCTCGCGGGCCAGGGCGCGATGGTCGGGAGCGCCGACCCGCTCGTAGCGGCCCTGCACCGGCGGGGCGACCCGGTCGAACAGGCCCGACTTGATCTTCACCCGCAGGATGCGGCGCACGGCGTCGTCCAGGCGCGCCATGCCGATCTCGCCGCTCTCGACCTGCTTCAGCGTATTGTCGAACAGGCCCTGCCAGCTGTCGGGGGCCATGTACATGTCGAGGCCCGCGTTCAGGGCCTGCGGACAGGAAACGTTCGAGCAGCCGTCGACCTGGCCGTGGGCGTTCCAGTCGCCGACCACGAAGCCGGAAAAGCCCATGCGGTCCTTCAGCACGTCGGTCAGCAGGGTCTTGTTGCCGGTGTGCTTGACGCCGTTCCAGCTGGAGAACGAGGCCATCACCGTCAGGATGCCGGCCTCGATGCTGGGCGGATAGCCCTGGGCGTGCAGGCGGACGAGCTCGGCCTCGGACACCGGGGCGTCGCCCTGGTCCTTGCCGTTCAGCGTGCCGCCGTCCGCGAGGAAGTGCTTGGCGCTGCCGGCGATGCGGCCGGCCTCCAGCGCCTTTCCGGCCGTGAGCCTGCCCTGCAGGCCCAGGGTCATGCGGCCGGCGTAGCTTTTGACGATCTCCGGGTCCTCGCCATAGCCCTCGTAGGCGCGGCCCCAGCGGTCGTCGCGCGGCACGGCCACCGTCGGGCCGAAGGTCCAGTCCCCGCCGGCCACGGCGACCTCTTCGGCGGTCGCCTTGCCGATACGCTCGATCAGCTCGGGATCGCGGGTCGCGCCCAGGCCGATGTTGTGCGGAAAGAGCGTGGCGCCGACGACGTTGTTGTGGCCGTGCACGGCGTCGATGCCGAACATCAGCGGGATCGGCACGTGGCCCTCGCGCGTCTCCAGCGAAACCGCGCGGAACAGGTCGACGAACTCGGCCCACTCTCTTGGACCGGCCTTGTCATTGCCGTTCGGACCCGAGCTGCCGCCGGCCAGGATCGAGCCCAGGGGGTACTCACGCAGCTGCTCGGGACGGATCGAACCGATATCGGCCTGGATCGTCTGGCCGACCTTCTCGCGCACCGACATCCTCGCCATCAGCGCGGAGATCCTGGCCTCGGTCGCCGCATCGGTCAGGGCGGCCGGGCTTTTCACCACCGGCCAGGCGGCCACGCTGGCGGTCGCCTTACCCGCCGGGGTCAGAACCTCGGCGCTCGCGACGCTCGTCAGGCTGGTGGCGGCCAGCAGGGCCAGGGCGGAAAGACGGAACGGCGTCACGGGCGACCTCGATCGAAAAAGGAGCGCGGCGGCCAAGGGGAAGACGGCCGCCGCGCCCGAACACGCCACGGGAGCAGCGTAGGGCTTCGAGGCGGCGGCTGGCCGACGGGCGCGCGGCGGCTCCTGCGCCATGCATCGCCGCACGGATCGGGCCTCCCGTTCGCGGGGTCGTCTGCTTGCGACCGCCTCACTAGATGACGAGACAACGTTGTCTTACTTGGTGTCAACACGCTAATATTTGTCCACTTGAGGACAAATTCGCCGCAAGCCATTCCATGGAAAGCCATTTCCATCGGATTCAGAGCACCAGGAATTTTTGACAACGATGTCTTACTTGATGCCTAGACGGCGTTTACTGACCTCGAACCTCAGGAACCGGCTCGACTCGGCCGCCATGGCCGCGCTATCGCTAACACCGCGCCGAACGCCGGCGGCGGGAACCCGATGCGCAACGTCACCATAGTCCATGTGGCCGAGAAGGCCCGGGTGTCGGTCAAGACCGTCTCGCGCGTGGTCAACAACGAGCCGACGGTCACGCCGGCGTTGCGGGAGCGGGTGCAGGCGGCCATCGACCAGCTGGGCTATGCCCCCAACATCGCCGCCCGCCGCCTGGGCGGCTCGCGCTCGTTCCTGATCGTCGCCTTCAACGACCGCAAGCTGACCCTGGAGAACTGGGCCAGCGACCGGGGCAATAACTGGATCGACCGCATGCAGTACGGGGCCATGCTCCGCTGCGACGTCCATGGCTATCACCTGCTGTGCGAGCTGATCGACCTGGAGAGCGAGCAGTTGGCCCGGCGGGTGCAGCACGTGCTGTCGTCCCTGCGGCCCGACGGGGTGATCCTGACGCCGCCCAACTGCGAGGACCCTACGGTGCTGGAGGCGCTGAAGCGGGCCCAGATCCCGTTCGTGCGCATGGGCTCGGCCGCCGCCGGCCCCGGCGCCCGGGTGCGGATGGACGACCAGGCCGCCGCCCGCCAGCTGACCGAGCACCTGGCCGGCCAGGGCCATCGGCGCATCGGCTTCGTCACCGGCAGCGCCCGCTTCCTGGCCAGCCGCGCCCGCGAGGACGGCTATCGCGCTGCGCTCTGCGCCGTCGGTCTGCCCGTCGACGAGACCCTGCTGGTTCCCGGCGATTTCACTTTCGAGGGCGGAATCGCGGCGGCCGGGACCCTGCTGTCGCGCCCCGATCGCCCCACCGCCATCCTGGCCGGCAATGACGAGACGGCCCTGGCGGTGATGCACGTGGCCCGGCGGCTGGAGATCGCCATTCCGGGCGACCTGTCGCTGGCCACCTTCGACGACACGCCGAGCGTGCGCCTGTCGCTGCCGCCGCTGACCACCGTGCGCCAGCCGGTGGCGGAAATGGCCGCCCAGGCGGTCGACCTGCTGGTCGCCGCGGCCGCCAAGGACGGCAAGCTGTCGCGCGCCGATCACCTGCTGCCGTTCGAACTGGCCCTGCGCGACTCCACGGCGCCGCCGCGCTGAAGCCCCCATATCTTCCGCGACGGGATGTCGCGGGGAGCTTGACCAGCCAGCCGGCGCGCCCTTTCCTCTTGCGACTTCGAATTTGGAGCCGGCAGCGTTTGGCCAGAGACATGACCCAGGTCGACGCCGCCTCAGCCGCCGCCGGGCCGCCCACCGTGCGAAGGCGGCTGCTGATCATGGCCCTGTGCCTGGTGGCGCCGGCGATCGTGTTCATGGCCCTGCTGGCCCGCGCCGAATACAGCCAGAGCCAGGGCCGCTACGAACAGCAGCTGATCGCCACCACCCGAGCCCTGGGCCTGGCGGTCGATCGGCAGCTGGCCCTGGGCCAGAGCACCCTGCAGGCCCTGGCCGTCTCTCCCGCCCTGGCGGTCGGCGACCTGGAAAGCTTCGAGCGCCAGGCCCGCGCGGCCGTGCGCAGCAAGGACGCCTGGATCGTGCTGATCTCGCCCCGCGGCCAGGTGATCAACACCCGCCTGCCGCCCGGACGGGCCCCGCCGCGCACGGCCGGCCTGCCGCCCGAACGCTGGGCCGCCGTCCGCTCGGGCCGCACGACGGTGTCGAATCTCACCCAGGGCAAGGTCGCAGGCCAGCCGATCGTCGCCATCGACATGCCGGTGATCGTCGACGGCGAGCTCTATGACCTGGCCTACATCCAGACCCCCGCCGCCTTCGCCCCGCTGTTCGCCGCCCAGGGCGTGCCGGAAAGCTGGACGGCCAGCATCGTCGACCGCAACGCGCGACTGGTGGCCCGCTCGC
Source organism: Caulobacter endophyticus (assembly GCF_003116815.1). Taxonomy (GTDB): domain Bacteria; phylum Pseudomonadota; class Alphaproteobacteria; order Caulobacterales; family Caulobacteraceae; genus Caulobacter; species Caulobacter endophyticus. The sequence continues at coordinate 123,372 of NZ_QDKQ01000034.1, forward strand.
GCGACCAGGAGAAGATGCTGGGCCGCTCGGCCAGCAAGCCGATGCTCGAGGCCATGTCCAGGGACAACGACGGCGTGCTCGAAACCTACACCCTCGACGGCACCCCGACCCTGTCGGCCTTCAGCCGCTCGCCGACCTACGGCTGGAGCTTTATCGTCGGCGTGCCCCGCACCGAGCTGGAGCGCGCCAACCTGTCGTCGCTGGCCCTGCTGGTGCTGGCGGGCCTGACCCTGCTGGCGATCGGCGCCAGCGCCGCCCTCGTATTCTCGCGCGGCATCTCCGGCGAGGTCCGCGCCCTGGTCGCCGACGCGCGGCTGATGGCGGCCGGCGGCGAGATGCCCGCCCAGTCCACCGGCGGCCTGCGCGAGATCGGCGAGGTGCGCGAGGCCCTGCACGCAGCCTCCCGCCAGCTGCGCGCTCGCGAGGCCGAGGAAAAGCGCGCCCACGCCCGCCAGCAGCTGATGATCAACGAGCTGAACCACAGGGTGAAGAACACCCTGGCCACGGTCCAGTCCCTGGCGCTGCAGAGCCTGGGCAAGGGCGAGCCCGCGCCAGGCTTCGACGCCTTCAACGAGCGCCTCTACGCCCTGGCGCGCGCCCACGACCTCTTGACCCGCACGGTCTGGGAAAGCGCCGACCTCGCCGACCTGCTGCGCCAGACCCTTGAGCCCTACGGCGACCGCGCCCGCATCGAAGGCCCGACGGCCGCCCTGCCGCCCAGCGCGGCCCTGGCCCTGTCGATGGTGTTCCACGAACTGGCCACCAACGCCTCCAAGTACGGCGGCCTCTCCACCCCGGCCGGCCGGGTCGAGGTCACCTGGCGGCGCGATCCCCTGGATCCGCACCGCCTGGCCCTGCGCTGGGTCGAGAGCGGCGGCCCCGCGCTGACGGGCGCGCCCAGCCGCAAGGGCTTCGGCTCGCGCCTGATCGCCGCCAGCCTGCGCAACGAACTGAAGGGCGAAGCGCAGTTCGACTACCTGCCCACCGGCCTTGTCTGCACACTGACGGTTCGCACCGTCGGCGCCCAAGCTTTGGGCGAAGACACCCCCGCCGCCGACACCTGAACGGGCAGCCGCGCGCGCCCGCGCCTGGGGCCTGCCCGGCGCTTGACCGATGTTCTCCGGCTCCTCGTGATGGTCGATCCGCTCAGCACCCATCCTGGGGCGCCGTCGGATCGATCTCGTTGCTTCACCGCGTAGATTGGTCTTCCATGACGCTCAGGATGCGGCCGCCAGAGCCGCACCATCTTGGGAAGAGCGTCTCGATGATCGCCACAGACGAGTCCGTCATGCTGCCGGCCCGGCCCGAGCCGATCCCGCTGGATCCGGCCCGCACGGCGGTGATCGTCATCGACATGCAGAACGCCTACGCCTCCAAGGGCGGCTATCTGGATCTGGCCGGCTTCGACATCGCCGGCGCGGCGGGCGTGATCGACAAGATCAGCGACGTTCTGGACGTCGCCCGCGACGCCGGCATGACCGTGATCTATTTCCAGAACGGCTGGGACGACCAGTACGTCGAGGCCGGCGGCGAGGGCTCGCCCAACTGGTGGAAGTCCAACGCCCTGAAGACCATGCGCGCCCGGCCCGAACTGCAGGGCAAGCTCCTGGCGCGCGGCCAGTGGGACTACGAGCTGGTCGATGCTCTCAAGCCCAAGGCCGGCGACATCCAGCTGCACAAGACCCGCTATTCCGGCTTCTTCAACAGCCAGCTCGACAGCGTGCTGCGGTCGCGGAACATCAGGAACCTGGTCTTCGTCGGTATCGCCACCAATGTCTGCGTGGAATCGACCCTGCGCGACGGCTTCTTCCTCGAATATTTCGGCACGGTGCTGGAGGACGCCACCCACCAGGCCGGGCCCGACTTCGTCCAGAAGGCCGCCCTCTACAATATCGAGACCTTCTTCGGCTGGGTCTCGACCGTGGCCGACTTCAAGGGGGCATTCGGACAGCTGGCGCCGAAATGAACCGTCGCGCGTCCTTCGAGGCGCGCCGGGCGCGCACCTCGGGATGAGGACGTCGCTGCACTGAAATCCTCATCCTGAGGCGCCTGCGCAGCAGGCCTCGAAGGACGCACCGCCTTTCCGGAACAGGAGAACCAGATGCCCAAGACCGTCATCACCCCGCCCGGCACGGGCACGCCGATCGCGCCGTTCTCGCCGGGCACGCTGGCCGACGGCGTGGTCTATGTCTCGGGCACCCTGGCCTTCGACAAGGACAACAACGTCGCCCACGTCGGCGACGCCGAGGGCCAGACGCGCCAGGTGCTGGAGACCATCAAGTCAGTCATTGAGGCGGCCGGGGGTGTGATGGACGACGTGACCATGAACCACATCTTCCTGACCGACTGGGCCAACTACCAGACCATCAACAAGGTCTATGCCGAGTATTTCCCGGGCGACAAGCCGGCCCGCTATTGCATCCAGTGCGGCCTGGTGAAGCCTGACTTCCTGGTCGAGATCGCCAGCGTCGCGCACATCGGCAAGAAGTGACGATGGTCGTCACAGGAACAGTCGACGGCCTGCACTACGAACTGCACGGCGGCCCCGTGGCGGGCCGCGAGGTCGTGCTGATGTCGTCCGGCCTGGGCGGTTCCGGATCGTTCTGGGGACCGCAGATGGCGGCCCTCACCGCGCGCTGGCCGGTGGTGCTTTACGACCACCGCGGTACGGGCCGCAGCGTGCGCGACCTGCCCTCCGGCAGGCCCTACGCCGTAGCGGACATGGCCGAGGACATGGTCAGGGTCATGGACGCCCTGGGGATCGCCAAGGCCCACGTGGTCGGCCACGCGGCCGGCGGCAATGCCGGCCTGGCCCTGGCGCTTGCCCATCCCGACCGGCTAGGCAAGCTGGTCGTCGCCAACGGCTGGTCGCGGCCCGATCCGCACATCAAGCGCTGCTTCGACACGCGCCTTCACCTGCTGAACGACACGGGGCCGGCCGCCTACGTCCACGCCCAGGCGCTGTTCCTCTATCCGGCGACCTGGATTTCCGAGCATAGCGAGCGCCTGGCCGCCGAGGAGCCGCACCATGTGGCGGGGTTCCCGCCCAAGGCCGTGATGCTGGCCCGCATCGGCGCCCTGCTGGCCTTCGACATCGACGAGCAGTTGCCGCGGATCACCCACCCCGTCCTGGTCAGCGCCACGGCCGACGACATGCTGGCGCCCGTCACCTGCGCACACCGCCTGGCCCAGCGCCTGCCGAACGCCAAGCTCGACGTGCTGCCCTGGGGCGGCCACGCCTCTAGCGTCACCGATCCGGAAGGGTTCAACGCGTCGCTGGTCAGGTTCCTGGAGGGGGCGACATGAACCTCGCAAACCAGATCCTTATCGGCTCGACGGAGGGGCTCTTCCTTCCCGCCGGGCGCGCGCATTCAAAGGGGCACTAACACCATGCAGGTCGGCGTCTTCATCCCCATCGGCAACAACGGCTGGCTCATCTCCGAGACCGCGCCGCAATACATGCCGAGCTTCGAGCTCAACAAGACCATCGTCCAGAAGGCCGAGCGCTACGGCCTCGACTTCGCGCTCTCGATGATCAAGCTGCGCGGGTTCGGCGGCAAGACCGAGTTCTGGGAACACAATCTCGAGAGCTTCACCCTGATGGCGGGCCTGGCGGCAGTGACGGAGAAGATCAAGGTCTTCGCCACCGTCGCCACCCTGACCATCCCGCCGGCGATCGTCGCGCGCATGGCCTCGACCATCGACTCGATCGCACCCGGCCGCTTCGGCATCAACCTGGTCACCGGCTGGCAGAAGGCCGAGTACAGCCAGATGGGCCTGTGGCCGGGCGAGCAGCACTATACCGACCGCTACAACTACCTGGCCGAATACGCCACCGTGCTGAAGGGCCTGCTGGAGACCGGCGTCAGCGACTTCAAGGGCAAGTACTTCTCGATGGACGACTGCCGGGTCAGCCCCCATCCGAAGGAGACCAAGCTGATCTGCGCCGGCTCGTCCGACGAGGGCCTGGCCTTCACGGCGCAATATGCCGACTACAGCTTCGCCCTGGGCAAGGGGACCAACACCCCCACCGCCTTCGCCTCGGTCAACAAGCGGCTGGAAGCGGCCGCCGCCAAGACCGGCCGCGACGTCGCGTCGTTCATCCTGTTCATGGTCATCGCCGACGAGACCGACGAGAAGGCCTTGGCCAAGTGGCAAAAGTATCGTGACGGGGCCGACCAGCAGGCCCTGGCCTGGCTGACCAACCAGGCCGCCCCCAACGCCGCGGCGGGCGCCACCACCAACACCGCCCAGCTGGCCGCGCCGGAATCGGCTGTGAACCTCAACATGGGCACACTGGTGGGATCTTACGAAAGCATCGCCCGCATGCTCGACGAGATCGCCGAGGTGCCCGGCACCGGCGGCGTGCTGCTGACCTTCGACGACTTCGTCCAGGGCATCGACGACTTCGGCACGAAGATCCAGCCGCTGATGAAGTCGCGGAAGTAATTGAGCGAAGGAACCTCCCCCCACAGGGGGAGGTTCGTGATCAGTCCAGCGTCATCATGTCCAGCAGCTTGACGCGGAAGATCATCACGCTGTTGGGCGGGATCGGTCCCGAAGCGCGCTCGCCGTAGCCCAGCGACGGCGGCACGAACAGCGTCCATTCGTCGCCCACCTTCATCTTCGGCAGGGCCTCCATCCAGGCCGGCACCAGGCCGCCCAGCGGCGCGATCATCGGCTGGCCGCGCGCGAACGAGCTGTCGAACACCGTGCCGTCGACCAGCTTGCCCTCGTAGTGGACCTTGATGATCTCGCCTTCCTTGGGCGAGGGCGCGGTCTTCGCGCCCGCTGTCGTGACCTTGTACTGCAGGCCCGACGGCAGGGTGACGACGCCCGGCTGCTTGGCGTTGGCGGCCAGCCAGGCGGTCGACTTGGCCAGGTTGTCGGCGGCCGGATCGGCCGTGACGTTCGGAGCGGGCGCCGGGGTCGGGGCCGGCGGGGTCTGGGCCAATGCCGGACCAGCCAGGGCGGCTGACAACCCCAGGACGATGAGAGCGGTGCGCATGCTTGGGCGACTCATGTTATCTATGCGACGAAATGTCAGAATAGACATTCGACCGAACGAGAGCACACTAAAAAACAGAGGGCTCGTTTTGGTCAGAGAAGAAGAACGGCCATTTTCTACTTGGAACGTTCTTCGCTCGTCGGGAAGGAAACGTCATGGCCAGGGCTACTGGCGGCTCATTGAGCGGCGCTCACTGGTGGCAGCGCCACCCGATGTTCGCCCTCTTCGTCGGCTGGGTGGTGATCGGCTCGCTGGGCCTCGCCGCCTTCGTGCAACTATGGCCGATGCTAGCGCGCTTCACGTCGTCGCCCCTCTGAAGGCGCGCACGGCGAACTCCTGGAAATACGGCCGGTCAGTCCCCTGCCCGCCCGGCAGGCTGCAAACCGGGCGAGCGCGCCAGCAAGTCGCGGCGTCTCACTTGCCGTCGGCCCGGGCGTAGAGGCCCAGCATCGTCCCGACGAAGCCGCCGGCGACCTTGGTGGACAGGATCGTCCCGTCCTGGTCCCGGGCCAGGCTCTTCCAGGCGCCGTCGGCCGTCGCATAGGCAAAGTCATAGAGGCCGCCGCGCGCGGTGATCTTCAGCCGCACCGGCGCCCCCGCCGCGCCGTCCAGGGGCGCGCGGGCCACGACGGCGCCGTCGACCGGGTCCTTCTCACCCGCCCGTCTCTCCAGCCGCACCTCGGACCGTCCGCCTTCGCCGCCGGCCACGGTCAGGGCGTAGAAGAAGGCGTCGTTCTGCAGGGCCACGATCCCGGCCCGATCGCCCGCCCCCTTGGGCTCGAACCGCACCGTCGTCTCGGCGCTGGCGTTGATATGCTGCTGGCGTCGCGCCCAGATCGAAGGCTGCTCCAGCCCGCCGATACGGTCGGGCCGTGCGGCGAGCACCAGCGCGCCGTCCTTCAGGTCCCACCACCGCCCGGCCGGGATGCGCATGGTCATCCACTCGAGGCCCAGAGCCTTGCCATCGAAGGTCTCGCGCACCGTGAAGGCGCCGGTCGTCGGGATCTTCGGCGCAGGCCCCGCCGGCAGGTTCGGTCGCCTTGACTCGTAGGGGATCGGCGTCGCAGCCGGCAGGATCACCGGCCAGCCGTCCTTCCACTCCACCGGCAGCAGGAAGGTCTCGCGGCCGGTGTTGTACGCATCGTCGCCATAGGGCCGCACCGCCAGGAAGGTCGCCCACCATTCGCCGTCCTGGGTCTGAACGAGGTCGGCATGGCCCGCCGAGGTGATCGGGTGGGCGCGATCGCGCGGCAGGTCGCGCTGGGTCAGGATCGGATTGCCGGCATAGGGCGTATAGGGCCCGGTCACCGTGTCGGCCCGCAACACCACCTGGGAATGGCCCTCGGCCGTGCCGCCCTCCGCGGCGGTCAGGTAGTAGCGGCCGCCGACCTTCTGGATATGCGGCCCCTCGATCCAGATCGGCCTGGTGGAGGGATCCACGCCCCCGTCGACCAGCACCGCGCGCGGGCCGATCATCTTGCCGGCCTTGGGATCGTACTCCTGGATCCAGATCGCCCGGTGGCCGTCGTAGCGCGAGGGGCCAGCCGGCGGGCCGTTGTTGACGATCCAGCCGCGGCCGTCGTCGTCGAAGAACAGCGAGGTGTCGATGCCGTCGATTTCCGGCAGCCACACCGGGTCCGACCAGGGCCCCTTCGGATCCCTGGCCGTGACCAGGAAATTGCCGCCGCAGTCGACGCAGGTGTTGAGGATGTAGAACACGCCGGCATGCTCGGTGATGGCCGGGGCGAACACCGCCCGCGACATCGCCAAGCGCTTGAAGTCCAGCTGGCCCGGCCGATCGATGGCGGCGCCGATCTGGGTCCAGTTCACCAGGTCCTTGCTGTGGAACACCGGAATGCCGGGAAACCAGGCGAAGGTCGAGTTGACCAGGTAGTAGTCCTCGCCCACGCGCGTGACGCTGGGATCGGGATAGAAGCCCTTGAGGATCGGATTGGCGTACCGGCCAGGCGCCAGCGGCGCGTCGGTCGGATCCTGGCCGCTGTAGACGAACTCATCGAAGGCGGCGGTTCCGGGCGCCAGGGGCGCGGCCATGGCGGCGCCGGCCAGCAGCGACAGGGCCAGGGCGAGACGCAGCATCGGCATGGCCCTCCCCCTCAGCGCGCCGGCGCGCCGCGCAGGGCCTGGGCCACCGCCTCGCGCAGGGGCTTGGGCCTGCAGGCGTCGTCATAGAGGGTCGGCCGCTTGGGCGCCTTGTCCTGGCGCAGCCACTGGTTCTGCAGCCAGGAATACTTGTCGACCATCCCCCAGGCCAGCAGTTCCCGGGTCTGGCGATAGCTCAGCATCAGGTCGAGATAGGCCTTGCCGTACGCCGCCACCGCCGCGTCGCGAGCCGCGAAGTCGACCGGCAGGCCTTTGTCGTGGACATCGAACTCGGTAAGCGCCAGCTCAAAGCCCATGCCGACCGCCTCATCGACGAAGGCTCGCCATTCCTTCTCCTGCGGCCGGCCAAAGCCGGTGAAGCTGTCGGCGTTCTCGGCCCCGATGTGGCTCTGGACGCCCAGGGCGTCGACGGGGACGTTGCGCTTCCTGAAGCCCTCCAGCAGCTTGAGCACGCCATGGCGGTGCTTCTCGTTGCCGGCCTCCCAGCTCATGTAGTCGTTATAGACGAGGCGGGCCTTGGGCGCGGCCTTGCGGGCCAGGTGGAACGACAGGTCCAGCACCGGCTCGACCCCGCCCATGGCGTCGGAGAAGACCGTGCGGCGCAAGGCTCCGTCTGCGGGATCGACGGTCTCGTTGACCACGTCCCACGAATAGATCTGCGGATAGTGGCCGCACACCTTGTCGATGTGCTCGGCCAGCATGGCCTCCACCCGCGCGGCGGGCTTGGGACCGAAGTCGTAGTTCTTCAGCCAGGCGGGAAACCACTGCGGATGGTGCCACAGCAGGGTGTGGCCACGCAGGCCCGCGCCATGCTCGGCGGCGAAGGCGGCGATGCGGTCGGCGCGCTCGAAGGCGAAGGTCTTCTCGGCGGGCCGCAGCACGTACCACTTCAGTTCGTTTTCAGGGACGAGCACGCCGCACTCGTCGGCCAGCACCTGGCGATAGCGGACGTCCTCGAACGAGCCGGTCAGCGATCCTTTCGGCCCCGCGCCTACCGCGCTGCCGAACACCAGGCCCTTCTGGGCGGCCAGGGACTTGAGCGGCTGGATCTTGCTTTCGGCCAGGGCGGGCGAAGCCGCAGCGGCGGCGACCGCGCCCATCAAGGCGTCGCGGCGGGTAATCATGCAAAACCCCACTCAAAGAAACCGCGCACCGCTGAAGCAACGATGCGCGGATGAAGTCGGCAGGAGAAACAGGCGCGCGACGAAGAGCGAAGCCGCGCGCCCGGGTACGCGTCACTAGAAGCTGGCGCGGAGCACGAAGGTGTAGCGCCGATCGTTCATGAACCAGGAGCGCCCTGTCTTCAGCAGGTTGCTGTTGAGCACCTGGGTCGTCCGGGTGGTCTCGTTCAGCAGGTTCACGGCCTGCACGCCGATCTTGGTCTTCGGGTTCACGGTGTAGAAGAACGAGCCGTCGAGCTGGCCCGTGGCCTCGTTCATGATCGGGGCGTAGGGCACGATCACGTCGCGGACGGTGAGCAGGAAGTCCGAGCGCCAGTTGTAGGCCAGGCGCGCCGAGATCGGGCCCTTCTCGTAGATCGCCGCGAAGTTGACGTTGTGCTTGGACAGGCCCTGCAACGGCAGCTTGCTGGTGTCGACCGTGGTGATGCGGCCGGCGGCCACGTCGGGGTCGGTTGCCGACAGCGTGCTCTGCGGCACCCCGCTGCTTTCGATGTAGCTGTAGTTGGCGTTGATGCCGAAGCCGTCCAGCGGCTTGGGCAGGAAGTCGTAGAACTGCTGGTAGCCGACCTCGAAGCCCTTGACCGTCGCCTTGACGTCCGAATTGCCGGGCTGGGTGATCACCACGTCGAACGTCACGCCGTTGTTGGTGAACGGCAGGCGGCTCGTGCGGTTGTAGGCGACGTCGGTCAGTTCCTTCCAGAAGGCCGCGAAGGTCAGCGAGCCGACCGGCGCGAAGTACCACTCCACCGAGGCGTCGATGTTCGTGGCCTGGGTGGGCTTCAGGTACGGATTGCCGACCGGGACGTTGCCGCTGGGCACGCCGTTGGTGATGCCGTCGGCGTTGGTGTTGAGGGTCAGGTTGTAGAAGTTGCGGGTCAGGCCGATGTCGGGCGGCGTGACCGTCTTGGACACGCCCAGGCGATACTGCAGGCCGTGCGGAGCCATGACCTTCACGTTGAAGCTGGGCAGCCAGTATTCGAACGACGACTTGGCCGTGTTCGGCACCAGGGCGCCGTTGGCCCACAGACGCGAGGCGGCGCGCACGTTCGGCGCCAACTGGCAGAACGGCGAAGGCGTCTGGCCGGCGGGAACGTTGGCGCAGTCGGCCTCCGTCGGCAGGCTGGCGGCCAGCGGGTAGGCCAGGTAGCCCTCGGCGACCCGGTCTGTCTTGGTGTAGCGCAGGCCGAGATTGCCGCTGACCTTGTAGTCGCCGGTCTCGCCCTTGAAGCGGGCCATCAGATAGGCCGACTTGGTCTCTTCGTTGACCGGGTTGATCTCCTGCGGGCGGAACGGCGTGCCGGCGATGACATTGCAGCGCATCGCCAGCGGCACCCAGTTCTGCGGGCAGCCCCCGGCCAGGCGATCACGCCACTCGTCGCCGACCGACAGGGCGAACTGCGAGACCGAGCCGTAGTTGTCGATCAGGTTCTGCGAGAAGAACAGGCGCGGGTCCGCGCCCGTCGGCACGCCGGTCTTGCCGCGCATGAAGTTGTCGAAGGCGTAGGCCTCGACGAAGCGGGTGCTGTTCGCGCCGCCGGCCGTCGTCGGGCTGCCGTTGATCGGGTCGTCCATCCACACCGGACCGCCGCTGCCCCAGATCTCGCTGAGCACGCCCCAGCTGTAGGCCGAGAAGCGGGTGGTCTGGTCGCGCTCCGACCAGCGGGCGCCGCCCTTGATCGAGTCCAGCCAGGTATCGTTGTTGAACTTGTATTCGACGTCGATCTTGATCGCGTCCTCGGTGCCTTCCGACTGCTCGATGTGGTCCATCGCCGAGCGCCAGAAGTTGTTGTACGGGTCGCTGAGGCTGGCGTGGGTCCCGCGGGCGTAGGACGGGCAGTTGTTGTTGAACGGCGTGCAGTTCGACACCGTCGTGCCGCTGGACGGAGCGCTGAAAAGCACGTCCGGCAGGTCGTTGCCGTGGAGGGTGATCGCGGCGTTCTGGAACGTCGACCCCCACAGGCCCATGCTGATGGCGTCGACCTTGGAGTCCACGTGCTGGGCGTCGAACAGCACGCCCCAGTGGTCGTTCGGCGTCCACTTGAAATTGAAGCCGTAGTCGGTGGTGGTGTTGGTCGTGCGCTCGTCGCGGCGGACGTTGTTGGACTGCAAGCCGTTGATCGGCGTGCGCGGATCCGAACCGTTCTGGTCGGCGCGCCAGCCGGTCGAACCGGTGATGACGCCGTTGGTGAAGACGCCGTCCTCGTCGAACGAGAAGGTGGTGCCGTCGGCCGGGCGGGAGTCGCCGTTGCTGGTGACGTTGTCGGTGGCGATCTCGACCGCGTGCTCGGTCCAGTTCACCGTCGACTTCGAGCGCAGGTACTGGAACGCGGCCTGCATCGTGCCGTCGTTGCTGCGCCACTGGATGGCGCCGGCCTGGCCCTGGCGTTCACGCTCGTTGGTCGTCGAGCGGAAGGCCGCGCCGCGCGGGAACCACACGCCCTTCGTGCCATTGCCGCAGTCGCCGGCGGTGGAGCCCAGGTTGGTGCGGCAGCCGAAGTTCGACACCTGGACGGCGTCGCTGCGGCTGGCCAGTTCGGAATTGACGAAGCTGGCCAGGATCCCAACCTCGCCGATGCTGGTGTCGAAGCGGTCGCTGTAGAGGAACGAGTAGGTCGGCTTCCACTTCTTGACCATATCGCCGTAGCTGGCCTCGGCCGACATCGACAGCAGGCGCTTATTGGTGTCGAACGGCAGGCGCGTGCGCAGGTTCACCGTACCCGAGATGCCGCCCTCGATCATGTCGGCGGACGGGCTCTTGAACACGTCGACGCCGCCCATCAGCTCGGATGGCACATCGGCGAAGCTGAGGATGCGGCCGTTGTTGGCGGTGAAGGTGTCGCGGCCGTTCAGTTCCGAGCGCACGAAGTTCAGGCCGCGGACCACGACGCCCGAGCCTTCGGTCGAGAAGTGGTCGGGGTCGACGCCGGCGGCGAAGCGGTTGATCGATACGCCGGGCACGCGCTGCAGGGCTTCGGTCACCGAGCGGTCCGGCAGGGCCCCGATGTCCTCGGCGGTGATCGAGTCGCCGATGATGTCGGACGACTGCTTCAGCTGCTGGCTGCTCTTCAGGCTCTGGCGGATGCTGGTGACGACCACCTCGTCGACCGTGTCCTCGGTGGTCTTGCCGCCGGCCGCGGCGGTCTGGGCCAGCGCCGAGGCCCCGAACACCAGGCTCAGCGCCAGGGCCGACACCCCGCACTTCAGGCCGAATTTCAGATTGTCGCCGAGAGTCTCGCGCCCACGCGTCGCGGACGCTCCGTTTACGGAGCTCATTCTTCTATTCCTCCCCAGTCCCGGTAGCTCGGTAGCGCTACCATTGGTCATATGTCGAGACCATTATTGGTCTGATGATATGGCAAAGGTCGACCACGTCAAGAGCGTTGAAATAACCCTGTAACGCCACCCAAAGCGCCACCCATCATTCTGTTTTTAAAAAGATTTTTACGTGGAAAAGTCGTCTCGACGATTTTTCGTCAGCGAGAAACGTGACAAAGGCGGACAGCGCAGTCAATTTACGTCCCGCTTGAAACGGTGCTCAAGCCGTGCGGACATAAGATCTTCTGGGGCGGGAAAGCGTGTCATGTCAGACCAACGCGTGAGGTCCGTCGTCATCGTTGGCGGCGGAACGGCCGGATGGATGACGGCGGCGGCGCTCGCCAGGACGCTCAGCGGCCAGGACCTGAAGATCGCCCTCGTCGAGTCCGAGGCCATCGGCACGGTCGGCGTCGGCGAAGCCACCATCCCGCCGATCCTGACCTTCAACGCCATGCTGGGCATAGACGAGCGGGCGTTCATGCGCGCCACCAAGGCCAGCTTCAAGCTGGGCATCGAGTTCGTCGACTGGGGCGCGCTCGGCGAGACCTATCACCACCCGTTCGGGACCTTCGGCCTCGACATTGAGGGGATCAGGTTCCACCAGGTCTGGCGCAAGTTCAAACAGGCCGCCGGACCAATCGGCGACTACAACCTCACCGAGGCCGCCGCCCGCCGCTGGCGCTTCGCCCTGCCCGATCCCGACCCGGCCAAGGTCATGTCGAGCCTGAAGTACGCCTATCACTTCGACGCCGGCCTCTACGCCCGCTTCCTGCGCGGCTTCTCCGAGCAGCGCGGCGTCGTCCGCATCGAGGGCCGCATCGGCCAGGTCGCCCAGAACGGCGAGACCGGTTTCGTCGAGGCCGTGGTGCTGGAGGACGGCCGCCGCGTGGAGGGCGATTTCTTCGTCGACTGTTCGGGCTTCCGCGGCCTCGTCATCGGCCAGGCGCTGAAGGTTCCCTATCAGGACTGGAGCCGCTGGCTGCCCAACAACCGCGCCGTGGCGATCCCGTGCGAACTGGGCGGGGACGGCCTGACGCCCTTCACCCGCGCCACCGCCCGCGAGGGCGGCTGGCAGTGGCGCATCCCGCTGCAGCACCGGATCGGCAACGGCTACGTCTATTCCAGTCATCACGTCGACGACCAGCGGGCGCTCGACACCCTGCTGGCCAACCTGGACGGCGCGCCGACCGACGAGCCCAACCTCCTGCGCTTCACGCCGGGCCGCCGCGAGCGCGCCTGGGAGAAGAACGTCTGCTCGATCGGCCTTTCGGCCGGCTTCATCGAGCCGCTGGAAAGCACCAGCATCCACATGATCCAGGCCGGGATCACCAAGCTCCTGGCCCTGTTCCCCGGCGGCGGCGTCGACCCGCTGGAGATCGACGAATACAACCGCCTGACCGCCGAGCAGGTCGACCGCATCCGCGACTTCGTCATACTGCACTTCCACGCCACGCGCCGCGACGACACCGACTACTGGCGCTACCTGTCGTCGATGACCGTGCCCGACAGCCTGGCCCGCCGCATGGAGCTGTTCGCCCGTCGCGGCCGCTGGTTCCCATCGGAATACGACCTCTTCCACGAGAGCAACTGGCTGGCCGTGCTGCTGGGCCAGGGGATCGTGCCGGAGGAATGGGACCCGCTGGTCGACAGCCTGCCCGAAGGCGAGGCGCGCCAGCGCCTTTTCCAACTGTCGGCCCTGATCGCCCGCACCGCCGAGGCCATGCCCAGCCACGCCGAATTCGTCGCCCGCTACTGCGGCGCGGTCCAGGGAGTCGCCGCGTGACCAACGATCGCATCCGCCATGTCGTCATCGTCGGCGGCGGCACAGCCGGCTGGATGACCGCCGCCGCCCTGGGCCGCTTCCTCAAGGATGGCGTCACCAAGGTGACGGTCATCGAGAGCGAGGCCATCGGCACGGTCGGGGTCGGTGAGTCGACCATCCCCCAGATCAACATGTTCAACCGCATGCTGGGCCTGGATGAGGACGACTTCCTGCGCAAGACCAAGGCCACCTACAAGCTGGCCATCGAGTTCCGCGACTGGAAGGAGATCGGCCACACCTACCACCACCCCTTCGGTCCCTACGGCGTCGACATGGAGGGGGTGTCGTTCCATGCCTACTGGCTGCGCTACCAGGCCATGGGCGAAGCCGCCGACCTTTCCGAATACTCCCTGCAGTCGCTGGCGGCCGCGCATGCGAAGTTCCAGCGGCCCACCGGCCAGAAGAACTCGCCGCTGGGCGACATCGCCTACGCCTTCCACTTCGACGCGGGCCTCTACGCCCGCTTCCTGCGCGACTATGCCGAGGCCCGCAGCGTGCGCCGCATCGAGGGCAGGATCGTCGACGTGGCCCTGCGCGGCGTCGACGGCTTCGTGGAGTCGGTGACGCTGGAGAACGGCGCGGTCGTCGAGGGCGACCTCTTCATCGACTGCTCGGGTTTCCGGGGCCTCCTGATCGAGGGCGCGATGAAGAGCGGCTTCGAGGACTGGTCGCACTGGCTGCTCAACGACCGCGCGGTGGCGGTCCCTTGCGCCTCGGGCGGCTCGACCGATCCGGTGACCCGCGCCACCGCCCGCCCCGCCGGCTGGCAATGGCGCATCCCGCTGCAGCACCGGATAGGCAACGGCTACGCCTTCTCCAGCCAGCACATCAGCGAGGACGAGGCCACGGCCTACCTGCTGGCCAATCTCGACGGCGAAGCCCTGGCCGATCCCAACCTGCTGCGCTTCAAGGCCGGCCGCCGCAAGAAGAGCTGGAGCAGGAACGTCGTGGCCATCGGCCTGTCGGCCGGCTTCATGGAGCCGCTGGAAAGCCAGAGCATCCACCTGATCCAGGTGGGCATCTCACGCCTCCTGGCCATGTTCCCCGACCGCCGTTTCCAGCAGCCTGATATCGACCGCTACAACCGGGTGATGGCCTTCGAGTACGAGAAGATCCGCGACTTCCTGATCCTGCACTACAAGGCCACCGAGCGCGCGGACACGCCGTACTGGGACTATCTGCGGGAGATGCAGATCCCCGACTACCTGGCCGACAAGATCGCCGTCTTCGAGAGCCACGGCCGAGTGTTCCGCGAGAACGAGGAGCTGTTCAACGACACCTCGTGGTTCGCCGTCATGGTCGGCCAGGGCCTCAGGCCCAGGGGCTGGGACCCGATGGCCGACGTCATGAGCGAGGACCTGCTGCGCGCCCGCATGAACGAGATCCGCGCGGTGATCGCCCGCTCGGCCGAAGCCATGCCGGATCATATGACGTTCGTGGCCGAGCGCGTGGCGGGTGCGCGGGCGGCTTAGTTCGCAGCGTGGCTTCCGTCCTTCGACACGCTCAGGATGAGGACCATTTCAGGCTCGGCGGCTCAATCGGAAACCTCACCCTGAGCTTGTCGAAGGGCGTGGTTTTCGCGTCGCCTCAGCCCGCGAAGAACCGCGCGAAGCCCTTGTCGGTGACCCTCGCCAGGGCGGCGCGGTACTCGTCATAGGCGGCTGCGTCCGGGCCGACGCGGCCGAAGGCCGGCTCGGCCACCCGGCGCAGCGGCACGAAGGCGATCGGGGCGGCGGCCGGCGTCAGGTGACTGCCCTGGCCGACCTGCAGGGTGGTGAGCATGCCGTACATCTCGCCGCCGATCGCCGGCCGGCCCAGGATGATCAGCCGGAACTGCCCCAACTCGTTGGTGACCAAATAGGTGTGGCCCGACTGATTGGACAGCGACACCGCCCCGCGCTGGGTGAATTCGGCGTCCTGGCGCGCGGCCTCGCGGAACACGAGGCTGGAGGCCGCCTCGTCCCAGACGATCTCGGTGCGATAGGCATAGACGGCGGCCGGGTCCTCGAACGAGGGACGCAGGGTCAGGTACTCGCCCTCCAGCCAGGTGACGGCCGGTCGCGAATAGGCGCCCAGGGCCTCGGGCGCCAGGCCGGCGACGGCGGCGGGCGCCGGCCGGACAGGCGCGCGCAGCGGCTGTTCCAGCGCCTCTTCCAGCCGGATGGTGGTGGCCAGGGTGAAGGGGCGGCGGCCGCTCAGCGCCTTCTCCAGGGTCGAGATGCTGATGCGCGCCTTGTCGGCCAGCTGCTGGCGCGACATGCGGCGACGGGCCAGAGCCTCGCGCACGCCGGCGGCGATGGCCAGACTCTGCTCGTCGGGCAGCTCGGCTTCCGGCGCCAGGGTCATCGGCTAGGCCTCACGAATCCGCACATTTCCGCACACTGCGGCGCCGGACCCGGCGCGACAAGCCCGCCTCCGGACAAGCTGCACGGATCCCTCACGAAGATTGCAAATCCCGCCGGTCGCGGCTGCACCCCGATGTGACGACAAGAGAGATCACCTGCTTTCGAGCCCCAAGGAGATCCTCCCATGTCCGCTCAAGACGTCGGCGCATCCAAGCCCCGCGTCGCCGCCCGCGCCCGCCCCGGCCGGTGGTTCGCCATCCTCTGCGAAGCCTTCGCCCTGGGGCTGCTGCTCCTGGTCGCCCTGGCCGGGACCGGCCACGCCGCTGAGGCGGAGGAGACGGCCGCTGGCGGCCTGATCATGCGCGCCAAGGGCGGCGACCAGGTGGTCGAGGCCGTGCGCCTGGGGACCGATATCGACATGACCGTCAGCGGCCTGACCGTGCGCGGCCGCGTCACGCAGGCCTTCCGCAACGACACCGGCCACTGGGTCGAGGCGGTCTACGTCTATCCCCTGCCCCAGGACGGTGCGGTCGACACCCTGAAGATGGTGGTCGGCAAGAAGGTGATCGTCGGCGAGATCAAGAAGCGCGCCGAGGCCCAGGAAATCTACGAGGCGGCCAAGGCCCAGGGCAGGAAGGCCGCCCTGGTCGAGCAGAACCGCCCCAACATGTTCACCAACGCCGTCGCCAACCTCGCCCCCGGCGAGACGGTGCTGGTGCAGATCGAATACCAGGCTCCGATCGCCGTCTCGGCCGGCGAATATTCGCTGCGCATGCCGCTGGTCGTGGCCCCGCGCTACGCCTCGCCGGGCGCGGCCCCGACGCCCGAAAGCCGCGCGGCGATCATCGATCCCAAGGCCGCCGGCGCGATCAACCCGGTCACCGTGACCGTCCGCCTGCGCGCCGGCTTCCCGCTGGGCGCGGTGGCCAGCGCCAGCCACGCCGTCGATGTCCGCGACGACAAGGGCGGCAAGGTCGTCACCCTGGCCAAGGGCCAGGCCCCGGCCGACCGCGACTTCGTGCTGACCTGGAAACCGGTTCCGCTGGCCGCCCCCAGCGTCGCCCTGTTCCGCGAGAAGGTGGCCGGCGCCCACTACGTGCTGGCCCAGGTCACCCCGCCGATCGCCGCCCGCGGCGGCCCGCCGCCGGCCCGCGACATCGTCTTCGTCATCGACAATTCCGGCTCGATGGGCGGGGAGTCGATGCGCCAGGCCAAGGCCGGCCTGCTGTACGGCCTTTCCAACCTCAAGAGCGGCGACCGCTTCAACGTCGTGCGCTTCGACGACACCCTGACCGTGCTGTTCGAGGGCGCGGTCGCCGCCGACGCCGCCAACCTGGCCCGCGCCCGCAGGTTCGTCTCGGGCCTGGAGGCCACCGGCGGCACCGAGATGGTTCCGGCCATGGCCGCCGCGCTGCGTGACGAAGGCGGCGACCAGGGCCGCGTGCGTCAGGTGGTGTTCATGACCGACGGCGCGATCAGCAACGAGCAGGGCCTGTTCGACGCCATCACCGCCGGCCGCGGCCGCTCGAAGGTGTTCATGGTCGGCATCGGCTCGGCCCCCAACAGCTACCTGATGAGCCGCGCCGCCGAGCTGGGCCGCGGGACCTTCACCCACATCGGCTCGACCGACGGGGTAGAGGAAGCCATGCGCGCCCTGTTCGACAAGCTGGAGAGCCCTGTCGCCACCAACCTCGTCGCCCGCTTCGAGGGCACGGCTTCCGACGCAGCGCCCGCCGTCCTGCCCGACCTCTATCGCGGCGAGCCGGTCACCTTGGCCGCCCGGGTGGACGACCTCGACGGCGTGCTGACGGTCAGCGGCGTCATCGACGGCCGTCCCTGGCAGACCAGGATCCGCCTTCGCGACGCCGAAGCCGGCAAGGGGATCTCCAAGCTGTGGGCGCGTCGCAAGATCACCGACGCCGAGGTCGCCCGCACCCTGGCCCAGATCACCGAGGACGAGGCCGACGCCCGGGTGCTGAAGCTGGGCCTCGACCATGGCCTGGTGACCAGCCAGACCAGCCTGGTGGCGGTGGACAAATCCCCTGCCCGCCCCGCCGACGCCCCGCTGCTGCGCAGCGACCTGCCGCTGAACCTGCCGGCCGGCTGGGACTTCGACGCCCTGTTCAACCGCAAGGCCGAGACGGGCGCCGCCGACGCCCCGGCCGATCCCGAGCAGCAGATCGCGCAGCTGGACCTGCCGCAGACGGCGACCGACGCGCCGATGCTGATCCTTACGGGCCTGGGCCTGATGGCGCTCGCCCTGGCGCTCGGCGGCGGCGGCTGGGCGCTGGGCCGGCGGAGGAGCGTGGCTTGAGCCGGGCCAACAGCCTCCTGGGAGCCGCCCGCCGGCGGCTCCCCTTTCTGCTTCCGGCCCTGGCGGCCGGAGGGCTGGGCCTGGCGCTCTGCGGCCAGGGCCTGTGGATCCACGCCAAGGCGGCCCTGGCCCAGGTGCTGCTGGAGCGGGCCTTCGAGCAAAGCCAGCGCCAAGGCGGCGCGCCGGTCCGCCCCTGGAGCTGGGCCGACACCTGGCCCACGGCCCGCATCGCCTTCCCCAACCAAAGCGAACGGGTGATCGCCCTGGACGGCGCCAGCGGCCAGGCCCTGGCCTTCGGTCCCGGCCATGTGGCCGGCACGCCCCAGGCCGGCGAGCGGGGCACAGCCGTCTATGCCGCCCACCGCGACACCCACTTCGCGGTGCTGGGCAGGGTCAAACCCGGCGATCCGATCCTGGTCGAGCGCGCCGACGGCAAGATCGTCCGCTTCGAGGTGACCGGCGCCAGGGTCGTGCGCTGGGACGCCTCGGGCCTGGACCCCCGCGCGCCCGGACAGGGCCTTGCCCTGGCCACCTGCTGGCCGCTCGACGCCAAGGCCCATGGACCGCTGCGCTACGTGGTCATGGCCAGGCCGGTGGAGACAAGCTTGACCTTGTCCGACCTACAGGATCGCAAAGGTATGACCACCTTGACACGATAGGCCTTACCTCGTAGCCGTTCACTCCTGTGACCGCTACCAACCGTATCGCCGGGTAACGGCGGACGGCGGCGGTCGAGACGAAAAGCGCGAAAAGCCACAAGCGCCAGGGGAGTGAGAGATGTCGTCCAGCCACCGCACGCGCGGAATCCGCCAGGCCCTGATCGGGGCCACTTGCCTGACCACTGCCCTGGTCGCCCTGCCAGCCCTGGCCCAGACGGCGCCCGCGCCGCAGGGAAGCGAGGCCGACTCGGTCGAGGAGATCGTCGTCACCGGCTATCGCAAGAGCCTGGCCGACGCGACCAATGCGAAACGCGAAAGCGTCGCCTTCACCGACTCCGTCTTCGCCGAGGACATCGGCAAGTTTCCCGACCTCAACATCGCCGAGTCCCTCAACCGCATCCCCGGCGTCCAGCTGACCCGCGAGATCAACGGCGAGGGCCTGAACGTCACCATCCGGGGCCTTGGCACCAACTTCACCAAGATCCTGCTGAACGGCTCGCAGATCGCGGTGGCCTCGTCGGGCCGCACCGACAGCCAGAACCAGAACCGCGAGGTCGACCTCGACCTGTTCCCCACCGAGCTCTTCACCCGGCTAGACGTGCACAAGACCCCGACGGCCGGCATGGTCGAGGGCGGCGTCGCCGGCGTGGTCAACATGCGCAGCGCCCGCCCCTTCGACTACAAGGGTGACGGCCAGCTGATCTATTCGCTGCAGGCCGGCAAGAACAACCAGGCCGACGACATCAGCCCGCGCGGCTCGCTGATCGCCTCCAAGACCTGGGAGACCCCGATCGGCGACTTCGGCCTGCTGGGCGGCGTCGCCATCGCCCGGGTCAAGAGCACCACCACCGGCTTCGAAAGCGTCGGCTGGTCGAACGCCAACATGACCTGCACCGGCTGCAACGCCACCGGCGGCAACAACTTCAACTGGGCCTCGACCGTGCCGGCCGGCATCACCTCCAACGGCCTGACGCCCGGCCAGGCCGTCGACAACGCCCTGCTGGCCGCGCTGAATCCGGGCACGACGCTGCAGCAGCTGTCGGACGCCCAGCTGCCGCGCCTTGGCCGGGACAGCTGGAGCTCGGGCGAGCGCGACCGCGACTCCTACGTGCTGTCGGCCGAATGGCGCCCCAATGACCAGCTGAACGTCTATTTCGACACCCTCTATTCCAAGGGCAGCCGCTCGTTCGAGCGCATCGACATGAACTGGGTCGTGCGCAACTCCAACTTCATGGTCCCGGTGGGCGTGAAGGTGAACGGCGAGGGCGTGGTCACCGAAGGCACGTTCCTCAATTCGCAGTTCTTCCTCGAGTACCGGCCCTACGAGGAAGACGTCGAGGTGCTGAACCTCAACCCCGGCTTCACCTGGCGCCCCAACGACTGGATCAAGCTGGACGGCCAGGTGAACTGGAGCCGCAGCGTCTTCTTCCGCGAGGCGCCGACGGTGCTGTTCAATACCCCGCTGAACTCGGGCCTGAACGTCACCTACGCCAACGGCGGCGGCGACTATCCGTCGATCAAGGCCAACAAGGACCTCAACGATCCGGCCCTGGGCTGGGTGTGGGCCGGCGGCCGCGTCAACGTGCAGGCCGAAAAGCGCGTCACCCAGACCAAGGGCGCCCATTTCGACCTGACCCTGGGCGACGACAAGGGGACCAACTTCAAGTTCGGCGTCGCCTATGACGACGTCGGCCGCACGATCACCGCGCTCGACAACTCCGCCCGCTGGCAGGCCTTCACCTGCGGCGGCGGCGGGGTGACGCCGCAGAGCCCGGTTCCCGCCCCGGTTCCCGCCTGCGACGGCCGCGCCGGCTCGGCCATCGCCCAGGCCAATCTGGCCAGCTACATCAAGCCCGGTCCGCTGGGCTTCATCACCCTCGACAAGGACCGCTTCTTCACCGACAGCAACTACCAGGCCTTCCTCGACAGCGCCCCGTTCTCGGCCGCCGCCGCCACCGGCGCGGCCTCGGGCCTGATCCGCGAGAAGACGACCGGCGCCTATGTCGAGGTCAATGGCGCCACCCAGCTCCTGGACCGCGACCTGCGCTTCAACCTCGGCGCCCGCTACTATTCGACCGACCAGACCATCGAGGGTCCGCAGACGGTCAACGGCGTGCTGTCGTTCCTGTCGCGCACCACCAACTATGACGGCCTGCTGCCCTCGTTCAACCTGGCCTGGAACCTGCGCGAGGACCTGATCGTCCGCGCCTCGGCCTCGCGCACCGTCACCCGCCCCAACCCCAGCGCCATGCTGCCGGGCACCACCTTCGCCGACCCGTCGGCCCAGCAGGCCAACCAGGGCAATCCGAACCTGCAGCCCTACACCTCCAACAACTTCGACATCGGCGGGGAGTGGTACACGGGCGGCGCGGGCTACATCGGCGTGGCCTTGTTCCGCAAGGAGCTGACCGGCTTCACGGTCAACGGGACCAACACCATCCCGTTCAGCCAGCTGGGCGTGCCCTTCGACCAGCTGACCAACCTGCAGCAGCAGGCGATCAACAACCGCGGCGGCCCCGACGCGGCCACCGTCACCGTCCAGCAGCAGGTCAACGCCGACGGCGTGCTGACCATCCTGGGCCAGGAAGTCACCTGGGTGCAGCCGCTGGACTTCCTGCTGGACGGCGCGGGCTTCACCGCCAACGCCACTCACGTCGAGCAGAACGCGCGCGGCAACGGCGCCCCGGCCCAGGCCGTCGGCATCTCGCCGTGGACCTACAACGTCACCGGCTACTACGAGAAGCATGGGGCCACGGTGCGGCTGTCCTATGTCTGGAACGACGCCCAGATCTCGTCGGGTCCGGGCCAGAACGGCATTCCGGTGGCCACCATCAACACCGACGCCCGCGGGCAATGGGACCTGTCGGCCAGCTACCAGTTCGACAAGCTGCCGACCCAGCCGCGCGTCAGCCTGGACGTCATCAACATCACCGAGGAAGCCCAGCGCAGCCCGTTCCAGTGGGACAGCGCCGCCTACACCTACTACCAGCCCGGCCGCCAGATCATGCTCGGGATCCGCGGCAAGTTCTGATCCGGAGCGTGGCAGCCGAACGCGTGGGCGGTTTCGGCGCCTGCCACGCGACAACGAAAACCTCTTCACAAGCTTCGCGTGGCCGACCTTCCCAGCGCCATGCGGTTTTGGCGGCGCATCCTCCCCGGATGCGCCGCTTTTTTTGACCATCGTTCGCAAAAGCGCTCTAGGTTGCGGCCATGGACTTCGAGCCCGGCCCGCCCCCAGAAACGCTTTCCGAACCGCCCGCCAAGCGCCGTGGCCCCGGCCGCCCGCGCGACCCCGAGGTGGAACGCCGCCTCAAGCGCGCGGCGCTGGAGGTGCTGGCCCAGCACGGCATGTCGGGCCTGACCCTGGAGAAGATCTGCGACAAGGCCGGCGCCCCGCGCGCCACCTTCTATCGCCGCTGGGCCACGCCGATGCAGGCCGTGGGCGAGGCCTTCAACGAGGCCTTCCTGTTCGAGACCCTGCCCGACACCGGCGACGTTGTCGGCGACCTGGTGGCCCTCGGCCAGGCGATGATCAACCTTTACAACGACCCGGTCGTCGGCCCCTGCATGAGCTTCCTGATCGCCGAGAGCCGCGTGCGGCCCGAGCTGTTCCAGAACGGCCAGGAGGATTTCCAGCGCCGCCGCGCCTACAACCGCCAGGTCGTCGAGCGCGCCATCGCCCGCGGCGACATCGCCTCCGACACCGACGCAGATCTGGTGATCGACGTCATCAGCGGCCTGGCCATGAACAACCAGGCCACCCGGAGACCGCTGACCCGCGAGATGCTGGAGTTCGTGGTCCGGCGGCTGCTGGGGCTCTAGGGACCTCCCCCTCTGGGGGAGGCGGCCGAAGGCCGGTGGGGGGCCGTTTTCAACCTCCGCTGAGTCGGCTAGCCACCTGTTTACTCCCCCCCTCCGATCGCTACGCGATCGCCTCCCCCACAGGGGGAGGTTTCTAGCGGGCGACTTCCACCGCTAAAGGATCACTCGCACCCACCTTGTAAACAAACCGACCAAGCGGTATCTTACAGACCTCCCTACCCGAGGTCCCGCTTGTCCGTCCCCGCCTCCGCCTACGCCTTTCTCGCCGGCGCCATTGTCGCCGAAGTCGCCGGCACCACCTTCCTGCAGAAGTCCGAGCAGTTCACCCGGCTGGCGCCCAGCCTGGCCACCGCCGGCCTCTACGCCCTGGCGTTCTTCCTGCTGTCGATCGCACTCAAGCACATGCCGCTGGCCGTCGCCTACGCCATCTGGAGCGGGGTCGGGATCGTGCTGACCGCGGTGATCGGCGCCGTCCTCTTCCGCCAAATGCTCGACCTGCCGGCGATGATCGGCATCGGCCTGATCGTCAGCGGCGTGGTCGTCGCCCAGCTCTTCTCGCGCACCCTGGGGCATTGATGAGCACCACCGCCTACAACCGCCCCAAGCAGCCCGAGCAGGTGCGCCGCGCCCTGCTGGAGGCCGCCGTCGCCCTGGCAGAAGAGCAGGGCCTGGGCGGCATCACGGTCCAGGCCGTGGCCGACCGCGCCGGCGTCACCAAGGGCGGCCTGTTCCACCATTTCGCCAACAAACAGGCGCTGATAGACGCCGTCTTCGATTTCATGCTCGAGCAGATGGAAGAGTCGCTCGACCGCCTGATGGCGCAGGACGAGGGCGGCCACGGCGCCTTCACCCGCGCCTATGTGATCTCGACCTTCGAGTGCTGCGACATGGCGCTCAGCGGCCAGGCCTTGACCATTTCGATGGTCACCGACCCGGCCCTGCGCCGCCGGTGGCGCGGCTGGATCGACGCGCGCCTGGCCCGTCACGCCGACACAGACTCCGCCCCAAGCCTGCACGTCGTGCGCCTGGCCGCCGACGGCTACTGGTTCGCCCGCGTGCTGCACGACGGAGACCCTGGCGGCGAGCCACCCGAGGCGCTGCAGGCGCGGTTGATCGCCCTGACCCGCGAGACCTGAGGATGGTCTTTCTTCGCCTGCACTGGGCGCTGCTGCCCGAGACGCCGCCCGCCGACGAGACCGCGCCGCAGCACGACGCGCCCGACGAGCCGCCGCTTGAACCGCCGCTGGAAACGCCGACGGCGGCCTGACCGCGGCCTATCCGGCGAAGCCGCCGACGAACCCCGGCACCTTCTCCGGCGGCATGGGGCGGCTGAAGTGGTAGCCCTGCACCTGGTCGCAGCCATAGGCGGCAAGGGCTTCCAGCTGCTCGCGGTCCTCGACGCCCTCGGCGACCACCTTCATGCCCATCGAACTGCCCAGGGTGATCACCGCCTTGACGATGGCGGCGTCCTCGGCGTTCTGGACGAAGCCCTTGTCGATCTTCAGTCGGTCGATCGGGAACTGGCGCAGGTTGGCGAGGCTCGCATAGCCGGTGCCGAAGTCGTCCAGGGCGATCATCACCCCGGCCGCGTGCAGCTTGCGCACCGTGTCGCTGACCACATCCGAGGCCCAGCCCATGTAGACCGTCTCGGTGACCTCGATGGTCAGGCGATCGCACGGCACGTTCCAGCGGGCCAGGCGCTCCTGCACCTCCTCGGCCAGGCGACCCGAGCGGAACTGGGCGGCCGAGATGTTGACCGCCACCCGGCCGAATTCGATGCCGGCGTCCAGCCAGGCGCGCATCTGCTTCAGCGCCGTCTCGAAGGCCACCTCGCCCAGCTTCAGCGACAGGTCCTGGTCCTCGAAGGCGGCCATGAAGCGGTCGGGCGTCAGCACCCCCTGCTCGGGATGGGCCCAGCGCATCAGCGCCTCGAAGCCGGCCACCGAGCCGCTCTCCAGGTCGATCACCGGCTGGTAGTAGAGGATGAACTCGTCGGCCTCGATCGCCGCGCGCACGTCGCGCAGCAGCTCCAGACGCTGCTCAAGGGCCGAGCGCATCGACGGGTCGAACAGGATCGAGCGGTTGCGCCCTTCGTCCTTGGCCCGATAGAGCGCGATATCGGCGTTCTTGAAGATGTGATGCGGGTCGGCGTCGGGATCGCCGTGCAGGGCCGCCCCGATGCTGGCGCTGACCGAGAAGCTGCGGCCCCCGTGCTGGATCGGCTGGCGCAGCAGGTCCTGCAGCGACTTGATCGGCCGCAGCATGTCGCCCTCGCCGTGCAGGCCGCGCAGGATCACCGCGAACTCGTCGCCGCCCAGCCGCGCCACGGTGTCGCCCGAGCGGAAGGCGTGGCGCAGGACGTCGGCCAGCCGCCGCAGCAGGGCGTCGCCGGCGTCGTGGCCCAGGGTGTCGTTGATGTCCTTGAAGTGATCGACGTCGATCATGATCAGGCCGAAGATCTCGCCGACCATCTCCGAGGCGTCGACCGCCTCCTGGAACTTGCGCTGGAAATAGGCGCGGTTGGGCAGCCCCGTGAGCGGATCGCGGAAGGCCAGGTTCTCCACGGCCTCGGTCTGACGGCGCCGGTCGGTTATGTCCTTGAACAGGTTGACCAGCCGCTCGGGCTTGCCGTCGGCGCCCAGGAAGCGCTTGCCGACCGAGCGCACCCAGGTCTCGACCCCGTCGTCGCGGTTGAGGCGGAACTCGAACACGGCGGCCTCGCCGTCGCGTCGGGCGCGCATGATCTGGGCCATCCGCTCGCGGTCGTCCTCGTGCACGATCTCCAGCGGATCGCGGTCGAACAGGCACCACTTCTCCAGCTCCAGGCAGGTGCCCGAGACGTAGACCTCGCCGGTCTTCAGATCGATCTCGCGCACCATCAGGTCGTCGAGCTCCAGCGCCAGCTTCAGGCGCTGCTCGTTGCGCTCGGCCCGCAGGGCGGTCTGGGCGTAGCCGGTGACGTCGCGGGCCGTGACGATGACGGCGAAGATCACGCCCTCGTCGCTGCGGCAGGCGGCGAACTCGCTGCGCCAGATGCGCTGTCCGTCATGCCCGGCCTGGGCGCGATAGCGCGAAAACGGCTCGCCGGTCGCCAGGCAGCGCTCCAGGCTCTCGACGTCCTCGCGGTTCATCAGGCAGCGGGAGAAGGGCTCGCCCGGATGCAGGTTCGGGGTCAGGTTCTCGTCGCGCCACTCGGCGCTCAGCGCGACCAGCCGGCCGCTGCGGTCGATCAGGGCCGCGGCGAACGGCGCATGCGCGACGAAGGCCTCGAACGAGGCCATTCGAAGCCGCAATTGCGCGTGGATGTCATCGGCCGCCATGGACGGCGCGGGCTTCAGGGCCATGGAGAGCATTCTGCTGTCGGCTTCCCGACGTTGTTCTTGGACGTGTCCTCAACCGAACAGTGAAACGCTCTTCCATAAGAAAAGGTATCTTTCGACGAACATCGTTGTGCATCGTCGGAGAGCCGACGCTGGGCCTGATCGACGACGATTTTGCCTGTCGTCCTGCGGGCGCCATGAGAAATCCTGCGGGCCTCGCGCACGGCGCCGCATTGACATTCGGCGCCGTCGCTCCGAAAACGCGGCCGCGTTACGTCCGTCCCAGAAAGCCGCCAAGTTCCGATGACCTACATCGTCACCGACGCCTGCATCCGCTGCAAGTTCATGGACTGCGTCGAGGTGTGCCCGGTGGATTGCTTCTACGAGGGCGAGAACACCCTCGTGATCAATCCGGACGAATGCATCGACTGCGGCGTCTGCGAGCCGGAATGCCCGGTCGACGCCATCAAGCCGGACACCGAGGACGACGCCGACGGCAAGTGGCTGCGGATCAACTCCGAATACGCCAAGGTCTGGCCTAACATCACCGTGAAGGGCGAGCCGCCGGCCGACCGCGCCGACTTCGAGCGCGAAACCGGCAAGTTCGAGAAGTACTTCAGCGAAAAGCCCGGCAAGGGCTCCTGATCCACGCAAAATCCGGCGTGCGAGCGCGCCAGGGTTAGGTGTGCGCAGCTAACCCGCTCGGGCGCGCCCGAGATGTTTGAATCTAAAGCCCGCCGACCATTTTTGGACGTTCCATCCAAAAATGGCGGGCTTGGGCGGCGAGATTCAGGCCCTCATACCCCAGGCTGGGGTCGCAAGCCTTTCATGAGGCTGATTTTTATGCTATTGTCGCCCTCGACGTGACGGGTGCGGCCTCGCACCTGCATGTCTCGTGGAAGACGACAGCCGTTCCAACGGCTCGCCCGATCGAAGGCGAAGGGTGACTTAAGAGACACTCCAAATCCTGATCCGACTTGGCCCCGCCTCTCCGACGGACGGGTTGCTATCGCTTTTTGGAATGTTTGGAAACGGCGTTTTGGGCGCAAGCCCAATTTTATGAGGACGAACGAATGAGCAAGAGCGGTCTGGAATTCTCGGTCGGCGATCACGTCGTCTACCCCGCCCACGGCGTGGGGAGCATCCAGGGCATCGAGACCCAGGAAGTGGCCGGGATGTCGCTCGAGGTTTACGTCATCACCTTCGACCACGAGAAGATGACCCTTCGCGTTCCGACCAAGAAGGCCAAGGTCGCCGGCCTGCGTCCGCTGGCCGAAGGCGACGTCGTCAGCCAGGCGCTCACCACCCTGAAGGGCCGCGCCCGCGTGAAGCGCACCATGTGGTCGCGTCGCGCCCAGGAGTACGAAGCCAAGATCAACTCGGGCGACCTCGTGTCGATCGCCGAAGTGGTCCGCGACCTGCACCGCGCCGAGAACCAGCCGGAACAGTCCTATTCGGAGCGCCAGCTCTATGAATCGGCCCTGGACCGCATGGCCCGCGAAGTCGCCGCCATCGAGCGCATCGACCGCGAAGCCGCCATCGGCATCCTGACCAAGTCGCTGGTCAAGACGGCCGCCTGAGGCCTTCCAAGCCTACGATGTTTCGAAGACGCCCCCGGTTCCGCCGGGGGCGTTTTTCGTTTGGGAACGGCGCTTGAGGCCTGCGATCTCGCGCCGCGCCCCCTTCCAGACAGCGGATTTCGACCGTAGTCGGCGCCGATACAGGCGGGCAGACGGGCAGACGGGCAGACGGTCATGCTGGACTTCCCCCGATCGCCAGGCGGACCAATCGTCCTTGTAGCGCGACTGCGCACCGCCCATTCGACCAGGCGTCTCAAATTGCGGCGCCGGCGACCTTGGCACGAGACGCGATCCCACCCACTCTGGCCCTATCATCCGGAGCCCGCCATGGCCGCCGAGCCCAAGACCCGCCCCACCGACGCCAGCGTGGACGACTTCCTGGCCGCCTCGCCGCAGGTGCGCCAGGCCGACGCGGCGATCGTCCGCGACCTGCTGGCCAAGGTCGCGGGCGCGCCAGCAGTGATGTGGGGTCCCTCGATCGTCGGCTTCGGCGCCTATCAGACCTCCGGCCCAAAGCCGATGGACTGGCCCCTGCTGGGCTTCTCGCCGCGCAAGACCGAACTGGTGCTCTACTTCGCCTCCGACTTCCCCGAACGCCAGGCCCTGCTGGCCAGGCTCGGCAAGCACCGCTCGGCCGTCTCCTGCGTCTACATCAAGCGCCTGGCCGACATCGACCTGACCGTCCTGCGCCAGCTCGCCGAAGCCTCCGCCGCCTGGACCCGCAGCGGTCATACCGCCTGCTGAGCGCTCACGCCGGCTTCTTCCGCAGCACCCGGGCCCGGCGCTTCTTCAGCCAGATGACCACGCCGGTGACGCTGAGCGCAGCCACGACCAGGCCGGTCAGCGAGATCAGGATGCGTCCCGGGACGCCCAGGATCCGGCCCGAGTGCAGCGGGAACTGCGCCTGGACGAAAATGTCGGCCGCCGTTCCCTTCCACGGCAGGCGCTCGCCCAGGTAGCGACCGTCGGCGCCGTCGTAATAGAGGTAGGGCGGGCCCACGCCGCCAGCCCCATGGTCGTCGCCCACCTTGTGGAAGGCCACGCCGTAGATGCCGTAGTGGGCCGAGTAGAAGGCGCCGCCCACCGGGGCGGTGAAGCCGCGCGCCTGGGCGTCCGCCTTGGCCTTGGCGATGATCGTCTCGTAGGTCTGCTTGGGCAGGATCGGGTTGTCGTGGCTGGTAGGCACGCGGGTGTCGAACGGCGTCGGCGACACCTTCGAGATCTTCGACATCACCGGATAGAACACCTCGCTGTAGAGGTTCAGCGAGAAGGCCGTGAAGGCCACGACGAACAGCACGCCCCACAGCCACAGGCCGAAGGCCCGGTGAATGTCGAAATTGATGCGGTAGGCGCTGGCCTTGGTCTTGATCTGCCAGGCCGGCTTCCAGCGGCTCCAGAAGCTCTTGGCCGGCTTGCGGCCATTGGCGCTGCTGGCCGGCAGGGTCAGGTAGAAGCCGACGAAGCAGTCCAGCGTCCACAGGACCGCGATCACGCCCAGCAGCCAGATCCCCCAGCGGTCGATGCCCCAGAACTCGGGAATGTGCAGGGTGTAGTGGAGCACGTAGAGAAACGAGACGAAGGTCTCGGTCTTGATCGGCCACACCGCGCCCCACTCGCGCCGGCCCTGTTCGACGCCCGTCGCCGGGTCGACGAACACCTGGTTGTAGCCCAGTTCGTAGTGCTTGCCGGTCTTGGGGTCCTGGCGGGCGTCGACGCCGATGGCCAGGGTCTCGCCCGGCTCGGCGACCAGCGGAAAATAGGAGACGATCACCCGGGGGTCGCGCGCCTCGACCGCCTTGACGATGTCCAGCGTCGGCAGGGCCGGGCCGTCGGTCCTGGCGTGCATCAGGTGCGGGTTGAGCACGTCGTCCAGCTCGTGGTCCCACGAGATCACTGCGCCGGTGACCCCCGAGATGAACAGGAAGCCGGCCATGATCAGACCCACCCAGCGGTGGATGAATGTCAGGGTAGGCCGCACCGCCGCGCGGACGGCCGTGGCCGCGCCGGCGGCTCTGCGCACCGGCGGCGAGACGGGCGGCGCATAGGGCGTATCGAGATTGCGCGCGTCCATGTCGGCCGCCTCCTGCTGCTCGGAACCAAGCAGAGCCGGTGCGAGCGATCGCACCGGCTCCTTGAGGGTGTTTCTAGGAATGATTCTTAGAAGCGATAGTCAAGGCGCACCGACGCGTTACGCGGCGCGGCATAGTAGGCCTGCCCCCACATGACGCTGTTCAGGTAGGACT
Organism: Caulobacter endophyticus; assembly: GCF_003116815.1. GTDB lineage: Bacteria > Pseudomonadota > Alphaproteobacteria > Caulobacterales > Caulobacteraceae > Caulobacter > Caulobacter endophyticus. Next base: position 153,102 of record NZ_QDKQ01000034.1, read on the forward strand.
CGTCGAACAGGTTGCGGACATTGAGCGTGACCTTGATCTGGTCGGTCAGGTCGGCGCTGCCCATCAGGTCGACCACGGCATAGGCCTTCTGGGTGACCACGAAGGTGTCCAGGCCCGAGATCTCGTCCTGCCAGCGCAGCGCGGCGCCGACCTTGGCGTTGCGCCACTCCGGGAAGCTGTAGGTGGTGGAGACCTTCAGGCTCTTGCGCGGCAGGAAGGTGCGGGCGTCCGCGCCGTCCTTGTCCTCCAGCGACAGCTGAGTCCAGCCGGCGCTGAGCTGCCAGCGGTCGGTGACCTGGCCGCTGACCTCCAGCTCGTAGCCCTTCGAGGTGGTGTCGACGCCGGTGTAATAGGTGGCGCCCGGCTGGCCGACGGTGCTGTCGACCGGGAAGACGCCGGCGGCCGTCGCCAGGTTCTGCTGCTCGACCTTGAACACAGCGGCGCTGGCGTAGAGCTTGCCGCCGAACCACTCGCTCTTGACGCCCGCCTCGAAGCTTTCGCCCTGGACCGGGTCGAGCTTGCGGTTGCTCGCGTCCACCTCGGCCTGCGGATTGAAGATGTCGGTGTAGCTGCCGTACAGCGACACGTGCGGCGTCACGTCGAAGACGAGGCCGGCATAGGGGCTGGTCTTGGAGACCGTGCGGCCCTGGTCGACGTCGTAGGACGTGCCCGAGGTCTTCTGCTCGACGGCGTTGAAGCCCACCACGCCCTTCAGGCGGTCGGTGAAGTTCAGGTGCGCGGCGCCGAACACGCGGGTCAGGCGGTCCTTGATCTGGGCGGCCGAATTGAGGTCGGTATAGGTGGTCGGCTCGGCGACGCTGCCCCACTCATAGACCGACGGATAGGCCGGATAGGTCGCGCCCGACGAGGCGAAGTCCTCGCGGGTCTGCTCGGCGTAGCTGGCGCCGAACACCAGCTGGTGGGTGCGGCCAAACAGCGACACCGGACCGTTGAAGCTCAGGTCGGCCAGGTCCTGCTTGGACTCCGACGGGTAGCGGCCGACAAAGCCGCCGATGCCTAGGCCCGTGGTCTTGTCCGGATAGCCCGAGGCGTACAGCAGCTTGGCGTTCTGCTCGACGTCCTTGTGGGTGTAGGTCGCCTTGGCCACCCAGTCGTTGTCGAACACGTACGACGCCTCGACGAAGGCGGTCTTGTCGTTGACGTCCCAGTAGGACCAGTCGGCCGAAGTGCTGGCCGAGCGCTTCCAGGGGATGCGCGAGCCGTCCGAGAAGCTCAGCGGCAGCGCGCCCCACAGCACCCCGGTGGCGAGGTTGTCCTGCTGCGAATAGCCGCCGGTGACGTTCAGCTTCGGCGTCAGGTCCCACGACAGCACGCCGTAATAGACGTTCCGGTTGACCTTGTAGTGGTCGAGATAGGAGTCGCGGTCCTGGTTGGCGTAGATCAGGCGGCCCGATAGCGTGCCCGAGGCGTTCAGCGAGCCGGAGACGTCGGCCTCCAGACGCTTGTCGTTCCACGAGCCGTACTGGGCCGCGGCCGAGGCCTGGAAGCCGGCGATCGGGCGCTTGCGGATGTAGTTGACGGTCGCCGAGGGATTGCCGACGCCGGTGGTCAGGCCGTTGACGCCGCGCACCACGTCGACGCGGTCGAACAGGATGGTGTCGATCTCGCCATACTGGATGCCCCAGTTCAGCGGCAGGCCCACGCCATCGACCTGGAAGTTGGTGACGTCGAAGCCGCGGGCGTTGAAGTAGGTGCGGTCGGTCTCGACCCGCTCGACATTGATCCCCACCACGCGGTCCAGCAGGTCGGTGACGCTGGTCAGGCCGAAGTCGCGGATCTGCTGCTGGCCGACGATGGTCATCGATTGGGGCGTCTCGCGCAGGCTGAGATCCAGGCCCGTCGCGCCGGTGGAGCGGGCGCGGGCGCCGGTCACCACCACGCCGTCGACGTTGCTGTCCGCCGAAGCCTCGGCCGCGTCCGCCGAAGGAGCGTCGGCGGCGTGGGCCATGCCGGCCAGGACGGCGGGGCTGATGGCGGCGGCAAGCAGAAGGGCGCGCAGGGATCGGGACATCAAGGGGCTCTCGCGGAAACGATAATGACTCGCAAGAGCGAATAGGCGCCGTGATGGCGGCGTGTCAAACCTTGGCCGGAAACATTCATCGAATTGGGTTATCGCTGCGACTTTTCGGCCACGGCACGGGAAAGTGGCGCCAGGTTAGCGCTACCAATTGGGACTGGCGAAACGTGTCGCGGCCGTGCAAAACCTTGCTGCAACAGTATATTTAGCTTCAGGCTCGACATGTCCCCCAATATCCCGACCCGTCGCGCGACCCTCACCGGCCTTCTGCTCGGGGCGAGCATGACAGCGCTGCCTTTTGACGCAAGAGCGGCGACGCGCGCCCTGCCCTACCGCTGGCGCAACGTCCGGGTCGGCGGCGGCGGCTTCGTGCCGAACGTGGTGTTCAGCCCCGTCGAAAAGGGCCTGGCCTATCTGCGCTCCGACATGGGCGGCGCCTATCGCTGGCAAGCCTCGGAGAGCCGCTGGATCCCCCTGCTCGACGATCAGGCCCAGGGCAGCTGGCAAGGCGTCGAAAGCGTCGCGCCCGATCCGGTCGATCCAAACCGCGTCTACCTGGCCTGCGGCATGGGCCGGCCCGACCCGGCCGCCATCCTGCGCTCGGAGACCCGCGGAACCGACTGGACCGTGATCCCGGTCCCCTTCCGGATGGGCGGCAACGAGGATGGCCGGGGCCTGGGCGAGCGTCTGGCCATCGATCCCAACGACACCCGCGTGCTCTATTTCGCCTCGCGCCACGACGGCCTGCAGGTCAGCCGCGACCGCGGCGCGACCTGGGGCAAGTCCGCCAGCTTCCCGCTGCCGGGCCTGGGCCTCAACGCCCGCCCCGCGCCCACGCACGGCGGCCTGTCGTTCGTGATCTTCGATCCGCGCAGCGGCGCGGCCGGCCAGGGCTCGAAGACCATCTTCGTCGGCGTCGCCGACCCGTCCGAGCATCACCTGTGGCGCAGCGACGACGGCGGCGCGACCTGGAAGCCGATCCCCGCCCCGCACGCCTATCTGGCCTGCAAGGCGGCGCTCGACAGAAAAGGCCGGCTCTACGTCACCTATTCCAGCGGCATCGGCCCGTCGAACGTGGAGGACGGCGCGGTCTGGCGGCTAGACACCGCCGCCAACGCCTGGACCGAGATCACGCCGGCCAAGCCCCTGCCCCAGCGCGGCGGCGGCTTCATGGGCGTGGCGGTCGACGCAAACGGCGCGGTGGCGGTGACCAGCCTCAACCGCTGGAACCCGTATGACACGCTGTGGCGCTCCACCGACCACGGCGCGACCTGGACCGACCTCTATCCCGACGCCCGCCGCGACGTGACGACGACGCCGTTCCTGCACTGGGGCGAGCCGGAAGCCGACTTCGGCTGGTGGATGGCGGGCCTGGCCATCGACCCGTTCGACCCGGATTTCGCCTGCTACACCACCGGCGCGACCATCTACGCCACCCGCGAGTTCACCAAGGCCTCCTCGGGGCGCCCAACCACCTGGTTCCCGTGGGTGGAGGGCATTGAGCAGACGGCGATCATCACCCTGGCCAGCCTGCCCGAGGGCCCGCAACTGCTTAGCGGCTTTGGCGACATTTCCGGCTTCGTGCACGACGACCTGGCCGTCTCGCCCACCGACCAGTTCACCACCCCGGTGTTCGGCAACACCAACTTCATCGACTATGCGGGCAGGAAGCCGTCGGTGGTCGTCCGCAGCGGCACGCCGCACCAGCGCCACGGCGGACCAACCCTGGCCTGGTCGGCCGATCACGGCCGCACCTGGGCGCCGCTGACGGCGCCGCGCATCACGGGCGCTCCTTCCCCGCCCGGCCAGGGCCGTCGCGGGCCCGACCCGCACGACGACGCCGCCATCGTCGTCAACGCCGACGGCGCGGTGTTCATGGTCATGACCGCCCAGCCCCAGGTCACCCGCGACCGCGGCGCGACCTGGACGCTCTGCCGGGGCCTGCCCGCCTGGGTCCGCCCCGTGCCCGACCGCGTCGATCCCCGGCGCTTCACCGCCATCGACACCCAGACCGGCAGGCGCTTCGTCAGCACCGACGCCGGCGCCAGCTTCAATGAGGCCGCGACGCGCGGCCTGCCCGCCGACCTGTCGGCCGACCAGGTGACCTGGCGCGAGATCCCCTGGCCGCTGAAGGCCGTGCCGGGCCAGGTCGGCCATCTGTGGTTCGTCTCCACCCAGGGCCTCTACCGCTCCACCGACGGCGGCGCGCGCTTCTCGCGGATCGACGGCGGCGTGCAGGTCGACCAGCTCGACTTCGGAGCCCAGCCGCCCGGCAAGCCTCACCCCGCCCTCTTCGCCATCGGTCGCAAGGACGGGGTCAAGGCCATCTGGCGCTCGGACGACGAGGGCGCGAGCTGGGTGCGCGTCAACGACGCCCGCCACGAGTACGGCCGCCGCTTCCGATGCCTGGCCGCCGACATGCGGGTGTACGGGCGCGTCTACGTGGGCACGGACGGACGCGGCATCGTCTACGGCGAGCCGGGCTGAGGCCCCTCAGGCCGCGTGGCCGAACCCGTGCACGGCGTCGCGCAGGTGACCGAAATTGATCGGCTTGGACAGCACCGTCACGTCCTCGAAACCCTTGCGCGGCAAGGCCCCGTAGCCCGTGGCGAAGACAAACGGCACGCCCTTGGCCCGCAGGGCCTCGGCCACCGGAAACACCATCTCGCCGCCGATGTTGATGTCGAGCACCGCCCCGTCCAGCGACGGCTTGCCGTCGTCGAGATAGGCCAGGGCCTCGCCCACGGCGCCGAACGAGCCGGAAACCTCGCAGCCGAGATCGGTCAGCAGGTCCTCGACCATCATGGCGACCAGCGCCTCGTCCTCGACGATCATGATCCGACGCCCGCTCATGCCGCCGCCAGCCTTTGCGACAGCGGGGCTCGGAAGGTGAAGACCAGCCCGTCGGGCAGGAAGTCGAGCACCGCCGCGCCGCCCAGGTCGCGCGACAGGCCCCGGCGGATCAGCCGCGAGCCGAAGCCCTCTTCCTTTGGCCCGGGCGCCGTCACCGGCGGACCGCCGCGCTCGCGCCATTCCAGGGCGAAGGTGGGATGGCCGCCCGCCGCGTCCTCGATGCGCCAGGTGACGAACACCTGGCCCGTCGCGACCGACAGGGCCCCGTACTTGGCGGCGTTGACGATCAGTTCATGCAGGGTCATGTGCACGGCCACGGCGGCCTCGGGGGTGATCTCGATCGGCGGCCCCTCGACCACGAACCGGCCATCCTCCAGCCCGCCGAACGGCCGCATGGCCGCGGCCAGGATCTCGCGCAGCTGGGCCTTGCCCCAGGCCTGCTTGGTCAAGAGTTCGTGGGCCTGCGACAGCGCCAGCAGCCGCGACTCGAACGACTCGTTGAAGGCCTCCGGCGAGGTCGCCGTCCGCAGGGTCTGGCTGGCGATCGACTGCACCGAGGCCAGGGTGTTCTTCACCCGGTGGTCCAGCTCGCGCATCAGGAAGGTGCGGCGCTCCAGCTCCTTGTTGAGCGAGGCCTGCAAGCGGCCGCTCTCCAGGGCCGCGGCGGTGGCGCGGGCCATGACCTGCAGCTTGGCCACCGTCTCGGGCGGCGGCGTGTGCTCCTTGGCCCAGTAGGCGCCCAGGGCCGCGATCGGATCGCGGGTGCGCACCGGCGTCATCACCAGGCTTTTGACGAAGGTCGGCCTGTAGGCGTCGTGCGGAATGCGGTCGTCCTGGTAGATGTCGGGGATCACCACCGTCTGGCGGTTCAGCATCGCCCAGCCCGAGATGCAGGCGGTCAGCGGAAAGCGCTTGCCCTTCCACAGCGGACCGATCGCGTCCTCGTCCAGATACCAGCAGCAGTCGTCGTCGCGCAGCACGAAGGCCACGCCGTCGGCGCCCGAGATTCGGCGCGCGGAGGAGCGGACCACCGCGGCCACCTCGTCGATGGTCCGGGTCGCCGAGAGCTCCTCGATCGTTTCGACCAGCGTCAGGAGGGCGGAATCGTCTTCGCCGTCCGACAGGTCGTGCTCGGCCATATCCAACATACGAAAGGACGCTCGCGGATCCACTGGAACGCGAGCCTAGCACGCGTAGATGAGACAACAACAAGAGGCGTGATGACGCACGCATCTACTCACGGTTGCCGGGAAGGTTAACAGAGTCTTCCGGGCGACGCACAGTCGAACCAGATCAAGGCCTTGTAGCGGCGCCGTAAGAACTTTCCCGCCACCTCCCCCGCGACAATCCGTCGCGCCGCCGCGACGGTCAGGCTTCGCACCAGGCCCAACATGCGCTATGCACCCTCTCCGCCGCACACGCGGCCCGGTAGCTCAGCAGGATAGAGCAGCGCTTTCCTAAAGCGAAGGTCGGGGGTTCGAGTCCCTCCCGGGCCGCCACGCGGAGCCTTGTGCAGCAGGGGTTTGCTGCTTAAGGCCCGGTCCGGGACCCAGCCTCAAAATCGGAACAAAACCGGTCAATCTCGATGGTCCGGGACCTAATCCCCCGGAATAGTCCCGGACGATGTTCTAAATCCGTTCACGGCGGCCGAGCACTTCCGAGCCTCCTTTGGTGCGCTTCGCGAGACGCAGTGTCGGCCCAGCGAAGGCGAACCCGATTCGCCGAAGGTTTATCAGCCAGAGAGCAATTGACTCCTGCCGCTTACAGATGAGAACATTTACGGAACATCTGGAGCTGACAAATGCCCCCGCCCCGCGCTAAGGAGCGCGCGACGACGCGCGCCCGCGCCGTCCCGAAGCCCCGCGTTTACCTGACCGCCGTCGTCAAGCTGACGCGGGTGCGGGCGCACGGTGCCGACCCGACATCACGCACCCTGCATTTCACTTTTCCGCAGAAGAGCAGTAGGTCGAGCCGTGCGACGAGCGAATTCGTCGAGGTTGAGGACGTGCCGTCCTTCGACGGCGAAAGCGCCTGGTTCGAGATGGAGAAGGTCCAGCGCGGCGAAGGCCGGCGTTGGCCCTGGTGGCGCGCCGTGCGCCAGGTGGAGCCGCCCGCGGATGCCTGAGCCCTCGGCCAGCGATCGACGCAAGGCCGCGCAACTCAGCGACACCTTCGCGCACGTGCGCCTGGTCGAGGCGCTGGAGCGGGGCTGGGAGATCGGCTTCCGCTGTCAGTTTTGTGGCCACGGCAAGACGTGGCGGCGCGACGTGATGCTTGGGCGGGCGCGCCCACTGCTCAACTGCACCATGACCGAGATTCAGGCCAAGGCCGTCTGCCCGCGCTGTCCGGGTCGTATGCCCGTCATGACCTTTAACGGCGTGCTGCAACCGGCCGATGCGGCCAGGGCGCGCTGGGAGGTGATGAACGCGTTGATGGACGCAGGACTGATCCCCGCGGACTACGGCTATGGCCATGGCGGCCGATAACGCATGGCCCAGATTTGGCCGACCCTGCGCCGCATCAAGACGGCGCTCACGATCCGGTGCATCCGTTGCGGCAACCGAGCCGTTTGGAGCCGGGAGAAGGCGATCGTGAACCTGGGCGGACACACCATGCCCCACGAGATACGGGGCAAGCTCCGATGCAGCCGCTGCGGCGCGCGGGGCCGCGATCACCTAGTCGATGTCGATGCAGAGATGTAGCGTTCGCACATGAGCCAGTGGAAGAAGCCCAATCGCGCGCCTGACCACGAGCAATTCGAGGAAGGCCCACCACCCGACGTCGTAAAGCAGCTCGAGAGCGACGAACGGCGCCACTACGAGCTGTTTATCGACATGGGCGATCCAGAGCACGCCCCGCGCGGATGGTGGGCGCTGCGCCGCTGGGATCGGCGGCCCGACGATGTGTAACCTCTACAGCCTCAAGACCGCTGACCTGTTCGAGACCTGGGCCAAGGTGCTGCGCCTGCCGGTGGTGTGGGAGGGGCAGGCCAGCAACTTCCAGCCTCGCCCTGAAATCCGCATGACCGAGACCGCGCCGATCGTCCGGCATGTCGGCGACCAGGCCGTGGGTTCGATGACCCCGTGGGGCTGGCCGGGGCCGCGCGGCCCCGTTTTCAACTTCGTCAGCGAAGGGCGAGACTTTTCCGGCAGCGACCGCGTGCTAATCCCTGCCGACGCCTTCTATGAGTTCACGACGCCCCAGCCTGGCCAGAAGCGCAAGACGCGCTGGCGCTTCACCATGCCGGCCAGCCCGCTCTTCTGGATCGCCGGCATCGTAAAGAACGGCGCCTGGACGATGCTTACGACCGAGCCCGGACCGGATGTCGCGCCTTACCACGATCGGCAAGTCGTGGTGCTGGCCGGCGCGCAAGGCCGGGACTGGCTCGACCTGGAGCGGCCGGCTGCCGAGATCCTGCGCGCTTTGCCAGCTGGGGAGCTGGCGGTCGAGAGGGACTTTCCGCCCCTGCGCCAGGACCTCTTCAGCTCATGAGCGATCCCATCGACTACTGGAAGGACGTGGTCCGCCGCGGCGTCCTCGCCGTCGGCTACTCTCTACAGCGCACCATCGGCGAACCGATCCTGGCGGCGGAATTGGCCCAGCCGCAGGAGGGCCTGAAGCTTCGCGCGGCCTACGCGGCCATCGAGATGCACAAGCTGGCCAGCGCCGAGACCGGCACGGCGCTCCACGTCGCCCAGCGCCGCCTGGCCGCTGCACTGGCGTCTAGCCCGGCAGCTGCTGAGCTCGCCGCGTATCAAGGCCTGCTGATCGAGCGTCTATGGGTGGAAGTGGCGGTGGACCCGGCGCAGGGTCTGGAGCGCTTGGCCTATCCCCACGAAGAATAGCTATCGCCGCAGGATAGCAGAGCCTGCCGGGTGCTCAGATGAACGCGGTTCGCGTTTCGTCGTTGATCGCAAGCGAGATCTTGGCTCGTATATCCTTTGGAGACTAGGTCTATCAGTAATGGCCGGTATGGCTTGCCGGTGAAGCGTACCTGCGCAATGCGCAATCTCCGCAGTAAATAGCGACACTGGCGGAGCGCTGTTCGAAAAAAGGGGGGGGGGGGGGGCACACATGACTCTGATCGTTGGCTACCAGCACCGCGAGCATGGCATGTGGCTTCTCGGCGATGCCCTCCTGACGACTGACTATCCGTTCAATGGTGACAGCCCAATCCCGACGAGCCCCCTGCCCAACGAAGCTATTTGGGAAAAGTCATTTCGCGTTGTTGGACTCTTTCCAAAGGTGTTGATTGTTGCGCCGCACCTTGCAGTGGCTTGGTGTGGAAATCTAAGCGCTGCAATGCTGTGGATTGATAGGCTGCGGGACGAGTTTTCAAGCCCAAGGCATGGTGAAGAGTATTCAAATTATATTAACGCCAATCCACCGAATAATTTCAGCTGTATATTGCTGTGCTCATACACATCAGATGACGAAACGCACACCTTCATCGTGTGCTCTGATGGCGTTCTGACTACACAAAATGCCGCGCGCTCGATCGCAGTCGACGGGAGCGGAGCGGATCACTTCATTCGCACTTTCCACAGCTCGGTTGAAAGTCGCAATCCAGAAGACAGTGATCGAAACATCACCTTCAAATTGCTATCTTACGCGAACCGTTTCATGGTTGAGCAGCAGTATGAGGCGGCCAAAAGTATAGCAACACGTGCGGGCGGATACTTCGATCTTGTTCATATGCGCATGGATGGCTCCCTCGCAAGAGTATCGCCTGTACTATTTTGGCATCTTGAGATTTTATTCGACGGCGATGCGATCAGCATTGGTGAACTCGGAAACCTATATCACATTAGCCACAGCCGGGAAGGCGTTGCGCTTGTAACAAGTAGCCTTGGAAACGAGCGATGCGAGTGGATTATCCATCCGCCTTCTAGTGATGGAGAAATGCCCGAAGGCCTTAGAGATGGGGAAACTATTGTAGAGTACGCAATTATCTCAATACACGAGCGCGCAACTGGAAAAAACGCGGATATTGCGTACGCGAAAGGAGACGGTCCTGGCCGCGTGTTCTTGGAGATGAACGGGAGGCGGCGCAAGGTAGGCTTGGACCTTGAGTACTTTACACCATTGTTCCGCTCCGCGCTCGAGCGGGCTGTCCCCTTGTCACAAGCGGAAGCCCCCTAAATCTGGGGGATTGTAACCCGGCCCGCCGGAGCGCACCGTTTGCATAGCGTAGGGATCGACGCACCACGAGAGGGTGATGCCGAGATCGCCGGACGCGGGCCGCCCTGCCCCCTCTCGCGGGGCGGCCACTTATCACGACGGCGACTGTGCGAGGCTGCTCACTGCGAGGGCGTTGGGACCATCGCGCGCCACAGCGCCTCCTGCTGCGCCACCCAGGCACGGCAGCCTAGAGCCTCTTCGCGCCATTCGTAGGCGACGCCGTAGTTGCCGACGACGGTTCCGGCGACGGCAGAGAGCGGAACGCCGGAAGGGGCGTCGACCATGAGGCCGGGGGCGTCGGGAAGGCCGGGCAGACCAGTTGCGGCTTGGTCGTGCAGGCGCACAAAGCCGACAGGGACGTCAACGCGGCGATCAGCTTCAACCGTGACATAGACGGGGACCTTTTCGATGAGGGTTTTCGTGATGGTGCGGATCTCGACCTTGCGAGCGGCGCTCTGCTGGTCGACGGCGGCGGTGATCGCCTTGCCGACTTTCTCGACCTTGGCCGAAGTCTTACGGGCCGCCTCTTCGCGCAGGGCCTGGGCGGTGACTTCGCGCTCGACGCCGGCCTTGAACCCGGCGCGATAGGTCAAGATCAGGACGAGCGCGGCGACGCCCAGGACGGCGAGCGCCCGGCCGGCCGGCGTCGCCAGGAAGTGGCGCAGGCCCGCGCCCCAGGCCTTCAGGATCGCGACGAGGGCGGTCATTTGCCGCCTCGCCGCGCATAGGCCTTGGCCAGCCGCTCGTCGTAGGCGTTGTCGCGGTACGACGGCCCGTTGTAGCCAGCGGCCAGACGGTCCCACCGCTTTTCCTTCAGGTGCTTGAGCAGGCCTTCCGATTGCAGGAACGACAGCATGGCGACGAGCTGGTCGCGCTCGCTGGCGGCCATCGCTCGAACGAAGGTCCAGACGTCAGGGAAGCCGCAGGCTGCGTAGTTGAACCCCATGATCTGACCGAGGCCCCAGGACGTCGCTTCCAGCGCGGCGCCAGGCACGAGGGCTACGGCGGCGGCGAGCAGTTCCCACCGGCCGACCTGGGCGGACGGCTGCACCCGCTTGGCGCGGTCGGCATAGGGGAATGACAGGGCCGGGTAACGGCCGTCGAAGTCATTGCCCGTGCGCGAACGGAACTGGTGGCCTTCATAGCGAATGACCGGCCGGCCGGTGGCGGGGTCTTGCCCCCGGCCGCTGGCCTCGACGTCGACGAGCGCGCCGACGTGAGCAGCGGTCAGGCCATGCAGGCTGGCGGCCTGGTCGAGGTCAGCGTCGGTAAGACGCCGAGCGGGTGAAGAGAGGGCCGCAAAGAATGCGGCTCGGCTCAAGGGGCCAAACTGGCCATCGACAGCGCCGGCATACAGGCCAAGCGCCGTCAGGCGACGTTGAAGGTCGCGGACGTCCATAGTGGATCTCCGATTTCAGGAAGCGGGCGGTTCGCGCCTACGCGCGACGGAGCCCAAGAGGATCGAGCCGGCGGTAGCGAACAGCGCCGCCAGGGCCAGCGTGAAGGGACCAACGACGCGGGGCTGGCCGAGGGCCACAAGCGCGGCGATCAGCCAGAACACCCCCACACCCTGGACAGGCCAGACGACCCGAAGGCCGAGGGTTCGCCACCCCCGGCCGTCGGTTGAGAGGAGCCGGGCGGCGAGGATCCAGGCCCCCGCCGACCAGCAGGCCAAGGTCACCGCGAGAGCCTCGGCCATGGCGCTCGCGCCGCTCATTTCGCGAACCCCGGAACGAAGCGCTTGGCCCATTCCACGGCCGCCGCCCTGGCCTTCGGCTCGCCTAGGAAGGTGACGGTCAGCGCCACGACCAGGGCCGAGGACGTAACCGCGTCGATCTTGACGCCCAGCTTGATCGGCAGGACGCCGATGACGGCGTTGATGGCGTCGGCCGACCATGGCTGCGCGAGGTGCGCGGCCAGGACGCCCAGCGCGGCCACGAGGGTCTTTTCGAGCACCGCCCTTGCGATGGCGCGGCGCGAGTTCTCCTCGTCGCCCAGCACAATAGGCACGAGGGCGAGCCCCCATAGGAGGAAGGCCACGACCGCGCTTACCGCGAGCGCGTGCAGCCGCGATTTGTCCAGCATCCGCCGGCCCCTTTTCGATGTTGGATCAGCGGCGGGAAAACGCTGCGCCGCTCAGCGTTCTGCGGGGCGCCGCAAGGGACGCGACACTTACCCCTTACTCAGGCCCCGGCCTTGCGCCGGGGCCTTCTTTCGCCAGCCCGTGAGCCTGGCGTTTTCGCCCCAAGCTCTACCCCAAAGCGCGCCCTTCCATTATGGTCACGCTTGACGAGCCGCCTTAGCGGCCGCGTTGGGGGGAAGTCTGTGAAGTTCTTACGTAAGCTAGTTGGCCGGCTGTTCGCCTGGCTTGCGCCGCCCGTGGCGGAACCGAGCGCGGTTGTTCAACACCTTCTCCTCAGCTTCGAAAGCGTCGGAGGGTCCTTGCCGGACGGCGATGCGCGCCTTGAAGAATGGGACCTGGAGATCAGCGAGGCGATCGAGCAGGGTTACATCTCGCCCGGTAGTGGCCTTGATGCCTTCTATAGCCTGACACCCAGGGCGCTCGACTATCTAGCCGCATCGCGCATGTGCCCAGGCGCCGATCTGGAGCAAGTCAGCCTGGGGCGCTCACCAGCATTCGCGCACCCGCACAACGCTGCAATTTGAGATTGCCCATAGACCAGTCTTGCGCTTATTCGGATGGGGCCGGATGAGCCCCCCTCAATAAAGGTCCGGCCGCCGTTCTTCGTCGCGGACGCAGGCGCGACGAAGAACGGATGCCTCAGGCAGCGATCCTCGACAGAGCCATGCGACACAGCTCCACACCCTCCGGCGTGAGCCGATATCCCTCCGCATAGTTGGTGGCGACCGCGCCCGCGCCTAGCTTGGTTCGCAGCCGGCTCATCAGCTGACGCAGCCAGCAGTCGGGATCTTCCCGCGAACCTATAGCCCTGGGGCCATGGACGGCGGCGCGGATCGTCTGGCGGTCGGTGGCGGCTGGAGCGTTCACATAGAGAACAGCGGCAAGGCTCGCTTCGCGCCTCGTGAGGCTAAGGCCGTCCTGAAGGGCGTCGGCGACGGCGCGGAAAGTCGCCACCCGCCGATGCGCCCGCAGTTCGTCCTGCAACGTCGGTGCGGGATCATCCGGACACGGGGTGAAACGCTGCGTGATTGTTCCATCCTCCGCGTGCTCGACGCGGACGACATAGACCCCAGGGCCGATCGGAAGAGGCTGCTGCATCATTACCCCCCCATGCCGGCAAAGCCGGTTTGCACATTGCCCGATGCGTTGACCGCCCCCAGGCCGCTATTTCGAATGGCCACGCCATCGGCCACGCCTTCGCCGACGAAGAGGTTGTCGGTGACAGTGACGGCGATATTGGCCGGCAGCCCGCTATCGAGCAGCAGACCGTCGCGCTGAAGGGCGCCTGCGCCGCGCTGGATGCGGTTGCCGCGATAGATCGCGGCGGCTGGCCCCGGATAGCTTGCGTTCTTGATGATCCGCAGCGGCGCAGAACAGTTCTCGACGTTGTTGCCCTCCATCACCACGCCCGAGCCTTCCTCGTTGCGGATGCCAGGACCAAGGCAGTCGTGAACCCAGTTGTAGCGCAGGGTGTGCCCCGATCCGCCGTGCACGCTGATCCCGTCACCCGGGCCGCGCGTGATCGACAGACTGGTGCCCGTCGCGGTGATCTCGTTGAACGAGCAGTCGTGCAACGAGCCGCCGGGCGAGTGACCATCATCGCAGCCGAAGCCCAGGTAGCAGTCCCGAAGCACAGTCCGCTGGCCCTGGGGCGACCACATCTGGCCCAGGAAGTGGCGCACGTCGTGGCCGTGCAGTTCGAAGTTGCTCGTGCCGATGCTGTAGAGCTGCTGATCGCTAAGGTCGGCGGGGATCACCAGCACCTCGGCGTTGGCGTCGCGGCCGGCCTCGAGGCGGATCTGCAACGCGCCATCCGCGTGCTGGAACGAACGGTCCTCGGTCAGGGCGCGCGAGAAGACCTGGACGGGCGCAGCGTCGAGGCCATCGCGATACCACCAGATCATGCCCAGGGCGTTGGCCCGAGCCAGAGCCGCTGTCTGCGCCGGATAGGCGCCGGTATAGGCCAGCGCCATCGGGGCGGCGCCCCACCAGCGCGGCTTGCCCAGGCCATAGGTCATGGCGCGAACCGGTTTCGCCGCCGTCATGCCGCCCGTCAGTGCCGTGATTGTCCCAACCATGAGGTCGCCGCCCTTGGACCGGATCTTGTCCCACGCGCGGAAAGCTTGGCCCGACAGGAAGGCTTGAGCCGCGGGCTTGGGGGAAGCGGGATTGAAGCCGGTATTCCCCGCCTGACCATCGGCCGCGCAGAACCATTCCGTGGTGCGGCGACCCATCGCCCACGCTTCGACGGCGGCTATCTCGTCAGCCGTCAGCACGCGGTTGTAAACCAGCAACGCCATCAGGACGTAGTTGCCATAGGCGGTTGACGCCTGCCGGCCGACGTAGGTGAAGGCGGCGGCCGAGACGCCAGCGTTGCCGCCGCCGTTGGCCGCCACGCCGTCGACGCGGGCGGCGTAAGCCCCCGTGGTTCCGTCGTGGGTCACCACCAGCGTGGAGATCCGGTTTGTCGTCAGGGTGGCGTTTGCCACTGGCGTCGCAGCGACGGTGCTGCCCATGTTGAGCGAAACCGACGTCGACGACGTCTGCCAGAGGAACCGGCTGCCCGAGCCCAAGATCGCCTTGTTGGCGCTGGTGTCGAGCGGCTGATAGACCGCAACGATCGTCCCATCGGTCATCGGCAGGGCCGGGGTGATGTTCATGTGCTGCGAGTTGGCGCTAGTGAACCGAACGCCTTGCAGGCCGCCCGGGCCATAGCCCGCTGCGATCGTCGGACTGTTGGCGAGCGTAGCCTGGGTCAGGGCGTAGGCCGTGCCGTACGCTCCGGCCCAGGCCGTCACCTGGCCCGATCCGTTGGCGGTGACGCCGACGTCGGACAGCCAGGCCGCCGTCAGGCCGGCGATATCGGCCGGGCTTCGCACCGCCTGGACGGTGATCACTGGGCGCAGCACCAGATCGGAATAGGGCGCGCCAGCCTTCACCGCGCGCAGGATTGGTCCAGGCCAGGTGTGCGCGCCGCCCGGGCCGAAAGTGCCCGGCGTCAGAAGCGTGGCTCCGACCACCAGATCCTGGCCCGACAGCGCAAAGCGGCCGTCGCTGTCGTAAATCAGCTCAACGCTGTAGCCGGCGGGAGCCGATACAGCGCCGATCACCGAACCAGGGGCGACCGTGTCGGCGATCGAGGTGGCGGTGATCGCCATGCCCGAAGGGGCATCCGAAGTCGCGACGGTCAGATTAAGGCCTAGCGAAAGGCCAAGAGACATACCGGCCATCAAACGTCCTTTACCGCGATCTTCTCGCCATCTGCGGTGACGGCGAAGTCCCGAGGAACGCCAGCAGGCACGAGCCAGCCGGCGTCAGAGCCCGCCACGGGATTAGGCCCGAAGTTCACCCACACCGCGCCCGTAGACACGATGCTCCAGAACTGCCCGGCGGCGCCAGCCAGCGTTGATTGGGTTGACGCGGCCGCCGAGGCGACGGTGTCGACGCCCGATGGCACGGAGTCCGGAACCGGCATGGTCGCGCCGGTGCGCGCGCGGGCCTGAACATTGGCCAGCACGATATGAACAGTAGCCATGTCGGCTCCTTGGTTGGGCTTGGGATGGGCGGATTAGGGCTCGGAGGGGGCGTCAAGGATTTGCGACAAGCGCTCGGCCTCGGCCGCAACGCGAACCGGCACGTAGGCAAAGACCGACAGCAGATTGCCGATCTGCGTTTTGACCTCGCCCCCAGGCAGGCCGTCGAACGCGGCCCGTAGATCCACCACCAGGCCGTGGGCCGCCTCACTGGACAGGGCGGCATGGGCGCTGTCGATGAACGGCCGGCTGTAGGTATCCTTGGCCAGGTCGAGGGCAGCCTGCTGGGCTTCCAGCTCGGCGAGAGTGGACATGATCAGTTCCTTGGTTTGCCTGAAGGTCAGTTTTCCGACGTCACCAGGCTGTAGCGCTGGACGACGCTGTCGGGCTGGCTGGAGTTGCCCGCGACGGTGCTGAAGGACCGCGAGGTCACGGCCACGCGATAGGTGCGGTTGGCGACGCCGCCCGCCGTATCGGTGAAGGTGAAGGCGCCTGAGATGCTCTCGCGGAACATCGTCCGGCCAAATTCGCCGTCGTAGTAGAGGTAGTCGAAGTTTCCGCTGATCGCCTTGGTGTCGACCAGCGTCTCAGCCTGACCAGCGATAGTCCGATAGAGCGCAAGCCCGACTGTGTACGTCCCGGAAGCCGACTGATTGCCTGCTCGCCAGCCCTCGCGCGAGCCGACGTATGACCAGTTCACCGTGATCGGCTGGCCGTTGGTCCCGAAGGGGCCAAGGGTCAGGCTCGCAGGCACGCTCAAGTCCGTCCCAGTGGCGCTGTTGCTGAAACGGCCCGACATGATAGAGCCGCCGAAGTAGGCCCCGCCAGCGTTGTCCAGCCAGAACGTGGCGTTGCCCTTGGTCATCTGCGCCTGGGCGATGGAAGGCCCAAACCACATGACCAAGTTGCCGCCGGCCCCAAAGCCGGGGCCGAGACAGAGCTTAGCGCCGCCGACCACGATCTCGATCGGCCGCGCGAAGCGCACGACGTCGCCGACGATCGTCAGCACGTCGAACACTGCGCCACCAACCGCCGTGGCCAGGGAAAGGGTCTTGGCCACGAGGCGGACGATGGAATTACCGCCGCCAGCCGCCACTTCGACCTTGGCCTCGTCCGAGCCCGCCGCCGCCGTCCATTTCAGGTAGGCGGCCAGCTTGCCCGTGTGATCAGCCAGGGTTCCGGCTTGCGCCGTCACAGTCGAGGTCAACCCGCCGATCTGCGAGGTATGGGTGTTCACCGAGGAGGTGAGCGCACCTGTTTCAGATGCGCGAATAGCCGCCTCGGCCGCAATCTGTGCCAAGGCCGAACCGGCATTGCCGTCAGCCCGGCGCCCCTTGATCTCGCCCTCGGTGGCCGGTCGTACCGCGACCCTGTACCAGCGGATGCGCTTCGCCACCTTCGGGGAGACGGCCGCGAAGTTCGTCATGCAGTAGAGGTTTTTCGCCTCCGCAGCCGCGATCTGAACCATCTTCCGGAACCGGCGAACACCAGGACCCAAAGCCCCCGTGACATCGCCGATGTCCGGATCGGTAGCGCAGTCGATCTGCTTTCCGGCCTCGCTCGGACCCCAGAACAGGACGCAAGCGCCCGACCATGTGCCGCTTTGCAGCCAGGCGTCGGCCTCGATCACATACCAGCCGGGAGCGCTGTAGATGCCGAACTGCTGGATGCCGTGGTCATCAGTAGTGGGCGCATCGACTTCGTAGGCATACAGCCCGACTTCCCCGCCCTGGCGAGTACCAAGATCTCCGCGCGTCCAGTCGAACCACGAGCCAGGAACACCGGTCGTGGTCGGATAGTCCGAGAACACCGGGTTCTTGTTCAGCACGCCGGGGCCAACCGACGCCGCAAGCGTTGAACTTTGCTGCGCCGCCGCCGCAGCAGCCGTCGCCGCCGCCGATGCCCCAACAGCAGTCTGGGCATGCCCGCCCGCCGTCTGGGCTTGATTAAAGGAGGCCGTCGCCGACTGTGCGGCTTCGGCGCTCTTGGCAACGGCGGTCGACGCGGCGCCAGCGGCGGCAAGCGACGAGCCCGACGCGTCGGCAGCCTTCGCGGTCGCCTGCTCGCGGGCCAGCTCGGCAGCGTCGCGGGCCGCATCCGCCGCGGCCGCCGAGGCCGCAGCCGAGGCGGTGTCGCCATAGGTCTCGATCAGGTCGAGAATGTCCTGCACGACCTCGCGGCCCTGGACCGTGCCGGCGTCGACGCCGCCGACGGCGACTTCGCCAAGATCGGTGCCCGTACCCGCATTCTCAACGCCATTGGCCGTGATGTAACGGATCCGAACTTGATACTTCGCTCCCGCCTCCACCCCAGTGACAATCAGGCGGGTCGTTTTCGCCGAGAAGGTTTGGGACTGCCAAACGCCATAGGTCACCGGCTGGGTCGGGAAAACCTGGCGGTAGTCGACCACTACCGATACCGCCTCGTAGAGATCGGCCTGGCCCTCGACCACGATCGCCGGCAGAGCACCACCGGCTCCAGCCACCTGCCCGGCGATCAACTCGAACGCGGTCTGCGTCGGCACCGGCACAATTGCCGGGTCATACGAGGTCAGCTGACGAGAGGATGGCGGATCATTTACTTGGCCAAGCGCGTAGCCGTGCTTGGCGTCTGTCTCGGTGCGCATCGTCCAGCCGACGGTCTTGGTCGACATCTCCCGGGTGCGCTTCAGCAGCCGGATCTTCTGGCCGTTCAGACCGGTCTCGGGCGCCTGGATGAGAGCGCAAGAGCCCGGCGGCACCCACCGAAGCCAAGGCTTCAGCATGAGCACGATGCCGTTCAGTTCACGGGCGTCCTCGATCGCGTAGCGGCACAGCTGCCCGACCTGGATCGCCTGCTGAACCAGCGGAAGGCCCAACTCGACCGACCGCTCCTCGCCATCCGCGTCGACGTACGCGGCCACCTGGACCGGCGCGTCGGGGGTGACAACCTCCCAATCCAGCGCTTCTTCGGTATAGGACGGCCAGACCGTGTTGATCGCCTCGTCGGCAGAAACCTGCGCCGGGACGGTCGCGGTCCCGACGATGTCGTCATCCGTCACCGTGACGAGGCTCGCCGAGGGCGCATTGACCAAGCACGAGATCTGCGATCCGCCCAGGATCGGCGTCGCCGCACCCGACTGCAGGATCGCCTTCAGAACCTCCCACGTATTGTCGGCGCTGGTGACGCTCCCGCCCATCGTCCAGCCGTTGGCGTCACAAACGTTGGCAAGATGTACGAAGGCCGGAATGTCGATCTCGTCGGCGAAGGCGCCGAGGCCCAGGATCAGGATCCCGCCCGAGCGCCGCCCGATGATCCAGGTCAGACCGTGCAAGCCGGGGTTGGCCGACCATTCCCAGGTGGTTTCGTCGTCTATGCGATGGGGACCATTGCCGCCCGGAAAAGTGCTGTCCTTGCGCGGGTCATAAACCTTGACCCAGCGTCCCACCATGCGCGGCGAGGGCACGCCCGAGGCAAAGCGCTCGGGGTCATATTCCAACGCCCACAGAGTGGCCGCATAGCCCGACAGCTTGTGCGCCGCCGTCCACTCCGAGGGCATCCCTCCATGATCGGAGGGCGTGTCCTTGGAGCCGACCGCCGTCCAACGCATCCACCCCTCAGTGGCGAGCCCCAGCTGGCGCTTCTGCCACATCCGATTGAGGTAGTAGCCGGAGGCGCCCTCACCGCTGTCGGCGGTGAACGACACGGTCACGCCGTTGCACTGGAACGCTTCGAAACCCTGGATCGGCCCGGCGCCGCTATAGACGGTGGCGAAGTTCAGGTACTTGTTGCCCGAACCAGACGACTGGTTGAACACGATGTTCCCGCCGATCGCGCAGCGGCCCATGCCATAGGGCACGCCAGCGCGGGGATCGGCCTGCCACTGAACGGTCGAGCCTTGGTCGCGGATTTTCGGCGTCATAGCCTCGGTGGCCTTGACGACCGCATAAGCCTCGACCGCGAGGGTCGCGGCTGCGGCGACGTTGGCGGCGGTCGCGGCGGCGCTGACGGACATGCCGATCGCGCTAGCGACCTGGAAGACCGTCTGGCCGACCCAGGCGGCGACGGCTAGGGCTGCTTGAGGCACGGCGGTGCGCTCCACAGGATCTTGATGTCGGAGGGGGCGGGGCGGGCGATGCGGCAAAGCCCGTCCACGTTCGAGAAGGCCAGGACGTGGTTCTGGTCCATCACCACGCCGAGAGCGGGCCAGTCCTCGCCGCTCGGCAAAGCGACGATGTCGCTGGGCAGGGCGTAGGCCCAGCCGAGGCGTGGAAGGCCCAGATCGTCGATAGCCGCTTCCAGAGACGCGAACCCGGTTCGCCTGATAGCGCGCCGGGCGCCCAGGGCCGTGCGGTAGAAACCGCCCCTCAGAAGGCGGGGCGCATAGCCCATGCCGAGTGCTGCGAATGCGGCCAGGCGGACGCAGTCGTAATGGCCCCATGCGAAGGCGTGGCCTTCGAACGCGGCGCGCGTGGCCTCTGCCACCTGGACGCGGAGATCTAGCGGATGGATCATTTCGTCACCCCGAAATAGGTGGAGCCGTAGAGGCGCGCGTAGGCGGCGGCCTGGGCGGCGCTTAGCGAACTTGTGGGCGTCGATGAGCCCCAGGGGATCGTCCGGCTGACGCTTTGCATGAACTGCATGCCCTTCTCGCCGGGCTTGCAGCGCTGGTGCGTACCGTGGTTCAGCCGCACCCCCTCTCGAGGACGCAGGAACCGGGCAAACCGGCTCAGAACGGTGACGGTCAGAGAGCGGACGCCCTTGTCGACCGTGTTGGTCGGAACGTCGCTCTGGCCGATCATCAGCGGGATCGCGTCGCCGATCGGCCGACCGGTGATCGGATCAAGCACCACTTCCCAGATCCGCACTCGCCGCTTGCCGGCGGCCGACAGCGCGGCGGTGACGGTGTTCACCAGCGCCGGCGGGGGAAAGAGCACGAACGACGTCGTGGGCACTTCGGCGGTCACGCCGTCGCTGATCGGGCCGACGGCGCCCAGGACGCCGTAGTTCCCGTCGAAGGGCGTGAACTCGGCGGCCTGACCGTCGACCGGGAAACTGAAGGGGGAGTGCTCGCTGAGCCGCAGGGGTCCCGTCGGAAGGTCCCACTCCAGGCAATAGGGCATCATCACCGCCGAGCTTTTCAGTGCGGCGGCCGTCGAGGGCGCGAGGCTCATGGCGGTTACTGGATCTCGGTGATCATGAAGCTGACGCCGGTGTGTTTCAGCCGAACGAGCGACCATTCGACGTTCCCGGTCTCCAGCTTTCCCTGGATCTGGGGGTCGGCGAAGTTGAGGGCGGCGCCGTCGGCTGGCCGCACGCGGATCATGGGGCTGATCGGCAAAAGCGCCCGGCCGTTGGCGTCGACCAAAGCCTCCCCGCTGGTGCAGTAGAGGAAGCTTTCGCCCGAGACTGTGAAGCTGAAGAACGCGAAGCCAGGAACCGTCGAGCCCGGCGTCAGGCCCTTGACGGCCAGCCTGGCCCCAGTCTGGCCTGCACCATCGACGGCCACCGTCGGCGGGATCTCGGCAAGGTCGGCCTGCGGCCAACTCAACGAGATCGGCCCGCCCTCGGTCTTGTGCGCGACTTGGGCGGCGCAGAACCGGCGGGCGTCGACAGGGTTCAGCTCTGGGATCGAAACCTTCACGCCCCACTTGCCGGGCCGGAGGATCGTCTGAACCTTGCCGACCACGACCGGTTCCATGTCGGCGTTGGCGTCGACATAGAAGGGCTCGACCTGCGCCGTCTTGGGCAGGCGAGGAACCTGGAAAGCCATCTGCTATCTCCAGCCCAACCGGGCCTTGGCTTGCTGCGCCAGCCGGGCCTGGGTGAGCGCCAGCCCGCCTTGCGCGCCACGGGTCGCCGCCCGGGTTTCGCTGGCGTCGATCTGGTCGTTGATCTGCATCAGCAGATCCTCGGTCATGACCGCGCCGCGCAGGTCGAACACCGGGCCGCCGCCTCGGAAGGTGGAGCCGGCCGCCAGCGCCGCCGGCGAGGATCCAAGGATCCCGCCCTTGGCGAAGCCGCCGATCCGGCCGGAGTTGATCGCTTCCAGCAGCGCGCGGTGCTTTCGCGTGGCGGCGGCGTTGACGATGAACTCGCCATCGCTGAACCGCGCGAACTTGCCCTTGCCGTTGCTGGCTAGAATGCTGTCGGAGGTTCCGGTGCCCGGTCCCTGGAGAAGGCCGCCGCCGGCGAAGCCGCCGAGGTAGCCGCCGTCCTTGAAGCCGAACAGCGCCATGGCCGCCTTGGCGATCCCGCCGCCCGCCTTCTTGGAAAAGGCCTCAGCGAGGCCCTTGGCGGCCCCCTTGAGAAGCGACTGCCGCAGCTGCTCGCCGAAGTAGGCCAGCAGACCCTTCGCGCCGCCCCTGAAGGCCGCGTCGAGCGCGCCGTAGGTGGCATCGTAAATGCGGTCGTACTGCTGCTGGCGCATGGCCTCCAGGGCCTTCGCCAGATCGGCCACGCGGTCTTCGCTGCTGACCAGACCGCGCTCGTTCGAAGTCACGTCGACCGGGCGGCCGACGTCGGCGTTGATGTCGAAGAAAGTGCTCGGGTCGACCGTGGCGGGATCGATCTCCCAGCCCTTTATCCCGCCCTTGTCTTTGCCCTTTCCCTTGGGCTTGGCGGCCGGCGGCGCCATGGCCGCCTGAAGCGCCTTGGCCTCGTCGACAAACTCCTTCAGGTCGGCGTTGCCGAGATCGACGATCGCCTTCTCAAGCTCGCCCATCCGGGCCTTGGCGGCCTTGATCGAGTCCGCCAGTTCCTGGTCGCTCTTGCCGCCCGTGTACCAGTTGGCGATCTCGCCGGCGAAGAACCGCTTGGCGCGGCCCATCTGTTCCTGGAGGGAGCCGTGGTCGCCGAAGCCGAAATCCTGCCCGAACGCCTCGCGGCGTTGCTGCGGCAAGCGCCGCTCGTTGTTCTGGATCTGGGTCGAAAGGTTGGCCCGCTCGCCGAGCAGCTTGTTGATAGCCGCGGCCTTCTGCGCAGCGGCCAGTTCCCAGAGCTTGGCGGCCGCCTTACCGACCTCGCCAGCGAAGGCTGTGATGCCCGGCACCGCCCCGGCGGCCTCCTTGCCCACGCTGGCCAGTTTGCCGGGAGTGGGATCGAGGAGCGCCCGGGCGTCGGCCAGCGAGCCCTTCAGGTCGTCCGTCGTCGCCTGTAGCCCAGCCACGTCGCGCTGGGCTACGGCGGCCTCACCAGCGACGCTGGCGATCGCGATGCCTACGGCGGTGATCGCCAGACCGACAGGACCGCCGAAGGCCGTCAGGATCGCGCCCCCAGCGCCCCTGGCCGCCACCGCCGCCTTGCCGGCGTTGGTGACGAAGCCGACGCCCAGGGCGACCCCGAGGATGGCGATCGCGGGGATCAGCACGCCGATGTTGTCGGCCAGCGTCTTGATCGCAGCCGCCATCGTGGCGCTCGCGCCGGAGGCCTGGTCGCCCTCCCCCACGTACCTGACCAGGGCGTTGCGCAGCTGGGTCAGGGCCTGGGCCGTGGTCAGGCTCGACTTGGCCGCGCGCTCCTCCAGCTGGGCCGAACCCTTCAGGAAGGCCGCGAAGAACTCCTGCGACGAAACCTTTCCGGCCAGCACCTCGGCTCGCAGCTTGGCGACCGAGCCGCTGAAGCGGTCCGCGCCGGCCGCGACAGCCTGCAGGATCGGGAAAGCGCCCTCGTTGATGCTGTTGAACTCTTCGGCCCTCACCGTTCCGGCCTGGAGCGCTTGGCTCAGCTGGAGCAGCGCGCCCGACGCGGCGGCCGGATCGCCGCCCTGGATCCGCAGGGCGTTGGTGACGCCATCGGTGAACCGCAGCAGGTCGGACTGGCTCGCGCCCAGGGTCTTGGCCGCCTGGGCGGCCCGGCCATAGAGCGTGCCCAGCGTCTCAAGTTCGACGCCGTTCTTCTGCGCGGAGGCGAACAGCGCCTCCTGGACCTGCGCGAGCGCCGCGCCCTCGACGCCGGCCACCTTCAGCGAGTTGGTGAACCGCGTGTAGGTGTCGGCGATCTCGGCGACCTCGCGGGCGCTCATCGCCGCGCCGAAGGCCGAGGCCACACCCGCCAGGCCGGCGCGCAACTTGTCGGGATTGAGGCTGCTGGCGAGGTTGTCGTTGGCCGCCTTGAAGTTCTTCGAGAACCTCCAGGCCCGGTCCTCCATCTTCTTGGACCCGCCGTCGACAACGCCGACCGCCTTGGTGAACTGTTTCTCCAGGCTGCGAATGTCGGCCGAGACTTGCAGCAGCAGAGCGTCGGCGTCCTTGCGAGCCATGCGTCACCCCTTGGGATAGATCTTGTTGAGGGCCTTGCGGGCGCCGGCCGTCAGGTCGCGCTTCGTCGGCTTCTTCCAGGCCCGGTAAGTCGGGAAGAAGCTCGGGCTGGCATCGACGTGGGTTCCGTCGCGAGCGCGGTGGCCGTGCTCGATGTTGCCGCCGATGAACTTGCCGTCGGCGTCGCGGGCGTCGGCCGTGATGCGGTAGCTCAGCGGCCGATCGGGATTTTCGTAGGCGCGGATGCTGTCGCGGAACTTGCCCGGGTCATCCGACTGCGGGTCGACGGGGGCGGCCCGTTTCTGCCGCCCCACCAGCTGGTCGACCTTGCGGTAGAGCCTGCTGTCGACCTCTTCCTTCATCGCCGGGGGCAGGCGCTTCATGCGCGCCAGCGCTCGCTCGATGTTCTTCATGCGGCGCGCCATGGCGTCACCCCCATTTGGCCATCAGGGCGTCGTGCTCCTCCGGCGTCGGCGGCTTGGGCGGCTCCTCGGCGCAGTTGGCCGCCTTCCAGCCGGTGACGGCGGCGGCCAACTCCCATTCGGTCAGGTCGTCGACCTGGCGCGGCGACAGGCCGATGACCGCGCCCAGGCCGTACAGCTGGGCGAAGTCGGTGAGAGCGGTCAGTTCGCGGGGCTCTCCCCCGCTATCGGCTCCCCCGGCTCTTCGTCCTCCGGCGCTTGCCGCGAAGCCCAGAGGACTTCCAGGGCCGTCGTCGCGTGGTCGAGCAGCCCCTGGATCCCGCGCTCGTCGATGTCGAGGCGAACCAGGTTCGTCGCGTCCTTGCTGGTCATGCCGGCCCCTATGAGCCCCTGGTAGATCGGCGCCCGCACGTCCTCGGCGTGAAACTCGACGCCGGCGGCCAGGGCCTCGATGCCCGAATATTTCGAGAGGGCGAAGACAGCCCGGGCCAGCCGGCGCAGCACTTCGCCGATGCCCGTTCCACAGGCCTTCTCGATGCGGCGGATCTCGCCGAGGCGGATACGGAAATCCCGTTCCTCCCCGGCGAACTCGGTGGTGCAGTGGCCCGAGCCGTCCATCAGCCGCCCGCCTGGATCACGGACATGGTGATCTCGCCGTCGGAGCCCAGCGTCATGGAGGTCTGGGCCTTCTCGCCGACGTTGCCGGTCACGGCAAAGTTCGACAGGTGATAGAACCCTTCCCACAGCACGCCGCCGTCAGCCGCCGGGACGTCCATGATGATCTGGCACTTCACCGGATCAGGCGACTTCAACCAGGCCCACATGCGCGGCAGGTCCGGCAGGTTGAGAATGCCGGCGCCGGTAAAGGCGCTCGACAGCGACACCTTCTCGCGCACGATCCAGGACAGCAGGTCGGTGTCTGAGCAGTCGGGCAGATTGAAGTCGTTGGTCGCCGCTTCGAAGGTCAGTTCGCGCTCGGCGTTGATCGAGCAGATCGCCTCGAAGGTTTCGGGGTTTCCGCCCGCGCTGACCTTCAGCACGAGCTTCACGCCCCGCGCATGTTTAACGCCCGCCATGAGGGGGCCTCCTATGAATGTTGGTGGACGCCCTTCCCGGGCCAGGATCGGGGCGAGCCCCGGATGTCACGCGCCTGGTCAGTCCAGGGCGGTTGTCTCGTAGCGATAGGCGACGCGGCCCCGGCTCGATTGGTCGGGGTCGGTGCCGTAGGTCTCGGGGGTTTCCATCTCGGCCAGCACGACCGCGTGCCCCTCGATCTCCAGCGCCTCGCCCAGCGCCTCGACGATCGCCGCGCCCATTAGGCGGGCTACGTCGGAGCCGGGCACGCCGGCGACGATCTTGGTCCACCACTGCACGGTCGAGACGATCTCATGCGCCTCGCCGCAGCCGTCGGACTGATCGTCGATCTCGTGCTGGCCGAGGACGACGTAGGGCAGCGGCGCGTTCGTCGGCACCTCGGTGTAGATCCTCACCTCGGCGAGGGCCATGGCCGCCCTCAGCGCGGCCGACGACCGCAGCGCCGCCTCCTCGGCGCGCTTGAAAGCAAGGGCCGGGCTAGCCATCGGTCCCTCCAGTGTCGCAGGCGAAATCGAGGACGCGAGCGCGGCGGTCGAGGATCCTCGACCGGATCGCGAATACGTCGCCGGTGGCCAGATCGACGACGCGAAAAGCGGTCGTCACCGTGGCCAGCAGCTGCGAGATCCGCACCCTGACGACGACGGGCTGCACGCCCTGGAGGCGGGCGTTGATCGCGGTCTCGCCGCCGCGCAACCAGGTGAAGCCAGCGGCGGTCTCAAAGGCCGGGTCGGCGACCCAATCGCCCAGGCGATCGCCGTTCCGGTCGAGGCCCCGCTGTTCGAAGCGGACCCGTTCGGGAAGTTGTCCGGCGCGCATGTCAGTCCTCGCGAACCGGGTTCGCCTGGATCAGGCTAACGGGCTGCTGGCCGCGCCGGGGCGTGGCGATCCGATGAGCCGCGCCGGCGGCGATCGCCGCCGTCGCGCAGGGCGTCGTCACGAGCAGCATGTGCCCCGGCCGGTAGACAGTCGTCCGCCGGCGATCCTTGGGCGGCGTCCAGTCGAAACGGGCGGTGAACTCGACCCACGGCATGGGACGGCCTCCTGGGGCTGACGGTCAGAAGTTGGGGCGGGCGTACTTGCGCAGCAGGTTGGCCACCGTCGCCGCGCGCTTCTCGCCGTCGCTCATCGACGGGTCGAAAAGCTCCTCGACCTTGAGGAGCACGGCGGCCTGGACGGCCGACGGCGGCGGGCTGGGGATTTCGTGGCTGGCGCGGACGTCGTCGCTGGCGGCGTTGAGGTACAGCGTGATCAGCGCGTCGTGATCGTCGCTGCACACGGCCAAGTGAACCTTGGCGATGTCCAGAGAGACGAACGGCCCGGCCGAGGGTTCGACCGGGTCCGCCATCAGCCTTGCCCTTCGCCGGCGGCCGTCAGCGCGGCCAGCTGGGCCGCCAGACGATCGGCCGTGGCCTGGACGGTCTCCAGATCCTCCAGCGCCGTCAGGCGGTCTTCCTTGGCCATGGCGAGGTCAGCCTTCAGCGCCTCGACCTCGGCCGCCAGGGCTTCGTTCTCGGCCTTGGCTTCGGCCACTTCGGCAGCGGCTGCTTCCAGCCTGTCCGAGACGGCAGAGAAGTCGGCCCGCAGCGTGATCTGCTCGGCCTCGACCACCTTCAGCTTCTTCACCGCCTCCTTGGCGACGCCGGCCTGCCTGGTGGCCTCGGCCTCCAGCACGTCGGACGGCTTGGTCTCCTCGGCAAGGCCGGCCTTGATCCAGGCCCGCCCGACATCGGCCTTCACTTCGACCACGTCCCCATGGCCATGCGAGAACGAGGCTCCGGCCATGGCCGTGAGCATTTTGACGTACATGGCGTCTTCCTGTTCTTGGGAGTGGGCCGGCCAGGGCGAGCCCCCGGCCGGCGAGCCGCGCTTAGTTGGCGGCGTTGATGTACTTGCGGATCGACTCGTTGGAGGCGTCGATCAGGTCGCCGTCGTGACGCGACCAGGCCAGGAAGCCGATCTGCCCCTTCTCCAGGTACTTGGAGTCAGCGAAGCGGAAGAGCGTCACCGCCATCACGTCGCGGATCTTGTACTTCTTGAAGTCGCCGAACAGCAGCGAGGTCGCGCCGGCCGCCATCTGGGCCATGTGCTGGTTGATGGTGTAGCCGTAGCCCAGGATGTCGTTGGGATCGCCGCCGGTGACGCCGGGGCGCCACAGCGGGCGGCCCTGGCCGTCCTTCAGCTTCTTGATCGCCTTCAGCGTCTGGTCGTGGAACATCCACGAGCCGTTGCGACGGTAGGCCGGATCCAGCGAGTGCTCCATGTCGACGAAGTCGTCATAGGTGATGCTGGTCGTTTGGCCGACAGCGCCGGTCTTGCCGAGGGCCGCCGCGATCGCCGCGCCCCTGGGCTTGTTGGCTCCGTCGCCGACGGTGAAGTGGCGGTTCGTGATACGAGCGATCCGCTCGGCCAGGGCGTTGTTGACGTAGGCCTCGATATCGACCCGGGCGTCCTGGATCAGTTCGATCGGCACGGTGACGACCTTGGAGCCGTACTTGAACGCGCCGATGTCCGTGGTGCCGAAGGTGATATCGCCGCCGGTCGCCGGAGCGCTTTCGCCGACCAGCTCGCCCTCCTGGCCGCTCTCGTCGACCGTGGGGAAGTCGATGGAATTGCCACCGTCGGTCTGGAACACGTCGGCGACCGAGCGCATTCCGCCGTAAGCGGCCATCTTCTCCAGCAGGGTGGCCGAGAAGTCGCGCGGGACGAGGAAGCCGCCCTGCGCGCCGGTGCCGACCGACTGCGCGCCGTAGAGGCGTCGGCCCTCCTCCCGGCGATTGGCCACGTACTGGCGTTGTTCATCGTCCAGGCCGTCCATGCCGCCCCGGCACCAGGTGTCGAAGATCGCCTTTTCGGTGGCGACGTTGTTGGTCTCCTCGTCGACCGAGCGGCCCGAACGCTCGGACCGGCCGGCGCCGCGGCCTTCCAGGCTGTCTTCGATCTGCAGGGCGCGTTCAAAGCGCTCGATCTGGCCGTCCAGATCGTCGATCTTGGCATACAGGTCGTCGACCTGCTTGGCCGCCTCGGGGGTCCAGTCCTTGCCGGTCTTGGTGTCCAGGATGTTCCGGGCTTCCTTGGCGTGGGCCGCGCGCTGTTCCCGCAGGGCCTGAATGGCTTTCGCCATGGGTAGTCTCCATGAAAAAAACCGCCGGGTGATCCCAGCGGCTTGAGGGGTGGCGCCCTTGCGGGGGCGGGTTAGGCGGCGCGCTCGTAGAGGGCGAGCCTGGCTTCGTAGCGCTGGCGGTCGTTGGCCATCGCGTCGAAAGTCGTCTCCGGCGGTTCGGTCAGAGCCTTAGGGGGATTGCTGTAGGCGGTGAGGTCGAACGCCGAGAGGCGGGCGTCGACCTTCGGCTTCTCGGCCAGGACATCGGCGAAGCCGTGGTCGATCGCCTCGGCCGAGGTGAACCACGTCTCGGCCGCCATCCACGCGCCGACCTGTTCGGCGTCCTTGCCGGTCTTGGCCACGTAGTCGTTGACGATCGAGCCATCGACCTTGTCGAGCAGATCGGCGGTCTCGCGCATCTCCCGGGCGTTGCCGATCGCCAGACCCCACGCATTGTGGATCATGACGAACGCACCGTCGGCGATCCGCACCTCGTCGGCCGCCATCATCAGGAACGACGCCGCCGAGGCCGACAGGCCGTCGACGTGGGCGATGACCTTCGCCGGATGTTGCTCCAGCGCGACCTTCATCGCCCGGGCGTCGAAGACGTCGCCGCCGGGCGAGTTGATCCGCAGGTGGATGGTCGAGGCCTTGACCGCCTTCAGGTCGCGAACGAAGTCGCCCGCCTCGATCCCCCACATGCCGATCGCATCGTAGAGATAGACCGTGGCCTCCTCGCCATTGGTCTCGGCCTTGGGACGCGAGCCGCGATCCTTATTGCTGGCCAGCATCTGGATCAGCTTTCGCATCACCTTCTTCCTTCTTCTGTTGAGGGCCTGCCCAGGCGGTCAGCTTGTCCGCGTTGGGGTCGGTGCTGCGCGGCAACTTGCGCCGGCGTCGCACCTCGTTCTGGGTCTCGACGCCAGGGCCGGACGATCCGCCCAGCGCGATCCGGTCGGCCTCCGACCGGGTCTTGGTGTCGGCGCGGTCCAGCGCGGCCGGGTCATGCTCGCAGTAGATGTTCCACGGCCCGTAGAGCTTCCAGCTGCATTCCTCGGCGATCGCCTTCCAGTGCGGATCCAGCGTGTGGGTGCGGAAGAACACGTCCAGCACCAGCGTTCCTGTGCCCCAATTCGTGCCGTCCATGGCCAGGTGGGGACGCGGGACGCCGAACAGACGGCCGATGTCCTCGACCGAGAACTTCCGCGTCTCCAGCAGCTGGGCGTCCTCGGCGGTGATCTCCAGCTGCTTGACCTCGCCGCCCTGGTCGAGGACGGCCGGACCGGAGTGCCGGTTCTTCCCGCCGAAGCGGTTCTTCCAGTAGGTGCGGATCTCGTCGGCCTGGCCCGAGGCGTTCGTGAACTTCTCGGGGTAGCTGATGTAGACCGGCGGGGTGGCGTCGTTTTCGAAGAACGCCTTCGCATAGCGGTCGGCCTCGAGGCCGATCCTCACCGTCGTGGCCATGGCCTGGATCGGGGTCTTGCACTTCAGGCCGTCCCACTCGACCGACCCGGGGAAGTGCAGCACGTCGTCTTGGTCGGCGACCACGATCTGGCCGTCGTCGAGCGTCATCTGGTAGCGCAGACGCCCGTTGCGCAGGCTGATCGCCACCCGGCCGAACGGGATCGGCCACAACGCGAGCGGCTGGCCCGACGGCTTGCGCTCGATCCAGGCGATGCCGTTCCCGCGCAGCAGCATGTTCGCCACGATCTGCCGCCAGAAGATGGTCGGCGTCATACGCGGGTTAGGCCGATCCTTCAGCAGACGGGCCGTCGGATGATCCATCATCGCCTGGTCGAAGCCGTCGGCGCCGCGCTGATAGGTCAGCAGCGGGGACATGGCCGTCGCCCCGGCGATCAGCGCGACGCAGCGGTACACCGCCCCGTGGCGCATCGCCGTGTCCGGGCTGACGCCCGAGCCGAGATCCGGCAAGACGCCCGACCAGGCCTCCAGGTCGGACGACACGAAGGTCGTTCCGGCCTGGGGCCGAGCCTCGGGATCACCGAGGACGAGCGGCGTGTAGCCGCCGGCGGCGGACTTGGGTCGAAGGCGCATCAGACATCCACCACGCCGCCGGTGATCGACTTGTCCTCGGGCTCCTCGTGGAAGGCCAGGACGCAGCCCATGACCGCAGCCACGATGCCGTCGATCTTCTCGCGCGACTTCTTTTTCGCCGGAGCGAAGTTCATGTTCTCGTCGAAGCGGACGACGGTGTTCTTCGCCATCCAGCGCAGGACGGGGTTGCCCCCGTGGTCCATCTCGCCGGCGTAGACCAGGCGCTCGAAGTGCTTGGTCCCTTCGCCGAGCGAGGGGATGCCCTGGCGGATCTCAACGAACTTGTCGGGATCCACGCCGTCGCGTTGCAGGTCGGTGACGAGCTTTCGGGCGTTCCAGGGGTCGAAGCCGATCAGTTCAACGTCGTAGTCGCCGAGCGCTTCCTGGATCGCCAGCATGACCACGTTCTGGTCGACGTAGTCGCCTTCAGTGGTCTCCAGCGCCTTGGCGGCGACGAACCGGTCATACGGGACGCGGGCGTCGCGAACCCGGTTCGCCATGCTCTCGGCCGGGACCCAGAAGCGACAGATCAGCTTCCACCGCTCGCCCGGCTTCTCCGGCGGGAACGTTAGCACCAGGGCGGTGATGTCCTGGGTCGACGACACGTCGATGGTGAGGAAGCATCGCCGCCCCCGTAGTTCCTTGGGGAACCTCTTCCAGGCGGCCTTGTCCTTGGCGCAGGCGTCCCAGCGCTTGATGTTCAGCCAGCTAACGAGGCTGTCGACCCACTGGTTAAGGTGGTAGCGCCGGAAGTGCGCCTCGGCCCGGGGGTTGTCCTTGGCCAGGGCCGCCTCGCGGCGAAGGAAGGCGATCGTCGGCGACAGGCCCAGCGACGGGTTCGCGCCCGGCCAGTTCTTTTCGTCGAACGGGTCCGCCTCCGGGTCGGCCGCGAAGATCACGACCAGCGTGGTCGGATCGTCGATGCGGCCGTCCAGGATCCCCTGGCTCTCCTCCCACAGGCTGTAGCCGACGACCTTGTCCTTCAGGCCAGCGGTCGAGGCGTATAGCTCGATGGGCTGAAGGCGGGCGCCGGTGCCCTGACGAAGCGTCGTCTCAAGCTCCCGGCTCTCCCATTCGTGCATCTCGTCGCCGACGATGACCGTCGGCGAGCGCCCGTGCTTGCCCTCGGCCTTGCCGGTGAGCAGTTCGAACACCGCCCGCAGTTTCGGGATGAACAGCGACTTCTTGAAGCCGTGAACGTCCTTGGCCAGCGGCGGCTTTTTCTTGTCCGCCCGCTCGCCGAAGATCATCGCCTTCATCTTGTCGAAGACGATTTTCCCCTGCTTCTCGTCGCGGGCGAACGCGAAGCCCTGGCCCGCCATCGTGCCGTCGAGCACGAAGAACAGCAGGGCCAGGGCCGACAGAAACTCACTCTTGCCGTTCTTGCGCGGCACCCAGAGCATGAGCCGGCGGTAGAGCCGGACATGGATGACCGTGGGCAGGCCGGTCATCGCGTCCTTGACCTCGGCCGGCACCTTCCAGCCGACGAGCAGGCGAACGATCAGTTCCTGCCAGAGCACCAGGCGGAACGGGGTCCCGGCGAACCGGTCTTCGGTGAGGGTGAAGATCGTCGGCCAGAGGTCTACCGCGCTCTGGGCCTTGGCGTAGTCGAACCACGCGCCGGGCACGGCGGCGGCTCGCTTCCACTGAGTTACGAAGCCCGCATAGATCGGGTCGTCCTCGACGGCCTTCAGCCAATCGGGCAGCGGCCACAGGCCCTCGCCGTGGCCAGTCTGCATCGCCGCCGACGAGACGTCGGCCGACGCGCTATCGGCGCTCATGTCAATGCGGAAGCGGCGGCGCCGAGTCCATGCGGCCCAGGATCCCGATCGGGTCTTCCGTCGGGGTGGCCGCCGCAGGCTGTTCGGGGTGCGGGGTTGCGCCGGCGGCTGGTTGCGAGCCACCGAACAGGCCCAGCTGGACGACCGTCTGCTGGGTCTTCATCAGGGCGTACTCGTCTTGCGGGGTGAAGCCGAAGTGCTCGGACAGTTCCATCACCGCCGAGAAGGCGGTGGCCCGACGAGCGACGGCCGGACGATCCACCTCACGGTTGGAGCCCGAGACGTTCCTGATCACCTGGGTCGGCCCCTTGGTGATGATCTCCTCGTTGGCCGTCACCCACTCGCCCATGTAGACGCAAAACAGCGCGAAGGTGTGCCGGTGCATGTCGCCCAGGCGGTTCGTCGCGGCCAGCTTCGGCGCGTACTCGCGCCAGATCACCAGGGCCGGGGCGAAGCGCTCGTCCAGGAACGCGGGCGGGGCCAGCGGATCCTCGCTCGACGCGGGCGCGGCGGCCATCAGGCCGGCGATCCGCTCGCTCTCTTGCCGCTGGCGATCGGCCTTCGACAGGCGCTTGCCGGGGTTGCCCTTGGCGTGTTGCTCGGCCGCGGATTGGGGGCGTCTGCCCATGCGCGCCTCCCTCTAAAAAAAACTTCCTGGAAAAAAATATCGCGGAGTTTTGCGCGTCCTTAGCGTGCCGGAGTCCAGCATTTGGACCGGCCTACTTTGACGCCCCCCCCTACCCCCGCAGGGGCAGGGAGGGGGTCGGCCCGCGCCGCCGCTCGGCGGCCTCTTCGGCCTGCTTGGTGCTGTCATGGCATCGCTTGCAGAGCGACTGGAACGGCCCTGCGAAGAACCGCTCCTCGTCGCCCCCGTGCCGCTCGACGTGGTCGCAGACCGTAGCGGGCGTCACCCGCTCCTCGCGCTCGCAAAAGGCGCAGAGCGGAAAGTCGCGCAGCTGGCGCACGCGGATCTTGTGCCAGCGCGCCGTCGAGTAGAACCGACGCCAGGAATGCCGCGCTTGGCGGGTAGCGTCGTACTCGCGGCGGGCTTCAACACGCGACCTCGCGCCGCCCGGCCGGAGGACACGGGGACGAGACGGCATCGAACAGACCTCGGGGAGACCGCCAGGGACGCGCGCACGAAGAAGCCCGCCACGGCGGGGCCGGGCGGGCTTAAGGCGCATCTCTGTGCGTGAGCAAATGGCTACGATTAAAGGCCCGTTATTGTCAATCCTGGGCATCGTAGAAAACCGACATGCGCTCCAGGGCGGCTTCGACGATCAGGGCGGTGGCCGTCCGCATGTCCTTCTCGCCGTTGGCGGGGCCACGCAGGCTATCGCCGATCAGAGCCCAGCCCACGTCGGTGGCGGTCATGCCAAGGACCAGGAAGCCCCAGGTCGCCGCCCGCTCCTTGCGGGTCAGACGGTCTTGCGCCCGTCCCAAGCGGTCCAGGGCCTGGAGGATCCGCAGCGGTTCGGCCGTGGCGTTGCCACCGCCACCGCCCTCGCCGTAGGAGGCGGTCAGGCGGCCGATGGTGGCCCGCTCGACGTCCATGGCGAACATCTCGGCCGTGCGGGCCAGCTTCTTGTCGACGCCGGTGGCCACCAGCACCTCGGCCATCGTCTTGGCCCGCATCACCGGCCGCACCGTGAACTCGCCCGCATCGGCCACCTGGACCGAGGCGACGGCGATGTCCTCGCGCAGCAGGCGCTCCAGGGTCGGGACCGTGCCGTCCTTGCCGCCCAGACGAGCGCCGGTCTGGCGAAGGGCCACAGCGCGACGAACCGTATTCGCCTCCTCCTTCGTCGCTTCGCGGGCGATGACCTCGCGAACGGCGACTTGGCGGCTCCGGTCCAGATCGGCCGGCAGCGGGGCCTCGATCGCGCGGAGAGCGGCCCGGCTGATCGCCAGACGAGCCTCGGCGGCCGACAGTTCCCGCAGCCCGCTGGCCTTCCGGCCAGGCTTACCTTTGGTTTCTTTCTTGATGGATTTGATCATCTCAATTCTCCCGACTGACACCCAAAAACGCAGCGCAAACACACCGCCGAACACCCGAACAGATACGCAGCCTACGCACCCACAAACGCCACGCCTGCCCGCACCCACCGCATGGACCCCGAACCCCGCCAAACTAGGCCAACTGTTCGGAACCGTTCAGACCCCACGCATTTTCAATGACTTACGCGCCGAACAGTCTGGAGGGTCTGAAGGGTTCGGACTGTTCGGGCGGCCCTTGTTCGCGCCCCGCGACTGTTCGAACTGTTCAGGACTGTTCAGCGCCCGAGGCGAGGCAAGACCGCCCGCGACGGCTAGTCCTCCTCGTCATCCGGCGGCAAATCGAACCCGCCTGACGGCGGGTACTGCTGGCCACCGGCGTCGCCGTCCTGAGTGTCCACCACGTCGGCGGCGCGCTCAGCCTCGGTCTTCAGACGGCCGCCGGAGCGCAGCACGCGCCCCACGCCGTCGCGCCCGCCACGGATCACCTGAAGGTCGGCCAGAGCCCGCCCGAAGGCGGTCTGGGACATGGGCTTCTCGTCGCGATCGGTGATGAAGGTCTTGTAGCTGGCGTAGAGTTCGGAGGCCGGCGTCGAGGCCCCCTTGTCGAGCACCAGGTAGTCACTGACCCACTCGGCGAACGGCGAGGCCCCCTTGCGATACTCGTCGATCGCCTCAAGCACCCGGGGCGGATCCTGAAGGCCCTCGACCATCCATCGCTGCACGCCCTCCACGATCCAGTTGAGGATCCCGGGCCACTCGGCGGCCAGCTTTCGCGGCAGTTCCTTGTCCTCGGTCCCCTTCTGGATCTGGTTTTCCCAAAGGAGCAGCTTCAGACGCCGCCAGATCCCTTCGTCCGAGCCCTGGGGCTGGGGCCGGGCGTTACATTCCATGAAGACCTTGCCGACGGGCTCAAACTCGAAAATCCCCTCTCGGAGATGCCGCGCCGTGATGTTGCCGCCCCCGGTGAAGCTCTTGATCCGGTCGTCCGACAGCTTGGCGTTCTTGGGCGGCTCGGCGGTTGAGACCAGGCGCGTGTCGCCGGCCAGACGGGCCAGATCGGGGCTGGCGTCGCCGCCACCCTTCATGCCCGTCTCCAGGAAGGTCTTCACGTCGGCCGTGGCCGCGTAGCTGCCGAACAGCTTGCGCAGCATGTTCATGAAGGTCGATTTGCCGTCGCGACCCTTGCCCTGGAAGATGATGAAGGCTTGTTCGGTCGTGTCGCCAGTCGCCCCGTAGCCGGTCAGCACCTGGAGATAGCGCCGCAGCGCTTCCTGGGGCTGCCACGTGGCCAGCACGGCGTGGAACGTCGGCGCCTGGGCGGTCTTGTCATAGGAAACGTCGGCCATGCGCGTCAGGCGATCGGCCGGGTCGTGGCGATCCTTGAACGTGACCTCGGCGCGAACAACCTTGCCCTTGTCGTCTCGCACGCGACGGAAGAACAGCGTGCCGTTCTTGACGTTCAGCGCGAAGGGATCGAGGTCGAAGCTCTCCAGCTCCACCTCCAGATACGTCTTGGCCACCTTCAGCATGGCATCCATGCGTCCGCTGTTTCCGCAGCTTTCGGCGAAGTCGTAAGGGGCGTCGATTTCCTTCTTCGCCAGCTTCTTCTCGATTGCCTCGTCCGACAGGATCTTGGCCTGGTCGTGCATCCCCCGCGCGACCTTGGCGGCCCATTTCCGC
Organism: Caulobacter endophyticus; assembly: GCF_003116815.1. GTDB lineage: Bacteria > Pseudomonadota > Alphaproteobacteria > Caulobacterales > Caulobacteraceae > Caulobacter > Caulobacter endophyticus. The sequence goes on from NZ_QDKQ01000034.1 coordinate 189,218, forward strand.
GCCAGCCCCTCGCCGGCCTTGAGGTCCCAATGCTGGCCGTTGAAGCCGACCCAGCCGTGGTTGCGGACGTACAGCACGGTCGCGGCCGAGAGGTCGCTGACCTCGCCGTCCTGGTCGACCTGACCGCCGACGTTGCGGATGAACCGCAGCGCGTTGCCGAAGTCGTTCAGCGGGTACGCGCTCAACTCTTTTGCCGACGGGCCGCCGCTCAACGGCGACGCGCCCAGAAACTCACCATCGGCCACTAGGATTGCCCTCCTGTATTGAAGCCGGCGCTACTCGCCGGGGCCACGAGGCGAACCCGGTTCGCCGCCGTGAAATCGGTTGAAGTGGTCGACCAGGCCTGTTCAGCCAGACCACCGAAGAAGCGAGCGGCCGCGTCGCCTTCCAGCTGGAAGGACCGCGTGCCGCCGGCGAAGGCTCGCGCCCGCATCGGCGGGCCTCGGAGATCCCGGCGAACGGCGAGCACCACGTGGGCCTGTCCGCTCGCGCGCCAGGGCGGCGACGCCGGATCCAGCGCCGGGGCGTCTGGATTGACCCTCCCCCAACGGTCGCCCAGGGCGACGCCGGCGAAGGTCGACAGGCGCGGGGCCACCACGGCTGCCGCGTCCATTTCCTCGGCCCAGGCATTGCTCAGCAGATGCCAGGCGTCCTGGAGGTCGATCGCGACGATCAGCACGTCAGGGGTCCGATCGGCCGCGATCGGCGTCAGGAACGCCACCTTGCCGTCGGTCTCGCCGATCAGGTTGGTGAAACGGTCAGCCTCAAACGGTAGGACCGCCAGCGCCTCGACTGGATCGCCGTCTGCCTTCTGCAGCGGGATCAGCAGCGCAGGTCCCGACCGGCCGCCGCCCAAAGGCGCGGCCGGGTGCATCCGAAAGCGGGTCAACAGGTCGGTGTTTCCGCCCGGCGTGCTCGATAGGCCGCGGCCTTCGAACCACTTGGCCGACGCCTTCACCCACGGCGATCCGGCCGAGGCCCACAGTTGCGCAGCGTACTCCCGCTGGCTCAAACCCTCGTCTACCCCTTCGGCCGCCGGCGCCCCCCTGCCTTGAGGCGGCGACGGGCGACGCGCCCGGTCCTGGGCCGCGCGGTCGGGCGCGGAGCGCGGCTGGCCCTCGCCCCACAGCAACGCCCGGTCGACCTGGCGCTCCAGCTGGGCCGCCGTCATCGCATCGGGCACGTGCGCCATGCCAGCGTCGATCAGCGACGCCCGGGCGTAGTCGCGGTCGATCTCGCCGCCGGCGACGAGGCATCCCACCGAGCAGGCGCTGCGATAGAGCGTGGTGTCCCGCTGGCCCTTGTGCGCCCCCACGATCGTGCGGACCGCGCCGTCCAGGGCGGCCTCGCCGTAGGGGCTCGCCCGACCGGCCGCCGGCGCCCGGGGTTTCACCGGTTGACGTGGGGCCACAGGCTCAGGCGCGGGGCTGACGAGATCCAGCAGCCAAGCCGGCGCGGGCGCGAAGTCGATCTCCAGGGGCGAGCGGCCGGGCGTCCAGGCGTACAGACGCCCCGGCGGAATGCCTTCCTCGGGCTTCCCGGGGTGAACCGAAGGCGGCGCGACGATGTAGCCGCCGTCGCCACGCACGTCGATCTTGGCGCCGATCCGCTCCTGGCTGCGCTTGCTCATGTTGCGCACCGGGAAAGCCGGGTTCCAGGCAAAGCACAGGTGGCGCCCGCGTCCGGTCGATTGCTGGACCGTCACCGGCAGCGTGCCGTGCTCAGCCTCCAGGCGCGCGATTGCCGCCTCGGCCTCCGGCCCGTCCAGATCCAGAACCCAGAAGCCTGACTTCGCGCCAGTGGCGATCCCGATGTTGCTGTCAGCCCGCGCGCGAACCGGCGTGCGGATCTTGGCGTCGTCCTTCAGGTCGAGCGCGCAATTCCCCAGCCACCAGTCGCCAATCACCGAAGCGCAGGACGACGCGCCCTTGAACCCGATCGTTCGGGCATAGGGCTCTTTGGTCCGAGGCCGCAGCGGAAACACAGCGAGACGACGTCGGCCGTAGGCCAGCGCGTGGTCGATCAGGCGAACCGCGTTCGTCACGACAGCAAGCCATGCTCGAGAAGCACGTCCTCGACGTTGGCGACCACACCCGGCGTAGCCATCGGGTGGCCCGTCCAATCGAGCCAGCGATCAACCGCGTCGCCGAGGGTTCGCACACCCGACCAGCGCAGCACTCCGCGCGCGCGGTCGGCCAGGTCGGCGATGTCGTCGATATGCAGGTTACGCGAAATCATGCGGCCTCCCGCCGCTTCATGGCTTCCAGCGCTTCGGCCGGGGTACGCCCCAGCATCATCCAAAGCGCCCAATCGATGTCTCGGCGGGTCGTGCCCATCATCTCGGCCAACTGGTCGAGATCGCCACCCAGCCGGTTCAGCTGGCGCAGGTGATCCAGCGCCGCGACCGTCCAACCGGAACTGTGTGTGCCCCCCGCCATGGCCCTACTCGCTCGTAGACGCGCCCGGCGGCGCTGCTAGTTTCCCGCCCGCCCGCGTCAGCCAGGAGCCCAGCAGTTGCAGACCTCGCCCAACCCACTGGACCAATGGGTTTCCTCGTTCACCGTCGAACCTGGAGACCCCGGCGTCGCTATCGTCGAACTGCGCCTCAAGAACGCGGTGCTGGGGGACCTGCCCCCTGTCTTCATGAAGGTCGACTGGAAGCCCGGGATGGAGATCGAGGACGTCCGCCGCTTCTTCGCCGCCCAGATCGCGGTTTCCGCCAAGCACCTGGGCGAGGCGGTCATGGCCGCCGTCTAGGAGCAGGCGCCGTACATTTGGGGACAGCACCGCCCCCCGAAGATCGTAGACCGGCCGCATCATTCGGCGGCCCCCGGCGTCAGAGCAGCGGCGGCGTCGGCCAGCTTTGCGGCGCTATCGGCCAGCGACCGGGTGGCCTTCTGAACATCGCGGATCTCGCCCGGGTCACGGCGGCCGTCGGCGTCCATCAGATGGACGCTCTCCAGCGCGGCCGCGCTGGCCGCGACGGCGCCGACGGCGGCCGCCACGATCGAGGCCGGCCCTTCGCCGGTGATCGCACGACTGGCCGCGCCGGTGACGATGTCGCGTCCGGCGACCGCTTCCAGGGCGCAGATCTGGAGCATGGTCATCTGGTCGTCGTGCCGGATGTTCTGCAGGGTCGAGACCCGCTGGACGGAAACGCCCAGGATCACCGCCGCCGCTTCCAGGCCGCCGACCGCCGACACCAGCTGGCGCACGTGCGCCTTCAACTCGCCGGGCGTGAGCGACCGGCTCATTGAACTTCTCCGCTTTTCTCAATGGTGGAGTTCGGGTCGGTATCGGCGAGGTTGTCCGCCGCAACGGGCAAGCCGGCGGGGGACAGTTGTTGAGCTTGGGCACCGAGACCTTGGGCGGCCAGCAGTTGGTCGAGGTGATGCCGCGCGGCCTCGAAGTTCCGCAGCGTGGGGGACACGGCCCCAATCTGCCACCGCCGCCAAAGCGTCGGGTGGATCCCCGCGCCCTTGAGCACGGCCGTGGGCGCAACGCCCGCGCGGGCGCAATCAGCTTCGAACTCGGCCAAGAGGCCCGGGCGTTCCGTGACGGTCATAGTGAGCTTGAATGCTGCATTAATGCTGTTCGCGCAAGTGCATTCATGCTGCTACCTCACACCGCATTCCCGCTGCATGGTCCGCCGCGCATGGACGCGCCGCAAAAAATCCGGGAATGGCTGGAAGAGATCATCCACAAGACAGGATGGTCCGCTGCGCATTGGGCGTCCGAAGCTGACGTAGCCGCGTCTACGGTTCAGCGGGCACTGAAGCCCGAGTACCCCTTTGTTACGTCCAGTAGAACGCTTTCCAAGCTTGCCGCCGCCGCCGGCGTATCGCCGCCAGATCTCGTCGATCCGGCCCCGAACACGAAGCCCGCGACGTTCCTCGAAATCCGATACGAGGTCGGCGCCGGCATGTGGCGCCGCGTGGATGACGTTCAAGAATCATACGGGTCTGGCCCCGTAATGGCCGACCCGACCTTTGCCGGGTTCCCGCAATGGCTTGAGCGCGTCGTTTCCGACAGCATGGACCTGGAATATCCCGTGGGGACGCTTCTCCACGTGGTCGACGCCATCCCCATTCACTACTCGATCCGCCACGGCGACCACGTGGTCATCGAGCGGAAGCAGATGGGCGGATCGATGGTCGAGCGGACGGTCAAGGAGGTCGTCGTCACCCCCAAGGGCGGCGTTCAGTTCTGGGGCCGCTCGCGAAATCCGAAGTGGAACCAAGCCCTTCAGATGAACGGCGACCGCGACGACGAGACGGAAGAAGTCTCGATCGCCGCCCTCGTCCTCGGCAGCTACCGCCCGCGCCGCTAGGCCTAGCCCGCTAGGGCCAGCGGCACCTGGATCTTCAGCTCAACGCCGAAGTCGCCCTCATCTTCCCCGTCGTCCCAGCCACCCACGATGCGAGCGGCTGCTTCGGCCACGCCTTGCGGCCGGCCCAGGGCGGCGATCTGATCGCGATAAGCCATGGCCGCTGAGCGCGAGAGGTGGCCGACAACCAGGCCGTGGATCTCCACGCGAACCGCGTTCGCATCGTGAGGGTTGGTCGAGTAGGGGATCAGCACGGCGGTGCAGTCGATCGCCTGACTATACGGCGTTCGGCCGCCCGCCAGGGCCTCCAGCTGATCCTGGTAGAAGCTCTCGCCTACCACTTCCAAGGCCCCGCCGCGCGACCTGCCAGGCGCGAGCACAACCCGGCGCGAAGCGCCTCCCGCGCCCATCACGCGCCTTAGAAATCCAAGCATTCCAGCCCCCGAATTGGTTCACCCAACCCAAGCACGCCCGACCCAATGCGCCAAAGCAGCATAAATGCTGTTGTCAGATTGCAGCATTAATGCTCTTTTGCGGCCCGTAACCAATCGGGGAGCGCTTAAGTGCAGGTCACGAGCACCACACAGGACGTCGTCGACACCCTCGTCGACAGCGTCCTCCTTTCCTCTCCGGGCTTTAAGATCGCGGCCATCAAGGCCGAAGCCCGCGAGATCCGCGGCGCCCCGCAGGGCGTCGTCCAGTTCACCTTCGGCGGTATCGAGTGGAAGCTGGGGGCCGACGCCGCCCACGCCGCCGCCCAGGATCTTTCCATCGCCGGCGCGGTCATCGAACAGCCCGAGGTCGCCCAGGTCGGCCGCCGGCTGGCCATCGCCGCGTTCCGCGCCAAGGCCGCCGCCGCCTGCCTGATCGTGCGGGCCGCCTGATGCCCCAGATCATCAAGCGCGACGTCCCGCCCCCGTTCACGTTGATCCGCGACTGGAGCGGCGGCGCGGAGCAGCACCAGAGCCTCGACGGCCTGGCGCTGAGGATCCAGGCGATACGCGCCAAGCGCGGCCTGACCATCACGCCCTGCATCGCGGCCTACGACGGCGGCGACGAGTTCGAGGGCTTCAACGTCTCGGTCACGCCCCGGGGCGGCTCGCCCGAGTGGGCCGCGACCATCGTCGTTCCGCACGGCCAGCTGGACGCCCTGAAGGCCGCGATCCAGCGGGCCGCCAAGCCGCTGCAGAGGGCCGCCTGATGGACGACGAGAGCCACGACGCCGAAGTGCTGAACGGCCAGGCCCAGGGCCGCCTCAAGAGCCTGATCGAACGGGTTGAGCGCCTGGAGATCGATAAGGCCGCGATCCTTGAGGACATCAAGGAGATCTACGCCGAGGGCCAGAGCGCCGGCTTCGACGCCAAGGTCATGAAGAAGGTCGTTCGCCTGCGGAAGACGGACAAGGCCAAGCGCCAGGAGGAGGACGCGATCCTCGACCTCTACCTGTCCGCTATCGGCGAGGCCTGACGTATGCGCCGCCGCCCCCGCCGCCACTTCCGCACCTTCACCCCGCGCGCCGTCGCCTTTCTAGGCCTCGGCGCCATCTCTACCGCCCTCGCGGTCATCGTCTTCATCACGCAGGCCTGACATGGACATTCAACTCGCCTTCCAGAACGCCGACGTTCTCCGCGCCATCATCGCCGCCGGCCCGGGGATCCAGCTGGGTCAGCTGGCGGCCGACACCGACCGCGACCAATCCAACCTGCGCCGCACGATCGAGCGGATGGAGAAGGCGGGGATCGTCGCCCGCGAACCGGGTTCGCTTACGGTCGCCGACGCCGCCCTGCCGATCATCGCCGCCGCCGATATCGCCGAGGGCAAGGCTCCGCCGCCGCCCGCTGGCTTCACCTCGCTGTTCCACGCCCAGATCGCACCGGACCCGCTGAACCCCCGACGCGATCTGGACAGCGAGGAGTTCAAGGAGCAGCTGGACGAACTGCGCCAGGACATCCTCCAGAACGGCCTGCTTCAGAACCTGGTCGTGCGCCTGGCCGAGCCCTGCGCCTATGTGAAAGTGCTCGACGACAGCGGCAAGGAACTGCCGCTCTATCGCCTCGTCTCAGGCGAGCGCCGCTGGCGCGCCCTGCACGCGGCGATCGCGGACGGCGACTGGCCAGACGACCGACCGGTGCCGGTGCAGATCATCGAGACCGACGACCTGGGCCATCGCCTCCGCGCTTTCGCCGAGAACAAACAACGGCGTGACCTCTCTCCCGTCGAGGAGGCGCTGTTCTACAAGACGCTCCAGGACCGCGACGGCTGGACGACCGAGCAGATCGCCGAGCAGGCCACGGTCAGCCAGCGCCAGGTGCAGCTGCGCCTCCAGCTGCTGTCGCTCTCCGAGCGCGACCAGCAGCGCATGAGCTTGCCCAAGGAGCACCCCGATCACCTATCGGTGCGCGACGCCAAGAAGAAGCTGCAGGTCGCAAAGCCGGTCACCCTGGCCAAGCCGAGCGATCGCCCGGCGATCGAGCGCCTGATCCTGGCTGAGACCCTTTTGAAGTGCGCACGCGAGGGCAACTCTGACGGCTACTACAAGACCGAGATCGCGCACGACAACAGCCGCAACATTGTTGAAGGCGAGGCCCTGGCGTCGCTCAAGGCTCAATCCCTCGTCTATCCCAGCGGCCCCGACCTCCAGACCGGCCGGCACTCCTTGCAGGTCTACTACGCAGCACGCAACTGGCTGAAAGAAGCCTACCGAGACATCGAGGGTGAGCCCGGATCGGTGGAATATCTGTCAGCGGTCGTCACGAGCATCCTCATAGAGATCTTCGGGCCGGAGGAAGCGGCCGCCGTCACGACGGCGGGGACCTATAAGCTTAGCTGGTTGAACGGCCCATTCGAGCTTTCCGAGGAGGGCAAGCTGCGGCTTGCGGAGAGCGAGGCCAGAAAGGCCAAGCAGGAGGCCGAGGCCGCTGAACGGGCCAGCGAAAGCAAACGCCTTCTAGCCGCCGGCGCGACCGCTCAAGCGATTATGGAAGAGGTCGAGGCCTCGTTGGCGACGCGAACCGAGTTCGCCGCCGTCGACGGCCGACTGGCCCTCGTCATGGAAACCGCCGAGGCTCCACTCCCATGGGGGATGCGTGCCGACGGAGCCGTGGTCTCGGCCAACGGCTCCGTCGTTATCACCGGGAAGCTGGGCGCGGAGATGTCGAACGCCCGCCTGCGAGCCATGGTGGCCGGCCTGAACGCCGCCGCCGGGCTTCTGACGCCGCCCGAAGCGAGCACGGAGCGCATTTGGCCCCGCAGCGCTTTCGTGCAGGCCATGGCCGCCCACCTCGGCGACGGCGACGAGTTCATGCCGGAAGACCAGGCCGCCGCCTACGCCCGCGAAACGCTGGAGATCATGCTGAAGGGGCGAGGCGTTGTGTACGGCGCCGAGCCGATCACCTGGGACGGGGATCTCGCCGCCAGCCTGGTCGACGATCGGCTTGCCCAGCGCGGTCACTTCGAACCGGCGCTCTTCGATGAGGAGGCCTGATCCATGGATCCCCTCCTGACCGTCCTCGCCATCGCCGTGGTCGGCATCTGGGCGGCCGCTTCGGCCTACCTGCTCGATGTCGCCACCGAGGCCGCCGACCAGGAATGCCGCCCGCTGGACGCCTTCGACTGGCTCCAGATCGCCCTCGGGCCAATCACCTACATCACCATTCTGATGGAGAGCCGCCGTGACCGATAAGGCCAGCCTGAAGACCCTGCCGCTCGCCGAGGCCGTCCGCCAGGTCGCGGCCTGGATGGAAGACTGCGAAGATCTCCTCGGCTTGAAGCCCGACCGCGATCTTCCCCGGCCGCCCTTCCGCCTGGACGAGGCCTGGGTGGTCGTGCGCCTCGCCGCAGACCAACTGGCCGTGCCCACCAAGGGCGAAATCCCCCACCAGCTGGTCGGCATCGCCCAGCTCCTGGAGATCGAGCGCGGTCCCGACTTCCCCGCCCGCCGCGCCGTTCTGCTGGAAGCGGCCCGCCAGCTGTCGGTCGCCCTGGCGCTGACGGACGAGCACCGCGCCGCGCTCCGCATCCGGATCGGCAAGATCGTCGCGCCGTGGGCCTGGAGCCCCCTCGGCATCATCGAGCACCCCGAGCGCTCGCAGATCGCCCGAGACGAAGCGGTCGCGCAGGCCGACGAGATCCTGGGGGTGCTGGTCGCCATCACGGCTGCGCAGGTGCCGGCATGATGAAGTTGGACCACATCGTCGACGCCACGGTGGTCGAGTCTGAGAAGATCGCCGCCCAGGCGCAGACCGCAGGCGTGGGGCTCGGCTTCCCCACGCACGTCGCCGGCGTCCCTATCTTGCTCGACGCGCTCGCCATCGCCGCCGCCGAGATGATCGGCCCGATCGTTCCCGACACCGACGTGATCGCCACCGGGCGGCTCCTGGCCGAACAGTTCGGCGAGATGCTGGCCGTTCGCTGCGAGCAGGTCCGCGCGAGGGCAAGGGGCACGGCATGAGCAAACGCGATCGCATCGCAGCCCTGTGCCGCGCCCTGGCCGCCAAGACGGTGGCCAACGGCTGCACCGAGGCCGAGGCCCTGGCGGCCGCCGAGAAACTGGCCGTGCTCCTCGCCGAGCACAACATGGAGCTCGACGAGGCCGAGATGCGCGCGACGCCGATCGACCGCTTCACCGGCTCGGTGGGCAGCGAAGTCGGCGAGCGCCTGCCTCGCATCGCGACGGCGATCGGCCAGCTGACCGGCGCGACCAGCTGGCGCTCGCTGGCCGGCGTCTACCCGGTCCAGATCAACTTCTTCGGCCTGGAGCACGAGGTCCAGGTGGCGCGCTATCTGCTGGAGATCTGCGCCCGCGCTCTCCGCGACGCCTGCGAGCGGCAGAACCGCGATCTGGCGCTCCTCCGGCCGATCATCCGCCGCGCGAGGATGCAGGCCTATCTCGACGGCATGGCCGACCGCCTGGCCGAACGCATCCGCGCGATGAAGCCGCCGGCGCCCACCGGCACCGGCCTCGTCGTGCTCCGCAACCAGCTGGTCGACGCCGCGCTGGCCGAGGCCGGGATCCAGCTGCAGGACATGCGCCGCAGATCCAGCCGCGACTACGACCCGGCCTACGGCCACGGCCGCCTCGCCGGCGACGGCGTGTCGCTCAATGCCGGTGTCACTAGCCAGAACCCGCAGCGAGCCCTGCGATGACCACCGATCAGTCCCAGAACTTCGCCTATCTAGGCCCAACGACGGAGGCCCGCTTCGCCGCGGCCTTTGCCGTGGCGGCCGTCATCACCGCCAAAGCCGCCAGTGAACTGCTGGGGCTTGACGTCGAGACCCTGTCCGCGATGACTGACGACGGGGTAATCAGGGCTGTTCGCAAAGGCCGGGTGCGCTCCTATACCGAGCGGGATCTCCGCACCTACCTGATCGAGGGCCCTGATGCGCGCGCGGCGTCTGATCGAGAACCGAGGGCCAAGGCCGCGCCCGTCCGAACGGGAAAGGTCGTGCCATTCTCGGCCCGCAAGGGAGCCAAGGCCCGCTAGGCCTCGTACATGAGCGTTTATCTACCCAAGAAGAGCCGCTTCTACGCCTACGACTTCGTGAAGGGCGGCAAGCGCTACACCGGCTCCACCGGCGTCGAGACCCTGCGCAAAGCCCAGGAAGTCGAGCGCAAGATCCGCAACGACGTAGCCCTGGGCCTGCACGACACCCAGGCCGGCATGACCCTCGACCAGGGCGCCGGCCAGTGGTGGGCCGAAGTCGGCCAACACCTCGGCACAGCCGAGGACGCTGAGCGACGGATCGAGATCCTGCTACGGCTCATCGGCAAGGAAACCCGCCTCGTCGAGATCACCACGCGCACAATCGCCCGCGCGATCGAGAAGCGCCGTGGCGAGACCTACGCCAAGGGCAAGGACCGCCCCGGCGCCCCGGCCAAGCGCTATCCGATCTCCAACGCCACGGTGAACGCCGACATCATCGTCACCCTGCGCCGGATCCTGCGGCGGGCAGAGGTGGTGTGGGAGGTGAAGCCCATGCCCGCGATCGACTGGAAGGTGCTGACCCTGAAAGAGCCCGAACCGGAGATCCGGCTCTACACGGCCAAGCAGCGCGCGGCCTGGTCGGCCGGCTGCGATGTCGCCTGCCGCTTCCCGTTGAAGATGCTCATCCGTTACGGCCTGCGTCTCAACGAACTGTTCTTCCCGCCCGAGGCCTACCTGCCCGCCGATGAGGAGTTCGGCCCGCGCCTCGCCATCAACAAGCGCAAGCGCGGCGTCATGCTGCTGCCCCTGCGTGAGGACGACGCCCGCGAGATCGCCGCCCGCGTCAGCCGCGCCCAGGCGCTGGGCCTGGAAAGCATCTGGTACGAGGAAGAGGCCCAGCCGGCCCGTGGGCGCTACAAGGCCAAGAAGCCCGGCGACCCCATCACGTACTACGGCCTCGCCCAGCGGCTCAAGAACGGCGCCAAGCGGGCCGGCCTGAAGATGCCGCGCTTGATCCACGGCGCCCGCCACCACGCCGGCACCGTCATGCTCGGCAAGACGGGAAACCTGAAGCTCACCCAGCAGCTGCTAGGCCACGCCGACATCAAGTCGACGCTGCGATACGCCCACGCCCTGGAGAGCGACCTGCGCGCCGCGCTGGAAGACGACGGGCTGACCAAAGCTGCGCCGGGCAGCGCGCACGCCCGCCGCAAGGCCCGCTGACGCTCGTCGCTCAGTCCAACATGCCCATGGCCCGAGCTTCAGCTTCGACTGTAGCGTTGCCCCGGTAGTTGGCGTTGAGATAAATCGGGACCTTGAACGACACGCGGTGTGTATGTTCCGACTTGCTGGCGGCCACGTCCTCTATCCCTGCGGACCCGCCGAGCGACACCTTCAGGACAGAAGCGACTTTCAACTCCCCGCCGATTTTGGCGTCGCCGCGCTTGCGGGTCTCGCCATTCTCGCTCACGACAATCGAGACGTCGAAGTTGATCTCGTTCCGCTCCAGGACGTTCTTCTTATCTATGTCATTTGGGTTGACCGCAGCGTAGTTCCTGGCCCTCACTCGCGCCCGATCCACACCCAAGGCGATCTCGTACACCGTCGCCTCAATAAACTCGCTGAGAAGCAAGGCCCCCTCCATCCGCTCGTTGCCTTGGAAATCCTAGCGCATGGTCGACAGTCCCGGAATAGTCCCGGACTTCGGAGCCGCCGATCCAGCAAAGCCTTTATGGGTAAGGGCTTTGCTGGGCTAGACCGCCGTCTTCCTAAAGCGAAGGTCGGGGGTTCGAGTCCCTCCCGGGCCGCCATGCGGCTTTGTCGTTGTCGGCACAAGTTAGAACTGTCCCGATTCCAAGCTAAGACTGTCAAAAATGCGACTCAATCGCATTTAGGTGGGCGTAGCCGCCTTGAGAGCTTCCATGAGCCCACAAGGTCTGGAAACTCGGAAAGCTTGAAGCTGACAAATTTTGAAGGCATACGTTTTCTACGGCCACTGGCCGCGGGACCATGGTCCTTGCCCCGCAAGGGGTGACAAGGCCCGGCGGCAACGCCGGGCTTTTCATTTGTTGACGCCGTATTGCCCCGGCTCAGCCATCCTGACGCCCGCTACGCGCCAACAGCCGACGTTGGCGCACCTCCGGTTCCCGGACACTCAGTTGCAGTCGTAGTCGAATGACTACGGCAACCCTCTCGACACCGTGGCATACGAGCGCTACCGCGACTTTAAGCGTTGTCGTGACAAATGCGGTGATTGCGCAGGGTTCCTCGGCGAGGCTAGTTAGGAGACCGAAAGAGGCGATGATGTTGTTCTGGTTGCATTCGCCTTCTCAAAGACTCGACCCAGAGCTTCAGCGCAGGCATGCTCGCGTTCCGATGGGGGATACGTTCAGCAGTTTAACGGTAGCAACGCCTGGCCAGTCTGGCTGGTCGGCGGACAGCTATTTCGCGTCGGGTGACCAGGCATGAGGTTTCGCGTTACCGCTCGCACAATCCTCCACCTCGGGTCCGACCTTATCAGTTCTGACGGCGTAGCTTTCTATGAACTAATCAAGAACGCACTCGACGCTAGGTCTCCCGAAGTCCGGGTTGACGTTATCAGCCGCCTCCCATTCGAGGTGTATGATGAGATCTTGCGCGAGCTAGGCGAACGGCGTGAACCGAACGAGCGCGGAATCATCGCTGGCGCACCGGGCTCACGAACCTGGAGGCATTTGCGAGACCTAGCTCTCTCCGCCGTTGATGTAGAGGCACCTCAAGCCGACGAACTGATCGAACAGCTCCGTGGTGCAGACACAAAACGAGATTTCGTCGCGGCATTCCGCGAAGCAAACAAAATTGAGATCGACGACGACGGCGACGGGATGAGCGCCGATACCCTGGAAGAGGTTTACCTGACGATCGGTACCGGCAACCGCGCGCGAGAGCGCGAGCGCCTTCTTGCGGCCGGCCAAGCCGATGAAGAAAGGGTAATTCTTGGCGAAAAGGGCCTGGGCAGGCTTTCTGCAATGCGTCTCGGCGACTACCTCCAAGTAGTGACTGCCACTGCAGATGACCATCATTGGAATGTTCTGGAAATTGACTGGAACAAATTCGCAGATGCAGCCGACAATGATATCTCTTCAATTGATATCGAGCCAGAGGAAGGCGCTGATAAATCGTCAGATCGCCAAGGCACGCTTATTAGGATTGCCTCCCTAACCTCCGCGTGGACTCACGATAAACTAGAGGCCCTTGCACGCGATCATTTTTCAAAGCTGGTTGACCCATTTAGCCACCGATCACTGCCGCTAAAATTGGCCTTTAATGGCATCGCGGTGGAAATCCCGCCGTTCGCAACATTTATATTAGACCATGCTCACGGCGTATTTAACGCCGAGCTCACCTTCGACGAAGAAGGCCACCCCACCCTGTCCGGGTCTATGAACTATAGACTAAGAAACCGCCGCAGGCCTTTTAACTTCAGAGGCGTAGAAATTGCCTCGTTCGCCGGGGATGCTTCAGGTGAAACCCTCCGACGGATGGGCCCCTTCACTCTGGAAGTCTATTGGTTCAATCGACGCGTTCTTAAGAAGATCGACGGCATTGGTGACCTGGCGGCAGTTCGCAGACTCCTCGCCAGCTGGGCGGGCGGCGTCGCGCTTTATCGCGATGGCTATCGAGTCAATCCATACGGGGGACCAAAGGATGACTGGCTGAGCCTCGATCAAGATGCCTTCTCCACCAGTGGATTTAAGTTAAATCGTGGTCAAATTGTAGGCCGCGCCCTTATATCCAAGAGCGAAAACAAATACCTCGTAGATCAGTCAAATCGCGAGGGCCTTAAGGACACGTCGGAAAAGGACGCTTTCGTTGCGATACTTTCCGCGATCATGGAATTTTTCCGAGGCTTCGTAGTTGAGGTCGACGAAGAGTTCGCAAGGGCAAATCGGGTTGAGGCCGCCGACACTCTTGAGCGGTTCCGCCAGGAGGACGCGCGCCTCGAAGAGATCATGCCCGCCCTCCTATCGCTGCTGGGCGCTACATCTGAGGGCAAGAAGCTTTCCAGCCGCCTACGCAATGCTATCGGCACACTTCGCGAGGCAGCGTCTGAAGTCGAAGCAGCAGCGAAGGCTCAAGAGCAGGAACGCAATCGCGTAATGCACCTCGCGAGCGTCGGGTTACTGATCGAAATCCTTGCCCACGAACTCTATCGAGCAACGGCCGGCGGCTTGAGGACGATTGCTAGCGCGCGTGCATCCCGAGACCCCAAATCGACGAACACTCAACTTCGCGTTCTCGACGCACAGCTTAGGACGCTGCAGAAGCGCCTAAAGGTTCTCGATCCCCTTTCAACAAATGCTCGACAGACAAAAGAGGATTTTGAAATCGTCGAGTGGACCAGGGATATTGTTGAGAGCTTCTCCTCTCAAAATTCCCGATCGAACATTGCGTTTGAAACAATCTCAAGACCAAACGGAGCAAGGCGGCAAATTCGAGCCGTCAAGGGCATGTTTGTGCAGATTATCGAGAACTTGCTCTCAAACTCGGTATATTGGGTCAAGCAGCAAAATAAATACGATCGAGGTGGTTCTGTGCCTGGGGGCGACGAACCCATTGGCACAATAACCGTGCTGGTCGAACCCGCAGAAGGCCGCATCTCGGTTATCGATGATGGACCAGGCATACCCGAAGATCGGCGAGAAATAGTCTTCCAGCCGTTTTTCACAACTAAGAAGCAAAAGCAGGGCCGCGGCCTAGGTCTATACATATCAAGAGAACTCGCAGCCTACCATGGCGCTAGCCTGACCTTGGGCGATGCTGACGAAGATGGCTATATTCACTCAGTTATTCTGGAACTTGGACCCAATGAGCACTCCTGAGCAAGTCGCCGTTGCTCCGAAGCCGAAGTTTGGCGCGATCGCAATGATCGACGACGGACTGCAGCCGATGCGTTTTGACCTGATCCCTGAATCTGAACGGGAAGCCGTCCGCGCTCTTCTCAAAGACGCCGATGTGCTCGAGGATCTCGCGATGCGAGGAATGGACGCCAGCGCGGTTGGCGCTGCCCCAGACGACGCAATTGACGCCCTCACAAATCCCGCCCTTGGCCACGGCCTAGCCTATGCGAAGATCAGCGACGTGTCGGCTAGCACCGTCCGAATGATCGACCGACGCCAGATGATGCGCCAGATCGCGGATTCGATACGAAACACCGATGGCTGTGAAGTTAAGGAGTTAGGGCCGGATGACGATCTTGCCGACATTGCGAGGTTCGACGTCGTTTTCATTGACTACTATTTAGACGATATGGAGACCGACGGGACGCGAGCGGAGCAGATCGCGACGAACGTCCAAGGCCTTCGCAAAGAAGGGCAACGTCAGCAAATCGTGCTTATGTCCACATTTGAGGGCGTAAGGGCTATGCGCTCACAGTTTCGGAAGACCGCGAGCATCGACGCCGCTTCCTTTGCGTTCGTTGCCAAACGCGACCTGGACGAGGATTGGAAGGTCAAAGCCCACCTTGAGATGCTGGCTCGCGGAATGCAGCACTCATCCACCCTCGGCGACTACATTTCAGCAGTGAAGAAAAGCGCCCGAGATGCTGCTGAGACACTTTCCGCCACGATCGACGATCTCGATATTGGTGACTTCGCCTACATACAACGGATTGCTCTACATGCGGATGGACACCCGCTTGGGGACTACCTGTCATGGCTTCTATCATCTCACTTGTCTACGATCGCCTTTGAAGGCGAGTTGAGAGAGAAGCAGCGCCTAGTTGATGCAATGGAATTCGAGGACGGGCCGCTGAGTCCGTCAGAGCCATCAACTGCAGTTGCCGCCCTCTATCACGACGCGCTTTTCGCCAGGAATCTGGGCCCACTCAGCGGTCATCCACGCGCTGAGCCTGGCTCAGAACTTGCAAATGTGCCATTTGTTCAACTTGGAGACGTATTTCTCACAGACGACAAGTCTCGGGCAGTCGTCGTGCTAAGCCCCGATTGCGACCTAGCCTTTTCTACTCATGAGAAGAGGCAGCCTGATCTAAACCTCGGCGTCATTCTCGTTTTTGGTGACCCGAACTCCGTAACGAGTGAGATTGGGGACGAAGTCAACTCGTCGACCGAAGGCATGCTGCACGACACTGAAGTCTACAGAATAGATTGGCGTTTCAATACATTTCAAACAGTTCGCTTGGGCGATCTTCAGGAATTCTTGAATTCTCTGAACTTTGATGTTTCGAAGCGCGACCGACTGAGGCCGATCTATTCCCTTAAGCTGCAACATGAATTGGGCAGCCACCTCATGCGCGTGGGCCCCCCGGTCATGCCTCCAGTCGCACGGCACGCAAAGAGCAAAATACATTATCGGCGCGCCGACGAAGTAGTCACGGAAGACCTAAACACAGACGATCTCGTAATTGCACATTTTAAGAGGCAGTCGAAGGTACGACTAACCCCGTCTCTTGTGTCGAAACTTAAGCATGCCTGCGGCGAAGTTAGAGACGACCTGGCCGTAAAACTCGAAACGATGCCTACTAATGACGATAAGGAACGCAAGGCAAAGCGTGATTCTGCTTCTAAGGTCGAGGCGCTCGAGAATCAGATCCGTGGTTCTGATGTATGGACGGGCCTGCTTGGTGACCACCCGTTGCCCGCAGTAGGCCAAAGCGCTCGCCTACGCGGTAGCATATATCTGGCCACGGCAGGCGGGTGGACGTTCCCGAACCCGCAGGCAGTCATGCTGGTGGTCGGCGAAGAGACTGCGGACGGTTCCGCGGAAACGTCCGCCACCGAAGACGCCCTCTCTACTGAAGCCGAAGTATCAGAACGTCACGCAGACCAGAGCCGCGAAGATGAGCCACTCAAGCCGGCAAAGGTTGAGCGCGTGGCTGCGGCGAAAGTTGGAAAGGCGAAGAAGGAACGCCCGTGAGCACCGGCTATAGCGACGCAACGTAGCCTCCAGCGAGCGGTGTTCGCAAAAAGCCGCTCGTCCGTGTCAGCATGTCGAAGGTAGGATGAGCACCCGATCGCAACTCGCTCGGAGCGTCAAAGGTGACGCTGAGGCGCGACTGTTTGCTGGTGTTGGACGACAATGAACCTGCCCGTCTATCTCGATCATCATGCGACTACGCCGGTGGACCCTCGGGTCGTGAATGCGATTGTCGGTTCGATGACGGTAGGCTTCGGCAATCCCAACTCCGTCGATCACTCCTTCGGCCACGACGCAGCCCGAGCGATCGACATCGCTGCTCAGCACGTTTCACGGCTGGTCGGCGGAGAGAGTGACCATGTTCGCTTTACCTCTGGCGCATCAGAGGCTTTGCGCTTCGCGCTAGCTTACGCGGCTGCACGCGTCCCTGGACGCCCGCTTCGGGTCGCCTCATCCGCGGTCGAACATCCTGCACTCATCGAGGCGCTGGAAATGGGTGAGCGAGCTGGGGCGATGACGGTGACTTGGCTGCCGGTCAATGAACACGCGCGCATCTCCCTCGAGATCGTGGCACGCACGTTGGCGCGTGAGGTTGATTTGCTGTGCGTCATGGCAGCCAACAACGAAGTCGGCACTTTGCAGCCCGTAGCGGCGATCGCTGACCTGGCCCGCGGCGCGGGAACCGATCTGCTGGTCGATGCCACTCAGGCAGCGGGGAAAATCCCCCTCCAAGTCGACGATTGGGGGGTGGAGTACATGGTACTCAGCGCTCACAAGATCTACGGCCCCAAGGGCGTCGGCGCCCTGGTCTCGCCGGCGGTATCGACCGATCCGTTACCCCCTGGCTTCGATGTTCACGAATCGACGCCCAATGTCCCAGGCATCGTGGGCATGGGTGAGGCCAGCAAGATCGCTAAGGCTGAAATGGCATCCGATGGAGTGCGTATCGCGGCTCTACGCGACCGCCTCCAAGAGCGTCTACTCGCGACCATCCCAGGCTTGGTCGTGAACGGCGATATCGCTAACCGCTTAGCTGGCAACTTGCACGTATCGATCCCTGGCGTGCCCAACGACGCCGTCGTCGCCAACGTCCGCCACGCCGTCGCCTTATCCACAGGTGCGGCTTGCGCCTCGGGTGCTGACGCCCCGTCTCACGTTCTTCGCGCCATGGACATTGCCGACTGGCGGCAGCAGGGCGCACTGCGTATGAGCGTGGGCCGTTTCACCACGGAAGATGAAGTCGATCGTGCGGCCGCG
Source organism: Caulobacter endophyticus (assembly GCF_003116815.1). GTDB lineage: Bacteria > Pseudomonadota > Alphaproteobacteria > Caulobacterales > Caulobacteraceae > Caulobacter > Caulobacter endophyticus. Next base: position 207,140 of record NZ_QDKQ01000034.1, read on the forward strand.
GCGCTGGAAGTTGCCGTCGGCATGGTCAAGCACAGCATGCAGGCGTTTGGATGAACCAGTCGATCGTTGAGCCCCCCGTCGGCAAACAGCCGCGTTTCTCGGGCCACGAAAGCTTCGCATGTCGCTACGCTTGGCTGCCCAAGGCGTACCTCAAGCTGAAGGAGGACCCCGACCTCTTCCACGAGGACGAAAACGCCATGCTGCAGCTTGGGCTGGGCAAGAACATGGTTCGATCGTTGAAGTTCTGGGTCGAGGCTGTGGGAATGGCCACGCCGGTCGGTCGCACCCGGACCATGGCGATCACCCAGTTCGGTGACGATCTCTTCGCAGAAGACGGCGTTGATCCGTTCATCGAGGATCCGAAAACCCAGTGGCTCTTGCACTGGAAGTTGGCCTCGCACCACCAGGCGCCGCTGTTCGCCTGGGAATTCCTAATTGGGCGCTGGCCATTCCCTGAGTTCACCCGCTCTGAGGCCATGAAGGCCTTCAAGCGGGAGTCGGAGAAGCTCGGCGCCTCGCACTCTGACGTAACTCTGGGCCAGCACCTGGACGTCTTCATGCACACCTATCTGCCCACCCGGAGCGGCGTGGGCGTGGGCATCGAAGACTCTCTGGACGGTCCTCTGGTTGATCTGAACTTCGTGACGACCATGGGCATGCGTCAGATTGATGAGCGGACGAAAGAGCCGATCTTCGCCTTCCGTCGCGAGGAGAAGCCTGAGATCACCGACGCCCTCTTTGACTACTGCATCATGGACTACTGGGATCGCTTCAGCCCGCAGGAAAGTACCCTGCCCTTCCGCACGGTGGCATCGGCTCCTTCAAGCCCGGGCCAAGTCTTCAAACTTACCGAGGACGATGTGCGCGCCCGTTTGGAAGAAAGACGCGGCGATGGCCGCGAAGCACCGTACAGTTTCCAAGCGTCGGCGGTGCAAGGGATGTTGACCCGCAATGAGCGCCCGCCAAAGTTGACTCTGGCGCAGGTATACGAGCGAGACGATCACGATGGCTAAGGCCTCGGCGGCGACACCGATCGCCAACCTTTTCCATATTCCCTCCCGCTTCTTGCGGTCGGTGCAGCTCGAGCGCGACTTCTTCGATCCGACGGCGCTGGACAACTACATCGTCACGCCGGTGATGACCGAAGCTTTCAAGCGCCTGGCCGCCGGCCTGGGCGAAGGCTCGGGTCGCCGCGCCTGGCGCGTGACCGGCGACTACGGCGTGGGCAAGTCGTCCTTCGCCCTCGTTCTCGCCAATCTCCTCGCCTCGCCGCAGAACCCTAAAGTCACCGAAATCGCTGACGCGATGAACTGGCCCCTGGACCATCAGGCAGGCAAGTTCTGGCCGGTGCTCGTCACCGGTGCGCGCGAAGGTATCGTCGGTTCGATTGCCCGGGGCTTGAGCGAGTGCCTTCGCCGGCGCCTGCCCGCCAAGGGGAAAGCCCCTCAAGCCCTCACCCGCCTGATCGAGCAAGCCGAAGCTGTACAGCACTCAGGCGATCCGATCGCGCTGGAAGCTTTGCTGAACAACATCCGCGACGAGGCCGCCAGCCAAGAGGCCGGCGTTCTCTTGATCGTCGATGAGATGGGCAAGCTTTTGGAATACGCTGCGCAAGGCGCCGGCGTTGAAGACGTGTTTGTCCTTCAGCGGCTTGCGGAAATGGCCGCCCGTAGCAGCTCCAAGCCGTTCCTCTTCCTAGGCCTACTACACCAGGGCTTCCAAGCTTACACCGAACGCCTCCCCACCATGGTTCGCCAGGAATGGGACAAGGTCGCCGGTCGCTTCGAGGAGATCGTCTTCGATCAGCCTCTGGCGCATACCGCTGCCCTCGTGGCGGGCGCGCTGGGTGTTCGTACGGGCGAATTGCCCTCTGCAGTCAACGCCGCGGCACAGACGACCGCCAAGGCCACGGCGACAATGGGCTGGCTGAGTGGAGCAACGACGGTCGCCACTTCTTTGCAGACGGCGGCGCTCTACCCCATTCACCCAACCCTCCTGCCGCCACTCGTTCGCTTTTTTGCGCGCTACGGTCAGCACGAACGCTCGCTGTTCGGCTTCTTGCTATCCTCCGAACCGTTTGCGCTTCAGGCCTTTGCCGCCCAACCGGCCAGCGACAAGACTTGGTACGGCCTAGCCGAGTTCTACGACTATGTCCGCACTGTCTTTGGTCACCATCTTAGCGGCGGCAGCTTCGTCTCCTACTGGGTCCGGATCGCCGCCACGGTCGACACCGCACAAGATCTCTCCTCCTTGGAGTTGCGGGTTCTAAAGACCGTCTCCATCCTCAATCTTCTCGACGCCGAAGATCTGACAGCGACTGACCAGGCGATCCTGGCCTGCCTGTCGCCAAGCGCGAAACGCGACGTCGAAGCGGCTTTGACGACCCTCATCGATCGCGGCCTGCTCTTCCGGCGTGGCGCCGCAGGCGGCTATCGTCTATGGCCCAATTCAAGCCTCAACCTCCTGGAGGTGGTCTCCACTGCTGATCGCGTGATCGGCCGGCTTGAGACTGTGGCCCCCCATCTTGAGCCCTTCCTGGAACGCGAACCGCTTCTCGCCCGCCGGCACTATGTCGAACGCGGCACAATGCGGTTCTTCGAGGTCCGGTACGCCGCCTTTGATCAGCTTGAACGCGTCGCCGCCAAGCCGACCGAAGCCGATGGCCTGGTGCTCATCGCCTTGGCCGACACCGAGGCCGACCGCGCCCAGGCGCTGGTCGCGGCCAAATCGGATGCGCTGACAGGTCGTGAAAGCCTAGTCGTCGGTGTGGCTCAGCCTCTTTTGGGCTTGGCGAGCGAACTTCATGACCTCAAGCGCTGGCAATGGGTCTCCGATCATACTCCAGAGCTCAATCACGACACCTACGCACGCGCCGAGGTCGATCGTCAGTTGGCCGCCGCGCGCCGAGCCCTAGTTCGCCGACTGGGCGTTGGATCGGCTCTGCGCCAGCGCGGTCAGAGTTCGATTACCTGGCTCCATCAAGGTGAGACCCTTGCGACGCCGCAAGGCCTATCCACCGCCATCTCGAACCTGTGCGATAATCTTTTCCGCGACGCGCCGCGCGTCGCCAATGAACTGCTTAACCGCAACACCCTGAGCAGCCCTGCCGCGGCCGCTCGGATGCGGCTCATCGAGGGCATGTTCAACACGCCTGAAGCGCCGTTCTTCGGCATCGATCAGGACCGCGCGCCGCCGGAAAAATCGATGTACCTGTCGGTGATCAAGAAGGGGAAGTTGCACGAGCAAGGCGGTGACGATCGCTTCGTGCTTTCCTTGCCAGACCCTGCGCAGGACGAGCTGCGGCTCACGCCGGTGATCAACGAGATCATCAACATGCTCGAAACGAGCCTGGGCGAACGCGTGCCCGTCACCAAGATCTTCGAAAAGATCGCCGGCGGCCGATATGGCGTTCGGGCTGGGCTGGCGCCCATCCTGTTGGCGCTGGTCGTGAAGGTTCGCCAACACGAACTGGCCATCTACGAAGACGGCACCTTCCGCGCCTCATTCAACGGTCAGGACTTCGTCCGCCTGATCAAGGCGCCGGCCAGCTTCGACCTGCAGCATTGCCGCCTGGAGGGCGTGCGGGCTGAGGTCTTTAGCCGGCTGGCTGTCGCCTTCACCCATCCTGACAAGGTCAAGACGCCCCAGATCCTGGATGTGGTTCGCGAGCTGTGCAAATTCGCCGCTCAGCTCCCCGAATACACGCGCAAGGCCGGAAGCCTGCAGCCGTTCGTCGCCAAGGTTCGCGACACCCTTCTCACGGCCACAGAGCCCTCCACCATGCTTTTCCAAGCGCTACCGGTGGCCTGCGGCCTAGAGCCGTTCACCACGGAGCAGACCAGCTCCCCGGAGCGCGTCACTCAGTTCCTGGAACGCCTCCAAGAGGCGATGGAAGAGCTACGAGCTGACTATCCACGCCTGCTTAAGCGCTTCATCGACACCGTCGCCGAGGTCGTGTCGCCCGACGCACCTCAGTTTGACCGCGGGACCTTGGCTTCGCGCGCCGCGCGCGTGGGCCTGGCCGCCAAGCTGCCGCGCCTCCGAACCTTCGCCAATCGCCTTCGCGACCCTGGCACGTCAGATGAGTCCTGGGCCGAGGCCCTTGCGAGCTTCATCATCTCCAAGCCGCCCGCGCGCTGGAGCGCCGGCGATGAGGAACGCTGCCTGCTGGAACTGGCGAGCCTTGGCGAGCTGTTCCACCGGGTAGAATTCACGGCCTTCGACAAGAAGGGTGATCAACGCGGCGAGGACGCTCTGCGCATCAACCTCACCCGTGCAAACGGCATCGACCGTGTTCAGGTGATCACCGACAGTCAGCTTGACCCCAAGCAACAGGCCGTGTTCGAGGAAGTTCGCAAGTTCCTGCCCAACGGCAAGGATGAGCGCCTGCAATTCCTCACCAAGTTGCTGTGGGATGAGTTGTCCGTGACCAGTACGGACGATCAGCTCACCACGCCGACTGATTTGCGTTCGGGAGCTAAGAGCGCATGAGCCAGCCGGTAACGACCTACACCCACGCCTCGTCGGCGATGGGCCAAGAGCCCCGTCATATCCTTAGCTTGTCGGGCGGCAAGGATAGCGCGGCCTTGGCGATCTATCTGCGCGATCGCATCCCGCAGATCGAATACATCTTCCACGACACCGATAAGGAGCTGGAAGAGACCTACGACTACATCCATCGGCTTGAGGCCATTCTGGGCAAGCCGATCGTTCGCACCACGCCTGAGGACTCGTTTGATCACTGGCTGAAGGTCTATCGCGGCATGTTGCCGTCGAACCACCGCCGCTGGTGCACCAAGATGCTGAAGCTCAAGCCCTTCGAGGCCTATGTCGGCGACGGTCCGGTGATCAACTACGTCGGCCTGCGCGCCGATGAGAACCGCACTGGCTACATCAGCACCAAGCCAAACATCCTGGCGGTCTACCCCTTCCAAGACGACGGCCTGGTCCGCGCCGACATCATCCGGATCCTGGAAGATTCCGGCTTGGGCCTACCGCCCTACATGGATTGGGGGCGCTCGCGCTCGGGCTGCTATTTCTGTTTCTACCAGCAGAAAATCGAGTGGGTTCGGCTGCTGGAAAAGCACCCGAAGTACTTCGCTCTCGCCATGGAATACGAGGAAAAGGCCGTCCTGCACGGCGAGCAGTTCTACTGGTGCAAGAACGAGCCCCTCCGCGAACTGGCCAAGCCCGAACGTGTTCAGGCCATCAAGGACAACTGGGAAACGGCTGAGGCCCGCCGCCGCAAAGCGCGCAAGAACATCTCGCTCGCAGAAACCCTAGGCGGCCTTGAGCCAGAGGACGACCCGCACCTTCGCGATGGCTGCCTGGTCTGCTCGATCTAGCGCGCCAGCGCCCGCGCCGCTTCTTTAAGCGCCGCCAAAGGCGCGATGACGAACTCGCCACCGATCGACCATCCTTGAGCGTCGGCGTGGTCCAGGAGCGCGCGCTCCGCATCGTGAGCCGCCTGTGCGCCCGGATGGGGATACTCGGCGATCACCGACCACGACAGCGCGCTCGTGGGCGGATACCCCGCGCTCAGCTCGGCGATACGTCGCCGCGTATCTGAGGACCGGCCAATCTTGGCGACCACATGGCCGACGGGCACCGGCCGGCCGGGGAAGAGCGCGCTGATCGGCGCATTCCACTCAAGAAGATAGACGATGGTCTCACCGTCCTCCCGGTTGGCCGCGTAGCCGCCAAACGACGGCGCAGGTCCCCGAGAGCTGCGAGGATTGGGCGCAAAGACTCCGGGCATCGGCATCCCGGCCAGGATGCGCGCCACTTCTCCGGCGAGATCATCAGGGCGATCGGCGTAGCGGGTCCACACCTCAGCATTCAGCTGGCCGGCGTTGCGTAATCCCGCACGTCCGCTTTTCAGGAATTCAGGATCTTGCTGTCCCAGGTTTCGCAGCTTCATCGCCACACCAACCGGATTGCGGTAGGTCGGCGAGCGAGCGAGCCCCCGGAACTCGGCCATGGCGTTCAGTTGGCGCGACAGCATCACGACCGCCTCATGGCTCTTGTCGGCCTGCGGAGCCCGACGATAGAGATCCAGCAGCAAGATCATCTCGTCGAGCGTCCAAGGCGGATTTCGCAAGGGCGCCAGGTCCGCCGGCGACGTGCTCGACAGGTCCGCCATTGATCGCTGCTCCTAACCGGGAGAGACTCAAGGCCATGCAGACCGACTCAAACGATCGGAAGCCGCAGGTGGCCGCCAAAGAGGACCTTATCTACGAGCAGCGAAGCAACGAGTTTCGATCGCTCAACACCTTCTTCTGGCAGATCCCGTTGATCATGATGACCCTGAATGGGGGTCTATGGTTTTCGGTCGCCACGCTCGAAGTCGATCCGATCGTCCAAAGCTGCATGCTCTGGTTTGCCGCCGCCGCCAACTTCGTCATGATCGCCGCGCTCTGGCGCCTGCGTGATGTCATGGGCGAGTTGCTCGCCGGCATTCGTGAATACGAAGGTCGGCCCGCGCCCCAGGCGGACCGGATCATTCTATGGCTGTTTTGCGGGGTGTTTTTCGTCGCGGGGGCCGGCGCCTTTGTCGCCGGCTTCGCGCCGAGCACACACTTCTTGAAGGCCGCTAATGCGGCTAAGGCGCTAAAGACTGCAAGTCAGCCGCCACAGGCGGCTCCGACCGCGCCCGCGCGCGTCGTCGGCTCAGCACCGGTGCCTGCGCCTGCGCCGAACCCAAGTTTGGCCCAGGTCAAATGATTGCTAGCGCCGCCTTCTACGATCCTCGGGCCGACCAATTTGGCGAACGCTACGCCAGCGCACGCTTCGAAGATGTGCATCGCGGCTTACTGCGCCATCTTCCACAGACGGGCGCAGCCATTGCCGATATCGGAGCTGGGAGCGGGCGTGACGCCTATGCAATGGCGGCGCTTGGCTATCAGGTCACGGCAGCCGAACCTTCGAGCGGCATGCGAGATTGGGCCATGTCCAGCCACGCGCCGGCTGAAGTGCGCTGGATCGATGATGCACTTCCAACCTTAGCTCTGCTGCGGTCCGAGAAGCGGATCTTCGACTTTGTGCTTTGCTCGGCGGTGCTCATGCACCTGCCAGCCTCGGCGCTTGGAGGCTGTTTCTCAGCCCTTGGCGCGATCACCGCAGCCACCGGCAAAGTGGCAATATCCGTCCGCGCCCCTACGCCGACCGATCCCAAGCAAATCTTTCACGCTCACACCGCCTCGGCTCTCAAAACCGCCGCTTCTAGCGCCGGCCTGACGCTGATCGATCACGGAGAGAGCGTCGACGTCCTGGGACGCGACGTTGTGAAGTGGCGATGGATGGTATTTCAGAACGGGGAGATCGCTTAGAAATTTTTGTCATCCAGAAGCTGAAACGATGAAAATTTCACTAGCTACGCACGAACAATCTTGCAGATTTCAAATCCAGGTCGCATCATGTCTGCAAGTTTCGCAGGCGGAGTGCCCTATCATGCGATTTTCCATCCCAGGCGACGTTCTCCGACACGCGCGCGAGCAGGCCGGCGTCAAGCAAAGCGCCCTTGCCAAGACCCTCGACACCAACGGGACGTTTGTCTCCCGCCTGGAGAAGGGCGGCGCGGTCGATCCTACGTTCGCCGTGCGCTACCTGCAGGCGCTTGCCTCGCCCGTCGCCGAGGAAGTGTTGGAGTTCTACGGGCGCAGCTGGGTCAAGCTTGACCCTCCGTCGTTCCTTCATCCCGATCGCGAACATCTCTGGCGCGTCGAGGAGACGCTGCAGACGCTGGAGGCCTTCGAGCAATCCCCGCAAAACCACCCGATCCTAGCGCCGACGATCACCGCCCTGCGCGATGACCTGTCTTTCGTGCTGCGTTATCTGGAGCGGCTCGACCACGTCATCGCCTGGGTCGGCGATATCGGGGTGGGTAAAACCACCGCGCTGGCTCACGCCGCCCGCCTGGTCTCGCCTGACGCCAAGGGCCAGCTAAGGTCGGTGTTCCCCGTCGGCTCCGGCCGCATCACCGTTTGCGAGACGGTCATCAAGACCGCTCCAGCCTTTGGCGTCGCGGTTGAACCTCTCGCTGAAGACGCGATCCGGGATCTTGTTCAGGATCTGGTCCAGGGTGTCGCGGGCGGCCAGTCGGCTGTGCCGGCGGAAATCGCCAGGGTCCTGCGCAACCTCTCGGGCTTCCGGGCGCCCAAGGTCATGGTTGGCGACGACTTCGAAACCCAAGATTCCATCGCCATCGCCCTGGCCGGTGGCGAAGAACCCGCCACTTTGACCGACAAGATCATCGCCGCGATGGACCTCCCATCGCGGCGGGAGACGTCCCTGGCGCTTTCGGAAGACAGCGAAGACGGTCTGCAATGGCTCTCGCGCACGATCGCAAAGATCAATAGCGGCCAGGACCCAAGGTTCTCCGTTCCTCGCCGGATAACGGTGCTGGTGCCGTCCGACAGCCTCAAAGCAGCCGGTGATCTCAGCATCGTCGACACCAAGGGTGTGGAAACGATCACCCAGCGGCCGGATCTGCGCGGCTACATCGACGACGTGCGGACCCTGGTGGTCTTGTGCACGAAGTTCCCTGACGCGCCGAACGCGACCGTCCAGCGCGTGTTGCGGGAAAACGAAGAGGCCGGCTCAGACGCGGCCGAGCGCCAGCGCGTCGCCATGTTGGTGCTACCGCGCGGCGACGAGCCGCTACAGGTCTCGAACGAAGGCGAACCGGCAGAGTCTCGAGCGGTCGGTTGCGCCGTCCGTCGCGATGAAATTCGCCAGGCGCTTTCAGGCGCCGGCCTGCCCAAGATCAACGTCAGCTTCTATGACGCCCACCTGGACCGCCCAGAGGTCGTCTGGGCCTCTCTGCGCGACCAGATCTCCCTGATGCGCGGCGTCTATGTTGGCCGCCTGGACCGAAGCGTTCGCGCGGTCAACGAGATGGTCGCCAACGTGGACCTGGTGAAAACCCGCGGCGCGCGCAAGAGCATCGAGAATGCCTTCGACCGACTCATCGAGCGTGTCCAGGTCCTGCCCAACGTCCGACGCCCGGCCCACCAGAACCTGATCGATCAACTGACCGCTAGCCACCAAAGCTCGGTGGCAGCCTCCATGGCCAGGCGCGGCGACTGGCAGAACTTCTCGGTGCTGCACATCTTGGGCGTAGGCGTGCGCCAAGACGCCAATCTTCGCTCCAGCGATCATTTCGGCCGCATAGAGCACGCGCTCGAGGACGCTGAGCAAGAATATGCCGATCTGCCTGACGTGCGAGCCGTGATTAGCAGCCTTAGGGACCGCCTAGCCAAGTGGCGCCAAGACTTCCTCACCCAGACCCTGTCGATCGGCAGCGACGCGTTCAAACTGACTTTGCAGAACCAGCCCGGCCTTTGGACAGAGTCCACCGGGCGGTATGGGACTGGCGTGCCCGGGTACAAGAAGGATCTGGCTGTCATTTGGCAGGACTTCTTCCAAACCGCAGCGCCCGATGACGCCCGCGCTGCGGTCGAGGCGCGCCTCGCCGAAGCCTGGCTCTCGACCATTGTCGAACCGCTCCGCGCTGCGACCCGGGCTGTAGCCGAAGACTAGATGTCGCAGCTTGAGTCCGCTTCCTTTTTTGCCTTTGCGGCAGTCAGGAAGCGGACTCTTTAAAGTTCAGACATGAGTCAAAACACGTCCGAACAGGGATCCCCACACACGAGTTCGGCGAAAACATCTGAATTTATAGCGCCCAAAATTCACAAAATTTGCAAAACACAGCAGCCACACAAGTCGCCAAATCGCGAAAACTCAAAATACAAAACCCTTATCCACAAATACAAATATAATCATTTAAATATGGAATATGTTCCATATTACAAAAATTCCACCAGCCACTCACCACAACAACACGCACGTGCCCCACATCTACTGAATCAGCATGATGGGCGACTTGATTAATCAAAAATTCGGTGAATGATCGAGCCGCGACGAGTCCGCATAGTGCGCGACATCGCTCCCGGCCAAGAAAGGAGCCGCCGAGACTCAGAAATTCCATGGCGGAAACGACAAAAGGCCCCGCCTGGCAGCGGAGCCCTTGTTCGGGGAGACCCCGATATCGATTACCTGTCGATAATCTAGTCTCCCCCCGCACCGTCCCAGAGTCAACAGTCCGCCTGCCGGACTGCACGGCGACGTGCGGCCTTTTTCCGCCCCTTCCACCACAACCAAGGAGGGGCAGATGCCCAACTATCTGAGCAATTCACCAACTACGGTTTCAGAGGCCATCGAACGCATAGCGCAGCCTGATGGCTCGGTAAGCGGAGGCCCTTTCGGCCGCATCGTCATGACACCGGATGGCCGCCCCATCCGGTCGATCATCACAGGGCGCCGACGCCTCGTGACGGGCAGCTATGCGAGCCGAAAGGCCCGACGCGCCATGCCGCACGAGAGCATGAACGAGCTCTCCTTCTTCCATGAAAGCGAAGTCGACACCTACGTGGTGGACTACCGCGCCCAGCCGTTCCGCCTGGAGTTCATCCTTGGCGGCCAGCTTCGGACCTACATTGCCGACTGCGCTAGACTGCTATCGGATGGAGCCATTGAGGTCATCGAAATCAAGGGCGACTATCGACACACTTCCGATGAACACTACGCAACCAAACTTGAAGCTGTCGGGGAGTTCTGCCATCGACTGGGCTGGCAATTCAGGATCGTTGTTCCTGAAAACACGGTCGCCGCTCGAGTAAGACACGAGAACATCCACCTGATCCAATCCCGGCGCATGGTCAGCTACGCCGCCTCACACTGCTACTTGGCACTTAACCTCCTGCAACGCGAGAATGGAGAAGCCTCTCTCGCTCAGGTCGCACGGGCGCTCGGCGACAGCCGCGCCGGCACATCCATCGCCATGGCGATGATGGTCGGGCGCGTGCTCGACATCGAACTGGATAGACCCATCTCGGCGGATAGCCGCGTCGCCGCCGTCGACAGCATGAATATGCGGGAAGGAGCAGCTCAATGATCGCTCCCATCCGCTTCAAGCCCGAGCAACGCTGGATGGTCGACAACCAGCACATCCGCTTCCAGCGCGACCTGGGCGATGGACTTCTCTTGTTCCTGGTTGAGCGCACCGGCGGACCGCTGCAGATACGCGCCGCGGACGGCTGCCTGCGAATGCCCGATCGCGCCTGGGCTGTCGAAGCCTTCGCCGAAGGGCGCCTGAGACAGGTTTCCACGCTCGAAAACCTCACTTCAGCGCGCCGCCAAGCCCAACAGCGTGAGTACGCCCCCGACCAGGTCGCTGAACTGGATCCAAAGGCCGCTTTGCGGCGCTTCGTCCTCGAGGGATTGGATCGCATGGGGGTCCATGTGCTTGGCGACCGAGCACTGCACCTCGCACTCTGCGCCCTTTGGGCCGCAGAGCCCGACAAAGCCGCTCAGTTCGGCAAGCCGAACCCTCGAACCGTTCGCCGCTGGCTCAAAGAGCGAGGAACACCTGGCGAGCGCACGTCAAGGCAAATGCTGTCGATGAGCGGCCGGGTCGCACGAAGCCGGCGCCTCCCGTCCGTTACGCTCTGGCTGCTTCAGAAAGCCGTACTCAAGTACTGGTCAACCCCGTTGAGCATCGCGGACGTCTATGCCTGGCTGGCCTGCTGGGTCGAGCGCATCAATCGGTGGCGAACACAGAGCCCTCACACTTGGCCCCTCCTCGAGCGACCGAGCATGGAGACGCTGCGCCAAGATATCCGGCGACTGGAGTGCTACGAGACATACGCCGCCAAGTTCGGAGAGAAGCTAGCTAAGAGGCGCTTTAAGGCCAACGGCAAGGGCCTGAGTGCGGCCAGGTTCCTTCAAATCGGCTGCATGGACCATTCGCTTCTGGACCAAATTGCCGTCATCGACGGTGAATATATGCTCCCCGTCGGCAGACCATGGCTGACCGTCATCATTGACGTAAAGACACGGTGTGTTGTCGCCTTCGTGCTCAGCTACGAGCCGCCCTCGCTCTTCCAGGCGCTGGAATGCATCAAGAGGGCCAACCAACCCAAGTTGCATCTGCGTTCGAGAGCTCCGAAATTCCCCGTACTCTCAAGCATTTTTGGGCGATTTGACGAGGTAGTCGTCGACAACGGTTGGGAGTTCAGCGGCAAGTCATTCGAAGACGGCATGGCCGACGTCGGGACCTCTGTTCGCTGGGCGCCGGTGGCTTCCCCCACCTACAAGGCCATCGTCGAGCGCTTCTTTGGCACCCTGAACGAGATCCTCAATAAGAAGGCTCCTGGCGGAGTGCTCAAACCGGAGCTTCTACGCGAGATGGGGTACGACCCCACCAAGGATGCGGTACTCACGATCGCTGAGATCGAAGACCTGATCTGGGAAGCGATCACCTACTATCACATCGAAGAGCATAGCGGCATCAAACGGCCGCCTGCGGATCTCTGGCGTCAGGACATGGAAGCCTATGGCATCGACGTCATTGGCGACGACCATCAACTCGATCGCATGGCCGGGGCCATGAAGTTTCCATGCACGCTCAGCCGGTCCGGGGTGGAAATGTTCGGCCTCACCTTCCACGATCAACACGCGACCGGCGAGCTTCTAGAAGACTTGATCAGCCTTCAGCCCATCCAGGGGCAGCGCAAGGGCTCCGCTACCGCCCAAGTGAAGGTGAAATACAATCCAGCGAATCTCGGCGAGGTGCATGTCTGGAACCAGCGTCGCAACTGCTACGTGACCTTGCCCTGCACCGACGAAAGATACAGCGCTGGAATTTCGCTCTGGCATCATCAGCAACTCAAGGCCTGGGCCAAGCATAAAGGACTCGAGTTCAGCACTCAGGAGGATCGGCTCGCCGCGCGCCTCAAGCTGGTCGAAATGATCCAGCAGAGTGCACCGGAACTACGCCTAAGGCAGAGACGAGCCGTAGCACGGCTGCTGACAGCACCCAAGATCCTGAAGGCCCTCAAAGGCAATTCTGCGACGCTGGCCTACGCCCCGTCACGCCAGGACGGCATGGCGCCCGTGATCCCGCACGACACCTTGGCAAGACATCGGATCGATGGCGACACACCGCCTAACCGCCCGCCCCGAGCCTCAAAACCGAAGGGCCGCCAGCGCCCCGAGCAAGCAAAGCCCAAGCAGCATCCGACACCCAAGCATTCGCCCGCCGACGCCCTCACGCAGAAGCCTTGGAAAGGGTTCAAGCTATGAGCGGCGCCCCGATTGGACTCGATCCTGACCTGCCACTTTCGGGGATCATGGAGGAAGACTGGTCCGCAGCATCCAATGAAGCTGTCGCGGACCTGCTCGCCCTGTTCAATACGATATTCGTCGCCTACCCCCTGCACTCGGAATTCCACAGCCGGTGCGACTTCCTGATGAAACTTGGACGCTCCACGCAGGGAGCGCCGCAGAAGGGCCTGCGCGTGCTTGCACCAACAGGCTCGGGAAAGACCCGCGCCGCCGAAGAGTTCATCCGAATGGTAACCGAAAGGCGACAGTCCGGGGACGAGGAGTTTCCCGTCGTGCTGGTGCCGCTCGACCGCGCAACGACTTCAAGGAAATTGTTTTCGTCCATCCTTCAGTACTTCGGCGACGAGTTCACCATCTCCGCCACTGAGGCGGTACTTAAGGAACGGGCCTACAAGTTCCTCCGTCGGTTCAAAACGCTACTGCTCATCATCGACGAGGTGCAGCACCTGACTAGCGCCGGCAGCGGCGGCGATGTGACGGACAGCCTAAAGCGGCTGTTGGACGACGGAGTAGTTCCCGTCGTGTTTCTCGGCACGATCGAAGGCAAAAGCCTCTTTACTCGTAACCTTCAACTTTCCGGCCGACTGCTCTCCCCTTGCGACTATCGGGAGCTCTCAAGTCAAAGTGCGACCGATAGGGGCCTGCTAAGTCGGTTTGCCGAAGAGCTCGACCTGGCCATAGTCCACAAGGGGTTGATGCGACGTCCAGCAGGCCTGTCGCACCCTTGGATCAGCGGGTGCCTCCACGAGGTCTCCGCCGGCGTCATCGGCCGCATTTCCCGGATCATGTACGTCGCCCTGGAGATCGCGCGCAGGCGACACGCCGACTGCATCGAAGTCTTCGACTTGGCACTCGCAGTTGATCGATGGGCTTTGGAGCAAGGCTTTACAGCGCGAAACCCTTTCCGCTCAACAAGCCCCGATCGCTGATGGCCGATCGACGCCATATGGATCGTCAAAAGGCCGATCCGCTCGCTGCTGACCCCCGGGGCGCGTCCGTACGCGCCCCGGAACCAGCCAAGCCAATCCCTCGCGTTCTTTTTCCGCTCGACCCGTTCGCTGACGAGAGCTTGATTGGGTACCTCGTCCGCGTTGCCGCTTGGAACGTCCTGGATAGCGTGGCGCCGCTTCTGGCGCCGCTGGGTCTCCGCTGCGGCGAGGGCCTATCTCAAAACCTGGAACCAGTTTCCGATTTGATGGCCGCATCGCTCCGCATCCATCAATCAAAGCTGCAGAGGATGCTGATCCTAGACATTGAAGACAGGCCGTCTGAGGTCGACTACTTCGGGGCGCCCCTGCGGCGCCATCATTTCCTCCACAGACGTCGACGCGTGTCGCCGGCTTCCCTGGCTCGATCTGAGCATCACAGGGGGAACTGGCTGATCGGGACGCTGCCCCACTGCCCGGAATCCTGGGAGCTGCTAATCGACAGCTGTAGCTGTGGCGCTGAGTTGGGCTGGAGAAACGCGCGGGAGATCGCCATTTGCGATAGGTGCGGCTTCGACCTACGCCGCCTTACCTCTCCGACTGTGCCTGACCCTCAACGCGAAGCTCTTACGGTGCTGTCGGACCTTGTCAGCCCTCGACTTGAGAAGAGGAGCCTGGCGCGGGCGGCTGTCCCAGCACGCTTTCAGCACCTGGAGCCAACGTGGATATTCGAACTTGCGCTCGGCTTCGGGCGCGCCTCAGCGCCAGCGGCCAGGAGCGCAAAGGACTTTTTCCCTACGGCAACGCTTTTTCGAGGCGCGAAATTCCTGCTGGGCTATCCTGGGACATTCGAAGCTTGCGCCCGCGAACGGTACTATAACAGTACCCAGGCCCCAATCTTCCTGAATCTGAAGGCCAATCAGCGGTTCGATTTCTGCCCTGAACTGAGCGCTTTTGCTTCAGATCTAGTTGAGGAGTTCGAGCCCACCCGGCATGGGCCAAGCAGACTGAAATCAATTCGCGAAAACTCCAACCGCATCACCGCCAAACAAGTCGCGACCAAGCTCGGCATCTCGAGCACTGAGGTTGGCCTTCTAAACCAAGCGGGGGCTTTCGAGACAGGGCGCCCCCGCGGAGCGCGTCGCCAGATCAGTTGGTTTGAACCCAGCAGCGTTGAGCCCGTAGCAAAAGCGCTAGCCTCGCGCCTGTCACCTACGGAGTTTTCCCGGCGCTTCCATTTACCGATGGACGGCGTAGAGCAGCTTTTCAGCATGGGCCTGCTCGTCGCGAATAGGTCCCCACACGTCCAGCTTCTGCGTAGCGATTTGCAGCTGGAGCGGAGCGAGGCGCTGTCTCTCATCGACCATATCCGAGCAAAGCTCGCTGCTCCGCACCACAACGCCATCACGCTGAGAGAGGCCTTCTTTGGGATCGGGGGTAGCGCGAAACCGTGGGGGTCGGTGGTCGCGAAAATCCTGGCAAATGAAGTGCCTGGTGGAGTGGGGCTCGCGCCTGGCCACCCTCTAAAGTTCAGCGCCCTGACCGTCACGCCAGAGTTCTCGCGCCTGCTGCTCACAGATGCCTATAGCGTGTTCCGATCGCTGCCAGAACGGTCGCTTGCGCTAGGGCCAATTCGAGATTTCGGGCGAACTGAGGTGGAGAACTATTTGAATTGCTTCCCCCGCGACGTATCGCTCCTGATCCTCAATGGGCACCTGAAAGTTCTGGGGCCAAACCGTACAAGGTTCTCGCGAGAACAAGTCGCAGAGCTCGGCCTTAAGCTGATCAGCTCACGAGAAATAATGTGGCGCTGGAGAATCTCACCGATGATGCGCGAAGCTCTACCGAAGGTCGGTATAGAGCGTATCCTTGGACCATTTTGGCCACGCCGTGCCGTGACCGAGCACTTCGGGTCTAAACTCAATTTTGCTGAACACGTCGCTCGTTGCCCCGTTACTTGTTGAGCCGCTTGGGGCCGGCCTGCCATATGACGGCAGGCCTAGCGGGCTTCAGCGGGACCGCCGCCTCTCCCGCCACCGCCCTTGATCCGCCCCTGCGGCGGCTTCTCCGACGATCCCGGCGCTTTCGGGTCCCGGTCCCCACCCTACGGATCACGCTGCGGCCTGGACTTGGTCCAGCGATGCTGCAGCGACGATCGATCTGAAATTTTCGAGTATCTCGGCGTGCCGAACGGCCAAGAACCGTTCGACTTCCCGCTTGGAAAGCAAGCGCTCCAGGAAGCCGGCCGCAATCACTAAAAGGAGCATGTCGTCGCCATAGGAGGCTTCGAGTTCCTTGTAGTCGTGGGTGACGGAAGCCATCTCCCGCTCAAGCCGTGCCATTTGCTCCGTCGTCAGCCCAGTCGCCTTCTTCAGGTCATCGGGGCGATGCAGGTCTGCTGCCTTGGTGGTCGCCAGCAAGGCCTTGGCGTAGTTGATGCTGTAGTTGTTGGCTGAGGCCATCAATTCGGCCACCTCCAGCTGACGGATCGGCTTCATCTTGCGCAGCTTGGTGAAGGTGTGGGTGCCGACCGGTTTGTCCTTCAACAGCTCGGCGACGTCAGCGCTGATGCCGTTCAGCAGGTCCCGCCGCTGGCGGATCACGCCGATGTCGACGTTCAGCGCCTTGGCTAACTTCTCCTCGGAAACACCGCGCTTGAGCGCGCGAACGATCATGTAGTGCTCTTGGATCGTCGCCAGCCGGTTGACGCGCTTGTTGTAGGTGAAGCCCTCGTCGTCAGAGGCAATCAGGCAGCGAGCTTCCGTAGACCCCTGATCGCGCAGGGCGCTGAAGCGCACGTGACCGTCCAAAAGGAGATAAGGCCCGCTCCCCTTCGCACGGGAAACGACGAGCGGCTCGACCAAGCCCAACTGCCCCACCGATGCAGCGATCCGGCGATATTTCGCCGACTCCTTGACCGCGGCGGGCAGCATCTTCGACGGCAGGATGTCGTTGAGCGACAAGATCACAATCTGCTTTTCGAAGGCGATCTTGACCTCGTCCTGCATCGTCAGCCCCTATCGTAGCCAATGCGCTCAGCCAACGCCGTCGGAACCGAGCCGACGCCCTCGGCCCGCATCAACGTCACGAAGTGGTCGTCAGCGAGCAGTCGCTTAAGGGCATTCGTGACGAACATAAGCCTGCTCTGGGTCAGCGAGGCGCGCTTGACGAGCTGGCGTTGCCGCTCAGTCTCTCGCTGATAGGCGCGGATCAGCGCCTCTGACGTTACCTGTCCGCGGCCACGATGCGGACTGGTTCGCTGATGCAAGCCTTTGCCGCTGGCGTTCCGTTGCTCGATGATCTGGCGGATCGCCAGCACCTGGTTGCCAGGGATCGCCTTTTCCTCATAGGCCTTAGCGAGGGCCTGCTGCACCTCGCCCTCCTTGGCCTTGGCGATCTCCATCGCAATAGTATGGGGGATGACGCCGCGCTCGACTGCGTTGATCAGCTTTTCCTCGCCGTTCTCGAGCAGGTAGCAGATCGCGTAGACGTACTCAGTGCTGAAATCGACCTTCGCGGCGATCTCCTGGTAGCTATAACCGCGCTCGCGCAGGGCGCCGATCGAACGTACCAGCTCCAGCGGCGTGTGCTGGCGACGGGCAAGGTTCTCGACCAGGCTCATGACGAAGCAGTCGTCCTCGCTCGCCTCGATAATGATCGCCGGGATCTCCGCCTGACCCAGCGCCATAAAAGCCTCGAGCCGCCCCTGCCCGCAGACTAGGTCGTAGCGCGGCTTGCCTGGCCGCTGGCTGACGGTGATGGGCTTTTTGAGCCCGAGATGGGCGATGCTGGTGACCAATTCCTGGAAGATCCGCCGGTTGCGGACCCGAGGGTTGATCACGGTGATCGCGTCGATCGGCACCATGCGAACTTCGGGCGGGGCCTCGATCATGCTGCACGCAGCGCCGTGCGCCGGGTCAGATCGACGAACCCGTCGAGATCATCGAAGCGATAGGCGTCCAGCCCCACGTGATTGTAGGGCGCGAGCTTCAGGTTCGGCGCTGCGCCCAGATCGATCCACGGGAGCAGGTAGTAGTCCCGGACCGTAGTATTGTCGGCTTCCATTCTGGCCGCGATGGTGATGTCCGGCCGCAGGCCCTGATCGAGGCGCACCTTCCAGCGCAGGCTTCCGGCCGTCGTCAGCTGGCAGCGCACGATGACCAGCGAGGCGGTGAACTCGCTGTTGATGTGCAGAAGGTCGGTGTACTGGTCGCGCTCGACGCTGGCGCCGGCGGCGCGGATGTTGTTGATCGCGCCGGCCACGACTTCCGGATGCAGGGCTCTCAGCGCGCGGTTCGTCTCGATGTATCGATAGTCTCGCGTTGGCGAGAACCCGACCAGCTGATAAGCGCGAAGTAGGCTGCCGAAGCGATGCCGGAACGTCGAGCTCGACGGCATGTCCTCGATCTCGTCGATCACCAGGCCCGAGAGCCAGCCACGCTGGCTGAGTAGGGCCGATAGCTGCTCCAGGAGCTGTTGATCGGTGAACCGACGACTGCGATCAAAAATGATCCGCTGGGCTGCCTCGAAGAAGTCGGGCTCGACGATGCCCTCGAAGGCGCCGTCGGCGCGCACCCACATGTCGGGGTCGTTAGTGACGCGCTTGGCCTTCAGCTTGAAGGAGACGCGATTGTAGACGTTGTTGCCGATGTACTTTTCGTTGGTCAGGATCTGATGGACGACGCCCCGCGTCCACGGCCGGCCGAGATCGGTTACCAGGCCCTCGGCGTTCAGCAGCGCGGCGATCTCGCTCTCTGACCGCCGCTGCAGCACGAACATCCGATACAGACGCCGCACGACCTCGATCTCCTCGGGCGGGCCGGGGCGAAGCACAACGCGATCGGTCTGCAGACTCTTGTGCTCACCGCGGGAGAGCTCTGCCTTGGGTGTGCGGTGTTCATCGACCAGCTGGCGGCGCAGGCCGAAGCCTGCGGGGCCGCCTTGCCGAAAGCCTAGGGTGATGAGGCGACATTGGCCGCTGAAGACCTTGACCGAGAGCTCGCGGCTATACTCACCAGCCATGGCGCGCTTCATGCTCTTTATGATTGTGGAGCTGAGGCTGCCGTCGTTCTCAAACTGCTCGGCGCAGTAGTGGACGGAGATGCCGGCTTCGCGACACACATACTCATAGAAGCCGCTCTCGTCGGCGTCCTGAAAACGGCCCCAGCGGCTGACGTCGTAGACCAGGATTGCCTCAAAGTCGGCGGCCCCAGCGCGGACGTCGGCGATCAACTGCTGGAGCGCTTGGCGGCCATCGAGGCGCAGGCCACTCTTTCCCTCATCGGCGTATGTGCGGACGATCTCGAAGCCGCGCCGGCCAGCGTACTGGGCAATGGCGTCTTCCTGATTACTGGTGCTGTAGCGCTGATGCTCAGTGCTCATGCGCACATATTGGGCGGCGCGCATGATCTTGCGCTCGATCACCGCTTCGTTGCTCGCACCTGCCTGCAACATCACTCACACCACGCCTGGCTTGAGCCGAAAGGTCTTGCTGGAGCCAGCGTAGGCGCAGGAGCGAGTGAATGTCTTTTCAGAAAATGGACCGAAATTTTCAGTCCAAAAAAGGAAAATCTTTTCACGCCGAGAGCGGGCATGATGAGCGGCCGTTCGCCGCGTCGATCGCCATGGCCATGCTGTCGGAGTGGGGCGAGTCTCCCTCGGCGCGCAAAGAAGTGGGGCGCATCACCGCGGCGAATGAGCGGACGGTTCGCAACTGGTTCGAGGGGCGTAACGGCCCGAGCGGCGAGAACCTCGTCGCCCTCGTGCGCCACTCGGACGCTGTGTTCGGAACCGTGCTCGAACTATCCGGCCGCCAGGCGCTGTTGCCGGTCGCTGGGATCCTCGGATTGCGAGACCAGCTCGACGCCTTGGTCCACGCCATCGACGAGTTGCGAGTCCACTGAGCGACGCTCCGAAGGCTGTTGTCGGCTTTGGGCCCGTTTTAAGTTGTCGACATCCCTTTGGTGGCCAGCGTTAAGCTGGTGGCCCTAAGTTGTCGATTCTCGCCTCTTCATAAAAATCAATGCCTTACGTGGACCGCGTTAAGTGGTCCCGACAGTCGTTGCAACTTAACGCGTACCCATTTGCGACTTAAGGCCGGCAAAAATGCGAAGTGATCGCAAGTAGTAGGCTAAGAAGGCCGCGCCGGCGACTGAAGTGCACCAGTTGCTAACGTTGCGCACCTCCAGGAATACGACGTTCGTGGAGACGCGTCGTGCACCTAGACAGCGCTGAAACCAGGGGGGGAGGCCCACCATCCACCCTCCCCGGCCGATATGAAGTTCTGTGTCGCCGGCTGGACAGCGCCATGAGCTGCCGTTGGCGCGCCTCCAGGAACTGGTCGCTCGCCGAACTTTCTGGCGACGAAATCTCCAGAATCTAAGAAGTGATCCGGCAAATCAGGTTCAAGGAACAGAACGCTCTGGCGTGCCAGTAATTCCAGAAAAATGGCACATCCCTATTTCGCACGACCGATAGCTCGGCTGTCGATCGTCGCCGGCTCGCAGGACCTTGATGTTCAGCCCCGTATTCGGCGACAACTACAGAGCAAGGGGTGAGACGAAATGCTCGACACCGAGTTGAGGCTTGCGGCGTGGCGCAATGGTTCGACCCAAGCTGAACGCCTCGCTGCCGCTGTGCTGAAGCTGTCGGGGTTCGAAGAGATCGACCCCCAACACCCTTTGGGTGGCCCCGATGGCGCGCGCGACATCATCTGCACCAAGGGTGGCCTGATTTGGGTCGGTGCCGTCTACTTCCCGAGCACGCCCGTCCGCTTCGCAGCTGTGAAGAAGAAGTTCCAACACGACTTGAACGGTGTTTCTCCGGGTCACGGCGGCATCGTTTTCGTCACCAATCAAACTTTGTCGATCACGCAGCGGAAATCGCTTGTAGATCTTGGTAACGCAGCCAAGAAGGAGGTGGACGTCTTCCATCTGGAGCGACTGAGAGCACAGCTCGATTCAGCACCCGCTTACGGGGTACGCCTGCAATTTCTAGGCATCCCGATGTCGGCGGAAGAACAGCTCGCCTGGTTCTCGGACTCGGGGAACCAACTGTCCGACGCCTTGGCTGCGAACACCCGCGAACTCATGGGTCTCAAAGCGATGATCCAAAGGCTCGGCGAAGGACAGAAGGAAGTCATACGAACCCTCAACCTGGCCGCCGAGACAGGACTGCCGACGCCCGATCTCGTTTCTACGAGCGTGTTCACCCGCCGAGACAATTTCGATCTCGTAACGCGGTCTCTCGCCCCATCACTGGTGCTCTTGTTTCACAGACTCATCTGCTTCGATCTGCCCGAGCGCGGCGTAGGCAGATTGAGATCCAGCGAGGTCTGGCTCGGGAACGCCGACGGCGTTCGTGCCGACCATGCTCAGCCTCCGCCGGCGAGCGAAGTTCCAAGCCTCTTAGAAGCAATCTGCGAAAACTGGCGCGACAACTTCAAACGGCTCGAAGGATCCAGCGCCAAGATCCGTCGGCTCGCGATCGCTAAGTTCCACGCCGCTTTCCTCGTCACCCATCCCTTCCTCGACGGTAACGGAAGGGTCGCACGAGCGATCTTGATGCAGCAATGCCTGGACCTGTTTGGCCGAGCTGACATGTCTTTGATGGAGAAGGGTGCTCGCTATTACGCAGCGCTCAGTCAGGCCGATAAGGGGGACGCGTCTGCCCTAGCGTCACTGCTCGAACCTGTCGTGGCGACCTAACCCCGCTGCCAACGGCGCGCGCTTTGTTGCGCACCTCGCGCCACTAGCGGAACTTGGCACCGTTCCAGGAACAAGACCTTTTAGATCAGGACCGCGCCGCCAATAGTCCGCCCAGCCACCTGCTGAAGTCGGCCTCAAACGCAAAGCGCTTGAGGCCGTCAGATGGCGATGATCGCCGCAGTCACAGAGTGAAGCATCAGCTTCTTGAGAAACTCAGCAGACAGTCGGAGTAGCGGTTGGGCTCGGGCGGTCAGGGTCATGATCTTTCTCCACACGTAAGAGACCAATGTCTCGAGGGTGAGGTGGAGAAGACCGTGCGCGAGGGCCGTCAAGATCCAGCAGATACCTGGTGCGATCAGTCCTTCCAGAAGGAATGGTTGCCCAGCACCACAGGGCGAACGCATCCCTTAGGCTCACTTTGAGCATAAGTCAAGCCGGCTCGGCTGGCTGGCGCCAGATGCGGACCTTGGCATCGTTCTAGGAACGCGACCTTCAGATCGCACCCGCCGACAACGAGCAACCCGGACATTGGAGCCTCGCGCCGAGAAGGGCCGCCTAGTTCCCGGCCGCGTCATCGAGCGTCAAGGGCGGCAAGAGCTCATCGACGGCGGCTAGGCGGTCCAGGACGCCCTCGGCGAAGGGTTCGACGGCTAGACGCGCTTGCCAGACCTTAACGCCGCGCGCGCCCTGCAATTCCACCTCGCCGGTCAGCGCGCGCCCAGCTGATGACGTCGTCGCCGGCCTCATCATAAATCCGCCGACCGACCCATTGAGCGGCTCAGAAGACCGTCGTGAACGCAACGTCTATCGCGTCGCGCCTCGCCCCGGGGTCACGACGTCCAACCCCGGTCCCGCCCGTTCAGCCAGAGCGGCACGCGCCAAAGCCTCCAGTCTTCGGGACAAATTCACACCCGCGCCTACCTGCAACAGCCCTTAAGCCGACTTGTCGACACAGAGGCAATTGAGGCCAGCTTTCAACGCAATATTGCCGCCATTTAAGTTTCCTCGTCTACTTAGCCCGGCAACTATTAGACTTGGCCGCAATTTTATTTCCAGCTAAGTTAAAAACATTCCGCTTAAGTTGGATCACGCTGAACAGCGAGGAATTCTCATAGCGTGATCGGCAGGCCGACGCTGGTCGATCACGCTGAAGACCCTCAAACAAGGAAGAAGGAGAAGACCCATGTCCATCCTCGGCAACCTGTTCAGTGACGACAGCAGCAATTCGTCGGATCTCCTCGGCGTGCTGAACGTCGTGGGTGATGTCGGCGTCGACTATTCGTACGAGTCCGGCAGCACCGATGACGACGGCCAGACCGAAACGAGCTGGGGTTCCGGCTCCTTCGGCACGGACTTCGACCTGGGCTCAGTCCTGGGTTCGGCGACCGACAGCGCCAGCGACAGCGACGGCGGCGGGTTGTTCTAACCTGTCTTCGCAGCCGTGAGCGGGGCGGGCCCTCGGGCCCGCTCCACCCCGGATCGGAGGACGCGGCGATCCCGCGTCCTCCGATCCGGGGATCGCGCCTAGGCGATTGCCGAGGTGATCCATGACCCCCGACGACCCCTATCGCTACGACACTCGCAGCCAGTGGCAGAGCACCACCCTGGCTGACCTCGATCGGCAGCAGGATCCGGCCTCCGATCCGCCGCGGACGAATGAAGGCGGACCAGCGGCGCTGGATCCCCTTGGCGCGCTGCCCGCCGGGGGAGGCTCGACCGAGCGCGAAAGCGAGGCCGTTCCGGCGGGCTCCACCGCGCTAGACGACGCCGCCGCAGGTTCACCCGCCGCCTTGCCCACGATGAGCTCCGCGGGCGACGCCCCCGCAAGCGCCCAACCCGCCATGACGCCCGGGCCCGCCGGCTCTTCGACCGCTCCGACGGCGAGCCCGGCCTCTGGGGCCGCGCCGGCCACGACGGCCGAAACCTCAGCCAGCCTTTCCATGACCCTGACCGTGTCCCTTCCCGCCATTGGGACCGGACCGGCGACGGCCACCGTCTCCGTGGACGCCGATGTTCAGGCCGCTCCAGCGCCTTCGACCGCGACGATGACGTCGCTGGCCGGCGCCGTGACCGAAAACGCCGACGCGCTTTTCCACACCTTGACGACCACGCTCGACGCCGCGCCCCAGGCCCTGCAACAGGATATCGATACGGCGATCGACGGCGCCCTCGACACGATAGACGGCGCGCTGGCCCAGACCGCCGACCTGATTGGCGGTCTCTCGCCGACCACCGCCGCCTTGGCCGAGGATCTCTTCGAGTCCAGTCCGCTCCTCTCCCTGCCATTGGGCGTGCTGATGGATGACGACGGCGAGGGCGAAGAGATCGACGTCCTGGCCGCCGACACGGCCAGCGCCCTGTCATCCCTGGCCGTGACGATCTTCGACGACGCCGGCCTGTCGCCCGTATCGCACCTCGCCGACGACGGCCTGCCGGACCTGGCGGGCGTGCTGGAGGCGTCGCACGTGTCGAGCGTGCTCGACCCGGTAGACCTGCATGACGCGCTCGGACTGCTCGGATGACGGGTCGCCTGTGACGGATCGTTCGAGGGCCTTGAGCCGTTGGTTGAGCCGCCGCGCCGCGCGGCCAGTGTGAGAGGCGACTTCCCATGGCCCAGCCCGGCGCACCGCCTTCCACCGCGACGCCCGCCGCGAGACCGAAGGACGAATTCGCCGACGCCCTGCGCCAGTGCCTGCCGCTGTTCTGGACGGCGGCGGTGTTCAGCGGCGGGGTGAACCTGCTATTCCTGGCCTCGCCGCTCTATCTGATGCAGATGTATAACCGGGTGATCCCCAGCGGCAGCACGCCGACCCTGGTCACCCTGTCGGCGGCCCTGTTTCTGGCCCTGGCGACCATGCTGGTGCTCGACGCGGTGCGGGCGCGTTTGCTGACCCGGGCGGCGGCCAGGTTGGACCGACTGCTGTCGCAGCGCGTGTTCCAGACCATCGTCGATCTTTCCATGTTGTTCGGCGCGGGCGCGCGCAACGCCCAGCCTCTGCGCGACCTGGACCAGTTCCGCTCGGCCATGGCCGGGCCGGCCGCCCAACTGTTCTTTGACGGCCCGTGGACGCCGCTGTTCCTGGTCGTGCTGTTCATCCTGCATCCTCTGCTGGGCGTGGTCGGCCTGTTCGGCGCCCTGCTGCTGCTCGGGCTGGCGGCGATGAACGACATGGTCACCCGGGAGAGCACCGCGACGTCGACCGAAGCGGCCACCCGCAGCTACGTCTTCACCGAGAACGTCGTGCGGCACGCCGATCCGGTGCACGCAATGGGCATGCTCGACGACCTCGCCGGCCGCTGGCGGGTCGATCGCGAAACGATGATCCAACGCCAGACCGGCGGCGGAGAGCGCAACGCCGACTTCGCCGCCGCCATCCGCTTCGCGCGCCTGGCCCTGCAGGGCTGCATGCTGGGCGTCGGGGCGCTGCTGGTGATCGAGGGCAAGATCCTGCCGGCCAGCATCTTCGCCGCCAGCCTGCTGCTGGGCCGGGCCCTGGCGCCGCTGGAGGTGGCGGTGACCGGCTGGCGGCAGCTGTCCCAGGCCCTCGCCGCGGGTCGTCGGGTGCAGAAGGCGTTGAACGCCGCCCCGCCGGCCCTCGCCGCCCCGACCCGCCTGCCGCCCGCCGACGGCAGGGTGCGGGCGGCCAAGGCCGTCTACGTGCCGCCCGGGGCCAAGACACCCGCCCTGCGCAACATTCGCCTCGACATCGCCGCCGGCGAAGCCGTCGGCGTGGTCGGTCCGAGCGGCGCGGGCAAGAGCTCGCTTGCCCGGCTGTTGGTCGCCGCCGCCCGCCCCACCAGCGGCAAGGTGACCATCGGCGGCGTCGACACCGCTCGCTGGACGCCGAAGGCTTTGTCGATGCACGTGGGCTACCTGCCCCAGAACGTCGGCCTGTTCCCCGGCACGGTGCGCGACAACATCGGCCGCTTCCGCGAGGCGACCGACGAGCACGTGGTGGCCGCCGCCATAAAGGCCAATGTCCACGAGATGATCATGGCGCTGCCGCAGGGCTACGAGACGCCGATCCACGAAGGCGGACTTGGCCTGTCGGGCGGCCAGCGCCAACGCATCGGCCTGGCCCGCGCCCTGTTCGGCGCCCCGCGCCTGCTAGTGCTGGATGAACCCAACGCTCACCTCGACGCCGAGGGCGAGCGGGCCCTCGCCGAGGCGCTGGCCGAGCTGAAGGCCGGCGGCTGCACCATCGTCATCGTCGCCCACCGGCTCAATCCGCTGAGCCAGGTCGATCGCGTGATCGTGCTGAACCAGGGGACGATCGAGATGGACGGCCCCCGGTCGGAGGTCTTCGGCCGCGTGCGCACCGAGGTGGTGCGGAGCTTCGCGCCCCAGCCGGCGGAGTAGCCCATGCGTCCCGACATCGATCCCGCCAAGATCTGGCGCAGCCTGCCGCCCGAATGGATCCGACGCTATCGCCGCTACATGGGCGAGGACGCGCCGCGCGGGGCGCTGGACGACGTGCGCGGACCGGTGCGGATAGGCCTGATCGGCCTGGCGCTGTTCTTCGGCGGCTTTCTGCTGTGGGCGGCCCTGGCCCCGATCTCGGGGGCGGCGACGGCCTCTGGCGTGGTGACGGTGGCCGGCGCGCGGCAGGGCGTGCAGAGCCTAAACGGCGGCGTTGTGGCGGCCCTGCTGATCAAGGAGGGCGACCGCGTCGCCGCCGGCCAACCTCTGCTGCGGTTGAACGGGATCGGCGGTGGGGCGCGGCTCAGCCAGGCCCAGGCCCAGCGAGACCTGGCCAAGGCCGCGGAAGCCCGGCTGATCGCCCAGCGCGACAATCTCGGCGCCATCCCCTTTCCACCCGAGCTGCTGGCGCGGCGGGGTGAGCCGGTGGTCGGCCAGGCCATCGCCAGCCAGCAGGCGCTGTTCGACAGCCGCCGCCGGGTGGTCGAGGCCGAGCAGGCCATCAACCAGGCCAAGATCGACCAGGCCCAGGCGCAGCTGGCCGGTTCGCGCCGACAGCTGGCCCTGATCAACGAGGAACTGGCCGGCATCCGCTCGCTGTATCGCCGCGGCTACGCCCCCAAGAGCCGGCTGGTGTCGCTAGAGCGTACGGCCGTCGAACTGCAGACCCAAGGCGCCACGGGGGACGGCGCGGTGCTGCAGGCCAGGCTGACCGCCGCCCAGGCCGACGAGGCGCGCCTGGCCGAAACGATCGAGCAGTTGCGGCAGGTTCAGGGCCAGCTGTCGCAGGTCGATCCGCAGCTGGCCATCACCCGCTACGGCGCCGAACGCGACATCGTTCGCGCGCCCTTCGCCGGTCGCGCGGTCGGGGTGGCGCGCCTGGGACCGGGATCGGTGGTTTCGGCCGGCACGCGGGTCGCCGACGTCCTGCCCGACGGCCGCGCCTTCATCGTCGAGGCCCAGGTGCGGCCGCAGGACGTCGACGACGTCAAGCTGGGCGGCGAGGCCCATGTGCGCTTCACCACCGTCAATCCGCGCGGCCGCTCAAACGTCAAGGGCGTGGTCACCACCCTGTCGGCCGACCGCCTGACCGACAGCCAGGGCCAGGCCTATTACCTGGCCCGCATCGCGCTCGATCCCGAGGAATTGCGCCGCGATCGCCTGGAGCTTCGGGCCGGTCTGCCGGCGACGGTTAACATCAAGACCGCCGAACGAACCTTCCTGAGCTATCTGCTGGCTCCGCTGAGCGACGCTATGAGCCGCGCGGCGCGGGAAGAATAAGCAGTTGCCGCACAGCGCCATCACCGGAAGTTGGTATCCATCCAGAAGGCAGACATTAACCCCGCCAGACGCATCGGCGAGCTAGATCCTGGTATGGGCTTAGGGCCGGCTGCCGGTTGGTGGCTACCTTCTCAGCTACCGCCCCGCCCAACACGCGTCGGCCATCGCGGCTGGGGCGCCGAGCATCAAGCAGGCCTCCTGAACCTGGCCGGCCGCTCGGCAAAGAGACCCCCGCGCGCCCTACCCCGCTTTCAGGCGCGCGGCAGTCTCCTTTACCGCCTCGGCGACGAACCAATCCAAGTGGTCCCTCAGGCCCTCGAGCGTCACCTCGCGATCAAAGCCAGCGCCATAGCGCCTGAGCCAGGTCATCAGCAGGTCGCGAGCCACCCGATCACACAGCCGATAGTTCCGCACGATCTTGGGATCGTCATTGTCGATGCGCCCATGGACGATGGCGGACCTGAGATCGTAGGCGCGTCGGATCTCCTTGCCCAGGACCTCGAAATTCCAGGGATCGATGGTGAAGCAGAGCGCCGCGGCGCGCTCGGACAGGCGGCGCGTCACCCCTCCCTTCTCACCCGTCCATAGCAACCGCTCCATGGCGGTCAGATATTTGACCACCGCTGCGGGACGCCGGGTTTCGGTCGCAGCGTCGGCGTACCAGGCGGCCGCATCGAGGTAGCGCGCGGCCAACATCGGCGGATCGACCCGATCGGCCACCTTCTGAAGCGCCAGTCCGACGGCCAAGGCCATGGCCTGCTGAGCCTCCTCCTGGATCCAGCGCCAGAACGACTTGTCGAGCCGTGCGCCCTCCCAGTCCCCCGTCCAGGTCAGAAAGGGCTTTCCTTCGGCGTCGAAGGCCAAGGTCGAGCGCTGGGCGTTCTGCACCGCAGGCCCGGCTGAGCGGACCTTGCTGGTGCGATCGGCACCGCCCATGACATGCAGGAAGGCCAGCGCGCCCTGGACGGTTTCATGGGCCACCCGCCGCGAGGTTTCCGGGTCGCAGCGCTGGACGGTCACGCGCGCCACGTCGCTGAACGCCTCCAGATAGTCCAGCGTCGTACGGCGATCCTTTTCCCGCCACGCGGCGTCATCGTCCTCGCCGGCCGCCCATTGGGCCAGGCTCGCCTCGACCTCGGCGATCGCCAGTGCTTTGGGCGTGAAGGTGACGGGCCCGACGACGAAGGTCTGCTCCTGGGGCAAGCGGATGTGACAGGGGATGTAGTGGGTCAGCGGCCGGCATTCGGCGGCGGCCTCTTCGATCCAACCCTGCAGGAGCGCGAGGTCCTCGGCGTCGGTCGTACCCTTGAAGTCCGCGCGCAGGATATCCCGGCCAAAGCCGGCGCGAACCACCCGGAAGGTGCGATCCAGGTCAAGGCAGCCCCGGTGTTCGGACTGGCCGACGGCGTCCACGACAAGGCCGCGCAGCCGATCATAGGCCGGGCGGCCGATGAGCCGCATCCGCCCTTCGACATCATGCAGCATGCAGGTGAACTCCAGCCCCTTGAGCTCTTTCGTCACCGCCGCGCCCAGCCGCTGAAGCCGGGTCAGTTCCTCGATCACGAACGAAAAGACCTCGCCGACCGCCTTTGCGGTGACCGCCGGTCCTGCCCCGTCCTGCATGTCCAAGCCCCCTCGCCTGTCGCGCCCCTGACCAGACATAGAGGTCCGGCTCACGGACGCAATCGAGCCTCTCCGACGATATCGGCGGTGACGAAGCCGCCCTTGTCCTTGAGCTGGTCGACGCGGGCGATCGCGTGCCAGGTCGTGGTAATGCCCACACGCACGGTGCAGGCGTAGTCTCCGACGTCGATGCTGGCCCAAATCAGCTGCCCCACGATGATTGTTCTGGTGGCGTTCCTGCTCGATTCGGCTGAGTCTAATGAGGCTCAGGATTGAGCGCGCTTTGACTGGATACCGAGGAAAGTGAGTGGGGGATGCCAGAACCGGGCTTGATCGGTGCCGGATTGAAGGCCGTGGCGGCGGCCGTACCGATGACCATCAAGGCGGTCAGTCAAGAACTCGCGAGACGCAACGCGACAGACGCCGATGTCGATTTCTCCAGCCTCGACCGAGAGATGGGCGAGGCCCTAGCGGTCCTTGCTCGAGATTCGGGAAACCTATTCAGTGGCGTTTTGAACCATCTAAAAGCAGCGGCTTCCGGCGTCCCCGAAATATTCTCGGACGCTGCGGTTCGCGAGTGGGTTTCCCAGACGGAGGTCAAGGACGCGGTCAAGAATGCGGTCAGGGCGGTCGTTCTGGGCAACGCGACCGATCAGATCGCATTCGCCATCCTCGCTTCGCAAGATGAAGCGCTGCGTCCCGCATTTTCCGCGGCCTTCGAATACGCCGTTGCGTTCGTCGCGCTGTCGATATTCCGGATCCTCACTCCGGGCGACCGCCTGGCCCAGCAGCGTTTCGACGAGGTTTCAGCCCAGTTGGCTGATCTTGCGAAGTCGGCGGCAAGCGCCGCCCCACTGAATTCGTTGCAGCGAGACCTACTCGACCAAGAAGCGGCCAAGGCGATCGACCTTTTGCGGAAGCGACGCTTCTTCCCCGGCTGCGAGATTGCCACGGAAGCGCAAGCACTAGCGGAGCGCCTCTCAGCGGGCGAGCTCAGCCAAGCTTCGAACGCGGTTAGAGCACCCCAGGAGGTCGCGTCGAGATCAAAGCGACGATCTTGGAGGATGATCGCAACGTCCAGACGCTCACAATTCAGAAGTTCACTCCCGCCTCCGGCCCGCATGACAAAGTCCACTTCAGTTTCCAGAACCGCGAAATAGATGCGCTTCTGGAGTTTATGGCGGGCGTGAAAACGATCGACTTCGGAGGAGATGGCAAGGGGAAGTTATCTCGCGACGCGGTGCGAACCGTCGTTCTGGATGCCGCTCAAGCTCATCAAATTTTCAGCACGAACCAAGACCTGTTCGTCGCGCTAGCCGAACGTGAGGATCTCCAACGAGACTTAGTGGCCATCGGATACCGACGCCGCCAGCTCGACCGGTTCGAGCGGATGCTAAACGATCCACAAGCGTTCGCGGCCGAACAAGCCCAATACGGCAAAACGCCGGAAGCCACATGGCAGGCGTTCTTCGAAGAGAACACGTGGATATTCGGCTACGGGCTAACCTACCAGTTCCTATCCGGCCTCGACGAAAGGCGATTAGAGCAGACCGTTCGCGGCGCGGACTTGTCAGGTTCAGGAAAACGTATCGACGCGCTGATGAAAACACGCGGCATCATCAGCTCCCTTTGCTTCGTCGAGATCAAGCGACACGATGCTGACCTGCTCGATGAGGCAAAGCCATACCGCTCGGGAGCCTGGGCGGTTTCCAGGGAACTGAGCGGCGGCGTCGCGCAAGTTCAGACCACTGTAGCCGACACTCTCGATCGTCTCTCTCGGGCAATAACGGTCAGCGACACAGACGGCGACCCTACCGGGGAACTGCTGTTCAACGTTCACCCCAAGTCGTTCTTAATCATTGGCCAGCTCAGTGAGTTTCAGACCGAGCACGGCATCAACCAGACTAAATTCCGGTCCTTCGAAATGTTTCGACGGGAGATGCGATCCCCGGAAATCCTGACGTTCGACGAACTGCTCAACCGCGCGCGGTTCATCGTCGACCACCCTGTGCAACCTGTCCCGGCAGATAGCCGCGGACACGAGTGATGATTTTTCGCCGAACGCTCCTTGCGAAAGTGTAGAAGGTTTACCAGGTAAAACTTATAGCTTGGGGAGATCATTCTTTGCAAAAACACCGCCTTTATCGGAGGGAATCCTTCGCGCGTCGCCTTGTGACTAAGCGCCCAGGGGGAGCCGTTTTCTTCGTGGCGTTCGCCATGTACTTAGCTATCTTAGGCGCATGGCTCGGAAGCGGCTTCAATAAGGTACTCCCGCCCTATGCAGAAGCGCTCACCACTGCGACACTTGGCGAGATTTTTTCTCCCACCGGCATCTATCTTGCAGCTTTCGTCTCAATGATGGGAGTCGGTAAATTCGCCGCCGGCCTTGCTGCCGGGGCTGCCGCAAGTCAGGCGCTTGTGTTCTGGACGGGCCGTCCGCTTCCGGTGTTCCACAAATAGCCACTAGGCAAAGTAGCGATAAGTCGAATTGGTACTGTTCATTGCGACCCAGGGCCGATCTTAAGTTGGTGAGCCACCCAGAGGGTCAGCGTTAGGCTGTTTCGCCGAACTGGGGCAAACGACCCACTCCGATGAAATCAACGCCTTACGCGGTCGGCGTTAAGTTGCGCCGACATGTCGAAATCCCCCCTCTAGAACCGCGCTGTCACCGTCGCTTCCAGGCGGCGCTTCAGCGGGTCGTCCTCGGACCAGCGGTTGAGGAGGTTGCGTACGCCCAGGCGTAGTTCGGTCTCGGCCGCGCCCGGCGCGCGGGGCAACTCCCAGGCCAGGGACAGGTCAACCGTGGTGCGTTCGGGCAGCGCTGTCGGGAGGTTGGCGTCGATGTAGCGGATGGTGGCGGCGGCGGCGAAGCGGCTGGTCGACCAGCGTGCGCCGGCCGCGCCGCGCCATTTGGGCGAACCGCCGTCGGGCGTGCGCTTGTAGGCGCCGCTGTCGGGCGGGATGTCCTGGCTCAGGGTCGGCTGCCAGGTCAGCGCGGCGCCGAGGCCCAGGCGCCCGCCGGCCAGGTCGAGGTCGTGCTCGGCGACCATGTCGACCGACTCGATCAGGCTGGAGCCGCTGTTCTCGCTGAGGTCGCGCACCTCGATAATGCGGCCGCCCGTATAGCCCCTGGCGCGGTCGGCGTCGGTGAGCGGCGCGCGGATCACTGCGCCCGGATAGCGCTCCTCGTTCAGGATATAGGCGTCGTATCCCCGGTTCACCGCGACCATCAGGCCGTGGCCCTCGATGCGGGTGTAGTCGACCGACAGCCGCGTGCGCGGCAGCAGCGGCGAGGACAGCACCGCGCCGGCCGAGAAGGTCCGCATCTGGTCGGGCCTGAGATCGGCCGGGGCGCCCCAGACGGAGCGGAACCACCCTTCGGCATAGACCGGCTGGTTGGGGTTGCGCTTGGGATCGACGACGAAGCTGGTGGACATGCTGGTGGTGCTGGCCAGCTGGTCGGCGGGCGGCAGCTGGGCGCCCGAGGCGTAGGAGGCGCGCAGGATCAGGCCGGCGACCGGTTCGGCCTTCAGGCCCAGCAGGTAGAGGTCGGCGGATTTCTCGACCGGCGCGGAGGGAGAGCCCCTGAAGATCCGCGCCCGCCCGACCTGGCGCCGCGCGGCGGCTTGCAGTTCCAGGCCCGGCACGCCGACCAGCCCCTCCAGCGGCGCGCGCAGCTCGGCGAAGAGCGACCGCGAGCGCATCGACAGATGGTTCCTGGGGTCGGTGGGGAAGCTGGGCATGCCCTCCCACAGCTGCTGGGCGGTCAACGACAGCGTCAGGTCGCGCCCCCCGATGCGGCCGACCGGACCTGAGGCGCGCAGCGACATGTCCTCCAGCCGCGAGGAGGCATAGGGGTCCGCCGCCGCCCAGGCTTCCTGGTAGCGATCGAGGTCGGCCAGGAACCTGGCCTGGTCGCCGAAGGGATTGGGCGCTGGCCGGCCGTCGGCGGGCGAGACGCCGCTGGCGACAGCCGGTCGCGAAAGGCCATCATATCCCCGGTCGGAAAGGACCTGCGTGGAGCGCACGTCGCCCACGGCGTAGTCGACGCCCCCGCGCCAGCGCCCGGGCAAGTCGAACACCAGGCCGGCCGTGATCCGCCGCGAGAGGATCCGGACGTCGTTGGTTCCGATGATGAACGGGACCGGCGCGACCAGCTCAACCGGCGTGGAGCCCGCAAGCATCGACGCCGCGCCCTGCCCCGGGGTCAGCCGGGTGGAGAACGCGCCGATGGCGGTGGGATAGGTGTCGCGGCCGGCAAGGTAGATGTAGTCCAGATAGGCCTCCGCCCCCGGCCACAGGCGCTGGCGAACATTGGCCAGCAGGGCGTCGGTGCGGCTGTCGGTGGACAGCAGCCGGTCGCGGTGGGCCGGCGCCAGCCCCGGCGCCGACTTTTCGGCGTTCTGGATCAGCACCGCCTCGATCGGGGTCGAGCCGTCGTAGTCGGCCGGGATATAGGTCTTCGACATCGAGACCCCGCCGACCGTGAAGGGGCCGTTGACCCCGAAAAGGGTGATTCCGTTCCCCGGGG
Organism: Caulobacter endophyticus; assembly: GCF_003116815.1. Taxonomy (GTDB): domain Bacteria; phylum Pseudomonadota; class Alphaproteobacteria; order Caulobacterales; family Caulobacteraceae; genus Caulobacter; species Caulobacter endophyticus. The sequence goes on from NZ_QDKQ01000034.1 coordinate 240,812, forward strand.
GCCGGCTGTACCATTGGCCGGCCTTCATCTGGGCGCCGTCCAGAGGCGTCGATATCTCGACCCGGTCGCCGTAGGCCACGCCGTTGAAGCGCTTCTGGCCATAATGGATCATGACCGCGGTGTCGCCGTCGGCCGTGCTGTGGCCCAGGCGCGCATCGAGGCGCCCGTAGTCGCCGTCGCCACCCTTGCTCAGGCCGGCCGTGGCCGCGATCTCGGCCCCGCGATACTCGCGGTCGAGCACCAGGTTGACCACGCCGTTGACGGCGCCCAGGCCGTAGAGCGCGCCGCTGCTGGAGGCCAGGGTCTCGATACGGCCGATCGCCGCCAGCGGGATCGCCCCTACGTCCGCCTGGGTCAGCCGCTCATAGTTCGGAATGGCGGGCATGCGCCGGCCGTCCACCAGCACCAGGGTCTTGGCCTGGGCGTTGGGGTCGCGAAAGGCGAAGTTCGACCGCGAAGGAGGAACGCCGCGCGCGGTGCGCGGTATGGCCTGCCGGCTGTCGCCGTTGCTGGTCAGCCAGGTCTGCAGGAAATCGTCGGCCGAGTGGGCCTGGGCCGCGCGCAGCGTACTGCGCTCGAACACCCGATAGGGCTGGATGTCGTCGGGGTCGCGCCGCTGGTCGACGTTCTGGGTGCGCACGCCCACGACCAGCAGTTCGGGCAGGGCGACCGGGCCGGAGGCGTCTTCCAGCGGCGCCGCGGGCCCGGCCCGCACCACATAGACGTCGGCCTCGACGCGCTCGAACGCCAGGCCCGAGCCGGCCAGCAACCGGGCCAGCGCCTCGCTGGGCGTCAGCCGCCCCCGCAGCGGCGGCGCGCGCCGGTCGCCGACCGTCGCCGACGAGGCCAGTATGTCGACCCCCGCCTGCCGGCCAAGCTCGGCCAGGGCGCGGTTCAGCGGCTGGGCGGGCACGGCGACGCTCGCCATGCGTTCGGCCGCGCCGGCGGCTCCCGCCTGCGCCCCCGTCAGAGCGCAGGCGCAGACCACCGCCGCCAGGCCTTCGAGAAGACCGTGATGTCGCTTTCGAAAGGTCACCCCGACCCACCTTCGACAACCTTCGCCGGCCCATCAGCGCTGGTCTTGGAAATGTCAGGGCAATAAAACGAACGCCGTTATTCAGGCAAGCGTTTGAACGCGTATTTCCGAGAACGACGGCGCGGGACTTGGCCTGGCGATCGTGCGGCCGATCGCCCAGCGCCTCGACATGGCTGTCGCCGCGCCAGCGCGCTCGCCGCGTCCGGGGCCGGAGCTCAGGTTCGCCGTGATGAACTAGGCGGTGCGGACCATGCGGCGGAAGATGTCGTCCAGGCGCGCGCCGGCCGGCTTTTCGGCGACGGGGGCGGCCTGCGGCTCGGGCGCCGGGGCCGGCTCGCAATAGGCCTTCAGGAAGCCGGCCTCGACGGTGACGGCGTCCTCGTTGGCGGCCGGGGGGCAGCCGAAGACGTTGCGCAGGGCCAGGGCCATGGCCTCGCCCTCGCTGAGGGCGGCCTGGGCCTCGACCACCGGGGCCGTGTCGTCGAAAACCTGCTCGAACACCTGGTAGGGCAGGTTCGCCTGGTTGATCATCGAGAACAGTCGGTTGACATCGCCAGCCATGGCATCGGCTCCACCGCGTCCAGCGGTACGGGGTTAAGGTCGTTTGCGTCCCTTCTCCCGCCCCGCCATTTCGGCGAGCAGGCCAAGGGCGCAAGAGTAGTACGTGCGATCCTGCGACGCTCCCCGCAGCGCCTGGATCGACGGGTCGTTCAAGGCCAGGGCGGCGATGGCGACACCGCCCCCAGATAGCGGAAAGTCGGCTTCCCGCCCGTCGGACATATTGACCCATGCCGGTGGCGCTTTTTGGGCTTGAATCTTTCCGCGCCAGTACGCGGCGGTCTCGCTGGCGAGCGAATCTTCTCCCCCCCAGGCCAGGTAGAGGGGCACGCGAATGGCGTCAAAACCGAATAGTGGAGGTTTTTCAGGCGCTAAGGCCAGACCGCCGTCGTCGCGCACAAGCAACCAGTCAGGAGGCAACTTCTGGGCGCCGAACCGCCCCTCCCGGGCCAGCTTCACCCCGTCGGCGGCCAGGATGCGCCAAGGCGCCGCAGGGCCGTCCTCGACGGCGAAATCCCTGAACGCCGGCAGCACGAAATAGGAGGGGTTGGTGATCACGCCCGCCGGGGTGCGGAAGCCCTCCAGCCCCGGCAGCAGCACCGTGCGGCCGCCGACCTCGACCACCAGCCGCTCGGCGACGGCGTCTCTCATGGCCTTGGAGGCGGCGAGATAGCCCTCGTCCTTCCAGCGCCGTCCGGCCCGCAGCAGGGCCCAGGCCGCCAGGATGTCGCCGTCCGAAGCGTTGTTCTCGTCGGCGACGGCGGGACTGGACTTCGGATCATAGCGCCAGGCCAGCAGCGGGGCGTTCTTGCGCACCAGGTTGGCGCGGGTCCAGCCCCAGGCCTTGTCGAAGGCCTCGCGGTCGCCATGGCCCTCGGCCAGCAGCATGGTCCAGCCCTGGCTTTCGCTGTGGCTGACCCCGCCGTTCTCGGGATCGATGGTGCGGCCGTCGGGCTGCACATAGGTGGACTTGAACTGCGCCCAGCCGTCCGGCGGCCGCGCGCAGGCGCTCCCGGCCGAGGCGATCAGCGCCACCGCCAGCAGCCTAGACGCGGTGCTCGAACACCAGCGGAGAAGCCAGGGGGTCGCGGCAGGTGGTGACCCCGCCCGGGCTGCCCTGCGCCGCCAGCCAGGCGCCGTAAGCGCCCGCCAGAATCTCGGCCATGAGCGGGGGCCAGGCCCGCTTGTCGTCGTCATCGAGCACATTCGGACAGGCCCCATGGGTGATGAGGATGCAGTCTTCAGCCACGGCCAGCTGCATCCAGCCCCAGTCCATGGCGTCGAGGATCTCGTTCAGCCGCGTCTCCAGCTCGTCCAGCGTCTCGAGCTTGGGCAGGGCGTGGCGACGGGCCATCCGCTCGCCGGTGGCGCACAGGAAGCGCTTGACCGCGCCCTTGTCGGCGACGGCCGCCAGCTCGTCGGCCAGGGCGGCCAGGAACGGCGACCACTGGCCGCTGACGCGCCGTCGGCGCAGGTAGCCCAGGTCCCTGGACCGGGGATCGAACTCGCTGGCGCTCATCGGCCGCCCTCCCCGCCGAGGATCTGCTTCACGCCCACGCTGACCGCGGTCTCGTTGTAGACGCCGAAGGTGTTGAAATTGACCGCCCCGCCGATCGTGGCGCCGGGCCGGAACCGGTAGTCGGCCGATAGCCCGCCCGAGACGCCAAAACCGCTGGCGCTCTGGGCCAGGTAGCGCGGGAAGACGTCCGCATCGGCCTGGGCCAGGGTGGTTAGCTCGCCCTGCAGGGCCGGGTCCATCGGGAAGTAGGCCGCGCCGGCCTGGTTGTAGGTCTGATAGCCTGGCGCGATCGCGCCCTTGAACTTCCACGCCCCCTGCTTGGCCGTGACGCTGATCGGCGCGGTCAGGCTGGTGAAGGTCTTGGGGCTGAAATAGCCGCCATGGCCCAGGCTGAAGAAGTTCTGGTTGTTGTCGAAACCCTGCTGGTTGAGGTTGAAGCCGACCTGGACCTCGGTCTCGCCCCGGCGATAGGGCCGGATGTAGCCGCCCAGATTGATCTGGTAGCCGTCGTTGTCGGCCACGTGCTCGCCGTCGTAGCGGCTGTAGCTGGCGTCGCCGTAGAGCCCCGAATAGCCGTCGTCGTAGGACAGGCTGACCCCGCCGCCGGTGCGCATGACGCGCCCCCAGCGCTGGCCGGTGACCGGGTCGCGGGCGCCGGCATAGGCCACGACGCTGTCGGTGACCGGGCGCCGCTCGATCCAGGCCTTGCCCTGGCCGTTGGCGCCCAGGCGCGGCGAGAAGGTCGCCCCGCCGGCCACGTCGATGTCGCCAAAGCCGATCGGCGTCGTGCCGACGTCGGCGCGCAGCGGGCCGGCCTCCATGGCCAGGTTCACCGACGCGCCCGAGGCGCTCTGGGGCGAGGCCGCGCGATAGACCGGCGCGAACTCCCCGACAATGGCGCGGGCGTTGACGATCTGGTTGCCGCCATAGCGCTGCTCGGCCGAGCCCGAGGGCGTGCCCCCATCGATGCTGACCGGCGACAGCGAGGCGGTGAACCGCACGTCTCCGAGATTGGCCGAAGCCGAAGCCGTGGCCGACAGCTCGTGCAGCCGCCCAAGGCCCGCCTCGCCCGAGCGGGCGCGGATCTGGGCCGAGCCGGAAACCTCGGCCGCCGTGCGGGCGGTGATCTCGGCGATCTGGCGGTCGATGTCGCCGACCACGGGATCGCGCGCCGCCGGGGCGACGAAGGGATTGCCCCGGGCGGGCGCTGCGGTCGGGGTCGGCCGGGGCGAGGCGGCCTCGCCCGCGCGGCCGTTGCGACCGGTGAACGGAAAGGCGACGCCGGCGAAGTTGCGCTCGGCGGGGATCGCCGCCGCGGACGGCGCGGCCGGAGCCAGCACGCCGGCCAGCTGGTCGCCGCCGCCGTACGAGGCGTCGACGCCGGTCAGCGGCGCGGCGGCGGCCGAGTTCATCAGGTCGTAGCGGCCAGCGGCCACCGGCAGCACCGGCGAGCTGCGGGCCGGGACGCCGCCAGAAGTGAACGGGTTGGGACCAAGGCCCCCGCCCGGCGCGGCGTTGGAGCCGCCCGGCGCCAGCACCGCGTCGAGCCCCGAGCCGAAGGTCGGCCGGCGCTCGCGCAAGGCCCGCGCGGTGCGCAGGGCCTCCAGGGCGCCGCGCTCGTTGCCGGCCTGGCGCTCGACCCTGGCCGAAGCCAGATAGAGGTCGGCGTCGCGCGGCGAGGCGGCGATCGCCTGGGCCAGGGTGCGGCGGGCGCCGGCCAGGTCGCCCCGGCCCGCCGAGGCGTCGGCCAGGCCGATCAGGGCCTCCTTGTCGCCAGGCTTGGCCCGCAGCAGCACGCCATAGGCCTGGGCGGCCTCGTCGTACATCTTGCCGTCCAGATAGACCCGGCCCAGCGGGGCCAGCAGGCGGGTGTTCTTGGGGGCGACCGCGAAGGCGGCCGACAGCACGTCGAAAGCGCTGGCCAGATCGCCGTTCTGGCGCAGGCGGTCGGCCCGCTCGGCGCCGAGGGTGGCGGTCAGGTCGGCGACGGCGCGCGTCCCCTCCGGCGAGTTCCCGGCGCGCACGGCGGCCTGGCGGATGATCGCGGCGGCCTCGGCGTCGCGGCCGGCCTTGGCCAGAACCGCGACCATGCCGTCATAGCCGGCCGGCGCCTCGGTGACGCCCTCGGCCAGGGCGCGCTGGGCGATGGACAGGGCCGTCTGGCGGTCGCCCAGGTCGTAGAGGGCCGAGGCCAGCCGCCCTTCGGCATCGACCGACAGGCCGGGACGGGCAGCCAGGCCGCGCAGCTGGGCGACGCTGCCGCCCTGCCTGGCCTGGTCGATGGCCGCATCGATCTCCAGCCGGCCGCGCAAGGCGGTCATCTCCGGCGTCATACGCGTAGCCGAGGCGCGGTTCAGCAGCGCCAGGGCCTCGGTCGGCCGCCCCTGCTGGTCGGCGAAGACCGCGGCGGCGTGGATCTGTTCGGGATCGCTGCCGGTCGCCACCTGCGACATCAGCCCTTCGGCGGCCTGGCTCTCGCCCTGCCCCGCCAGGAAGCGGGCGAAGTCGAGCCGCACCCACGGGTCGCTCGGCGCCGAGGCCAGGGCGCTCTCGAAGGCGGCGTTGGCGCCCGACAGGTCGCCGTTGGCCCACAGCTGGTTGGCGCGCTCGTGGTCGATGCGGCCGCGCAAGGCGTTCTGGCCGCTGGCGTTGGGCTGCAGCGCGGGCGAGGCGGCGGCGACCTGGTCGGCCTCGGCCGTGCGGCCCTGGTCGAGCAGCACCTGGACGAGCCCCTGCTGGGCCTCGGCCTGGGTCGGGGCGGCGGCCAGGATCTGGCGATAGACGCTCTCGGCCTCGGCGGCCTTGCCCTGGCGGCGAAGGGACTCGGCCAGCAGGTTCGAGGCCAGCAGGCGATCGGGATAGGTCTGGGCCGTCAGCGGCCGCACCGCCTGCTCGGCCTTGGCCGCCTGGCCCTGGTCGAGGGCGGCCTGGGCGGTTTGCAGGCCGGCATAGAAGCGGGCGCTGGTCAGGGCCTCCTTCCAGCGGCCCGCGCTGGCGGGGCTGGCGCGGCCGGCCCGGGCCAGAAGGTCGGCGGCCTCGGAGAACTGCTGGGCCTGCAGGCGCACAAGGCCCAGGCCGCCCAGCGCGTCGGCGTCGCCCGCGCGGCGGGCCAGGGCCGCCTGGAAGCGGCGTTCGGCCTCAGCCGCGTCGCCGGCCTGCAGGGCCTGGAAGCCCTTGGCGCGGTCGCCGGCCGACGGGTCGACGGGGGCTGCCGCGCTGGCCTTGGGCGCGACCTTGGCGGCGGCCAGCTTGCGCGAGATCTCGGCGTCGTTGGGACGGGCGGCCAGATAGTCGCCGAACAGGTCGGCGTTGCGAGGACTGTCGTCCATCCAGGTCAGGGCCTGGCGCCAGGCGCTGGCGGCCTTGCCCGAGGCCGCCCCGCCGCCGCCCGCCAGGCGGGCCAGCACGGCCACGCCCTCGCGGCGGGTGCCCTCGCGATAGGTCAGGGCCTGGCCGAGCGCCAGCTGGACGTTCTGATCGCCGGGCTTGCGGGCGGCCAGGGCGCGCAGGCCGGTCTGGGCCTGGGCGACGCCGCCGGGGGCGCCGGCCAGGGTCTGGTAGTATTCCAGCGCCAGGGCGTCAGGCGGATTGGCCCCGCCGAAAGCCTGGCGGTAGGCCGCCGCGGCCGCAGCGCTGTCGCCCTTCTGGGCGAGAGCCCGGGCCTTGGCCAGGTCGCCGCCGCCGGCCGCCGCCGGGGCGCTCGCTCCCGGACGCTGGGGCGCGTCCAGCGCCGCCAGGCCGCGCTTGGCCGCGGCGTTGCCCGGATCGGCGGCCAGGGCGCGCTTGTAGGCGTCGGCGGCCAGGTCCTTGCGGCCCTTCTGGCTCCAGAAGTCGCCCTGGCGCACCAGGGCGGACACCGCCGATCCGCCCGCCTGGGCCTCCGCGACGCTCGCCGTCCCGCCCGCCATCAGGATGGCGGCCAGGGCGGCCTCGATGGACATGCGACGCAGGGTCTTCACTTGTGGCTGCCCCCTTCGAGGCGACGGCGCGCGATGGACTTCAGCGCGAAGATGAGCGGGAACGACAGGGCCAGACCCACGCCGAAGATCGAGACGGCCAGCAGCAGCGGACGCTGGCTCAGCCACCACATCATGTAGACCCACCACGGCAGGTCGCCGGTGTGGAACTGCTTGCCGACCTGGAAGCTGGAAAAGCCTTCCTCGGTGACCACCGCCAGGTCGCCCTGCACGCGGGCGTTCTGGGCCGGATCGTCGAGGCGGGCCAGCACCGCCGGCAGGCGGGCCGGGTCGCTGGCCAGGATGGCCACCACCGCCCGGTCGTGGTCGTACGGCGAGCGGAAGCTGACCAGGCCCTCGAAGCCGTCGCCGGCCACCAGCAGGTCGTCGGCATGCTCGCGCGCGGCCGAGGCCTCGCCGTTGGCCATCAGGAACACCCGCTCGGCCAGGGCGGCGGTCTTCAGGCGCAGGCGGTCGGCCTCGAAGGTCACCGGCGCGCCGGCGAATAGCCCCGAAAGGCGGCGGGCCGTCTCGGGGCGGCCGATCAGCAGCACATCGCGGCCCTTCAGCGCGTCGGCGTCGGCCGAGCGCGAGATGGCCACCCGGGTCACCGGCGCGCCGGTGACGTCGCCAAAGCGCCCCATCAGGTTGAGGAACGCCTCGATGTCGGCCGGGGCCGGAGCCGCGTCCAGCACCACGGTGGTCTTGTCGAGGTCGGCGTTGCGGGTGAACGGGAAACCGGCGCTGGCGAAGAAGGCCAGGTTCGGCAGGGCCGCGAAGTGGCGCCCGCCGCTCAGGTCGATGGTGCTGTCCGGATCGATGCCGCTGTGGACGTTGGTGGGCAACTGGCCCTGGCAGGCGCCGGTTTTGTTGCTCTTGATGTCGAAATAGAACTGCAGCTGGCTGGCGCCGAACAGCAGGTAGGGCGGCAGGTCCAGGCTGTGCTCGTTGCGGGCGAAGCGGTTGAACAGGCCGCGCACCTCGGCGGTGCGGTCCTGGGCGCTGAGCCGGTAGGAGCGCAGGTACTGGCCGTTCAGCGACACGTCCAGGCGCGACTGCTCGCGGTCGAACCACGGCCCCTTGGGATAGCGATAGCGCACGCGCATCGGCGCGCCCTGCACAGGCCACAGGAAGAGGTCGGGCGCCACGCGGAACGGCACGTTGACCGGCGCCGGCGACAGGCCCGGCGCCTGCAGCAGCTGGGCGTCGACCAGCTCGCCCATGCGCACCGGTCGGTCCATGCGCAGCCAGCGCGGCGCGTCGTACGGCGCGCGCGGGGCGATCAGGGCGGTGTCGACCTGGGCCATGGCGCCGCTGAAACCGCCTTGGGAGATGCTGAGCGCCAGGGCGGCGCGGCGGATCTCGGAGGTGTCGCGGCCCAGCACCAGCAGCAGCCGGCGCTCGGGCGCCTGCGGATTGGCGACCACGGCCAGGGTCGGTCCATTGACCTGCGGCAGCACGAGCTCGCCGATCGCCTGGCCCGACTGGCCGAACACCACGCCCTCGCCCTGCGGCAGGGTTCCGATCAGGGTCGGGAAGGCAAAGCCGCGATAGCTGGCCCGCATGCCGAAATAGGAAGCCGCCGCCCCTGCCCCGCGCAGCACGGCGTCGGACGGGGTCTCGGCGAACACGAACGGCAGGAGGAGCTTGCCGCCGCCCTTGTCGAAGAACGGCCCGGGCAGTTGCGACAGGTCCGGCTGGCCCGGCAGGCGCGAAATGGTCAGCTCCAGGCGCGAGCGCTGGTTGGACACGTTCATCCACAGCGACGAATGCTGCGGGTCCTCGCAGGCGCGGGTGTAGTGGCCGATGAAGCGGAGATTGAGGTTGTTGTCGCGCAGGAACAGGGCCGGGTCGATGGGGATCGACCACTCGGTCCCGGCCGCGCGGTCGGGGGTCAGCATCACCGTGCCGGCCGGCTCGCCGTTGAGGGTGACGGCCAGCTGCGACAGGTCGCCCAGCAGCGACGGCGAATAGGCGCCGTTGACCACGAGGCGCGCAGCCGTGACCACCTCGTCGCGGCGCAGGGCGAAATCGACGCCGGCCTCGCCCTGCACGCCGCGCAGGCGCAGCGGCTGGCCAAAGCCAAGGTCCTTCAGGGTCAGCACGCGGGTGGAGCCGGCGGGCGCGGGAGCGGCGACCTCGGTCGGGGGAACCACCTGGGCCCTGGCCTGGCCGCTCCAGCCCACGGCGCCGGCCAGCAGGGCGCCGGCCAGGATAGCCGCCGCGCCGCCGTCGGGACCGCCGGCGCGCGAGCGCGGCGTCAGGGCCGCGGGCTTGGCCGCCCGCCACCAGAACAGGATGCTGGCGCTGGCCCGCACCAGGCCGGCCAGGGCCGCCATCGGCCGCACCGGCGCCCAGTGGGCGTTGGGCTGCCAGGCGTCGGCGCGGCCGACGACGTTGCGCACCAGGTCGCGGCGTTCGGCGAAGCCGAGCGGCAGGAACTGCACTCTCAAAACCCCCTTGTCGAACATGACGGCGCGGGCCTTGAACTGGCGGGCGCGCTCGTCCTGCAGGAATTCAACCGTGTCGATGTGGCGCTCGTTCCCCCAGAAGCCGTCGGGAACCACCGCCGAAAGGCCGCCCATCGAGACCTCGCGGGTCTCCACGTCCAGCACCTCGCCATTGGTCAGGCGCAGGCGGGCGGGCAGGAAGGCCTCGATGCGGACGTGCTGGCGCACCTGGCGGGTCTCGCGACCGACGGCGATGGCGGTCAGCAGCACCAGCAGGCTGAACAGCGTCCAGAAGGTGTTGAGCACCAGGGTGCCGACCAGCACCAGGTCGGGCTCGGCGGTCAGCAGCTTCCACACGCCCCAGCACAGGCCGGCGATCAGCAGGCCCGCGACCACCACGTGCGGCCACATCAGCGACCAGTCGAAATAGCCCTTTTCCAGCCGGCCGCCCTTGTCGGTGACGTTGAACTTGCCGCGCTTGGGCGCGAACAGGGTGACGATGGTCGGGGCCACCAGGTGGAAGGCCAGCAAGGTCTCGTAAATCTCGCCCCAGAACGCCATGCGTTCCTCGCCCTGCATCCGGTTGTTGGTGACGATCGAGTGCACCAGGTGCGGCAGGGCGTAGACCAGGATCACCGGCGCCGAGGCGCTGATGATGTTGAAGCCCAGCAGCAGGAAGGCCAGCGGCGAGGTCAGGAACACGATGCGCGGCAGCGGGAATTGGAAGTGCAGCATCGCGTTCAGGTAACAAAGCCGCTGGGCCAGGGTCAGGCCCTTGCCCAGCAGCGGATTGTCGACGCGGAAGATCTGGGTCATGCCGCGCGCCCAGCGGATGCGCTGGCCGATGTGCAGGGCCAGGCGCTCGGTGGCCAGGCCTGCCGACAGCCGGATTTCCAAGAAGGCGGTGTTCCAGCCCTTGCGCTGCAGCTTCAGCGCGGTGTGGGCGTCCTCGGTGACGGTCTCGTGAGCGAAGCCGTGGGTCTCCTCCAGGGCCGAGCGGCGGATCACCGCGCACGAGCCGCAGAAGAAGGCCGCGTTCCACAGGTCGTTGCCCGGCTGGACGACGCCGTAGAAGAGGTCGCCCTCCCCGGGGATGTCCTTCACCGTCTGGATGTTCCGCTGCACCGGGTCGGGCGAGTAGAAGTGGTGGGGCGTCTGCAGCAGGGCCAGGCGCTGGTCCTCCTGGAACCAGCCGACGGTCATCTGCAGGAAGGCGCGCGTGGGGATGTGGTCGCAGTCGAAGATGCAGACCAGCTCGGCGTCGGTCTGCTCCAGCGCGTGGTTCAGGTTGCCGGCCTTCGCCCCGAAGTTGTCGGGACGGGTCATGTAGATCGCGCCGGCCTTCTCGGCGAAGGCCTTGAACTCGGGGCGGCGGCCGTCGTCCAGCACGTAGACCTTGAAGCGGTCGCGGGGGTAGTCCATCCCCAGCGCGGCCAGCACCGTGTCCTGAACGATCTCCAGGCTCTCGTTGTAGGTCGGGATGTAGACGTCGACCCGCGGCCAGGTGTTCGGCGCGCCCTCCATCGGCCGCACCGGGCGCTGCAGCGGCCAGGCCGTCTGCAGGTAGCCCAGGAGCAGAATCAGCCAGGCATAGATCTCGGCCAGGTACAGGCCCGTGCCGAAGAAGGCCTCGGCGGCGTTGCGGAAATGCAGGGTCTCGGTCGTGCGCCACCACAGATAGCGGGTGCTGACGATCACCGAGACGATGCACAGGGCGATGGTCAGGTGCTTGGATTGCGACAGGCGGTTGGCCACGACCACGCCGGCGATGGTCGCAACGGCGAACAGGGCCTGATCCTTGAAGCTGAGCGGCACGACGATGGCCACGATCGCCACGGCCAGGAAGGCGACGATCAGCAACCCCACCCCGGCGCGGAGCATCGCTCGTTCCAGGAACGACTTCGACGAAACCCCGCCCATCATGCCAGCACTCGCGCGTCTTGGCCCTCGATCGAGCGCCATGGCTGCACTGCTGTCATCGCCGAAGAACCTTCCACTCTATAGTCAAGCTTTCCAACCAGCGCGGACGGCCGATGCTATCTGTTACGCGTATGGACCTACAAGCGAGGCCGTATGGCTGATTGAGCAGCAGTTCCAGAGCGTGTCGCCGCGACCAAAGGCCGCATTACTTCCCGACACGGGAAAACGGCGGTTTCGACAACCTGATTACAAATATGAACGCCAGGCGATACTTGCAGGCAACTCTATCCGCGAGCCCGGATCACACACTGCGCCCAGAGGTAGAAACCACCGCTCAGGCGAGGTTCTAAGGACGGTTTTGAGCGTCGGCCCATCGAGCCAATTCCGGTATCGGTCGATAGCGCCTTTGGCTTAGACCCCGGCCAGGCGGCTCTCTACCGTCAGCCTCAAGAAACGGCCTCCCGGCGTTCGGGAACAGGCCGTCGCTCGGAGAGGACTTCATGAGCCAGATGTCGCCGACGGACGTGGCCCGCCAGCTCGGCGGCGGCCTGCTGTCGTTCCCCGTCACCCATTTCGACGCCCAGCACCAGTTCCTGGAAGCGCCCTATCGCCAGCACTGCGCCTGGATGCTGGACCACGAGCTGGCCGGCCTGTTCGCCGCTGGCGGTACGGGCGAGTTCTTCTCGCTGCGTCCCGACGAGGTGGGCAAGGTGGTGCGCGCGGCGGTCGCCGAGACGGCCGGCAAGATCCCGGTCATCGCCGGCTGCGGCTACGGCACGGCCATCGCCACCGACCTGGCGCGCGACGCCGAGGCCGCCGGCGCCGACGGCCTGCTGCTGCTGCCGCCCTACCTGACCAACGCCACCCAGGAAGGCCTGCTCGCCCACATCGAGTCGGTCTGCAAGGCCACCAGCCTGGGCGTGATCGTCTACAACCGCGACAACGCCGTCATCAATGAGGACACCCTCGAGAAGCTGTGCGACCGCAATCCCAACCTCGTCGGCTTCAAGGACGGGGTCGGCGACCTGGAACTGATGATGCGGGTCTATGCCCGCATGGGCGACCGCCTGACCTATGTCGGCGGCCTGCCGACGGCCGAGACCTTCGCCCTGCCCTATCTGGAAATGGGCGTGACGACCTATTCTTCGGCGATCTTCAACTTCCTGCCGGAATGGGCGCTTGGCTTCTACAAGGCCGTGCGGGCCCGCGACCGCGAGGCGGTGATGACCGGCCTGCGCGACTTCGTGCTGCCCTACATCGCCCTGCGCAACAAGGGTAAGGGCTACGCCGTCTCGATCGTGAAGGCCGGCATGAAGGCCGTCGGCCGCGACGCCGGCCCCGTGCGCCAGCCCCTGACCGACCTGACGCCCGAAGAGTTCGCGCAACTGCAGGGCCTGATCGCCCGCGTCCAGGGCTGAGCCCTGAACGCCCTGACCCCCGTCCGGACGCCGGCCCTTCTTCCCGGGAAGAAGGCGCTGGCGATCGGCCCCAACGAACGTCTAGCCTCGCGACTCCAGGGTGTTGTCGACGGGCGCTTTCCGATGTTCGAACTCAGTCAGCTTCGCTGCTTCGTCGCCACCGCCGAGGAGCTGCATTTCGGCCGCGCCGCCCAGCGGCTGAACATGACCCAGCCGCCGCTGAGCCGGCAGGTGCAGCTTCTGGAGCGCATCCTCGGCGTCACCCTGCTCGACCGCACCAGCCGCTCGGTGCGCCTCACCCCCGCCGGCCGCGCTTTCCTGCTGGAAGCCCGCCGCATCCTGCGCCTGGCCGAGAGCGCGGCCCTGGCCACCCGCCGCATCGCCAGCGGCGACGCCGGCCAGATCGCCATCGGCTTCACCGCCGTCTCCGGCTACAGCTTCCTGCCGCGCCTGGTGATCCTGTCCAACGCCCGCCTGCCCAACGCCGACCTGACCCTGCGCGAGATGGTCACCCGCGAGCAGGTCGAGGCCCTGCTGACCGGCCGCATCGACATCGGTCTCGTCCGCCCGCCTATGGACCGCGCCGAGTTCGCCACCGCCCGCGTGCTGAGCGAGCCCCTGGTCGCCGCCCTGCCCAACGGCGACCCGCGCCTGGTCAAGGCCAGCCTGACCCTGGCCGACTTCGACGCCGGCCCGCTGATCATGTATTCGCCCGAGGGCGCGGGCTATTTCTACAACATGCTGACCACCCTGTTCGACGCCCACGGCGTGGCCCCGAACTATGTGCAGCACGTCACCCAGATCCACTCGATGCTGGCCCTGGTCCACGCCGGCCTGGGGGCGGCGATCGTGCCGGAATCGGCCATGAGCCTGCACTTCGACGACGTGCAGTTCCGTCCCGTCGAGACTACGCCCGACCGGCCGGTCGAGCTCTACATGGCCTGGCGCAAGGACAACGAGAGCCCGATCCTGCAGGCCTTCATCGACCTTTGCCTGGCCGAGGCCTCGTCGGCGGATCCGGACGAGCGCTGACGTGCCGCTTCTCCCGTCGGCCGCGCGCGGCCCAACGATAAAAGACGGGAGAAGACATGACCCTCGATCGCCGCGCCGTACTGGCCGCAGCCGCCGCGCTCGCCGCACCTCTGAAGGTCAACGCCGCCGGCCGCGCCGCGCCTGTGGCGACCACCACGGCAGGCCGGGTGCGCGGCGCCGAGGAGGGCGGGATCAAGGTCTTCAAGGGCGTGCGCTACGGCGCCGACACCTCGGCCCGGCGCTTCCAGCCGGCGGAAGCCGCACAGCCGTGGAGGGGTATCGCCGACGCCCTGGCCTATGGCCCCGCCTCGCCGCAGCTGAAGACCGACGAGGCGACCTCCGAGGACTGCCTCTTCCTCAACGTCTGGACGCCGGGCCTGGCCGACGGAAAGAAGCGGCCGGTGATGTTCTACGTGCATGGCGGCGCGCACGCTAACGGCTCGGGCTCCAGCCCGCTCTATGACGGAACCTGGCTGGCGAAGACCTACGACGTGGTGGTGGTGACCGTGAACCACCGCCTCAACGCCTTCGGCTACAGCTACCTGGCCCGCCTGGGCGGGGCCGAACTGGCCGACAGCGGCAATGTCGGCAACCTTGATCTGATCCTGGCCCTGCAATGGGTGCGCGACAACATCGCCGCCTTCGGCGGAGACCCCGGCAACGTCACGGCCTTCGGCCAGTCGGGCGGCGGGGCCAAGTGCGTGACCCTGATGGCCATGCCGCGCGCGGCGGGCCTCTACCACAAGGTCGCGACCATGAGCGGCCAGCACGTCACCGCCATGGGGCCGATCCACGCCACGATCCGCGCCCGCGCCTTCATGGACAAGCTGGGCCTGAAGCCCGGCGAGACCGACAAGCTGAAGACCCTGCCCGCCGCCCAGCTGGTCGAGGCGCTGAAGATGCGCGACCCGCTGGAGCGCAAGGGCGGCATCGTCTTCTGGTCCGTCGTCGACCACGGGGTCCTGCCACGCCATCCGTTCTATCCCGACGCCCCGCGCGAAAGCGGCCACATCCCGATGATCATCGGCAACACCCACGACGAGACCAAGGCCTTCCTGGGCGGCGATCCCAGGAACTTCTCCCTGACCTGGGAGGAACTGCCGGGCCGGCTGGAGAACGAACTGGTGCTCGACATGTCGCCCGAATACCTGGTCGGCCGCTATCGGGCGCTCTATCCGCAGGCCAGTCCGTCAGACCTCTTCTTCGCCATCACCACGGCCGGGCGCTCGTGGCCCGGCCACCTTATCCAGGCCGAGCAGCGCGCCCGCATCGGCGCCCCGGCCTGGATGTACCAGCTGGACTTCGGCGCCCAGACCGATCCCCGGATGGGCGCCTACCACAGCTACGACATCGCGCTGGTGTTCGGCACGCTGGCGGCCAAGGGCTCGATGACCGGCACGGGCCCGGCGGCGGTCAAGGTCCGCGACCAGATGAGCGCCGCCTTCGCGAACTTCGCCCGGACGGGTGACCCCAACTGCGCGGCGATCCCGGCCTGGGAGCGCTATACGCTGCCCAAGCGGGCGACACTGGTGGTCAACGAGACCTCGGCGATGGTGGATGATCCCCGCAAGGAAGAGCGTGAGATCTTCGCCGTCGCGCCGTTCATGAAGGAAGGGACGTGAACGCTTAAAGATCCTCCCCCTGAAGGGGGAGGTGTCGGCGAAGCCGACGGAGGGGGAAGTCGATGCAAACCTTCCACCACCTCGAAAGCTGAAAACGTCCCCCCTCCGGCCCTCCCGGGCCACCTCCCCCAGAGGGGGAGGGTCTAAAGCGTCAAGATGCTCCCCCTTTGGGGGAGCTGTCGCGGAGCGACTGAGGGGGCAGCGCCTCCCCTACCGCCCCACCGCCACGGCAACCGAGAACGCCGACGTCGCCCCGGCAGGCGTCGTGACCGTCGCGGTGATCGCATCGCCGATCTTCGCCGCCGCGACCTTGCCGGAAAACTCGGCCCGGCCGCTCGCATCCGTCACCGCCCGCAAGCTCCCCAGATACCGCTCGCCCTCCTGGCCCAACGGCCGATTGCCGAACACCTCGACCACCACGGCGGCATTGGGCGGTCCGTCCAGCACGCCGCCGACAGCGAGCTCGTTTTTGGCCAAATGCGCGCTCGCCAGCTTCGGCGGCGCCAGCCCGAACTGCGGCGTCGCATGGCACTTCTCCGGCGTATTCGGGGCCGCGCAGACCTGGGCCGCGCCGGCCTTGTCGAACACCACGCCCATGCCGCGCGAGCCGACGAAGCTGGCATGCTCCAGGCCCGGCGGGCCGATCACGATGCCGCCCCGGACCATTTTCTCGTCGCAGGAGCCGCCGGCCGAGCACAGCATGATCGGCTTGCCGTTCTCGGCGATGGAATTGCGGCTGATGCGGTTGGCGGCGACCTTGGCCTCGGGGCGCACGGCGATGCCGATCCCGTTGCCGCGGATCTGGTTGCCGGCGATCATGTTGTCCGCGCCGCTGACGCTGATCCCGAAGGCGTTGCCGGTGAAGACATTGGCGCCGATGTAGTTGCGCGCCCCCCAGTTCAGCTGCAGCCCGTCGGAGTAGTTGGAAAACCGATTGCCCACGACGGTGTTGTCGTTGCCCCACAGGATCTCGATGCCCTGCGAGGGCTCCAGGTTGTCGGTCCCACCGTCGAAGCTGTTGTCGGCGATCAGGTTGAAGGCCGCGCCGCGCGTCAGTTCCAGGCCGTCCCCGTTCTCGATAAAGGCGTTGCGCAGCACCTTGTTGTCGAGCGTGGTGTGCGAGGTCGAGCCGCCCTTGCCGTCGTCGCCGCTGAGCATGACCCCCGCCCCGCCGATGTTGCGCACGATGCGGTTGTCGGCGATCACGGCGTTGGAGGTGCGCAACACCAGCACCCCGATGCAGAAGCCCCGGATTTCCAGCCCGCGCAGGCTCACGCCCCGGGTGTCGATGAGCGCGAAGCCGGGATTGCTGGCGGTGCGCACATTGGTCCCGTACTGGCCCTGGACCATGCCGGGACAGGACTTCAGGTCGCGCGGCAGATAGCCCGAGCCGTCGACCACGTTGTGGCCGCCGGTGCGGGCGAAGGCCTGGCCCTCGATGGCCACCGGCCCCTTGATCGGCGGCAGGGCCGATTTCAGCACGATGGCCGGGGCGGCGATCTCGATGCGGTAGCGGCCGGGCTTGGCGTTGCTGGTCTCGATCGCCCAGCGCAGCGAGCCCCTGGCGCCGTCGTCGGCGTCGCGATCGACCAGCAGAAGCTCGGCCTGGACCCCGGACTGGGCGGGACCGCCAGCAGCCACCGCCGCGATGGGCTTTGGGTCCTGGGCGAACGCCGGCGAAGCCAGCAGGGCCGCGACGATCGCGGCGGATGCAACACGAACCATCGGCTTCTCCATCTTCTCGTGCGGGTCCTCGTCCTTCGACAGACTCAGGATGAGGACCAGTTCAACGGCCGCCCATTTAAAAACCTCACCCAGAGCTTGTCGGAGGGCGAGGTTTCACCACCTCAGACCACCCTGTCCCACGGAAAGCTCAGCGTCGGCTGGTTGGCGTGGCGCTTCATCTTCAGGGTCAGCCGCGCGCCCGAGCCCGGCGCCAGGCGCAGGGTGAAGGCCGAGGCGTCGACCGCCTGGGCGGCCCCCTCGCCGATCGCGGCGCTGAGGATCCGGTGCTCGCCATAGGCGCCGCCCTGGATCGTCACCGTGCGGGACGCGACCTGGCTTAGATTGACAAGGCTGACCCCCGTCTCGTCGTCGGTCAGGCGCTCGACCAGGGCCGCCACGTCCTGCGGAACGCCGGCCCGGCGGCGCTCGGGATCGAAGTAGCGCAGGCGCGCGTAATGCAGCGCGCCGCCCTGCGAGGGCGAGGACTTCGACCACGGCGGCCGGGCGATGTGGATACCGCCTTCCATCAGCTGGATCAGGGCGGTGACGCTGGCTGGATTGATGTCCAGCGCCGCATCGGCCAGGCGGGTGTCGGGGGTCGACGCATCGTCCCGCTGGGCCTGGGCGCGGGCGCGCACCCGCTCCAGGTCGCCGCGCAGGGCCTTGGCGGGATAGGAGGCATCCTTGCCATCCAGCCAGTCGAGCCAGGGGTGGGCCGCCGCGCGAGCGCGGTCGGACGCCTTCATCGACAGGTACCAGATCTCCAGCCCGTTCAGCTGGTACTCGCCAGGCGCATAGGCGTACCAGCCCTTGGGGCCGTACATGCGCGGGGTCGAGACCTTGCCGTCCACCACCTTCTTCTGGGCGTTGATGGCGTCGTTCTGGCGGCGCCAGACGTCGAGATACTTGTCGTCGCCGGTCAGCAGATAGGCGTTCATGAAGCCGACCACCGCGCGCGGCACGCGGTTGCGGTCCTCGCGCTGGCCGGTGTGCGGCGCCACCGGCGAGAAGCCCCAGCCGTAGGTTCCGCTCCACCAACGGTCCTTGGGAACCTTGCCGTCGAGTCCGACCTTGCTGGGGATCACGTCGCCATTGGCCCGCGCCCGCTCGATCCAGCCATCCACGTACTTCAGGATCCAGTCGCGGTACCTGGCCTCGTGGTCCAGCATGTAGGCGTTCATCACCAGGCTGGTGGCCTGCAGGTTCAGCGGGCTGTCGCCGACCACGTCGCCATATTCGTCATAGTGGCGCAGGGTCTCCTCGTACGAGCGCTCGCCGTGCTCCATGTAGAAGTGGGTCACGTCGAAGGGATCGCCGGCCCAGTCCAGGGGCGTGGCCTTGCGCAGCATCGGACCCCGGCTGCCGGTGATCATGCTGCGGATGATGTTGAGCTTCCCATCATAGTTCGGCGTGGTCGGGTCCTCGCCGGTGTAGAAGCCCGAAAACCTTTTCGCCCGCGCGCGGAAGCGCGGATCATTGGGCGCCGACAGCCCCAGCAGGTTGAACACCGACAGCCCTTCGGACAGGTGCTGCCAGTCGCTCATCACCGGGAACTCGCGGAAGTACATGCCCTCGCGGGCGAACGGCACGTCCTTTGTCCGGGCCGCCGTATACTGGCGGACATTGCCCTCGAAGGCCTTTTGGGCCAGTTCGAGCACGCGGTCGCCGGCGCCCAGGGCGTGCAGGGTCGGCCAGTCTTTGACGTTCTCGATGGCGTCGTCGGGGCCGTCGTTGGCGCCCCAGCGCTCGAAGGCCAGGAGGTAGCCGCGGTCGTCGAAATAGCGGGCGAAGAAGGCCTCGCAGGCCGCCTCGTTGGCCTTCAGCAACTCGCGCTGCAGCAGGGCCCACTCCGGCGCGACCATCGGGGTCGCGATGGTGAAGGCGGCAGGCGCGGCCAGGGCCGAACGGCCGACGCTGGACAGAACCAGGGCCGAGGCGCCGGCGAGGATGTTCCGTCGCGACAGCATGCGTCAGACCGCCTTCAGCTGCAGGCGCTGGATCTTCCCGACGATCAGGAAGTAGGCCAGCACGGCGATCAGGCAGTGGGCGCCGACGAAGATCAAGGCGCCGTCGAACGAGCCGGTGGCCTGGACGATATAGCCGATGACGATCGGGGTCACGATGCCGGCCGTGTTGCCGAAGGTGTTGAAGACCCCGCCGGTGACGCCGGCCATCTCCTTGGGCGAGGTGTCCGACACCACCGCCCAGCCCAGCGACGCCACGCCCTTGCCGAAGAAGGCCGCGGCCATGATCACGATGACCAGCCACTCCTGTTCGACGTAGTTGCAGATGACGATGCAGGTGGCCAGGATCATGCCCAGAAGCAGCGGCGTCTTGCGGGCGATGTCGAGATTGCCGGTCTTTTTCAGCAGGTGGTCGGAGATCATCCCGCCCAGCAGGCCGCCGGCGAAGCCGCACAGCGCCGGCAGGGCCGCGGTGAAGCCGGCCTGCAGGATCGACAGCCCCCGCGCCTTGACCAGGTAAATCGGGAACCAGGTGACGAAGAAGTAGGTCAGCACGTTGATGCAGTACTGGCCGATATAGACGCCCAGCAGCATGCGGCTGGTCAGCACCTGCTTGACGTTGGCCCAGGTGAAGGCCGCGCCCGCGCCGGCGGTCTTGTCCTCCATCCGCACCAGGCCGCCGCCGGCCTCGATATAGTCGAACTCGGCCTTGTTGATCTTCGGGTGCTCGACCGGGCTGTGGATCAGCCTGACGAAGAAGAAGGCCGCGACGATGCCCACCCCGCCCATGACGAAGAACACCGAACGCCAGCCGAAGTCGTGGGCCAGCCAGCCCATCAGCGGCGCGAAGGCGACCAGCGAGAAGTACTGGGCCGAGTTGAAGATCGCTGAGGCCGTGCCACGTTCCGAACCCGGGAACCACGCGGCCACGATGCGGGCGTTGGCCGGGAACGACGGCGCTTCGGCAAGACCCACCAGGAAGCGCATGAAGAACAGGGCCACGGCGGCGGCCAGGCCCGTGAACACGCCCGAAAAGCCCTGCAGCAGGGTGAAGCTGGACCACAGCACCAGGGCTGCGGTGTAGATCTTCTTGGAGCCGAAGCGGTCGAGCAGCGCCCCGCCGGGGATCTGGCCCAGCACATAGGCCCAGGCGAAGGCCGACATGATGTAGCCCATGGCCACCGGATCGAGGCCCAGCTCCTTCGACGCCGACTGGCCGGCGATCGAGAAGGTGGCGCGGTCGGCGTAGTTGATCGTCGTGATGATGAAGAGCGTCGCGATGATCAGCCAGCGCACGCGCGTACGCCTGGTGGTGTCGGTCATTGACGCTCTCCCATGGTCGCCGCTCTGTCGTCGGCGCTTTGGGAGGACGCTAAGGGGCGTCGGGCGCGAGGTCTAAGTCAAATCGCCTATGGACCGATCCACGGGAGACATGGATCGAACCAGGTCGCGCATAGAAACCCAAGGCTGTCAAAGGATCACGCGCGCGCGGAGCGACGGGCGCCGCTGCGGAAACCTGTGGATCGGTGCGCATCGCGCATAGGTCCATACCCGATTGGGATTGGCCCTCTGATCGAACCCGTTCCTATGGTTCAGGCAACGAAGAAGCAGGCTGAGCCGGCTTCCAAAAGCGGCCCGCGAAGACGGGCATCGGGAGGGACACATGACGTCCAACAGGAACCCGCGCCTGCGCGCCGTGCTCGGCGCCAGCGCTTCGGCCTTCACCCTTCTGGCCGCCGGCGCCGCCATGGCCCAGGAGGCCCCGGCGCCCGCGGCCGAACCAGCGTCCGACGAGGTCGAGGCCATCGTCGTCACCGGCTTCCGGGCCAGCCTGCAGAGCGCCATCAACGTCAAGCGCAACGAAAGCGGCGTGGTCGACGCCATCAAGGCCGAGGACATCGCCCAGTTCCCCGACCTGAACCTGGCGGAGTCGCTGCAGCGCATTCCCGGCGTGTCGATCTCGCGCATCAACGGCGAGGGCCGCCAGATCACCGTCCGCGGCCTGGGCTCGGAATACACCCGCGTCCGCATCAACGGCATGGAGGCGATCTCCACCACCGGCGGCACCGCCAACAGCGGCGGCACCAACCGCGGCCGCGGCTTCGACTTCAACGTCTTCGCCTCGGATCTCTTCAACAGCATCGTCGTGCGCAAGACCGCCTCGGCCGACGTCGAGGAAGGCTCTCTGGGCGCCACGGTCGACCTGACCACCGCCCGCGCCTTCGACAGCGGCAAGCCCCAACTCGTGCTGTCCGCCGGCGCCAGCTACAACGACCTGGCGCAGAAGGCCACGCCGCGCGTCTCTGTGCTGGGCAGCCGCACCTTCTTCGACGGCAAGCTGGGCGCCCTGCTGTCGGTCGCCTACGAAGAGCGCCGCCTGAAGGAGGAAGGCGCCAACATCACCCGCTGGGCCACCGGCGCCAGCAACGGCGGCTTCAACGGCGCCTCGACCGTGCCGGGCCTGACCATCGGCCGGATCAACAGCAACGACCTCTTCGCGCCGCGCATTCCGGCCTATGTCAGCTACGACATCGAGAACAAGCGCCTCGGGGTGGCCGGCTCGCTGCAGTACAAGCCCTCCTCCGACACCCAGATCACCCTGGACGGCCTCTACGCCTATCTGGCCGGCACGCGGAAGGAAGCCCAGTTGCAGGCTCTTGGCCTGTCGCGCGGCAACGCCGGCAAGCCCCAGACCATCATCCGCGACGGCGCCGTCGAGAACGGCAACCTCGTCTATGCGCGGATGGACAATGTCGACCTGCGGACCCAGGCGGCCTATGACGAGCTGAACACCGAGTTCAAGCAGTTCACCCTGTCGGCCACCCACGACTTCAGCGGCAGCCTGCGGATCGGCGCCCTGGCCGGCTACGCGGACTCGACCTTCACCCAGCCGATCTCCACCATCGTCACCTTCGACCGGGCCAACAGCCAGAACTTCGTCTACGACTTCCGCAAGGGCCGCGCGCCGCAGATCCTGCTGGGCTTCGACGCCACCGACCCGGCCAACTGGTCGACGATCAACGGCACCTCCGAGGTGCGCATCCGCCCGCAGTTCGTCGAGAACCAGTTCTCGACGGCCAAGATCTACGGCGAGTGGGATCTGAACGACAACCTGCGCCTCAAGGCCGGCATCGACTGGCGCAAGTTCGAATACGACAGCTACGGCGCCTATCGCGCCAGCGAGACCACGATCCAGACCCTGACGCCGGCCCAGCTGGCCTCGGTCTCGCGCGTGCACAGCGGCCTTGGCCGCAACATGGATCTGCCCGAAGGCAACTTCACCGCCTGGCTGGTGCCCGACATCGACAAGTACGCCGCCCTGCTGAACATCTACAGCAACCAGGGCATCTACGCGATGACCAACACCAACAACACCTCGGCCCGCGGCCAGTACGGCGCGGTCGAGGAGCAGAGCACCGGCGCCTACATCCAGGCCGAGTTCAAGTTCGACGCCTTTGGCCTGCCGTTCCGCGGCGACGCCGGCGTGCGCCGAGTGCACACCGAGCAGGAGTCGGCCGGCTACGCCACCGTCGCCGGCGCGATCCAGCGGCTTGAGGTCGAGCGCGACTACAATCTCACCCTCCCATCGTTCAACCTGGCCGCCGACCTCTCCGACTCCGTCGTGGCCCGCGTCAGCGCCGCCCAGACCGTCTCGCGCCCGGGCATCGGCTCGCTGTCGCCCGGCGGCGACGTTCAGGTCCAGGGCGCCAACCGCAACTACAGCTCCGGCAACCCGTTCCTGAAGCCGACCAAGTCCGACAACCTCGACTTCTCGCTGGAATGGTATCGCGAGAAGGGCGCGGTCGTGGCGGTGGGCCTGTTCTACAAGCGCATCGACACCTTCGTGGCCACCCTGCGCCGCCTGGCCCCCTTCAACACCCTGGGCCTGCCGGAATCGGTGCTGGACGGCACCGGCGCGTCGGCTACCGAGATCTTCCAGGTCAGCCAGCCGCTCAACAGCGACGGCGGCGACCTGAAGGGCTTCGAGATCAACGTCCAGCAGCCCTTCACCTTCCTGCCCGGCCACTGGAGCAACATGGGCGTGGTGGCCAACTACACCTACGTCGACTCCAAGATCGACTATCCCACCTCGCCGACCGGCGACACGCCGCCCATCAACGAGACCCTCCTTGGCCTGTCCAAGCACGCCGCCAACCTGACGCTCTATTACGAGACCCCCAAGTGGAGCGTGCGCGGCTCGCTGGCCTACCGCGACCAGTACCTGGCCCAGGTTCCCGCCAGCGACGCCAACATCGTCCAGGGCACCAACGAGACCCTGAACATCGACATGCAGGCCAGCTGGAACATCCGCGACAACCTGAAACTGTCGGTCGAGGGTGTGAACCTGACCGACGAATTCAACGACCAGTACGTCGGCTACAGCGACCGGCTGAACGTCTACACCCACAGCGGCCGCCAGTTCATCGTCGGCCTGCGCTACAACTTCTAGGCGCGATCCTACCTCCCCCCGGCGCCTAGGCAGCCCGCGTCGCTCTCCTTCCAGGGCGGCGCGGGCTTTCTTTTGGAGGCTATCTCGGCATTGTCCTCGCCTGGCGGCGCACCACCCGGCAGCGGGTCTGGCCGAACTTCGTCGCGCAGAAGCCCGTCTCGTCCGAGCCTTCGCGGATCACCGCCCAGCGGTCGCGATCGCACTGATGCCAGGTCTCGCGGAAGCGGCCCTTGTCGTCGTAAGGAAACACCGGCGTGTCGCCATCGGTGTAGAACCGGGTCATCCCCGTGAAGCCGCCGAAGCTGGTCTTGCCGTTGACCACGCCGCAGACCCGGCCCGTCCGCATCATCCACACCCCGCCCAGCTCCAGCTCGCGCGATTGCTTCAGGCGAGCGACGAGGACGGGATGCACCACGGCCCAGCGCCGGGCCGCCTCGCGCCGCGCCGGCTCCAGCGCCGCGCCCTTGGCCGGCGGCAGCGCGCCCATCGCCTGCTCGAACCGGATGAAGTCGAAGATCCCGTAGGCCAGGGCCGCCAGCATCGAGCCGACCATGACGAGACCGAGGATGCGCCAGGCGATGGCGACTCCGCGCTTGCGGCCGACATGGGCGTCGGGAACGGGCAGGACGAACGACACGGTGACCTCTCCCCTTCGATGAGCGAGAATAGATTACACGTGTAGTTTTTAAATTCAACCGCTCCCCTGCCAGCGCGGCGGCCGCCGCGAGCCTACCGAACCTCGACGCTGCGGTTCAGCGGCGGCGGGGTGACGCCGTCGACGAACAGGCGGGCGCTGGCGCCGGGAATGCGGGTCGAGGGCGGGGCCGGGCCGCGCGGGGCCAGGGACCAGACGCCCATGACGATCATCACGGTCAGGGCGCCCAGGGTGACGGCGGCGGTCAGGCCCTCGCTCGAGACCGGCGCCGGACCGGCGATGACCCGCACCCGCGAGACCAGAGGATGGCGGCCGAAGGCGCAGGCCAGCGGCGAGGCGGCAGTGAAGGCGTGGGCCTTCATCAGGGTCTCGGCGTAACGCTTGCGGGCCTTGGGGTGCAGCGCCACGACGTCGCCGTCGCAGGCGATCTCCTGGTCGAGGCGAGCGACGAACGCCCCCAGATGAACGATCGGGTTCAGCCAGCCCAGCGCCTGGCAGGCGGTGATGATCAGGTTGCCGCGCGGATCGCCGCGCCGCATGTGGGCGCGCTCGTGGGCCAGGACGAGTTCACGCTCGGCGGCGGTGAAGCGCTGGGCGAAGTCGCGCGGGATGACCAGGCGCGGACAGAACACGCCCATGACGGCCGGCCCTTCTAGACCCTGGCGGGCGCGCTTGCGGAAGGCCCGCTCGGCCAGGGCGATGAAGCCGATCAGGCCGACGACGCCGGCCAGCCAGACGACCAGGAAGGCCACGGCCAGCAGGCGCTCGGGCGGCTGTTGCGCGGCGCCCGCGCCCAGGGCGTCCGACAGGCTGGGGAAGACGCTGGCCAGAGCTGCGGCCGGCGCCAGGCGCCACAGCTTGTAGGCCGCTTCCGAACCGACCAGGCGTCGAACCGGAACGCGCAGCGCCAGGACGACCAGGACGCCGACGGCGGCGGCCAGCTGCGCCCGCAGCAGGGTTATGGCCAGCAGTTCAATCAGCATCGTCCAGCTCCGCGATCAACTGCTTCAGCTGCTTGACCTCGTCGGGCGACAGCGAGCGGTGCTTGGCGAAATGGGCGACCAGCGGCGTCAGGCGGCCTTCGAACAGGCGGTCCAGCAGGCCCTGGCTCTCGGTCTGCAGATACTCGGCGCGGCTGACGATCGGCACGTAGCGGACGCGGCCGTCGATGCGGCGCGACTCGATGGCCTTGCGCTTGAGCAGGCGGTTGATCAGCGTCTTGACCGTGGCCTCGCCCCAGCCCTGCGGGCCGGCGACGGCCTCCAGGATCTCCTCGACGGTCAGGGGGCTCTGGCTCCAGAGCGCTTCCATGACGTGGCTTTCGGCGTGGGTGATGCTCATGGCTGTCCGCTGGCTCTACAGACCTGGATGATTACGCCCGTAAATGAAGCCGTCAAGCGATGCTTGGCGGACGCGATCGGTCGGTTAAGAGTGCGGGGCATGACTCATCAGCTCGCTCCCCGCCTCGCGCCCTGCGGTCCGATCATTGATCCCAAGGCGGCCGAGCGCGCCCACGAGATGATCGCCAAGCGGGCCGGCGAGCGGATGGGCGTCGTCGACGCCGCCTGGCCGGCCCTGGCCCCGGTCTTCTCCGCCAGCCCCTATCTGGCCAGCCTGGCGCGCCGCGACGGCGTGCGCCTGCCAACCATCCTCGACAGCGATCCGCAGGAGCGCCTGGCCCAGATCCTGACGGCCGCCCGGGGCGTCGCCGCCGAGCCCGACTTCGAGACCGCCCGCAAGACGCTCCGGGACCTGAAGGCCGACCTGCACCTCTTGACCGCCCTGTGCGACCTGGGCGGGGTCTGGGACCTCGACGCGGTGACCGGCGCCCTGACCCGCTTCGCCGACGCCAGCCTGCACGCCGCCCTGGCCCAGGCCGCCCGGGTCGAGGTGGCGCGCGGCGCCCTCACCCATGTCGGAGACGGCGCCGATGGTCCGATCCCAGGCCTGTTCTGCATCGCCATGGGCAAGCACGGCGCCTATGAGCTGAACTATTCCAGCGACATCGATTTCTCGATCTTCTACGCGCCCGAGGCGCTGCCGGTCAGCGAGGGGACCGAGCCGCAGGGCGTGGCCGTGCGCCTGACCCAGCACCTGGGCCGGATGCTGGCCGAGCGCACCGGCGACGGCTACGTCTTCCGCATCGACCTGCGCCTGCGCCCCGATCCCAGCTCGACCCCGCCGGCCATGCCGATCGACGCGGCCCTCGACTACTACGAGAGCGTCGGCCAGAACTGGGAGCGGGCGGCCCACATCAAGGCCCGCATCGCCGCCGGCGACATCGCTCGCGGCGAGGCCTT
Source organism: Caulobacter endophyticus (assembly GCF_003116815.1). GTDB lineage: Bacteria > Pseudomonadota > Alphaproteobacteria > Caulobacterales > Caulobacteraceae > Caulobacter > Caulobacter endophyticus. Next base: position 267,417 of record NZ_QDKQ01000034.1, read on the forward strand.
CCTGGCCGAGCTGCAGCCCTTCATCTGGCGGCGCAACCTCGACTTCGCCGCCATCGCCGACATCCACTCGATCAAGCGCCAGATCCACGCCTACAAGGTGGACGAGCGGCTGGAGGCCAAGGGCGCGGACCTGAAGCTGGGTCGCGGCGGCATCCGCGAGATCGAGTTCTTCGTCCAGACCCAGCAGCTGATCCTCGGCGGCCGCCATCCGGACCTGCGCAGCCCCCGCACGCTGGACGCCCTGGCCGCCCTGCGCGACGCCGGCCATGTGACGCCGGAGGACTGCGAGTACCTGACCGCCGCCTATCACGACCTGCGCGCCCTGGAGCACCGGGCCCAGATGATCGCCGACGACCAGACCCACAAGCTGCCGGAGTCCGACGCCGACCGGAAGAAGGTCGCCGCCCTCTGGAACCAGGGCGCCTTGCGCAGCTTCGACGCCGCCGTCGGCAAGATGCTCAAGGGCGTCAACCAGCGCTACGGCGCCCTCTTCAAGGGCGAGGAGGAGCTGTCGTCGCGGTTCGGCAGCCTGGTGTTCACCGGCGTCGAGGACGATCCCGAAACCCTGGCCACGCTCAAGCGCATGGGCTTTTCGTCGCCCGAGCGCGTGGCCGCCACCATCCGCGGCTGGCACCATGGCCATATCGCCGCCACACGCACCGAGCGCGGCCGCGAGCTCTTCACCCGCCTGGCCCCGCGCCTGCTGGACGCGGCCAACGCCACGGGCGCGCCGGACGCGGCCTTCAACCGCTTCGCCGACTTCTTCGCCTCGCTGAGCTCGGGCGTGCAGATCCAGTCGCTGTTCCTGGCCCAGCCGCGCCTGTTCGAGCTTGTGGTGCAGGTCATGGCCTTCGCCCCGCGCCTGGCCGCGACCCTGGCCCGCCGCCCTACGGCCCTGGACGCCCTGCTGGACCCGGCCTTCTTCGGTCCGATGGAGATGCCGTCGGAGGTTCCCTGGGATCCGTCCGAGTTCGAACCGTCGATGGACGCGGCCCGGCGGCTGTTCCGCGACCAGACCTTCCGCATCGGGGTGCGGGTGATGAGCGGCACGGCCGACGCCCGCGACGTGGGCCGCGCCTTCGCCGACCTCGGCGACCTGATCGTCGGGGGCCTGGCGCCGGCCGCCCTGGCCGAGGTCGAGCGGCTGGGCGGGGGCTTCCCTGGCCAGGTGGCCGTGGTCGCCCTGGGCAAGGCCGGCTCGCGGGAGATGACGGCCAAGTCCGACCTCGACCTCATGACGCTCTATGCGGCCGACGAGCCCGCCGCGATGTCGGAGATGAAGGGCTGGAGCGCCGACGTCTTCTACGCCCGCTTCACCCAGCGCCTGGCCTCGGCCCTGTCGGCGCCGACGGCCGAGGGCACGCTCTACGAGGTGGACCTGAAGCTGCGCCCATCGGGCAGCAAGGGGCCGGTGGCCGTCAGCTTCACCGCCTTCGAGGACTATTACGAGCGCGAGTGCGAGACCTGGGAGCTGCTGGCCCTGACCCGCGCCCGGGTGATCTGGGCCAGCTCGCCGGCCTTCAAGGCCCGGGCCGAAGGCGCCATCGAGGCCGCCCTGCGCCGCCCCCGCGACGTGGCCAGGACCGCCGCCGACGTGCTGGAGATGCGCGACCTGATGGAGCGTGAGCGGCCGGGCAAGGGCCCATGGGACCTGAAGCTGGAGCCCGGCGGCCTTGTCGACATCGAGTTCATCGCCCAATTCCTGCAACTGGCCCATGGCCCCAATGGAGGCCCGCTGGCCCAGAACACCGGAGAAGCCCTCTCGGCCCTGATCGCCGCGGGCCTGGCCGACAAGGCGTCCCTGACCGCGGCCCTGTCGGCCTGGCGGCTGGAGCAGGACCTGTCGCAGCTGATCAAGGTGGCGCTGGAGAACGGCGACGACCCGGAAAGCGAACCCAAGGCCTTCCGGGCGCTGCTGGCGCGGGCGGGTCACGTGACCCAGTTCCGCTCGCTGAAGGCCAAGCTGGTCAAGGCCAAGGCCGAAGCCCGCAAGGCGTTCGAGGACGTGGTGAAATAGGGGGAGGGCGAGGGCTCCCGCCGCCCAAGATCCTCCCCCTCGGGGGGAGGTGGCCCGGAGGGCCGGAGGGGGGCCGTTTTCAGCTTTCGAAACGCTGGCAGTCAGCCCACTTCCCCCTCCGCCGGCTTCGCCGACACCTCCCCCTTCAGGGAGAGGATCTTCCGACGGAAACCCCGCCCGGCCCCGTTGAAGCTCCTGAAGGACGGGCCATCCCCATTCCTGGAGCACTCGATGAAGACGTTCACCACCCTGGTCGCCGCGACCGCGATCGCCGCCTGCGCCGTCCCGGCCCTGGCCCAGACCAAGCCGGCCGGCCAGACCCTGGCCGCCTTCCAGGCCGAGCGCGCGGGCCAGATGCTGGCCAAGCTGGACGCCAACAAGGACGGCAAGCTGTCGAAGACCGAGTTCGAGGCCATGCGCCAGAAGAAGGCCGACGGCGCCCAAGGCGCCAAGGCCGGGCGCGGCGAGCGCCTGTGGGGCCGGATGGACGCCGACAAGGACGGCTTCCTGTCGCGTGCCGAACTGGAGGCCATGGCCGCCAAGCGCTTCAAGCGGATGGACGCCGACGGCGACGGCGTGCTCACCTCGGCCGAACGGCAGGCCGCGGCCGGCAAGGCCAAGGCTGCGATGTGACGGCCGGCATGGGCTTGGCGTGACGAGGTGAGGCTTGGCGAGCGAGGGGGAAGACCCCGACCTGGCGTTGCTGGAAGGCGTGGGACGGGGCGAACAGGCCGCCGTGCGACGGCTGCTGGACGCTCGCCTGCCACGCATCCTGGCCTTGGCCCGACGGCTCCTGGCCGATCCGTACGAGGCCCAGGACGTGGCCCAGGAGACCTTCCTGCGGGCCTGGAAGCAGGCGCCCTCGTGGCGTCCCGGCCAGGCCCGCTTCGACACCTGGCTGCACCGCGTGGCGCTGAACCTGTGCCGCGACCGGCTGCGGCGCCGACGGGAGACGATTATGGCGCAGCCGCCCGAGGTGGCCGACCTGGCGCCCGACGGCGAAGGCGCGCTGCTGGGCGTGCAGATCGGCGGCCGCATCGAGGCGGCCCTGGCCGCCCTGCCCGAGCGCCAGCGCGAGGCGATCGTGCTGTGCCACCACCAGGGCCTGGGCAACAAGGAGGCCGCCGCCCTGCTGGGGGTGTCGGTCGAGACGCTGGAAAGCCTGCTGGGCCGTGGACGGCGCGCCCTGCGCGCGGCCCTGGCCGACCTGATGGAGGCGGTTCGATGAGCTTCAAGGAGGGCGCGCGACCATGACCCCCGACCGCTTCGCGCAACTGGCCGCCGCCCACGGCGGCGACATCGGCCGCTGGCCGCAGGCGGTGCGCGAGGCCGCCCGCTCGGCCCTGGCCGCCGATCCGCATGGCCTGGGCGCGGTGCTGGCCGCCGAGAGCGACCTCGACCGCCTGCTCGACCTGGCGCCGGCCCAGAGCGCCGACGCGGCCCTGATGGGGCGGCTGCTGGAGGCCGCGCCCAGGCCGCGCCGATCCGGCGGCGCCTGGTGGGCCGGCCTGGCCGCCGGTCTGGGCCTGGCCGCCGCCACCGTGGCCGGCGTCGCCGTCGGCGTCGCCTCGGGCGAAGGCGACCGGCTCGACCGCCGGGCCGACGCCATACTGGCCGCCGCCTATGACCAGCCCGAACCCGACGCGGCCGCAGAGCTCCTGGATGAGGCGACCGACCTATGAGCGCCAACCGTCCCCTGATCGTCGCCCTGGTGATTTCCGGCGCGCTGAACCTGTTCCTGATCGGCGGCATCGCCGGCGCGGCCTGGATGCGCCAGGAGGCCCGCCGCGAAGCTCCGGCCGCCGCCGCCCTGGCCCAGCGTCCGCCGCTGTGGACCGCCGGTCGCGACCTGACGCCCGAGCACCGCCGCGCCCTGCGCCGCAGCCTGCGCGAAGCCGCCCTGGAGAACCGCGCCGACGCCCAGGCCGCCCGCGCCGAGCGACGGGCCGTGGTCGAGGCCATGGCCGATGGCCGCTTCGACCGCGCCGAGGCCGACCGCCGGATGGCGGCCGCCCGCACGCTGGAAAGCGGAGTGCGCGCCAAGGTCGACGGCCGCCTGACGGCCTTCGCCGAGAGCTTGCCCTCCGAGGAGCGCCAGGTGCTGGCCGAGGGCCTGAAGCGGGTCTACGCCCCCCGCCAGAAGCCGCGAGACGAGCAGGCCGGCGAGCGGCCGCGAAGAAAAAACCGCCAGACCCCGTAACCAACCGCATCCGGCTCCGTATCTTCGACACTGTAACCGGAGACACGCCCGTGCTTATCCGCCATCGTCCCGACCTGACCGACAACGACGTCACCGACAGGGGGCTCTATCTTCGCCGCCGCGAGTTCATCGCCGGGGCGGCGGGCCTGGGTCTCGCGGGCCTTGGCGGCGTGGCGAGCGCGGCGCCCTTGGCCTTCACCAAGGGCTTCTCGACCACCGAGAAGCCGACGCCGAAGAACGACATCACCAGCTACAACAACTTCTACGAATTCGGCGTCGACAAGGGCGACCCGGCGCAGAACGCCGGCAAGCTGAAGACCCGTCCCTGGACCGTCCGGGTCGACGGCGCCTGCGAGGCGCCCCGCACCTTCGACATCGACGAGCTGATCAAGAACAAGCTGGAAGAGCGGATCTATCGCCTGCGCTGCGTCGAGGGCTGGTCGATGGTGATCCCCTGGGTGGGCTTTCCGCTGAAGGACCTGATCGCCGCGGTCAAGCCGACGTCCAAGGCCAGGTTCGTCGCCTTCGAGACCCTGATGCGCCCCTCGGAGATGACCGGCCAGCGCTGGGACGTGCTGCAGTGGCCCTACCGCGAGGGCCTGCGCATCGACGAGGCCGTCCATCCGCTGACCCTGATCGCCGTCGGGCTCTATGGCGAGACCCTGCCCAACCAGAACGGCGCGCCCCTGCGCCTCGTCGTGCCGTGGAAGTACGGCTTCAAGAGCATCAAGTCGATCACCCGCATCAGCCTCGTCGAGCGCCAGCCGCCGACGGCCTGGAACCTGTCGGCGCCGCGCGAGTACGGCTTCTATTCCAACGTCAATCCGGCCGTGGACCACCCCCGCTGGTCGCAGGCCACCGAGCGCCGCATCGGCGAGTTCCGGCGGCGCGACACCCTGGCCTTCAACGGCTACGGCGAGTGGGTGGCGGATCTCTATCGCGGCATGGATCTGAAGCGGAACTTCTGATGACAAACGAAGTCGAGCATCCCCGCTCCTCCCCCGTGAAACGGGGGAGGTGGCGCGCTGCGGACACGCAGCGTGACGGAGGGGGCGAGGGACAGAGCGCCGCGCGTGCCGCCGCCCCCTCCACCGCTTCGCGGTCCCCCTCCCCCGCACGCGGGGGAGGAGCAAGAAGGAAACGCCCCTCCAAGACCCGCGACAACCTCGTCTATGCCGCCGTCTGGCTGGCCTGCGCCGCGCCGCTGGTCTGGCTGGCCTTCCGCGCCTTCACTGGCGACCTGGGCGCCAATCCGATCGAGACCCTGATCCGCCAGCTGGGCGTCTGGGGCATGCGGCTGCTGCTGGTCGGCCTGGCGATCACGCCCGCCGCAGTGATCCTGAGGAAGCCGCGCCTCTTGCGCTTTCGGCGGACCATCGGCCTCTTCGCCTTCGCCTATGTGTCGCTGCATCTCCTCAGCTATATCGGCGTCGACCTCTATTTCGACTTCGGCCAGCTGTGGAAGGACATCCTCAAGCGGCCGTTCATCACCCTGGGGATGGCCGCGTTCGTGCTGCTGGTCCCGCTGGCGGTGACCTCGACCAACGGCTGGGTGATCCGCATGGGCCGCGCGGCCTGGAGCCGGCTGCACTGGCTGATCTACGTCATCGTGCCGCTGGGCGTGGCCCACTACTACCTGCTTGTGAAGGCCGACCATCGCCCGCCGCTGGTCTATGCGGGGATCCTGGCGGTGCTGCTGGGATGGCGGGTCTGGCGCAAGGTGGCCAAATAGGAACCTCCCCCAGTGGGGGAGGCGATCGCGCAGCGATCGGTGGGGGGAAGTCGCGGCCCGATCAGAGGCAGCTGAAAACGCCCCCCCTCCGGCCCTCCGGGCCACCTCCCCCAGAGGGGGAGGATCCGGTTGGATGGAAGGATCCTATTTGGTCAAGCCCTTCGCGTAGGCCTGCGCCTGGCCCAGCAGCCTCAGCACGTTGCCGCTCCAGATCGCCTCGATGTCGGCGTCGGAATAGCCCGCCGCCTTCAGGCGGGCGGTGATCTTGGGCAGGTCGGCCACGTCTTCCAGGCCCTCGACGCCGCCGCCGCCGTCCCAGTCGGCGCCGATGCAGACGGCCTTGGCGCCGCCGATCTTCAGCACGTGGTTCATGCTGTCCATGAAGGTGTCGAAGTTGGCCCGCACCGGCGGAAACTTCTTGTCCAGTTCGGCGCGCTTCCTGGCATAGGCCACGAAGTCGGCCTGGGTCGCCTCGTCGCCCGGTCCGCGGCCGAGGGCCTCCAGCGCGGCCTTGCGCTCGGGGCTGGGCGTGGAGGCGCGCAGATAGACCGAGTTGATGCAGATCGCCCCGCCGCTCTCTGCGATCTTCCTGATGCGCGCGTCGTCGAGATTGCGCGGGTGGTCGAAGACGGCCCGAGCGCCCGAGTGCGAGGCGATGACCGGAACCTTCGACAGGGCCACGGCCTGGTCCACGACATCGTCCGAGGCGTGGCTGACGTCGATCAGTATGCCCAGGCGGTTGGCCTCGGCCAGCCAGCGCAGACCGAGCGGAGAGAAGCCGTTCCAGATCTTGCCCTTGGGATCGGTGGAGCTGTCGGCGAACTGGTTGTTGCGGAAGTGGACAGGGCCCGCCATCCGCACGCCCGCGCCGTAGAAGGTCTGCAGCAGGGTCAGGTCCTCGCCCAGCGGCCAGCTGTTCTCGATGCTCTGGAAGGCGAACTTCTTGCCCGCCTTGCTGATGCGCAGGGCGTCTTCGGGCGTGTAGGCCAGCTCGAACTGGTCGGAATGGGCGGCCACCATCTCGCGGATCTCGGTCGCGCGGGTCAGGGCGAAGTCGCGGGCCTTGCGATAGCCCTCGGCGGTCAGGTCGCCCTGGCCGGTGTAGATCACGAAAAACCCGCCATCGAGCCCGCCGTCGTTCATGCGCGGCAGATCAACCTGGCTGAAGTCCTGCGGGACGCTGTGACGGTCGACCATGCTCCAGCCGGGGCGGGCGAAGTGCTCGGGGGTGTCGAGGTGGGTGTCCAGCGTCAGCATGCGCTCGTGCAGCGCCCTGTCAGCTTTCGAGACAGGCGCCTCGGCGGCGTGGGCGGCCGCGCCCAGCAGGGCGGCCGAGCCGAGGAGGACTGACAGCAGGCGACGCATGGAACACTCCGGAACAGCTGATCGCGCCAAGCTCCGCAATGCCGTCCCCTCCGTCAAGGACATTAGATTTTCTTCGGCCGATCGCCGCGCCCTGCTAGGGCGTCGGGCAGTCGGTGCGGACCGGCATGCCATCCTTGTAGGCGAAGTATTCGGTGCAGACGCGCTGGCAGACCACCGCCTCGCGCTTGCCGATATCGGCCGCGTCGAGGAATTCGCCCAGGCTGGTCCAGCCGTCGCTGTTCCAGTCCATCTCCGACCAGCCGTAGCCATGATGCAGCGAGCCGGCGACAAGTGCGCCGAAGAAGACCGTCGGCGGCGTCAGCAGGGTGCAGGCGATGAGGATCAGGACCACGCGCATGGGCTCAGATCAGCCCCAGCGCCTTGAAGCTGGCCACCCCGTCGCGGCCCACCACCAGGTGGTCGTGCACGGCGATGCTCAGCGCCTTGCCGGCCGAGACGATCTGCTTGGTCATCTCGATATCGGGCCGCGAGGGCGTGGGATCGCCGCTGGGGTGATTGTGCAGCAGGATCAGGTTGGAGCTGGAAAGCTCCAGCGCCCGGCGCATCACCTCGCGCGGATAGACCGGCGCATGGTCGACCGTGCCGTGGTTCATCACCTCGTCGGCGATCAGCTGGTTCTTCTTGTCGAGGAACAGCACGCGGAACTGCTCGCGGGACTCGTTGGCCAGGGCGACGCGGACATAGCCCAGAAGCGCCGTCCACGACGAGATCACCGGCCGCTTGGTGATGCCCTCGCGCCCGGCCCGCAGGGTGGCCTCGTGCAGGATCTTGAGGTCCACCGCCGCCGTCTCACCCACGCCGGACACGGTCTTCAGTTCCTCGACGGTCGCGCCCAGCACGGCCGCGAACGAGCCGAAGCGGGCCAGCAGCGTCTTGGCCAGCGGCTTGACGTCGCCGCGCGGCAGGCTGCGGAAGAGGTAGAGTTCGAGCAGTTCGTAGTCGGGCAGCGCGGCCAGCCCGCCGGCCCTGGCCCGCTCCCGCAGCCGCTCGCGATGGCCGCTGTGGTGGGCGGCGACCAGCGCGGCCTTGCTCGCCTTGGCCTTGGCCGGCTCCGCCGCCTGGAGCGCGCGCGGCGCGGCCTCCGACACCTTCAAGGACTTGCCGCTGACCATCGCGCCCCTCTGCGTGAGCGCGATTAGAGCTTAACAATCTGGAGTTGTCGAGGACGCGCGATCGCCGAGGACGAACCCGGTGATTTTCGCTTCCCCAAGATCGCCTTCCTGGGCCCTGCGCCCAGGGAGGCAGGAAAAAGGCGCGAGAAAAAGCCCTGCCTCAGAACGCCGGAACCACCGCGCCCTTGTACTTCTGCGCCATGAACGCCTTCACCTCGGGCGAGGTCAGGGCCTTGGCCAGCTTGGCCACGCGCGGGTCGGAGGCATTGTCCGGACGGGTGACCAGGAAGTTCACGTAGGGGCTGGTCTTGTCCTCGATCAGCAGGGCGTCCTTGGCCGGGTCGAGCTTGGCGTCCAGGGCGTAGTTGGTGTTGATCACCGCCAGGTCGACCTGGTTCAGCACCCGCGGCAGGGTCGCCGATTCCAGCTCCTTGAACTTCAGGTTCTTCGGGTTGGCGGTGATGTCCTTCAGGGTCGACACCGGGTTGGTCGGGTCCTTCAGGGTGATCAGGCCGTTCTTGTTGAGCAGCAGCAGGGCGCGGCCGCCGTTGCTGGGCTCGTTGGGGATGGCCACCGTGGCGCCGGCCGGCAGGTCGGCGATGGCCTTGATCTTCGCCGAATAGGCGCCCAGCGGCTCGATGTGCACGCCCGTCGCCTTGACCAGCCCCCAGCCGCGATCGGCGTTGACGGTGTCGAGATAGGGGCCGGTCTGGAAGTAGTTGGCGTCCAGGTGGCGCTCGGCCAGCTGCACGTTGGGCTGGACGTAGTCGTTGAACACCTTGACGTCGAGCTTCAGGCCTTCGGCCGCCAGCTTCGGCTTGATGAACTCCAGCACCTCGGCGTGCGGCACGGCGGTGGCGCCGACCACCAGCGTGTCGGCCGCCGACGGCGCGGGCTGGCGATTGCAGGCGGCCAGCAGGGCGAAGGCGGCGAGGCTGACGAGTGCGGCGCGGCGGGCGACCATGAACGGCTCCGGTAAGTCGATAATTCCGGGAGGGTATTGCGCGCAAACGCCCCGGATGCGGAATCAGTTTTCCTGAGGCGGGGAAGAGGGCGGCGTGGTTGGCGCGGCGACAGCTTGACTATAGGTTGCGCACAGAACCCCTGCAGCCATGAGCGCCGCCGATGAAGACGCCCCTCCTTTGCGCCCTCGCCGGCCTCCTCGCGATGGCGACGACCAACACCGCCCAGGCCCTGGACGGTCCGATGCGCATCGCCAGAGACCTGCAGTCGGTGCGCATCGGCGAATACGACTATCCGCTCGACTGGGCCGACGGCCAGACGCTGGACGAGGTGACCCGGACGCTGCAGAGCGGCCTTACGTTCAACAAGCTAACCACCAAGGTCACCGACTGCGACGCCGGCTTCTCCATGCCGACCAGCACCACCACCAACTACCCCGGCACGATCTATGGCGGGGCCTGCACCCTGACGACCGAGGGCGTGACGCAGCGCGTGCTGGTCTGCCACGACTCCATGGTCGGCGATGTCGCCATGGAAGGGGCCAGGGACGCCGTCGGCACGATGCTGGAACGGCGCCGCCTGATCGAGCTGGCGGTGCGCCGCTGCCTGGGAACCTGACCCGGCCTCAGTCGTCGTTCGCCGGATCTTCTGGCCCCTGGATCGTCCAGTTCGACACGAAGTCGGGGTTCTCCAGCACCTCGCCATTGGCCAGGGTGTAGGCGCCCGGCATGGCCGGCTTGATGTTCGAGGTCTGGGGCGGCAGCAGGTAGGTGTCGCCGTCCTCTTCCGCCGTCAGCAGGTCGACGAGGATGCCCTCCTCCGGATCGGCCGACAGGATGACGCCGTGGAACTGCTCGACGTCCTCGATCTCGCCGTCGGCGTCGAGGAAGGTCAGGCCCACCAGGATGATGCGGCCCGGCAGGGTGTCGGCCAGCGCCTGGTCCCAGTGCTCGGGCGGCGGGGCGGAAAGGATTTCGTCGGTCATGGGAGGGTTCTTAGGCCCCTCCCCCGCCGCCCGCAATCACCGGTGCGAGACCTTCCTCACCACCGTGTCGCCGACCATCTGCAGCCCCTGCACCAGGATCAGCAGCAGCGCCACGGTGACCACCATGACGTCGGTCTGGAAGCGCTGGTAGCCGAAGCGGATGGCCAGGTCCCCCAGGCCGCCGGCCCCGACCACGCCTGCCATGGCGGTGTAGGAGACGAGCGCGATGGCCGTCACGGTGGCGCCGGCGATGATCCCTGGCATCGCCTCCGGCAAGAGCGCGCCCAGCACCACCTGCCGGCGCGTGGCGCCCAGGGCGAAGCTGGCCTCGACCACGCCCTTGTCGACCTCGCGCAGGGCGGTCTCGACCAGGCGGGCGTAGAAGGGCGCGGCGCCCACCACCAGAGGCGGAATGGCGCCGGCGACACCCAGCGAGGTGCCGACCAGCAGCACGGTCAGCGGGATCATGACGATCAGCAGGATGACGAACGGCACCGAGCGCAGGATGTTGACGAGCAGGCCCAGCGCCGTATGGGCGGCCTTGCTTTCCAGCATCTGGCCCTTGCCGGTCAGGAACAGGATCACGCCCAGCGGCAGGCCCAGGATCACGGTCAGGACCATCGAGCCGCCGAGCATGGTCAGGGTGTCGAGCGTGGCCAGGCCGATATCGGCCCAGTCAATGTTGGCGAACAGGCTCATCGGGCCTTCTCCAGGCGGTCGATCCGCACGTCGGCGGCCTCGAAACGGGCGATGGCGGCCTCGACGTCGCCGCCGGTGAGCGCCAGGGTCAGCTGGCCGTAGGGCGCATCCCGCAGCTTGTGGATGCGGCCGCCCAGGATCGAGTAGTCGACGCCGGTCTCGCGGGCCACCGCGCCCAGCACCGGCTTGTAGGTCGCCTCGCCCTTGAAGGTCAGGCGCACCAGCACGCCGGCCGGCAGGGCGGCCTCGGAGGCGTCCTCCACCTCGCCGACGAAGCGGCGGGCGGTGTCGCTGGCCGGGTGCAGGAACACCTCTTCCACCGGCCCCTGCTCGACCACGCGGCCGCCCTCCAGCACCGCCACCCGGTCGCAGACGCGGCGCACCACGTCCATCTCGTGGGTGATCAGCACGATGGTGAGGCCAAGCTCGCGATTGAGGTCGGAGATCAGGGCCAGGATCTGTTCGGTGGTCTCGGGATCCAGCGCGCTGGTGGCCTCGTCGCACAGCAGGATCTTCGGCGCCGTGGCCAGGGCGCGGGCGATGCCGACGCGCTGCTTCTGGCCGCCCGACAGCTGGGCCGGATACTTGGCGGCGTGGTCGGACAGCCCCACCCGCGCCAGGAGCTCGGCCGTCCGCGCCTTGATCTCGGCGGGGCCGCGGCCGGCCAGCTTCAGCGGGAAGGCGACGTTCTGCTCGACCGTCTTTGACGACAGCAGGTTGAAGTGCTGGAAGATCATGCCGACGCGGCGACGCAGGGCCCGAAGGCCCGCGACGTCCAGCGCCGCCACGTCGTCGCCGTCGACGATCACCTTGCCGCCGGTGGGCAGCTCCAGGCCGTTGATCAGGCGGATCAGGGTGGACTTGCCGGCCCCCGAGGCGCCGATGACCCCGAACACCTGCCCTTGCGCGACCTCGAGCGAGGCTTCGCGCAGGGCCGCGTGACCGGTCGCTCCACGCGTGGCGGCATAGGTCTTGGAGACGGCTTCGAAACGGATCACCGGCGGCTGGTCCTTACTTCGTAGCCGGAGCGACGGGCGCCGCGGCGGCCGCGCGCGGCGGGGCGTTCTTGACGTAGCGGTCCATCCAGTCGGTCATCTCCCAAAGGGTGTGCATCACCGACTCCCGGGCGCGATAGCCGTGGGCCTCGTAGGGCAGCACGGTATAGCGCACGGTGGCCCCCGCCCCCTTCAGCGCGGCGTAGAAGCGCTCGCTCTGGATCGGGAAGGTGCCGGAATTGTCGTCCGCCTCGCCGTGGATCAGCAGGATCGGCTCGTTGACCTGCTTCACATAGGTGAAGGGGCTCATCTTCGTATAGGTGTCGGTGGCCTGCCAGTAGGTGCGCTGCTCGGACTGGAAGCCGAACGGCGTCAGGGTGCGGTTGTAGGCGCCCGACCGCGCGATGCCGGCCCGGAAGAGATCGCTGTGAGCCAGCAGGTTGGCGGTCATGAACGCGCCGTAGCTGTGGCCGCCCACGGCGATGCGGTCGCGATCGGCCACGCCCAGGGCCACCACCGCGTCGACGGCGGCCTTGGCGTCGGATACCAGCTGCTCCACATAGCTATCGTTAGGCTCGGCGCCGTCCTTGCCGATGATCGGCATGCCCGGGCCGTCCAGCACCGCATAGCCCTGGGTCAGCAGGAACAGGTGGCTGGCGCCGCCCGGACGGGTGAAGCGGTTGCCCGCGTCGACCGTCTGGCCGGCCACCGAGGCGTCGGTGAATTCTTCCGGATAGGCCCACATCAGCATCGGCAGCGGGCCGTCCTTGGCCTTGTCGTAGCCGGCCGGAAGATAGAGGTCGCCCGACAGCTTCACACCGTCGGCGCGGCTGTAGGTGATGGTCTGCTTGGTGACGCCGGCGAACTGCGGGGCGCGGTCGACGAAGCTGGTCAGAGCCCTCCCATTTCCACCCTTCAGCGGCTTGACGAAGTAGTTGGGAACCTCGTCCTTGCTCTCGCGGCGGGTGATCAGGGTCTTGCCGGCCTCGTCGGCGAAAGTGACCGGCGCCTCGTAGTACGGGGCCTTGGCCTGCCACAGGCGGGTGGTCTTGCCGTCGGCCAGGTTCATCACGCCCACGAACGGGAACTCGCCCTTGGCGGTGGCCCCCTCGCCGGAGACGAACACGCCCTTGCCGTCGGGCGTGAAGTGCAGGACCTCCTCGCCCTGGGCGTTGCGGCGGCTCATGGCCGAGCCCGGATCGTTGTAGCGGTCCTGGTAGTTGCGCTCGACCAGCACACGGCCAGCGCCGGGCTTGGACGGATCGACCACGAACTGCTTTTCCTTGCGGTTGTCGAACCAGCGGCTGTGGACCAGGGCGAAATCCTCGCGGCCCCAGTCGATGCCGGCATAGCGCAAGTCGAGGTCGACCAGGGTGGTCGGCGCGGCCTCGAAGGGCGCTGCCTGCATCAGCACGCGGTCATGGATCTCGACCTTCTTCTTGGGATCGCCGCCGTCCTGGGCCTCGACCCACACGAGGGTCGAGGGCGCGTCGCCGCGCCATTGCGGATTGCGCGGACCGGCGACCACCGCATCGAAGGCCGACGACAGGTTGTCGGCCAGCGGGCGGTCGACCAGGGTCTTGACCAGCCTGCCGTCGGCCGCGTCGAGGATCTGGATCTCGGTGGGGAAGCGCGCGGCCGGGACCAGGTAGCTGTAGGGGCGCTTGAGGCGGGTGACGAGCAGGTAGCGGCCGTCGGGCGACAGGCCGAAACCGTTGATCACGCCGGGCGCGCCGACCGGAACGGCCGCGCCGTCGGCCAGGGCCACGCGGGTCATCTGGCTGGTGAAGTAGTGGTCGAACAGCGCCTCGTCATGGGCGTCGCCCAGCAGGTCCTGATAGGTGCGGATGGCGGCCGTGCGGCCGGCCGACTGCTGGACGATCGGCCCCTCGGGCGCGGCCGGCTCGGCCGGCGCGGCGCCGCGACCGGCCGGAATCTGGCGAACCAGCAGGCCGCTGTCGTCGGGCAGCCAGTCATAGGCCGCGCCGAAGGCGGCGTTCAGCACCGGGCCGGTCAGCTTGCGGACCTTGGCGGTCTTCAGGTCGGCGACCCACAGCTCCAGGCCCGTGGGGGCCTCCATCACCAGGGCCAGCTGCTGGCCGTCGCCCGACCAGCGCGGCTGGATGAAGCGCGCGCCCGGCGGCAGGGCCACCTGCCGCACCACGCCGGTCTTTACGTCCTCGAAGGCCAGGCTGTTCATCCAGGCCGTGCGGGCCTCGACCGGGCCGTTGGTGCGCGGATTGATGCGATAGCCGCCCAGCCGCAGGATCGGATCGGCCACGGCCCGGATCGGCGGCAGGTTCTCGCGCCCCAGCAGGGCCAGGGTCTTGCGCTCGGGGCTCAGCGTGACGCCCGGCGTCGGCGCGGCGTCGAGGATCTGGGCGATCGGCGCCGGCGGCATGCGATAGGCCTCGCCGGCCAGGGCGACCGAACCGCCGATCAGCACCGCCAGCACGGCGGTCGAAGCCAGGGCCGCGGCGCGGCGACGGAATTGGGTGTTGAACATGAAGCCCCCGGTAAACGCGTAGGAGGGGCAGCAATAGGCGCGCTTACGGCTCAGGTGAACGGGAAATGTGGGGGATTGCAAATCCAGAAGGGAGATCCAGAACAAAGCACGTTGGAGCGAGACAACCGCGAGCTAAACACTATAATCAACCTCCGCGACTGGGAGACGAGCAAACACATGGTGGTGAACAGCGAGCCGGAGCTTTTCGACGAGCGTTTTCTCGACAAGCACGCTGGCGCGATCATTAGTGATCTGACCGTTGCGCTTGTGGAATTGGTCGCCAATGCCTGGGACGCCTACGCCACTGAAATCCACATCCAGTGGCCGGACGGCACACGGGAGAAGCCATTTTCGATCCGGGACAACGGCAAGGGCTTGACCGGCGAACAGTTTGCCCAGCGTTGGCGCACCCTCAACTACAACCGCGTCGCGGCCGAAGGGGCGTTGTCGTTGCCACCGCCCGAACTGGGGGCCAGCAAGCCGCGCCGGCCGTACGGTCGTAACGGCCAGGGCAGACTAGCCGGCTTTGCATTTTCGGACCCGTATAACGTGGTCACCAAGGCCAGCGGCGAGGAAGTGACCTTTCAGGTAAAGCGCAGCAGCGGTTCGCTGCCGTTCGACTGGCGGGAGATTGCTCGCCGCCCTTCGCAAGGCCATGGGCTAGAGGTTCGCGCTACGCAAGCGACCCGAACACGCTTGAGCGCCGCAGCGGTACGCGAAATTCTCGGAACCCGATTTTTGACTGACCCGGATTTCACGGTGTTCGTGGACGGCATTGCCGTCACCTTTGACGACATTCCTGATGGCTTCCTCAGGGAAAGCTTCGTTGACGTACCCGGCCACGGTCAAGCGCGTATCGTGATGATTGATGCGCAGAGAGCCGACCGCACCACCCGCCAGCACGGCATCGCTTGGCACGTCAACAACCGGCTTGTGGGCGAGTGTAGATGGGTCGGCAGCGACTACACTAGGATCTTGGATGGCCGTACGAGCGAGGCCAAGCGTTTTACTTTCATTGTCACCGCCGATTTTTTGGCCAGCGCCGACGCTGTCAAGCCTGACTGGACAGGCTTCCATCCAACCAACGACACTTGGAAAGTGACGCAGTCTCTGGTCCAGGACCGCATCGGAGAGGAAATCTTCGCCCATGGTGCGCAGCGCCGCAGCGATACCAAGCAAGCTGTTCGCGACAGCCTCTCCGATACCATCCGGCACGCGCCGCCGCTCGCCCGCGAACGTTGGAACGACTTCGTTGACGCAGTCGTCGACAGATGCCCCGGGATTACCAATGATCAGGTCGAGCAGGTGGCGGGGATCTTGGCGAACCTTGAAGTTTCCAGCTCACGATACGGCCTGATCGACAAGCTTCATCGCCTGAAACCTAACGAATTGGATCAACTAGACGCCATTCTCGGCGACTGGAGCGTAGCTGCGGCAAAGGTGGCGCTCGATGAAATTCAAAATCGCCTTAAGTTGATCGCCGAGTTGCACGAAAAGCTGCGTGACGAACGCGCCGATGAGGTTCGTGAGCTGCAACCACTCATCGAACGGAGTCTCTGGGCTTTCGGCGCTGAGTTCGAAAGTATCGAGTTCACGTCCAATCGCGGCATGTCACAAGTGATCCGCAAGCTCCTCGGCGGCGAGGTGCGCGGTAGCTTGAACCGCCCCGATTTCGTGATCCTCGACGATGCGAGCGTCGGCCTCTTTTCGCGACCCAAGTACGGAGAGGGTTACGAAATCGAGGGTGTCGAGCATCTTGTAATCGTCGAACTCAAACGGCCGGGAATCCCCATCGGCATGGATCAAAAGAACCAGGCGTGGAAGTACGTGGCCGAATTGCTCGAGCATGGACTGATTGAAGAGACCACCCAGGTGACCTGTTTTGTAATGGGGTCCAAACTAGCGCCGCGCGAACGCATCCGGGACGAAGGCTCAACCCGCATCGTCCCTCTAGCTTACGACACGTTTATCCGTCGCGCGGAGTCTCGGATGTTGAACCTGTACGCACGTTTGAAAGACGCGCCTTTCCTTCAGGCCCAAGGGATCGACGCCGACAAGTTTTCCCAGCAGCCGGCCGCTCAAGGACTAGATCTTCAGCCTGTATAGGCGGGCATCTTCGCAAAAGCGTCTGCCCCCTACCTCCTCAGCACCGCCCCGCCCTTCATCACGAACACCGGCTTCTCCAGCACGGTGACGTCCGCCAGCGGGTCGCCCGAGACCGCGATCAGGTCGGCGTAGCGGCCGGCGGTCAGCTGGCCCAGGTCCTTGTCGCGGCCCAGGGCCTGGGCGGCGTTGACCGTGGCGGCCTGGATGGCCTGGAGGGGTGTTGCGCCATAGCGCACCATGACGGCGAACTGGCGGGCGTTGTCGCCGTGGGGGTAAACTCCGGCGTCGGTGCCGTAGATCATCTTCACCCCGCCCTTCAGGGCCTTGCGGAAGTTCTCGCGCTGGATCTCGGCGATATCGCGGTCCTTGCGCAGGTTGTCCTCCAGCACGCCGTTCTTGCGGCCCTCGGACTGGGTGTAGTCGGTGTTGTAGATGTCCATCGAGAACCAGGTCCCCTTCTGGGCGGCCAGCCTGACGCCCTCGTCGTCGACGAGGCTGGCGTGTTCGATGGTGTCGATGCCGGCGCGGATGGCCTCCTTGATGCCGGCCCCGCCGTGGGCGTGGGCGGCGACCTTGAGGCCGGCCATGTGGGCCTCGTCGGCCACGGCCTTCATCTCGTCAAAGGTCAGCTGCTGCTGGCCCGGCTCGTCGCCGCGCGAGAAGACCCCGCCGGTGGCGCAGATCTTGATCACCTGGGCGCCGTACTTCTTCAGCGTGCGCACCGCCTTGCGGGCCTGGTCGGGGCTGTCGATGTTGTAGGGGGCCTTCTGGTCCATCGACGGCGGGAAGAAGGTCGAGTCGCAATGGCCGCCGGTCGCCCCGATGGCGTAGGTGGCGGTGACGATGCGCGGGCCGGGCACGACGCCCTCGTCGATCGCCTCGCGCAGGCCCACGTCGTTGAAGCGGTCGGCCCCGACGTTGCGCACGGTGGTGAAGCCGGCCTCGACGGTGGCCCTGGCGTTGGCGGTCTGGGTCACGCTCCAGAAGGCGTCGCTGAACTGCAGGGCGTTGTAGCCGCCATAGACGGGCGAGGCGTCGAGATGCACGTGCATGTCGATCAGGCCCGGCAGCAGGGTCGCGCCCGGCAGGTCGACGGCCTCGGCGTCGGCGGGGATCGCAAAGTCGCCGGCCTTGCCGACGGCGGTGATGCGGCCGGCCACGACCAGCACCACCGGCTTTTCGACATAGCGCCCCGTGGCGACGTCGAGCAGCCGGGCGGCGGTGACCACCTTGGTCTCGGCGGCGTGAGCGGTCGTCGCGGCCAGGGTCATGACCGCCAGGGTCGAAATCGTCAGTCCACGCATCCGGTCGGCCCCGCGTTCAAGTTGCAGGAGCAACGCTAGAGCGTGGCCGTTGAAGTGGAAAGGGCGGCCGCGCATGGCGGCCGCCCCTTTTTCGTCAGGCCTTGAAGAAGGCCAGCAGGTCCGGGTTGATGATCTCCGGATGGGTCGTGCACATGCCGTGCGGCAGGCCCTTGTAGACCTTCAGCTCGCCCTTCTTGACCAGCTTGGCCGACAGCAGGGCGGAATCGGCGATCGGCACGATCTGGTCGTCGTCGCCGTGCATCACCAGCACCGGCACGTCGACCTTCTTGAGGTCGTCGGTGAAGTCGGTCTCGGAGAAGGCCTTGATGCAGTCGTAGTGGGCCTTGACGCTGCCGGTCATGCCCTGGCGCCACCAGTTCCAGATCACGCCCTGGTCGACCTTCGCGCCCGGACGGTTGAAGCCGTAGAACGGGCCGGCCGGCACGTCGTAGAAGAACTGGGCGCGGTTGCCGGCGGTGGCGGCGCGGAAGCCGTCGAACACCTCGATCGGCAGGCCGCCCGGGTTCTTGTCGCTCTTGACCATGATCGGCGGCACCGCGCCGATCAGCACGGCCTTGGCCACGCGGCCCGGCTTGGCGCGGGCGACGTAGTGGATCACCTCGCCGCCGCCGGTCGAGTGACCCACGTGGATGGCGTTCTTCAGGTCGAGGTGGTCGGTCAGGGCCGCGACGTCGGCGGCGTAGGTGTCCATCTCGTTGCCGGTGTCGGTCTGGGTCGAACGGCCGTGACCGCGGCGGTCATGGGCGATCACCCGGAAGCCCTGGGCGTAGAAGAACATCATCTGGTTGTCCCAGTCGTCGGCCGTCAGCGGCCAGCCGTGGTGGAACACGACCGGCTGGGCGGTCTTGGGACCCCAGTCCTTGTAATAGATCTGCACGCCGTCCTTGGTCGTGACGAAACCGCTGCTCATGGTCTTGGCTCCTGGGGAAGAAATCGCGGGCGCAGCCGCGGCGAAGGACGGCGCGACCGCGAAAGCCGCCAGGCCCAGGCCAGCGGCGAGGACGTCCCTGCGCGAGGCGCCGTCGTCGTAAGGTTGGGTGGTCATCGCTCGCCCTCTGCATCGAACTATCGAGGCGGCGTCATGCCGTCCCCGAGCCCGTGCAAGGTGGCCCAGCGCATCGAATGGGGCTTGAACGTATCGCGCGGTCGCTGGGACGAACGCGCCGGAGCGTGCGGCGCCTACTCGGCGCGGGGCAGCACCAGGGCCACGCGCAGGCCCGGCCCCATGCCGTTGTACTCGCCCGGCCCCTCGGCCAGCTCCAGCCGTCCGCCGTGCGAGGCGGCCACCGCCTGCACCAGCGACAGGCCAAGACCGGCGCCCGGCTCGCTGCGGCTGTTCTCCAGGCGCACGAAGCGCTGGACCACCCGGGCGCGGTCCTCTTCGGGCACGCCGGGACCGGTGTCGGTGACCGAGAATTCGAGCTCGCCCGACGAGCGGCGGCGCAGGCGCAGCATGATCGCCCCGCCCTCGGGCGTGTACTTGATGGCGTTGTCGAGCAGGTTGGCCAGGGCCTGGGCGATGAACTCGCGGTTGCCGCGCAGCGACAGGGCCGGGGTGATCTCGGCCTTGAAGTCCAGCCCCTTGTCCTCGCAGGAGAACTCGTAGAGCTCGGCCATGTCGGTGGCCAGGTCGCTGGCCTCGAACGGCTTCTGGTCGGGGGCCTGGCCGGCCGCCTGCAGGCGGGCGATGGCCAGCACGGCGTTGAAGGTCTTGAGCACGCCGTCTGCGTCCGACAGCGCCGTCTCCAGCGCCGCCACCGGGTCGCCCTTGCCGTTCTCGGCGTCGATCAGGGCCACTTCCATGCGGGCGCGCAGGCGGGTCAGGGGCGAGCGCAGGTCGTGGGCGATGGCGTCGCCGGCGTGGCGCAGGCCGCCCATCAGCCGCTCGATGCGGTCGAGCATGTCGTTCAGGCCTTCGGCCAGTTCGTCATACTCGTCGCGGGTGCCACGCACCTTGGCGCGAGCGTGAAGGTCGCCGGCCCGCACCGCGTTCACGACGTCGACGAGGCCCTGCATGCTGCGGCTGACGTTGCGGCTGATCAGCACCCCGCCGGCCAGACCCAGGATGATGACCAGCGCCCCGGCGCCCCACAGGGCCCGCACGATCTTCATCACATAGCCCTGGGACTCGGCGACGTCGGCGCCGACGAACAGGATCTCGCCGCCCGCCAGGCGTTCCTGCACGCCGCGGGCCGAGCGGCGCACGGTGGCGCCGTCGAGATCGGTCTCGGTCAGGGTGAAGCTGCGCCAGGTGGGGCCCGTGCCGGTGAAGCCGTCGATCGGCGACTCCTCGATCGAGCCGGTGATGCGCTTGCCGGTCTTGTCGGCGAAATAATAGAGGAACGGCCGCTCGCCGATGGCCCGCTCGACCAGGGTCTGGTTCAGGGCGTTGACCCCGCCCTGGCGATAGGCCGCCTCCAGGCTTTCCATCTCGCGGGTGATCTCGGCGTCGGCGCGCCGGTCCACCTCGCCGGCGGTGGCGATGTAGATATAGCCCAGGAAGGCCGTCGCCGCGGCCGCGAACAGGGCCAGGAACAGCAGGGTCAGCCGGAAGGGCGTCGATCGAACGAGGCGCGGCAGGCGCATGGTCTAACTCTTCTTGCCCATCAGGGCGGCGATGTCCTGGCGACTGTCGAGGATGCGGAGCACCTGAATGCCAGCTCCATCGGACAAGGGTTCATAGACGATCAGCCAGGGCGGGACGGAGAAAGATCGCGGCTGGCCGTCGAAGTCGGAGCGAACGGGTCCTAGACGCGGTCGTCTCGCCAATTTCTCGATCGCGTGGTCCAGGCGACCAAGAACTCGTCGCGCCCGCGCCTTTCCACCGTCATGCGCGATCCACGCATAGAGCCGCCGAAAGTCTCGCTGCGCTTCTCGCGAATGGACGACGATCGGCGCCGACATTCAGTCTTTTTGGCTCTTCTCGAACTCGGCCTCGGCGTCGGCCAGCAAAGCCTCGAAATCCCAGACCGCGCCCTTCCCCTCGGCCAGCTCCCGTCGCGCCTCGACGATCGACTCGTTGAGGGCGTCGCGGTTGCGCACGAACCAGGCTTCCAGCTCGGCCTCGGAGAGCGCCGGGCCGAACTCGTCCTCGTCATCGGCGATGGGCTTGGACTGCTTGTTCATGCCCCCCAGCCTATCACGCCCCGCCCAGGCCGCCTACGGATCGAGCCGGTAGCCGGCCCCGCGCACGGTCTGCAGCATGGCCCGGTCGAATCCCTTGTCGATCTTGGAGCGCAGGCGGGAGATGTGCACGTCGATGACGTTGGTCTGCGGGTCGAAGTGGTATTCCCACACCTTCTCCAGCAGCATGGTGCGGGTCACCGACTGCCCGGCGTGGCGCATCATGAATTCCAGCAGCTGGAACTCGCGGGGCTGGAGGTCGATCTCCCTGCCCTGGCGATGGACCGTGCGGTTGATGAGGTTCATCTCGAGCTCGCCCACCTTGAGGGTGGTCGCCACCGCGCCCGTCTCCCGGCGGCGCGACAGGGCCTCGACGCGGGCGATCAGCTCGGGGAAGGCGTAGGGCTTGACCAGGTAGTCGTCGGCGCCGGCCTTCAGGCCGTCGACGCGATCGCCCACCTCACCCAGGGCCGACAGGAACAGCACCGGCGTCTGGTCGCCCTCGCGGCGCAGGGTCGAGACCACTTCGACGCCGTTCTTCTTGGGCATCATCCGGTCGACGATCAGCACGTCGAAGCCGCCCTTGCCGGCCTCGGCCAGGCCCGCCTCGCCATCCGGCGCGTGAACACAACTGTAGCCGGCCTCGGTCAGGCCGTGGGTCATGGCGCCGGCGGCCTCGAGATCGTCCTCGATAATCAGAATACGCATCAGCCAACCCCTCGTGCGCCGACAGAGAACTACCGACGTTCTCCCGATTCTATCGACCGGCGCGATAGTTGGCGACTGGATACCGGCTTCGCGGGCGCCCGTCCCTTAAACCTTGGTCACATACGAAAAATCCCGCCCCCATGGCTGGGGGCGGGATCGATCGCTCGTCGGAGACGGATCGCTTACGGAGCGATCTTCAGCGGCACGATGGTCGGACGACCGGCGCGGACGATGCGCAGGTTGACGCTCGGGCGCTGCAGCTTCTTGGCCGCCTCGACCGCGGCGGTGACCTCGGCCACGCTGGTGACCGGCTCGCCGTTGACGCTGGTGACCACGTCGCCCTTGCGCAGGCCCTTCTCGCCGGCGTCGGACGTGGCCTTCACGCTGTCGATCAGCAGGCCCTTGATGCTGCTGTCGATGCCGTTGGCCTTGCGGGCCGCGTCATCGAGGGGCGTCAGGCTCATGCCCAGGGCCTCGGCCTTGGGGGTCGCCGGCTTGGCCGGAGCGGCCTTGTCGCCGCCGTCCTCATTGTCGTTGTCGGCCAGTTCCTTCTCGGTCGGGCGCACGCCCGAACGGATCTCGACCGTGCGGGGCTTGCCGCCGCGCAGCACGGCCAGCTTGATCACCTCGCCCGGACGGGCCTTGGCCACTTCGCGGGTCAGTTCCGAGCCGCTCTTGATCGCCACGCCGTTGACGCTGGTGACCACGTCTTCGGGCATCAGGCCGCCTCGCTGGGCCGGACCGCCCGGCACCAGGTCGGCGACGATGGCGCCCTTGGTGCCGGCCAGGCCTTGCGCCTCGGCCATCTCGCTGGTGAAGGGCTGGATCTGGGCGCCGATATAGCCGCGCACCACCTTGCCGCCGTTGATCAGCTGCTTGGCGGTGGCCTCGGCCACGTCGGCCGGAATCGCGAAGCCGATGCCCACCGAGCCGCCGGTCGGCGAGAAGATCGCCGTGTTCACGCCGATCACCCGGCCATAGATGTCGAACGACGGACCGCCCGAGTTGCCGCGGTTGATGGGGGCGTCGATCTGGATGTAGTCGACGAACTGCGAGGAGTTGTCGCCCAGGTCGCGGCCATAGGCCGAGATGATGCCGGCCGTGGCCGTGCCGCCCAGGCCGAACGGGTTGCCGATGGTGATCACCCAGTCGCCGACGCGCGGACGGGCCTGGTTCTCGAAGTTCACGAACGGGAACGCCGAACCCTTGGCCTTGGGGTCGGTGACCTTGATCACCGCCAGGTCGGTGCTCTCGTCGCGGCCGACCACGGTGGCCTTCAGCTCGCGACCGTCCTTCATGACGACGTTGATGCCGTCGGTGTCGGCGTCGGCCACCACGTGATTGTTGGTGACGATGTAGCCGTCGGCCGAGATGAAGAAGCCCGAGCCGGAGGACTGCTGCTTGGGCGCGGCT
The DNA here is from genome assembly GCF_003116815.1 of Caulobacter endophyticus. Classification (GTDB taxonomy): domain Bacteria; phylum Pseudomonadota; class Alphaproteobacteria; order Caulobacterales; family Caulobacteraceae; genus Caulobacter; species Caulobacter endophyticus. Next base: position 290,687 of record NZ_QDKQ01000034.1, read on the forward strand.
TGCGCATCCTCGCCCTCTTCGCCCGGCTTCTGGCCGCGCGGCACGATATCGAACGGCAGGCCTTCCAGGCCCGGAATGCGCAGGCGGGCCTTCGGGTCGGCCTTCGAGGTCACGTCGATCTGCACGACCGCCGGCGAGACCTTCTCGAAGATATCGGCGAAGGACAGCGGCGCGCCGGGCGGCGGGGCGAACATCGGGGCGCTGGTCGCCGAGGCGCGCACCAGCGACGGCTCCTGCTCGGCCGCGCCGGCCGGCCCCATGCGCATGCCCACGCCCGCCAGGGCGGCGCAAGCAACGCCGGCGCCCGCGACGGCGCCAACAATGAATCCTGACTTCCGAGCAGCCATCTTTCGTCTTTCCTCACCCACGACGCTCCGCGCCGGGTTCTCGAACAGAACCTAGTTGCACCAGCAATTCGTGCAACGGTTCCAGGATTATCTTTCCTTCATGCTCACGGCGTTTCTTGCGGCGTCATCGCGGCGCAATCGTGTCATTCGCCCTTGAGCAACCTTTCCAGTCGCGCTTCCTCGTCGGCCGACAACACTTCGGGCTCGGCCTGGGCGGTTCGCCGGCGGCGCAGCAGCGCGACCATCAGCCCCCCGCCGATCAGCAGAACCCCAAGGGGCGTCAGCCAAAGCACCGCGTTTCCGGCCGAGAACGGCGGCTTCAGCAGCACGAACTCGCCATAGCGCTCCGTCAGGAACGCACGGATCTCCGCGTCGCTCCGGCCCTGCTTCACTTGGTCGCGCACAAGAAGACGCAAGTCATGGGCAAGCGCCGCCTCCGAGTCGTCGATGGACTCGTTCTGGCAGACAAGGCAGCGCACTTCCTTGAACAGATCGCGCGCCCTGGCCTCCTGGGCGGCGTCGGGCAGGCGCTCTGAAGGGTCGGACGCGGCGGCCATGCAGGCGATGGCGGCCAGGGCGACGGCAAGCGTGCGGAAAGCCTTCACGCCTGCGCTCCCTTGGCTTTGCGGGCCACGCCCATGCGCAGCCGGCGGTCCGACAGCGAGATCGCCCCGCCCAGCGCCATCACCAGCGGCCCCAGGAAGATCAGCCGCACCCACGGATTGACATAGGCCCGCACCAGCCAGGCCGGCTGGCCGTTCGCGCCCGCCCGGCGCTCGCCGATGACCACGTAGAGGTCGTCCAGGCCGCGGGGGCACAGCGCCACCTCCGAGGTGGTCTGGCCGCCGGTGGGAAAGAACCGCCGCTCGGGCTGGGCGGTGCAGACCAGGCCCCCGCCCTGCTTCTCGATCCGCACGACGCCGCGCTCGGCCAGGTAGTTGGGCCCCTCCAGCGTGCCGACGTCGGCGAGGGTCAGCACGTAGCCGCCCAGCTCGATGCGGCCGCCGACCGACAGGGCCTGGGCCGTCTCCACCTTCCAGGCGGTCTCGAAACAGGCGCCCAGAACGAACAGGCCAAGGCCGGCGTGGGCGATGGTCGTGCCCCAGGCGCCGCGCGGCAGGCCGCCGGCCCGGCGGCGCACCTCGGCCCAGGGGGCGCGGAAGGCCTTCACCCGCTCGGCCAATTCAGCCAGCGCCCCGCCGATCAGCCAGAAGCCGAGCACCAGGCCCAGGCTCGCCAGCGCCTTGCGCGGCGTGACCACGGCGTAGGCGGCGAGGCCCAGGATCGCGGCAACCAGCAGGGCCAGCCACAGGCGGCGCACGACGAGGCGCGCGTCGCCCCGCTTCCAGGCCAGCAGCGGCCCGGCGGGCAGGATGGCCAGCGCCAGCACCAAGAGCGGCGTGAAGGTCAGGTTGAAGAACGGCGGCCCCACCGAGACGGCCTCGCCGTCCATGGCCTCGCGGATCAGCGGATAGAGCGTGCCCAGGAGCACCGTCGCCGTCGCCGCCGACAGGATGATGTTGTTGAGCACGATGGCGCTCTCGCGGCTGACCGGCGCGAACAGGCCGCCGGCGTTCAGGCTCGGCGCGCGGATGGCGAACATCAGGAAGCCGAAGCCCGCCGCCACGCCCATGATCGACAGCAGCAGCACCCCGCGCGTCGGATCGACGGCGAAGGCGTGGACGCTGGTCAGCACGCCCGAGCGCACCAGGAACGCCCCCAGCATCGAGAAGCCGAAGGCGGCCAGCGCCAGGAACACCGTCCAGCCCGGCAGGGCGCCGCGCTTTTCCATCACGATGGCCGAGTGCAGCAAGGCAGCCCCGATCAGCCAGGGCATGAAGCTGGCGTTCTCGACCGGGTCCCAGAACCACCAGCCGCCCCAGCCCAGCTCGTAATAGGCCCAGAAGGCGCCGAGCGTGATGCCGACGGTCAGCAGGCTCCAGGCCGCCAGGGTCCAGGGCCGCACCCAGCGGGCGAAGGCCGCGTCGACCTTGCCCTCGATCAGGGCCGCGACCGCGAACGAGAACACCACCGAGAAACCGACATAGCCGGCGTAGAGGAACGGCGGGTGCACCGCCAGCGCCCAGTCCTGCAGCAGCGGATTGAGCGAGCGGCCCTCCACCGGCGGATCGGCCAGGCGGCCCAGCGGGTTCGAGGCGAAGACGGTATAGGCCAGGAAGAGCACGCCCAGCGCGCCCTGCACGGCCACGGCCCAGGCCCGCAGGCGCGGCGGCAGGCGCTCGCCGAACACCGCCACGGCGCCGCCGTAGCCGGTCAGGACGAGGCACCACAGCAGCATCGAGCCCTCGTGGCTGCCCCAGGCGCCGGCCACCTTGTAGAGCAGCGGCTTGGCGGTGTGGGAGTTGGCCGCGACATTGGCCACCGAGAAGTCGGAGGTCACGAAGGCGTAGATCAGCGCGGCGAAGGCGCAGGCCAGGGCCGCGAAGGCGCCCAGCGCCGCGCCGCGTCCCGCCCCGGTCAGCACGCCCGAGCGCCGCCACGCCCCGGCGGCGGAAAGGCCGGTCTGGGCGACCGACAGGGCCAGGGCCAGAACCAGCGCGAAGGCGCCGAACTCGACGATCATTTGACGGTCTTCTCCGGACCATAGGACGGAGGCGGCGCACCCTCGCCTCGCCACTCGCCCTGCTCCTTGATGGCTTTGGCCACCTCGCGCGGCATGTAGCGCTCGTCGTGCTTGGCCAGCACCTGCTTGGCGACGAACACGCCGCCCTCGTCGAAGGCGCCGGTGGCGACGATTCCCTGCCCCTCGCGGAACAGGTCGGGCAGGTCGCCCTGGTAGCGCACCTTGCTGGTCGCCTTCTGGTCGGCGACCGTGAACTCCACCAGGCCGTCGGGATGCTTGACCACGCTGCCGGCCTGGACGAGACCGCCCAGCTGCACCTTGCGGCCGGCCGGCACCCTCGCCTCCTGGGCCTGGGCGGGGGTGTAGAACAGCGAGATCGAGTCTCGCATGCCGTAAAGCGCCAGGCCCACCGCCAGGGCCGCCACCGGCGCGATCGCCAGCAGGATGGTCAGGCGCCGGCGCGCCTTGCGGGACTTGGGAAGCAGGCTCATCGGGCGTCGGACTTGGGGGCGTTCAGGGTCTGGGCGGGAGCAGCGGCGGCCTGGCGCAGGGCGGCCAGCACCCGGGGCTGGTCCCTGAAGCGCGCGGAGGCATCCTTCAGGGCCGCGTCGCGACGAGCCGCGTCGCCCAGCACGGCGTAGGCCCGCACCAGCCGCACCCAGCCTTCCGGGTCGTCGGGGGCGGCGGCCAGCCTTTGGGCCAGGCCCTCGACCATGCCCTGGATCATGTCGGGCGTGACCTCGCCGGCGGCGGCGGCCTGCTGCGGCGCGGCGTCGACCAGCCGGCCGGCCTGGGCCGTGCGGTCGATCTCGGCGGCCAGCACCGGCCGGCGCGGGTCGTCGGCCGCCAGGTCGGCCAGCACCGCACGCCAGCTGGAAAGGCCGGCGTCGAGCCTGCCGTCGGCGATCTCGCCCTTGGCCAGGTGATAGCGGGCCGACAGGTTCGCAGGGTCGCGCTTCAGCGCCTCGCCGAAGGCCGTGCGGGCGTCGGCGCCCACCTGGCCCTCCTCGCTGGTCACGAAGGCCTCGCCCAGGGCGGTCCACAGGTCGGCGCGCTGCGGCGCCAGGCGCACGGCCTTGCGCAGGGCCTCGGCCGCGCCGACGGCGTCGCCGCCGGCCATGCGGGCGATGGCGAGGTTGCGATAGAGTTCGGGATTGGCGCCGTCCTTGCCCCGCGCCGCCTGCTCCAGGATCGCCACGATGCGCGGCGGATCCAGCATGGCCGGATCGCCGGCCTTCCACTCGGCCACGCGGCGGGCGAACGGCTGGTCGGGCGCGCCCGGCGCCCCGACGACGACATAGAGCCCCAGCGCCAGCAGCGGCGCCAGCGCGGCGATCGTCACGACCACGCGGCGCGGACCCAGGCCCTCCCTGGGCCAGGCCGCGCTCTGGTCGGCGGCGGCCAGCAGGCGGCGGCCGGCCTCGGCCCGGGCCGCCTTCAGCTCGCCTTCCGCCAGCAGGCCCCGCTCGGCCAGTTCGTCGATCTCGGAAAGCTGGCGGCGGTGCACGGCCAGGGCCGGATCGTCCCCGGCCGGGGCGAGACCACGCGCCGCGCCCCGCAGCACCAGGGCGGCGACGGCGGCGGACAGACCCGCGGCGGCGATCCAGAAGCCTATCATGGCCAGAAACCGATCATGAGACCGCTGTTAGCCGGAGAAGCAGCCGCCCGTCAGTGAAAAAACGCTCTTAAGGGAGGGATTAGGCCGCCATCGCCGCGACGGCGCGGCGGCGGACGATCTCGGCGGTCTTCTCGTCGCGGGTATGGACGATGTAGCCGGCCGCGATGTCGAGATAGGCCCGGGCGATCTGCGGATCGCCGCCCTCGCCGGTGCGGGCCACGTGCAGGCAATCCTCGATATACTGGTCAAGGCGCTGGTTCAGCTTCTCCAGCGCCTTGGTCCGGGTCGCGCCGTAGCCGGCCTGGGCCGCGCAGGGACGCAGGTCCTCGATGAAGGCCAGCGCCGCCGTCGCCCGCCGCACCAGCTCCCCGTCCGGGGCGATGTCCAGCTTAGGCACGCCCTTGCCGCCGCCCATCTTGCCCATCATCGAGATCGGGCGCGACGGCAGGGCCAGCGACAGCTCCTCGTCGGCGGCGTTCATCCGCGTCTCGGCCGCCTGGGCGGCGGCCTGCTTGAACTTCGAGATCCGCTTGCCCCACGGACCGTCCTTGGCGACGTCGACCGCCTGCTCGAACTCGGTCAGCTGGTTGGCGATGCGCTGGGCGCTGGCCGCCGCCTGGCGCCCGGCCGCCTCGCCGCCCGACAGGTCGAAGCCGCGCACCTGCTCGATGCTGGCCTCGATGTCGGCCAGCATCCGCTCGCCGAACGCCTTGACCTCGGACGAGGCCAGATAGCGGTCATTGGGACGGTCCATCACGGCCGAGATCACCCGCAGGATCCGCCACGGCTCGGGCAGGTGCGCGGCCAGCATCTCGAACATCCGGGGACCGGCGTCGCCGCTGATGGCGCAGGCGTCGCGATAGGCGAGGCGCGCCGAGGCCGCCCGCTCGCCGTTCATCCGGCTGACCCATTCCGACAGCCGCGGCAGGGCGTTGCGGACGATCACCGACAGGTCGAGATAGTCGGCCAGTTCTTCGGCGTCGCAGAGCCTGCCCACCGCCTCGAACTCGGGCCGGGTGGGATTGCGCAGGCCGCGCGCGGCGATCTTGCACAGCTGGTTGAAGACGTCGGGCGCGCCGTTGTCGAGGTCCCAGGGATTGCAGCGCGCCGCGCCCTCGGCGACCTGGCGCGGGGCCTCGGCCTTCAGCGCGATCCACAGCAGGGCCAGAGCCCGGCGCGGAAACTGCGGCAGGTCGGCCGCGCGCGGCTGGCACAGCGGCGCGATCGGCGAGAGGATGGTGTTGCGGACGTAGCGGTCGGCCGTCTCGTCCTCGACCAGGGCGCGCACGGTCGACAGCGCCCCGCCCGTGGCGTTGGCCAGGGCGAGCTCCAGACTGCGCAGAGCCGCATCGGGCGCGGTCTCGACCAGCGTCCGGATGATCTGCAGTTTTTGCGCGGCGAGTGCGGCCATGGATCTCCGCCGGGAACTGGGGGGTCCTGGCAGCGTCAACCATGTTGCGGACGAGGTTAAAACTTTCCGAAACCGCTGCTTTTTCAATGCTGGAAGACAAGGCGAATGGTCGCGGAGGCCCTGGCTCCACTTCCGCGACAGCCCGTTCGCGCCAAAATGGCGCCCGGTAGCCTTAACCTTCGGCGCGAGGCAGCGACAGAACCACCCTCAGGCCGCCGAGCGGCGAATCGTCCAGCCGCACCGAGCCGCCATAGGCCCGGGCCAATTCATCGACGATCGACAGGCCAAGACCCGTCCCCGGCGTGTGCTCGTCCATCCGCTGGCCGCGCTTGAGCGCATCGGCCCGCTGCCCGGGCGGAATGCCGGGACCATCGTCGTCGACGATCAGCAGCATCTTGCCCTCGCCGTCGGGCCTGGCCTCGGCCCGGATCCTGCCCTTCGACCACTTGCCGGCGTTTTCCATGACGTTGCCGGCCAGCTCCATGAAGTCCTGCCGCTCGCCCTGGAAGCACAGGTCTTCCGGACAGCGCCAGTCGATCTCCACGCCCCGGCCGTCGGACTTGTCCTGGAAGATCCGCTCCAGGGTCACGGCCAGTTCGTCGAGGATCGGCTCCACCGGCGTGCGCTCGCCGCTGGTCTGGGAGCGAGCCGCCGCGCGGGCCCGGCGCAGGTGGTGGTCGACCTGCTCGCGCATGGTCTGGGCCTGGCGCTCGACCACCTCGGCCAGCGGCCCGCCCTGCTGGCTGGCCTCGGTCAGCATCACCGACAGCGGCGTCTTCAGGGCGTGAGCGAGATTTCCCACGTGGGTGCGCTGGCGCTCGACCACTTCCTGGTTATGGGCCAGGAGGCCGTTCAGTTCGCCGGCCAGCGGCTCCAGTTCCACCGGATAGGGCCCGGCCAGCCGCTCGGCCTTGCCGCGCCGCACGTCGGCGATCTCGCGGCGCAGTCGGAAGATCGGCTGCAGGCCGAAGCGCACCTGCACCACGATCGCCAGGATCAGGCCCGCGCCCAGCAGCAGCAGGGCGAATATGGTGATCCGGCCGAAGCGGTCGGCGTCGGCGTCGATCGGCGAGCGGTCCTCGGCGGCGATGAACACCACCGGATCGGGATAGTTGGGCAGCCGCGCCAGGATCGCCGCCGCCCGCAGCGGTTTGTCCTGCGGCCCGTGCATGTCGAAGAACTGGGTCTTGCCCGGGTCGGCGGTCAGCCGGTCCACCTGGGCGGTCGACAGCATCAGGTCGCTGTCGAACAGCGAGCGCGAGCGCTCGACCGCCTTCAGCGCCCCGTTCTTCTGGGCGAAGATCGTCCAGTAGCGCCCCGAATAGGCGCGGGTCGCGCGGATGTCGGTCAGGAACGGCGCCTTCAGCACCCCGTCCTCCACTGCCGAGCCAGCGTAGAGGTCGTCGGTCAGCACCGCCAGCGACTGGTCGAACCGGCGGATGGCCGCGTCGCGGAACTGGGCGGTCAGGAAGGCCCCGGCCGCCAGCAGCACGATCAGCGTCCAGATGGCCGCCAGCAGCACCAGCCGCCGGACGAGCGAGCGCTTGCGGAAGTCGAGCAGCATCAGGCGCCGCCGCGCGGGATCACCCGGCCGTCTCGCCTTCCAGCGGGATCAGGCGGTAGCCCAGGCCGCGCACCGTCTCGATGCGGTCGGCGCCCAGCTTCTTGCGAAGCCGGCCGATGAACACCTCGATGGTGTTTGAGTCGCGGTCGAAGTCCTGGTCGTACAGGTGCTCGACCAGCTCGGTGCGGCCGATCACCCGGCCCTGGTGCATCATCATGTAGTGCAGCAGGCGGTATTCCAGCGAGGTCAGCCGCAGCGGCTCGCCGTTGACGCTGGCCCGCGCCGCGCGCGGGTCCAGGCGCAGGCCGCCGCAGGTCAGGCTCGGCGCGGCGTGGCCGGCCGAGCGTCGCAGCAGCGCCCGCAGGCGCGCCAGCAGTTCCTCGGTGTGGAAGGGCTTGGTCAGATAGTCGTCGGCGCCCGCGTCGAAGCCGGCCACCTTGTCGCTCCAGTCGCCGCGGGCGGTCAGGATCAGCACCGGGGTTGCGACATTGCCGCGCCGCCAGCGCTCCAGCACCGACACCCCGTCCACCTTGGGCAAACCCAGGTCGAGAACGACCGCGTCATAGGGCTCGGTCTCGCCCAGGAACTGGGCCTCCTCGCCGTCGGCGGCGTGGTCGACGGCGTAGCCGGCGTCGGCCAGGGCCAGCTTCAGCTGGCGCGACAGGTCGGGTTCGTCTTCGACGAGCAGAATGCGCATGTTACCTAAGAGACTCCTTAGCCCCCGCTGAGGATCCGGCCGCTCTCGGCGTCGACGATAAAGTCGATGCGGCGGCCGTCGGTCGTCGCCCAGCGGATGCGATAGTTGCGGCCTTCCAGGCCCGCGTCCAGCAGGCGGCCGGGCGTGCGGCGGGCGATGCTCTCGATCACCGCGCTCAGCGGCACCAGCCGGCCCGACTGAACGCCGCCACGCGCCTGGTCCTGCCGGGCCCGCCAGTCGGCGCCCAGGGAGTCAGGGCCGCGCTGGGCCAGAGCCGCGCCCGGAAGGGCGGCGACGATGGCGGCTGCGGCGAGTATGGCTCGGATCGGCTTCATGGCGTCCGGTTTAGCCGCGCACGGCTGAATGGAGACTGAACGCGGGGTTTATGAACGGTGTGCGACGTCCTGTCACGGTCCAAGGCCCAGCTTCACCGCAATCTCAGATCACATAAAGATATTCTTATGTCTTGATCGACAAAGCGGGCGACGATCCGCGGGCCTTGCCTCTCAGAACGCCCCGGCCACCGTCCCCACGGCGATCACCACCGCCAGGGCCGCCACCGACGGCACGATTCCCACCATCACGATGTCGCCGTAGCTCTCCTTATGCCCGCAGCCGCAAAGGGCCAGCAGGCTGACCACCGCCCCGTTGTGCGGCAGAATGTCGAGCGTGCCCGAGCCGATCACCGCCACCCGGTGCAGCAGCGCCGGGTCCACCGCGTGGCGGGCGGCCAGGTCCACATAGGTCGGCCCCAGCGCCTCCAGGGCGATGGTCAGCCCGCCCGAGGCCGAGCCGGTCAGCGCCGCCAGCACGTTGGTCGCCGCCGCCAGAGATACCAGCGGCCCGCCCGGCAGGTCCAGCACCGCGTCGCGCACCAGGCCGAAGGCCGGCAGGCCCGCGATCACAGCGCCGAAGCCCACCAGGCTGCACACCGACAGCGCCGGCAGCACCGAGGCGTTGGCCCCCGCGTCCATGCTGCGTTTCAGGTTCGACAGCCGCGTCCAGTGGATCGCCACCAGCGCCGCCGTCCCCGCCGCCAGGGCCGCGGCCACCGACCACACGCCCGCCACGTCGCTCAGGGTCGCCCCGCCCCAGCGCGGCTCAGCCAGGAACGAGGCGTCGATCCTCGGCAGCACCACGAGCGACATCGCAAGGTTCACCGCGATCACCACGGCCAGCGGCGCGACCGCCGCCAGGAAGCCCGGCGCCGAGGCCGCGCTCGCCCCGCGCTCCAGTTCGGCGGTGTCGAAGTCGCGCGCCGTCACCGCTCGCTCGCGCACGTCCGGATCGCCGGCCGCAGGCGCCTGCCGCTCGACGCCGCCATATCCCTCGCCGGCCTTGCGGGCGCGCCCTTGGGCATAGGTCAGCCAGGCCAGGCCGCCGGCCAGCATCACCACCGCCGCCAGCAGCCCCAGCCCCGGCGCCGCATAGGGCGTGGTGCCGAAGAACGGCATCGGAATGGCGTTCTGGATCGCCGGCGAGCCCGGCAGGGCCGTCATGGTGAAGGTCGAGGTCCCCAGGATCAGCGCCGCCGGCATCAGCCGCCGGGGCGTGTCGGCCGCCCGGAACACCGCCTTGGCCATGGGGACCAGCACGAAGAAGGCGACGAACAGGCTGACCCCGCCATAGGTCACGACCGCGCCCGCCAGCACCACCGCCGGCGCCGCCCGCCGCGCGCCCAGGCGCTGCGTCAGGGTCTGGGCGATGGCCGCCACCGAGCCGCTGTCGTCCATCAGCTTGCCGAACAGCGCGCCCAGCAAGAACAGGGGAAAGAACTGGGCCAGGAACCCGGCCGCGCCGGGCATGAACCTCTGGGTCAGGCTGGCCAGCAGCGGCTCGCCCCCGAATGCGGCCGCCACTAGCGCCGCGGCCGGCGCCAGCAGCAGCACGCTCCAGCCCCGAAAGGCCAGGCCCACCAGCAGCGCCAGCGCCAGGACGATCCCGAGAAAACCCATGCCGCGCGCCCTCCAGGCATCAACCTGGCGAGCTTTCATGTCGCCGGCGCGACAGGCAACTGGTGATGGCGCTCAAGGCCGCGCCGGCCTCGCGTCAGGCGTCGTCCCAGTCAGCCAGGTCCGGCGCGTGCATCCAGGAATGCACCCAGCCGCCGTGGGCATGAGCCAGCACGACCGCCTCGCGGATCATCAGCCGCACGGCGCGATTGGTCAGGGGCTGCTCGCGCCGCAGGAACAGCATCTCGCGCTCGATGTTGACGCGGGCGATCCGCCAGCCGCGAACCGCCGTCAGCGTCGAAAGCACCTGCGCCGGCAGGTCGACGCGCACCTCCACGGTGTGCGGCCGGCGCCGGTCCAGGCCGTGCGACCGCCGCCAGAGCCACAGCATCGAGCGTGGCCGCCACAGGCGAAGGATCTTCGCCCGCAGCACCTTGGGATAAAGGTAGGGATCCAGGGCCTAGCGCCGCTTGGGCGTATAGGGCTTCTGCTCGCGCCAGGCCTGGGCGAACTTTTCCAGGTCCTCGTCGATGGTCTCGGGCAGGGTGACGACCAGGCGGGCGTAGAGGTCGCCGCGATGGCCCTTGGCGTCGGCCAGGCCCCGGCCCTTCAGCCGCAGCTTGGCGCCGCTGTTGGCGCCCTTGGGCACGGTGACGTTGACGGGACCGTCCGGCGTCGGGGCCTCGACCTTGCCGCCCAGCACCGCGTCGGGAACGCTGACCGGCAGGTCCATGACCAGGTGCTCGCCTTCCTTGCGGTAGATCGGGTGCGGCTTGACCGCCAGCTCGATCAGGGCGTCGCCGTTGCCGCCGCGCCCCGGGCTGCCCTGGCCCTTCAGGCGCAGGGTCTGGCCTTCCTGGGCGCCGGCCGGGATCGTCACGTCGATGGTGCGGCCGTCCGAGAAGGCCACGCGCTTCTTGCCGCCCTTGATCGACTCTTCCAGGTCGATATCGAGCCGCGCGCGCACGTCCGCGCCCTTGGCCGAGAAACCGCCGCCGCCGAAGCCGCCGCCGGCTCCCGCGCCGCGATTGCGGCCCAGTATGTCGCCAAACAGGTCGTTGAGGTCGATCTCGGGGCCCTCGCCCCCGCCGCCGCCGCGCCCGAAGCCGCCGCCCCGGCCAAAGCCGCCGCCGAACGGACCGCCGCCGCCGCCGCCGCCGAAGCCGCGCATGGTCTCGCGCCCGTCGGCGTCGATCTCGCCGGCGTCGAACTTCTTCTTCTTCTCGGCGTCGCCGAGGATGTCGAAGGCGGCGCTGACCTGCTTGAACTTGTCCTCGGCCTTCTTGTCACCCGGGTTGGTGTCGGGGTGATATTGCTTGGCCAGCTTGCGGAACGCCTTGCGGATCTCGTCCGCGCTCGCGCCGCGGGAAACGCCAAGCTCCAGATAGGGGTCGCGCGCCAAGGAAGGCCCTCAAGGAAGTACGGAAATGTCGAAGCCCCTCAATTAGGCGGTTCCGCGCCGGGCGCAAGCCAAATGTTGCATTAATATCACAGCGCGATCGTCGCAGGCGCTCCCCAGCCCCAGATCGCCGAGCCCTGCGCCACCCTGGCGCGCAGCGCCCCGGACGGTCCCGCCGGCAGGTCGGTCGCCCGCATGGCCGCCGTCCAGGCGAAGGCGGGCGTCGAAACCTGCGCCGTCCGCACCACCGCCTCCCCGTCCAGGATCTCCACCCGCCAGGCCTCGGTCGCCTCCGAGAGCGGGACCTCCGCCTCCCAGCTGTCGCCGCCGATCCGGGTCCGGCGGATCCACGACAGCCGCGTCTCGCCGCCCGCCGTCTTCGCCCGCAGGTGGGCCGGCGACCACGGCCGCAGGGCCTGCCCCCGCCAGGTCGCCTCCACCTGACGCATCCCGGGCCCGGCCGCCGGACCGCCGGCCGGAGCGGCGCGCCAGATCAGCGGCAGGCCGCGCTCGGCCAGCGACGCCTCGGCTCTCGCCAGCGCCTCGTCGACCAGCACCGCCTCGGCGCCGGCCGCGACCATCTGGGCCATGTCCGACCCGCCCTGCCCTCGCAGCAGGCCGCTCAGCGCGAAGGCGTCCGGCCCCACGGCCTCCGCCTCCAGGAACTGCAGCAGCTCCCAGCCGCCTGGTCCGCGCACCGCCAGCAGGTTCTCGCCGGCCAGCACCGCGGCCCGGCTGCGGCTCCGCGGCGCCCCGCCTTCCAGCCGCACGACGAGAGGCGTTCCCCGGTCGATGCGGTGGCGCGGTCCGGCCGGCAGGTCCGACAGCGTCGTCCCCACCACCGCCCCGGTCGTCGCCCCGGCCCGCACCCGCAGGCTCTCCACGTCCGCCCCCGCATGCACGTCGAAGGCCCGCCACGGCTGGGCCGCCACCGCCACCAGCGGCCGGGCGTCCTCCTCCGCGCCGGGCAGCGGCGGCAGGTCCAGCACCATCAGCGCCGGCGGCCCCGGCGCCGGACGCGACGGCGCCGGGCTCCAGTCGATCTCGCCGCCCGCCTCGCCCGCCGCCGGCAACACCGGCAGCAGCGTCGCCCGCGGCCGCTCGTCCACATCCACCCGCGTCACCCGCCAGGCCTGGCCGTCCAGCGCCAGCCGGTCGCCGGCCTCCCAGGCCAGGGCCGCCAGCGGCGACAGGTGGACGATCCGCTCGCGCCGCGCCGCGCTTTCCGCATCCAGGCGGCGCTGGGCGATCGCGCCCGCCTGGACCGCCGTCAGCACCAGCGGCGCCTCCACGTCCAGGGTCAGGGCCCCGGCCCCGCCGCGCACGATCAGGCCGCCGGCCTGGTAGTCGCGCGCCAGGTCGACGAAGCGCAGCCGCACGGCCGCGGCCGGATCCTCCAGCCGCCGCGCCGCACTGGCCGGCGCCCCGCGATCCTCCGGCCAGGCCAGGTCGTCCTCGTCCAGCGTCCCCGACGCCGGACCCGAGCGCGACACCAGCCGCACCCGCCCGCCGCGCTCCACCGCATCCAGCCCGAAGGCCTCGGTCAGCGGCGCCAGGGCGTCGCGCACCCGCATCGGCCGCTCGATCAGATAGCCGGCCACGACGCCGGACGCCTCGCCCGGATCGATCTCCACCCCGGCTCGCGCCGCCACCGCCACGACCAGCTCGCCCAGGCTAAAGGCGCCGGCCCGGCCGTTCAGCCAGTGGCCCAGCCGCCAGTTCGGAGCGTCGGCCCACACCCCCGCGCGCGCCGGAAAGTCGGGAAACGGCCGCGCGTCCCAGCACCAGGCGCTGGCCTGCTCGATCATCGGCCCGCCATAGACCGGCGACACCGGATTGGCCTCCGCGTCGGCCACCCACCCCAGCACCGCTTCCAGCGCCCGCCGCTGGCCCAGCTCGTCGGCGCTCGCGTCCGAGAACGGCGGCAGGGCGCTTTCGCCGCTCTTCTCGTCGACGAACAGGTTGGGCGCATTGGCGCCCTTGTCCACCGCCCCGCAACCGAACTCGATCAGCCGGATCGGCTTGGATTTCGGAACCCAAGCCGTCGGGCTCGCCGCCCGCCCCCCGCCGGGCCGGTCGTGGTGCGGATTGGACCACCAGGACAGCAGGTCCTTGGGCCGGAACACCCAAGGCTCGCCATGCGCCCCGTCGGTGATCGGGCTGCGGACCTGCGCCGCCCGGTCCGCAGCCGAGGCGTAGAACCACTCGAAACCCTCGCCGCCCGTCAGCCCCTGGCGCAGATAGGCCAGGTCGTGCGGCCCGCCCCAGCCGGCGGCGGCGTCCAGATGGTCCGTCCCGTCCCGCCAGTCGGTGATCGGCGGGTAGTAGTCGATCCCCACGAAGTCGATGTCCGGATCGGCCCACAGCGGGTCGAGATGGAAATGCACGTCGCCCGAGCCGTCGGCCGGCTGGGAGCCGAAATACTCGCTCCAGTCGGCGGCGTAGCCGATCTTCGTCTCCGGTCCGACGATCGCGCGCACCTGCCCGGCCAGGGCCTTCAGCGCCCCGACCGCGGGAAAGCCCGCCGCGTCCCGCACCCGGGTCAGCCCCGCCAGCTCCGAGCCGATCAGGAAGCCGTCCACCCCGCCCGCCTGCACGGCCAGAACCGCATAGTGCCGCACGAACCGCGAAAAGCCCCACTGGCCGTCGAAGAACGCCGCTGCTTGAGCGGCCGCCGCCGGGGTCTTGTGCGGCGATCCCGCCCGTCCCGGCGCGGGATGGCAGGTGATCCGCCCCCGCCAGGGATAGGCGGCCTGCTCGGCGCCGCCGTGCGGATCGACAAGTCCGCTGCCCGCCGGCACGTCCATCAGCACGAACGGATAGAGCGTGACGCCCAGCCCCCGCCGCTTCAGCTCGGCGATCGCCTGCACCACCGCCGCATCGGCCGGCGTGCCGCCATAGGCGACCCCGCCGCCGCTGTGCGAAATCAGGTGCGCCTGCCCCCGCTCCAGCCCCGCCACCTGCCAGGCCATCGGCTCGGTCGGCTTGTCGGCCGCCTCGACGCCCGGCCGGATCTCGCAGGCTCCGCAGCGCAGGTCGGTCCCGAACCACGAGACCACCAGGTTCACGTGCGTCACGTTCGGCAGCTGCGCCTGCAGCTGGTCCAGCGACAGCAGGAGGTCGGCCCGCCCCTCGGCGTTGTTCTGGTTCTCGGACTTCGTCCGCGTCAGCCCCTCGCGACGCAGCACCACGTCGGTCGCCAGCACGAACTCGCCCGCCCCGGGGATCAGGCACACGCTCTGCAGCCGGTCCTCCAGCCCTGTCCCGTCGCCGCCCACGCGGCGGAACACCTCGAACGACAGCTGCGGCGGCCGCCCGCCGAAGGCGTCCAGCGACAGGTCCTCGAACACCACATAGGCCGTGCCGCGATAGGCCGGCGCCTCGCCCTCCACCGCCGCGATCAGGGGATCGGGAAGCTGGTCCTCGGTTCCGCGATGGACGCGCATGACCACGCCGTCCATGTCCATCACCTTGCCGTCGGCCCACACCCGGCCGACGCCGTCGATCGGCCCCTCGCCGACCGCCAGGGCCAGCGACAGGCTGTAGCCGTAGCTGCGCACGCGCCCGCCCTTGCCGCCGGTCTCGCGGCGGTGCTCGGCGAAGCGCGTCGCCCAGATCACCTGGCCGCTCACCCGCGCCCGGCCGAACACGCACGGCGTCGGCGCGCCCTCGGCCGCTCCGGTCAGCCGCAGCTCGGCGATGCGCGGCCCCTCGCGCGCAGGCGCCAGGGCCGAGGCGAGGCCCACGTCGACCATCGCCGCCAGGCCCGCCCCGATCGCCCCCACGACGCCCTGGCCCGAGCCGGCCGCCTTCAGGATCATCTGCGCCATCACACGCTCTCCGGAAACGAGAAGGCGGCGACCAGCCGCGTGCGCCACCAGGGTCCCAGCCAGCTCTCGATGCAGGCCCGCCCCCAGTAGGCATGGATCATCCGCGCGCCCGCCGGACCTTGCTCCGACAGGATCGCGCAGTGCTTGGCCGCCGCCCCGGCGGCCACGCGGAACACCAGCACGTCGCCCGGCCGCGCCTCGGCCGGCGCGAGGGGGACCAGGGTCCGCGAAAGCCCCTCCAGCAGCGGCTCGCCCGTCCCCAGCTCGGCCCAGTCGGGGCGATAGGGCGGCGGCGCCTCGCGCTCGGCGCCGTGCAGCGCCCGCCACACCCCGCGCACCAGCCCCAGGCAGTCGCAGCCCACGCCCTTGAGACTGGCCTGGTGCTGGTAGGGCGTGCCGAGCCACGCCCTGGCCTCGGCCAGGACCCGCGCCCTCATCGCCGGCCCCCGTCGTTGGCCTCGCCCTGCGAGGGATAGAGGGTGACGAAGTCCTCGCCCGGCAGGCTTGGAAAGCCGCGGAAGTTGGCGGCGTTGGAAAACACCTCGCGGCAGGTCGCCCAGCGCCGGTCGCAGCGGGCGCCGGGATGGGCGGCAAGGTCGACGCCGCAGCGCGCGTCGCCCAGGCTCGCGTCGCAGTTTCGGGCATAGGCCCGGCCGGCCACGCGCTCCAGCTCGGCCGCCGGCCCCTCCAGCTCGGCGGTGAAGGCCGCGCCGGTCCAGGCCAGCCGCGCCACCTTCGCCCGCCACAGCTCGACGAACAGGTCCGGCATGCGCCAGTCCACCCGCCGGCAGACCACCCTCGCCCCGTCATAGAGCCCGGCCTCAATGTCGGCCGCGGTGATCGCCGCGTCGTCCAGCGCCCCCAGCGCCGCCGCCAGGCCGGGACCAGACCCCGACTCGCTCTGCGCCGCGCCGGCCGTCCAGCCGCTGGCCGCCCGGCAGGCCACACCCGCCACCGCAAGGTCGCGGTCGTGGTCGGTGAAGCCCAGCACCGTCCCGTCCAGGCGGGTCAGCACCCAGGCGTGGCAAAGGCCCGCCGCCCCGCTCTCGATGCGCGCCGCCAGCGCCGCGTCGACCGCGCGCATCAGACCCGCACCTCGACCAGCGACACCGCCCCCACCCGGGCCGCGCCGAACCCCTCCAGGGTCACGTCGATCCGGTCGAGGTCGAAGCGCACCGGCGTATCGAACAGGAAGCCCGCGGTGACCCTCGCCCCCGCCGCCGGCGCGCTGGCCAGGGTCACCAGGCCCGTGGCCGCGTCGACCGCGAAGGCCCCGGCCGCCTGCTCCACCCCGGCCACCGCCACCCGCACGCCGCCCGCCTGCGGCTTGGCGATCGGCCGGATCACCGCCGCCTCGACGTCGGCCCCATAGGACTTGGCCAGCTGGAACACCGTCCGCGCCCCGTCGCCCACGCCCAGCGCCTGGTCGGTCGGCGCCGGGGTCAGCGACGGCGCGCACGACTTGAAGTCGGCCGGATCGCGGAACCGGAACCCGCAAAGCCGCCCCCGCCGCGCCTCGAAGAACGCGACCAGCTCGGCCGCCTCGTCCAGGCTGCGCGTGGCCGTGCCCACCAGATAGCGCCGGCGCCCGTGAGCCCAGGGGCTGGACCGCTGCTCGAAGCCCGAGGCCAGGCCGACGATCTCGGTGCGGCGCTCGATCCCGCTCGTCCCGCCGAAGGCCAGGCGAACGGGCAGCCGCACCTCGTGAAAGGCGCTCATCCCCAGGGTCGTCTCAAGGCTCATCAGCGAGTCCTCCTTGACAGCTGCACAATGTGAGTGATTATTTACTTACATTCTATCCAGACCCGCCGGAGACCCCGCCGTGCCCTTCTTCGCCCTGCTCCTCTCGCCGCGCGGCGCCATCGGCCGCGGACCGTTCTGGCTGGGCCTGTTCCTGCTGCTCGGGCTCGAGATCGGCGGCTTCCTGGCGTTCGGGCGCCATGGCGCGGCCCCCATGGCCGCCGTGCCCCTGGTCGGGCCCTGGCTGGTCGACGTCAGCGGTCCGGCGCTGGGCTTCGACGGCTGGGTCCCCGGCCTCGCCATCCTGGCCCTGCAGGGCTGGATCAGCGGCGTCCTGTGCCTCAAGCGCCTGCGCGACATGGGCCACGGCCCCTGGCCGCTGGTCGGGGTCTGGGGCCTGGACCTGATCCTCACCGGCGGGCTGATGGCCTGGATGGGCCGCCTGGACGGCATGGCCGTGATCGTGCCGATCTTCACCGGCGCCGGCGCCTCGGGCCTGCTGTGGCTGGCCCTGCTGGGCTGGCTGGGCGTCGAGGCCGGTCCGCGCCGCGCGAAGCCCGCGCCCGAACTGGCGCCGACCTTCGCCCCGGCGGGTTAAACCCTTGTCATGACGTCCATTTCACTTCAGCCGCGCAGGGGCAGGCCCTAGTCTCTCCTCAAGGTTGGGAGACAAGAGACATGGACTGGAAAACCCTTATGTTCTCCGCCGACGGCCGCATCGGCCGTCAGGCGTTCTGGATCGCCTGGCTCGTCCTGCTGGGCGTCAACACGGTCGCCCACTGGGTTCCGGTGATCGGTCAGCTGGCCGCCCTGGCCTCGCTCTACTGCTTCGTCTGCATCTACGCCAAGCGCCTGCACGACATGGGCAAGAGCGGCTGGTGGCAGATCATGCCGATCGTCCTGGGTCCGGTGCTGCTGATCGGTTCGGCCCTGTGGCTGGGCTTCGGCGCGGCGGCCATCGCCCTGAGCGGCGGCGACCCCGAGCTCTTCGCCCTCGCCGGCGCCGGCGGCGTGGTCATGGCCCTGGTCCTGGGCTTCCTGGTCAGCATCGCCTTCACCCTCTGGGTCGGCTGCAGCCAGGGCGAGACCAGCGACAACCGCTGGGGCGACCCGCCCCTGAACGCTCTGGCCGTCTGATCGACGCGTGCGATAGCCCTTTCACCGACGCAACCCCGCCGCTACTGTCGCGGCGGGGTTTTGCGTGTCGGGGGCGGCGTGGACGCGATCAGGAACTATCTGCTGGGCCGCTGCCGCCGGCTGGAATACTGGATCACCGTCGGGGCTCTGATCGGGTGCCACCTGGGCCTGCGCTTCGTCACCGACAACGCCGTCCTCGTCTGGCTGCTGATCGGCGCCTGGTTCCTGTTGGCCTCGCGGCGGTTCCGCGACATCGGCTGGCCCGTCTGGTTCTGCCTGGCGCCGATCCCCGTCCTTCTGGCCTTGATCGCGGCGGCGTTCGTGATCGGCGTCGACCTGGATCGCCCCGGCCAGACCGCGATCCTCAACACGTTGCCGGTCGCCATGATCATCCTGTGGCTGGGCTTCTGGCTGACGATCGGCGTCTGGAGATCCAAGCCCTCGACCCTCCCGACGCCCCGCGACCAAGCCGAGGTGTTCGGATGATCGCCCCCGTCGTCGCCTATCTGACCGGTCGCGGCGAACGCCTGGAATACTGGCTCTCGTTCGTGGGCCTGCTGGTCGCCGCGTTCGTGGCTCTGGAGCTGATCCGCAACGAACTCTTCGCCGACGCCATGGACTGGCTGACCCTGGCCGTCTGGAGCGCCTTCGCCGCCCGTCGCCTGCGCGACGCGGGCCTGCCGTTCTGGCTGGCGCCGTTCCCGGCGCCGATCATCCTGCTGACCATCGCTCTGAACAAAGCCTTCGCGGTCGATCCCGGACGGTTGAACATCGAAGGCTCCTCGACGGAGTTCTCCACCAGCCTGTTCAACCTCGGAGCG
Organism: Caulobacter endophyticus; assembly: GCF_003116815.1. Lineage (GTDB taxonomy): Bacteria > Pseudomonadota > Alphaproteobacteria > Caulobacterales > Caulobacteraceae > Caulobacter > Caulobacter endophyticus. Next base: position 309,787 of record NZ_QDKQ01000034.1, read on the forward strand.
GCCCTGCTGATGGTCGGCCTGATCGTCGTTCTCGGCTGCCTGCCCTCGCGCAAGCCCAAGGCCGCGCCGGGCGAAACCGCCGAGGTGTTCGGCTAGAGCCGTCGCGCGCCCAGGCTCACCGCCCGCGCCAGCGCCTGGGCCAGCTGGGCGTCCGAGCGGGCCAGGCCGCCGGCGTCGCCGCCGCTGACCTGCACCGTCACGCTGATCCCGCCGCCGCCCGCCGCCTCGATCGTCCCGGCCCCGGCCGGACGGAACACTTCGGGCCCGCGCTCGCCGACCAGATAGGCCCCGCCGCCGGTCACCGGCCCGCCCTCGGCCCGCGCCCCGGAGAACGCGCCCGACAGCGCAGCCCCCAGGGCCTCGCCCAGGCCGCCGCCCCCGCTTCGTCCGCCGCCGGAGACCGCCCCCAGCACCGCCCGCGCCAGCTCGCCCAGCGACACCTCGCCGTCGGCCGCCGCCCGCGACAGCGACCGCGCCAGGCTGGCCCCGGCGACCGCGAACACCTCCTCGATCGACCGCGCCGCCGCCCGGGCGGGCGCCTCCAGCGAGGCCAGCGCCTCGCCCGCCTCGGCCGTGCGCAGCGGCAGGCCCTCAAGCTCGTCGAAACCGCTCATTGGTCTGCTCCTTCCTCATCGGGAAACCGCGCCATCAGCGCCGCCAGGCCCGACCGCGCCAGCACAGGCGCGGACGGCGCCCCTGCCAGCGCCCGCCACTCCTTCAGCGACAGCCGCCAGAAGGCCTGCGGCGGCGCGGCGAACTCGATCGCCGCCCGCCGCAGCATCGCGCCCCAGGGCGTCACGCGGCCGCCGCCAGGGCCTTGGCCACCGCGTCGGCGGCCTCGCGCGGGTGCAGCCCCGCCACGTCCAGCGGCCCCAGCTCGTCGTCGACCAGCGCCGCCAGCACCGCCATCAGGTCGCTCGCCGACGGCCGCGCCAGCCGCTGGGGCAGCTGGCTCCAGTCGGCCAGCCCCAGCGCCGCCTCGATCCGCGCCAGGGCGCCGAGCGTCAGGCACAGCCGCCGCGTCACGCCGCCCAGCACCACGGCGACCTCGCCCCTGGCCAGGTTGGGAAGGGTCATCTCGCCGCCCCCTTCAGATCGCCGTCACGCTGACCGCCCCGGCCGAGGCCAGGGTCAGGGCGAAGGCCGCCTCGCCGTCGTGCTGGCCGGCATATTCCAGCGCCGAGACCAGGAACGGCCCCTCCAGCTGGGCGAAGTCGGGGATGACGAGGCGCCAGGTCCTGGCGGTCTGGGAAAAGAAGCTGTCGCGCACCAGGGCGTCCGAGGCCGCGTCGCGAAACACCCCCGCCCCCGACACCGCGGCCGAGCGCACGCCGGCCCCGGCCAGCAGTTCGCGCCAGCGCCCGGCGCTGTCGCCGTCGGTGGCGTCGATGGTCCTGGCGTTCAGGCTGATGGTCCGGGCGCGCAGCCCCGCCACCGTCACGAACGCCTGCGGCGAGCCCTCGTCGCCGATCTTCAGCAGCATGTCCTTGCCGGCTTGCGCGGCCATGGTCGGTCTCCTCGATCTCTGTTGGGAAGTTCAGGCCGGCTCGCTGACGGCCCGCACGCGCAGCACGCCCAGGGTCAGCTCGTCGTCGGCCGCGGCGAACACGTCGCAAAAGCGCACCTTCAGCGAAGCCAGCACCCGCCCCTCGACGGCCGGCCGCGCGTCGTGCAGCGCCAGCCGCGCGGCCGCGACCATGGCCCGCGCCTCCTCCGGCCCGCCGAAACGCGAGGCGCAGGTGATCGTCACCACGTGCTCGAGCAGGTCGGCCTCGCCCACGGGGCGGCTCTCGATCCGGCCGACGCTGACGCACGGATAGGTCAGCATCCTGGGCGGGGCGGCGTGCACCCGCGTCCCCGCGATCGCCGACACCGCCGGCGCGCCGGCCAGCAGCTGGGCCAGCGCCCTGGCCAGGGCGACCTCGGCGCTCACAGCCGGGCCTCCCGATAGGGCGCGATCCAGGGCTCGACCAGCGACAGCGGCGGCGGCCTGCCGTCGTGCCGATGCTCGTAGGCGTGGCAGGCAAGGATCAGCACGGCCAGGCGCAGCGGCGCGGGACTGGCGGCGCTCAGCACGACGCCGGCGGCCTGCCCGACCCGCGCCTCGGCGGCGTCGATCAGCAGGCCGACCAGCTCGTCCTCGCCGCTCGCACGCAGGAATTCCTTGGCCTGCGCCAAGGTCACTGAGTTGGGCATGGGGATTGTCCATTTTTCAGGAGCCTCCCCCCGTGGGGGAGGCGATCGCGTAGCGATCGGTGGGGGGTGACCGCGACGACGGCCAACGCCCCGAAAGCTGCCCCCCTCCGGCCCTTCGGGCCGCCTCCCCCACGGGGGAGGTTCTCGGAGAGCCGGAGGGGTTCCGTTCAGATCAGCTCACCGAGAACTTCAGCAGCTTCACCGCGTCGAAGTTCTGCACGCCGCCGCCGACGCGCTTCGTCGTGTAGAACAGCACGTGCGGCTTGGCCGAATAGGGGTCGCGCAGCACCCGCACCCCGGCGCGATCGACGATCAGGTAGCCCTTTTCGAAGTCCCCGAACGCCACGGCGAAGCTGTTGGCCGCCACGTCGGGCATGGCCTCGATCTCGGTGACCGGAAAACCGAGCAGGGACGCCGACTGCCCCGGCTGCAGCGCCGCGTTCCAGATGTAGTTGCCCTGCGCGTCCTTGAACTTGCGCACCGCGCTGACCGTGCGGCGGTTCAGCATGAAGCGGCCGTTCTGGCGGTACTGGGCCTTGGCCGAATAGATCAGGTCGATCAGCTTGTCGGTCGGGTTGCTGGCCGGCCAGTTCCCGGCCACGCCGGTGGCCACATAGCCCAGTTGACCCCACGTGTACGACGCGTCCGGGGCTGCGGTGTAGGCCAGGAGGCCCTTGGGCTTGTTGACCCCGTCGCCGGCCACGAAGGCCGCCGTCTCCTGGGCGGCGAAGGCGTCCTGCACCTCCTCGGCCAGCCACTCGTCGATGCTGACATAGGCGTCGTCGAGCAGGGCCTGGGTCGCGGCCGGACTGGCGTAGAGCTCGCCGGCCGGGAAGTCGATGACGTCCAGCGTGGGCGCCGTGGTCTCCGGACGGGCGGCCGTCTCGGCCACCCAGGCCGCCGCCAGGCCCGTGGGGCTGACCGGCTTGCGGAAGGTCCCGCCGCCGATGGTGCGCACCTGGCAGATCTCGCGCATCGGCGAGGTGGCGGCCAGGCGGCGCAGGATCTGCCGCTCCAGTTCGGGCGGCGCCACATAGCCGCCGGCCGTGGCCGTCCCCTCCGACAGGCCCTTGGCCTCCAGAAGACCGCCCGTCTCGCCCGTCTTCACATAGCGGTCGAAGGCGGCCTTGCGCTCGTCGACCCGCGCGGCCGGGGCCTCGCCCGCCAGGGCCGGACGGCGGCTGTCGGCCAGCACGCGGTCCAGCCGATCCTGGGCCGCGTTCAGGGCCGCGTCGATGCGCGACACCTTCTCCTCCAGCAGCACGTCGGCGCTCTTGCTCTCGATCGCCGCCAGCCGCTGGTCGTTGGCCGCCTTGAAGCCCTCGAACGCCGCCAGCATCTCGGCCAGCGCCGCCCGGGCCTCCGGCGAGGCCGGGACCTGTTTGGTTTCCTTCATGGAGTTCTCCGTTTTTGGGAAGATCCTCCCCCAGAAGGGGGAGGTGTCGGCCCGGCGAAGGCCGGGACGACAGAGGGGGAAGTGGCCGGCGCGGGGATCGCTTCCCCCTCCGGCCCTCCGGGCCACCTCCCCCTTTGGGGGGAGGATTTCTGTGTTCAAACCACCGCCAGCCGCGCCTGAGGCAGCATCGGAAACGTCACGATCGACACCTCCCAGAGGTCGACGCGGGAGAGCACCCGCAGGGCGCCGTCGCGCCGCGCCTTGACCTGCCGAAACCCGATCGACAGCCCGTCCAGAGCGCCAGCCCTGACCAGGGCCGCCACCAGCCGCCCGCGCGGCGTCGCGGTGATGATCCGCCCACGGACGAACAGGCCGCGCGCGTCCTCGAACGCCTCGTCCCAGACCCCCACGGGCTCGGCCTCGTCATGCTGGTGCAGCATGCGGATCGGCCCGGCCTCCAGGCTTTGCTTGAAGGCGCCGGCGGCGGTGACGTCGTCGTTGAGGTCGCGGGTCCAGAACAGCGACGCATAGCCCTCGATGCGCAGGTCGCTCATCGCCCGGCTCCATCGAGCTTGGCCTCGATGCGCACCAGCGCCGCGCGCGTGGCCTCGGCCTGGGTCTCCAGCCTGGCCAGCCGCTCGGCCACCGGCGCCTGGGCGTCGAGGCGCCGCGTCAGGTCGTCGATCCGCGCGCTGGCCCGCCCAGCCCACATCAGCGCCGCGGCCGCCTGCAGCGTCACCGCCACCAGCACGGCCGCCGAGATCTGGCGGTCCAGCCGCCAGCGGTTGGGTGTTGTCATCAACCTCTCCAGAATTCAGGAACCTCCCCCGTGGGGCAGGCGGCCGAAGGCCGGTGGGGGGAAGTTTTCAGCTTCCGGGGCGCCTGAACGTCGGCGCCGGCTCCCCCCTCCGATCGCTGCGCGATCGCCTCCCCCACAGGGGGAGGTTCTCTAGATTTCCAACCCCGCCAACCTTCTCCGCTCGGCGTCCGTCAGGAAGCTGGCCGCCTCCAGCCGCGCCCACAGGGCGTCGCGCTCGGCGCTCAGCGCCGGCACGGCGTCCAGGTCGCAGCCCACCCGCGCGCCGGGGAACTTGGCCCCCAGCCAGGCGGTGATCGCCCGCGCCGCCCGCTCGGCCAGGGGAACCACCGTGTGCCGCCAGAACGCCCCGTTGGCCTCGCGATAGTTGGCGTAGGTGTTGTCGCCGGGGATCCCCAGGAGCTGCGGCGGAACCCCGAAGGCCAGGGCGATCTCGCGCGCCGCCGCGTGCTTGCCCTCGACGAAGTCCAGATCCGCCGGCGTCAGCGACATCGGCTTCCACTCCAGCCCGCCCTCCAGCAGCAGCGGCCGCCCGGCGTTGTCGGCGCCGCCATGCGCATTGGCCAGCTCGGCCTTCAGCCGCTCGAACTGTTCCTCGGAAAGCCGGTCGCCGTCGCGCCCGCCGTAGACCAGCGCCCCCGAGGGCCGCGCGGCGTTGTCGAGCAGGCTCTTGTTCCACGCCCCCGAGGCGTTGTGCACGTCGATGGCGAAGGCGGCGGCCTCCAGCGGCGAGGCCCCGTAGTGGTCGCTCGTGGGGTTGAACAGCTTCAGGTGCAGCACGGGCAGCCAGCCCTCGGCGTCCCGCGCGATCCGCGCCGTCCGCCCGCCGGCCTGGTAGTCGTAGGCCGCCGGCCAGCCGCGCGGCCCGGGAACCACCGCCATCCGGTCGGGCCTCAGGGCGTAGAGCTCGGTCGGCTGCTCGCCGGCCGCTTCCAGGTAGCCGTTGCCCGCCACCTGCAGGTGCCCGAAGAACTGCTCCATCAGGTCCGGTCCGCCCTGCTCGGGATTGGGCCGGGCTAGCAGCCGCGCCAGCGGGTGATCCTCGCGGCGCCGTCCCTCGTGGAACACCGCCAGCGGCACGGCCGCCGCCGCCTCGGCGATCATCCGCACGCAGCGATAGGCCACCGGGTTCTTCGCAAACCCCTCGCTGGCCAGCGCCCCATAGTCCCTCGGCGTCCACTGCGGCCGCCCGCCGCTGGTCAGGGCGACCAGCCTGGCCGCCCGAGACTCCTTGATTTCCGGCACGCGCCGGCGCGCGAAAAGGGCCATGGCCGCTCCCGTGATGATTGAGAACAAATAAAGAACGATGTATCAAGATCCTCCCCCTGAAGGGGGAGGTGTCGCGAAGCGACGGAGGGGGAAGTCCATGCAGTCGCTCAGACCCCGCATCGCCCGAGCCCGAAAGCTCCGGCGAGAGATGTCCCTCCCCGAAGTCCTGCTATGGCAGGGCCTCAAGGGCGGTCGCCTGGAGGGATGGAAATTCCGCCGACAACATCCCGCCGGCCCCTACGTCTTGGATTTCTACTGCCCCCAGGCTCAGCTGGCCGTCGAGATCGACGGCTATGCCCACGAAACCGAGGACCGGCCTGAGCGGGATCGCATCCGCGACCTGCGTCTTGCCGAGCGAGGCGTGCGAACCTTGCGGATACCGGCCTTCGAAGTGCTCGCGTCCGTCGACGATGCTCTGGCCACGATCCTGGCCTTGATCGAAGACACTTCCCCCTCCGGCCCTCCGGGCCACCTCCCCCTTCAGGGGGAGGATCCTTGAAGCCGCCCGCAGGGCGCTAAACCACCCGGAGCCGCGGCTCCCTCCCTCCGCCCAGCATCAGCTCGCTCAGCGCCCAGACCAGCGCATCGGCCCGGTCCGGACTGTGCCCGAGATCCCCGTCGCCCAGGCCCATCAACTCCTCCTCCAGCGCCGGAAACGCCCCGCAGTGCACCACGCGCCCCTGTTCATAGAGCGCCGCCACCGGCTCGGCCCGCGCCCGCTTGCCCACGGACGCCCGCACCAGCTTGATCGGGCACGGCGGCGCGGCCTGGGCCAGCACGGTGCGCACCATGTCGCCGCCCTGGTTGGCCTCGGCCACCAGGGCGTCGGCGTCGAAATCCACCGCCGCCGCCACCGCCAGGCGCGCCCAGCCGTTGGGCGAAAGCCCTCGCGCCGTGCGGTCGGCCAGCACATAGGCTCGGCCGTCCCTGCGGCCGGCCACCACCACCCCGCAGGCGTCGCCGCGCGCCGTGGCCGGCGGGTCGACCGCCACCACCACCCGGTCGAATTTCGCTGGCGGCGCGCCGCGGCAGCGCGCCAGGTCCTCGGCCCGGAACAGCCCGCCGTCGGTCTCGACGACGATGCCCTCAAGCTCCTGGGCCGCCAGCCGGGTGCCGCCGTACAGCCCCTCCAGCGTGGCCAGGAACTGGGGCGCCAGGTTGCCGGCGTTGGCCGCCGTCCCCGCCCGCGTGGTCACCACGCCCGGCTGCGCCATCAAGACCTTCAGCGCCCGGGTCGGACGCGGCGTGGTGGTCACCACCAGCCTGGGATCCTCGCCCAGCCTCAAGCCGAACCGCAGCATGGCCAGGGTCTCGCTGGCCTTGGGCCAGGCGCAGAACTCGTCGGCCCAGGCGGCATGGAACTGCGGCCCGCGCAGGCTGTCGGGATCCTCCGCCGAAAAGGCGTAGGCCTCCGCGCCCGTCTCCCAGACCAGCCGCCGGCGCGAGCCTTCCCAGCGCACGCGGTTGCCCGCCTGGGCCATGGCCCGCAGGCCCGACGGCCCCTCGATCATCACCTCGCGCACGTCGTGGAAGGTGGGTCCCACCAGCGCCATCCGGCACGGGCGCGCGGCCTGGTCGGTGATCCAGCCGGCCCCGGCGAAGGTCTTGCCCGCGCCCCGCCCGCCCAGCATCAGCCAGGTCGCCCAGGGGTCACTCGGCGGTGTCTGGTGATCCGCCGCCTTCCACGACCGCGCCAGCGCCGCCGCCGCCAGACCCAAGTCCGGCACGCAGCTCAACCAGACGCTTAAGTTCCAGGGTTCGCCCAACAGGTCCCAAGCGGCGCTCGAGATCGGCGTGGAGTTTCTCCACCCGTTCAGCGGTCCAGGGTTCGTCGTCATTCATCGCCATCTCCTCGCCGACCGCCTTGGCGATCCGCGCTTGCTTGGCGGCCGAGATCTTTCGCGAGCGCAGCGCCGCGGCGTGGAGCATCTCCACCGGCCGCCCGACCAGGGCGACCTGCTTGCTGGCGTCCAGGCGCGCCTTCGGCGGCTCGTCCTTCACCTGGGTCAGCAGTTCCTTGGCGGCGCCGTGATAGGTCTCCACGACCAGGTCGCGGATCTCGTTCAGCAGCGCGTCGTTCTGTTCGCTTTTCTCGGCCATGACAGAAGCATACGGCGCCAGCGAGCGCGTCTGATCCAGCCCCATGAGAAAGTTGCAAGCGACTGATATCGCCCGATTCTTTTCCGTCTACGCCGAGGATCCACGCTGCTCTATCCCCGTCCGGGGGTCCTTCTCCCCTTGCGGGAGAAGGTGGCGGCCGAAGGCCGACGGATGAGGGGTCGAAAGCCCGGTCCGTCTAGGTCTGAGAGACCCCTCACCCGACCCGCTACGCGGGCCACCCTCTCCCGCAAGGGGAGTGTTGCGAAATTAGCCGATTGTGATTCCCTGGGTTTAGTACGGGGAGGCCAGGCATGGCGGTGAAGCAGACGGGTCAGTTCAGTTTCGCCGAGGCGCTGATGCCGGTGGG
>NZ_QDKQ01000035.1 GCF_003116815.1 Caulobacter endophyticus
TCATCCGCTATGTCGGCCTGACAAAGGCCCGCGCCCAAGTCCTGATGGCCGCCATCGCCTTCAACCTGCGCCGCTGGACCGCACTCACCGCGACCTGAGCGGAGGCTTCCAGGGGCTCACTGCGTCTGCAGTCTGGAAAAAAGCCCCCTCCGCCCGGCCAAAGAGCCTCCAGAGTGGCTCATCAGCCTCTCGGCCGCCCGTCCGCCACCTCAACCTCGACGATCCGCCGTTTTAAGCAACACGCCCGCAAGGGGAGAGGGAAGCCTAATAGGGCAGCTCCTCGGGCGCCGGGACCGGCCCGCGCCCGTCGTCGGCCGGCTCGTCTTGCGCCGCCTCGCTCTCCAGCTCCGAGGCCGTGCGGGCGAACTCCGAGGCCAGGGTCTCGTAGAAGCCGTTCCTCGGATCGGGCGAGGTGCGGGGCGAAGGATCGGCCAGCAGCCACGGGAAGTCGCGGATCGCCAGATTTTGGTGCGCGGCCAGCATGTAGCGCCGCCAGATGCTGGCCGGCATGTCGCCGCCCACGACCTTGTTCATCGGCTTGTCGTTGTCGTTGCCCACCCACACGCCGGTGGCGAAGTCGGGGGTGAAGCCCACGAACCAGGCGTCGCGCCAGTTCTGGCTGGTGCCGGTCTTGCCCGCCGCCGGCCAGCCGAACGACGCCCGCTTGGCCGTGCCCTGGTCCACCACCTTCTTCATCATCTTGACCATCATGCTGGCCTTGGCGATGTCGTAGACTTGAGCGGGAGCGAGCGGGCCGCGGGCATAGATCGGCCGGCCGTCCTGGGCGGTGATGCTCTCGATGACGTAGGGCTCCACCCGCTGGCCGCCCAGCTGGAAGACCTGGAAGCCCGAGGTCATCTGCAGCAGGTTCACCTCATAGGCTCCCAGCGCCACCGACAGGTCGGGCCGGTCGGGCAGGCTGGTGATCCCGAAGCGGCGGGCCAGGTTCCCCACCTGCGCGCCGCCGGCCTCCTGGGCCAGCTTGACGGCGATGGTGTTGGTCGAATTGACCAGGGCCTGCTCGACGGTCATCGGCCCGCGATAGTCGCCGCCGTAGTTCTCCGGCTTCCAGTCGCCGAACTGCACCGGGCCGTCGACCCGGATATCGCTGGGCAGCACGCCCTTCTCCAGGGCCGCGGCATAGACGAACGGCTTGAAGGTCGAGCCCGGCTGTCGCCTGGCCTGAACCGCACGGTTGAAGGGGCTGGCGATGTAGTCCGTGCCGCCCACCATCGCCCGGATCGCCCCGTCGGCCGACAGCGACAGCAGGGCGGCCTGGCTGGCGCCGGCGTGCTGGCCGCCCAGCGCGATGGCCTGGCGCACGATGTCGGCCCCGGCCTTCTGCAGGCGGGTGTCTATGGTCAGGCGCACGACCAGATCCGGCGCGTTCTGGCCGGCGATGCGGATGGCCTCGGTGGTGGCGTAGTCCAGCACCCAGCCGTAGTCGCCCTCGTCGCTGACCGCGTCGGGCGACAGTTTCGGGGTGTCGTCCAGGGCCGCGGCGTGCTCGGCCGCGGTAATCCAGCCCTCTTTCTCCATATTGGCCAGGACCAGGCGCGAGCGGGCCAGCGCCCCTTCCATGTCGCGGGTCAAGGCCAGGCGCGAGGGCGCCTTGGGCAGCGAGGCCAGCAGCGCCGCCTCCGACAGCGTCAGCTGGCTGGCCGGCTTGGCGAAATAGGTCCGCGCCGCGCCATCGACGCCATAGGTGTTGGCCCCGAAGAACACCCGGTTCAGATACAGCTCCAGCACCTCGTCCTTGGTCAGCACCTGCTCCAGGCGCCAGGCCATCAGCATTTCCTGCAGCTTGCGCTCGACCGTGCGGTCCGGCGTCAGGAACAGGCCCTTGGCCAGTTGCTGGGAAAGGGTCGAGGCGCCCTGCACCGTGCGGCCGGCGCGCCAGTTGACCCAAGCCGCCCGGGCGATGCCGTAGAGGTCGATCGGGCCGTGCTTGTAGAAGCGCTTGTCCTCGGCCGCCAGGAAGGCCAGCGGCACATAGCCCGGCACCGTCCTGACCGTCACCCGCTGGCCATAGCGCGGGCCGCGTGTGGCGATCACCTGGCCGCTGCGGTCCTCGAACCGCACGCCCGGCGCGCGGTTGACCGCGAACAGCGCCTCGCGCGAGGGCAGCTCCGGCGTGTCCTTCAGGTACTTGAACCAGACATAGGCCCCCGCCCCGCCGACGGCGAGGAAGCCGACCAGGGCGCTGACCAGCAGGGTGATCCACACCCAGCCCCAGCCGCCCTTCTTGCGCGGCGTCTTCAGGTCGGCGCGAAAAGGCTCTCCAGGCGGACGCTGCGGCGGGCCTTTCGGCGGCTCGGGCGGCGGCGGCGGCGCGGGCGCGAAACCGCCTCCCGCCGGCGGCGTCGGGCGCGCGGGCGGGTCGTCGAACCTGTAGGGCGGCAGCGTCCAGTCGTTCACGTGCGGTGTTGCGTCCAGTTGGTCTTCGTCGCGATTGGGTTTAGGACGCCGCGATGATGGCGCGCAAACCTTTCTGGGAGACGAAATCCCTTCACCAGATGACCGTCCCCGAGTGGGAGAGCCTATGCGACGGCTGCGGCCTTTGCTGCCTGGTTCGCTTCGAAGACGAAGACACCGGCGAGGTGATCCCCACCCGCGTGCACTGTCAGCTGCTCGACGCCCATCTTTGCCGCTGCAGCGACTATCCCAATCGCCGCAAGACCGTGCCCGACTGCATCAAGCTGACGCCGCACAACATCGAGGACCTGGAGTGGATGCCCCCCTCCTGCGCCTACCGCCGCCTGCACGAGGGCAAGACGCTGCCGCAATGGCACCCGCTGATCACCGGCGACCCCGACAGCCCCCACAAGGCCGGCGTCTCGGTCCGCGACCAGACCATCAGCGAAGCCAGCCTCGACGACCCCGAAGACGCCATGGACTTCGTGGCTACCGACCTGATGGTCGACAAGGGCGACTGGCCCTACGAGCCGGAAGACGCCTGAGGGGCGGCAAAGAGATCCTCCCCCTCTGGGGGAGGTGGCCCGGAGGGCCGGAGGGGGGCCGTTCTCAGCTTCCGATACGCTAGCCGACCTAGCCCCCACCGATCGCTCCGCGATCGCCTCCCCCACGGGGCGAGGTCCCTTGATCTCGCCCGACGAACCACCACCTCAAGCTGCGCCTTGAGGAACCCCATGCTCCTGACCGTCCTGCTGATCTGCCTGTTCGCCGCCGCCCGCCACGACGGCCCCGTCCGCCGCTGGCTGGTCGAGCTCCCCGCGCAGCGGCTGGCCGCCATGACCCCGCGCAACGCCGTCGCCCTGGTGCTGCTCTTGGCCATCATGCCCTTCGCCGGCCAGATCCTGCTGCCCGAGATGGCCTGGATCCTGGCTCTCGACCTTGCCGCCTGGGTCGAGGTCGGGCTCGCCGTCACGGTCATGGCGCGCCTCGCCCCCGCCTGGAAGGGCCTGAAAGCCAGCGCCGCCCGCCTGGTCCGCCAGATCCCCCGCTTCGCCAGCCGCGCCCGCCGCGCTCCAACCGCCCGCCGCCGCCCCGCCAAGTCCCCCGCCCCCGAAGACGGATGGGCCTTCGCTTAGCCAAGATCCTCCCCCTGAAGGGGGAGGTGGCCCGGAGGGCCGGAGGGGGAAGTGTCCGATGAGGTCAGTTCACCCACCAGCGCCGCAGTAACTTCCCCCTCAGTCGCTTGGCGACAGCTCCCCCTTCAGGGGGAGCATCTAGAGCGCCTCCCCCACGGGGGGGGAGGTTCCTCCAGAACGGCGCACACGCTAAGGCTTCCCCCATGCTCACCCGCCGGTCCCTCGCCATCTCCGCCCTCGCCCTGCCGCTGGCCGGGGGCGCCCACGCCCAGTCTCCCGAACCCTGGCGCAAGGCAGATCGTCTCTATACGGACGATTTCACTCAAGGCCTGTCCGACTGGGTCATCGAAGCCGAGCAGCCCTCCAAGGCCAGCGCCCTGAACGGCGTGCTGGAGCTAGACGCCCCCGCCGGCCTCACCGCCTGGTTCAAGCCGCGCCTGAGCGGGCCCGTGCTGATCGAATACCAGGCCCTGGCCGTCTACGAAGGCGGCCGCAACGACCGGATCAGCGACCTCAACGCCTTCTGGATGGCGACCGACGTCCGCTCCCCTGACGACCTCTTCGCCAGCCCCCGCACCGGCGCCTTCGCCGGCTACGACCTGCTCAAGACCTACTATGTGGGCCAGGGCGGCAACTACAATTCCAGCACCCGCCTGCGCCGCTATGTCGGCCGTCCCGGCGACCGGCCGATGCTGCCCCAGCACGACCTCAAGGACGCCCGGGCCCTGCTCCAGCCCAACCGCTGGGTCGCCATCCAGCTGGTCGCCTATGACGGCCTCGTCCAGTACTGGGCCGACGGGCGCAAGCTCTTCGAACTGCGCGACCAGGCCCCCTACGCCTCCGGCTGGTTCGGCCTGCGCACCACCTGGAGCCGCCTGCGGTTCAAGGATTTCTCGGTGTGGAAGCTGGCGGCCGCCTGAAGATTCTCCCCCCCCTGAAGGGGAGGTTTTATGGGCGCGGCGCCTTGCGCAGGTAGCCGAAGACCACGCCCCAGACGATCAGGATCGGCCCGAACGCCAGAGCCGCGCTGGTCAGCCACGCGCCGTGCGCCCCGGCCGCACGCAGCACCCAGGTGCTGAAGACCAGCCAGGCGGCCGAGAAAACGGTGAGATAGGCCGCGACGGCGGCCTGCCCCTTCAGTCGCCTGTCGATCAGCGTCAGCAAGCCCAGCGTCAAGAAGCCGGCGACCGTCCACCCGAGCACGCCGGCCAGCAAGCCCGCCTCCTCGCGGCCGCCGCTGGCCACGAACCGCGTGATCCGGTCGCCGAGCGCCCACCACAGGAAGACCAGGCCCAGCAGGCCTTCGGCCGCCCGCCACAGGCGCGTTCGCAACGCAGGTTTTGTCAGCTCACCCATGCCCGCCATGGTAGAGATCGAGCGCAAGGGTGGCAACCGACAAGACCCCCTCCGCCCCTCCGGCCTGCCTCGCCCCGGAGGGGGAGGATCCGAGGCGCCAAGATGCTCCCCTTCCGGGGAGCTGCCGCGGAGCGACCGAGGCGGCTCGTCGCAGACGAGACAACTTTCCGCCTTCCCCCTCCCGCCGCCCTGCTATAGGCCCCATCTCCTCGCATTCTCCGCCCTATCAGACGCAAAGACCGCTTCATGGCCGCCCCCGCCCGCGCCCCCGTGCTCGCCCTCAAGGACGTCCGTCTCGCCGACGGCGCCAAGCCTCTGTTCGACGGCGTGGACCTGGCCCTGGAGCCGCGCGTGCGCGCCTGCCTCGTCGGCCGCAACGGCGCGGGCAAGTCGACCCTGCTCAAGGTGCTGGCCGCCCAGGGCGCCGAGCCCGACAGCGGCGAGCGCGCCGTGCAGCCGGGCGCCAAGGTGGTGTTCGTCAGCCAGGAGCCGGAGATCACCGGCGAGACCCTGCTCGACTACTGCACGGCCGGCGGCGCCCAGGACTACGAGGCCCACGCCACCCTGGCCGACTTCGGCCTGGACTTCGCCCAGGGCACGCAAGGCCTGTCGGGCGGCGAGCGTCGCCGCGCCGCCCTTGCCCGCGCGTTCGCCGAGCAGCCCGACGTGCTGCTGCTGGACGAGCCCACCAACCACCTCGACATCTTCGCCATCCAGACGCTGGAAGAGGAGCTGGCCAATTCCAAGTGCGCGGCCCTGATCGTCAGCCACGACCGCGCCTTCCTCAACCGCGTCACCCAGCGCACCTTCTGGCTGGAGCACCGCAAGGTGCGCCGCCTCGACAAGGGCTTTTCCGAATTCGAGACCTGGAGCGAGCAGGTGCTGGCCGCCGAGGCGGAAGAAGAGCGCCGCCTCAACAAGAAGCTGGAAGTCGAGAACGCCTGGCTGGCCCGCGGCGTCCAGGGCCGCCGGGCCCGCAACGAGGGCCGCCGCCGCGCCCTGCTGGACCTGCGCGCCCAGAAGAAGGACATCCAGTCCGAAAAGCGCGGCTCCATGTCCATGGCCGTCGAAAGCTCGGGCACGTCGGGCAAGCGCGTGGTCGAGGCCAAGGGCCTGACCAAGAAATTCGGCGAGCGCACCATCGTCGAGAACTTCTCGACCCGCATCCTGCGCGGCGACCGCGTGGCGCTGGTGGGTCCCAACGGCGCGGGCAAGACCACCCTGGTGCGGATGCTGCTGGGCGAGATCGAGGCCGACGCCGGGACCGTGCAGCTGGGCACCAATCTCGAGATCGCCTATGTCGACCAGAACCGCCTGGCCCTGTCGGAAAAGATCACCGTCTGGGACTTCCTGACCCCGTCGGGCGGCGACTCCATCCTGGTGCGCGGCGTCTCCAAGCACGTGGCCGGCTACGCCAAGGAGTTCCTGTTCACCGAGGCCCAGCTGCGCCAGCCGGTCACCAGCCTGTCGGGCGGCGAGCGCAACCGCCTGCTGCTGGCCCGGGCGCTGGCCTCGCCGATGAACCTAATGGTGCTCGACGAACCGACCAACGACCTCGACATGGACACGCTCGACCTGCTGGAAGAGCTGCTGGCCGATTTCGAGGGAACCCTCATTCTCGTCAGCCACGACCGCGACTTCATCGACCGCCTGGCCACCTCGACCATCGCCATGAACGGCCATGGCGACGTGCTGGAGACCCCCGGCGGCTGGACCGACCTGATCGACCAGTCCCCGGACTTCTTCAAGGGCGCGCGCGGCGCGGCCGGCGACTTCGCCACCGGGACCGGCTCGCACAAGGCCGTCGTCACCCCTGCGGCCGCCCCGCCCAAGAAAGCCACCAAGCTGTCCTACAAGGACCAGCGTCGCCTGGAGGAGTGCGAGGCCCTGATCGCCGGCTCGCCCAGGATCCTGGCCGACCTGGAGAAGAAGCTGGACGACCCCAACCTCTACGCCCGCGACCCGGCCGGCTTCGACAAGATCATGAAGGCCCTCGACAAGGCCCGCGCCGATCTCGCCCAGGCCGAGGAGGACTGGCTGATGCTGGAAGAAAAGCGCGAGGCCATGGCCGGCTGATCCAGCCGGCCCGCCAGCGGTGGTTGACCGCGTGACCGCCTGGCAACCAGATGTTGCGTCGCTGCAATAGTCGGGAACAAACGGTCAAGCTTTCGACAATGCCAGTTTACGCCTGTCACCAGACCCCCTAATCGCAAGCGCCGCCCAACTCGGGCGTGCACCTTTTGGGGGATTTCTCTTCATGCGTTTGTTCATCGGCGCCGCCGTCGCGGCCCTCGCCTTCGCCGGCGCCGCCTCGGCCCAGGACGCCAAGCCGGCCATCGCCAAGCCCGCCGCCACCCAGTACGTCTCGATCGCCGGCGGCTACATCGGCAAGAGCGACTATGACTACAACTTCGCCGGCGGCAGCGTCGAAGGCGAGGCCGACGCCGGCGTCCAGGTCGCCGTGGCCTGGGGCTCGGCCCTGCAAGGCAACTGGCGCGTCGAACTGGCCGGCGGCTACCGCACCCAGGACGCCGGCTCGACGATCCGCGTCGGCTCCACCACCATGGCCGCCGAGGGCGACAAGGCCCAGATTCTCAGCGCCGACATCAACGCCTATTACGACTTCCCGGTCGCGGGCCCGGTGAAGCCCTATCTGGGCGCCGGCATCGGCGCGGCCTCGGTCAAGCTCGACGACGGCCTCATCGACGACACCGGCTCGGCCCTGACCCTGCAGGCCATCGCCGGCGCCAGCGTCGCGGTCTCGCCGACCGTCTCGCTGTTCGCCGAAGCCCGCTACCAGCGCGTCGGCCCGATCCGCGTCGAGACCACCACCCTCCTTGGCGAGCGCAAGTCGAAGTTCGACCTGTCCAGCGCCGGCGCCCTGGTCGGCGTCCGCTTCGGCTTCTAGGGCCGGGCTGGAACTTGAAGACGGGGCGCGCCGGGCGAGAGCCAGGCGCGCCTTTTCTTTCGACTCAAGGCCGGCGCGCTCAGTCCTTCTTGCCGGCGCCGCTCGCGAGGATCCAGACCGTCTGGGGCTTGTCGACAGCCTTGCCCTTGTCGTTGACGAGGCCCAGCTGAAGCGTGCGGCCAGGCGCCAGATTATGCAGCGAAAGGCTGGCGGAGCCCGCGGCGCTGATCTGCCAGCGCCCGTCCGTCGACGCCAATGGCGCCCCGACCATGTTGCTCACGGCGGCGATATCGCCTCCCGACACCGACAGGAACACCGGCCCGTCCTTGCCGTCCGTCTTGGCGGCTCGGACCACGAGCCGCCCCTGGCCATCCTGAGCCGCCAGCACCATGTCGGTCGACAGGGCCAGGCTGAAAGGCGGCGAGGGATCCTTCTCCGGCGGCGGCGCGGTGAACTTGACCTGCCTGTAGACGACAGGGCAGCCCGGGGTCGAAGCCAGCAGGTTTCTTCCGTTCTCCACCTTCAGGCAATTGGGGTCCGCGCCGGCGCCGGCCACGCCGTTGCGCACGTCGAAGGCGATCCCGTTCTCGAGTGCGAAAAGCCGGACCTCGCCTGGAGACGAGTCCGTGAGCCCGTACTCCGTAAGGGCCGGAAAACTGGCCTCGACAGTCGCGCCGCCCGACGAGGTCGTCACCGATGAAGCCGGGATGACCGTCGCGCCGGACACCAGTTGCGCGCCGAGCTTGCGGTTGGCCAGGCCGCCGCCTTGCTGCAGCCGCGCCGTCGCCCCCGCCTTGCCGACACTCAGCAGGACCGTCTGGTCGGTTGGCGGCAGAACCCCGACCGGAGTCGTCATGTCGAACTTGAGCAAGGTATGGCTGAAACGATTGACGCGCTTCCAGGCGGCGAAGTCGGAATAGAGCCCGACCAGACGCGGTGTGACGTCCAGCTTACTGTTGCTGTAGAACGCCTGGGCGGCGTCGGCGCGGAACGTCTCCCACTTGCCGTCGGTCGCGGCGATGACAAGATGCTCAAGCACGCCTGCGCGCGCGGTCTCCAGTTCACGCGCTTTGGTGAAGGTTCCATTCACGGCGATCTCTTCTTCGCTCAGGCCGTAGTCGCCGAGCACCTGCTTGCGCCACGCCGCGTACTGGACCGCCGGCCGCTGGGGCAGCGGCTTGCCGCTGATGGCGTTGATGTAGTCGGTGCGCGCAACCGCGGTGATCGCGCGCGTATCCTCGCTCTGGCCGCAAGGCATGGCGACGACCACGAGCGAGACGTTCTGGGTGCGCGGCGCCATCGACCACTTCGAGGTGGTGTTGGAGGACGCCCCAAAGCGTACCCGTACGGTGTCGTTCGAGAGCTTGCCGACGGTGAAAAGGCTGTTGAGGTCCTTGCCCAGCCGCTGTTCGAGATCGTCCGCGGTCTTGCGCGCGCCGACCGACAGGCCCGTCGCATTGAGCATGGCCAGGAGCGACAATCCCAGCTGGCGCACGTTCTGGGTGCTGTCGGAACTGAGAATGCCCTCCAGGTTGTCGGTGACCAGCAGCGGCATGACGCCGAGATTGCGACAGCCCGTACCCGTGTCGACGAAGCCGTTCTTGTCGGGCTGCGGCGGGGTGAGGTCACCGTCTAGAAACGAGATATTGGTGTAGACGTCGTAGGGCAGGTTTCGACGCAGGGGCAGGTTGGACACCTGCAGGCGAACCACGAAGGCCCGGCCGCCCTTGGCGATCGCCGCGTCCTCGATGTAGCGGCTGATCAGCGCCGCCTCCTGCTTCAGCGCCGCGGCGGCGAGATAGGTCAGCATGGGGTCTGACCCCGTCGCGACCCAGCCGTCCGGCGCGCCGGCGAGGCCAGAGGCCGTGCCCGCTATGAGGTCGGGCTTTGCGACCTGCGACAGGTCGCCAGACGCGCGCGTGGTGTCGGTCTGGCTGTTGGTGGTCGTGACCCCATCGGTGTCGGTCTTGCTGGTGGCGACGGTCGTCTGGGCCACCGTGGGCGCGGCCGCCTGGAGGGTCAGCGCGACCACGTCCAGCGCGCGCTTCTGGGACAGCGCCGTCGAAGGGATGACCTTTGCCAGCGCCTCGGCTTCAGTGAGCGGGAATTTCGGTTGCAGATCCGCCCTGACGGCCTCCCAGGGCGTTATCGACATGATCGTGACGTGGGTCGATCCGGCTTCGTCGGCATAGCGCACCGACGCTGGCCCCGCCGCGACAGGGCTGGCCGTGGCGGCCACGCCAGCGGCGACGATCGAAGTAAAAACGCGCGCCATGACCCCACCCCAGAAAAGAACGTCGTTCTTTTAGCCAATTAACGCTATAGTTGCGAGCGCTCAAGCTTGTAAAGTTTTTCATCCACCCCAGGTTGATTTCGACATGGGCGCTCAGCGCCCTTTGGCGCGGGAGGCCGGTCGATGGCGGACGCGAACACGAAACTGCGCAAGGCTGGACTTGTCTTCCAGGGCGGCGGCGCCCTGGGCGCCTTCGAACTGGGGGTGGCCCGCGCGATCTATGGACCGCATAGCAGGTTCGAGCCCGACGTCATCTCAGGCGTTTCGATCGGCTCGATCAACGCCGTGCTGCTGGCGCGTCCGGCGCGATCCATGACCGGATTGCAGGCCCTCGAAAGCTTCTGGCGCGACGTGGCGGTCAATCATTGGCTATCGATCTGGCTGGGCGCCTCGGCGTCGTCCTTGGGCGTTCCAGGCTTCTACAGCCCCGACCTGCCCTGGCTTCCGTCGCGCACGAGCCTCTACGACATCAGGCCGCTCATTCGAACCCTGCAAGCGCTGGTGGACTTCGATGGCCTGGCCGACCCCAGCGCCCAACCACAGCTGATGCTCGGGACCATAAACATCGAAACCGGCAAGTCGGTGATCTTCGACAGCCGGGAAAAGGGCCTGGAGCTGAAGCACATCCTGGCCAGCGCCAGCTTGCCGCCGAGCTTTCCTGGCGTATCCATCGACGGCAAGATCCATTGGGACGGCGGCATATTCGACAACACGCCGCTGGGGGCGGTCATCGAGCATCTCGACGCCCCGGACCCCGAAATCCTGGTGGTCAATCTGTTCCCCAACGAGAACCCGCCGCCGACCACCCTGGCGGAGGTGTCCCAGGTCCTGACCAACATCCTCTTCGCCAACAAGACCGATGCGGACCTGCGCTTGATGGAGAAGTTCAATGCGGTCGCCGATCTCTTGGATTTCATCGACCGCACATTTCCCGACTCCGAAATTCACAAGACGCGCGAGTACGCCTTGCTGCGCCGCTATCGCCGTGTCCCAAAGGTGCTGAACGTCAATCGCACCGCCACGAACAAGGCTTCGGAATCGTCGGACTTTTCACGCGACGGCATCCAGGGCCGGGCGCGCGAAGGCGAAAGACTGACCCGCATCGCGCTCAGGGACGCCGGACTGATGGAGGCGTCTTTCGCGAATACCGAAGGCTGACCGCCCTATCGCGCGGCCCGCGCCCGCCACGCCTCCGGTTCGTCGAAGCGACCGGCCCAGAGGCCGGCCCTGTCTTCCTCGGCGTCGGACTCCGGTTCCGAATACTGGCCCTCGCGGTCGAGCGCCCAGCCCTGGCGGACCATGGCCAGGTTCAGGGAACTGAGGTCCGAGGCGCATGGCGCGGCGGCGTCCGCGCAGGGGGCGTCGGCGATGAAGCACAGGCCCTGCCAGCCGTCGCCGTCCGAGGGCGGGCCTTCGGGGCGGCAGGCGACCTTGCGGCCGGCGATCAGCTTTTCCAGGTGCTCGCGCGAGGCCTGGCCGCAGGCGAAGGACGCCCCGTCCCTGTCGAGGCAGGTCTGGTCCAGTTCCGGGGCGTCGATGGTCCACAGCCTGGCCCGCATGCCCTGGATCTCCAGGGTGTCGCCCTCGACGACGCGGGCGGGGCCGAACAGCTCGGCGCGGCCTTCGGCGTCCCTGGCGAACCGCGGCTGGGGGGCGTCAAGGTCGTGCTCGCGGGCGTCGGCGGCCTTGATCGGATGGACCCGAGGACGGGCGGCGTCGTAGGCGTAGACCGCCGCGCCGGCCAGGCCGACCACGACCAGCAGGCCGATCAGGATCCTGGACCGGCGCATCACTTCACCTTCTTCAGATAGGGCGCGGGCGAGCGGGCGACGCCCTCGTCGGGCACGAACCCCGTCCAGCGGGTCAGCACCCGGCCCTCCAGCTTCGACAGGGTGAAGAGGGGCGCGCCGGGCCTGTAGACCTCGACGCCGAAGCGGTTGGCCTTGGCCGGCGGCGGATAGCGCAGGAACCGCACCTCCAGCCCGTCGGGCGTGGCGTGGGTGCTGCACTGGAAGGTCTCCAGCGTCTGGAAGCCCTCGCCGTGGAATTCGCAGGCGCCGTTCTTCAGGGTCAGCCGCCAGGTCACCAGGATCGGCGAGCCGCCGGCCGTGCGGCCGCCGTCGTGGGTGTAGGCGTAAACGCCGTCCCAGCCCTTGGCCGGGCTCGCCGAAAGCAGGGCGAGCGCAAGGGCGCTGGTCAGAAGGGATGACAGCATCGGGCCGGCTCCTCGCAGGGCGGGACGGCCGACCGACCGATGGCGGCGCTTGCCCCGTCGGAGAGAAAAGCCGTCGGGGCGGCGGGGTTCCGCTGCGAGCCCCTACCCCATCCGCGCAGTCATCAGGAAGCGCTGGCGGCTCTCGGCGGCCTTGCGTTCCAGTTCCAGGCGTTCCTGCTGCTCGGTGGCGTCGAGCATGGATTCCAGCAGGCGCGAGAAGTGCAGGCGCATGGCCTGGCGGGCGGCCTTGGGATCGCGGCGGCGCAGGGCTTCGACCACGGCCACGTGCTCGGCCTGGCGGGCGTCGCCGTCGTGGTGGCATATCGACTGGTGGGTGCGGCGGACCTCCGGATCCTCCATGCGGAACTTCCAGAGGGTCTTGATCGTGTGGATGATCACCCGGTTTCCCGAGGCGGCCGCGATGGTCATGTGGAACTCGCGGTCGACGGCCGTGGAGCGGGCGTCGTCCTCGCCGGCCGCGACCATCTGGGCCAGCAGGTCGTCGAGCTTGGCGAGATCCGCGTCGGAGATGATCGGGGCGGCCAGGGCGGCGGCCTCGCTCTCGAACAGCGAGCGGGCCTCGGTCAGTTCGAAGGCGCTGACCGTGGGCAGCCCCCCCTCGGCGCCGCCAGCGCTGTCGGCGCCGGCCGGTCCGCAGACATAGACCCCCGAGCCGGCGCGGATGCGCAGGGTTCCACGGGCCTGGAGAGCGATCTCGGCCTCGCGGACGGTGACGCGGCTGACACCCAGCCGCTCGGACATTTCGCGCTCTCCGGGCAGCCGCGAGCCTGGCGGGAACTCGCCCGCGCGAACCATGTCCGCGATCTTGTCGGCGATTTCCTCGAACAGGCGGCGGTCGGCCATGGCGCCCCTCTACTGTGGTGTTGCCCTTCAAGCCATGCCCGAACCGGCCTGGAATTGGAATAGCAAACTGGTAGGCGCCGGGGTGGCGGTCATCATCAGCAGCCTGGCCAGTCGATTTCGAACCTCTTCAACCACTTAAACCCCTCGTCATCCCGGCCGCAGCGAAGCGGAGAGCCGGGATGACGAAGGAAGGGAGCCCTCCCTACAGCCGCGCCCGGATCGAGATGAAGAACTGCTGGCCGAAATATTGATAGTTGCGGGTGCTGCCCGGGACCGGCATCGAGTCGATCTTGACCTCGTTGAAGAGGTTCAGGCCCTGCAGGCGGATATCGACCTTCTTGTTCAGCTTGTACTGGACGTTGAAGTCGAAGACGTCGCCGCCGTCGATGTAGCGCAGCTGGGCGTTGCCGCCGACGAAGTCCTGGTAGTAGCGCGAGCGATAGCGATAGATGCCCTGCACGCTGAGCGGGCCGTGCTCGTAATAGAGCTGGGCCGACAGCACGTGCTTGGAATAGCCGTTCAGGCCCGCGGCCGGGATCATGCCGCCGGTCACCGCGCCGGTGTCGGCGTCGATGACGTCGCCCAGCCGGATGTCGTGGTTCCTGAAGTTGGTGATGGCGTAGTTGTAGCTCAGCTTGCCGCCGAACCCGTCCAGGGGCTTGGGCAGCCAGCTGAACTTGTTGGAAAGCGTGAACTCCGCGCCGTAGACGTGGCTCTTGTCGTCGCTATTCTGGGTCTGGGTGACCGGCACGGTGACGTTCTGGCCGTCGATGACGAACGCCTCGTCGATGGTCACCGGGATGAAGCCGCCGGTGAACTGCTTGTAGTAGAGGGTGGTGGCCAGGATGGTGTCGCGGTTGGCGTAGTATTCCAGCGCCACGTCGGCGTTCCACGACATGATCGGCTTCAGCCGCGGGCTGCCGCTGGCGACGATCTCGCCGATGGCGTCCTGGATCGAGGTGAAGTCGGTCCCGTCCTGCAGGGTGATGGTGCGGCCGGCGGCCAGGCTGCTGGGAGCCGGGCGCGACATGGCGCGATAGAGGGCGATGCGGCCCACGGTCTTGGGCGTCAGGTCGAAATTGGCGTTGACGCTGGGCAGCACGCGGAAGCTGGAGGCCTTGATCCGGGTGTCGTCGAAGGCGCCGGTCTCCACCAGCCGGATCGAGCCGTCGCTGTTGTTGACCACGTCCAGCTCGGCCCGCAGCCCCTTGGAGACGACGCTGGTGTCGACCACCCGCACCCCGAAATTGCCGCGCACCGGCATGCCGGCCGCCTCGCCCTTGTAGGAGGCCATGACGTAGCCCGACCAGACCGTCTCGGTAACGTCGGCATTGGCCACCGAGCGGGTGTCGCCGCTGCCGCCGGGATCTTCCGAGCCCAGATAGTTGCGGAACTGGCAGAGGGTGTCGAAGGTCGCCCAGCTGCGCACCGAGTGGGTGGGCGCGTCGGAGAGATAGTCCGACTGCGGGAAATTGGTGCGGCAGGCGAGGTTGACGGCCCGGTCGACCGCCAGGCTGGCCTGGTCGATGGTGACCAGGTCGTCATAGGTGGTGTAGCGGCGGCGCGAATAGCGGGCGCCGGCGTCGATGCGGCTGATGAAGCCGTCCAGGTCGTAGGCGGCATCGAAGCGGGCCGCGAAGATGCGGTCCTTCTTCTCCTCCTCCTCGCGGGTCAGGCGGGCGTCGTCGCTGTAGAGCGACCAGTCGTCGAGGTTGAAGCGCGGATCGACCGTCAGGGTCGGCGCAAAGCCGCCCCGGGCGTCGTAGGTGAAGGGGATGCGCTGGTTGTTGATGGCCGTGCGCACGCCGTAGATGTCCAGCGGATCGGTGCGCAGGCGGGTCGAGCGGGTCAGGTCGGTGCGGGTCGTCTGGCTGTAGGAGATGTCGGCGCTGAGGGTCAGGCGATCGGTGGCCCGGAACTCGAAGTCGCCGCCGCCGCCGACATATTCCTCTTCCCGCTGGAACAGGGTCGAGACCGACTGCAGGGTGCTGTTCCCGGTCGCGTACAGCAGGCGGTGCTCGTCGTCGTACTGCACGTTGCGCAGGGCGTAGCGGGTCTCGGCGAAGCCCAGGTCGTGGCGGTCTTCCTGGTAGTTCCGCTTGGAGTATTCGACGTCGAGATTGACGTCCCAGCGGTCGTTGGGCTGCCACTGCAGGGCGCCGAAGATCGCGTCGCGCTTTTCCCTGGCGGTCAGCTGGCGGAAGGTGATCGAATTGGGCGCCAGGTAGAAGGGCGTGCCGGCCGCGGCCTGGGCGCGGGTCACTTCGGTGCAGTTGCCGGTGGCGTTGATGTTGGCGTTGCAGGCCAGCCAGGTGTTGGAGGCGACATAGCTTTCGGCCGGGTCGTCGACCTGGTTGCGCTGGACGCCCAGCGACACCCCGACCTCGCCCAGCCTGCCCAGCTCGTACTGGTCGACATAGCTGGCCGTGCCGCGCCAGCCCCAGGGATCCGAACCCGTGATCCGCTTCTGGTAGGGATTGTAGTTGCCCTTCAGTTCGCCCTGCAGGAGCCGCTTGCCGTAGTCGAGCGGCTTCTTGGTTTCCATCTCGATGGCGCCGGCGACGCCGCCCTCGATCAGGTCGGCCTGCTGGGACTTGTAGATCTTGATGCCGTTGAACAGCTCGGACGGGAACTGGCCGAAATTGACGGCGCGGTCGCCGCTGCCGTTGGAGGCCTCGCGGCCGTTGAAGGTCGTGGCCGACAGGAACGAGCCCAGGCCCCGCAGCGATACCTCCGTCGGGCCGTAGTTGCCGCGGTCGGCGGTGGCGCCGGTGATGGTCATGATCGCTTCGCCGATCGACTGGCCCGGCAGGTCGCCGATCT
This sequence comes from Caulobacter endophyticus, assembly GCF_003116815.1. Lineage (GTDB taxonomy): Bacteria > Pseudomonadota > Alphaproteobacteria > Caulobacterales > Caulobacteraceae > Caulobacter > Caulobacter endophyticus. The sequence goes on from NZ_QDKQ01000035.1 coordinate 16,011, forward strand.
CGTTGGCCGACAGGGCGTCGACGATGGCCGTGGTGTCGCGCTTGACCGCGATCGAGTTCTGCATGGTCTGGCGGACGGCGCTGACCACCACCTCGTCGACGGCGTTGTCGGTGATCGGCTGGTCGGTCTTGGCTTCCTGAGCGGCGGCCTGGGCGGCCATGGCGACGACCGAGGCGGCCGCGCCGCAGCTCAGGATCGTCCGCAGCCGGACGGCGATGGTGTTCGTGGCGCGCATTTCCGCTCCCTCCCCCTTGTCTTTTCTTATGCCGGGACCCTGCGACCTGGCCGGCGCCGCGTCAAGGCGGATTCTTATACCAATTATGAGAATTCTCAGGCCAATTTTCCGAAGATCGAATTAGACCGGATTGCAGACCAATTCAGACCGGTTGCACGGAGGCGGCCACGGCCAGGGCCGCGACGTGCGGCCGCCTCCGCGCGGTTTCCCCTTTGGGCTCGGGGAACACTCCACCTCGTCATCCCGGCCGTAGCGCGCAGCGCGAAGAGCCGGGACCCAGGGGCCGCCGCCATGCGCCGGCGACCGCCGGGCGGCGAACCTTGGCGCGCGGCCCAGTCCCCTGGGTCCCGGATAGCCGCTGCGCGGCTTCCGGGATGACGGTGTGAGAGGGCCGGGCCTAAGGCGTCAGCTGGCTGCGCAGGCCCGGCACGGCGGCGGCCAGGTCGTCGGCGACCAGCTTGGAGAACACCCGCGCGCCGGCGTCGCCCACGTGGGTATAGTCGAACTTGCGCACCTGCTGGCCGCGCGGGCCGGTCTGCGTGGTGACCACGTCCGGCAGGCGGGCCTCCTCGGCGGCGCGGGGCAGCAGGGTCGTGCCGGTCCTGGCGGCCTCGACCTCGCTCTCGATCGGCTCGGCCTGGGCCAGCTTCATGGAGTCGACGGGACCCAGCTTCTGGACGATGCGGGCGCTGGACGTGTTGAGATCGACCAGCGGCGTCTTGGTCTCCGTCGCGACCTTGCGCACCTCCTCGGACCAGACGTCCAGCGTGTTCTTCAGCTGGCCCTTGGCGAACTCGCGGCGGGTCAGCGGGGTCAGCAGCACCGGCTGGGCGCCGGCCGCACGGACGTCCTCGACGAAGCGCTTGAGGTTGGCCGGGAACTCGGTGGCGAGGTCGGTCCAGCGCTCGCCCTTGGACGACTGGTCGTTGTGGGCGAACTGGATCAGCACGTAGATGGCGGCGTAGCCGGGGACCCTGGCCTCGGAGAGCGCGATGTCCCACGAGCCCTCGGCGCGGTAGCTGCGGGTCGAGCGCCCGCCCCGGCCCAGGTTCAGGCAGGCCACCGACGACTTGACGTGATGGTCGCAGAAGGCGCCGCCCCAGCCGCTGCCGACGGCCGTGGTGGAGTCGCCGACCAGGATCACCTTGTAGGGCTTGATCGGCGCGGCGTTCGTGCGCGGCTCGCGCTCCTTCACAGGGCCCGGCGGCTGGGCCAGGGCGGCGGCCGGAGCCGCCGTCGCCAGCAGGGCCAGGGTCGCGAGCATCGCGGTCGTCTTGTGGTTCATCGGATCCTCCCTCTTGTTCTCGTTGTGCTCGCGGCCGGCCCTACGAGAAGGCCAGCCCCCCGTTGATGTCGAGGTTGACGCCGGCCAGGAACGAGGCGTCGGACGAGGCCAGGAAGGCCACCGCGGCGGCCACCTCTTCCGGCGCGCCCTCGCGGCGCAGCGGGGTGTTTCCGGCCACGGCCGCGCGGCCTTCGGGCTTGGAGAAAATGTCGTGGAAGCTGGTGCCGATCAGGCCCGGGCACAGGGCGTTGACGCGGATGCCGCGCGGCCCCAGCTCCTTGGCCCAGCCGCGGGTCAGGGTCATCAGCGCGCCCTTGGAGGCGGCGTAGACGCTGGCGCCCGGACCGCCGCCGTCGCGGCCGGCCTGGGAGGCGATGTTGACGATGGCCGCGCCGTCCGGGATGTGCGGCAGGGCCGCCTTGGTGACCAGGAAGGCCGACTTCAGGTTCAGGGTCATGACCTGGTCGAAGAAGGCCTCGTCCATGTCGGCCAGGGTCTTGCGGGCCACCATGCCGCCGGCGAGGTTGACGAGAATATCGATCCTGCCGGTGATCGCCGAGGCGGCGGCCACCAGCCCTTCGACCTCGCCTGCGTCGGTGACGTCGGCGCGGTGCAGCACGGCCTTGCCGCCGGCCGCCTCGATCCGCGCGGCGGTCTCCTTGGCCGAGGCTTCGTCGCCGCGATAGTTGACGACGACCGTGGCGCCCTCGGCGGCCAGGCGCAGCGAAACCTCGCGGCCGATGTCGCGGCCGCCGCCGGTGACCAGCGCGACCTTGCCTTTGAACCTCATGCGGGTCCCCTTTTTACTGACTGTCGGATTGCGGCGGCGGCACGGGCGATGCGCGCCCGCCCAGCAGCCAGAGAGAGATGACCCCCAGCGGCACGATGACCGCCGCCAGGACGAAGATCGGGGCGTAGCCGTGCCGGGTCATCACCGGCACCAGCCAGGTGGTGACCAGGGTGCCGGCCACGGCCGCCGTGCCGCCCACCCCCGCGATCGTGCCGACGGCGCCGCCGCCGTAGTAGTCGCTGGGCAGGGTCTGGATGTTGTTGATGGCCACCTGGAAACCGAACAGGATCACCGCGATCAGCAGCACGGCCGAGAGGGGCGTGGCGGCCTTGGCCGTCAGCAGCAGGGCGGGCAGCATGATCGCCCCGCCAAGCGTGACGGCGAAGCGGCGGGCCGAGAGCGTCTTCCAGCCGCGCCGGATCAGCGCCCCCGAAAGCCAGCCGCCGCCCAGGCTGCCCAGCATGGCGCCGACGAACGGCACCCAGGCGAACAGGCCGATCTGGCGCACGTCGAAGCCGAAGGTCTCGGCCAGGTAGATCGGCAGCCACGAGACGAACAGCCACCAGACCGGATCGAGGAAGAAGCGCGAGACGATGATCGCCCAGCTCTGCTTCTGCTTCAGCAGCTGCGAGAGGTTCGGCGACCAGCCGGCCTTGCCCGAAGCGTCGCCGCGATCGGCGATGTGGGCGCGCTCGGCCTGGCTCAGCCAGGGATGGGCGCCGGGATCGGCGCGGTAGACGAAGAGCCAGGGCAGGAGCCACAGGAAGCCCAGCACGCCGACCACCAGGAAGGTCGCCCGCCAGCCCAGAAGCTCGAACAGCAGGGCCACCAGCGGCGCCGAGACGATGGCCCCGATGGCCGCGCCGGAATTGAAGATGCCTTGCGCCAGAGCCCGCTCGCGCGGCGGGAACCACAGGGCGTTGGCCTTGACCGCGCCGGGCCAGTTGCCGGCCTCGCTGATCCCCAGGGTGACGCGCAGCAGGGCCAGCAGGCCAAGCGAGCGCACGACGCTGTGGGCGGCGATCGACACCGACCACACCAGGATCGACACGGCGAAGCCCATCCGCGTGCCGATGACGTCGAACACCTTGCCAAACAGCGACTGGCCGCAGGCGTAGGCGACCATGAAGATGGTCACCAGCAGGGCGTAGTCGGCCTTGTCGGCGCCGATATCCTTGGACACCGCCGGCCACATGACGGCCAGGGCGTTGCGATCGATGTAGTTGATGACCGTGGCCAGGCCGACCAGGCTGACGATCAGCCAGCGAAGCCCGCCCTTCATTGCGCGCCGCCCTTGCCGTCGAAGCGGGCGAAGTGGCCCTTCCAGGCGATGGCCTTGCCGTCGACGGCGGCCTTGTGGGCAAGGCCCGCCTCGGCGCTGTCGGCGATGGCCAGGGTGATGGTGCGGCCGCCGGCCAGGACGATGGTGACGATATCGGCGCCCTCGACGCGCTCGTGGCGCAGGGCCTCGATGCGGCTGGTGCTGCCCTCGGTGGTCTCGGCCGAAGGATCGTAGGCGCCGTGCGGCTCGAGCACGCCGACGAAGGTGGTCTCGCCCGGGCTCTTCACGCGCTGGATCAGCACGGGCTCGCGGCGCAGGTTGAACTTGGGATCGTTGGCGCCGCTCTGCGCGATGATCACCTGGGCGCCGGCCGGCGGCAGCATGCGCCAGGTGTAGAACCGCTCGCCGTTGATCCAGGTCAGGCGGGCGTTGGAGGCGTCGGGCGTGCCCGTCGCATCGACCCACAGGTGCTGGTAGCCGTCGTCCTTGCCCAGCACTGGCCGCGTGGCGAGGTTCTGCTGCAGCGGGAAGCCGGCGTCGATGATGTGGCCGGCAAAGTGCAGCGGCAGGTCGTACTGGGCCGGCTTGTCGCCCTTCACCTTCAGCAGGTCGAGCACCAGCGGCGGGCCCTTGCCGGCGTCGACCTGGACGATCGAGCGGCGGAAGGTCACGCCCGGCCAGGCCCCGGCCATCTCGGCGGTGCTGATCTTCGCCGAGCCCTCGGCCGAGAAGAAGATTTGCCTGGGCGCCATGGTGTTGGCGACCTTGACCTTGCCGTCGAACTGGCTGGTCTCGTTCACCACCAGCGTGTTGTGGGCCACGGTCTGCTTGGCCCAGGTCTCGTTTTCCTTGAGATAGCGGCCGCCGTCCTTGGCCTCAATGTTGAGGAAGCGGGCCGCGCCGTAGTCGGTCACGATGGGCCGGCCGGCGTCGTAGAGGATCCAGTTCAGCTTGTCGTAGTGGCCATGGCCCATGCCCTGGGCGGTGTTCTTGACGGCCACGACCTCGTCGTCGTCGCCCGGCCCCGAGCGCATCACGGCGATGGCGCCCTGGTCGCCGTCGGGGCCGTCGCGGAACAGCATCGAGGCGTAGGGGAACGGCTTTTCCCTGCCGGCCGCCAGGTCGCGCGCCACGGCCAGGCCGTCGGGCGTGAGCGTGGTGCGGTCCTGCCAGCGGGCGATGGACAGCAGCGCCGGATCCCTGGTGGCCCCGTAGGCGATGGCGATCGACTGGTAGAGCTCGTCGGTCTTGAGGCTCTTTTCCAGGAGGGCGTCGTTGAACGGGAAGAAGTAGCCGTCATAGGTCAGCTGCACGGCGGCCTTGACCGCCTTGGTCAGCACGCCGTCGCGATACTGGAAGATCTTGCGGCCCGGCTCGTTCTCCTCGATCGCGTGGGCGAAGACGACGAACGGCTGCAGGGCGTAGCGCTGGTAGTAGGGCCCCTCGGCATAGTAGCCGTCGGGCGAGAACAGCTGGTCGATCTGCTTGAGGAAGCCGACCTTGCCCGAGCGGTCCGTGCCCTTCAGGGCCTTCTCCACCATCACCGGATCGCGCAGCACGTAGCCGGTCATGCCGACGGCGGCGCAGGCCCAGGTGGCGTGGTTGTGGATGATGTCGAAGACCTGCGGCTGGTCGTCGGCGATGAATTTCGCCATCGGCCGGAAGACGCCGTCGTCGATGGCCTTGCGGTCGGCCTCGCTCAGGGTGTCGCGGATCGCGTCGTAGCCCTGGATCGAATAGACCACCCAGACCGCGTCGTTCAGGCTCTGCCAGAACAGCTTGCCGGCGGCGTTGTTCTTGGCGGCCGGATGCAGGCCGAGCGTCGGATAGAGCCTGGCGTATTCCAGCAGCAGTCGCTTGGCGTAGTCGGCATAGGCCTGATCGCCGGTGGCGCGGTACAGCATGCCCGCGCCATAGATGGCCATGTAGTTGCGCTTGTGCTGCTCGTGGGTGCGGCCGCCGCCGGGATCCTTCGGGACCGGCACGTCGATCCCGGCCTTCATGGCCGCGTCGACCTCCTTGCGCACCCGCTTCAGCTCGGCGGCGAACATCGGATAGCGCGCGCCGTCGGTGCGCATGGCCGCCAGGTCGGCCCCGCCGACCAGCACGGGCGCGAGGCCGGGCTGCACCTGAACCGGGCCCTGAGCGGCGCCGGCCTGCGCGAAGGCGCCCCCGGCCGGCAGCGCCGCCGAGACCAGCAGCACCAGGGCCAGACGCCCAACCTGTCGCCGAATGTTTCCCACGCTTCACTCCCTCGCGGCTCTCTGGCCGCTGCTCCGACTGACGCCCAGACGGCATACATCGATGCAGACCATTTGTCCTAGCAAAATTCGATCCGGTCCAGAAAAATTGGTCCTATAATTTTGCTATACCAATTTTCAGACCGGTCTAGGTGACTGCAAGGCCCGCTTGCCAAGCCCACGGAAACAACATAGCGAGACATATAGCATGCTATGCATATGGATCACGCCATGACCGATATCGTCTCCGACCGCGCCGCCCTGTTCCTGGGCAGCCGCCTCAAGCGCCTGGCCGAACGGATGCAGTCGCAGGTGACCCGGTTGGTCGAGAAGGCCGACCTGCCGCTGCAGCCCAGCCACATGCCGGTGCTGGGCACGCTGGACCGCGACGGGCCGCAGACCATCGGCGCCCTGACCGAGGCCATGCAGGTGGCCCAGCCCACGGTCACCCGCGCGGTGGCCCGGCTCACGGAGCTCGGCCTCGTCGAGACCAACCGCGAGCACCGCGACCAGCGCCACAAGACCATCCGCCTGACGCCGGAAGGCCGCGCCGCGCTCGACCGCGCCAAGATGCTGGTCTGGAACCGGGCCGAGGCCGCGGTGGAAGAGGTGCTGGCGAAGCTGGATCCGTCGTTCCTCGACCAGCTGACGGCGCTGGAGGCCCTGCTGGCGCAGGAGCCGCTGGACGTCCGCGCCGCCCGTCACGTCGAGGCCGGCGTCACGGTGGCGCAGTTCACCGACGCCCTGGCCCCGGCCTTCAAGGCCATCAACATGGAGTGGCTGGAGGACATGTACGAAGTCGAGCCCGTCGACCTGAAGGTGCTGGATCACCCCCGCGAGGCCATACTCGACCACGGCGGCGCCATCCTGTTCGCGATCGTCGAGGGCGTCGGCCCGGTCGGGACCTGCGCGCTGAAGCCCTCGGGCGGCGGCGCCGTCGAGCTGACCAAGATGGGCGTGCTGAAGTCCTCCCGCGGCGCCAAGATCGGCGAACACCTGCTGGCCGCCGCCATCGCCCGCGCCAAGGCCATGGACGCCGCGCCCCTCTACCTGCTCAGCAACAAGAAGTCGGCCGCCGCCGTGCACCTCTACGAGAAGCTCGGCTTCGTCCACGACGAGGCGATCATGGCCAGCTACGGCGCGGCGTACGAGCGCTGCGACGTGGCGATGGTGTATCGAGGGTAGGGACGCGATCCCGCTCGGGAGCATATGAGCGATTGGAGGTCTTTGAAGACCTTCTCGCTCCCGTTCGGGAACTTTCTGAAGCTCCCGAACGGGAGCATGAATTGACTTTCGGCGCCAGAATGCTATTTTTGCTCCCGATCGGGAGCACGTCATGGCCAAGCCCCCCAAGAAACCGCTCACCGCGACCGACCTGACGGCCCAGGCGCTGCGGCAGGCCAGTTCGGCCTACGACGAACTGCGCCGGTTCACCGCCTCCGATCGGATCTCCGAGGCGGTCAGGCAGGCCAAGGCCGTCACCGCCGCGGAAGTCGCCGCCGGCGCCGCGGCGCTCTCGCCGGCGCCGCCCTCCCGCATACTCAAGACCATCGCAACAACGGCGGACCTCGGCCGCCTGGTCCGCCAGGCCCGCGAGGCCATGAACCTCACCCAAACCGAGTTCGCCGACATGGCCGGGGTCGGGCGGCGGTTCGTGTCCGAGCTGGAGAACGGCAAGGCGACGCTGGAGTTGGGCAAGGTCATGGCCGCCTGCGCCGCGGCCGGCATCGACCTGCTGGCCGCCCAACGATGAGCCGTCCGACCCAGCTGGCCGTCCACATGGACGGCGCCGACCGTCCCGCCGGCTTCCTGGTGTCGGCCGAGGACCAGGCGATCGGCTTCGTGTACGACCAGGCCTACATCGCCGAGGGCGGGCCGCCGCTGTCGCTGTCGATGCCGCTGGGGCAGTTGGCCTTCGGCGACGTCGCCACACGGGCGTTCTTCGGCAACCTGCTGCCCGAGAACGACCAGATGCAGCGGGTGATGGACCGTGAGGGCCTGGCGCGTGACGACGTAGTCGGCCTGCTGGCCCATCTGGGCGCCGACTGTTCGGGCGCGATCTCGTGCCTGCCGCTGGACGCGCCGCCGGTGAAGGTTCCCGGCGTGCTGGCCGAAGACTATGAACCGATCCCCGCCGAGGAACTGGCCAAGATCGTCCGCAGCCTCGCCGATCACCGACGCCTGCCCGACTTGGCCGGCGATCCCTCGCCGGTGGCGGGGGTGCAGCGCAAGATCGCCCTGGTGCACACCACCGCCGGCTATGCGCGCCCCAAGCCCGGGCTCAAGGTTCCGACCACCCACATCCTGAAGGTTCCCGAACGCCTGCTCGGTCGTGACGCGAAGATCGAGGAACAGGCGGCCAGGCTGGCCCAGGCGGTCGGCCTGGAGGTGTCGATCCCCGAAGCCGTGCGCATCGACGGCGTCGACGCCCTGCTGATCACCCGCTTCGACCGGTGGGAGCAGGAGGGCGTGATCTATCGCATCCACCAGGAGGACTTCGCCCAGGCCTTGGGCCTGCCCTCGACACTGAAGTACCAGCGCAACGGCGATCCCGGCCGCCGGTTCGACGCCCAGGCGATCGCCCGCGTGCTGGACCAGACCGAGCGCCCTGCCCTCGCCCGCCAGGCGTTCCTGGCCGCGACGCTGTTCAACCTGCTGATCGGCAACACCGACAACCACGCCAAGAACCACGGCCTGCTCTACGCCTCGGGCCGCGCACCGGCCCTCGCGCCGCTGTACGACCTGCTGCCCAGCCAGCTGAACCCCGGCTTCACCGACCAGCTGTCGTTCGACATCGGCCAGGCCGAGCACCCCGACGCCATCACCCGCGACGATCTCCTGGCGTTCCTGGCGGCCTTCGGGATGACGAAGGCCGCCGCTTCGCGCGTCCTCGAACGGGTCGCCAAGCCGATGGTCCAAGCCCTGGAAGACGCCACGCGAGACCTCGCGCCACGGGGCTTCAAGGACCTGGACGACCTGATCGGCCGCGAGACCGAGCAACTGGTCGAGACCCTGGGCCTCGACGTGAAGGTGCGTCCGCGCGACTACGTTCCCAAGGGCCGCTACGCGCTGGGGGCCAGCTAGCCCCCTCCCCGCCAGAAGGATCAGCGAGCCAGGAACACCGCCAAGGTTGACCACGGTCAAACTGTCGCGCCTCTATGCGGCCTTTCGGAGGGGTCCATGAAACGAAACTCGAAGATCGCCATCGCCGCCGGCGTCGCGGGCGCGCTGTTCGCCGCCGCCTATTTCGGCTCGCCGTTCGTGGCGCTGATGAGCCTGAAGACCGCCGCCAAGACCGGCGATCGCGACCGCCTGGAACAGGTCGTGGACTTCCCGCAGGTCCGCGAGGGCATGAAGAGCCAGCTCACCGCCATGCTGACCAAGCGGATGGCCGAGGACCCCGCCATGAAGGACAACCCCTTCGCGGCGCTGGGTCTGTTGATGGCGCCGGCCATCATCGACCGGGCCATCGAGACCTATGTCACGCCGGACTCGATCAGCACCATGATCACGACGGCCAGGAAGCCGAGCCAGACCCTGGCCCAGGACCCCGGCGCGGCCTCGACCTCTTCGACCGGCAAGGTCCGCACCCGCTACGACTATGTCGGCCTGGACCGCTTTCGCGCCACCCTGACCAACCCCGACAGCGACGACAAGCTGAGCCTCGTCCTCGACCGCAAGGGCCTGTTCGGCTGGCGGCTGGTCCGGGTGGACCTGCCGCTGGACGAGGCGGGAAGCCCCGTCTAGCGCGCACGTCGGCCGGGGCGAAGACTACTCCACCTCCGTCGCCCGCGCCGGCCGCGCCTTTTCCGGCGTGGTCCCCTCGCCCGCGAACGGCGACAGGCGGAAGCTCACCCGCGTGGGCTCCAGCCTGGTGCGGTACTTGCCGTGGGGCTGGCCGACGTGGTTCCAGGTGGTGTCGCCGCCGACGCCCCATTGGGCGGCGTCGATGATCAGGGTTGCGTCGCCGTGGGGAACGATGTCGGACGACTTCCAGGTTCCGGCCGGGCGGCGGTAGAGGTCGGCGTAGGGGAAGGCCAGGGCCTGCATCATCAGCGGCTTGTCGGCGTCGACGCGAAGGCCGCCGCTCCCCGAGCCCAGCTCCATCCAGCGGACGTCCAGCTTGTTGCCGGTGTCCTGGGGCCGCATGTAGTCGTGGTTCTGGTCGGCCAGCGCCCCGCGCCACAGGCCGATCGGGGCCGAGGTGAAGCGGTCGACGTAAGACTCGTGCGGGCCGCGGCCCAGCCATTCGACGGTCCTGGGTTGGCCGGGCAGGGTGAACCACAGGCCCACGCGCACCGGCGGCGGCAGGTCGTCCTTCAGCGGGACCAGCTCGCCGCTGACCGCCACCGAGCCGTCGCCGGCCATGGTGTAGATCGTGGTGAAGCTGGCCGCCCCCGCGCCGAGCGCATGCTCCACCACCACCCGGGCCGAGCCGTCGTCGACCTTGTGGGCCGCAAAGCCGCGCAGCTGGCGCGCGTCGGTCATCACCCGCCATGGCTTCTGCTGGGCGACCGTGCCGTTGAGGGTGTCGTTGTCGGTCTCGGCCCGGAAGAAGTTGGGCTGACCGCCCTTGGCCAGCACCGCCCCGCCCTTGGCGTAGGCGGTGACCAGGCCCGTGGCGCGGTCGACGGTCAGGCTGGCGCCGGCCGCCTCGAGCACCACCGCGTCCCTGGTCTCCTTCAGGGCCACCACGCCCGGGCGGTCGACGAAGGCCTTGGGCGCGGCGTAGACGGCAAACTGCTCCCAGCCCACCACGTAGCCGGCCGGCGTCAGCGGCACGGCGCCGGCCTTGGCTCGGGCGCGCACGGTGACGAAATATTCCGAGCCCTGCCTGGGGGTCAGCTTGGGCAGCGGCAGGGTGATGCGCTGCTGGCCGCGCGCCTTCAGCGCCAGGGCCGGCAGGTCGCCGCGGGCGATCTCGACGCCGTCCTCTTCCAGCACCCAGTCGAAGTCGAAGCCCGACAGGTCGCGGAAGTCGTGGCGGTTGGTGACGATCAGCGTGTTGTTGAAGGCCGAGAAGGCGCCGAACTGGATCGGCGAGAGCACTTTGCGCACCTCGTAGAAGTGCGGATTGGGCGTGCGGTCGGGCTGGATCATGCCGTCGCCGAACTCGATGTCGCCGCCCGGGTTCTTGCCGTACTCGCCGCCGTCGCCCCAGTAGCGCCTGCCGTCCTTGGCGTAGCGGTACATCGACTGGTCGACCCAGTCCCAGATGAAGCCGCCCTGCAGCTTGTCGTACTTGTAGATGGTGTCCCAGTAGTCCTTGAAGTTGCCGCCGCCGTTGCCCTGCATGTGGGCGTATTCGCACTGGATCATCGGCTGGGTGCGGGTGGGATCCTGGGCCCAGTCGACCATCTTCTCGATGTCGTCGTACATCGGGGCGTAGATGTCGACGTAAGCGTTGGGCTGGTGCTCCCAGTCGAGCGTGCCCCAGCCCAGATAGGAGATCAGGCGCGAGGGATCGCGCTTGCGGGCGGCCGCGGCGGCCTTCTCGAAATTGGGGCCGATGCCGGCCTCGTTGCCCAGCGACCAGAAGATCACCGACGGGTGGTTCTTGTCGCGCTCGACCATGTTCAGCACCCGGTCGACATGCGCGCCCTCCCAGGCCGGGTCGAAGCCCAGCTGCATCTGTTCGCGCAGGGCCGGGACCTTGTTGCCGTAGTCCATGTAGGCGTGGCTCTCGATATTGGCCTCGTCCATCACATAGAGGCCGTACTCGTCGGCCAGGGCGTAGAAGCGCTCGTCGTTGGGATAGTGCGAGGTGCGCACGGCGTTGATGTTGGCCCGCTTCATCAGCTCGATGTCGCGGCGCATGCTCTCCTCGGAGATGACGTGGAAGGTCTCCGGGTCGTGCTCGTGGCGGTTGACGCCGCGGATGACGATGGGCTTGCCGTTGACCATCACCCGGCCGTTCTTGATCTCGACGGTGCGGAAGCCGATGCGCTGGGGCGTGGCCTGGACCACCTTGCCCTGGGCGTCGATCAGCTCGACCAGCAGGATGTAGAGGCTGGGGGTCTCGGCGGACCACGGCTTGACGCCCGGGACGGTCGCGTCGAGGAAAACCGTGCGCGCCGCGCCGGGGGCGACCTTGGTTTCCCTGGTCAGCACCGCCTGGTCGCCGTCCAGCAGCGTCATGCGGGCCGTCAGCGCAGCCTTGCGGGCGGTCAGCGAGAGCTCGGTCGACAGGACGCCGTCGCGATAGGCCTTGTCGAGCCCGGCCTTGACGAAGAGGTCGCTCGCCCGGGCCTGGGGGACGGCCTTGAGATACACCGAGCGCTCGATGCCCGAGACCCGCCAGAAGTCCTGGTCCTCCAGGTAGGAGCCGTCGGCCCAGCGGTGCACCTGGATGGCCACCAGGTTCTGGCCCGGCCGCACATACTTGGTGACGTCGAACTCGGCCGGCAGCTTGGAGTCCTCGTAGTAGCCGACCTCCACGCCGTTGACCCAGACGCGGTAGGCCGCCCCGGCCGCGCCGATGTGAAGGATCACGTCCTGGCCGCTCCAGCCGGCCGGAACCTCGAAGGTGCGGCGGTAGGAGCCGACCGGGTTGGTCGCGTGCGGGATCAGCGGCCGGTTGGCCGGGAACGGATAGGTGATGTTGTTGTAGCGGGCCTGGTCGTAGCCCTGCGCCTGCCACATGGCCGGGACCTTGATGTCCTTCCAGGACGAGGCGTCGTAGTCGGGCTTTTCGAAACCGGCGGGCGTGTCGTCCGACGACGGCGAGAAGTGGAAGGCCCACTGGCCGTCGAGGCTCAGATAGCGGGCCGACTTGCCCATGTCGCCGGCCAAGGCCAGCTCCCGGCTCTCGAACGGAAAGTGGGTGGCGACGGCCGGCAGCTTGCCGCGGGCGTTGACGGCGGGGTTTTCCCAGTCGGGGCGGGATGGATCCACCTGCACCGGATCGACCTTGGGCTGGGCGCTCGACGCCCCCGCCAGCACCATGACCGACATGGCCACGCCGGCCGCCAGGATCTTCCGCATGCAACGCCTCCCAGAACGCTCGCCCGTTGGATCGGGCGGTCATGACTTAGCATGGCGGATTCATTTGTCAGACAAAAGTGACAAATGGTGAGCGCACGGGACCAGATCATAGCGAACCGGCAGGCTTGCCTGAAGATCGGCGTTCGCCGTACATCTGGCGCGATCCGTCGAGAATTCGGCCGGACGGGTTTGGGGGAATGACGATGCTGGCTCGCGCCGCGCTTTCGATGGCGGTAGTCCTGAGCGGACTTGGCGCGGCCGCGCCGCCGTCGCTGGCCCAGCCGACCGCGGAAAAGCCCGTCTTCCTGGCCTGCTTCGCCTTCAACCCGAGCGGCGATCGCCTGGCCATCGCCTTCATGCCTCACCAGATCACGGCGGGCGCGCTGAAGGGCGTTGATCCCGAGGCCAAGATCAGGACCTCGGGCATCCAGGCCATCAGCAAGTATCCCGCCGCGCGGTGCGGCCGGTTCGACACCGCCGACCAGGCGCTGCAGTGGTACCGCGAAAGCGGCTACGCCATGATCAACCGGCTGGGCTATCCCAAGGGTTTCTGGCCGGAGCCCCCGCCCGCCGGCCCGCCCAAGTGGGCCGTCTGTACGCTCGAGACCTCCGGCGGGGTCGGCACGAAGCTGGCGATGTTCGTGTTCGAGCCCTTCCAGGTGGCGGCGGCCAAGGCGCCGATCCCCCGCGATGTGGGCATGCTGTTCCACCACGAGGTCGGGGCCGGCACGGTGGTGAGCGGCTATCAGCCGTTCAACGGCAACGGCTCGGGTTCGTGCAACTACTATGACGACGAAGCTTCGGCCCGCGCCCGGCGCGACCGGTGGCTGCAGAACCGGGACTACGGGATCGTGAAATTCGTCGCCTGGCGTCCGTCGGCCGACCTGACCGGGCTGGGCGCGGCGAGCGGGCCGGCGAAGGTGACCGGAACGGCCGGCGGCCCCGGCGATCCCAAGAGCACCAGCGGCGTCACCGTGACCAAGGCCGACACCTCGCTGCGCGAGGCCGGCAAGGCCTGGGACGAGCAGGTCAGGAAGACCCTCGCCGAAGAGGCCAGGAAGAAGGTTGAACTGGCGGCCAGGAGCGTCCAGGCCGACACTAAGGGCAGGCAGGAACTGGAAGCCTTCTTCAAGGCCCGTCGCGGCAACCGGGGCAACGCCCAATGAGCCGCCTCGTCCTGTTCGCCGCCGCCGTGATGGCCCTGGCCGCCCCGGCCCACGCCCAGGTCCTGACCGTCGACCTCAAGCCGCTTGCCGCCGCGCCGGCCGAGCGGCAGGCGACCGCGGTACTGAAGGGCGGCGCGATCTGCGCCAAACAGGGCCCGCTGACCGGGGCCGAGATCGGCCGCGCCTTCACCACGGGCCAGGCCGACGCCAGCCTGCGCGAGGAATTGAGCAAGGCCGGGGTGATGGTCAACGGCGCAGGCTTCGCGGCCGTCGGGGTGGCGGGGGCGGCCCGCATATCCCAGCTCGACGCCTGCCTGCCCAACTACGGCTTCGCCTCGATGGACGCCATCAGCGGCAAGGTCGAGGTCGCGGTCGACTGGACCCTGACCGATCGCGCGACCGGGGCCGAGATCGGCCAGCTGTCAACCCGCGAACTGGTCGAGCGCAAGGGCGGATCAGGCGGCCTCGCCGGCCTGGTCAACGAGGCTCTCGCCGCCAACGCCAGAAGCCTGGCGGCCAACCCGGCGCTGCGGGCGGCCGCGGCTCGGCCGCTGCTGGCCTCGGCCAGGCCGGAGCCGTCGCCGCCGCGCGATCCGGCGCTGCTCGTCCTGCCGCCCTGGCGCCAGTCGACCCAGAAGGCGCCCCTGGCGGTCGCCGCGCCGCTGATCGTCGAGAGCGATCTGGACATGATCGACAACCTCGACCAGTCCGAGCACTTCGCCGTGCCGCTGGAGGCGGGCGAGACGCTGCGGCTGGAGGTGCTGGAGACCGGATCCAAGATCGCCATGGTCGTCGCCAATCCCGGCAACCGATACATCGCCGGAACCCACCCGAGGAACCCGGAACGGCAGTTGTCGGCGACGGCCAAGACGGCGGGAACCTATGTCGTCTCGGCCTGGACCAGCGGCGATCCGCCGGTCACGCCATACAGGCTCAAGATCGACACCGACCGGCGGCCGTACCAGGCCTGGACGCCCCCGCCTCGCCCGCCGGCGCCCGCGACCGGGCCCAGCGTTCTGGCGACCCAGGAGCAGGTCGCGTCCAAGCCGCCCGTGACCGCCCCCGCCAAGCCGGTCCAGCCCGCGCCCCAGCCGCAGCCGCATGCCAGGCCCCAGCCGCCCGCCCCGCTTGCGCCCCTGCCCAAGCTGGTCCCGCCGCCGGGCGTGCTGGCGGCCGAGATCGGCAAGCCGGTGAACCGCCCGGCGGGCAAGGTGGGCGCGGCCGTCGACCTCTTCGCCTTCATCGGCGAGGCCGGCTCGGTGCTGCAGGTCACGAGCGGGGCCGCCGGCGCGGGCGGGCTGTCGGTCACGCTCTACACGCCCGAAGGCGATCGGATGCTGGACGCCGACGGCGTCGACAACACCGGGCTGAGCGCCATCCTGCCCAAGGACGGCGTCTACCTGCTGTCGGTCGGGCGACAGAACGCGGCCCGGCCCTACCGGCTGAACCTGGCGGCCGAGAGACCCGACATCTTCCAGTGGAGCTTCCGTGAGAACGCCGGCTACGAGATCCTCGGGCCGGACGGCAAGCCCGCGTACTGGACCTGCTGGGCCGCGCCTGGCTCGGCCCTGACCTATGTCAGGCCTGGCGGCCGGGAGGCGACCCTGCGGGTGTCGGCCGGCGGCGACGGCCACTGGGACCTCGCCGACGCGCCCGACTACAGCTTCACGACGGCGCTGACGGGCGGAGTTTTCATCAGGACCTCCAGCACCGGCAAGCTGGAGACGTGGTCGATCCGCGACGAGAAGACGACGGGCGCCTATCGCGGCTATTTCTGTCCCTAGAGCCCTCGCAGCGCCAGTCGCGCGGCCTCGCGCAATTCGTCCTGCCCCGCCCCGCCGCGCGCGGCGACCTTGAGGCCCGAGCGCAGGGTCAGAAGCATGCGGCCGGCGGCGTGCGGGTCGAGGGCGGGAGCAAACTCGCCCGCCGCGATCCCGTCCTGCACCCGCGCGGCGAAGGCGGCGACCACCAGGGCGGCGGCGGCGTCGTTGAGGGCGTTGACCTCGGGATCGCCCCGGCTGAACTCGACGATCGAGCCGACGCCGAGGCACCCGGTCTCCAGGTCGTCCGACGAACCCAGGCCGACCAGCAGCGCCGCCTCGATGGCCTCGCGCGCCGGGCCGCCGCCGGCCAGGGCCTCGCTCATCTGGGCCAGCGAGCCGTCCGAATAGCGGCGCAGGGCCTCCAGGAACAGCCGGCGCTTGTCGCCGAACGCGCCGTACAGGCTCTGGCGGCCGATGCCCATGCCCTCGATCAGGTCGCTGGTCGAGGCGGCCTCGTAGCCGTGGCGGGCGAACACCCTGATCGCGCTGGCGATCGCCTCGTCGCGATCGAATTCCGAAGGTCTGGCCATGGTCGCATCCTAGCGATCTTGATCGATTGGTCCAGAATTATTCTTGACCGATCGATCTAGAACGCTCAGGTTATGGACTGATCAGTCCATAACGAGGCTCCCGACATGACCGACACCTTCACTCCCTACGCTCCGGCCCTGGTGCTGGGCGGCTCGCGCGGCATGGGCGCCGCCATCGTCCGCCGCCTGGCCGCCGAGGGCCGCCCCGTCGCCTTCACCTACGCCGCCTCGCCCGGCCCCGCCGCCGCCCTGGCGGGCGAGGTCGAGGCGGCCGGCGGAACGGCCCTGGCCATGAAGGCCGACAGCGCCGACGCAGAAGCCGTGCGCGCGGCGGTCGAGGCCGCCGTGGCGCGGTTCGGCAAGCTGGGCGTGCTGGTGGTCAACGCCGGGGTGCTGAAGGCCGGGACCATCGACCAGTTCCCCCTGGCCGACTTCGACCACATGCTGGCGGTCAATGTGCGCGGGGTGTTCGCGGCCATCCACTATGCCGCCCCGCACCTCGTCGACGGCGGCCGCGTGGTCGTCATCGGCAGCAACACGGCCGAGCGGATCGGCGGCCCCGGCTCCAGCGTCTACGCGATGACCAAGGCAGCCGTCGCCCAGCTGGCGCGCGGCGCGGCCCTCGACTTCGCGCCCCGCAAGATCACCGTCAACACCATCCAGCCCGGCCCCATCGCCACCGACATGACCGCCGACCTGATGGACTACATCACTCCCCGCCTGCCGCTGGGCCGCATCGGCGAGGCGGGCGAGGTGGCGGGGCTGGTCGCCTGGCTGGCGGGGCCTGACGCGGGCTACATGACGGGCGCGGCCCTGACGATCGACGGGGGATGGAGCGCCTAGGGTCTGGACTCAATTGAGCCAGTAGGCGCAGAGGGCGGCGATGAGGACGCCGGAGAGGTAGTTCCTGGCCAGTTTGTCGTAGCGAGTGGCCACGCGTCGGAAGTCCTTGAGCCTGCACCACATGCGCTCGACGCGGTTTCGATCCTTGTAGGCCTGGGCGTCGTAGGGGATGGGGACCTTGCGCGAGGTGGTCGAGGGGATGACCGCCTCGGCGCCGCGCTCGGCCAGTCTCTGGCGGAAGTGGTTGGCGTCGTAGGCGCGGTCGGCGAGCAGACGACGGAATGGCCCAGCGGCCTGGATCAGGGCGGCCGCCATGCTGATATCGTTGATGTTCCCCGCGCTGAGCAGCAGCACCCGCGGCTTACCGCGCTCATCGACCAGGCCGTGAACCTTGGTGGTGCGGCCACCGCGTGAACGGCCTATGGCTTGGAGGAAGGCCCCCCTTTTGCGCCGGCCGCCGAGCGGTGAGCCTTGATGTGGGTGGCGTCGATCGCCGCCCCGTAGATGCCCGTGTGCCCTGTCAGGGCCTCAAACATCTGCAGCCACAGGCCCTGGCGGCTCCAGCGGTTGAAGCGGTTGTAGACCGTCGTGTAGGGGCCGAACTCCGGCGGGCAGTCGCGCCAGCGCGCCCCGCTCTTGAGCATGTGGACTATGCCCGAGACCACGCGGCGATCGTCCACGCGATGCGCGCCCTTGCGTCCGCGCGGAAGCAGCGGCTCGATCCGAGCCCACTCCTCGTCGCTAAGCCACTGAACCTGCCTGGCCATCTCAAGGCTCCTTTTCAGAAGCCTTGAATCAGCAACCTCGGACTACCGCCAGCGCTTATTAAGTACGGACCCTAGGGAACAGGCGGGTCGGGGGAAGCTTCACTTATCCACAGATCGATCATCGCCCAGAGATTGCTGAAGCTTAGCAGCAACCACATAAGATTGCGCTCGCATAAGGCGAGTGGTCAGTGGGGGCGTCTGTTCGATGAGGGTGAAGTATCTCGCGGGTCTGGCCGCGCTGCTGTGCGGCACGACCTGCCTGACCGGTCTGGCCCATGCCCAGGTCGAAGCGCCGGTCCACTCGGTCGTCGACGAGCGGGGCGTCGACCTGCTCACCGGCCACCTGCTTTACAAGCCGGTCGGCTTCACCGTGGGCGATCCGGCCGCCGGCGGCCTGACCTACGCGATCCAGGGCGGATCGGCCTCAGCGGCCAAAACCGACACCAGCGCTGGGGGCATCAAATCGAAGCTCGGGATCATCTCGGTCATTATCGGAGCAAGAACCGAAAGGTTCTCCAGCAATTTCACGCCGCAAGAGGCGCGCGGGTCGTCGCTGTCCTACAATGCGTCCACGCAGACCTTCACCTATCGCTCGGCGGACGGGCTGCTCGCCTACTTTACGGGAGGGGTGGGCACGGGCGGCAACTACTGGGGCAGACTGACCTCCATCGTCCATCCCAACGGCATCATCCACACCTATTCCTGGAAGACGATTCCGTCCTGCTGGCAGAACGACGCAGGCGGCACAAGCTGCACCGACATGTTCCGCCTGCGGTCGATCAACAGCAGCGGCGGCTACCAGCTGCGGTTCGACTACGCCGACGGCGCCACGCTCATACCGTCGATGGTCTACGGGCTGAACCGCGCCAGCACCTATTGCGACCCCGACGCCGACAGCTGCGCAAGCATCCCAGTCAACGCGCCGCGGGTGATATTCACCGAGGCCGCCGACTGGTCGTCGGCCACGGTCACTGACGAGACGGGCGCCTGGCGGACCACGAACTTCAACAGCATACGCCAGGTCACCAGCGTCCAATCCTCGGCCGGCGACACCACCAGCTACACCTACAATTCGAGCGCGCCCGTCGCTTCGATCACCACCAACGACGGCACGTGGACCTACAACCGCAACGTCACGACCGGCGCAATCGTCCTGACCGACCCGCTGCAGCGCCAGACCACGATCGTTCCGGGCAGCGCCGGCCTGCTGAGCTACACGGACGCCAACGGCCAGACCACAAGCCAGACCTATGACGCCTCCGGGCGGCTGGAGACGATCACCGCGCCGGAGCAGAACTCCTGGCGCTTCAGCTACGACGGCCGGGGCAATGTCACCCAGACCATCGTCAAGGCAAAGCCCGGCTCGGGCCTGGCCGACATCGTCACCACGGCCAACTATGACGCCAGCTGCTCCAATCCCCTGACCTGCAATCAGCCCAACTGGACGAAGGACGCCCTGGGCCGTCAAACGGACTATACCTACGACGCCAACCACGGCGGCGTGCTGACGGTCACCAAGCCCGCCCCGACCGCGGGCGCGGCTCGCCCGCAGATCCGCTACAGCTACACCCAGACGCCGACCTATGGCCTCAATGCGGCCGGCGCGCAGGTGCAGATCGGCTCGGTCTGGGCGCTGAGCGGCGTGTCGTCCTGCGTCACGGGCGCGTCGTGCACGGGCTCGGCCAACGAGACGAAAGTCACGATCGCGCGGTCGAGCGCGACCAACCTGCAGCCCGCCTCGATCACGCGCGGCTCGGGCGACAACACGCTGCAGGCGACCACCGCCTATACTTACGACAGCATCGGCTCGCTGCTGACCGTCGACGGGCCGCTGGCCGGAACCGCCGACACGCTGCGCTATCGCTATGACGCGGTCGGCCGCCTGGCCGGCGTCGTCGGCCCCGATCCGGACGCCGGCGGCGGGTTGAAGCACCGCGCGCTGCGCTACACCTATGACGCAGCCAACCGGCCGGTGACCGTCGAGCAGGGCACGGTGGCCAGCCAGTCGGACGCCGACTGGGCCGCCTTCGCATCGCTGCAGACCAGCACGACGACCTACGACGCCATGAGCCGCCCGATCAGGCAGGCGCTCAGCGTCGGCGGATCGACGGTCTCGGTGGGGCAGTACGGCTACAACGCCGTCGGCCTTCTGCAGTGCAGCGCACTGCGCATGAACCCGGCGACCTTCGGGGCGCTTCCGGCCTCGGCCTGCACGCCCGCCACGGAGGGCGTCGATGGCCCCGACCGCATCACCTACAACGTCTACAACTCCGTGGACCGGCTTATCGAGGCCTGGTCCGGCTGGAATACGCCGACGCCGGTGCGCGAGGCCAAGTACACCTACCGCCCCAACGGCACGCTGAGCTTCGTCATCGACGCCAAGGACAACACCACCTTCCTGGTCGCCGACGGCTTCGACCGGATCGCCACGACGCATTTCCCGCCCTCGGCGGTCGGCCAGCTGCAGCCCAACGGCTCGGACTTCGAGATCCTGACCTTCGACGCCGCCAGCCGGGTGACCAAGAAGCGCCTGCGCGACGGCCAGGAGATCAACTTCACCTATGACGACAACGACAACCTGATCCTCAAGGACCTGCCGTCGACCTGGGCCGACACGACCTACACCTATGACAACCTGGGACGCCTGACCTCGACTTCGTTCCCGGGCTACTCGGTGGGCCTGACCTACGACGCCCTGGGCCGGACCACCGCCCAGTCGACGCCGCAAGGCACGATGAGCTACCAGTACGACCTGGCCGGCAACCGCACGCGGGTGACCTGGCCCGACGGCTTCTGGGTCGGCTACGAATACTACACGACCGGCGAGATGCTGGTGGCCCGCGAGCAGGGCGCCGTCACGGGGCCCGGCGTGCTGGCCACCTACTTCTATGACGATCTTGGCCGGCGCTCCTCGCTGTGGCGCGGCAACGGCGTGTCGACCACCTACGGCTATGACGGCGCTTCGCGTCTGACCAGCATGAACCACGACCTGGCCGGGACGGCGCAGGACCAGGCCTACACCTACGGCTACAACGCCGCCGGCCAGGTCGTCTCGCGCTCGGCCAGCAACGACGCCTATCGCTATGTCGGCGGCGGCGCCGGAACCAAGGCCTACGCCAGCAACGGCCTCAATCAATACACCACGGTCGGGGGCCTTGGCCTCAGCTACGATGGCCGCGGCAACCTGCAATCGGACGGTGCGGTCACCTTCGGCCACGACGCCGAAAACCAGCTGCGCCACAACTCCGCGGGCGGATCGCTGGGCTATGATCCGGCCGGCCGCCTGAACAACGCCTCGCTGGGCGGAACCACCACCCAGTTCCTCTATGACGGCGTCAGCCTGTCAGCCGAGTACAACGCCAGCGGCGGTCTGCTGCGGCGCTACATTCCCGGCCCCGGCACGGACGAACCGCTGGCCTGGTACGAAGGCGCTGGCACGAGCGACCGCCGCTGGTACGCCGCCGACGAGCGCGGCTCGGTGGTCGGCGTGATCAACGGCGCGGGCGCGGCCGCGGGCATCAACACCTACGACGAATACGGCGTGCCGGGCGCAGGCAACCTTGGCCGCTACCAGTACACCGGCCAGACCTGGGTTCCGGAGATCGGCGCCTACAACTACAAGGCCCGCATATACTCGCCGTCGCTCGGCCGCTTCATGCAGACCGATCCGATCGGTTATTCGGATGGGATCAACTGGCAGGCTTATGTCGGCAACGATCCGATCAACAAGATCGACCCCACAGGCACCGACTACTCCTATCCGGTGAAAGGTGGCGGCAGGCGCTACTGCATGGAAGGCGATGGCAAGCCCTCAGGCCCAGGCGAAGTCCTGGACATGGACTGCTACCACGCCCAAGAATCCTGGGTAGGCATTTCAAGGATCGGCCGCTTCCTTCTGATGTCTGCGTTTGGGGGAAGCGCCGCCCCGACAGGTAAAAATCCGAAAGGGCAGGCCTGCTCGAATGGGATGATGAACGCGATTATTGGCCTGAACGCTCCCCCTGGAACGCCGGATGGATACTATACATTTAGCGGAGAATATGGATTTGTTGCCGGCATGGGCGGAATATTGTCTTATAATGCCGGTTACGAAGTGAGAGATCGAAAAATCGTCCACTCAGTCACAGCCCTCAACTTATCCGGAGCCGTTGGAGCCTATGTTTCCGCAGGCATAGGCGAAGGATGGTCAAATTCAAATCCAATGAACAACAAGGGTGAACATTCATTTTCTGTTGTTGGAGGAATGGGCCCCGCCTCAGGCAGCGCCGGATACAACGCCAGGTCCATTCTTCGACCGGAGTCGGCAGCGATCTCGGGTCAATTTGGCCTCATAGGTCCAAAAGCTTCCGGCGGCATTGCCGCGACTGCGGGCAACACGCTATCCGGCTGCTATCAATGACTTATTGGCGCGCCTTTTTTCTGGGATACGCCATATCGGCCATCCTTATTATACCTTCCATTTACGTATTGGCCCGTTTCGGGCCAATTTTTGGAATCCCCTGCTTGATTGCAGCAGCTCTAGCGAGAGGAGAAATTCTCTGGAGGATCAAAGTTGATGGCGGAAAAACTTCTTGGTGGGGAAAAAGCCGACTTGAAACCTATTTCACACACCACTTCCCAGATAGAAATTAGGATCTTGAAGCGAAGTGTGGATCGCTAAACACTCTACAATCCGCCCCTTGGCGCTCATGACAAAACCTTGCATCTAAGGGCGCCTCAGCGCTGGCGGATCGCTGCGAGCATGGACCGCCAACACCTACCCCTCGCCGGCCAGCGGCCAGGCGCGGGCGGTGACGCCGCCGCCGTCGCGGCCGGCGATTTCGAGGCGGCCGCCGAAGCGTCCAAGAAGGCCGCCGCTAAGGACGCAGCCATGGAAGGTCTGGGGTTTGGCACGGCAAGGCCATCGACAAGACGACAGGAAACGGGAAGACGCCATGTTCCAAATAGCGGCCACATGGATCGCGATGGCGGCGATGGCGACGGGCTTCTCCTCGCTTTACTACATCGCCTACGCCAGCCGGTACGACATTCCCGCCGACCTCTATACGAGGTCCGGCGCCGCCATGGTCATCGTCCTTTCAGGAGTGGTGTTCACGTGGGGACTGAAGACGCTCGGCAAGGCGTTTCCGGGCGTCACGTTCAAGTCCTACGCACCCATTCTGCTCATCGGCGCCGTCGTGGCCGGCTTGAGCTTCCCGGTCGTCAAGCGGCAAGCCTTCACCCTCCTGGGCCTGGGATATTTCGAAACGGCGCTGGCGCTGCTCGCGGCCGGGACGTTCATCATGGGCGCGTGGTTTCACCTGGAAATCCTTCACTTCAGGAAGACCCGCCAGGATCACGGCCGCACGTCCTAACGATCCCGACGCCTCCTACCCCTCGCCCGCCGGCGGCCAGACGCTGGCCGTCACTCCGCCGCCGCTAAGGACGCAGCCATGGAAGGTCTGGGCTTGGCGCGGCAAGGCCATCGACAAGACGACAGGAAACGGAAAGACGACATGCTCGCAATAGCGGCTGGATGGATTGCGATGGCGGCGATGTCGGCCAGCGTCTCCGCGCTGTATTACATCGCCTACGCCGATCGCTATGGCGTTCCAGCCAATCTCTACACCAAGCTCGGCGCAGTCGGCGTCATCGCCCTCTCAGTCGCTGCGTTTGTGTGGGGCATGACAACCCTGGGGAAGAAGTTTCCAGGGCAGACCTTCAAAGCCTACTGGGGGCTGGGCGCCGTCGGCTTCGTCATTTTCGGCACAAGCTGGACGGCCGTTAGACGGCAAGCCTTCACGGTTCTCGGCCTAGGTTATTTCGAAACCGCCCTGGCAATGCTCACCACCGGGCTGTTCGTTGCCGGACTCTGGATCCACCTGGAAATACTTCACTTTCGAAAGAACAACCCCGATTACGATCCTTCCGCCTAATCCTCGCCCGCCGGCGGCCAGACGCTGGCGGTGACGCCGCCGCCGTCGCGGTTGGCGATGGTCAGGCGGCCGCCGAAGCGCTTGAGGAGGCGCTCGGCGGTGGGGATGCCGAGGCCGAAGCCCCCGGTGTCGCGGGCGCGGGCGGCGTCGCCGCGGAAGAAGGGCTCGTAGATGCGGGCCAGCACCTCGTCGGTGAGGCCCGGTCCCTGGTCGAGCACCTCGATGCGCGGGCCTTCGGGGTCGTCGACCACCAGCCGCACCTTGGCCTTGCCGCCGAAGCGCACGGCGTTGTCGACCAGGCGGATCAGGGCCTGCTCCAGCGGGTCGCGGTGGGTGCTGAGGGTCAGGGTCCTGGGACCTTCGTAGCGGACCAGCCTGGGCCAGCGGGCGATGACGGCGCGGATCAGGGCCGGCAGGTCGACGGGCTCGGCGGTGCTGGCTGCGTGCTGGGCGCGCAGCCAGGCCGACAGCGAGCGCAGCATCTCCTCCAGCTCGTCGACATTGCCGCCGACCATGGCGCGGATGTCTTCGGGCTCGACATAGTCGGAGGCCAGCTTCAGGCGGGCCAGGGGCGTGCGCAGGTCGTGGCTGAGCGCCTCCATGGCCCGGGCCTGGTCCTCGATCAGGCCGGTGATGCGCTGCTGCATGTCGTTGAAGGCGCGGCCCAGTTCGGCCAGGTCCGGCGGCCCCTCGACGGCGACCGGCTGGGGCGGACCCTCGCCCACGCGGCCGGCGACCTCGGCCAGGCGCCGCAGCGGCTCGCCCAGCTGGCGCAGGGCGTAGGCGCCCAGAGCCACGCAGGCCAGGGAGAAGGCCAGGGTCGTGGCCACCGCCCGCAGGGCGATCGGCCAGGGACGCGGGAAATGGCGCGAGCGAAACGACAGCCAGCGGCCGTCCGAGAGCCCCATGGCGCCGACGAGGTCGCGGCCGCCGTCCGACTGGTCCTCCGACCACAGGCGCAGGGGCCGCCTGGCCAGGCCCGGCTCCCACTGGCGGACATAGCGGACGATGGCGTCGGCCTCGCCGGTCTGGGCGCGGGCCTGGGACGGGGCCTGCGGCGGGGCGGCGACGACCTCGGCCTCGAGGTAGCGCGAGGTCATCACCTGGTCGAGATCGGCCTGGGACAGGCGGCTGACGCGGTCGCCCACCACCAGCAGTTCGGCGATGCGGCGGGCGTGGTCCTCGCGCAGGGACTGGCGGTCGATCGCCTGGTAGAAGGCGACGCTGGCCGCCAGCTGCACGAACACGATCGCCGCCACCACCAGGATGGAGCGACCGATCAGGCCCCGGGGCCGCTGTAGGATGTCTCGCACCTTCGAAGCCATGGCCAAGGCTTACACAGGCGCGCGCCCCGGGGCCACTACAGGTTGACGTCCTCCGTCGCCGGACGTTCGGCAGACGCGCGCCGGGCGGTCGCGCGCGACCGGAAAGTCGCCCCGGCATGTCGTCGCTATCTCATTTTGAGAATATAGGCGCGCGATCTACGTATTGGTACGTAGTAACCATGGCCTTTGTTTCGAGGGTTTTGTCACGACCGATTAACGCTCATCCAGCATCCTGCCCGCGAATTCGGGAGGCGGGCGTGCGTTTGATCCAGTTCGACAGTATTGAGGCCCAGCGCCGCGTCGGCGGCCAGCTGGTGATCGGCTGCGTGGCGGCCAGCGCCGTTGTGGTTCCGGTCGCCGGCCTGCTGACCGGCGCGCCGCTGCTGGTTCCGGCGGCCGGCTCGATCGCCCTGGCGGTGCTGGTGCTGGCCGCCTACGGCCTGTGGCGCGACCGCCTGGCCCAGCAGCTGTGCACGGCCCTGGCCCTGGTCGGCCAGGTCGCCCTGTTCGTGCTGGCCTTCCAGGGGCATGGCCAGCAGGACGAGGCCCGCATGGCCTTCCTGGCGGCGCTTGCCTTGCTGGTGGCCTATGGCGACTGGCGCGTGGTGGCCGCGGGGGCGGCCGCCGTGATCGGCGTCGACCTCCTCGCCGCCGGCCTCCTTCCCCATCGCCTGGCGGCCGACGAGAGCCTGCTGGCGCTTGGCCTGCGGGCGGCCATGACCCTGACCACCGCCTGGTCGCTGATCTGGCTGACGGCCGGGGTCTCGCGCCTGTTCGTCACCGTTAGCGCCCGCACGCAGGCCTCCGAGCGGGCCGCCCGCGCCGCCGACGAGGCCAACGCCGCGGCCCTGGCCGAGCGCGCCGCCGCCGACCGCGCCAACGCCGAGCGCGCCCGCCTGAAGGCAGCCATGGAAGCCGAGCAGACGGAGGTCGTCGAGCATCTGGCCCAGGCCCTGCGCCTGCTGGCCGGGGGCGACCTGACCTCGCGCCTGGAGACCCGCTTTTCCGCCCAGTACGAGCCGCTGCGCCAGGACTTCAACGACGCCGTGGCCAAGCTGCGCGCGGCCCTGGGCGAGATCAGCGGCAACGCCGCCAGCATGAGCGCGGGCGTGGCCGAGATGAGCCGCGCCTCCGACGAACTGGCCAACCGCACCGAGGACCAGGCCGCCAGCCTGGTGGAGACCTCCACGGCGCTGAGCCAGATCACCGCCACCGTCGCCGAGACCGCCGACAACGCCCGCAAGGCCAACGCCGCCGCCGCCCGCGCCCGCGAGGAGGCCCAGCGCTCGGACCCCGTGGTCACCGAGGCGGTCGAGGCCATGACCCTGATCGAGACCTCGTCGGGCCAGATCGGCCAGATCATCGGGGTGATCGACGAGATCGCCTTCCAGACCAACCTCCTGGCCCTGAACGCCGGCGTCGAGGCCGCGCGCGCGGGCGATGCGGGCAAGGGCTTCGCCGTGGTGGCGCAGGAAGTGCGGGCCCTGGCCCAGCGCAGCGCCGACGCCGCCCGCGAGATCAAGAGCCTGGTGGCCGTCTCGGGCGACCAGGTCGCCGCCGGGGTGGAGCGCGTGGGCAAGACCCGGCAGGCCCTGCAGCGCATCGTCGCCCGCGTGGCCGAGATCGACGTCCAGATCGACGCCATCGCCCGCTCGGCCGCCGACCAGGCCTCCAACCTCGGCGAGGTCAACACCACCATGGGCGCGATGGACCGCGTGGTGCAGCAGAACGCGGCCATGGTCGAGGAGACCACGGCGGCGGCCCACGCCCTGAAGAGCGAAGCCGCCGAGCTGGCCGACCGCATCGGCCTGTTCCGCACCCGCGAGGAAACGGCCCCATCCAGCCAGTGGGCCGCCTGATGCAGGCGGAGGTCGCCGACTTCACCGCCACCGACCTGATCAAGCTGTTCGCGGCCACCTACCTGCCGCTGTGCGACCGGCTGGAGTCCGCCGGCGTTCTCGACCGCGCCGCCCTGGCCGACGCCATGGGCCTGTACGTGGCGCCGGGCGAAGAGACCGCCAGCGCGGCCATGGTCGAGGCCCTGCAGATCGTGCTGCGCCGGCCAAGGCGCCAGCCGGGACCGCGACGCGAGCCGGCGCTGCGGGTGATCGCGGGAGGATTGGGGTAGCCCCAAGGCGGCCGAAGCGAGCAGGCCAAGCGTCGGATATCGGCCTGCCCACATAGTGTCGGCAGCCCGGCGAACGGGATCGCCCCTACCCCGTCTCGCCCAGCACCTTGCACAGGGCCGCGGCCAGGATCTCCCAGGGCTCGCCGGGCTCGGGGTCGAGGCGGGCGCGGATGTCGCGGGCCAGGGCCTGGGGGTCGAGGGCGCCGGCCGCCTCCAGCGAGCGGCACAGCGGCAGGTAGGTGGCGGCGAACAGGCGCACGATGTCCTCGCCCGAGAAAGCCGGCACGTCGGGGCTGGGGATGGCGCTGGGCGCGCCTGGGGGATCTTCGGGACCGGCGGGGGACATGGCGATGGGGGCTCCGGGAACTGATCGGGGCTCCTGCCGCGAAATCGTCGTTCGCGCCTTGATCCGGATCAAGGCCGCCCGCCGCGCGACATGGGACCTCGCCCTTCCCTCCCGCGCGGGAGGGGAGGAGGAGAGACACGCCCCATGCCCATGGACGTTCGATCGACGCTCGCCCGCCATCACCTCGACGTCGGCGCCGACTACGTGCTGCGCAGCGCGGGCCTGCTGTCGTCGGTGTTCGACGGCGATATCCTGCGGGGCCTGGTGTTCCTGACCGCGCTGCGGCTGTCGGAACACGCGCCGCAGGACGCTTGCGGGGAACGCCCCGTCCGGCTGACGGCCATCGCCCGGTCGCTGGGCCTGCCCATCGAGACCACCCGCCGCCACCTGCTGAAGCTGCAGCGCGACGGCTTCACCCTGCGCGCCGCCGGCGGCGGGGTGATCGCGCGCATTCCCGAGCGGCCCGACATCGCCGAGGCCATGGCCGCCAACAGCGCCAACCTCGCCCGCCTGTCCGCGACGCTGGAACTCGCGCCGGCGGGCTGAGGCCGGCCGCAACCTCGGCGCAGCCCGGCCGTTCCGACCCCGACCACGGACGGCGCGAGGCAGGGATGAGCGACGGCAGGGACCTTTCGCGCGGCTGGGCCTTGGCGCTGGCGCTGCTGCTGGCGGCCTGCGCGCCCAGCCCGCAGGAGCAGGCCCGGCGCTCGATCGAAAGCGGCCAGGCCGTGGCCGAGATCCAGGCCTTCTTCGACGCCCGCGCCCAGGGCCTGCCGCTGGGCCAGTGCGCGGCCGTGCTGACGGGGATCTCGCCGGTCGAGATCAGCCAGCGGACGGCGCAACTCGACACCGTCCGCGCCCTGGTCGAGGCGGGGCTGATGGAAGAGGTTCCCGGCGCCCCGGCCGGCGAGGTGCGGCTGGCGCCGACCGCCAAGGCCGCCCACTGGTTTCGCCAGCGCACGCGCAACCCGGCCCTGCCGCCCAGCATCGAGCTCTGCTACGCCCGCCGCAAGATCACCCGCGCCTGGCTGGTCGGCGAGGACGGCAAGACCCTGAACTTCGCCTACCGCCTGGAGGGCGCCCCGGCCTGGACCGGCGACCCGCGCATGCGGGCGGCCTTCCCGTTCCTGGAGCCGGCCCTCAGCCAGGAGATGGTCGCCACCGGCATCGCCCCCTGGCGCGACGGCCGCTGGTACCTCGACCTCGCCGACGAGGGCATCACCCTCCCCGGCCAGGACGAAGGCTTCTACGCCTGCCCGGACGGGCGGGAACGGCCGGATCCGGGGTGTGGGGATTAGGGGGCGGCCGCGCCGCCGGAGCGACGCACCGGGCCTCGCCTCCCCTGCTGGTCTCGGACAAGCGTCCAGCCAGGAAAACAATATTAGAGAGCTTTACTTGGCGCGCCGCCGGCGACGGGAATTTATGCGCACGAATAAAGTATTAATTGAAAAAAGACTTCGGAATGAGGTATTGTTGGTAAATGGAGATAGAGATCTCCGTGGCCCGTGTCAGCTTACAGCCAACACAGGAGAGCAACCCATGACGCAATAAGGAGCATCAGATCATGGAAAACCACCTTCAGCTAACCGCCATCATCCTCGCGACCGGATTCTTCGTGATCTGCGTCGCCGTTGCCGCCTTCCTCATCCCCGCTTGGGCCAAGAGCTTCGATCGCACCGCGGTTAAGGCCATGCTCAAGACCCCCGACATCGAAATGCGGATGAACACGACACCCCCGGCGCCCAGCACGCCGCCCGTCGTCGCGCCCTCGCCCGCGCCCGCGCCGAAGGCCATCACTCATCAGCCCCCGAGCCACGACGCGCTCAGTTGCGAGAAGACTGACAAGCGCGCCGCCTGATCCCCACGCGCCCACAGGCGCCCGGTGGAAGGCAAACAACAGGCCGCCGCTCGAAAGAGCGGCGGCCTTTGTCGTTTCAGGCGCTCCGCAGCCCCCTATCGCCCGCCATCACCCGCAGCTCGTAGATCACCACCGGCTTGTCGCCGGCCTCGATCCGCACGCGGGTCGGGGTCGCGCCGGGCGGCAGGGGGATCTCGGCGGTGAAGAAGCCGTCGCGCTTGCCCGGCGGGGTCGTGAACGTGCCGACCGGCGTCCCGTCGACCAGCACCCTGGCCGATTGGCCGGCGTCGGCGCCCCAATAGACCAGCTGCAGGGTCAGCGGACCGGCGCGGCGGGCCAGCGTCGCCTCCAGCCAGCCGCCGCCGGGATTGAGCTTGCGGCCGCTGCGGCCGTTCAGCTGGATGATCTCGCCGTTTGCGGCCGCGACCCTGTGGTCGACCTCGGGCTGCTGCTCGCCCAGATAGACAGTGTCGACGGTGCGGGCGACGGTGTCGATGCGGGCCTGCTCGGCGGCCAGGAAGGCCTGGCCCTCGGCCGCCCAGCGGGCGTTGGTGAACACCGGTGCGTAGACGGCCGTGCGGTTGTCGTACTGGGCGAAGAACGGGCTGAAGGTGGCGCTGCCGCCGTCGGCCAGGTCGGCGGTGAAGACATGCGGGGCGGCCCTGGACGGCTTCAGCAGCGTCTCGGGCGGACCATCGCCGCGCAGGGCCGGGGCGGCGCGCTCGAAGGGCCGGTCGGCCGGACCCAGGCTCGCGGCCAGCACCAGCGGCCCGGAGACGAAGGCCACGAGGTTTGGATCGTCCGGCGTCGGCTCGGCCCGCAGCGACATGGGCAGGACCAGGCGGATGCTGTCGCCGACCGCCCAGCCGCGCCTGATCCGCAGATAGCCGTCGTCGCCGCGCCGTCCGGCGGCCTTGCCGTTGACCGTGACCTGGGGCGCCGCGCACCAGCCGGGCAGGCGCAGGGCGATCTCGCGCTCGCCCTTGGGGGCGCGCAGGAGGCTGAGGGTCACGGTTCCGTCGGCGGGATAGGCCGTGACGAGGTCGATGGCGAAGTCGCCGTCCGGCAGGTCGAGCCGCGAGGGGATGAAGAGGTTGAGATAGAGCGCGCCGTCGCCGCCCCGCCACCAGATGCTGTCGGCGTGCTTGGCGTGGCTCTCCATGCCCGAGCCGACGCAGCACCAGAAGCTGTCCTCATAGGTGGAGTAGCTGCGCCGCCCGCCCGCAGCCATCGGCATGAAGTAGACGAAGCGGCCATCGCTGGGCCGCTGGTGGGCCATGATGTGATTGAGCTGGGCGCGCTCGTAATAGTCGAACAGGGCGCCGTCGGGCTTCCAGCTCCACAGGTGGCGGGTCAGCTTCAGCATGTTGTAGCTGTTGCAGGCCTCGCAGGTGGTCTCGGCCATGCGGCGGGCGATCTGGCGCGGCTTGCCGAAGTGCTCGCGGTCGGAATTGCCGCCGATGACGTAGCTGTGGTCGCGGGTCACGGCCTGGTGGAAGAAGCGCGCGGCGACGGCCTCGCCGGGATCGTCGCCGGCCGTTTCGTAGAGGCGCGCCAGGCCGATGACCTTGGGGATCTGGGTGTTGGCGTGCAGGCCGGCCAGCTCGTCGCGCTGGGCGGCGATGGGATCGAGCACCGCCTTGTGGCGCAGGCGCCGGGCGACCTTCAGCCAGCGCGCGTCGCCGGTCAGGGCGTAGGTCTGCGCATAGGCCTCGTTGATCCCGCCGTGCTCGGCGACCAGGATCTTCTGCACCTGCTCGTCGGACAGGCCGTCGATGACGCCCGCGAAATAGCCGGCCACGCCCACGGCCACCTCCAGCGCGCCGGGCGTTGCGGCCAGGCGGTGGGCGTCCAGCAGCCCCGCATGCACCTTGTGCCAGGTGTAGACCGGCACCCAGCCGTCGTTGAGGCTGAAGCGCGAGGACCGGATGTCGCCCCGCCGCAGTTCCTCGAACACCTGCTTGCCGCCGGCCGGATCGTCCTGGTTCCAGCGCGTGGTCGCGCCCACATAGCCGTCGCCGTGGGCGGCCTGGACGCGGGCCAGCTCGGCGACCGTGTAGGCCAGTCGCTCGCGCAACACCGGATCGCCAGTGTTGGCGACCTGCAGCGAACAGGCCGTCAGCCAGTGGCCCAGGGTATGGCCGGCGATGCTCTGGGCCTCCCACCCGCCATAGACCGGCGCCTTGACCGGCAGGCCCGCGCCCTTGTGGAAGTTGTGCAGCAGCCGGTCGGGCGACAGCGAGACCAGATAGGCGCGGTTGGCCTCCTGGGCCTTGCTGAAGATCGACGGCTTCAGCGTCACGTGACGGGCGGCCACCGGGTGGGCGACGACGCGGGCGGAGGCGACGGGCGGAGGCGCGGCGGCGGCGGCGCCGCCAGGGAAGGCCCCTCCAGCAAAAGCAAGGGCGGTCGAGGCCAGCAGGAAACCCCGGCGGGTCGACGTCGCCCTGGTCGCTTCGTTCCCCGCCATGCTCCACCCCACGCTATTTGTCAGACAATTAGGCTGAAGAGAGCACGGGGTGCAGCGCGGCTCAAGGGCGGACCTCTGGCCGCGTGCACCGTCCGACGCGCTCGATTTTATAGAACGCTGTTTTTTAGAATCGAAAATCAACCTATGGTTAAAATCTCTAGGGAGGGCGCCATGAGATCACTGCTGATCCTGCTTTTCGGGCTTAGCCTTTCGGCATGCGCGACAGTCCCACTCAACGAGCCCATCTCGCTTGGTGAAAAGAACGCCGCGTACTCGTACATCCCGCTCGATCCGCTTCCCGTCTCCGTTCAGAACGACAAGGGGTGCGCGACCACGGTTCGCACTCTGCTGGACAATCTGCCGGACAATGCCGTTCGGATCGCTATCCAGCAAATCAGCGGCAAAACCGACGCTACCCTCGGCCCGGCCGTGTTGGGCGCCAGCGGCAACCAGTACCAAGTCACGCTCGACTACATAAATGCCGATACGGCCAACATCAGATTTTTAGTGGGCTACCGTCATCCGGGAGACAAGGAAAGCGTGCCCCTGCCGATCACGCGAGACTTTCCGCAAGATGCGGAGGTCGTTGCGATCCGGTTAGCTGGCGACAAGGAACTCGCCAATGGCAACGAAGTCGTCATTCCCGTCTATGTCGGCGTCGGATTGCGTCTCACGGCCACCGTCCAAGTGATCAAAGGCAAGATCAATCTCTCGAGCTTGGGCGCGATCGCGGCCAGCGTCGAAGGCGAGAAAGCCGCAGGCTCCCTAGTCGTGCAGACACTGGGGATCAACGGCAAGCAGGTGGCCGCGAGCATGCCATTGCCCAGCGAATTGAATTCCACAACCGTAGCCAACGCCATCCAGAGCCTGGGCGCCGTCAAGGCCATCCTCTACGATTCAGCCAACACTCGCGTCGTGCCTCGCGTCACCGGTATCTATAATCCGCTGCCGTCCAGCGACCCGCGAGTGATCAACGCTATCGTCTCGCAGTTGGCCAAGTCTCATATTCCGTGGTCACCGCCATGCTCGGGGGTCGGCACGACACAGACGCCGTAGCTGGCCCCCACTTAACCAAAAACCGACGTTTCGTGGTCATGGTGGAACCCGACAGCTGCCGGCCGCCTTCGGTCGGGAGCCTGGGGGTTTGTGGACTTGGGTCTCGGCGGTTCCGACATCGCGAGCGATCGCGCGGCGCTGTGGCGTCGCTGGCGGCGGCCGGCGGGGCTGACGGTCGCCTACGTGGCGTCGATGGCCTACAGCCTGTTCCTGACCGGGGCGGCGCAGGAGATCGCCACCATCTGGACGGCCAACGCCGTCATCATCGCCGGCCTGATGACCCTGGATCGACGGCGCGGCGCGGCGCTGCTGGCGGTGACCAGCGTGCTGCACCTGCTGCTGAGCCTGGCGACCAGCAGCAGCACCGCCTTCGCCCTGGCCGTGACCGTCCTGGACGCCGTGCAGATCGCCGCCACGGCCTTTGCCCTGCGCCTGCTGCGGCTGCCGGGCAAGGTGCGCAACATGCGCGGCCTGCTGGTGCTGACGGCGGTGTCGGCGGTGTTCACGGCGGCGACCTCGATCGCCGTCAACGGCGTGGCCTCGCTGGCCGAGGGCGGCGGCTTCTGGACCGGCTGGAGCGGCTGGACCACCAGCAACGTGCTGGGCGTGGCCATCGCCCTGCCGACCATACTGATCCTGCTGGACCGCCGCCACGCCGAGGCCTTCCCCGTGCGCGGCTGGCTGGAGCCGGCCGCCGGCCTGGCGATCATCGCCGCGGTGTCGTGGAGCGTGTTCACCGGCCCGCCGCAGATGCGGGTGCTGGTGTTCGCGCCGGTGCTGCTGGCGGCCTTCCGCGGCGGCCCGCGGGCGGCGGCGCTGTCGGTGATGGCGGCGCTGGCCTTCGCCATCCCCGCCGTGCTGTCGATCGTGGGGCTGGACCCCAAGGCCGCCGCCGAGCCGATGCGCCACCTGCTGCTGTTCCACATCGTGCTCTACGCGGTGAGCATGGCCGCGGCCCTGGCGCTGAGCCGCCAGACGCGACTGTCGGCCCTGCTGGTGCGCCGCCAGGCCGCCGCCCGCGCCGCGCAAGGCCGGGCCCAGGCCGCCAACGCCGCCAAGTCGGACTTCCTGGCCACGATCAGCCACGAGATCCGCACCCCGCTCAACAGCATCCTCGGGTTCGCCGCCCTGGTGGCCGAGGACGCAGACCTTTCACCCGAGAACCGCCGCCGCCTCGACCTGGTCGGCCGCGCCGGACGGTCGCTGGCCGAGATCGTCAGCGACCTGCTCGACTTCGCCAAGGTCGAAGCCGGCCGCCTGGAGCTTGTCCTGTCCCCCGCCTCCCCCGCCGCCCTGCTGCGCGACGCCGCCGCCATCATCGCTCCAGAAGCGCAAGGCAAGGGACTGAGCGTGACCGTCGAGGTCGAGGGGCGCGGCGGCCAGGACCCCGAGGCCGTGTTCGCCCTGGACGAGACGCGCCTGCGCCAGGTGCTGCTGAACCTGCTGAACAACGCCGTGAAGTTCACGACCCATGGCGGGGTGACCGCACGCCTGTCGGTCGGTCCCGATGCAGGCCTGCTGCGCTTTTCCGTGGCCGACACCGGCATCGGCATCGCGCCCCAGGTGCAGGCGCGCCTGTTCCAGCGCTTTTCCCAGGCCGACAGCTCGATCAGCCGCGCCTATGGCGGCACGGGCCTGGGCCTGGCCATCAGCAAGGCGCTGGTCACCCAGATGGGCGGGACGATCTGGGTCGAGAGCGCCCTGGGGGTCGGGGCCGTGTTCCACATCGCCCTGGAGGCCCAGGCCGCAGAGGCCCCCGCCCCCGCGCAGGAGACCGGCCCCGAGCGCGCCGCGGCCCGGGTGCTGCTGGTCGACGACCACCCGATGAACCGCGAACTGGGCGACGCCTTGCTGACCCTGGCCGGCTGCCAGGTGTTCACCGCCGAGGACGGCTTCCAGGCCGTGGAGGCCGCCCGCACCGGCAATTTCGACCTGATCCTGATGGACGTGCACATGCCGGGCATGGACGGCCTGGCGGCCGCCCGCGCCATCCGCGCCCTCGACGGACCGATGGCCGACGCGCCGATCCTGGCGCTGAGCGCCGACGTGCTGCCCGAACAGGTGGCCCGTTGCCGGGCGGCGGGAATGGACGGCCACGTGGCCAAGCCGATCCGCCGCGACGAGCTGCTGGCGGCGGTCTCGCGGGCCCTGACCGATCCGCCCAGGCGCGACCGAACGTCGCATGAGGGCGCGACACACGGAAAAAGCGTCTCGCCTTAACCCTTTTTCGGGCCGGGCGTGATGGTTGAGGTTTCCGGCGGCGCAAGCCCCGGCTGGGGGTAGGGGCTTGAACGCACGCGCCGATCGACGAGCCGAGCAGGCTGGCGTCCGCTGGGGACTGCTGGCGGCCCTGATCTGCGCCTATGTCGGCTCGTTCCTGTTCAGCGACCTTCTGACCCGCGACAGCAACGGCATGCCCTCGCTGTGGCCGATGAACGCCATACTGGCGGCCGGCCTGCTGCGGATGGATCCGATCGGCCGGCGCATGCTGCTGGGCATCGCGCTGGCGACCAACCTGACGGTGCACGCCATGGCCGGCGATCCGTGGATCGTCATCGCCGTCTACACCGCCTGCGACATGGCCGAGAGCCTGGCGGCCGCGGCGCTGACCCGCCGGCTGCGCGGCCCGCGCCCGTCGATCCGCAGCGTGCGCCACGCCCTGGTGCTGGTGGCGGCCATGCTGCCGATCACCGTCACCGTGGCGGCCATCGGCGCCAGCGTCGCCGCCCCGGCCGCCGGTGCGGACCTCCTGCCGTTCTTCGCCGCCTGGGCGGCCTGCAACAGCATGGGGATGGTGATCGCCCTGCCCGCGGCCCTGGTGATCCTGGACCCCGCCAACGCGGCGCCCTTCAGGCGGCCGCTGCCGATGCAGGCGGCGCTCTACGCCCTGGTGGCGGGGGCGACGGTCTTCGGCTTCCTCAAGCCCAGCATGCCGATGCCGTTCCTGATCTTCCCGGCGGCGATGCTGGCGGCCTTCCAGATGGGGCCGCGCGGCGCGGCCTGGAGCGCGGTGATCGTCATCGCCGTCACCGCTCCCATGACCGTCGCCGGCGACGGCCTGGCGCGACTGGCCCCGCGCTGGGCCGAGATCGACCGCATCCGCCTGATCCAGGCCTTCGTCACGACGATCTTCTTCACCTGCCTGGCGGCGGCCCTGTCGCTCTACAAGGAGCAGCGGCTGAAGGGGCTGATGGCCCGCCGCAGCGCCGCGGCCCGCGCCGCCCGCGCCCGCGCCCAGGCCGCCGGCCGGGCCCGCACCGACTTCCTGGCGACCATGAGCCACGAGATCCGCACGCCGCTCAACAGCGTGCTGGGCTTTGCGAACCTGCTGGCCGAGACCGAGGACGGGCTCAGCCCCGCGGGCCGCAGAAAGCTGGAGCTGATCGCCCAGGCCGGCGGCTCGCTGGCCACCATCGTCGACGACATTCTGGATTTCTCGCGGCTGGAGGCCGGGCGCGTGGAGCTGCGGCCCGAGGCGGTGGATCCCGCCGCGCTGCTGGCCGACGCCGCCTCGATCATCGCGCTGGACGCCCAGGCCAAGGGGCTTTCCCTGTCGGTGCAGGCCGACCTTCCGGACGGCCTGGACTACGCCCTGGATCCGGCCCGCCTGCGCCAGGTGCTGCTGAACCTGCTCAACAACGCCGTGAAGTTCACCGCCAGCGGCGCGGTGCGGGCCAGCGTGCGGCTGGAGACGAGCTATCCCGGCGGGCCCGAGCGCCTGCGCTTCACCGTCGCCGACACCGGCATCGGCATCGCGCCCGAGGTGCAGGGACGGCTGTTCCAGCGCTTCAGCCAGGCCGACGGCTCGATCAGCCGGGCGTTCGGGGGCGCAGGGCTGGGCCTGGCGATCAGCAGGACCCTGGTCACCCGCATGGGCGGCGAGATCGGCGTCGTCAGCACGCCGGGCCAGGGCGCGACCTTCTGGTTCACCGCCCCCGCCGAGCCGGTCTGCGCCGCCGACGGCCCCGCGCCCGAACAGGAGGCCGCCGCCCGGGTGCTGCTGGTCGACGACCATCCGATGAACCGCGAGCTGGGGGCGGCGATGCTGACCCTGGCCGGCTGCGCGGTCGAGACGGCCGACGACGGCGACGAGGCCGTGCGCGCCGCCGCCGCCGGCGACTTCGACATCATCCTGATGGACATCCACATGCCGCGCATGGACGGCCTGGCCGCCGCCCGCGCCATCAAGGCCCTGCCCGGCCCCGCCTCGCGCGCGCCGATCATCGCCCTGTCGGCCGACGTCATGCCCCAGCAGATCGAACGCTGCCGCCAGGCGGGCATGGTCGACCACGTCGCCAAGCCGATCCAGCGCGACGTGCTGATCGCGGCCCTGAACCGCTGGCTGGGCGTGGAGACGGAGGCGGCGTAAGGCGCCTTGATCTGAACGACCGCTTCTCGCCATTCCGGATGCTTCGAACCGCTCGTCGGCGACCGCGCCGCCGCCGGCCTGCGGTCGACCGAAACCAGCGATAATGCAACCTGGAAGATAGTCACCCGCGCGCACTATCGCAGAGGATTGAGAAATCGATCAACCCCGGCGCCCCGTTTCCCTTGCCTGGCAAGGAAGCAGCCCTCTTCGTCGGATAGTCGACACTATCGAAAGCCATTGCGGCAAAGCGTCACAGAAGGCATTGCTCCCGAAACTGAAACCGTTGTTCGGCGTAGAAACCCGCTAGGGAAACCGGGGGGAAACGGGGTCAAGAATGACGCGAAGCGCCGCCCTACAGGAGACCCGCCGTCAGACGGTGCTGCTGCTCGTGCTGGCGTTCGCCTTCGTCGCAACCCAGCTGTTCAGCGACGGCCTGACGCGCGGCCCGACCGGCGTGGCGGCCCTGTGGCCGGGCACGGCCCTGCTGGCCGTGGGCCTGATGGCGCTGGGTCCGCCCCGGCGGATGATCCTGACCATCGTCGTCGGCGTGCTGCATTTCACCGTCTGCCTGGCCTTCGGCGACAGCCTGGCGCGGGCCCTGGTGTTCACCCTCATCGGCCTGGTCGAGGCCTGGGGCGCGCGCGAGGCCGTGCGCAGGGCGTTCGGCGGGCCGGCCAAGGTGCGGACCATGCGCCACCTGGCCCTGCTGGCGACGGTGCTGGCGCCGGTGGTGGCCGTGACCGCCGCCATCGCCGCCGCCCTGCTGGCCCTGCTGGACGGCGCGCCGTTCATGGCCCTGTGGCGCGACTGGTTCGTCAGCGGCGCCCTGGGCATGGCCCTGATCGTGCCGGCCGTGCTGGTGCTGATCGACTCCGAGCACAAGCGCACCTTCCACCGCTCGATCGGCGAGCGGCTGGGGCTGTTCCTGCTGATGGCGGCCCTGACG
Organism: Caulobacter endophyticus; assembly: GCF_003116815.1. Classification (GTDB taxonomy): domain Bacteria; phylum Pseudomonadota; class Alphaproteobacteria; order Caulobacterales; family Caulobacteraceae; genus Caulobacter; species Caulobacter endophyticus. The sequence continues at coordinate 54,369 of NZ_QDKQ01000035.1, forward strand.
GCGGCGGTGTTCCACGACACCCGCGCGCCCCTGCCCTTCGTGCTGTTCCCGGCCGCGATCCTGTGCGCCTTCCGGCTGGGGCCGCGCGGGGCGGCGGAAGCCGCGCTGACCATCGCCGTGGTCTCGCTGCCGCTGGGGGTGTGGAACATCTGGCTGGGCCAGCTGCTGGCGCCGTGGAATCCGGCCCAGATGACCCGGCTGATCCAGTGCTTCGTCACCGTGGTGTTCGTCACCGCCCTGGCCGCGGGCCTGGCTCTGGCCCAGCAGGAGCGGCTGCGGCGCCTGCTGGTGCGGCGCGAGCAGCTGACCCGCTCGGCCCGCGCAAGGGCCCTGGCCGCCGCCGAGGCCAAGACCGAGTTCCTGGCCACCATGAGCCACGAGATCCGCACGCCGCTGAACTCGATCCTCGGCTTCGCCCAGCTGCTGGCCAGCCGCCAGGACCTGCCGGCCGACGCCCATCGCCAGGTGGGCATGATCGACACCGCGGGCGCGGCCCTGCTGACCGTGGTCAGCGACATCCTCGACGTCTCGCGCGTCGACTCCGGCCAGGTCGAGCTGATGATGCAGCCGGCCTCGGCCGAGGCGGTGCTGCACGACGCGGTCGGCATCGTGCGGCCCGAGGCGGAGGCCAAGCACCTGGCCATCGAGATCGACGTCGTCGACCCGGTCGGCGGGCTGCACGACCTGGACGCCCTTCGGCTGCGCCAAGTGCTGCTGAACCTGCTCAACAACGCCGTGAAGTTCACCGAGCGCGGCAAGATCGTCGCCCGGCTGATCGTCGATCCCGGCGAGGTCGAGGACCGCCTGCGCTTCGAGATCATCGACACCGGGGTGGGCGTGCCGATCGAGGACCAGGCGCGGCTGTTCCAGCGCTTCGTCCAGCTCGACAGCGGCGCCACCCGCGCCTATGGCGGCGCGGGCCTGGGGCTGGCGATCAGCAAGTCGCTGGTCGAGCTGATGGGCGGGCGGATCGGGGCCGACAGCGCGCCGGGGCATGGCTCGTGCTTCTGGCTGGAGCTGCCGGCCGCCGAGGCCGAGCCCCTGGCCGCGCCGGTCCGCGAGGCCGCCCGCGATCCCAAGGCCGCCCGCATCCTGCTGGTCGACGACCACCCGATGAACCGCGAGATCGGGGTAGGACTGCTGCGGCTGGCCGGATGCCACGTCGAGACCGCCGAGAACGGCCGCCAGGCCCTGGCGGCGGCCGCCCGCGGCCATTTCGACATCATACTGATGGACATCCACATGCCCGAGATGGACGGCCTGGCCGCCACCCGGGCGATCCGCGGCCTGGAGGGCGCGGCCGGCCGCGTGCCGATCATCGCCATGAGCGCCGACGCCCTGCCCCAGCAGGTGGAACGCTGCTTCGCCGCCGGCATGGTCGACCACATCGCCAAGCCCGTGCAGCGCGAGGTGCTGTACGCCAAGGTCGGCCGCTGGTTGGAGGCCTGAGACCGGACGACGGCTGCAACCCAAAAATTATTACTCCGACTTTTCACAGCTAAAAGTTCGCGCCCGGGTTGCGAAGCGTGACCATTTCTGCTCAGCCTGAGCGGGTATCGGGCGCGTCACGCGCCCAATTGGCGTGTGGGGTTTTCATGTACATCGGTCTGAAGCAGGCGGCTCGGCTGAGCGCTCTGCTATGTGCGTCCAGCTGCCTTTCGGGCGTCGCCTTTGCTCAGACAAGTTTCCCGGCCGCCCCGCTGCCGCCGATCCGCACCGAGATCGACGAACGCGGCGTGGACCTGATGAGCGGCACGTTCAACCTGTCGGAGACCCTGCTCTCGATCGGCCAGCCCGAAGCCGGCGGCCTTGCGCTGACGCGCAAGGGCGGCGTTCTGAGCAACGGCTACATCGGCCAGGTACTGCCGGGCGGCAATGGCGTCCGGATCTTCGCCGGTTCCAACGCCGAGACCTTCACCCTGGCCAACGGCGTCTACACGTCGGACCAGGGCACGGGCTCGACCCTGACCCTGGCCAACGGCGTCTATACCTACACCCTGCCCAACGGTCTGGAGATCCGGTACCTGACGTCGATGGCGCACAACATCACCGGCACGCCGACCCTGGCCCTGATGTCGACCATCACCATGCCGGACGGCAACGTGGAGACGATCCACTATCGCGCAGTCAGGACCGTGGTGGGCACCGGCCCTGGAGGGCCCGCCTTCCCGCTGATGTACCGCATCCAGTCGGTGACCAGCAGCGGCGGCTACCAGCTGAAGTACACCTACGGCTTCAACGGCGGCTCGGAGAGCCAGATCGTCTCGGCCCTGGACGCCGGCGCCTGGCGCACGCCGATCGGCTACACCGCGATCAACAACGCCGTCGACTACTGCGCGCCGACCGCCGACGCCTGCAACTTCACCCAGACCTGGCCCAGCGTGACGATCTCGGGCGGCACGGTCACCGACGCCCTGGGCCGCGCGACCACCTACGACCTGAAGACCGCCGCCAACCAGACCTCGACGATCACCGCGCCGTCCGGCGCGGTGACCACGATCGTCAACGACGCCAGCGGCCGCGTCAAAACCTGGTCGAACGGCGTCAGCACCTGGACCTACGGCTACAGCGACCTCAACAACACCAGCAACATCCTGCGCACGACCACCGTCACCAGCCCCACCGGCGAGACTCGGACGGTGGTCTCGGGCCTGGCCACGGTGACCGTGATATCGGACATGAACAACGCCTTCACGGGCATGGCGTACCAGTACGACACCAAGGGGCGGCGGATCAGGGCGACGGCGTCGGAAAGCGACGCGGTGACCTACGAGTACGACGCGCGCGGCAACGTCACCCTGATGACCTTCATCCCCAAGCCCAATTCGGGCCTGGCGTCATCGAGCGTGAGCGCCGGCTACGACGCCAACTGCACCAACCTGAAGATCTGCAACAAGCCGCTCTGGACCAAGGACACGCTGGGCGGCCAGACCGACTACACCTATGATCCGACCCACGGCGGCGTGCTGACGGTGACGGCGCCGGCCGGCGCCAACGGCGTGCGGCCCCAGACGCGCTACACCTACGCCCAGACCCCGACCTATGCGAAGGACGCTTCGGGCGCGACGGTGCAGGTGGGCTCGGTCTGGACCCTGAGCGGCGCCTCGATCTGCGCCACCGGCTCCAGTTGCACCGGCACGGCGGACGAGATCAGGACCACGGTTGGCCGCACCGCCGCGGCCAACCTGCTGCCGACCTCCGTCACCTCGGCGGCCGGCGACGGCTCGCTCAGCGCGACCACGACCTTCAGCTACGACAATGTCGGCAACCCGCTGACCATCGACGGCCCGCTGGCCGGCGCCGACACCACCCGCTACCTCTATGACGCGCTCCGCCGCGAAGTCGGGGTGATCGGCCCCGATCCGGACGGCTCGGGCCCGCTCCTGCACCGCGCGCAACGCTTCGGCTATGACGTCGACGGTCGGCTGACGCGCGTCGAAGTCGGCGCGGCGACCGGCCAGACCGACGCCGCCCTGGCCTCCATGACCGTGCTGCAGCAGCGCGACACCGCCTATGACACCATCGGCCGCCCGATCCGCGAGACTACCTCGGCGGCCGGGACGACCCATGGCCTGACGCAGTACGCCTACGATGCGGCCAACCGCCTGACCTGCTCCACCGTGCGGATGAATCCGACCGCCTTCGGCGCGCCCCCGACCTCGGCCTGCACGCCGGGCGCCGAAGGCGCCGACGGCCCCGATCGCATCAGCCGCAACGTCTATGACACGGCTGGCCGCCTGGTGGAGCAGTGGTCCGGTTCGGAGACCGGCGCGACCGTCCGCGACGCCAAGTACACCTATACGGTCAACGGCCGGATCAGCCAGATCATCGACGCCAAGGACAACAAGACCCAGCTGGCCTATGACGGCTTCGACCGACCGGCCTTCACCTACTTCCCTGTGGCGACGGTCGGCGCTCTGGCCCACAACACGGCCGATTACGAACAGCGCACCTACGACGCCGCCGGCCGGCTGGTGACGCAGCGCCTGCGCGCCGGACAGGTCGTTGGCTATGCCTACGACGCCAACGGCAATCTGCTGACGAAGGACCTGCCCTCCACCTGGGCCGACACCAGCTATGCCTACGACAACCTGGGCCGCCTGACCTCGGCGTCGTTCCCGGGCTACACGGTGGGCATGACCTACGACGCGCTCGGCCGCATCACCGGTCAGTCGGCGCCGCAGGGCGCGATGAGCTACCAGTACGACCTGGCCGGCAACCGCACGCGGGTGACCTGGCCCGACGGCTTCTGGGTCGGCTACGAGTACTACACGACCGGCGAGATGCTGGTGGCCCGCGAGCAGGGCGCCGTCACGGGACCCGGCGTGCTGGCCACCTACTTCTATGACGATCTTGGCCGGCGCTCCTCGCTGTGGCGCGGCAACGGCGTGTCGACCACCTACGGCTATGACGGCGCTTCGCGCCTGACCAGCATGAACCATGACCTGGCCGGGACGACGCAGGACCAGGCCTACACCTGGACCTACAACGCCGCCGGCCAGGTCGTCTCGCGCTCGGCCAGCAACGACGCCTATCGCTATGTCGGCGGCGCCGCCGGAACCAAGGCCTACGCCAGCAACGGCCTCAACCAGTACACGACGGTCGGGGGCCTTGGCCTCAGCTACGATCTCCGGGGCAACCTGCAGTCGGACGGCGCGACCACCTTCGGGCACAATCCCGAAAACCTGCTGGTAAACACCAACTCCGGCGCGGCGCTCTCCTATGATCCGGCGGGCCGCCTCTACCACGCCGCCTCGCCCGCCCTCGGCGCTACCCAGTTCCTCTATGACGGACTGAACCTGTCGGCCGAATACAACACCTCGGGCGGCATGCTGCGCCGCTACATTCCCGGCCCGGCCATGGACGAACCGCTGGCCTGGTATGAAGGCGCCGGCACGGGCGCCCGCAACTGGTACGCCGCCGACGAGCGCGGCTCGATCGTCGCCGTCATCAACGGCGGGGGCTCCGCGGCGGGCATCAACACCTATGACGAGTACGGCGCGCCGGCCGCCACCAACATGGGCCGCTACCAGTACACTGGCCAGACCTGGCTGCCGGAGGTCGGCGCCTACAACTACAAGGCCCGGATCTACTCGCCGGTGCTGGGCCGCTTCATGCAGACCGATCCGGCCGGCTATCAGGACGGGATCAACTGGCAGGCCTACGCCGGCAACGACCCGATCAACGCGATCGACCCGATGGGCCTGGCCTTCTTCAGGGTCTGCGCGCCTTACTCCGCAGCCGGCATCGGCGTTTCCGGGGGATACTGCAAGACCTTCTACGAACCGACCGAAGGCGGCGTCGGCGGCTCGAGAGGTGAAGGCGGCTCGGGCGGATCCGCCACGTCCCAGCCCAAGCCCAAGTGCCCGATGATCTCGGTCAACGCGATCAAGAACGAAATGCCTGACAAGGGCATCGGCCAGCAGATCGGCGACGGCATCTCGAGCTACGCCAACGGCGTGGGCGACGCCGTGCTCGGGGTGTCCGCACTGGCCGGCCTGATGGGCCGCGACAAGCAGCAGCAGGCCGTGAACGCGCACCAGGCGATGTATGACGCGGGCAAGGCCGCCATGGGACACCCAAGACAGATCGGGCCGATCGCGAGCGCCTGGGCGATGAAGTACCCCTTCCAAGCCGGCGCCCGGGCCGGGACGGGCCTGGCGATCTCGGCCCTCGCTACACCCAAAGTCGGCGGGCCGCTGACCTTGGCGGCCATGTATGGCAACGCCTATAGTGCGGCCAACCAGCACCCGACGGCGATCGTCGTCGCGGGCATCGTCGGAAATAGCTGTAAAGAGTGATCGAGGTTGAAATTCCGCTTTTCTACGAGGGTGACCTGCCCGTCATGCGGCGTCGACGGGCAGACTTTCAGCGCCAGCCAATGCCTCACGCGTACCTGCTCGATCAGTTGCATCGGTTGTAAGAAGACCATCACATCCAAGCTTTCGCTCGTCGAATACCTGGCGCTGGTCGTCTACATTCATGTCCTGACGATCGCCCTGGGCGCGACGCTCCTGTTTTCGCTCCTGAGCGGGAACTGGTTCGTCGCGGCGGCGGCCGCGGCGCTGTTCTTCTTCCTGGTGATACCCCCAGCCCAGATCTGGCACGCAAATCGGGCCAGATAGGACTGAGCGAAGCGTCGGGCGGCAAGTAGGAACGCGTCCTTGACCAAAGGGAACACCGCCGCGGGCGACAAAGGGCCATCGCTCTGGAGATGGGCGGCCTTTCTCGCCTTCTTCGCAGGCGTGAACCTCTTCCTCGCCTGGATCGTCACCGACAGGTTTTCGCTGACGACGCGACAGCAGGTCATCTGGGCAGGCGCCTTCCTGGCGGCCCTGGCCGCCGGGCAGGTCGCCCTCCTGGTCGGCTGGTGGCGGGGCGGCGGCGCGCGACGGATCAGGGCCCGTCGCGGAAAACATGAGCCGCGCGGGCCGACCCGATAGGCGGCGGCGCGCGCGGCCTCGCTGCGCGCGCCGCGCGCTATTTCAGGCTTATCCACAACCTGGACGGTGACGCCGGGTTGCCAAGCTTCACCGCTTCATAACAGCCTGGACGCGAGGGGCGCGCGTAATGCGTCGTCTGGTGTCTTGGGGCTCACATGCGTCTTGGTTTGAAGCGGCTCGCGCGCCTGAGCGCGCTGCTGTGTGCGTCCAGCTGCCTTTCGGGCATGGCCTATGCCCAGACCGCGCCCATCCCGCCGGAGAACTACGAGGTCGACGCCCGCGGCGTCGACGTGCTGTCGGGGCGTCCTTTCGTTCCGGGGCCTTCGATCAGCATCGGCGATCCGTCGGCGGGCGGCCTGTCCTATCGTCGCGACCTGGTGATGGCCGGCTGGCGCGACAGCTTCCTGGGCAGCATCAATTTCACCTTCACCGGGACGACCTACCTGGTCAGCCTCGGCAGCACCACGAAGGTGTTCACTCGCTCGGGCTCGACCTTCACGCCCGCCCAGGCCGACGGATCGAGCCTGACCGCCACCGGGACCGCGCCGTACTTCACGCAGTTCGTCTACACCTCGCCCGACGGCGTCGTCGCCCGGTTCTGGCTGAACGATCTCCAGGAGATCACCTATCCGAACGGCGTGAAGCTCAACTACAACTACGCCCAGTCCGAGCAATGCGATTGGGGGGGCGTCATCGGCGAACTCGACGAGCCTTGCCCCAACCGCAGCCCGATCTCACGCCTGCAGTCGATCACGTCCAACGCCGGCTACCAGTTGCACCTCGACTACATGAGCGAAGAGCCCCTGGTCGATCCGCTGGGCTGGGTCGAGGTCGCCAAGGTCACCGCCTTCAACATGACGACGGACTACTGCTCGCCCTGGGCGGCGTCCTGCGCCTTCTCCCAGAACTGGCCCAGCCTGACCTACAGCCAGACGGTCGGCCAGGCGAGCGTGACCGACCAGGCCAGCCGCACCTTCGTCTACGGCTATGACACCAACGACGGCGGCATGCTGCGCATCCGCCTGCCCGGCAGCGCCGCCGACGACCGCACCTTCACCTACGCCAACGGCAAGATCTCCAGCGTCACCGACGCCACCGGGACCTGGAACTACGCTTATGTCGACGGCGGCTCGACGCTCACGACGACGGTGACGGGGCCGCTGTCGCACCTCGACACCTACGTCTCCGACAAGACCAAGCTGCGCCTGACCTCGGTCAACGACAGCCTCAACCGCACCCGCAGCTACGAGTACGACAGCTACGGCCGGGCCACGAAGCTCACCAATCCCGAGGGCGACTACGCCAGCCTGGTCTATGACGTTCGCGGCAACGTCCTCTCGACGACCCATGTGGCCAAGCCTGGATCGGGCCTGGCCGATATCGTCACCTCGGCGACCTATCCCGTGTCGTGCGCCAGTCCGGTGACCTGCAACCAGCCGACCTCGACGACCGACGCCCTGGGCAAGGTCACCGACTACGCCTACGACGCCACCCATGGCGGCCTGCTGAGCGTCACCGCGCCCGCGCCCACGGCCGGCGCGGCCCGTCCGGAAGTGCGCTACGGCTACGCCCCGCAGTACGCCTGGTACAAGAACGCCAGCGGCGCCATCGCCCAGGCCCCGACGCCGATCTACAAGCCGACCAGCCAGTCGACCTGCGTCACCGGCGCCTCGTGCGCCGGAACGGCCAGCGAGATCAAGACGACCTACGCCTATGGCGCGGCGGGAACGGCCAACAACCTGCTGCCGACGACGATCGGCTCGGGCGCCGGCGACGGGACCCTGTGGGCCTCGACCACCCTGACCTACAATCCGGTGGGCGGCGTGCTGACGGTGGACGGCCCCCTGGCCGGATCCAGCGACACCACGCGCTATCGCTATGACTCGGCCTGGCGCCCGATCGGCGCGGTCGGACCCGACCCCGACGGCGGCGGCGCGCTGAAGCACCGCGCCGTCCGCTACACCTACGACGCCGCCGGCCGCCGCACCACCGTCGACATCGGCGTCGTCAACAGCCAGTCCGACGCCGACTGGGCCGCCATGGGCGTCTTCCAGCAGGATTTGTCCAAGTACGACGCCGCCGGCCGCGTCACGCATCGGGCCCTTCGCTCGAACGCCACGCTTCAGCGCGTCAGCCAGTACAGCTACGACGCCGTCGGCCGCATGAACTGTTCGGTCGTGCGGATGAACCCGGCGACATTCGGAAGCTGGCCGGACTTCGCGGGGCTGCCCGCCTCGGCCTGCACGCTCGGGGCCGAAGGCGCCGACGGTCCCGACCGCATCACCTACAACGTCTATGACAGCGCCGACCGTCTGACCGAAACCTATGCCGGCTGGGCCACGAACACGCCGGTGCGCGAGGCCCGCTACGAGTATACGCCCAACGGCCTCCTGTATTGGGTCGCCGACGCCAAGAACAACCTAACCCAACTTCAATACGACGGCTTCGACCGTCTCTATCGCGTCTATTTCCCCAAGGCCGCGGTGGGACAGATGAGCGCCAACGGCGACGACTTGGAGCAGTACGCCTACGACGCCGCGGGCCGGATGACCAAGCGCCGCCTGCGCGACAGCCAGGAGATCGACTACGCTTATGACGCCAACGGCAACCTGACGAGCCAGACCCGCCCCGGCGGCTGGCCTGGCCGCAGCTACGCCTACGACAACCTGGGCCGCGCCACCTCGATCTCGTATCCTGGCTACACCATCGGCCTGACCTATGACGCCCTAGGGCGAACCACGGCCCAGTCGGCGCCGCAGGGGACGATGAGCTACCAGTACGACCTGGCCGGCAACCGCACGCGAGTGACCTGGCCCGACGGCTTCTGGGTGGGCTACGAATACCACACCACCGGCGAGATGCTGGTGGCCCGCGAGCAGGGCGCCTATACGGGGCCCGGCGTCCTGGCCACCTATGCCTATGACGATCTGGGGCGGCGGACCGCCCTGTGGCGCGGCAACGGCGCGGCCACCACCTACGGCTACGACGCCGCCTCGCGCCTGACCACCATGGCCCACGACCTGGCCGGAACCGCCCAGGACCAGACCTACACTTACAGCTACAACGCCGCCGGCCAGATCACCGCGCGCACGGCCACCAACGACGCCTATCGCTACATCGGCGGCGCTTCGTCGACCAAGACCTACGCCAGCAACGGCCTCAACCAGTACACCACGGTCGGCGGGGTGGCCCACAGCTACGACGCCAACGGCAACCTGCAGTCGGACGGCGTGACCACCTTCGGTCACGATCCCGACAACCAGCTGTGGGCCACCTCGACCGGCGCCAACCTTTCGCGCGACCCGGCCGGGCGGATCTTCCGCGCCCAGGGCCCCGGCGGCGGGGCGGCGACCGACTTCCTCTACGACGGCATGAACCTGTCGGCGGAGTACAACGGCTCGGGCGGCATGCTGCGCCGCTACATCCCCGGCCCGGGCATGGACGAGCCGCTGGCCTGGTACGAAGGCGCCGGCACGGCCAACCGCAACTGGTACGCGGCCGACGAGCGCGGCTCGGTCGTCGCCGTCAGCAACGGCGTGGGTACGGCCGTGGGCATCAACACCTATGACGAATACGGCGTGCCGGCCGCGGGCAACCTCGGCCGTTACCAGTACACCGGCCAGACCTGGCTGCCGGAAGCAGGTGTCTACAACTACAAGGCCCGCACCTATTCGCCGTCGCTCGGCCGGTTCATGCAGACCGATCCGATCGGGTATGGCGATGGGATCAACTGGCAGGCCTATGTGGGAAACGATCCGATTAATGGAATTGATCCCTTAGGGCTTGCCGGAGAAAAGAAGGAAAAGCCAACCGAGGTGTCCGACGTTATCGTCAGGGCTATTGTGGCGGCCTATGGCTTCAGGGCATCGTTCGGGGCTGGCGCGGGAACACCCTTAAGCGGCGTAACTGTCGTTGCCGCAAAGAAACATCTTCTAACTCGACTAATGCTGGATAAGTGGCCTCACTTTTACGCAGTATTCACCCCAATCTGCATCGGATCTGAATGCTCAGCCGAAGAGGTATTTGATTGCATTAAAAAGCATCCAGCACCAGGTGCTACAGGACGCCCAGTTACGAATGGAAGCATTACTAATGTAAACGTGGCGAACATCGTCAAGGGTGACGTCATGCATTTCGCTTACGCACCGAGCCTATCGGTAGCAAACGTAACACTATCCAATCACACACTTCACTCCGGAAGCGTAATCAACTCTGTAAGAACCGTTGATGTTTTCGGCAATAAAGTAACCGGCGTCCTCACAATCGGCACCGGCGATGGAAAAATGACATATTTTAATGGGGCTGGCGCAGCGCCTCTATGGGGCCTAAATTCCGCAAAGATCGCAAAATGCTACTACGACGAACAAATTAGCAATGATTAGACCTTTCATACATGTAGCGATCCCAATTGCTCTAATAATTTTTATGTACATTACGACCGCGATAGCCGTTATTTTTTCCAAAATGTCCTTGATGAATCTTCTGTACATTTCGCCGATTTCGATAGCTGTAATATTTTTGCTGAGCCACCTCAAGGATAGAGAGAATAAAGCCGTAGCATTTTTGGGAGCGGGACTATTCACCATGTCTGCACTTTCGTTTGGATTGCTGACCGTCGGATCCGGCGGTATTTGACCCCCGCCCTTCCCCCTCCCTGCGCGCGCGGCTAACCTCCGCGCCGCAACACTGGGGGAGCCTTCCATGACCGTCTCGCGCCGCGCCGTGACCGCCGCGGGCCTCGCCGCCGCCGTCGCCTCGATGGCCTCCGCCTGTTCGCCCGGCAAGAAGGACGCCGCCCCCGGCCTCACCAAGCTGAAGCTGGCCACCGACTGGCGGGGCCAGGCCGAGCTGGGCGGCTACTACCAGGCGGTGGCGACGGGCGAGTTCGCCAGGCGCGGGCTGGACGTCTCGATCGTCCAGGGCGGCCCCGGGGTGAACGTGCCCCAGCTTTTGGCCACCGGGGCGGTGGATATCGGCGTCGGCTCCAACAGCTTCATCGTGCTGAACCTCGCCAAGGAAGGCGTGCCGGTCAAAGCCGTCGCCGCCTACATGGACAAGGACCCGCAGGTGCTGATCGCCCACCCCGGCCAAGGCGTGAACAGCATCGCCGACATGAAGGGCAGGCCGATCCTGCTGTCGGACGCCTCGGTGACGGCCTTCTGGATCTGGCTGAAGGCCAAGCACGGCTTCACCGACGCCCAGGTGCGCAAGTACAACTACTCGGTCGCCCCGTTCCTGGCCGACAAGAGCCTGATCCAGCAGGGCTATGCGACGTCCGAGCCCTATCTGATCGAGAAGGCGGGCGGGGAGACGCCGGCGGTGTTCCTGCTGGCCGACGACGGCTATCCGGCCTATGCCAGCTTCGCCCTGGTGACCGACAGGATGATCCAGGAAAAGCCCGCCCAGGTGCAGGCGATCAGCGACGCCATCGCCGCCGGCTGGAAGAGCTATCTCTACGGCGATGCGAAGCCCGGCGACGCGGCCATCCTCAAGGACAACCCCGAAATGACCCAGGACCTGCTCGACCAGGCCCGGGACAAGATGCGGTCCTACGGCATCGTGCCCAAGGACGGCATCGGCGCCATGACCGACAAGCGCTGGGCCGAGTTCTTCCAGGTGGCCGCCGACCAGGGCGTCTATCCCAAGACCATGGACTACAAGCAGGCCTACAGCCTGGCGTTTCTGCCGAAGTGAGATCCTTCTCCTCCCCCCGCCTGCGGGGGAGGGGGACCCCGAAGGGGTGGAGGGGGCGACCGCCGCACATGCGCTCACCAGTCCTGACGCTGAAACGGGCCCGCCGCCTGCGCCGCGAGATGACCCTGCCCGAGACCATGCTCTGGCAGCGGCTGCGACGCCGCGGCGAGGACCCGCCCCTCCGTCGCCAGCACCCCGTCGGCGTCTATATCCTCGACTTCTACTGCTCGGCCGCGCGATTGGCGGTGGAGATCGACGGCGCGGGGCATGACACGGCCGATCAGGCGAGGCATGACGCGCGCAGGGACGCATGGCTCGCGTCGCAAGGGATCGAGATCATGCGCATCGCCGCCGGCGACTTTCTGCGGGATCCGGACGAGGTGGCGCTGGGCGTGTGGACCCTCGCCGCCGAGCGCATGGGCGGGATCCGGGCTGTGTCTGAGCGGCGGTCGCCCCCTCCACCGGCTTCGCCGGTCCCCCTCCCCCGTTGCACGGGGGAGGAGAATTGATGATCGCGTCCCTTTCCGCCATCGAGGTCGACTATCCGCGCGGTCGCGCCCTTGGCCCCATCGACCTGACGCTGGCCGCCGGCGAGGTGGTGGCGCTGGTGGGGCCGTCGGGGTGCGGCAAGTCGACGGCGCTGCGGCTGCTGGCCGGGCTGGAGCAGCCGACGCGCGGAACCGTCACCCGGGCGGCGGGCAAGGGCGAGACCTCGGTGGTGTTCCAGGCCCCGACCCTGGCGCCGTGGATGAACGCCACGGCCAATGTCGCCCTGCCGCTGGAGCTGGCGGGCATGCCGGCCGGCCAGGCCCGGGCCAGGGCGCGCGAGGCCCTGGCCCAGGTCGGCCTCGACGGGGCGCAGGACGCCCGCCCCGCCCAGCTTTCGGGCGGCATGGCCATGCGGGCCTCGCTGGCCAGGGCCCTCGTCACCGATCCTCGCCTGCTGCTGCTGGACGAGCCGTTCGCGGCCCTGGACGAGATCACCCGCCGCGCCCTGGCCGACGACGTGCTGGCCCTGTGCGCGGCGCTGTCGCCGGCCGTGGTGTTCGTCACCCACAATGTCGAGGAAGCCGTCTACATGGCCGGCCGCGTGGTGGTGCTGACGCCGGGCCCGGGGCTCGTCGCGGGCGAGGTCGCGGTCGAAGGACCGCTGGTGCGGCCGGCCGGGTTCAGGACCACGGCCGCGTTCCGCCAGACGGTCGAGGCGGTTTCCGCGCTGTTGGAGGCCGGACGGTGACCCGCCGCCTCGCCCCCATCCTGTTCACAGCCTTCCTGCTGGCGGCCTGGGAAGGCGCCTGCCGCGCCCTGCACGTGCCTGCCTACCTGCTGCCCGCGCCGTCGGCGGTGGCCAGAGCGCTAGTCGAGGCCGGGCCGCTCTTGGCGCTCAGCGCCTGGGGCACGCTGTCGACGGCGCTGGCGGGCCTGGTGCTGGCGGCGCTGATCGCGCTGGCCCTGGCGTTCTGCGCGGCGCTGAAGCCCATCGTCGAGGTCGCCTTGCGTCCCGTCGCCGCGATCCTGCAGGTGACGCCGGTGATCGCCATCGCGCCGCTGGTGACCATCTGGGCCGGCATCGACCATCCGGGACGCGCGGTTACGGCGCTGGCCGCCGTCATCGCCTTCTTCCCGATATATTCAGGAGCCGTCGCCGGGCTGAAGGCCGCCGATCCGGACCTGTCGCGCCTTTTCGACCTCTACGGCGCCACGCCCTGGCAGCGGCTGTGGCGCCTGGCCCTGCCCTCGGCCCTGCCGTCGATCCTGGAGGGGCTGAAGGTGGCCGCGGGCCTGGCTTTGGTCGGCGCGGTGGCGGCCGAGTTCGTGGCCGGCTCGGGCTCGAGCCAGGGCCTGGCCTGGCGCATGCTGGAAAGCTTCAACCGCCTGCAGACGGCCCGGGGCTTTGCGGCCCTGGCGGTGCTGGCGGCCATGGGCGTGGCCCTGCACGCGGCCCTGGCGGCGGCCGAGGCGCGTCTGCTGGCGTGGTGGCGGGGGCGGTAAAAAATCCCTCTCTCATGGAGAGAGGGAGGGGCCCGCGCCGAAGGCGTGGGAGGGTGAGAGGGTACACCCTCTCAGGACAAGGCGCGGGAGGCCGGGCCAACCCATCCCCCAGCGGAACAGCCGGGGATTTGCCGGCAGACGGTGAAACCTCTCACCCTCCCGCCGCTTCGCGGCGGGCCCCTCCCTCTCTCAAAGAGAGAGGGGGAGAACGTCGCATCCTCGACTTTCCGCGTGGCGCCGTTAGGCGGGGATTAAGCCGCCTGGGCTAAGGGTTCGAGACTGGAGAAACTCCGTCCGGACCGGCATGCGCCTCGTTCTGCCCCTGCTGCTGCTCGCCAGCGTCGCCGTTCCGGCGCACGCCGACGACGTGCGCGAGAGCCGCTATGGCCCGCGCAGCCCGCGCGCCCAGGCCGCCGCCTCGGCCTATCGCGGGCCGATGCTGGGCTGGGCCGGCAAGGTGGAGGCGCCCGCAGCGCCCGCGCCGGCCGAGACCGCCGCCCGCTCGGTGGAGCGCCCCGCGCCGATGGCCGCCTGGGCCGGCTACGCCAACGCCCCCGCCCCGCCGCAGCCCCAGCAGCCGCGCTACGTTCCGCAGCCGGCGATGCAGTCCCAGGCCCCGCAAGGCGCGCTGCCGACCAGCCTCTACAGCCCGCCCGTGGCCGCCGCCCCGATCTCGCCCGTCGCGCCTCGCGTCTATCCGTCGTCGGAGCTTGCTGGCGGTCCCCCGGCGGTGCAGCCCCCGCAACCTCGCCCCGCTCCCGCGCCGGCCCAGGTCGCCGCGGCGCCCGCCTACGCCAATCCCCGCGCCGCCGAGGGCCTGGCCCCGCGCACCTATTCGGTGGGCCGGATGTTCGGCCTGACGCCGGACCAGATCGCCGCCCCGGGTCCGCCCAACACGGTGCTGATGGCGGTGGATCCCGCCGCCGTGGCCACCGCCCCGGCCGATGACGAGCCCCAGCACGGCTCGGCCGACTGGCTGGCCCAGGCCGCGCAGGAAGCCGGTCGCGACACCTCGACCTCGGCGTCGCGCAAGAAGAAGACCACCGCCCAGGAGAGCGATTTCTGATGCTGCAATCGCGGCTGCACGACCTGATCGCCCTCGCCGACGAGCCGTCCAGCGCCAAGCGGCGCGAACTGCTGCGCGGGGTGACGGACCTGTTCTTCACCGCCGACGACCACGGCGCGGTGGAGATGGGCCTGTTCGACCAGGTCATGGGCCAGCTGGCCGGCGAGATGGAGGAGGCCGTCCGTGTCGAACTGGCCGAGCGCCTGGGCCAGTCCCCGGCCCCGCCGCCGAGCCTGACCCGCAACCTCGCCGCCGACAGCATCGCCGTGGCTCGTCCGATCCTGTCGGGGGCGGCGCCGCTGTCGGATGCCGATCTGCTGCACGTGGCCCAGACGCAGGGCCAGGAGCACCTGCGGGCGATCTCCAGCCGGGCCCACGTGCCCAGCGCCGTCTCCGACGCCATCGTCGCCCGCGGCGACGACGACACCCTGGGCGTGCTGATCCGCAACGAGGGCGCAGAACTGTCGCGCGCCGCGCACGAGACTGTGGTCGATCGCGCCGCCGCCAACCCGGCGCTGCACGAGGCGGTGATCGACCGCCAGAGCCTGCCGATCGACCTGCTCAACGAGATGTACTTCGTGGCCGAGGCGCGGCTGCGCGACCGGATCATGGCCCGCAACGAGGCGCTGGACCCGGCGGTGCTGGAAGCGGCCCTGGCCGCGGGCCGCAACCGCCTGGCCGCCCGCGACGGCGCCCTGCCGGCCGACTACGACGCCGCCATGCACGAGCTTGGCCTGATCAAGGCGCGCGGCCGCATCACGCCCCAGGCCCTGGCCAGCATGCTGCGCGCCCGGCAGACGACGCTGTTCCTGTGCGCCCTGTCGGACATGGCCGACATCGACTTCCACACCGCCCGCAAGATCCTCGAGCGCAAGGAGCTCGACGGCCTGGCCGTGGTCTGCAAGGCGGCCGACTTCGACCGCGCCCTGTTCCTGACCTTCGCCCTGCTGATCCTGGATCCGTCCGACGAGGTGATGGGCAAGGCCAAGGCGTATGGCGAGCTCTATGCCGCCCTGCCCCGCGAGAGCGCCCTGCGCACCATCCGCTTCTGGCGCCTGCGCCGCACGACCGGCGCGGTGGCGGCGGCTTAACGGCCCGGTCGATGGCGGAGACGATCGAC
Source organism: Caulobacter endophyticus (assembly GCF_003116815.1). GTDB lineage: Bacteria > Pseudomonadota > Alphaproteobacteria > Caulobacterales > Caulobacteraceae > Caulobacter > Caulobacter endophyticus. The sequence continues at coordinate 70,684 of NZ_QDKQ01000035.1, forward strand.
AGCTCCTTCGGCTCCTGAGCTGCCGCTGGTCTGGCATGCTGGCGTTCTTCGCCATGACCTGGGCCTTCGGATGGCTGATGGCGCGGGGGCGGGAAACGCACCGTCCGCTCCTTCGCTCCGGACTTCTTGCGGTGCTGCTGTTCGCCTACGCCCTGTGGGGCTGGCTGCAAGAACCGCTGTTCCTGGGTAGCCGCTTGCTGGCGGGCGCGGGACCGCTCGCCTGGCTTCTCATCCTGCGGTTCCTGCCTAAGGACGCGCCGCGCAACCTGTCTCGGCGGCGGTCGATGGCCTTTCGCCGGCTCTAGAGCGCGCTTGGATTTGATTGAATCGGGGATTCCGGGTTTGAGCGGATCGTGATTCAACATGGAGGCTGGTGCGGGAGGCCAGCCTGGATGGTTCGACCCTATTCGAT
>NZ_QDKQ01000036.1 GCF_003116815.1 Caulobacter endophyticus
AGGGGGAGCGTCCCGGCTCAGAGCGGGATGTTGTCGTGCTTCTTGGCGGGGTTGGTCAGCACCTTGCCCTTGAGGGAGTGGAGCGCCCGGACGATGCGCTTGCGGGTGCCGTGAGGCATGATGACGTCGTCGACATAGCCGCGGGAGGCGGCCACGAAGGGGTTGGCGAAGCGGTCCTTGTATTCGGCCTCGCGGGCGGCCAGGGCCTCTGGATCCTTGGCCTCCTGGCGGAAGATGATCTCGACGGCCCCCTTGGCGCCCATCACCGCGATCTCGGCGGTGGGCCAGGCGTAGTTGAAGTCGCCGCGCAGGTGCTTGGAGCTCATCACGTCATAGGCCCCGCCATAGGCCTTGCGGGTGATCAGGGTGACCTTGGGCACGGTGGCCTCGGCATAGGCGAACAGCAGCTTGGCGCCGTGCTTGATCAGGCCGCCGTACTCCTGCTTCGTCCCGGGCATGAAGCCCGGCACGTCGACCAGGGTGACGATCGGGATCTCGAAGGCGTCGCAGAAGCGCACGAAGCGGGCGGCCTTGCGCGAGCTGTCGATGTCGAGCACGCCGGCCAGCACCTGGGGCTGGTTGGCGACGATCCCGACCGTCTGGCCGTCCATGCGGGCGAAACCGCAGACGATGTTCCTGGCCCACTCGCTGGAGATCTCGAAGAAGTCGGCCTCGTCGACGATCTTCAGGATCAGCTCCTTCATGTCGTAGGGCTTGCCCGGGTCGGCGGGAACCAGGCTGTCGAGGCTGTCTTCCTGGCGGTGCGGATCGTCGAAGCTTTGACGGATCGGGGCCTTCTCGCGATTGGACGAGGGCAGGAAGTCGATCAGGCGGCGCACCTGGGTCAGGGCTTCCAGGTCGTTCTCGAACGCGCCTTCGGCGACGCCCGACTTGGCGGCATGCACCCGGGCCCCGCCCAGTTCCTCGGCGGTGACCACCTCGTTGGTGACGGTCTTGACCACGTCCGGACCGGTGACGAACATGTAGCTCGTATCCTTCACCATGAAGATGAAGTCGGTCATGGCCGGGCTATAGACGTCGCCGCCGGCGCAGGGGCCCATGATCACGCTGATCTGCGGGATGACGCCGCTGGCCAGGGTGTTTTCGAGGAAGATGTCGGCATAGCCCGCCAGGCTGTCGACGCCCTCCTGGATGCGCGCCCCGCCGGCGTCGAACAGGCCGATGATCGGCGCGCCGGCCTTCATCGCCTGGCGCTGGACCTTGACGATCTTGGCCGCGTGGGCGCCCGACAGCGAGCCGCCGAACACCGTGAAGTCCTTGGAGAAGACGTAGACCACCTTGCCGTTGATCGCGCCCCAGCCGGTGACCACCCCGTCGCCGGGCACCTTCTGGTCGGCCATGCCGAACTCGGTCCCCCGGTGCTCGACGAACATGTCGAACTCCTCGAACGAGCCTTCGTCGAGCAGCAGGTCGATCCGCTCGCGCGCCGTCAGCTTGCCCTTGGCATGCTGGGCCGCCACCCGCTTTTCACCGCCGCCCGCACGCGCCTG